>WYBC01000017.1 GCA_011526085.1 Lysobacter sp. | reverse complement strand
GATGCCCGGCAGGTCGCCGAGGCGGTCGCATGAACCGCCCGACCCTGACGGTGGCGGGGCAGGCCAGCGAGGTGGTCGCCAGCGACGGCAGCGTCGTGCTGAACGTCCCGATCACCCTGCGGCAGCGGAGCGGTCGACGGGTGGTCGCCGTCGGCGGTCCCCGGGGCGAATCCGGCGAACGGACTCGAACCGGCGCTACGCCGCTGCAACTTGCGCTGGCCCGTGGCCATCGCTGGTTGCGGATGATCGAGGCGGGCGAGGTCTCGTCGCTTCGTGAGATCGCACAGCGCGACGGCGCCGACCATAGCTATCTTGCCAAGCACCTCAACCTGACCCTGCTGGCGCCGGACATCGTGGCCGCGATCCTGGAAGACGCCCTGCCGGATGGGGTCCGGCTCAGCGCGCTGCTGATCAACCCGCCAGTGTTGTGGGAGGACCAGCGGGCAGCGCTCGGCACGACGCCAGCGCCGCCACGGGTGAAGAAGGGCGACCGGAAGTAGGGTAGGGGCAACAGGGGCTTTTGCTGGATGACAGCCGCGCCGAGGTACGCTACGCTGCGATTTAACGCGAGAGCGAGTTTGGATGCCGGTTGCTCAGGCACGACCAATTTTTGTCCGGCAACGCCCCAATTGCCGTCGAGAACCCCGAAGCGATTCGGGGTTTTTTGTTGCCCGTCGCCCGCGCCTCCGCATCGGGCGATGAGTCCCCCGAGCCGCCCGTCGGCACGGCCCGCCGATCGCGCGCCGGCGATGCACAATCGATCGCGAGCGCGGGAACAGGGGGCGGCGACGGTGTGCTATTCGGCCAAGGTCTGGCAGGCCTATCAGGACTACGTCCGTCGCTTCGGTGCGGTCATCGGCATCCGCGAGTTTGCGCGGCTGTATGCGGACCGGCAGAAGGGCGCGAAGGTGAAAACCACGAAGGCGATGGACGACGCCTTCCTGCGCGCGGGCACGCCCGAGACGGGCGGGATCGCGCAGGCCATCGAAGCCTGGAACGCCGAACAGACCGCCGAACTCGAACGATTGCTGTTCCGCCAACGCAAACGCCTGGCCGACGCCGAGCGCACGCTGCGCACGAAGTCCACGAAGAAAGCGCTCGACGATCAACGCATCGCATCGAACAGGATCGAGTGGGCCAAGGCCAAGCTCGCCGACCTGCATCGCACCGTGCCCGAGGAACGGGACAGCCGCATCTTCCCCGGCATGTATGCGCCGGTGATGGTGATCGAGCAGGGCAAACGGGTGATCAAGCCGATGCGCTACCAGTGCCGCCTCGCCGGCAAGCCCGCGTTTTACGACACGAAATACCCGGGTACCTACAACGCCCGCCGCGACAATCTTGAAGGCTTCTGGAAAGGCCAGTTCGGCCACACCCACGGTGTCATCGTCTGCGATGCGTTCTACGAGAACGTGAGCAGGCACAAGGTCGAGGGCCGCGCACTTATCGACGGCGAGGCCGAAGAAAACTTGGTGTTGGAGTTCAAGCCGCAACCGCGACAGGACATGCTCATCGCCTGTCTCTATTCGCACTGGCAGGGCGATGGGGAGGAATTGTGGTCATTCGCTGCGATCACCGATGAACCGCCGCCGGAAGTTGCGGGGGCGGGGCACGATCGCTGCATCATTCCGATCAGGGAGGAGCATTTGGATGTGTGGCTCAAACCGCACCAGAATGACCTTGCGGCTCTGTATGCCGTTCTGGATGATCGGCAGCGGCCGTACTACGAGCATCGGATGGCGGCGTGATGGTGCAACGGGGGCTGCTTTCGACCCAGAAAAGACATTGGAGAAATGAACCTGACCCCTTTTCCGTGGCCGCATCTTTATAAACTCACCGCCGCTAAGTCTATGAATCGACGCGCGCTTGTTATCTAATTGAGTGGAAATAGTCGTCGGAGATGGGGAGCATGGCAGCAGTCTTCATACACTTGTCGGATATCCATTTTGGCCAAGAGAAGAATGGAGGGCTTCTCTTTGTTAATGAAGATGCGAAACGACGGTTGCTTGACGACGCCGCTCAGGAGATTGCGAAGCTCGGGAGGAATGCCTCCGGAGTCATTGTGACCGGGGACATTGCTTATTCCGCCAAGCGTGAGGAGTATGTGAAAGCGGGAGAGTGGCTGGATCAACTGGCGAAGCGTATCGGCTGCAGCCGCCTCCACATTCAGATGGTTCCAGGTAACCACGACATCGATCGCGGCGCCATTACCCCTTTCGTAAACATGCTTCTCGAACAAATTCGCCAGCAGGGAGACAGCGCCCTTGACATACTCCTCGACGATGAAGGACCACGTGAGGCGCTTTACGGGCGATTCGCTGCGTACAGGGACTTCTCGAGTGGCTACGGATGCGATCTCGATGTCGGCGGTGTGTACTCAGCCGACTGGGCGGTCGAATTAGCTCCGGGTCGGTTGGTGCGCTTCGTAAGGCTTAACTCGGCACTCATCTGTTCGCGTAACGATGAAGAGGGAAAACTCATTCTGGGTGCGCGTCAGCGTGTCTTCGAGCCGGTCAGCGGTGAGGAAATGGTTGTTCTCCTCCATCACCCCCTCAATTGGCTCCAAGACTCTGACCATGCAGCTCGATACTTCAAATCGCGAGCTCGCGTGGTCATCTCGGGACATGAACACTTCCCAGCACTGAACATTGAGTCTGTCGAGGATGACTGCGCTCTCCTAATGCTCGCAGCCGGCGCGACAGCTCCGGACGGTATCAACGACAGATATACCTACAAATACAACATCTTGGAGTTCGACTGGGATGAGGCCACAGATGCCCTGGCGGTCACCATCAACCCGAGAACGTGGAACTTCGAGATGACGCGTTTCGAGCGGGATACCGCATTTCTAGAGGGCAAGCCTGATCGCATTGTTCTTGGCTCGCCCAACTTCCGCCGGCGGACTCGGCCGCCCGCCTCCATGCAGAACGAGATGGAAGAGTCGCCGCAAGTGCAGCCGGTCGCGAATCCTTATACAGGATCGAGGGAGGTAGACTTGTCTATGTCCGAAGATGTTCGTCTAATTCGCTTGCGCTTCTTTCGGGATTTGCCGGAAGAGCATCGTAGGCGCATCCTCGTCGAACTTGGGGCAATTCCTGCTGATCTGACAGACCGCCTTGATCACACAATCGAGCAAAGGTTTTTCACGAAACTCATTGCGCAGGGGGCTGGAGACAAGTTGTCGGCAGCGATCGACGCGGTGATACATGAACTTAACCAGGGGGGCATTGAATGAGCGCGATGGCGAAATACGTCAGGATTTTTAAGCCTGATCCCAAGGACGAGGAAGTCGGCCGTCGCAACGCTGCCGTATCGACTATCCAAGCCAAGATATCTGCGTTTGACGATCCCTGGAAGGCTATCCGACTGGCCTCTGATTTGGCCGACGCCGTAGTCGACGGAAAAGCGCGAGATGAGTTTGCCAAAATGGTAGAGCAGGCGATTGTCGACGCCGGAAGCGCTGCGTTCGTGCGCAAAGATCACGATCTAGAGATTGTGGTAGTGGCGCTCGTATCGGCGTTAGGTCTCATTCAGCACGAGCCGAACGATTCGGTCTTGTCGCCGATCAACGCGCTAGCCGCGGGGCTTTGGTCGGCACTCTCGTTTCAGCCGCCCATCATGGAGGAGCCAATCGAACTTCTACGCCAAGATGTTCTTTTCGCGGCGAGACATAGGACCATGCTCATCGCGGAGCGATCGCGCAAGCGAGTAGAAGTCCCTGAAATCGGACCGCTAGTGTTGCCCGAAAATCAGCCGACAACTGGGCGTGCGAACAATGCCTTTCGCAAAGCGACCGAGCCATTGGTCAAGGCCCTAAGGGAGAACGCTGAGCTAGATCGCGAAGAAATCGAGTTCTTGTGGTGGAAAATCGAAGACTGGAGCGACGCCATAGGTTGTCGCCTTTCTGACGCCGACCCATTCGTCCGCGCGGTCGTAGCTGGAATTGATGGTGCTTCAAAACTGCGTCGTCTGCCGGCATCAGGACACCGCAATGTGGTGCTACGCAACGTGCCGGCGGGAAGCCTTGCTAGTCTGGCGAATCTGCTGGCTGCACTCGGAGAGTATCGTGCGACGCTCGCCAAAACGATTGACGCGAAGCGCATCAGCGAGTCGGCCGCAGTGTTTCCGCTACTCGCAACAATTGAGAGCGGGGATGTCGTGCGAATTGGCGCAGACATTGAACGCGATGCGCGTGATTGGGGTGCGCGTGCACTCCTCGAAGGCGGCATCCTCCGGACTGCAAAGCAGCTGGGGGGCTAATCATGGCTCTGGAATTCTGCCGGCTGAGCGAATGTACGTTCAATGTTACAGGTAGGTGTGCAATAGGCCATCCGGTCGAACAATGCCCTAACCGGATCGCTCCATACCATCTGACGAGCGGCACTGAAGAGAATGACAACGCCGACCAGCTTGATAGTACTGCGCTCTCTGCCATCGAAGTGCGGCCCACCTCTGATCTGGGCGGCGCTGTATTGGAGAGACCGGATGAGACTCCAAGGCTGCCTTCAAGCCTGACTTTGGGTCTCAAGCAAGCGACATCGCTCATGACTCGGCGCCACATGACGATGGTGGGTATCTTGGGATTGCCCGATTCAGGCAAGACCGCGTGCTTGGTGAGCGCATATCTTCTCCTTGCAAATGGCAAGTTCGATGGATATGACTATGTAGACAGTGCGTCTTTGATGGCGTTCGAGCAGATCTCGCGCGGCAGCCGCCACTGGTCAAAGGGGGACGAGCCGGGGCAGCTGACGGCACACACCGAGATGGCCGACGACAGGCAGGCGGGGTTTCTTCATTTTCGGCTGCGTCGCCGCGAGGACGGAAAGTTCTTTGATATGCTGATGCCGGACCTTCCGGGCGAATGGTCGAAGGCGCTGATCGAAAAGTCCGACAGTGACCGATTCGCATTTCTCGGGTCGGCATCAGTGATCTGGCTGATGGTCGATGGCCGTGCGTTTGCTGATCCGACCAAGAAGATGTATGCCACCCACCGGGCTGAGATGCTGATCGAGCGGTTGTCCATGATCCTGCCGACGCCTAGGCCGCGGGTCATCCTCGTCCCAAGCTGGCGGGACATAGGCGAGTTCCCGGCGGATGCCTACCAGAGCATATGCGAGACGGGCCGTGGGCACGCAATGGAGATCGCCCTCGCACCGATTGCCTCTTTTTCTTTTGGGGACGTCGTGCCCGGCTCAGGCATCGCATCACTTATCGACATGACGTTGAACCACAACCGATGTGTGCCCGACTTCTGGCCGGACGATCGGAACTCAAGCACAAGAACGCTTAACTGCTTTAGGGGGAATGCATGATCCAGAGATCGATCGTGCTCCTAGGAGGCCCGGATTCGGGCAAGACAAACTACATTGCCCGGCTATGGCCATCGTTCAAAAAGCGCAAAGGCGTGCTACGGGCTGAGCGTATGCCGGACAACATCGCCTATGTCGAAGGGGCAGTCGAACACCTGATGCAGGGCCGCTTCGCGCCACGCTCCGACAGGAACCTAGAGGTCGGCCGTAAAGATTTCTCGATCTCAGTGCGCGGCGCGAATGGCAATGGCGAACTAACCGAACTCATGGTGCCGGACATCTCTGGGGAGCTGTGGACACGCACGGTTGCGAACTTCGAGATTCCCCAGGAGTGGCTTGACGTCCTCAACCAAGCGCAAGGAGCCATGCTCTTCGTTCGGGCGCTTTCCGACCAGAATATAAAGCCGCTTGATTGGGTCACTGCGCGCAATTTCCTGAATCTTGATCCTCCACAAAGCTTGCCGACGACGAAGCCGGATCTACCGACGCAGGTGCTGCTTTGCGAGTTACTCCGTTATCTCGATCTTTACCTGACAAATCGTGCAGATGGAGGCTGTCCTCACGTTGCCGTAGTAGTAGTTGCTTGGGATCTGCTAGATGCTCAGATTCGAGCGGATGGTCCAATGGCGTATCTCAGGCGGGAGTTTCCGCTTTTCGCGGGTCGCCTTGCCGATACTGGCAGGCTGGATGTCAAGCTGTTCGGGCTTTCATCAGTTGGCGGAGACCTTGAGAACGATGAAGAGTTTCAAAAACGTTTTCTTGGACAGGACATCACAGAGCAGGGTTGGGTCGTTGTCGAGGACGAGGATGGCAAGTGGCGCGAAGTGCAGGATGTGATGTTGCCAATCGCGTGGGCAATGGGTGACTAGTGAACGGATTCGGCCAGCAGTTGCATGGCTATCGGCAAGGGCATCAGCTCCTGTCAAGCACAGTCTCGCTTGCCAAAATAGATCAGGACTTGATCGACCGCCTCTCCGACGTCGCCGGCCCGCTCTCTCCGGGCGAAAAATTCACGCCCTATCTGACGCTGTATCCGCTGCCAAGCGAGACGTATTACGTGGTGGCTCGCACTTGGCAGGACATTGAAGCGTCGCGCGCAGGATGCGTCCGCACTCGAAGCGTTCTTGTGCCCATGATCGAATGGCAGGAAATGGAGGACCTGACGTCGGTAGTCGCGCTCGCAACCGAGACCGGCCCGAACCAGCCGGCCGAGCGGCGGACGCCTGCTGCCAATTCGAGCCTGCTTCCGCAGATCGACCCGATGCAGGGCACCGAGCTGATCGAGGCAATGTTCTTGGAGGAGCGAGTGCCGATAGTGGTGTTCGATGCCGAGAAGCCGGAGCCGCTCGCACTCAGGTTGACGACCGCGCTTTGGCCCGGCTTCCGACGTACCTTCAGTATGTCAACTTTCGCCCGCTCACCCCGAACCATAGGCCGTCGCAGCTTCGATCTCGTGTTCGCTTCGCAGGAAGCCCGGTCCCGGTTCGGCGACTGGGAGGGACGTCGTATCGATGGGCGCAAGCGTGCTTCAGCACGTCATCCATGGTCGGAACACATCATCGCTCGGGTGCTCACTGCGCCCGTACCGTCGCTCAAGAGCCTCGACGCCCTCGGCGAGATGTCATCGGATGGCGTCGGCAACGAGTCGGCTCTGCGCATATCACTTCTCTGGGATGATCTTCGTCGCAAGGTACATAGTTCACCGACTGCGGCGTTGGGCATGCTCGACATAGCCAATACACGAAAGGTCAGAAAGGTCGACCTGATCCGTGAGCTGGAGCCGGCTCTGGCCCGGTCGGCGGCGATGGCAGCCACCAACATGCAGGCGGATGACGGTTGGAGATACTTAAGCGCCCTTGTCCAAAAATTGGAGGGCACTCCTTCGTCTATTTTTGTAGAGAATGCTATTCGATCTGCAGGTGAGGACCTGGCGACACGCCATCCGATCGAGACCGTAGGTGTGCTCTCTTCGTTGAATGTTGAGCCTCAGAGGGAGTTGCTGTTGAGCGCGGCGGCAAACGGGCTAGCTCGATCGCTCGTCTTTGACGTAACAGAGCAGCTTAGCCGCCTTGATGACAAGGATCTTCTCGACTTGCTGCTCACCAGCGCAACGTTGGCGGAAGAGGTCATCAGCGGCTTCCCGATCTTCTCTCCCAGGTTGGCATCAGCGCTCCGGACCGCGGATGATACGGTGCGGGTCGAGGCGAGACGCCGGCTGCTCGGCCTCTTGGTCGACGATCACCACGCTGATCCCGCGCGGCTCCTCATCGAAGACTTGGACGCCAATGGCTTGGTCCAAGCGACTGCGCACATCAATGCCGTCAACGGGCTTAGCTCACCCGGTATCCGGAGCATTCTGGTTGAACGGGCGCATGTGCTTCAAGCCGAAGCCGTGCTCCGCGACGCGGTGAGCGGGATGAGCGAGAGCGTCGGAGGCAACGCGCTCGTCGAGGGCACCTTGCGACAAACGCCAGCAGATTTGGATTGGCTGCTCACAAGTTCCGCGCTGAAGCCGGGCCGGCGGATCGAGCTGATCCGCTCCCTGCTAGGCGCAGCAAGCCCGCTTCAGCTGCGTAGCATGCTAGCCGACCAAGACACTCTGAATAAGATCATCGCCTCGTTGAGCACGGCAGACGAATCGAACACCGAGTTGCTGTCCCGCATCGCTTATAACGTGACGATGCCGCCTCACAAATTTGTCGCACTCATAATCGCACTGCTTCCAAGCCTGAAGCACGGGATAGGCACGGAGCTGGTGGCCAAGGCGATCGAACTCGCATTGCCGCAGGATCCGAATAGGGTCTCGTTTGCCGTGCTCGAGGAACTTTTTTCGGCGGCAGGAGCCAAGCTAAATGGCTTGAGGATGATGCGCCTGGGACTGCAGCGGGGCGTGTCCCAGGCTGCAGCGTCGCGGAACCTTGTCGCATTTTGCCGCGCCCCGGAAGCCACCCGCAGATCGCTCCTCGTCGGAATCGAGGAAATGGCAGCGGCCATAGCGGGTAGGTATCAGCTGGACATATCCATCGAGGCTGCCGAGGCTGCCGCGAAACTTCTGTTGGAGTCCGAATCGGTGAATGCGAGTGGCTTCGTACGGGCTTCGGCCATCCTCCTACCCGCTGCGCTAGGCGATCGACGCAAATCCGCATCGCCTCTGATTGCTGCGGCATTTCCACCGGTATACCGGGAACTCGCCAAGGGCAGTTCCTTCGACCTGCTGAGCTACATCTTCGTCTTCTTCGACTGGGACAAGTGCAAGAGCGCGCGGCGACGTCTGATTGATGCATTCATCCACTCTGAATGGCGGATATCTGATATCGCCATTGCTGCCGTGCTAGCAGGTGATCCGGTCCGGATACTGGGAAGGGTTGCACGGGAGCGCGAAGGGGAAAGAAAGCTTCGGAGCTTGATCGCGAACCCAAAACAGATTCCAGAGGGAATGCGCAAGCCTATCCAAGCGGCATTGAAAGAACTTGGGATAAGCTGAATTGCAGAACTTGTCATCGGCTTCCCTGCGCGCGGGTACGCTCAAGAGTCACGAGATCGTTAGAAGCATTGAAACCCGTGGGCCTAAAGACGGCACAAGTCGGGAACTGACATAACAGATTCCCATTGCCGCCGACTGATTCGCGGATCGGTACCCCCACCTATCCCATGAAGTTCCAAAGTGTTCACTACAAGCCGATCATTACTGGGGGCAGCCCGGCGACAGTTTTCGCGCACTCGTTTCAAGAATCAATGGCTTAGCTCGGCCATGTGGTGGAGGCTACCCCAACCGCATCTAGTTCTGTTGAGCAATAAGCCACACTAAGCTTCTGGCTGAATAATGGACGTTCTGGGCTCGCTCAATCGATGGGCGACCCTTACGGCAAAACCGGAAACCGCGCTCGATACGCGCGGCTTCCGGTGCCGTCCGGTTTCAGGAGAGCGTGGTTTTCAATGCGCTCATCTCGTTGTGGCAGGCGGCGATCCTGGGCAGGTGCGACTGCAGGATCGCGAGGATTCTCGGGTCTTCGATTTCCTCGATGGCATCCTCGAGATTTTCCAGCAGCTTGTCTTCCATCTCTTCGAGTTGTCCCACGTAGACCTTGTCGTCGTCGGGGGACACCAGGGCGAGGAGGTCGGCATACGCACGGCGCATGGCGCCGGACAGGGTGCCGTTCGGGTCGGCGGTCGCGTCGTCGATCTGCAGCGCCTGGCGCAGCGAGACGGCCACGTCGCGCTTGTGCTGTCCCATGTCGGTGAGGATGCGCCGAACATTGGGATCCTCCACCTTTTCCAGTGCGCGCGAATAGAACGTCGCGCTGTCCGTTGCGATCTGGATCAGTTCCTTCACTCGGGCTTCGTCTTTCATGGTCATCTCCTGCGGGGGTTGAAGAGGCGATATCGGCGGCGGAAACGGCTGCAGGGCGATCGTGAGCGATCGCCTGCGCGCGCCGTCGTTCAAGAAGACAACCAAGAATCGTGCCACACGGTTCCACGGTCGTTGATCGATGCATCGCGTCGTGTGCGGTTGCGCAACGCCCGAATCGCTTCATGCCCATCGTGCGCGATGCACGCAGAAAACGTCCATCGATCATCGATCCGCGGTTCACGTGAACATGTTCGAGAGCGAGGGAAATCGTTGCGATACACATGCCATGGGTGAAGCAGGAATGCGCCGCGCGTCGGGCGGAATCCGCTGCGTCTTCGGCGTTCGCACCTGGACGGATGAATCAATGCGCACCGACTGGAATCGTGTCGCATGTCCCCGATCGTCGACGACGGAAATGCGCGTCGGCGGCGTTGGCATGCGTCTTGCACCGTAATTCGGAGCATTCCGCAACGCGGTGCGGGAATCGCGCGCGAACGCGTGCGGACCGGACCCATACCGAGGAGCATTCCGATGAACGAAAACCATAACGCGCAGGGGCAGGGCGAACAGAAGCAGCCGCCGCAGACCCAATCGCGTCAGCCCGGCGAACAGACGCAGATGCATCCGCAGCCGAAGTCGATCCGAGAAGGATATCGGGGCACCGGGAAGCTCGAAGGGCGTGTCGCGATCGTGACCGGCGGCGACAGCGGCATCGGTCGCGCGGTCGCGTTGCATTTCGCTCGGGAAGGTGCCGATGTGGTTGTCGCCTTCCTCGACGAAACCCGCGATGCCGAGCAGACGCGCCGTCTGATCGAAGAAGAGGGCGTGGGTTGCCTGTTGTTCGCCGGCGACCTCGGCGATCACGGCACGGCGGAGGCGCTGGTCGAGAAGACGCTTTCCCGATTCGGCAGGATCGACATTCTCGTCAACAACGCCGGCGAACAGCACCCCGTGGACGCGCCCGAGGATCTCGATGCCGCCACCATCGAGAAAACGTTCCGGACCAACGTCTTCTCCTATCTGTTCGTGACCATGATCGCGCTGCCGCACATGTCCGAGGGCGCGTCGATCATCAATACGACTTCGGTCACCGCCGCCCGCGGCCACAAGAAGCTGCTCGACTATTCCGCGACCAAGGGCGCCGTCCAGACCCTCACGCTGTCGCTGGCGCAGGCCGTCGCGGAGCGCGGCATCCGGGTCAACGCGGTCGCGCCGGGGCCGATCTGGACGCCGTTGATTCCGGCGAGCTTCGATGCGGACGAGGTCGCCGAGTTCGGGACGAAGACGCTGATGAAGCGCGCCGGTCAACCCTCCGAGGTCGCGCCGGCCTACGTGTTCCTGGCGTCGGACGACGGTTCGTACATCACCGGGCAGACCATCCACGTCAATGGTGGCGGTCACATCAGCACCTGACCGCGCCGCCGCGGGGCGAACCGGAGCACTTCCACTCGCGGTGGGCGACGGATTTCATTTCGCGCGGTGCGCGGCTCGCGTTCGCGTTGCCGTGGATCTCCGAAAGGTCGCTGCGCCGCCCCATGGCGTGGGGCGACGCAGCGCACCATCGGCGTACTGCCTCGCCTTGCGCTTTACTTGGCTCTGCCGCGCGTGAACAGGTTGACGATCGCGAGCAGGATGATCGCGCCGAGCAGGGAAACCAGGAAGCTCGAGACGCTCAGGCCTTCATTGATGGTGGCGGTCCCGAACAGCGGTGCGATGAACCAGCCCGCGAGGAAAGCGCCCACGATGCCGACGACGATGTTGAGCAGGATGCCCTGCTGCGCATCCCGTTTCATGATGATGCTGGCCAGCCAGCCGACGATGCCGCCGATGATGAGCCAAATGATGATGCCCATGGAAGTTCTCCGTAAATAAGTGGACGGCAGTGCGGATCGCATCGCCGATGTTTCGTGATGTGGAAAGCCGCGCATCGTCCGATGCGCGGCGCGTCAGTCGATCGACGACCGTCGCTGCGCGAACGGCCGCGATTCCGGGCCGTCAGGGCGTATTGCGTGTCTTGTCCGCCTGGAGGTCCGCCGCATCTTCCGCGCGCTGCGCCGCGGTCTTGGCCTTGTCGTAATCGGCGTCGGCGGCGTCCTTGCAGGCATCCTGACGATCCGACGGCAGCGATTCGCATTTTTCCTTCGCGATTTCGCGAGCCGCTTCCGCCTTCTCCATGCGCACCTCGTAGCTGGCGTCGCCTGCGGCTTCCTGTGCGTCCGCAACCGCCTCGTGGCGATCGGACGCGCCATCGGCGTCGGCGATATCGTGCGCATTCTCTGCCGCCGATTCGTTCGCCGCACGCGCGGCATCCGCGATTTCTTCCTGGCCTTCGGCCTTCGCGGCGGCCACGTCTTCAGCGGTCTCTTCCGGTTTTTCCTGGCGATCGCAGGCGCTGAGGAGAAGCGCGCCCGCGATGAGCAATGCCTTGCCGGCACGCGTGCATGAATTTTTCATGTCGTTTCCGATGAAGTCGAGCAATATCGCTCAACCGAAGACATCCAAGAATCGTGCCATGCCGAGAAACGAGGCCAGCTTTCGGCGCGACGGCCGTGGATCGTGGGATTTGCATCGCATGCACTACCGCCGCGTGCAACCTGCACGATGCATGCCCCTTGATTCTCATCGCTCGCGACGAGATTTTCGCGGAAGCGGAAAAATCGAATCCGCGCCGCGCACGAACTCGTGCAAGTCGAAATGGAAAACGCATGATTTGAAGCGGGTTCCGGCGATCGCGAAGCGTCGACGCCGGACATCGCGACTCAATAATCCGGTTCCCGTTCATCGCCGAGCAACGCCAGTTCGAGCGCGGGACCGATCGTTCATGCGTGTGGGGAGACGGCGGTTCAACCCGTGTCGCCGTGCTTCGCGCCGGCGCGACGGTTGCGCAGATACACGATTTCGCCGGCGATGGCGGTTGCGAGAATGCAGGCGTTGGTGAAGACGAACACCCGATCGCCGACGAGCAGGCTGTATGACAGAAAGCCGACGCTCGATGCGATCTGTCCGACGAACAGCCGCCGCGAGACGCCCTGCGTGGCGCCTGAGCGATACTGCGATCGCACCTGCGCGATCAGCGTGAGCAACAGGATGGCCGATGCCGTCCAGCCGAGTGTTAGTTTCAGGATGTCCGTCATGTCTGCGATTCCAGTGTCGATCTGAAAATATGCAGCAACATGCATGCCTGCCCAGGCAGGACTGCGTGCGCGGGCTTCGCGAGGATCGCTCCCATCGCCGCAGCATCAAGCCGGTGCATCGCCGCTCGCATACATCAGTCCAGAGCCATCGAACAGGGTGGGCAGGACATGAAGCGCCTGGCAGTGATCGCAGTGGAAGCTGTGTCGCCTGCGCTTTCCGAGTTGCGCGATGCGCGCGAGCGTCCGATGGCAGAGCGGACAAGTCCGCTGTTCATGCACCTGCCAGTGCCGTTTCAGCACGTTCTGTCGTTTCCATGCGAGGAAATCGAAGCTGTAGATACGGGTCTCGTCGATCATCCGCGCGAGCAGCGGATCTGGCAGGGCGCCGATGCGGCTGAGCGGATGGATCCGCACGCGGAAGAGCACTTCGTTCTTGATGATGTTGCCCACACCGGCGAAGATCGCCTGATCGAGCAGCACGTCGCAGACCAGGGTGTGAGGTGCGATCCGCAGCTTGCCGCGCGCGGCCTTCGCATCCCATGCGGGCGACAGGATGTCCGCGGATCCGTCGTAATGCGCATCGAGGTCGCCTTCGACCCATTTCGCGGACACCGCGTGAAAATCGAGTCGCGTACCGTCATCGAATCGCAGCGACACTGCAGGCGACCCTGTCGATGGCGTCGTCGCATCGCCGATGCGGCAGGATCCGAACAGCAGCAGATGCACGCGCAGGCTGAAGCCGTCGAATTCGAGCAGCAGATGCTTGCCCCAACTGCGCACCGCCAGGAGGCGCCGATGGCGCAGGCGCGTCAGATCCAGCGCGACGCGCCCATCGGCCTCGCGCACGACCGCGCCGGTGAAGCGGGCCAGCATCTCCCGGAGAATCAGGATCGAGGGTCCTTCCGGCATCGTCCAGTCCGCCCGGTCATGCGCCGCGGCGTCGTCTGTCAGGCATCAACCGACGATGGATTTGATCGCGGCCTTGACCCCGATCTTTCCCTTCTCGCCGGCGACGACCATCGCTGCCGTGTTCGACCGCTTCCATTCCTCGTACTGTTCGTCGAACGACGACAGTTCCTCGGCGCTGAACAACTTGCGCGCCATCTTGAAGAGGGTGGTTTCCTCTTCGCGCGCGTGATGGTCGATCAATTCGCCGAACACCTTGACGCGTCCCGCAAACTCGGGGGTCTGGACGTCGGCGGCGTGCACTTCGGGGATCACGACCTGTTCGACCGCATGGTGCTCGAGCACGGCTTCGGCATGCGTCTTCAGGCCCTCGCGGTCGGCGCGTTCCGCGAATGCGGGATAGAACACGATCTCCTCCCACTTCGCATGCGGCATGAGGTTGCTCTCGATCGCTTCGAGCAGCTTCGCGCGTCCCTTTTCGGCGCGGTCGGTGGTGTCGTTGATCTCCGCGAACAGGCCGCGCAGCGCATCGTGTTCTTTCTTCAGGGTCTTCAGGATGTCTCTTTGCATGTTTCGTCTCCGGTCGTTGTCGTTGTCGGTATGGCATCGCCACGTGAGTCGCGGTCGGACATCGGGCGCCGGTGTAGCGTCCGTTGCCGCTGCGCGCGATGCATGAATCGTTCCTCGTGGATGAAGAGCGCGTGGCCCGCGATACGTCACGCAAGATGCGTGCCCGTCAGGAAACGCTGCAAAACGTGGTGTTCCGCGTGACATCGCCGTCTGTCGGCATGCGCTTTGCATGCATCGTCACGCGACCTGCATGCCGCAGAAAGCCGAGGCGAGCGACAACGACACCTGCGACAACGACGACCACGAGCCCCAATCGGCGCATGTCGAACAGGGCGGACGCGGGGCGGGCCGCAGCGTGAAAGACGCCCGCGCATCCGCTGGGCCATCGTCGACGGACCGGAAAGGCGTCAGCCTGAAACGGAGGACCTTGGGCGGAAAAGGCTTGGAGGCCGCGCGCGGATCGCGACGCGCCCGGTCCTGATGGTCGGGGTCACATCCAGCGCAGGCGTCTGGCCACGAACAACGCGACCAGCGTCGAGCCGATCATCAGCGCGATGGTGATCCAGAAGCCCGCTTCCGATGCGAAGAACGCCGTTTCGAAATTCATGCCCAGCACGCCGGCCGCGACCGCCATCACGCCGATGAGGACGGTCAGGAAGGTGAGGGTGCGCATGGTCTCGTTGGTGTCGAGCGCGGTCCGGCTGCTGAACAACTCGAAGCAGCCGATGACCAGATCGCGGCTGTTCTCGACGACGTCCATGGCGCGTTCGTACTTGTCGTCGAGCGCGGCGAAGTGCCGCCGCGGTTCGTCGCCGTCGGCGGGCCGGAAATCCGGCCTCGACAGCGCGGTGAACAGGGTGCGATGCGCGGCCAGCGCGCGCCGCAGCTGCGAGGTCGATCGCAACAGCCTGCGCAGTTCATGCATGCAGTGGGTACGACCGGGCTCGAGGATTTCCTGATCGATGCGTTCGACCGCGATTTCGATCCGCGACACCGCTTCGAAATAGGTCGACAGCAGCGCGTGCAACTGCGCGGCGACGACGCTGGCGGCGCTCAATCGCCCCAGATCGTGCCCGGGCGGGTTCGATCCGGCATTCGTGCCGGCCGGGTGGGAGGTGCGGAAGGTCACCACGAAATTGCGGCCGGCGATCAGATCGATCGGATGGACATCCAGCCGATCGTCGTGGTCCTCGTAGGCGACGTGGTTCGCCCGCAGCCAGAAGCAGGATCCTTCGTCGAGCAGCGCGGGCGTCGCATCCCGCGTCTCCACGGCGGCGAGAATGCGCGCCGGCATCCGCAGCCGCCCGGCGATCTCGCGGAGGCCGTGCGGTTCGACGATGTCCAGCCACAGCAGTTGGCTGTCGGCGAGCGCATCGACGTCGACCGACAGCGGGTCGACCTGTCTTGCATCGCGGTCGGACATGTCGAACAGCATCGCGCGCACACGGGGCGTCGGGTACATGGGGCGGTCTCCGATCCGGATCGCTGACCACGGTAATCCGGATGCGCACGCAGTCTTCGTCGCCGCGCGCCCGGATTCAGGGGCGGGAAAGGCTCTCGTGCGCATGCGCGTCCGCGATGCGCTGCCGATCGGAGCGGAGGCGGCGTGGCCGGATCGCGCGTCGCCATCGACGACCCCACGTTAGCTCTCGCCCGGCTGAACGCCATGCAGAATGCCCGGCCACGCCGGGCATTTTTTGTTGGACACTGCGCCGCCCCCTCACGCACGGATGACCGCATGTCGCGCCGCGTCTTGTTGACCGCATTGCTGACCATCGGATGTTGCCTGTCCGCCGCCGCGTTCGCCCAGAGCGCTCCGCCCGCCGGCGCCCCGCCTGCCGAAGACCTCGGCGAAGTCGCGCAGCCGGAAGGGCTGCGGGACATCGACGCCATCCTGGTGGCCGGTCGTCAGCCCGGACCGGGGCTGTGGAAGGTGCGCAGCGGCGAACGCACGATGTGGATTCTCGGCACCCAGACTCCGCTGCCGAAGCGGATGGAGTGGGATTCGGCGAACGTGCAGCGCCGGGTCGGCGAATCGCAGGAGCTGCTGATGCCGCCGACGGTGGAGCTCGACGCCGACGTGGGTTTTTTCCGCGGCCTCACCTTGCTGCCGTCGGTGCTGCGGGCGCGCAAGAATCCGGACGGCAAGACCCTCCGCGAGCTGGTGCCGGCCGATCAGTACGCGCGCTGGACGGTCCTCAAGCAGCGTTACATCGGCAGCGATCGCGATATCGAGGAATGGCGGCCGCTGTTCGCCGCGGTCGTGCTCTACCAGAAGGCGATCACCCGGCGGGGCATGGTCGAGGAAACGCCGGTGCCCGACACCGTGCGCAAGGCGGCGAAGCGCAGCAAGGTGAAGATCACCGTGCCGTCGCTGAAGATCAAGATCACCGACGTGAAGGCGACCCTGCGCGATTTCTCGCATGAAACGCTGAACGACCAGGAGTGCTTCCGCGGCACGCTGGACCGCATCGAGACCGATCTCGACACCATGGTCCTGCGCGCCAATGCCTGGGCCGAAGGCGATATCGAAGCCCTGCGCAATCTGCCGTACCGGAACCAGTTCATCGCCTGCACCGAGGCGTTCACCGACACCGCCATCGCGCGCAAGCAGGGCATGCAGGATCTGCAGGCGCGGATCGAGAACGAATGGATGGCGGTCGCGGAGCGTGCGCTGCGCGAGAACGACACGACCTTCGCGGTGCTGCCGATGAGCCAGCTGCTGCAACCCAATGGCCTGCTGCAGCGGCTGGTGGCGAAGGGTTACATGGTCGAGGAGCCGTAAGCGGTCGTCGAAAATCGCGCACCGCGCGCGGTTTTCGAGTCGCAGTGATCCATGACGGCGCCTGCAGCCTGTTTTTCGACAGGCTGACGAAATCCTTCAGCCGCCCTGATACGGTCCGGTGCCCGGCAACGCCCAGCGCAATCCGTGGGTGATCGTGCGCGGCAGGACGGTGAGGTGATCCTCGTCGGGAAGCACCTCGCTGTCGACGCGCAGTGCCGGGTAGCCGCGGCTTTCGAGCACGCGTTCGAAGCGATGCATGTCGCCCACCATGTCGGTCCGGAGGTAACGCGGACCGCTGCCCGTGGTTTCGTAGGCGCCGATCGAAAGCAGCACGTTTGCGGGCAGGTCGCGATGCCCTGCGGCGTACTCCGCTTCCAGATCGAAGATCGTGCGCCGGTCGAACCACAGCGACGGACTGCCGAGGACGTAATGGCGGAACATCGCGGGTTTCGTCAGCAGCACGTACGAGCCGAACAGGCCGCCGAGCGAGTGGCCGATGTAGACCTTGCGCTGCATGTCGACGCGATATTCGCGGGCGATCAGCGGAAACACGTCGCGTTCGATGTAGTCGCGGTACGCCGCGGCCTGGCCATACGTGCTGGCGCGGTCGTAGTCGCCGGCAGCGATATCGCCGCCGGCGAACGGATCGGTCGGCGTGTAGTCGCGGCGCTTGCTCGGCATCGACTGTTCGCCGATGCCGTACGACAGCCCGACGAGCACGAAGTCCTCGACGTTGCGCCCCTTGGCGCCGATGCGTCGGCGGAGGCTGCGGATCAGCGGAAAGCCATAGTCGGCGTCGGTGGTGAAGACGACGGGATAGGGTTTGTCGTTCTCGAAATACGAGGGCGGCAGATCGACCCAGACTTCGTATTTGCGCCCGGTCGCGGCGTTGGGCAGCGGATGCACGCGGGTATTGGGCAGCGTGTAGCCGATCGCGACGTCGTTCGCTGCCGGAGGCGGTGCCTGCGGGGAAACCGTCGTCACATGCGTGGCGACGATCCGGGCGGATGGCTCCGCATATCGCCCGGCGACGAAACCGGCGCCGCAGAGCGCGAGCCCGATCAGGGCGGCCGCGCCCGGGCCGATGCGCGCTTTCGTGATCAACCCGTGGCGCGCGCGGCCGGCGCGTCGGCCTGCGATCGCGGCATCAGCTCCGGCCAGCGCGCGAGCACCGCGGCGCGGATGCCGTCCGCGTCGAGCCCCGCTTCGGCGAGCAGATCCTCGCGGCTGGCATGGTGCTGGAAGGCGTCCGGCAGGCCGAGATGCAGGATCGACAACCGCACGTCGGCTTCCGCGAGCAGTTCGGCTACGCCGGAACCGGCGCCGCCGGCGACGACGTTGTCCTCCAGGGTGACGAAGCCGTCGTGGCTCTTCGCCAGTTCGAGGATCAGCGCGCGGTCCAGCGGTTTCACGAAGCGCATGTTGACCACGGTGAGATCGAGCGCGTCGCCGACCTTCTCCGCCGCCGGCACGATCGCGCCGAACGCCAGCAGCGCGACGCGCGCGCCGCGGCGACGCACCTCGGCCTTGCCGATGGGCAGCGTGTCGAGCGTGGGCTGCAGCGCCGTTCCCGGGCCGGTGCCGCGCGGATAACGCACCGCCGCCGGGCCTTCATGGCGATGGCCGGTGGTGAGCATCTGCCGGCATTCGTTCTCGTCGGCGGGCGCCATCACCACCATGTTCGGGACGCAGCGCAGATAGCTCAGGTCGAGGTTGCCGGCATGGGTGGCGCCGTCCGGCCCGACCACGCCGCCGCGGTCGATGGCGAACAGCACGTCGAGGTTCTGGATCGCGACGTCGTGGACCAGTTGATCGTAGCCGCGCTGCAGGAAGGTCGAGTAGATCGCGACCACGGGCTTGGCGCCTTCGCAGGCCATGCCCGCGGCCAGCGTCACCGCGTGCTGCTCGGCGATGGCCACGTCGAAATAGCGATCCGGATATTCCCTGCTGAAGCGCACGAGGCCGGAGCCTTCGCGCATCGCGGGGGTGATGCCGAGCAGTTTCTCGTCCGCGGCGGCCATATCGCACAGCCAGTCGCTGAAGACATCGGTGTAGGTCGGTTTCTTCGCGCCGGGTTTCGCGACGAGCCCCTTCTCGGGGTCGAACGGCGAGACCGCGTGATAGCCGATCTGGTCGCCCTCGGCGAGGTCGTAGCCCTTGCCCTTGGTGGTCATCACATGCAGCAGCTGCGGGCCCTTCATCGTCTTCAGGGTCTTCAGCGCCGCGATCAGCGATTTGATGTCGTGGCCGTCGATCGGGCCGGTGTAGTGCAGGCCCATTTCCTCGAACAGCGTCGAGGGCACGAACATGCCTTTCCAGTGTTCTTCCCAGCGGCGCACGAAGCGCGCCGATTTGCTGGTGCGCTTGTCGCCCAGCAGTTTCTTGCCGCCTTCGCGCAGCGCGTTGAGCGTGCGGCTGCCGGTCATCCGGCCGAGCATCTTGGTGAGGCCGCCGACGTTCTCGCTGATCGACATCTGGTTGTCGTTGAGGATCACCAGGAGATTCGGTTCTTCGTCCATGCCGCCGGCATGGTTCAGGGCCTCGTAGGCCATGCCCGCGGTCATCGCGCCGTCGCCGATCACCGCGACCATGCGGCGGTCGCTGCCCGCGCGCGCGGCGGCGATGGCCATGCCCAGCGCGGCGGAGATCGAGGTGGACGAATGGCCGACGCCGAAGGTGTCGTATTCGCTTTCCTCGCGCTTCGGGAACGGCGCGACGCCGTCCTTCTGCTTCACCGTGTGGATGGTGTCGCGGCGGCCGGTGAGGATCTTGTGCGGGTAGGTCTGGTGGCCGACGTCCCAGACGATGCGGTCGTCGGGAGTGTCGTAGAGATAGTGCAGCGCCACGGTGAGCTCGATCACGCCGAGGCCGGCGCCGAAGTGGCCGCCGCTCTTGCCGACCGATTCGATCAGATAGGCGCGAAGTTCGTCGCAGACGGCCCCGAGTTCGTCCTCGGGGAACTGGCGCAGATCGGCAGGGATGGCGATGCGCGAAAGGCGCGGGTAGCGCGCGGAGTCGATCACGATGGCGTCGGCGGGTTCGGAGGACAACGCGCTATTGTCCTCCCTCGCGACACATAGCGGCAACAAACCTCGTGCGGGTCGCGTTCAGCCCCCGGCGCGATGCCTCGTCAGCGACCGCGCAGGCGGTCGAAGAGGCCGCCCGACCGGGTGTCGCCGCCGGTCGGCGCGCCTTCGCCCGGCTGTTCGGCGAAGCCGGTGGCGAGGTTGGCGTTGATGAAATCGACCACGTCCGCCGCCGGCACATTGCTGGCCGCGGCGATCTCGGCCACGGTCTGCGGGCCCTTCATCATCGCGGTGGCGATGCGGAAGTGGCGGGGGAATTCGCGCTCGGTTTCAGGCCATTTGCCGAGGATGAAGCGGCCCTCGGGGTTGTAGCCCGGCAGCAGCTTGCCTTCGCCCGCCAGCAGACCGCCGAACCACTGCAGGCGGTTCAGCGGCAGCGGCGCGCCCAGCGTCGCGATGGCGCTCTGCCAGGCGCGGTCGTCCAACTGCTCGAAATCGCGCAGGCCGACGGTGGCGACAAAATACTCGGCCAGCGGCTTCAGCGTGGCCGGGCCGTAGTACTGGCGCTGGGAGAAATCGATGAGCAGCTCGGGTGCCTTGCCGCTCTGGTAGCGGGCGCGGCCGGTCAAGGCGCCGGGGCGCAGCCAATGCGCGAAGGCGGTGCTGCGGGCGCTTTGCACCGGGGGCTCGATGTCGGCATCGGCTTGCGTGGCTGCGACCGGTGCCGCCGCGACCGGTGCGGGCGCTTCGGGCGCTGCTGCCGGAGGGACCTGCGGAGGTACCGGAGCTGGAGCTGGCGGTGCAGGTGCCGGAGCGGGCGGTGCCGGGGGCGCAGGAGAGGCGGCGACAGGCGCCGGAGGCGCGGGCGGTGCGGGTGCGGGAGGCGGTGCGGGTTGGGGCGCGGGTACGGGCACCGCGGCGACCGGAGCGGGCGGTGCGGGGGCCGGTGAGGGTTCCGGTTCCGGCGCGGCCGGCACGCCGCCGATTTCTCCCAGCACCAGCGCCAGCGCATGACCATCGAACGGTCGGGGCAGACGGAAATCGGCCTGGGTCCGCGGCGCCGAGGTCAGGCCGATCACGCGTTTGCCGGCGGCGTGCAGACGCAGCCAGCTCATCGGACCGTACATGCTGTCCATGTCGACGATGACGAAATCGGCATCGGCCTCCGCCACCATCGACCAGCCGCGGACGCGGATGCTCGCGTCGCTGAAGGCGTCCTTCAGCGCGAGCTCGGTGGGTTGATCCATCCCGGTCAGGCCCAGTGTCAACGACATTGATGTCAACCCGCTTTGCGTGAACATCGAAGTGTCGCCAAGTGGGTTTTTCCCGTCAACGCGCGCACTGCGGCGGTTTCTTACCTTCTGCGTCAGTTTGGGGCTCGCGGGCACGAAGAGTGCGACCGGTGCCGCGGATTGTGCGGAAGTCCTTCACATCGGCCATCGACCGTCGCGGCCTAGTCCACGCGTTTCGCGAGCATCGCTCGCGGCACGGCGGCATGCCCGGCCATGGGAGGCCTGGCCGGAGCATGGTGGAGTGCGATATCGCGCTTGGGATGGCGGCGATCAACTGACGATCAGGGTGCCGCGTAGGTGAGTCCGCGCGCTTCGCGAGCATCGCTCGCGGCGCGGAGGAACGCCCGGCCATGGAAGGCCGGGCCGGGGCATGGCGGAGATGGGATATCGCGCCAAGGATGGCGGCGATCAACTGATGATGAGGGTGCCGCGTGGATTCTTCGGCAGATGCGTCTTCAGGAACGCCATCTGGTCCGCCAGGATGTTCCTGTTCGACATGATCAGGTGCTCGATCCAGCTCGGCCGATAGGGCACGGCCAGCAGCGGCATGGACGCCTGCTGCGGCGTGCGCCCGCCCTTGCGCGAATTGCAGTGGAAGCACGCGGACACCACGTTCTCCCACACGTCGCGACCGCCGCGCGACAGCGGCATGACGTGGTCGCGGGTGAGCAGCTGGCGGCTGAAATGCTTGCCGCAGTACAGGCACAGATGCTGGTCGCGCGCGAACAGCGCGGGATTGCTCAGCGCCGGCGTCGGATCGAGCGCATGTGCGCGTGCGTGGCCGCGGGCGGCGACGATGGGGTGCAGTTCGATGACGCTGCGTTCCCCGGTGAGGCGACTGATGCCGCCATGGATGCTCAGGCAGGGCTCGCCGAGGGTCCAGGCCACCGCGCCGCGGGCGTAGAGACAGGCGGCATCCTGCCAGCTGATCCAGTCGAGGACGCGGCCATGGGCATCGAGCGAGAGCAGGCGGACGGCATCGAGTCGCGCGGCGACCGCGCCGGTGACGTGCGCGAAAACGGTTTGTCGGGGGGCGTTGCTGTCGACGACATCGCACCGGGCGTCATCGGCCGCCCGGTGGGGGATCTGCCCGGGCTGTGGAGCCCCGGGGATCAGGCGCAACGTTGGTGTGTCGGCCTCCATATGGACACCGAGCATATACCCATTTCGTTGCGATTGTGTCGCTGCACCGCGGCACGATCCGTCGCGGTTGCCGTGGTGGTCGCCATCGCCGGCCCCGTGGCCGGCGATGGCCTGCGCGTCACTCGCCGAAGGCGTCCGCGTCCAGGGTCATCAGCGGCGCGGCGCCGCTGGCGATCGCCGCGGCGTGGGTGCGCGTGCGCGGCAGGATGCGGGCGAAGTAGAACCGCGCGGTCTCGCGCTTGGCGTCCTTGAACGCCTGCGGATGCGTGGAGCCTTCCGCGGCGGCGACGCTGCGCGCCCACCAGTAGGCGAGGGCGGCATAACCGGAATAGAACAGGTAGTCCCACGCCGCGGCGCCGATCTCGTCGGCGTTGGCCATCGCGTTCTGGCCGATGCGCATCGTCAGTTGCTGCCATTCCTGCGCCACTTCGCGCAGCGGGCCGATGAATTCGGCGACCACGGCGTTGTCGGCCTGGGCCTTGCAGAAGTCCTCGATCATGCCGAGGAACACGCGCAGGCCGGCGCCCTTGAGCTGCATCACCTTGCGACCCATCAGGTCGAGCGCCTGGATGCCGGTGGTGCCTTCGTAGATCGTGGTGATGCGGGCGTCGCGCGCCAGCTGCTCCATGCCCCATTCCTGGATGTAGCCGTGGCCGCCGAAGCATTGCTGCGCGTGATACGTGCACTCGATCGACCATTCGGTGAGGCAGGCCTTCACGATCGGGGTGAGGAAGCCGAGCAGCGCATCGGCGCGTTCGCGATCCGCCGGATCCTGCGCGTGCGCGAGTTCGTCGACCAGCGAGGCGCCGTGATAGCCGAGCAGGCGGCCGCCTTCGATCAGCGCCTTCTGGGTCAGCAGCATGCGCCGCACGTCCGGGTGCACGATGATCGGATCTGCCGCTTTTTCGGGGAATTTCGCGCCGGACAGCGAACGCATCTGGAGGCGGTCGCGACTGTAGCGCAGCGCGTTCTGGTAGGCGCGATCCGACAGGCCGAGGCCCTGCAGGCCGACCGCGAGGCGCGCGGTGTTCATCATGGTGAACATCGCCATCAGGCCCTTGTGCGGCTCGCCGATCAGCCAGCCTTCGGCATCGTCGAAATTCATCACGCAGGTGGCCGAGGCGTGGATGCCCATCTTGTGTTCCAGCGCGCCGCAGCGGACCGCGTTGGCGTCGCCGAGGTTGCCGTCGCGGTCCACCTTGACCTTGGGCACGATGAACAGCGAGATGCCCTTGCTGCCGGCCGGCGCGTCCGGCAGGCGGGCCAGCACGAGGTGGACGATGTTGTCGGTGAAATCGTGATCGCCGGCGGTGATGAAGATCTTGGTGCCGGTGATCGCGTAGGCGCCGTTCGCCGCGGGCACGGCGCGGGTCTTGAGCAGGCCGAGATCGCTGCCGCAGTGCGGCTCGGTGAGGCACATGGTGCCGGTCCAGCGGCCTTCGACGATGGGCTTGAGGAACACGTCCTTCTGCCAGTCCTCGCCGTGGTGCATCAGCGCTTCGGTGGCGCCATGCGAGAGCAGCGGAAAGTTGCCCCAGGCCAGGTTGGCGGCGTCGATCATTTCCTTCACCGGCACGCCGACCGCGTGCGGCATGCCCTGTCCGCCGAAGTCCGCGGGCGAGGTGAGGCCGGCCCAGCCGTTTTCGGCGAACTGCACGTAGGCCTCGCGGAAGCCCGGCGGCGTGGTCACCTTGCCGGTGTCCTTGTCGAGGCTGCAGCCGTGCTGGTCGCCGATGTGGTTGAGCGGCGCGATGACGGTTTCGGTGAAGCGCGCGCCTTCTTCGAGGATGGCATCGACCAGTTCGCGGTTGATCTCGCCGAAACCGAGGCGGGCGAAGGTCTGTTCGCTGTCGAGCACGTCGAACAGCGCGAATCGGATATCGGCGAGCGGGGCTTTGTAGGCGTTCATGGGCGATCGGTCGTGAGGAAAAGGAAGAAAGGAAGTCGCGCGGCGCGCATCGAGCGCGCGGTCGAGCGGTCGATCAGCGCATCACGCCGGGCAGGCCGGGGACCGGGCTGAGCGCGCTGTTGCGACGGATCTCGAAGTCGCGCGCCTTGCGATCCTGCGGCGCGGCGACGATCGTGCCCTCGAGGCTGTAATCGAGGCTGCGGCGTTCGGCGAGCGCGTCCGCGATGGTCAGCCGCGCGGCGGCGCTGGGGACGAGTTTGACCACGGCGGTATCGGCGGCTTCTGGGCCGATGGTCAGGCCGGGTTCGGCGCGCAGCGTGCCGGCGGCGTCCTTGCCCGCGCGCAGGTCGAGCGCGATGCGCTCGAATCGCATCGGGACGCTGCTGAAGTTCTGAAGGCGCAGCTCGACGGTCCACTGGCCGTCGGCGCCGACGGTGAGTTGCTGGATGCTCGCGGTGGGTTCGGACACCCGCTTCACCGGGCCGGTGGAACAGGCGGCGACCGCCAGGACGCACATGGCGAGGGCCATCGCCCTGGTCGCCGTCGATCGGAACTGCCAACGCTGCATCGCGCGCTCCACGAAATCTGCCGGGCCGCAATACTAGCGCGAGCCGCCGCGGACCGTACGCCCCGGTAGGTCGGGACGGCGGGACGGGTCATCGGGCGTTCCGGCACCCGGCCGGTGCGGGTCAGCGCAGCGGCGCGCTGACGATCAGCGGTTCGAGGTCGTAGCCCATGGCGGTCGCCTGCGCCTTCAGCGCATCGAACTGCGATTGGCGCATGTCGGGGGTACGCGACAGGATCCAGAGGTATTCGCGGCCGGGTTCGCCGACCATCGCCCACTGGTAGTCCGGATCGATCGCGATCACCCAGTAATCGGCCCAGGTCAGTGGCAGCCAGGACAACCAGTCGGGCGCGAAACGCACTTCCAGTCGGCCGGGGTGCTCCGGATCGCGGCGCGCGATGCCGTCGACCTCGTCGATTTCGTCGTCCCCGGTGCGGCAGCGATTGCGGACGCCGATCATGCCGTCGTCGCGAAGCATGTACTGGGCGGTGATCGTGTCCTTGCACTTGCGCTGGAAGAACATCGGCAGGCGCGCGATCTCGTGCCATTCCCCGGCGTAGCGGGTGATGTCGAGCGCCTCGACCGAGGTCACTTCGGCCGCGGCGGCCGGCCGCATGGGTGCGATGGACAGACAGAGCATGGACAGGAGCAGGGCGAACCGACGCATGCGACCCCCCGTATGCCGCCCGCGGATCCGGGCGGCCCGATCATAGCCGGGAAATCGCGGACCCGTCGGCCCGCATGCCGGGGTGCGGGCGGTTCAGCGCCCCGCTACCGGAATCCGGTCCGGGCTGCGCTCCGGCCAGCCACCGGCGGTGGCGCGATAGACCGCCACCGCGCTGACCACGCTGCGGGTGCGCGCCTCGGCCAGTGCGTCCTCGGCCTGCAGCCGGGTGCGCTCCGCGTCGAGCACGTCGAGCAGGCCCGCGGCGCCGGCGTCGTAGCGCAGCCGGGCGAGACGGGCGGCTTCGGCGCTGTCGCCGGCGGCGGCGGCCAGGTGGATGTCTTCCTGGCGGGTACGGGCGTGGCGGACCAGCGCGTTTTCGGCGTCTTCCAGCGCGCGCAGGACGGTCTGCTCATAGCCGGCCAGCGCGCCGCGGGCGTCGGCGTCGGCCGCGGCGATCCGTGCGCGGACGCGTCCGACATCGAGGAACGACCAGTCGATGCCCAGCGCGACCAGGCGGGTGCCGCTGCCGCTGTCGCCCAGCGCGTCGGCGTCGAACGACTGCACGCCGAGCAGGCCGGACAGCGTGAGCCGCGGGAACAGCTCGGCGCTGGCGACCCCGATCCTCGCGGTCGCCGCATGCAGTCGCTGCTCCGCCGCGGCGATGTCCGGCCGTCGGCGCAACACCTCGGCCGGCGTGTCCGCCGCGAGCGTCGCCGGCAGCGGCGGCAGTGCCTGCGGCGTCGACAGCGTGGCGACCAGCGCGTCCGGCGTGCGCCCGGTCAGCACCGCGATGCGGTGCGTCGCCGTCGCCACCGACGCCTGCAGTGCCGGCACCCGCGCCAGTGTCGCTTCGAGCTGCGCACGGGCGCGGGCGGTGTCGAATTCGGTGCCGCTGCCGGCGGAGAACCGCGCTTCGACCAGTCGCAGCGTTTCCCGCTGCAGCCCGGCGTTGGCTTCGGCCACGCGCAGTCGCTCCTGCTGGCCGCGCAGCTCGGCGTAGGTGCCGATGACTTCGGCGACCACCGCGACCTGCATCGCCGCGAGATCGGCGCGGGTGGCCTCGGTTTCGGCGCGCTGCGCTTCCACGCCGCGACGCACGCGACCGAACAGGTCGAGTTCCCAGGCGAGACGCGCGCCGCCTTCGTGATTCTCGTAATCGCGCGGCGCGCCGGCGGCCTGGTCGACGCTCTGGCGGCCATCGCTCGCGGTGGCGTCGGCGGTGATCGTCGGCAGCCGGTCGAACTTCGCGCCGCGCGACAGCGCGTCGGCGCGGTCGAGGCGGGCGAGCGCGATGCGCAGATCGTGATTCGCGCGCAGCGCATCGTCGACCAGCGCGTCGAGTTGCGGATCGCCGAAACCGCGCCAGAACGCGGCGCCGTCTGTCGCGGCGGGCGCGGCTTCGGCGGCGTACAACGCCGAAGCCGCGAAGCGATCGGGTGCGGGCGCATCGGGCCGGACGAAGTCCGGTCCCGCGGCGCAGGCGCTCAGCGCGAGGGTGAGCGCCGCGGTTTTCAACAGCACGACCGCGGTCGCGGGTGACGGATGAGGCATGGGAGTTCTCCGGGGGTGGGGCGTTCGCGCTTCCGTGCGGGGTCGTCCGTCGTGGCTTACCAGGGCAGCGACTGGTCCTGGTGGAAATAGCCGCCGTTCGGGCCGGCGTCGTCGATCAGCGCCAGGCGCACGCTGGTGCGCGCGCCGGCGGGCGCGTCGATCTCGCCTTCGCCGCCGTTCATGTCGGTCTTCACGTAGCCGGGGTGGATGGTGTTGATCTTGATGCGGCTGTCGCGTAGCTCGTAGGCCAACTGCACGGTCCATGCATTCACCGCGCTCTTCGACACGTTGTAGGCCGGTACCTTGAAGTCGTAGATCGGCGAGGCGGGATCGCTGTGCAGCGCCATCGAGCCGAGCAGGCTGGAGACGTTGACGATGCGGCCGGCGTCGGACTTGTGCAGCAGCGGGAGGAACGCCTGGGTCGTGGCGATCAGGCCGAAGACGTTGGTGTCGAAGGTCTTGCGCCAGACGTCGATGCCCTGCTCGGACACCTTGCGGCCGAACTCATCGACGAGGATGCCGGCGTTGTTGACGAGGATGTCGAGCCGGCCGTGCCGCTGTTCGACCTCGCGCACCGCGGCGGCGATGCTGTCGGCGTCGGTGACGTCGAGGGCGATGGCCTCCACCGGCAGGCCCTGCGTCTGCAGGGTCAGCGCGGCCGCGACCGCTTTCTGCCGGTCGCGGCCGGCGAGCAGGGTGTGGACGCCGGCTTCGGCGAGCTGGCGGACGGTTTCGAGGCCGATGCCGCGGGTGGCGCCGGTGACGAGAGCGACTCTGGATGTGGCATTCATGGCGAAAACTCCTGGGACGTGGGGATGCGAAAGGATTCGGAAGGGATCAGGCGTGCAACGGCGCGGCGGTTTCGGCAGGCGCGTGCGACACGAGCGGACGGCGCGACAGCTTGCGCAGCGCGACGTAGAACACGGGGGTGAGGAACAGGCCGAACAGGGTCACGCCGAGCATGCCGGCGAACACGGTGATGCCGGTGACCGAGCGCACTTCGGCGCCCGCGCCCTGCGACAGCACCAGCGGCACGGTGCCGGCGATGAACGCGACCGAGGTCATCACGATCGGGCGCAGGCGCAGGCGACAGGCTTCCAGCGCGGATTCGACGATGCCCTTGCCGTGCAATTCGAGTTCGCGCGCGAATTCGACGATCAGGATCGCGTTCTTGCACGCCAGCCCCATCAGCACCACCAGGCCGACCTGCACGAACACGTTGTTGTCGCCGCCGGTGAGCTTCACGCCGATCAGCGCGGACAGCAGGGTCATCGGCACGATCAGGATCACCGCCAGCGGCAGGGTCCAGCTTTCGTACAGTGCGGCCAGCACCAGGAACGCGAGCAGGATCGCCAGCGGGAACACGATCAGCGCGGCCTGGCCCTGGGTCGCTTCCTGGAAGCTGAGATCGGTCCACTCGAAGGTCATGCCGTTGGGCAGCACCTGCGCCGCGATCTCGTCGATCTTTGCCATCGCCTGCGCCGACGACAGCATCGCCGGATCGGCTTCGCCGAGCAGATCGGCCGCGGGATAACCGTTGTAGCGCAGCACCGGGTCGGGGCCGTAGCTCTGCCTGATCGTGACCATCGAACCGATCGGCACCATTTCGCCGCGGTCGTTGCGGGTGCGCAGGTTGGCGATGTCCTCGACGCTGTCGCGGAACCGGCCGTCGGCCTGCGCGATCACCTGCCAGGTGCGGCCGAACTGGTTGAAGTCGTTGACGTAGGCCGAACCGAGATAGGTCTGCAGGGTGTCGAACAGCTCGGTCAGCGGCACGCCCTGCGCCTTCGCCTTCACCCGGTCCACTTCGGCGTCGTACTGCGGCATGTTGGCCTGGTAGGTGGTGATCGGGAAGCCCATGCCCGGGGTCTGCGACACCGCGCCCTGGAACGCGCCGACCGCGTTCTGCAGCGCGCCGTAGCCGAGGTTGCCGCGATCCTCGATGAACATCGAATAGCCCGAACCGTTGCCGAGGCCGAGGATCGGCGGCGGCATCAGCGCGAAGGTGAAGCCTTCCTGGATGCCGGCGATCTTCTGATTGATGGCGTCGTTGATCTCCTTGGCGTTGCGCGTGCGCTGGTCGAAGGGCTTCAGCGGGAAGAACACCAGGCCGGTGTTCGGCGTGTTGCTGAACTGCAGCGCGTTGAGGCCCGGGAACGCGCCGGAACTGTCGACGCCTTCCTCGGCCAGGCCGATCTCGACCACCTTGCTCAGCACGCGGTCGGTGCGTTCGATCGACGAACCTTCCGGCAGTTTCACGCCGGCCATCAGGTACATCTTGTCCTGCACCGGGATGAAGCCGCGCGGCACCCACTGGAACACCAGCCCGGTCGCCACCAGCAGCACCGCGTACACCGCGAACACCGCGCCGCGACGGCCCAGCGTGCGCGACACCGCGCCCTGGTAGCGGTCGGAGCTGGCCTTGAAGAAGCGGTTGAACGGACGGAACACCCAGCCGAACAGGCGATCGATCAGGCGCGAGGGCGCGTCCTTGGCCGCGTCGTGCGGTTTCAGCAGCAGCGCCGCCAGCGCCGGCGACAGGGTCAGCGAATTGATCGCCGAGATCACCGTGGAGATCGCGATGGTGACCGCGAACTGCTTGTAGAACTGGCCGGTGACGCCGGTGAGGAAGGCCATCGGCACGAACACCGCGCACAGCACCAGCGCGATCGCGATGATCGGGCCGGAGACTTCCTTCATCGCCTGATGCGCGGCCTGCAGGGGCGCCGAGCCCTGCTCGATGTAGCGTTCGACGTTCTCCACCACCACGATCGCATCGTCGACCACGATGCCGATCGCCAGCACCAGGCCGAACAGGGTCAGCGTGTTGATCGAGAAACCGAGCAGGTAGAGCGCGGCGAACGTGCCCACCACCGACACCGGCACCGCGATCAGCGGAATGATCGACGCGCGCCAGGTCTGCAGGAACAGGATCACCACCAGCACCACCAGCAGGGTCGCTTCCAGCAGCGTGCTGATCACCGCCTTGATCGAGTCGCGCACGAAGATGGTGGTGTCGTACGGCGCGGCGTATTCGACCCCGGGCGGGAAGCGCTTCGACAGCTCGTCCATCTTCGCCATCACCTGGTCGCGGATCTCCAGCGCGTTGGCGCCCGGCGCCTGGAAGATGCCGATGCCGACCGCGTTGCGGCCTTCCATCTCCGCGCGCAGGGTGTAGTCGCTGGCGCCGAGTTCGAGCCGGGCGACGTCGGCCAGGCGCACGATCTCGCCGCCGGCGCCGCTCTTGATGACGATGTCGCCGAATTCCTCGGCCGTGCGCAGACGGCCTTGGGCGTTGATCGGGATCAGGAAGTCGCTGCCGCCGGGAATGGGCTCGGCGCCGACCTGGCCGGCCGAGACCTGCACGTTCTGCTCGCGGATCGCGCGCACCACGTCGCCGGCCGTCAAGCCGCGCGACGCGATCTTGTCCGGGTCCATCCAGATGCGCATCGCGTAATCGCCGCCGCCGAAGATCTGGGCGTCGCCGACGCCGGGCAATCGGGCCAGTTCGTCCTTGACGTTGAGCACGGCGTGGTTGCGCAGGTACAGCGTGTCGTACTTGCCGTTCTTCGAGGTGAGGAACACCACCATCAGGAAGGTCGGCGACTGTTTCTGCACGGTCACGCCCTGTCGGCGCACGTCCTCGGGCAGGCGCGCCTGCGCCTGGCTCACGCGGTTCTGCACGCGCACCGCGGCCTCGTCGGCATCGGTGCCGGGACGGAAGGTCACCGTCAGCTGCAGCACGCCATCGGAACCCGCCACCGACTTGGTGTACATGAGGTTCTCGACGCCGTTGATCGCCGCCTCCAGCGGCTGCGCCACGGTTTCGGCGATGACCTTGGGATTGGCGCCCGGATAGACGGTGCGCACCACCACGGAGGGCGGCACCACTTCGGGATATTCGCTGATCGGCAGCAGCGGAATCGCGATCAGGCCGGCGGCGAAGATCACGATCGACAGCACCGCGGCGAAGATCGGGCGATCGATGAAGAATCGGGAAAAGTCCATGGGAAATCCTGTGTTGCGGCAAGACCGCAGCGGTCCGGCCCCGGAGAGGGCCAGTGGAGGGATGCATGCAGTGAGACGGATGCGATGTGCGGAACGGACGGTGACGCCGTCCCTTCGCCGCCGGGGGAGTCGGACGAAGGGACGACGGCCGTTTCAACAACCCATCGGGGGGAGGGGCGGGGTGGAACTCATTGCGTCCTGGCTGCGGTCGGTTCCGCGGCGGCTGCGGTGTTCTTCGCGACGGCGACCGCGGGTTTCGTCGCGGCGCCGGTCATCGCGACCGTCTGCGGCTTCACCGGCATGCCGGGGAAGAACACTTTCTGGACGCCGTTGACGATCACCTTGTCCTGCGCCGTCAGCCCGGACTGGACCACGCGCAGCGCCTGCCCCGGACCCGAGCCGGGGATCTCGATCGTGCGGCCCAGCACCACGTCGCGGCGCACCGCGGTATTGCCCGGGCCGAGCACGTAGACGTACTTGCGATCCTGGTCGGTGAGCACCGCCTTGTCGTCGATCAGCAGCGCCTTGAACTCGGCGCTGCCTTCCAGTTGCACGCGCGCGAACAGGCCCGGGGTGAACACGCGATCCGGGTTCGGCAGCACCGCGCGGGCGCGGATGGTGCCGGTCGCGGGATCGACCTGGTTGTCGATGAAATCGACGGTGCCGGCGTGCGGATAGCCGGTTTCGTCGGCCAGGCCCACGCGCACCGGATTGCGGGTGGCGTCGCGCTGACCCGTGCGCGCCAGGCCCGCGTAACGCAGGAACGCCTGTTCGTCGCTTTCGAAGTAGACGTGGACCGGATCGAGCGACACCACGGTGGTGAGCATGGTGGCGTCGGCCTGGGCGAGATTGCCGACGGTGGCGAGCGCGCGGCCGGCGCGACCGTCGATCGGCGAGCGCACTTCGGTGAACTGCAGGTCGAGGCGCGCAGCGGCGACCGCGGCTTCGGCCGCGCGCACCACCGCGTCGCTCTGCGCGGTCGCGGCCTTGCGGGTGTCGAACTCCTCGCGCGAGATCGCCTTGGCGTCGATCAGCGTCTGCGCGCGCACGTCCTGCGAGCGCGCGAGTCGCGCTTCGCTGCGTGCGCGTTCGAGCTGCGCCTCGGCCTGCGCCAGCGCCGCGCGATACGGCCGCTGATCGATCAGGAACAGCAACTGGCCCTTGCGGACTTCGTCGCCTTCCCGGTACGCCACGCGCTCGACGTAACCGCTGACGCGCGGCCGCAGTTCCACGGTTTCCACCGCGGAGACGCGGCCGGTGAAATCGTCCCACTGCTTGACGTTCCGGCTCAGCACCTGGGCGACGCTGACGTCGGGCGGCGGCGGCATGTCCGCGCCGGGCGAGGCCTGCGAACCGCTGCAGGCGGAGACCACCGCTGCGACCAGCAGCGATACGGTGAGGGGAAGCAGGGGAAGGCCGCCGTGAATGCGGCGTTGGGAGCGGGCGGACATCATGGCGTCGGATCCTTGCTGGGGGAGGAGGCGTTCGAGGAGGCGTTCGGGGAAGACAGACGGCGGAGCAGCGCACGGGCATCGGCCAGTGCGCGATGCGCGGAAGGCGATGCGTTGCAGGCCGATGCCTGCGCGCGGAAATCGACCACCGCGCGGGTGGCCTCGGTGCAGCGTTCGCACAGCGCGAGCGACAGCGCCTTGCTGCCGACGACGCGGGCGGTGAGCGGAGACGCTTCGTCGTCGAGCGAGTCCTCGACGCACAGCAGTTGCAGGCGCAGCGACAGCGTCCTCGCTTCGTTGTGCAGGACCTCCGCGAGCATGCGCAACGCCGCGGCGGCGACCGAGCGATGCCCGTAACCGGCCCATGGCGCGCGGCTGCCGGGACCGCCCAGCATCACGTAGGCGCCGCCGCGGTCGCAGCGTTTCAGCAGCGGCAACAGATGACGCGCGGCGGCGGCGTGTGCGATGAGGGCCTGGTCGAGCGCGTCGCGCAGGGCGTCCGCCGGTTGATCCAGCACCCGCCCGCGCAGCGAAGGCGGCGCGATCGCTGCGATCACCGCACCCAGCGGGCGATCGAGCGCCGCCACCGCCGACGCCAGCCTCGTGGCGTGGGCGTCGTCGCGGCTGTCGCCGACGATCAGGATGAGGGCGGCCTCGGGGTGCAGACGCCGCAGACCCTCCAGCGCCTCGGGGTCGTTGCCGGCCGCGATGATCGGCCGGCGGATCCCCGCCGCCGCGGCGACCACGCCACGCCCCGGCTCGCGATCCGCGCCGAGGATCAGCACGGGGGGCAGATACGGCGGTGCGATTGTCCCGCTCACGGGATTTTTACTCCCGTATTCGGGAGAATCGACCGGCGCGGATGGTGCACCGACCAGGCGCCGGCCGCAGCCAGCGCCAGCGTGGCGACGGGCAGGCCGACCACGAACGCCAGCACCCAAGCCATCATCAGCGCTTCGCTGCGGCCCTGATGCGCCGCCTCGCCGAACAGCAAAATGCCGAGGCAGACCAAAGCGGTCAAGCCGAGGGCGAGGGCGGGGGCAAGGATCAGGCGGAGGCGGGGGGAGCGGGACATGGCGGCGGGCTGCGTTCCAGATGCCGTGCAAGATAGTCCTGCGAATGCGACTTGATTAGCCGGTGATTCGGGGAATAATTATCCCGTAAACGGGCCAATCGGCCCGCGTCCTCCGGAGGACCCCATGGCGCGCGATCTCAACGACACCCTGATCTTCGTTCGGGTGGTCGAACACGGCAGCTTCATTTCCGCGGCGCGGACCCTCGGTCTGCCCAAGACCACCGTCAGCCGCAAGGTCCAGGATCTCGAAACCCGGCTCGGCGCGCAGCTGCTGCATCGGACCACGCGCAAGCTCGGCTTGACCGAAGCCGGCAACATCTACTTCGAGATGTGCCAGCGCATCGCCCGCGAACTCGACGAAGCCGAGAGCGCCGTCGGCCAGTTGCAGGGCGGCCCGCGCGGCTGGCTGCGCTTCACCGCGCCGTATTCCATCGGCACCACCTGGATCGCGCCGCTGCTCGGCGAATTCCACGCGCGCTATCCCGAGGTGCGCATCGACATGGTGCTGAGCAACGAACCGCTCGACCTCATCGATCAGGCCATCGATGTCGCTTTGCGCGCGGGCAACCTGCCGGATTCCAATCTCATCGCGCGGCGGCTCGCGGTGTTCCGCACCCAGGTCTACGCGAGCCCCGCCTACATCGAGCGTTACGGCGAACCGCTGCATCCCGACGACCTGCAGCACCACCGTACGCTCGCGATGTCGAAGCACCGCCGCAACGGCTCGTGGTTCTGGCCGCTGTCCGACGGCGACAGACTCCATGACGTGCGCGTCGAACCCGTACTGGTCGCGAACGATCCCGCGGCGTTGAAGGGCGCGCTGATCTGCGGCGAAGGCCTGATGCTGAGCGGCGACGTGATGATGAAGCCCTACGCCGAGCAGAACCTCGTGCGCCGCGTGCTGCCCGGCTGGACCGGGCCCGAGTACGAATTCAACGCGGTGTTCCCGCGCGGCCAGCAGTCGCCCAAGGTCCGCGCCTTCGTCGACTTCCTGGTCGAACGGCTCAATTTCGATGTCGGCTACATGCACGAACTCTGCGATGGCGCCGGCGCGCGCTGCCCGGATGCGGTGGCCGCCGCGGCGATCGCGCAGATGATCCACGAACGCGCGCATGCGGACGGGCAATCGGTCGACAGCGATGCGCACGAAGCGTTGGCGCTGGTCTGATCGCCCAGAATCCACGCGGAATCCGGGTGAAATTCCGCCCAAGAAAAAAGGCCGCGATGCGATCGCGGCCTCTCGATTTCTTCAACGCGGTGGTGGCCGGGGAGGGAATCGAACCCCCGACACGGGGATTTTCAATCCCCTGCTCTACCAACTGAGCTACCCGGCCATCGGGCGAGCGCGCAATGATACGGGGCCGGCGGCGACAGGGCAAGCCGGCCGGGCGCTGAATGTGCCGGTGCGGGGAACTTGCGTCTGCCGGGCGGTGGCGCATGATCCCGGGCATGGTCCCGCTGCCGCCGCATCGGCGGCCGACCCTCACACGACAGACGCCCGCACGGAGGTTCCCCATGCGCACACCGTTCCGATTCTTCGCCGTCCTTGCCGCGTCCGCGCTCGTCGCCTCCGGCTGTGCCGCCAACGGCGCCCAGCGCGACGCCGACCGTCTCGCCCTCTATCGCAGCCATGCCGGCGAGCCGGTCGACAGCATCCAGTATCTCGGGCGCTACAACGGCTGGACGCCCTTGGATGATGGCGCGTTCGCGCTGTGGACCCGCCCCAACGAGGCGTGGTTGATCGAAGTGCACGCGCCCTGCAACGACATCGAGTACGCCGACACGATCGGCTTCCGCGATCTCGGCGGCCGCATCAGCGCGCGTTTCGACCAGGTCTACATCGGCAGCCACAGCATGATTCCGATCTCCTGCACCATCCGGGAGATCAGGCCGCTGGACGTGAAGGCGATCCGTGCCGACGAGAAGAAGCTGCGCGAGGTGCGGCAGCAGGACGCGACGGCCCAGGCTCAGCCTTCGGGCACGTAGCCTTCAGGGACATAGCCGGCGGGCGCTTCGGCGCCGCCGCCGAACAGGAATTTCTCCATCTCGCCCTGCAGGAACTTCCGGTGTTCGGGGTTCATGGGCGAAAGACGGTTTTCGTTGATCAGCATGGTCTGGTGCGCGAGCCACTTCGCCCATGCGGATTTGCCGATGCGGGCGAAGACGCGCTGGCCGGCTTCGCCGGGCCAGGGCGCGAAGTCCAGGCCTTCGGTCTCGCGCTGTTCGTATTCGCAGAAAACGGTGCGGGCCATCGTGCGGTGTCCGTCAGGAGTGTGAAGTGATCAGGGTGCGTACCGGCGCGGGAATGCCGAGCGCATCGAATTCGCGGCGCGGAACCCAGCGCAGCGCGTCATTGTCGCGGATGTGCGGCCGCAGCGCGACGCCGCGCCAGGCCAGCGGATGCATCAGCAGCCGGTAGTGGGTGAAGCCGTGGTGGATCTCGTCCAGCGCGGCGCCGTCGTCGTAATCGCCGTCGACATGCTGTTCGAACCAGGCGCGCGCGGTTTCATGATCGGCGGCTTCCGGCAGCGACCACAGCGAGGCCCAGATGCCGCTCGGCGGACGTCGCTGCAGCAGGACGCTGCCTTCGGTATCGCGCACCATCAATACCACGGCCCAGCGTTCCGGCAGGGGCTTGCCGGGCTTGGGGGTCGGCAGTTCCGCGGTGCGGCCGTCGCGCAGCGCGATGCAGTCGCGCTGCAGCGGACACAGCACGCAGGCCGGATCGTGGCGGGTGCAGAGGGTCGCACCGAAATCCATCTGCGCCTGGGTGTAATCGGCCAGGCGTTCCGACGGCAGCAGCGATTCCGCGATCGCCCACAGTGTTTTTTCGTTCGTCGGCGTGCCCGGCCAGCCTTCGATGCCGAACACCCGGCTCAGCACGCGCTTGACGTTGCCGTCGAGGATCGGCTGCGGATCGCCCCAGGCCTGCGACAGGATCGCGCCGGCGGTGCTGCGGCCGATGCCCGGGAGCGCCATCAACGCATCGAGATCGCGCGGCAGCTCGCCCTCGTGCCGTTCCACGCAGCGCTTCGCGGCGGCGTGCAGATTGCGGGCGCGGGCGTAATAGCCCAGTCCCGACCACAGCGCCATCACCTCGTCTTCGGACGCCGCCGCCAATGCGCGCAGATCGGGCAGGGCGGCGACGAAGCGCTCGAAATACGGGATCACCACCCGCACCTGCGTCTGCTGCAGCATGATTTCCGACAACCACACACGATACGGCGTGCGCGGATGCTGCCACGGCAGGTCGTGACGACCGGACACGTCGAACCACGACAGCAGCGTCGATGCGTATCGCGTGCGGTCGATCACGGTGTCTCTTCCTTCATTTCGGCGATGCCTTCATCGTCCAGCACGATCCGCACGCCTTCCAGCGTCGCGCCGGAGATCTCCAGCTTCGGCGAGCGCAGGGTGCCGTCGAGCGGCGGCAGCGGCGCGCCACCGGCCTGATCGATCCAGCCGAGCACGTCGTAAAGCCGGAATCGGCCGTCGAATGCGGTGGCGTCGCGTCGCAGCGACAGTCCCGCGATGTCCGACAGATCGGGTCGGCCGGTGTAGCGCAGCGCGAACGGCAGCGGCGAGGACGAGTTCGAGACCGGCGCCGGCAGCGCGGGCCACGACGACGGCCACTGCGGCAACGCGCCGTCGAGTCGGATCGCCAGCCGCCGGCCCAGCGCGAGCGCGCCGCGGGCATCGAACGCGGGTACGGGTTCCTCGCCGCGCAGGGCCAGGCCGACCGGCGCCAGCACCCAGGTCCCCGTATCGAACCGCAGCGGACCGTGCAGGCCGAGCGCGAACGGCAGCGTCGTATCGCCGGAGACGTATCGCGCCGAGACGCCGAACTTCGCCGGGGTCATCGCGATCCCGCCGTCGCCCAGATGCAGCGGGCCGGACAGCGTCAGCGCCGCCGCGATGCGCCAGTCGCCGCGTTCGAGCGTCAGCGGGCCGACCACTGCGACGCCCGCGTGGTTCGCGGGTGTCGTCATCGCCACCGCGAGGTCGAAAACGATCGATGTCGGCGCGTCGAGATAGCGGCCGCGGATGCGCGCGCGCGCCGGCCGCTCCGGGTGCAGCGCGGGCAGATCGACGGCGACGCCTTCGATCCGCCAGTCGCCGTTGTCGATGCGGCCGTCGACGACCCGCAGGCCATCAGTGAGCGTCGGAATCTTCGGCGGTTCGCCCGGCGGCCGCTGCGCCAGCCAGGCCTGCAGTGCGGGTACATCGAGCACCGGCGCGTCGAGTTCCAGGCGTTCGACGGTCGGGTCTTCGCCGCCGCTGCGAACGCTGGACCACGGCAGCGAGATCAGCAGACGATCGGCGCGCAGCATCGCGGTCTTCGCGCCGGGTTCGCGCACGACCAGATTGCGCACCACCAGTTGCGGCCGGTCGCGCAGTCGCGCGGTCGCGCCGGCGTCGGCGGTGATCTCCAGCGACAGCGCCTTGCCGGTGCGGTCGAGAATCAGCGGCACCACTTGTTCCGGCTGCAGCAGCCAGCCGCCGAACAGCGCCAGCGCCAGCAGCACCGTGGTCGCGATCAGGAAAAAGCGGCGCCAGCGTCTGCGGCGCGGCGGTGCGGCGGCGTCGCCGTCGATGGTCACGCCTCGCGTACCTGCCCGCGGCTCATGCGCCGAGCGCTTCCGGCAGCAGGGCGTCGACGAAGGCTTCCGCGTCGAACACGCGCAGGTCCTCCGGACGCTCGCCGATGCCGGCGAAGCGGATCGGAATACCGAATTCGCGGGCCAGCGCGAACACCACGCCGCCCTTGGCGGTGCCGTCGAGCTTGGTCACCACCAGGCCGGTCACGCCGGATGCGGCGTGGAACTGGCGCAGCTGCGACAGCGCGTTCTGGCCGGTGGTGCCGTCGATCACCATCAGCACTTCCTGCGGCGCGCTTTCGTCGATCTTGCCGAGCACGCGCTTGATCTTGCCCAGTTCGGCCATCAGGCCCTGCTGGGTGTGCAGGCGACCGGCGGTGTCGGCGATCAGCACTTCGGTGCCGCGCGCCTTCGCCGCCTGCAGCGCGTCGAACGCCACCGAGGCGGCGTCGGCGTTCTGGCCCTGCGCGACCACCGCGACCCCGTTGCGCTCGCCCCAGGCCTGCAACTGCGCGACCGCGGCGGCGCGGAAGGTGTCGCCCGCGGCGAGCATCAGCGTGCGGCCTTCGGCCTTGAAACGGTGCGCGAGCTTGCCGATGGTGGTGGTCTTGCCGACGCCGTTGACGCCGACGGTGAGGATCACGAAAGGTTTCGCCTCTGCATCGATGACCAGCGGTTTCGCCACCGGCGCGAGCATCGCGATCAAATCCGCGCGCAGCGCCGCGAGCAGGGCGTTGGCGTCGACGAATTCGCGCGCCTTCATCCGCTTGCGCAGCGATTCGACCAGCTGCGTGGTCGCGCCGACGCCGACATCGGCGGTGAGCAGGGCGGTCTCGATCTCGTCGAGCAGGTCGTCGTCGAGCTTGGGGTTGCGCGAGAACAGCCCGCCGAAGCTGCGGGCGAAGGCGCTGTTGCGCAGTCGCTCGCGCCAGCCCGGTTTGCCGGGCGTGGCGGCGGGCGCGGCTTCATGGTCCTGCACCTGCTCCGGCATGGGTTCGGGCGCGGAGAAGACCGGTTGCGGTTCGATCGACGGCGTCCCGGCATTCGCGGCAGCGACGGCATCGATCCCGGAGGCATCCGCATCGACGCCGGGCGTCGCGGGTGCCGTATCGGTGGGGGTGCCGGTCTGGGTGGCGGCATCCCCTGCCGTGGCGGGTGATTTCTTGCGGCGGAAGAAGGGGATCATCGCGTGGGGAGGAAAGGGCGATCCGAATCGCGGAGAATGGCCGGCATGTTAACACCCGCCCTCCCGCACTCCCGATGAATCGCGGCCCCGCGAAACCCTCCGCGAGACCGCCCGCATCCCGGCCGCCCGGGGTGATCCGCATCATCGGCGGCGACTGGCGCGGCACGAAGCTGTCGGTGCCTGATCGCGATGGCCTGCGTCCCACCGCGGACCGGGTGCGCGAAACCCTGTTCAACTGGCTGCAGCCGATGCTGCCCGGCGCGCGCGTGCTCGATCTGTTCGCGGGGACCGGTGCGCTGGGGCTGGAAGCGGTGTCGCGCGGCGCGCGCGAAGCGGTGCTGGTCGAGCGCGATCCGGCCCTGGCCGAGGAACTGCGCCGGATCGCGGCGAAATTGCCGGGCGGGGACAGGGTGCAGGTGGTGCATGCCGATGCGCTGGCCTGGCTGCAGAGCGCGCCGGGCGGTTTCGATCTGGTGTTCGTCGACCCGCCGTTCGCGGGCGATCTCTGGCGGACGTCGCTGGCGGCGCTGGACGGCCGCTGCGCCGACGACGCCTGGCTCTACGTCGAGTCCCCGCACGACAGCGAAGCGGTGCCCGGCGCCGCGTGGCGACTGCATCGCGAGGGCCGCACCCGCGAGGTGCGCTACGCGCTCTACCGTCGTCAGCGCCCGTCGGCCGCCTGATCAGGTCTCGCCGACCCAGTCCGGCGGTCTCGCCGGCCTGCCCCGGCCGACCCGGTTCCCGACGGGCGGCTGTTACACTTGGGTCGTCTCCGAGAACGGTGATCCTTCGACGCCATGACCACGGCCATGTCCCCGCCCGCCGCCCGGATCGCGGTCTATCCGGGCACCTTCGATCCGATCACCAACGGTCATCTCGATCTGGTGGAGCGCGCCGCGCCGCTGTTCGAGCGGCTGGTGGTCGGCGTGGCCGAGAGCCCCGGCAAGCGGCCGGCGCTGCCGCTGGCGCTGCGGGTCGACCTGGCCCGCGATTCGCTGTCGCGCTATCCCAACGTCGAGGTCCGCGGCTTCGATTCGCTGCTCGCGCATTTCGTCCACGATGTCGGCGCCGGCGTGCTGCTGCGCGGCCTGCGCGCGGTCTCCGACTTCGAATACGAGTTCCAGCTGGCCAGCATGAACCGGCATCTGATTCCGGATGTGGAAACGCTGTTCCTGACGCCGGCCGAGCAATACGGTTTCATTTCCTCGTCGCTGGTACGCGAGGTGTCCCGTCTCGGCGGCGACGTCTCCGGTTTCGTGCCGCCGGCGGTGAATCTCGCGTTGCAGGCCGAATGGCGGCGCAGCCGCTGACGCATCCGCGCCTGCCGTTCCATCCGTTCCTTCCGCATCCAACCCGTTCGTATCCACATCAGGGATTTCCGACCATGAATACCATCGTCCGTCTGCTGCTCGTCGCCGTCTTCGCCGTGTCCCTTCCGGCCTGCAGCAAGAAAGAAGACGAAACCAAGAAGGTCCAGCAGGCCCCGCTGGTCGCGCCGACCAACGAAGATCCCGCCGCGTGGCGGGCCTACGTGTCCGAAGTCGTCAACCGCAACATGGACGGCGTGACCAACCAGCCCTTCGTCTATCTGTTGCCGGCCGAGAGCGCCGAAGACTTCCAGGGCCTGTACGACCGCCAGCTCGAAAAGGTGAAGTCGGACATCTCCCGCGGCATCCTGCCGGGCAACATGCTGGCCTACGCCGCCGCCTCGCTGTCGTCGGCGAAATGCGCCGACATGGTGGTCGCCGCGTTCGCCGATGCGAAGCCGGACAAGCTCAAGGGCGTGAAGCTGCTCTTCATCGGCAAGGCCGAGGACAGCGAGCGCGTCAAGGCCGCGGTGACCCCGTCGGGCGTGAACTACGTCTTCGTCGAGACGAAGTGATCCGTACCGCGAGACCGCTCCATTCGCGTCATCCGTCGTCGCGGCGCCAGCGCCGCGACGACGCTGCGGGTTCCGCATGTCGCTGATCATCAACGCGCTCTGCATCAATTGCGACGTCTGCGAGCCGGCCTGCCCGAACCGCGCGATCTCGCAGGGCGAAACCATCTACGTGATCGATCCGGCGCGCTGCACCGAATGCGTCGGCCATTACGACGAACCGCAGTGCGTGGTGGTCTGCCCGGTCGAATGCATCGACCCGGATCCCGCGTTCCCGGAATCGCACGACGCCCTGCTGGCGAAGCTGGCACGGCTGCAGGAGCAAGACGCATGACGATCCGACACCGCTTCGCACTGATTTTCATCGCCGCGCTGGCCAGCGCCACGATGGCGCATGGCGCGGACGCACCGCGGCCGGCGCATCCGCCCGGCGCCGCCGTCGCCAGCGCGCATGCGCTCGCCAGCGAGGCCGGGCTGGAGATCCTGCGCCAGGGCGGCAACGCCTTCGACGCCGCGGTCGCGGTGTCGTCGGTGCTCTCGGTGGTCGAACCGATTTCCTCCGGCATCGGCGGCGGCGGTTTCTTCCTGCTGCACGATGCGAAGAGCGGCAGGGACATCTTCATCGATGCGCGCGAGACCGCGCCGGCCGCGGCCACGCCCGCGGCCTATCTCGACGAGAAGGGCGAGTTCAACCGCGACCGCGCCACCAACGGCCCGTGGTCCGCGGGCATTCCCGGCCTGCCGGCCGGGCTGGTGCATATGGCTACCCGTTACGGCCGACTGCCGCTGAAGACCTCGCTGGCGCCGGCGATCCGCATCGCCCGCGAAGGGTTTCCGGTCTACGCGCGGCTGGCGAAGGGCTACGAGAGCCGTCGCGACGTGATGGAGCGCTACACGGGCACCCGCGGCGTGTTCCTCGCCGATGGCGATGCCCCGGAAGAAGGCGAGCGGCTGGTGCAGCCGGATCTGGCGCGGACCCTGGAACTGCTCGCGGACAAGGGTTTCGACGGTTTCTACCGCGGCCCGGTGGCGAAGAAACTGCTGGCCGGCGTGCGCGCCGAGGGTGGGCAGTGGACCGCCGACGAACTGGCGGGCTATCGCATTCGCGAGCGCGAGCCGATCCGCTTCGAATACGACGGCTGGCAGGTGATCACCGCGCCGCCGCCGTCCTCCGGCGGCGTGGCGCTGGCGCAGATGCTGCAGATGCTGGAACCCTGGGATCTGGCGAAGCTGCCGCAGGCCGAGCGCGTGCATCTGACCGTCGAAGCGATGCGTCGCGCGTTCCGCGACCGCACCTTCTATCTCGGCGACCCCGATTTCGTGAAGGTGCCGGTGCGCGCGCTGACCAGCGCCGACTATGCCGCCGGCCAGCGTTCCACCATCCATCCGCGCAAGGCCACGCCCAGCGATCTGCTGTCGGGCGAAGCGACGCCGCTGGAAGACGACGAAACCACGCATTTCTCGATCATCGATGCCGAGGGCAACCTGGTCGCCGGCACCCAGACCGTGAACCTGCTGTTCGGTTCCGGCCTGATCCCGCCCGGCACCGGGGTGCTGCTCAACAACGAGATGGACGATTTCGCGCTGAAGCCGGGCACCCCGAACGCGTTCGGGGTGATGGGCTACGACGCCAACGCGCCGAAACCGGGCAAGCGCATGCTCAGTTCGATGACGCCGACCTTCATGATCTCGTCGGATCGCGTCGCGGTGCTGGGCACGCCCGGCGGCAGCCGCATCATCACCATGGTCCTGCTGGGGGCGCTGGGCTATGCCGATGGCCTCGATGCGCAGGCGGTCGCGGCACTACCGCGCTATCACCACCAGTGGATGCCCGACGCCATCGGCACCGAGCGCGACGCGCTGCCGGACGACATGATCGCCGCGCTGCGCGCGATGGGCCACACCGTGATCACCCCGAAGGACGCCGCCGACGGCCGTCGTTCCAGCGACAGTTGGGGCAATCTGCAGACGGTGGAATGGAACCGTCGCGACAACACCCTCCACGGCGGCAGCGACCCCCGCAATCCGGTGGGCAAGGCGCTGATCGAGCCTGCCGCCGGGACGCCGTCGCCGTCGCCGTCGCCGTGAACGCCGCGGCCGTCCGGCTGCCGCTGTGCGTGGGCGAGGTTCGCCTGCGCGCGCTGCGCGGCGACGACCTCGCGCGCTTCCTCGCCTACCGCAGCGACCCGCAGGTCGCGCGCTACCAGGGCTGGTGGCCGATGGACGAGGCGCGGGCGCGGGCCTTCCTCCACGAACACGCCGCGAAGGGCGATCCCGGCGCCGCGGGCGTGTGGTTCCAGCTCGCGATCGCCGATGCGACGACCGACGCCCTGCTGGGCGATCTGGGCGTGTGGCGGTCGCCCGACCGCACCGAAGCGGAACTGGGCATCAGCGTCGCGCCGACATCGCAGGGACGCGGCATCGGCCGCAATGCCATGCGCGCCGCGCTGGCCATGCTGTTCGCCGATCCCGCGGTGGCTCGCGTCCATGCCAACGCCGATGCGCGCAACCTGCCGTGCAGGCGCATGCTGGTGGCGGCGGGCTTCCGGGAGACCGGCACGGCCCGGGTGTTCGTGAAGGAAGAAGCCTGCATCGAACACCGGTACCTCGCAGAGCGCGGCCATCCCGCGCAGACATCACGGGAAGAAGACGCATGAAACTCTGGTCCATCCTCGGCAATTCGCAGAAGCTCGACGGCGGCGCGATGTTCGGCAACGCGCCGCGCGCGGTCTGGGAGAAGTGGTCGCCGCCCGACGCGCACAACCGCATCGCGCTGGCCTGCCGCGCGCTGCTCGCGAGCCCGCTCAACGGCAAGACCGTGCTGTTCGAGACCGGCATCGGCGCGTTCTTCGAGCCGAAGCTGCGCGAGCGCTACGGCGTGGTCGAAGACCGGCACGTGCTGCTCGATTCGCTGGCCGCCGCCGGTTTCGCCCACGAGGACGTCGATGTCGTGGTGCTGTCGCATCTGCACTTCGACCATGCCGGCGGTCTGCTCGCGCCGTGGCGCGAAGGCCATCCGCCCGAACTGCTGTTTCCGAACGCGACCTTCGTGGTCAGCGCGGCCTGCTGGGATCGCGCGCGCGACCCGCATCCGCGCGATCGCGCCAGCTTCATCCCGGAACTGCCGGCGCTGCTCGAAGCCAGCGGCCGGCTGGAGATCGTCGACGGCGCGCACAGCGCGGTGCTCGGCGACAGCGTGCGTTTCGAGTTCAGCGACGGCCACACGCCGGGGCTGATGCTGGCGGAAATCGTCGGGCCCGAACGCGTCGGCGGCGAGGCGCACGGCGGCGTGGTGTTCTGCGCCGACCTGATTCCGGGCCGGCCGTGGGTGCACGTGCCGATCACCATGGGCTACGACCGCAACGCCGAACTGCTGATCGACGAGAAGCGCGAATTCCTCGAAGACAAGCTCGCGCGCAACGTGCATCTGTTCTTCACTCACGACCCCGGCTGCGCGCTCGCGCAGGTGGTGCGCGACGACAAGGGCCGTTTCGGCACCGCCCACGAAACCCCGGCGCTGCTGGCGCGGACGCTGGCGGCGTGAGCGCGGAGGCCGCGGCCTCTTCCGCGGCCCTGTCGGCAGCCGAACGCTGGTTCGGCGACGCCTTCGCGCGGCTGCATCCGCGATTGCAGGCGCTGCACCGCGAAGGCGGGCGGCTGAGCGGCCCGGTCGCGTTCGAGACCGGTCGCGGCCTCGGCGGCCTGCTCGGGCGGTTCGCGCTGCGCCGGCTGGGCATCGATCCCGCGAAGCGCACGCATACGCTCATCGTCGACATCAGCCATGTCGCCGACGGCCTGCGCTGGTCGCGTCGCTTCGACGACGGGCCGGAGGTGGTGTCGCTGTTCCGGCCGGTGGGCCATTGGCCCGACGGTCACTGGTGCGAATCCTCCGGCGCGCTCGCGCTGGAGCTCGGCGTCGATCCCGTCGACGGCGGCTGGCGCTGGCGGCAGCGCGCCTGTCGATGGCGGGGAATGACCGTGCCGGCCTGGCTGGCACCGCATGTCGATGCCGGCAAGCGCGTCGACGGCGACGCGTATCGTTTCGACGTCGCCGTCCGCCTGCCGCTGATCGGTCGGGTCCTGGCTTGGGACGGCGCGCTGCGCATGGCATCCTGAGCGCCGCTTCCCAAATCCGCGGATCCCCATGCCCAGAATCGCCCTGCTGTTCGCGTCGCTGCACGTGCTGATGATGCTGTTGCTCGCGGCGCGCGTGGTGTTTCACCGGCGTTCGCACAAGATCGGCATCGGCGATGGCGGAGACAAGCATCTGCTGCGCAAGATGCGTGCGCACGGCAATTTCGTCGAATACGTCCCGGTGGCGCTGTTGATGCTGGCGCTGCTGGAACTCGCCGGTCTCGGCGCGATCTGGCTGTGGACGTTCGGCGCGATCCTGCTGCTCGCGCGCGGACTGCATGCCTTCGGCTTGTCGCAGCGCTCGGGCGTGTCCTTTGGCCGGTTCTGGGGCACGGTCCTGACCTGGCTGGTGCTGGCCGGCATGGCCAGTGCCGGCGTTTTCGTCGTCGCGACGACCTAGCTCCCGAGCGTCGGCGATCGTCCGCTGCCGGACGCTGCGCCAGAACGTCAGGCCGGCGTGCCGAAGATCCGGTCGCCGGCGTCGCCCAGGCCGGGCAGGATGTAGCCGTGGTCGTTGAGGCGTTCGTCGATGGCCGCGGTCCACACCTCGGTGTCGGGATGTCTCGCTTCCAGCGCGCGCAGGCCTTCCGGCGCGGAGACCAGGAAGATCGCCTTCACCCGGGTCACGCCCGCGGCCTTCAGCGCGTCGATCGCGGCGATGGCGCTGCCGGCGGTGGCCAGCATCGGGTCGATCAGCAGCGCGGTGCGGCCGGCGATGTCTTCGACGAAACGCCGATAATACGCGTGCGGCTGCAGGGTCCGTTCGTCGCGGCGCAGGCCGATGACGCTCACCGGCGCCGATGGCAGCAGCACCTGCACGCCGGGCAGGAAGCCGAGGCCCGCGCGCAGGATCGGCACCAGCGTGATCCGCGACTGATCGCAGCGGCCGACCGTCAGCGGCCCGGCCCAGGTCTCGATGGCGGTGTCGTCCAGCGGCAGATCGGCGGTGGCTTCGTAGGCGAGCAGGGTGGCGATTTCGCCGACCACCTGCCGGAACACCGCCGGTGCGGTCGACGCCTCGCGCAGCAGACCGAGTTTGTGGCGGACCAGCGGGTGATGGACTTCGACGATCTTCATGGGCGTGCGTGGCGACGGGCGATGCCGTCAGTACAGGGCATCGCGCGCCCGCGCGCAAGCCGGTCTGCGCTACAGTGCGTCACCGTCATCGCAGGGGAGGGACCGCCGCATGAACGACACCGCATCGCCCGCCGTCGTCGGCGTGGATCTGTCGAAATGGCAGGGGGCCGTGGATTTCGCGAAGATCAAGGCCGCCGGCAACACCTACGTCTTCGTCAAGGTCAGCCAGGGCGCCACAGGCGTCGATCCGGATTACGCGCGCAACATCGCCGGCGCGCGCGCCGCGGGGCTGTACGCCGGCAGCTATCACTTCTACGCCACCGATCACGACGCGCAGTCGCAGTTCGACAATCTGTCGGGGCATCTCGATCTGAAGCCGGGCGACCTGCCGCCGGTGGTCGACATCGAAGTGCTGGCGCAGAACAGCCTGCCCGGCATGGATCAGCAGTTGCAGCAGTTCCTCTCGCTGATCGAAGGCCGTTACGCGGTCAAGCCGATCCTGTATTCCGGCCAGAATTTCGCCAGCCAGTATCTGAAGGGGTTTTCCGCGTATCCGCTGTGGCTGGCCGAGTACACCTCGGCACCGGCGCCGCGCCTGCCGCCCGACTGGAGCGCGTGGACGTTCTGGCAGTACTCGCAGAGCGGCAGCGTCGCTGGCGTGAACGGCGCGGTGGATCTGGATCGCTTCAATGGCGGTCTGGACGACCTCAGGAAGCTGCTGGTGGCGTGAGGTCGTGGCAGATCTCGCGGACGAACGCGGCAACCGTTCGGGCGCATGCTTCGACCTGCGTCTGCAGCAGCAGGTGCGGGCCGTCGAATGCGATCTGTCTCGCATGCGCGATGCCGGACAGCAGTTGGCGGCTCGCGCCCGGACGCAGCAGTCTGTCGTGCTTCGCGCGCAGCACCAGTGTCGGCAGTTGGATATGCGGCAGTCGGTCGCCGGCATCGACGCGCATCGCGGCCGCGGCCCGAGTGCGCAGCACGTCGGGTGCGACATCGTCGAGCGCCGCGCGCAGGTCGCGACGCAGGGCCCGCGTGCTCCAGCGACCGAGCAGGGCGAACGAGAGCGCCGCCGTCGGCAGTGCCCGCACCGGTGCGAAGCGGGTGAACTTCGCCAGCGGCGACAGCAGCGGCACCGGCGCGCGCGCGAAGGTGGTCGACAACACCAGTCCGACGAGATTCGGTGGCGGGTCCGCGGCGATGCGGATGGCGACGGGACCGGAAAACGATTCGCCCAGCAGCACGAATGGCGTCCCGCGCGGCAACGCGGCGCGCGCGCACGTCTCCAGTTCCGCGTAACCGAGCGCACGTTCGACCGGATATGCGATGGCATCGACGCGACCGATGCCGGCCGCCCGCACCGCATCCGCGAATGCGACGAGCATCCGCGTGGTGCCGTCGAGCCCGGGCAGCAGACAGAGCGCGGTCATGCGCGGTTGACGCGATCGGCGGCCAGAAAAAAGCCGGGCAAGCCCGGCTTTTTCCGCATGCGACCGCCGGCGCGCCTCAGGCCGCCGCGGCCTGCGCCACGCGCGGGCCTTCCAGCAGCGCGCGCTTGACCATGCCGATCAGCAGATCGAGCTCGTCCGACCGGATGTTGAAGCCCGGCGTGAAACGCAGCGAATTCTCGCCGCCGTGGATCACGCCGATGCCGTGTTCGCGCAGCCATTCCTCGGTGGAGCCGGTGCCGTAGCCCTTGAACTCGGGCGAGAGTTCGCAGGAGAACAGCAGGCCGGTGCCCTGGACCTTGGTGATCAGGCCCGACAGCTCGGCCTTCAGCGCTTCGAGCTTGGCGACCGCTTCGCGACCCTTGTCGCGGATGTTCGCGCGCAGCGCGGGCGTGAGCTGGCCCAGCACCGCGCAGGCCACGTCCAGCGCGCGCGGGTTGGTGGTCATGGTGTTGCCGTAGGTGCCCTTGCGATACAGGCCCGCGGCGCGCTCGTTCACGGCCAGCACCGACAGCGGGTACTGCGCGGCGTTGAGCGCTTTCGAATAGGTTTCCATGTCCGGCGCTTCGATGCCTTCGAAGCCGGGGTAGTCGACGATCGACAGCACGCCGTGGGCGCGCAGGCCGGCCTGGATCGAATCCACCAGCAGCAGCGTGCCGTGGGCCTTGGTCAGGCGACGGGCGGCGTCGTAAAACGCGCGCGGCACGGCGCGACCGGGGTCGCCTTCGCCCATCACCGGCTCCAGGAACATCGCTTCGATGTGCCAGCCTTCGCGCTCGGCGTCGGCGAACGCCTGTTCCAGCTGTTCGATGCTGTAGGGGTCGATGGTGATGGCCTGGGCGGCGTGGTGCTGATAGCTGCCGAGGTGCGCGGCATAGGTCTTGCGCGAGGAATCCGAGTACAGCGCGGGCAGCTCGGTGCGGCCGTGGAAGCTGCCCTTCACCGAGATGCGCTTGACCTTGCGGCCGGCGTGCGGTGCGCCCGGATCGGTCATCAGTTTGGTGTTGACGTCGGCGATGCGTCCGGCCAGCGAGACCGATTCCGAACCCGAGTTCAGGCACAGGAATTTCGAATACGGGCAGCCGCCGATGCTGTGGCCGACCTCGGCGCGGATCGCGCGGTCGAAGCGCAACTGCGACAGGTTCGGGGTCATGATGTTGGCCATCGCCTGCGGCTTGGCCATGGCGTCGATGACCGCCTGCGGGGCGTGGCCGAAACCGAGCATGCCGTAGCCGCCGGAGTCGTGCAGGACCGCGCCCTTGAGGGTGACGATCCACGGACCGCGCGCGGCGAGGGCCACGTACGGGTTCACGGTGTCGTTGGAATAGAAATTGACGAAGCCGGCCTGCACGGCGAGGGTCTGCGCGGTTTCGTCCAGGTCCAGCAGCTCGGCGAATTCTTCGCGGATCGCCGCGTATTCGGCGCCGGCGGCCTGGATGGCCTCGACCAGATCGGGATGGGTGGCCGCGAACTTGAGGATCGTGGCGTCGTCCAGACCTTGGGTCCGGCGGGCGCCGGCATGGGCGCGGAGGGGGGCGAGGGTGTCGAGCAAAGCCATGGCAGGCCTCCGGCAGGAAACGGCGAAAGACCTATTATCGCGATTAACCTGTCGTTTGACAGTTGTGATCTGTGCGGATTTCATGGATATTTCGTCGATTCGACGAATCCGGGCGCCGCAGTGAAGCTCACCGAGACCGACCAGCAGCTGCTCTCACTGTTGCGCGAGAACGCCCGCGCCTCGACCGCGCTGATCGCGCGCCGGCTGGGCCTGTCGCGGACCACGGTGCAGAGCCGGATCGAGCGACTGGAGCGGGAAGGCGTGATCAGCGGCTACACCGTCCGCGTTCACGACGACTACGAACGCGGGCACGTCCGCGCCCACATCATGATCGCGGTGCATCCCAAGCAGATGACCTCGGTGGTCGCCGCGCTGCGGGCGATGCCGGAACTGCGCTCCCTGCATTCGATCAGCGGCTCCCACGACCTGATCGCGATCGGCGCGGTGCCGGCGGTGGGCGACATGGACGTGCTGACCGACCGCATCGGCGCGATCGACGGCGTGGAACGCACCACCTCCTCGATCGTGCTGTCCACCAAGTTCGAACGTTGACGCCGGCCATGGCCCGCGACGCGCTGCCGGTCATCGACATCACCCCGCTGCGCGATGCCGGGGATACCGGTGGCCGCCGGCGCGTGGCCGAGCGGATCGGCGAAGCCTGCCGCGGGCACGGATTCTTCTACATCGCGGGTCACGGCATCGATCCGGCGCTGCAGGCGGCGCTGCGGGACGTCAGCCGTACGTTCTTCGCGCAGCCGGCGGAAACGAAGATGCGCATCGCGATGTCGCGGGGCGGGCGGGCCTGGCGCGGCTATTTTCCGGTCGGGGCCGAGCTGACCAGCGGCCGGCCCGATCTGAAGGAAGGGCTGTATCTGGGCACCGAACTGCCGCCCGACGATCCACGGGTGCGTGCCGCCTGGCCGCTGCACGGGGCCAATCTGTGGCCGGAACATCCCGCCGGGCTGCGCCGGACCGTGCTGGATTACATGGCCGCCGCCTGCGCCGCGGCGCAGGCCGTGCTGGCGGGCATCGCCCTGAGCCTGGGGCTGGAGGCGGACTGGTTCCGCCGGCATTACACCGCCGATCCGACCGTGCTGTTCCGGATCTTCCGCTATCCGCCGCAGGCCGGCGAGGACGGCTGGGGCGTGGGCGAGCACACCGACTACGGCCTGCTGACCCTGCTGCTGCAGGACGACGTGCCGGGCCTGCAGGTGCGCACGCCGGGCGGCTGGATCGAGGCGCCGCCGCTGCCCGACACCCTGGTCTGCAACCTCGGCGACATGCTCGACCGCCTGACCGGCGGCCAGTACCGGTCCACCCCGCATCGGGTGCGGAACGCCGGCGGGCGCGAGCGGTTCTCCTTCCCGCTGTTCTTCGACCCGGATTTCACCGCCCGGGTCACGCCGTTGCCGCAGCACGCGCGGATCGATCCCGCCCGGGTCGCGGCGGATCACGCGGACCGCTGGGATGGCAGCAGCGTGCTGGCGCCGTTCGACGGCAGTTACGGCGACTACCTGCTGGGCAAGGTGGGCAAGGTCTTCCCGCAATTGCTGGGGCAGGTGCTCTGATCGGTGCGGTGCCCGGCGGCGGCTACAATGCGCGCCCCACCGGTCTTCCGCGATGAAGAAATCAGACTTCCATTTCGAGCTGCCGACCGCGCTGATCGCGCAGACCCCGCTGCCCGAGCGCTCCGCCAGCCGCCTGCTGGTGGTGCCGCCGGCGCCCGCGGCGCTGGACGACCGCGCGATGCGCGATCTGCCGTCGCTGCTGCAGCCCGGCGATCTGCTGATCTTCAATGACACCCGGGTGATTCCGGCGCGGTTGTTCGGCCAGAAGGCCACCGGCGGCCGGGTCGAAATCCTGATCGAACGCCTGCTGCCGGGCAATGAAGCGCGGGCCCAGGTCGGCGTCAGCAAATCGCCGAAGGCCGGCAGCCGGATCGCCCTCGATGCCGGCGGCGAAGCCGAGGTGCTCGGCCGCGAGGGCGAGTTCTATCACCTGCGTTTCCATCTCGATGACAACCTCGAAAGCTGGCTGTTGCACGCGGGCCGGCTGCCGTTGCCGCCGTATATCCAGCGCGAACCCGGCGCCGACGACGCCGAGCGCTACCAGACCGTGTTCGCGAAGGAAGTCGGCGCGGTCGCGGCGCCGACCGCCGGGCTGCATTTCGACGAAGCGCTGCTCAACGCGCTGCGCGCCCGCGGCGTCGAGTTCGGCCACGTTACCCTGCACGTCGGCGCCGGCACCTTCCAGCCGATGCGCGCCGAGGACGTGCGCGAACACCGCATGCACAGCGAATGGCTGAACGTCGGCGCCGAACTGATCGCGCAGGTGCGGCGCACGCGCGAGCGCGGCGGGCGGGTGATCGCGGTCGGCACCACGGTGGTGCGCGCGCTCGAAAGCGCGATGCGCCGGCTCGACGACGGCAGCAGCGAATTGCAGCCGTTCTCGGGCGAAACCCGGATCTTCATCTTTCCGGGCTACCGCATCCGCAGCGTCGACGCGATGGTCACCAACTTCCACCTGCCGGAAAGCACCCTGTTGATGCTGGTGTCGGCCTTCGCCGGCAAGGATCGGGTGTTCGAGGCCTACGCGCACGCAGTGCGCGAACGCTACCGTTTCTTCAGCTACGGCGATGCGATGCTGCTGTGGCCGCAGGCCGACGCGCATGCGTCTTGATTTCGCGGCGCTCGGCGCGGCCGAGGCCTACCGCTGGATGACCGCGACGGTGACGCCGCGACCGATCGCGTGGGTGTCCACGCGTTCCGCCGACGGTGTCGACAACCTCGCACCCTTCAGCTTCTTCCAGGTCGTCTGCGACGATCCGCCGACGCTGATGCTGAGCATCGGTGCGCGCGCCGACGGCGGCGAGAAGGACACCCTGCGCAATCTGCGCGAACGCGGCGAACTGGTGATCCAGCTGGTGTCGATGGCGCAGGCCGATGCGATGAACGCCACCGCCGCGGGTTTCCCGCATGGCGTGAGCGAGTTCGAACGCTGCGGCGTGGCATCGACGCCCTCCGAACGCGTGGCGCCGCCGCGGGTCGCCGGCGCAGCGGTCGCGTTCGAATGCGCGCTCGCGTCGATCCTGCCGTATCCGGCAGAACGTCCCAGCCACCATCTGGTGTTCGCCGAAGTGCTGCTCGCGCATATCGACGATGCGGCGCTGGGCGATGCGCGGCACATCGATCCGGCGAAACTCGATCTCGTCGGCCGTCTCGGCGGCAGCGCCTATGCGACCACCCGCGATGTCTTCCATCTCAAGCGCCCGGGCTGAGTGCCCGGTGTGCCTCGTCCACAGGAGATCCGCATGTCGCGGATGAGTTTCGAACTGCTCGGCAGCGACGGCGTACCGCGTCGCGGCCGCCTCACGTTCCCGCGCGGCACCGTGGAAACGCCGGCGTTCATGCCGGTGGGTACCTACGGCTCGGTGAAGGGCATCTTCCCGGAACAGATCCGCGCGCTCGGCGCCGAGATCATCCTCGGCAACACCTTCCATCTCTATCTGCGCCCGGGCCTGGACGTGATCGCCGACCACGGCGGCCTGCACGGTTTCGCGCGCTGGAACGGTCCGATCCTCACCGATTCCGGCGGTTTCCAGGTGTTCTCGCTGGCGCACAAGCGCAAGATCACCGAGGCCGGCGTCACCTTCGCCGCGCCCACCGACGGCAGCAAGGTCTTCCTCGGCCCCGAGGAAAGCATGCGCATCCAGAAGGTGCTGGACTCCGACATCGTCATGATCTTCGACGAATGCACGCCGTATCCCGCGACCGAGGACGTCGCGCGCCGGTCGATGGAACTGTCGCTGCGCTGGGCCGAGCGCTCGAAGAAGGCGCACGAGGGCAACGATGCGGCGCTGTTCGGGATCGTGCAGGGCGGGGTGCATCACGGCCTGCGCACGCGCTCGGCCGAGGGCCTGAAGCAGATCGGCTTCGATGGTTATGCGGTCGGCGGTCTGGCCGTGGGCGAGCCCGAGCACGAGCGCAACCTGATGCTGGAACACACCTGCCCGCAACTGCCGGCCGATCGGCCGCGCTATCTGATGGGCGTGGGCCGGCCGGAGGACATCGTCGAAGCGGTGGCCCGCGGCATTGACATGTTCGATTGCGTGATGCCGACCCGCAACGCGCGCAACGGGCACTACTTCACGGGGTTCGGCACCGTGCGCATCCGCAACAGCAAGTACGAGCGCGACCTGCGTCCGATCGAGGAGGGCTGCGGCTGCTATGCCTGCAGCAACGGGTTCACGCGGTCCTACCTCCGCCACCTCGACCGCTGCAACGAAATGCTCGCCCCGATGCTGGGGACCCTGCACAACCTCTGGTACTACCAGAAACTGATGGCCGACATCCGCGCGGCCATCGAAGCCGGCCGGTTCGCCGACTTCCGGGCCGGGTTCCACGCCGCGCGGGCGGGCGCAAGCGCTTCATCCGCCTGAACTTTCCACCGGCGGGGCGGTCAGGACAGGGGGCCGGGCGGCGTCCCGGCGGCGCCGGGGCCGGGTTGAAAGCCAGCCGGCCGGCCCGCATGGCATAATCCCCCGCTATTTTGCGATACGGACCCGCGATGAACCTGCTCGATCTGCTGATTTCCCCCGCGTACGCCCAGGCCGCTCCGGCCGCGGCCCCCAATCCGTGGCAGTTCCCGATCATGATGGTCGTGCTGTTCGCGGTCATGTACTTCATCATGATCCGCCCGCAGATGAAGCGCGCCAAGGAACACCGCGCCATGCTCGACAAGCTGTCCAAGGGCGACGAGGTGATCACCAGCGGCGGCATCGCCGGCGTGATCCGCGACATCGGCGACAACTTCGTGACCGTCGAAGTCTCCGACAACGTGCAGTTGCGCGTGCAGCGGGGCGCGATCGGCCATGTGTTGCCCAAGGGCACGCTGAAATCCCTGTGATGATCCGGCTCGATGATCGTGCTGTCGATGATCATGCCGTCGGCGAACGCGTCGTCGGTGATCCGGCTTCGATGATCTGATTTCCCGTCCACCTCGATGCGGACGGTCCCAGGACCGGACGCGGTGCTCGTCATGCTCGAATATTCCCGCTGGAAATATCTCACCATCCTGATCGTCGTTCTGATCAGCGCGTTCTATGCGCTGCCGAACGTCTTTCCGCAGGATCCCTCCGTGCAGATCTCCGCCAACCGCGGCGCGAAGGTCGACGACGCGCTGAAGCAGCAGGTGGCGCAGGCCCTGACCAAGGCCGGCCTGAAGTCGAAGGCGATCGAGACCCAGGGCGAGAATCTGCTGGTCCGCACCGCCGACGACGACACCCAGAACAAGGTCGCCGACGCCCTTCGCGACACGCTCGGCAACCGCTACACGGTGGCGATGAACCGCGCATCGACGGTCCCCGCCTGGTTCGCGAAGGTCGGCGCCAAGCCGATGGCCCTCGGTCTCGACCTGCAGGGCGGCGTGCACTTCCTGATGGAAGTGGACAAGAAGGCCGCGGTCGACAAGCGCTTCGAAGCCTATCTCTCCGACATCCGCGGCACCCTGCGTGAAGAGGGCATTCCCTACGAATCGGTCGAGCGCGACGGCGACAAGGCGCTGCAGATCACGTTGGCCAAGGCGGGCGATGTCGCCGAGGCGCAGACCGTGGTCCAGAAAGGCCTGGCCGCCGCCGCGGCGGATACCGGCGCGATGACCGCGGCGCGCGCGTTCGCTTTCGAAACCCAGGGCAACACCATCCGCGTCGGCGTGTCCGACGAGATGATCCGGCAGATGACGCTCAACGCGATCGAGCAGAACCTGGGCACCCTGCGCAACCGCATCAACTCGCTGGGCGTGGCCGAGCCGGTGATCCAGCGCCAGGGCGCCGACCGCGTGCTGGTGCAGCTGCCCGGCGTGCAGGACACCGCCGCGGCCAAGCGCATCCTCGGCGCCACCGCGACCCTGGAATACCGCGGCGTGTACGAAGGCAATGCCGTCGACGCCCGCGAGACCGGCAACGTGCCGCCCGGCGCGCGCCTGTACGAGAGCCGCAACATCGGCCCGGACGGCAAGCCCATTCCGGTGCTGCTGAACAAGCGCATCATCGTGTCCGGCGCCGACATGGTCGACGCCCGCAGCACCGTCGACAACGACGGCCTGCCCGCGGTGTCGGTCACGCTGAACACCGCCGGCGGCCAGCGCATGCTGCAGTTCACCACCGAGAACGTCGGCAAGCCGATGGCGGTGGTGTTCATCGAACGCATTCCGCAGGTGCGGATCGTCGACGGCAAGGAAGTGCGCACCTCGCTGCTGCGCGAGGAAGTGATTTCGGTCGCGACCATCCAGGGCGTCTTCAGCAAGCAGTTCCAGACCACCGGCTTGGAGCGCAAGGAAGCCGACGAGCTGTCCAAGCTGCTCAAGGCCGGCGCGCTGGCCGCGCCGATGGACTTCGTCGAGGAACGCACGGTCGGCCCGAGCCTCGGCAAGGAAAACGTGGAGCGCGGCCTGAAGGCCGTGGCCTTCTCCTTCCTGTTCGCGCTGGCGTTCTTCCTGATTTACTACCGCATGTTCGGCGTCGTCACCTGCGTGGCGCTGCTGCTCAACCTGCTGATGGTGTTCGCGCTCATGTCGCTGTTCGGCGCGACCATGAGCCTGCCCGGCCTCGCCGGCATCGCGCTGACCGTCGGCATGTCGGTGGACGCGAACGTGCTGATCAACGAACGCATACGCGAGGAGTTGCGGGCGGGATTGCCTCCGCAGGCGGCGATCGCCGCCGGCTACGACCGCGCCTCCGGCACGATTCTCGACGCCAACATCACCGCCTTCCTCGCCGGTCTGGCGATGTTCGCCTTCGGTACCGGCCCGCTGAAGGGCTTCGGCGTCACCACCATGCTCGGTATCGCGACCTCGGCCTACACGGCGGTGTCGGTGTCGCGCGGCATCGCCACGCTGATCTACGGCCGTCGCCGCAAGCTGCAGTCCATCGCGATCTGAGGGAGCCCCATCCATGAAGCCTTTCAACGTGTTCCCTTACGACAGCAACATCGACTTCATGCGCCTGCGCATGGTTTCGCTGGTCGTGGCCGCCCTCATCATGTTCGTCGCCATCGGCGCGATGGTCACCCGGGGGTTCAATTTCGCCCTCGATTTCACCGGTGGCGTCGGCATCGAACTGGTCTACGAAAAGCCGGTCGATGTCGACGGCGTGCGCGAGCGTCTCGAAGCCGCCGGCTTCCAGAGCGCGCAGGTCCAGACCTTCGGCGGCGGCAACGAACTGCTGGTCCGCCTGCAGGCGGGCGCCGCCACCAAGAACGCGGCCGGCAAGTCCGATGACCCGACCGCGAGCATCGCCGAGGAGGTCCGCAAGGCGGCCTCCGAACCCGGCAACCCGGCGCGCAAGCTCAAGAGCGCGGACATCAGCCCGCAGGTCGGCCGCGAGCTCGCCGAAAACGGTCTCTACGCGCTGCTGTTCGTGGTGCTGGGGTTCCTGATCTACATCTCGTTCCGCTTCGAATGGAAGTTCGCGGTGGCGGCGATCATCACCACCCTGCACGACGTGGTGGTGGTGGCGGGCTGGTTCGCGCTCAGCGGCCACGAGTTCGATCTCACGGTGCTGGCCGGCATCCTGTCGGTGATGGGCTATTCGATCAACGACACCATCGTGGTGTTCGACCGCGTCCGCGAGAATTTCCGCGGCATGCGCGCGACGCCCGGCGAGGTCCTGAACCGCTCGGTCAACCAGACCCTGTCGCGTACGGTGATCACCTCGTTCGTCGCCTTCCTCACCGTGCTGGCGCTGTATCTGTACGGCGGCGGTTCGCTGAAGGGCATGGCCGAATCGCAGATCATCGGCATCCTGATCGGTACGCTGTCCTCGATCTTCGTCGCCTGCCCGCTGCTGCTGTGGCTCGGCGCGACCAAGCAGGACCTGATGCCGAAGGCGCGCGACGAAGCCGAACTGGCGCGTCGCCCCTGAGTCCCGCAGTGTTGTTGACGAAAAAGGCCGCGCATCGCGCGGCCTTTTTCACAAATCCATAATGCCAAGGCCGCGCATCGCGCGGCCTTTTTCACGAATCCGTAATGCCAAGGCCACGCATCGCGCGGCCTTTTTCTTTCTCTTCCGTAGAGCGGGCTTCAGCCCGCTGTCGCGTTTCGGGACGGTATCAGCGGCCTGAAGGCCGCTCTACCGGAGCATCATCGATTCGGTGCCACCGGCCGTGGGCACGGCCAGTCGGATTCAGTCGAACGCCTTGGCGTAGCCGGTGTTGACGATGGTCTGCTGCAGCGGCTCGATCATGCGCACGTTGGCGGCCACGATCTGCCGGCCGCCGGTGGCGATGTGCATCGGGGCGAGCGCGGCGCCGCGGTAATCGCAGACCCGGCCGCCGGCTTCGCGCACCATCAGCACGCCTGCGGCGATGTCCCAGGCCATCACGCCGGCCTCGAAATAAGCGTCGACGCGACCCGCGGCGACGTAGGCCAGGTCCAGCGCGGCCGAGCCGCCGCGACGGATGTCCTCGGCATGCACCAGCAGCGATTTGATGCAGTCCAGCTGCGCGTCGGCGCGCTTGCGCTCGCGCGGCGCGAAACCGGTCGCGAGCATCGCGCCCGCCAGTTCGCGCCGTTCCGACACGCGGATGCGGCGGCCGTTGAGCTGGGCGCCGCCGCCGCGGCTGGCGGTGAACAACTCGTTGCGCAGCGGATCGAAGATCACCGCGTGCAGCGGTTCCGGGCCTTCGCACAGGGCGATGGACACGCACCAGTGCGGCAGGCCGCGGAGGTAATTGCTGGTGCCGTCCAGGGGATCGATCACCCAGGTGTAGCGGCTGGGGCCGCGGTTGCCCTTCTGCTGTCCGCCTTCCTCGCCGAGGATCGTGTAGTCCGGCTGCGCGCGGCGCAGTTCCTTGACGATTTCCACTTCGGCCAGGCGGTCGACTTCGCTGGCGAAGTCCATCCGGTCCTTCTCGACCACGTCGATCGCATCCAGCCGGGCCATGTGCCGCAGGAGGATGTTGCCGCCGGCGCGAGCCGCCTTGACCATGACATTGACAGCGGGCTGTTGCATCGAGAACGACTCCGGGCGCGGCCTCGCGGTCGCGGAAAAGAAGGGCAGGGGAAAAGAGCGATCCGGCTCGGGGCCGGCGCGGGAGTTTAACATTGGCGCCATGTCTTCCGCCTCCACGCCCCCGTCCTCCGCCGTCGACCGCCTGCGCATCGTGCTGGTCGGCACCCAGCATCCCGGCAACATCGGCTCGGCCGCCCGCGCGATGAAGACCATGGGTCTCTCGCGGCTGGTGCTGGTCGCGCCGGAACGCTTTCCCCATCCGGACGCCATCGCACTGGCCGCAGGCGCCGTCGACGTGCTCGAGGCCGCCGTGCGGGTCGACACGCTGGCCGAAGCCGTGGCCGATTGCCGGCTGGTGCTGGGCTGCACCGCGCGCAGCCGCCGCATCGCGCTGGAAGAACTGCATCCGCGGGCGGCGGCGATGCGCGGCATCGAGGCGGCCGAGGCCGGCGGCGAAGTGGCGCTGGTGTTCGGCCGCGAGCGGACCGGGCTGGAGAACGAGGAACTGCAGTTGTGCCATGCGGCCGTGCATATTCCGGCCAACCCCGAATACAGTTCGCTGAATCTGGCCGCGGCGGTCCAGGTATTGGCATACGAATTGCGTGTTGGACTGCTGAAGGATGCGGCGATGCCGACGGAGGCGCCCCCCGCGGGGCACCGGCAACGCGAGGTTCGCAGCGAACCTCCGGCGACGCACACCGAACTCGAAGGCTTTTTTTCGCAATTGGCGGACACCCTGGATGCGATCGATTTCCACAAGGGCCGGACACCGGCGGCGGCGATGCGCAAGTTCCGGCGCCTGTTCCTGCGCGCCGACCTCGATGCCCGCGATGTCCGCCTTTTGCGCGGGTTGCTGGCCGATGCCAAGCGCATGGCGGACATCGCCGACGGCCGGATTCCGCCGCCGTCCGGTGGCTGATCGCCGCATGTCGGATGTGGCTTCCCCGGGCGCCGCAGGCCGGCCCCCGTCGTGCGCGGAGGGCTGATCGTGCGCCGGCCGGTCCCGCCCCTCATCGCCCTTCTGGCGGTCCTGTCCGCTCTGGTGGCGCTGGTCGGCCGCGTGCCGACCGCGGCAGCCGCTGACGGTCAGCGTCACATTCTTGTCCTGGGGCGCATCAGCGACGACCCGAAGATCCATTACGAACAGCTCAAGCCGCTGCTCGATTACGTGGTGCCGCGGATGGCCGACGTGGGCATCCGCGAAGGCCGGGTGCTGATGGCCCGTGACGCCCAGCAGATGTCCAGCTATCTCCGCCGCGGTCAGGTCGACTGGGTCACCGAGACCGCTGGCACCGCCATGCTGCTGCAGCAGCGCGGCGGCGCCCAGCCGCTGCTGCTGACCGAGCGCGACGGGGTCAGCCGGTACAGCACGGTGTTCTTCGTGCGTCGCGACAGCGGGCTCAAGGCGCTGGAAGACCTGCGCGGACGCAGCGTCGCCTTCCAGAACAACGCCTCGACAAGCGCCTATTTCGTGCCGGCGATCGAATTGATGCGCCGGCGGATGTCGCTCAGCCTGCTGCTGTCGCCGATGGACAAGCCATCGGGCGGCACCGTGGGCTACGTGTTCGCGCGCTCCGAACTGAACATCGGCGCCTGGGTCCACAAGCGCCTGGTCGATGCCGGCACGATGAGCGCGCTGGACTGGAACAATCCCGCCCGGCTGCCGGTGTCCTATCGCAAGGACCTGGAGATCATCCACACCACCGAACCGGTGCCGCGCGCGCTGGAGATGGTGCGCGGCGATCTGGATCCGAAGGTCCAGGCGCGGTTGCGGGAAGTCCTGATGCAGGCCGCCGGAGATCCGCAGGCGGCCGAAGCGTTGCGGTATTTCTTCCGGACCACCCGGTTCATGCCGATCGACGCCGACACCCGCGGGGTGCTGGACCGGTTGCGCAGCGGCGTGGCCGAAGTGAGGGCGGACGTCGAATGAAGTTCTTCGAGGGCCTGCAGGCCAAGTTCATGGTGCTGATCGGGCTGACCCTGGTGGTCATGCTCGGCGTCATCGCCATGATCTGGCAGCGACAGACCGCCACCCAGGCCGAAGTGCTCAAGCTCAGCCAGGAAGCGACCCGCGTCCTGGTCTACGACCGCCTGCGCCAGCGCGGCGAATCGCAGGTCTCGCAGGCGGCTGATCTGCTGGTGAATCCGGTCTATTACTTCGACCTCGACGCCATCGGCGCCACCACCCGCAGCATCCTGCGCCAGCCAGACGTGAGTTACGTGCTGGTCTACGACGCCAAGGGCAGCATCCTCCACGACGGGTCCGGCGACATTCCGACCTTCGGCCAGCGCATGGCCGATCCGCTGGCGCAGCGCATCGTCTCCGCCGACGGCCTGCGCGTGCTGAGCACCGACGATGTCATCGATGTCTCGATCCCGATCCTGATCGGCGACCAGCGGCTCGGCGGCGTGCGCGTCGGTTATTCGCTCGGCAAGATCCGCACCGAGGAGGCCCACGTCAACCACGAGATCGCCAATCGCCTGCGCGAACTGGGCAACCGCCATCTCGCATGGATCGGTCTGCTGCTGCTGATGCTGGTGTCGCTGGCGGTGCTGGTGGCGATGCTGCTGCAGCGCGCGCTGGTGCGCCCGATCCGCCAGTTGTCGCAGGCCGCGCGCGAGATCGAGGCCGGCAATTTCTCGACCGAGCTGCCCGTGAACGGCCGCAGGGACGAAGTCGGCACGCTGGTCCGCGCCTTCGCGCGCATGGCCGACAGCATCGAGCGCCACGATCGCGACATGCGCCGGATGGCCTACACCGATTCGCTGACCGGGCTCGCGAATCGCCTGGCGTTCCGCGAAACGCTCGATCATCGCCTGATGCAGCTGCGCGGCGCGGGCCGCCAGCTGGCGCTGCTGTTCGCCGACATCGACGATTTCAAGCGGGTGAACGACACCCTCGGCCACGATGTCGGCGACGAAGTGCTGATCCAGTTCGCCAACCGCATCCGCGAGGCGGTGCAGCGCGCGGGCGGCGACGCCAGCGAACTCGCGCGCTTCGGCGGCGACGAATTCGTGATCCTGCTGTACGCCGAGGGCGATCATGTCGATGTGCGCGCCAGCGCCGCGCATCTGGCCGAAACCCTGGTCGCCGAGCTGAGCCGGCCGATCGTGGTCCAGGACCGCCAGGTCTTCCTCGGCACCTCCATCGGCGTGACCCTGTTCCCGGAAGACGCGTCCGGCGCGACCATGCTGATGAAGAACGGCGACATCGCGATGTATCAGGCGAAGGTCGCGGGCAAGAACTGCTACCGCTTCTACAGCCGGGCGATGGATCAGGCGGTGAGCCGCCGCGTGCGGATCGAGCAGGATCTGCGCGGCGCCTGGGAGCGCGGCGAGCTCACCCTGGCCTATCAGCCGATCTACCGCGTATCCGACAAGACCCTGCTCGGCGCCGAAGCGCTGCTGCGCTGGCAGCATCCGGTGCACGGCCAGGTCGCGCCCTCGGTGTTCATCGATGTCGCCGAGCAGAGCGGACTGATCGAGACCATCGGCCCGGCCGTGATCCGGGCCGCCTGCAAGGACGCCATGCGCTGGCGTCGCGACGGCGCCGACGAGCTGTTCGTGTCGGTCAATGTCTCGGCGCGCCAGCTGCGCAGCGGCGATTTCCGCGAGCAGGTGATGACGGCGCTGGCCGACAGCGGCCTGCCGCCGCACCTGATGCACGTCGAATTGACCGAGACCGCGGTGCTCGGCGACGAGGAGCAGGCGCGCCGGATCCTGTCGAGCCTGCGCGAAGTCGGGATCAAGGTCTGGCTGGACGATTTCGGCACCGGTTTCTCCGGTCTCAGCCATCTGCGCCGGGTACCGGTGGATGGCGTGAAGATCGACCGCAGTTTCATCGCCGACGTGCTGCGCGATCCGGACGATCTGGCGCTCACCACCGCGATCATCGCGATGGCGCATTCGCTGGGCATGACCGTGGTCGCCGAGGGCGTGGAGAAGGAGGGGCAGTGCGATCTGCTGCGCACGCGCGGCTGCGATCTCGCCCAGGGCTACTGGCTGGGCCACCCGATGAACATGCGCGACTTCACGTCGCTGGTCGGCTGAGGTCGGCCGGCGCGCGGCGCACGCTCAACCCAGGCTCGCGATCCAGGCCCACAGCATCGCGACCAGATTGCCCGACACCGCGCCGAAAACGTAGATCGCGATGATGCCGGCGGCCCACGCGATCAGCATCAGCACGCCGTCGCGTTCCAGCAGCGCCAGCGCGTACACCAGCAGCAGTCCGGCGAACAGATAGTTCGTGAACGGGATCGGCAGCGCCAGCAGGATGCCCAGCAACACCAGTTGCAGCCCGGTGAAGACGGTGGCGGCGGGGTGGTCGGTGATCGCGGTCAGGCGAGGGCGGATCAGCTTCTCCAGCCAGCGCAGCCAGCGGTCGGCGTTGCGGTCGAAACGGATCAGGGTGCTGCGCTGAGGTCCGCGGCGCGCGACGAAATCCGGCAACCAGGGTTTGCGCAGCAGGATCAGCAGATGCAGACCGACCAGCACCACCAGCGGCCCGCTGAGCGCGCCGGCCACGCCGGGAATCGGGATCAGCGCCGGCAGCGTCGCGATGAACAGCAGCACGCCGAAGGTGCTGCGCCCCAGGTCGCCGACCAGTTCGCGGAGTTGCAGCCGTTCGTCCGGATCGCCGTCGCACAGCGCGTCGATCACCGCGCGCATGCCCTGCGGCTCGGTGCGGCCCTCGGGCGACGGCTCGTCGACACTCCGCTCCGCGGGGTCCTGCGGCGAGGGGTCGGTCTCAGGCGTCATCGTCCGCATCCGTGCGTTCCACTCTGCTCATCAGGAGTTTGTCGATCCGCGGTCCGTCCAGATCGACCACTTCGATCCGCCAGCCCGCCCATTCGAAGACTTCGCCGGTGTTGGGGATGCGTCCGTAGTGGGCGATCACCATACCGGCGGCGGTGTGGTAATCGTGATCCTCGAGATTCGGCAGGCGCTGGCCGATGATCTCGCGCAGTTCGTCCACCGGCAGCGAGCCATCCACCAGCAGCGAGCCGTCGGCGCGTTCCAGCACCAGCGCTTCCGAATCCGGGGTCTCGCCCGACTGCAGGCGGCCGACGACCGCGCCCATCAGGTCGTTCACCGTGACCATGCCGGTGATTTCGCCGTATTCGTCCACCACCAGCGCCAGCGACTGCTGCTCTTCGCGGAAGATCTCGAGCAGTTTCAGCGCATGCGTGGATTCGGAGACGAACAGCGCCGGGCGCAGGGTCTTGAACAGGTCGGGCGCGCGTTCTTCCAGACGATCAAGCAGCGATTTGACTTCCAGCAGGCCGAGCACGTCGGCATCGCTGCCGCGGTAGACCGGATAGCGCGAGTACGGCGTCTCGCGCATCTCGGACAGGTTGTCCTGGAACGAGGCGTTGGCGTCCAGCCAGACGATGCGGGTGCGCGGGGTCATGATGCTCTCGACCGTGCGGTCGCCCAGGCGCATCACCCGCTGCATCATGTTGCGTTCGTCGTCGTCGATGAGTCCCTGCTCGTGGCTTTCGCTCACCAGCAGCTGGATTTCCTCTTCGGTGATCGCGTTGCGGGCGTCGTCGCGGATGCCGAGCACGCGCAGCACGCCGCGGTTGATCGCGCCCAGCGCGGCGACCGCGGGTTTGGCCGCGCGGGACAGCAGGTCCAGCGGGATCGCGACCCGGCTGGCGATGCCCTCGGCATTGGTCAGCGCCAGCCGCTTGGGCACCAGCTCGCCGAAGATCACCGAGCCGGCCGTGATCAGGCTCACCGCGGTTCCGATGCCGACCGCGCGGGCGTATTCGTGGAGGGCCGGGACCGCATCGCCGAACCAGTCGGCGATCGCCAGGCCGATGGCTTCGCCGCCGAAGACGCCGTTCAGCACGCCGATCAGGGTGATGCCGATCTGGACCGTCGACAGCAGGCTGTCCGGGTGTTCGGCCAGGGCCAGCGCCTTGCGCGCGCCCCGGCTGTGCTCGCCCATCTGCTTCAGCCGCATCTTGCGCGAGGTCATCAGCGCCATTTCCGACAGCGCGAAGAACCCGTTCAGCAGGATCAGGGCGACGACGACCGCCAACTCAAGCACGGCGGTGGGCTCCCTGGCAGCGTCGGCGGCGGCAAGCGGGGGGCGCCGGCATCGGGCGGGGCATCGGGGGGACGGTCACGGGGAAGGACATGGGGGGGAGCCCGGATGATAACAGGCGGCCATGACCGCTCCGGGCCGCGTCGGGCGAATTCCGTTCAGATTGGAGGCGAGGCCGCCTGTGACAGCGGCGTGTCAGCGGAATGACGATTCCGGTTCACCTGTCATGTTCGAGTCACAATTCGGACTTACGCTGTTCACATCATTGTCATCGAGGCATTCGCCCATGTTCTCCCTGCAAACCATCTTCGGCTCCGGCCAGCAGTTCTACAGCCTGCTCGACGAAGCCGCCGCGGCGGCCCACGAGAGCGCCAAGGCGCTCCATTCGATGATGAAGACGACCGATCGTCAGCCGGCGCTGGACGCCTTCAAGCTGGCCCGCACCCGCGAACGCGCGGCCTCGGACAAGATCGGCAAGGCCCTGGTCGACAGCTTCATCACCCCGATCGAGCGCGAGGACATCGAGGCTTTGGGCTCGGCGCTGTACAAGATTCCGAAGCAGATCGAGAAGTTCGCCGACCGCTATTCGCTGGCGATCCGGCATCTGGACGGCATCGATTTCGCGCCGCGCGCGGCGATGCTGGAACAGGCCGCCGGCGTCGTGGTCGAGATGGTCCACGAACTGAAGCACCTGAACATCGACCGGATGACCGTGCTCAACGACAAGCTGCGTGCGCTGGAGAACGAAGCCGACCGGCTGATGCTCGAACTCTACCGCGACATCTATTCCGGCAAGCTCGATGGCCAGCAGATGTTCCTGCTCAAGGAGTTCTTCGAGATCCTGGAGAAGGCGATCGACCGCTGCCGCGAAGCCGGGGTCGTCGCCTATCAGATCGTGTTGAAGAACAGCTGACGGAGTCGACATGCTCACTCTCGTCCTGGTCGTGATCCTGGCCGCGCTGATCTTCGAGTTCATCAACGGCTTCCACGACACCGCAAACTCCATCGCCACGGTGGTCGCCACCAAGGTGCTCAGCCCGGGCAAGGCGGTCATGCTGGCCGCCGGCATGAACCTGATCGGCGCGTTCTGGGGCACCGCGGTCGCCAAGACCATCGCGTCGGGCCTGATCGACACCGAAGTGGTGATGGTGACCTCGCAGGTCATCCTGTGCGCTCTGGCCGGCGGCATCACCTGGAATCTGATCACCTGGTACTGGGGACTGCCGTCCTCGTCCTCGCACGCCCTCATCGGCGGCCTGTGCGGTGCGGCGCTGTCCGCGGCCCACAACGACTGGGCCGCGCTGATCTGGTCGAAGATCGGCGATGGCGGCTGGACCAGCAACAAGGGCCTGCTGTGGAAAGTGGTGGTGCCGATGATCAGCTCGCCGATCGCGGGCTTCACCCTCGGCGTGTTGATCCTCGGATTGTTGTACGCGCTGATCTGGGGCCTGGGCCGGATCGGCGGCAAGCTGGGTCGCATCGCGCGTCCGCGCTGGGTCAATGCGATCTTCGGCAAGGCGCAGCTCGCGTCGGCGGCCTACATGGGGTTCGCGCACGGCAGCAACGATGCGCAGAAGACCATGGGCATCATCGCGCTGACGATCTTCGGTGCGCAGGCCGCGGGCACGCTGGACAATCTGCCGGCCTGGGCCGCGTTCCTGCATCCGGACGGCGGCGAGCAGGACATCGACAAGTGGATCGTGTTCACCTGCGCGATCGTCATGGCCGCCGGTACCGCCGCGGGCGGTTGGAAGATCATCAAGACGCTCGGCCACAAGATGGTGAAACTGCAGCCGATCGACGGCTTCGCCGCGGAAACCGCGTCGGCCACGATCCTGGTCACCGCGGCGCACTTCGGCATGCCGGTCTCGACCACGCACAGCATCTCCACCGCGATCATGGGCGTGGGCTTCGGCAAGAATCCGCGCGCCCTGAAGATCACCGTGATCGAGCGGATCATCTGGGCCTGGATCCTGACCATCCCGGCCGCCGGCGGCATCGCCTACCTGCTGTTCAGGCTGATGGAGGCGTTCGGCTTGACCTGATGCGGGCCGCGATCGCGCAACGAAAAAGCCCCGGGAAACCGGGGCTTTTTCGTAATTCGCGGTAGAGCGGGCTTCAGCCCGCTCATCGCGTTGATCGAGATGCGCAGCGGGCTGAAGCCCGCTCTACCGCGCGCGCCACGGGACAGTGTTCGACGTTACAGCAGATCGCCGCCGGCGGAGAGCGCGCGCTCCAACTGGTCGCCCATGCCGCCGATCTCCAGGATCAGGCGATCGACTTCCGAAGCGTTGAGGTTGTCGTAAGGACGGTTTTCGCACAGTTGCAGGTACGGCACGCGATCGAGTTCGCCGATGGCGAGATAGCCGACTCGGCTTTCCCAGTTGAACGCCAGCGCGCGGCGGCAATCGATGCCGGTGGTCGGCGCGATCACCGTGCTGACGCGCAGGTAGGTGCGGCCGTCGTCGTCTTCCAGTTCGGAGAGGAAGATCGCCTGATGGCGACGTCCCTGGTCGAGCGAGAGTTCGACGCAGAGCACGTAGGGTTCCTGCATCGTGATCCGGAAGTCGCCGGAAGCGAGGTGGCTGCGGATCTGTTCGAAATTCTGCATGGTGCCGGACTCGGGGGAATTGCGTTGCATTATGCTACCGATCCATGACCGACCTGTCTGCCGCCGAGCGCATCCTCGCCGCGATCCGCGCGATTCCGCGCGGCGAAACCGCGGCCTACGGGGTCGTCGCGCAGCGCGCGGGCCTGCCCGGGCGGGCCCGCATGGTCGCGCGCCTGCTGTCGCACAACGACGATCCGGCGCTGCCATGGCATCGCGTGTTGCGTTCCGACGGCCAGAGCGCGTTTCCGCAGGGATCCTCCCAGCGCGAGGAGCAGTTGAAACGTTTGCGCCGCGAGGGCGTGAAGATCGACGAACGCGGACGGGTGCGGACGAAGGGGCGCGCGAAGTCCGTGGACGAAGAGGTCTGGGGCGGCGCCTGATCGCCCGCGCCCGGCGTCGTCAGGACGGAACCCGTCCGCGCCGGCGCATCCAGCAGGCGATGCTCAGCCGCTCGCGCATCGACGGCAACACTTCGTGTTCGAGTTCGCTCATGAAGCAGACGCTGCCGCCGGCCGGCGACAGATCCACCGCGCCGTCGTGCAGATACAGTCGCAGCGCGCCGCCGTCGTCGTCGCGCCAGTCGTCGTCGTTGAGATAGCTGACCCACGAGACCACGCGCGCATCGCTGTCGCGGAAACGGTCGCGATGCCGCGCATAGCCGCCGCCGGGCGGGTAGGCGGCGTAATGGGCCTCGCATTCCGCCAGGCCGAGATACAGCGTGCGATTGAGCGCGATGCGGACTTCGTCCATCCGCGCGAGGAATGCCCGTGCCGGCGCCGCGCAGCGCGGATCGTCCAGCCACAGGGTCGCGTCGGCGCGGATGTCGTCGCGCAGCGCGCGTCCGTCGCTGCGGCCCACCGCCGCCCGCGACAGCGCGCCTGCGGACTGCAGCCGTCGCAGTTCGCCGCGCAGGGCTTCGCGCAGGGGTGGATCGGGCCAGCCCTGAATGCGGCAGGCGCCGCATCCGCTCAGCGCGTCGGCGAGCGCGTCGGGGGCGTGCGAAAAATCCTCGGCGGACAGGACGGGCAGCGCGGTCATCCCGGTATCATAGTCGCTGCGTCCTGGACGCGATTCTTCCCCCCGAGGATCAAGGATGCTCTCCCGATTGCCCCCCGTCACCAAGGCATTGCTGCTGGCGAACGTGCTGGTCTACGTGCTGCAGCTGCTGGTGCCGAACGACTATCTCGCGCCGCTGAAGCTGTGGCCGATCGCGCTGGACGACGATCCGTTGTCGCCGACGGCGTCGTTCATGCCGTGGCAGCTGGTGACCTATGCCTTCATGCATGGCGATCCGCTGCACATCGCGATGAACCTCATCTGCCTGCTGATGTTCGGCGCCGAACTCGAGTCCTTCTGGGGCAGCCGCCGCTTTCTCGTCTTCTATGCCATCTGCGCGGTCGGCGCGGGCCTGTGCCAGGTGGGCGTGGCCACGTGGATGCTGGTCCAGAACGGTTGGCTGTACACCTCGCTGGGCGCTTCGGGCGGCGTCTTCGGGCTGCTCGCCGGTTACGCCATGGAGTTCCCGGATCGCCGCGTCGGGCTGATGTTCCTGCCGGTGATGATGAAGGCGCGGACGCTGGTGGCGATTTTCGCGGTGGCGCAGTTGCTGCTGGCCTTCAGCGGGCTGGACACCGGCGAGGCGCATTTCGCGCATCTCGGCGGGATGCTGTTCGGCTGGCTGATGATCCGGCGCTGGCGCCGCCCGCGGCCGCCGGACGCGCCTGCGCCGAAGAAGCGCCCCTCGCATCTGCGTGTCGTGAAATGAGCGCCCGGACGCGTTTCGCGGCCCTCGGGGCGGGCGACAGCCCCCGAACCGATGCGGGCGCTGTGGTATGTTCCCGCCCGTGTGCTGCGAACCGAGGACAGCGCGTGGCGAGTCGAGCATGAAGTGGGATCCCTTCACCGTCATCGAGCAGGTGCTCATCGTGCTGGTCATCACCAGCCAGATCTGGATCTCGATCAAGGTGATCATGAATTCGGAGGGTGCCGAGCAGTACGTGCGGATCATGTCGTTCTGCACCGGGTTCCTGGCCTTCCTCATCACCCGGGCGCTGGGCGTGACCTTCGCCGACCTGATGCTGGTGACCCATTCCCAGGACAGCCCGCTGGGCATGATCCTGATCGGCGCGATCTTCCCGTTCCTGGTCGGCATCCTGATTTCCGAGGGCACGATCATCGCGCTCAAGCTCGGCATGCCGGTGCCGATCCGCATGGTCCTGCTGATCGCGGCGTTCACCCTGTCGCAGGCCGCCTACACCAACTACGTCGCGCTGGCCTCGAAGATCACCACGCTGGACAAGGCGTTCATTCCGAATCTGTCCTATTCGATCGCGGTCGGCCTGTGGCTGACGTTCCGCTATCGCGACAAGCAGACGCCCAGCGGGGCCAAGTAGCGCCCGTTTGCACGGCTGCGCAAGGCAGAACGGCGGCCCGAGGCCGCCGTTCGCGTATCCATGCCGCGGTTGCGGCGCGGTTCACCACCAGCCCCACCACGGCCACGGCGACGGCCGTGCGATCACTTCCACGCGCTCGCGCACCGGCCACAGGTAGACCACGTCGGCATCCACGCGCGGGAAGCGGTAGTCGTATTCGCCGACCTTGCGGTTCTCGTAACCGCCGATGCGGCCGGTGATCGTGAGTTCGCGCTTGTCGGTGAACAGGGCCGGGTCGTAGAAGCCCGCGCGGCAGGCGATGAAGCGGCCGCGGGTGTCGTCGCCGGCCCAGTACGGTCGCCCCGAGGCGTCGAGACGGGTGGAGAGCACTTCGAAGCAGGTGCGGTCGGCCAGCGGTTCGGTGCGGACGATGCGGCCGCCCCAGCGCACCACGCTGCCGGTGCTGTCCTGCTCGATCGCCTGATGCGGGGAAATGGCGGCGAACTCGCCGCGCAGCGGAACGGCCTGGGTGACGCAGCCGGCGAGGGCGGCAGCCAGTGCGGCGACGATGAAGGTGCGTGTGTGCATGCGGGTCTCCAGGGGATTCAGGGGCGGTGCCTGCGCAGGTCGCGGATGAGTCCGTCCGCCTCGGTGACACCGCCATGGTCGCGAGCGTACCGCCAATCGGCGAAACGCGCGCTGAGCTTGCGCAATTCTTGCGCATCCGGGCGCGCCGCAGCCACCCGCGCCGACCAGACGCCGGCCGGCTCGTGCGGTTCGCGGCCCAGCCCGAGCCGCCGATAGCGGCGCTCCAGCCGTCGCCAGGCGCGCAGCACCGGATCTTTCTCGCGCTCCTGGCGGGTGGTGAGCCAGAGCATGCCGGCCAGGGCCAGCACGGTCGCGATCACGAACAGTTGGATCAGCCGCGCCGAATCCAGGTCGGGCACGCCGAAGGCTTCCAGCAGCTTGCGCTGGCGGGCGGCGTTGTAGCCGAGCACGAAGTCGTTCCAGCCCCGACGCAGCCAGTCGCCGACATCGAACATCGGTGCGAGGCCGGAAAAGCCGCCCAGCGCGCCGGGACGCCGATCGTCGATGGTGTCGTAGATGCGCTCGGGCGCCACCGCGGCGGTGGGGTCCACGCGGACCCAGCCGCGGCCGTCCAGCCAGACCTCGGCCCAGGCGTGGGCATCGGAGCGGCGCACCAGCCAGTAGCCGCCGACCGGATTGCGATAGCCGCCGACATAGCCGGTGACCACCCGCGCGGGAATGCCGGAGGCCCGCATCAGCACCACGAACGCGCTGCTGAAGTGTTCGCAGAAGCCGGCCTGCTGGTCGAACAGGAATTCGTCGACGCTGTGCCTGCCAAGCAGCGGGGTATCGAGGGTATAGGCGAAATCTGTACGCACCCAGTCCAGCGCGCGCTTGACGATGGCGGTGTCGTTCGTGCGGTTCGATGGCCCGGCTTCCCGGCGCCAGCGCTGCGCCAATGACAGCGTGCGCGGGTTGTAGCCGGGCGGCAGGCGCAGGGCGAGCTTGCGCAGCGACGGGTGCAGATCGCGTTCGAGACGGGTCTGCGGCGCGGAGGTCATCCTCCAGCGGGTGACCGCGGTCAGCGGTTGCCGGCTGCGCAGGCTGAAATCCTTGTGGAGACGCGCGCCCGGCGGCGCGGCGAGCGGCAATTCCAGCGCCACCAGCTGATTGCGGTCGGTGGGTTCGATCTCGAGTTCGTAGGCGTAGCGTTTCGGCCCGGGCACGGCTTCGCCGTCGCCGATGCCCCACGACCACTCCACCGCGGTCCAGCTGCGGCCGTCGAAATCCCACAGCACGGGGCCGCGCCAGTACATCTGCGACTGCGGCGGCGCCTCGCCGAAGAAGGTCGCGCGCAGTGCCGGGCTGTCGTCGGCGACCAGGTCGATCCAGTCGCCCGGCGACATCCGGTCCGACAACCCGGGGCGGGTGAGCGCGCGCTCGGGCACGCCCCACAGCGGCGACGAAAACCGCGGGAACAGCCAGAACACGCCCATCGCCAGCGGCAGGCCGATCGCGATCATCCGTGCGACCGCGACGAACCGCCGCCACGGCCGGCCACCCGGCGCGACATCGCCGACCTCGACTTCCGACAGCTTCAGCAGCGTCGCCAGCACCGCCAGTGCGGCGAGCAGGCCGAGCACCAGCGTGCGCGGCCCCTGGTCCAGCAGGAAGGTCGCGAACGGCGCGAACAGCGCGAATCCCAGCAGGCTGCGGGCATCGCGCAGGGTGCGCATCTCCACCGGTTTGAGCGCGAGCATCGTCGCCAGCAGCGCGCAGCCGGTGTCGCGGCCGAAGCGGAAGCCGTACAGCGTCATCACCGTACCCAGCAGCGCGAGGATCAGCACCAGCCGCAGCCAGCCGGGGGCGCGGCCTTCGCGGGCGAGCAGCGGAATGGAGATGGCGACCGCGGCGATGCCCAGCGCCAGCGTACCGGGCACCTGCAGCAGCAGCGGCAGCAGGCAGGCCGCCGCAGCGGCCAGGGACCAGCGGCGGGCGACGGGTTCCAGCGGCAGGGCGTCCTCAGCCATGGCCGCGCGCCTCCGGCATCAGCGCCAGCGCCTTCAGGCACGCGTGGCGGTGGGCCGCGCCCTGCGCCGGCCCCAGCGCCGGTTGTCCGGGCAGGATCAGGCGGTAGCGGCGGCCGTCGCGTTCGGCCTCGTCGACCCAGCGCGCCAGCCGGCGGATGCGGGCCTCGTAGGGCAGGGCGGCGAGCGCGCGCCAGTCCAGATCGATGTCCGCGCCCAGCGGTTGCTCGTATTCGCGCACCAGCAATTCGTCGCGACGCGCGGAGGGTTTCCACGCGATGGCGCGACGCGAATCGCCGCGGCGGTAGCTGCGCAGGTGATGCACGTCGTCCCCCGCGGGATGCATGCGCGCGATCGCGCGATCGCCGCCGCCTTCGGGCAGCGGCGGGCCCTGCGTTTCCGGTGCCGGGTAGACCAGCAGCGGCCGCTCGGGCCAGACATAGCTCCACGCCACCACCAGCCCGAGCGGTCGCGTGGTCGAGATGCGCAGCCGTTCCGGTTCCAGCCAGCCGCGGCGCTCGGTGGGCAGTTCGATCGTCGCTTCGCCCGAGCCCTGCTGCAGCGAAAAGAACGTGGCGTGTCCGCCGCAGGCGATGCGCAGGCCGCGGCGCTCGCGCCCGGGGTCGGCGCGAACGTGGATGCGCAATTGCAGCGGCTTGCCCGCGCCGACCGGATCGGCGCCGATCGACACGACCCGCAGCCCCGACAACTGCAGATGCGCCGCGAACAGCCCGGTGTGCGCGGCGCCGGCCAGCAGCAGGGCCAGCATCAGCGCCGGATTGTTGTTGTAGTTCAGCGCGCCCAGCAGCATCGCCGCGATCAGCGCGGCGAAGAACAGACCGAAGCCGGTCGGCAGCACGTAGATGCGCCGACGGTCGAACTGCACCGGCAGCGGTTCCGGCGCGCGCGGCCGGACCCATCGCGCGACGCGACGCTCGATCCTGCCGCCCAGCGCGCCGTCGGCGTCGCTCATCGTGCGCGTCAGTCCACGGGAACCGCGTGGAGGATCGACTTCGCCAGCGTCGCGCCATCGCCGCTGTCGGCATCGGGCACCAGACGATGTGCCGCGACCGAGATGAACAGCGTCTGCACGTCTTCGGGCAGCGCGTGCGCGCGACCGAGCAGCAGCGCATGCGCGCGCGCCGCGCGCAGCAGCGCCAGCCCCGCGCGCGGCGACAGGCCCACGCGCACGCCCGGATGGTGGCGGCTGCGCGCGAGCAGGGTCTGCACGTAGGCCACCAGCGCGTCGCTGGCGTGCACTTCGCTCACGGCCTTGCGCAGTGCGCGCACGTCGTCGGCGCTCAGCACCGCTTCGCTGCGCGCGATCAGGTCCCGGCGATCGCTGCCGGCGAGCAGCGCGCGTTCGGCATCCTCGGGCGGATAGCCCAGGTGCAGGCGCAGCAGGAATCGGTCGAGCTGCGAGTCGGGCAGGGGATAGGTGCCGGACAGATCCACCGGGTTCTGGGTGGCGATGACGAAGAACGGGTCCGGCAGCGGATGGGTGACACCGTCGACGGTGACCTGGTGTTCGGCCATCGCTTCCAGCAGCGCGCTCTGGGTGCGCGGCGGCGCGCGGTTGATCTCGTCCGCCAGCAGCACCTGTGCGAAGACGGGGCCGGGGTGGAACTGGAAACTGCGGGCCTGGGCGTCGAAGACCGAGACGCCGACGATGTCCGAGGGCAGCAGGTCGGACGTGAACTGCACGCGCTGGAAGCCGAGGCCCAGGGTCGCCGCCAGCGCATGCGCCAGCGTGGTCTTGCCCAGCCCCGGCAGATCCTCGATCAGCACGTGTCCGTCCGAAAGCAGACCGACGAAGGCAAGGCGCACCTCGTGCGGTTTGCCCAGCACCAACTGGTTGACCTGCGCCTGGGCGCGTTTGAGGGCGTCGTGCAGGCGGTCGTTTAGCATGTGCGGGACTCGCGGTGGGGCGTCAAGGGATTCTCCGGAGCGGGCAGGGTTCGGACGGGCGTGCTTTCGACGGGCATGCTCCCATCGAGCATGCTCACCTCGAGCCTGTTTTCGACGAGCATGGGTCGAATGATCATCACGGCAGTGTAGCGAGAGTACGGATTGAAACAGCAGGCGGATTCGGCGAAGCGGACCTTCATCGCGCTCTGGGCGGTGGCGGCGCTGTGCAAGTGCGTGCTCGCCTGGCAGGTACCGCTGTTCGTGGACGAAGCGTTCTATTGGCAGGAAGGTCGCCATCCGGCCTGGGCCTATTCCGACCTGCCCGGACTCACCGCATGGCTCACGCGGTTGGGCGTCGAACTCGGCGGCCACGATCTGTTCGGACTGCGCTGGCCGTTCCTGGCGATCGCCGCGCTGCTGCCGTGGTGGATCGTCTCCATCGCGCGACGCGAGGCCGGTGCGGCGCAGGCCTGGACGGCAGGTTCGCTGGCGGTGCTGTTGCCGCTGCTGGGCACGCTGGGCGTCCTCGCGCTGCCGGACGTGCCGCTGGCCCTGGCCACGGTGCTGTGCCTCGATGCCGGCACCCGGCTGCTGCGTGGCACGGGATGGGGCGCTGCCGCGCTGCTCGCCGCGGGGCTGGCGATCGGCGGACTGACGCATTACCGCTTCGTCGCGGTGATCGGCGTCGGCGTCGTCGCATTGCTGATGCTGCCCGAAGGGCGGCACGCGCTGCGCGATGCGCGGGTCTGGGGGGCGATCCTGATCGGCGCGTTCGCCTGGCTGCCGCTGCTGTCCTGGAATCTCGACAACGCCGACGCCGGCCTGCGCTTCCAGCTCGTCGACCGCCATCCATGGGCGTTCCATCCCGATGGCATCGCGTTCGTCGCGGTGCAGGCCGCGTTCGTCACCCCCTTGCTGCTGTGGGCGCTGGTGCGCGCGGGATTCGCGCAGCGTGCGCCGGTGTCATCGCCGGGACGGCGCTATCTCGCATCGGCGGGACTGCTGGTGCTGTCGGGTTTCTTCCTGCTCGGTTTTTTCGCCGACAGCGAGCGCGTGAGTTTCCACTGGCCGCTGCCGGCCTATCTCGCGCTGTTGCCGCTGGCGCCGCTGGCGATCGAACGCTGGCCCGCGTTAATGCGTCGCGCGATGTGGACGTTGGCGGCGCTGGGCCTGTTCGTCGGACTGGGGTATTACGCCGCGGTATCGTCGCCCGCGCTGCGCGCGCGCATGGCCGACAGCAAATGGTATCCGTCGAATTTCGCGGGCTGGGACATGCTGGCGCGCGAAGTCGCGAAGATGCGCGCGACGATGCCCGTCGGGACGACGCTGTTGACCGACAATTTCAAGATCGGCGCGGAGCTGGGGTTCGCGCTGGACGATCCGCGCATCGCGGTGCTCGATCATCCGCTCAACGAGCATCACGGCCGCGCGCCGCAATTGCGCCTCTGGGGACTGCACAGCGACGGCCGCTCCGGCGACGCGGCGCCGCAACTGCTGGTCGTCGGCGCGGGCGATGTCGACTACAAACATCAACTCGAGCGCTGGCACGACCTCTGCGCGATGGTCGGCCCGCTGCCGCCGCCGAAGGTGCTCGACATCGATCGCGGTCGTCAGCGGTTCCTGTTGTTCGCGCTGACCGGCCCGCGCGTCGATGACCCCTGCGTTGCGCCGGCGATGGCCTGGATCGATGCGCCGGAGACGGGCGCGGTCGTGCCGCGCCGGTTCGTGCTGCAGGGTTGGGCGTTCAAGGACGGCGCAGGTCTCTCGAAGGTCGACGTGATGATCGATGGCGAGGTCGCGACCGCGGCGGACTACGGCCTGCCGCGTCCCGAGGTGGCCGGTTTCTGGCGCAAATGGCGCGACGGCGGTTCCACCGACCCGCAGCAGCCGCGGGTCGGTTTCCGTGCACAGGTCGATCTGGGCGCCCGTGCGCCCGGAAAGTATCGAATCGCTCTGCGCCTGCACGGCCGCGACGGCAGCGTGGAGGATTGGCCGGCGCGGACGGTGGTGCTGCGCTGACGGGCCTTTGGCCGATTCAGGGTACCGCGAACCCGGCTTCCCGCAGCAAACGCGCGGTGGCGATCATCGGCAGACCGATCAGCGCGGTCGGGTCGCGATTCTCGATCGACTCGAACAGGGCGATGCCGAGGCCCTCGGACTTGAAGCTGCCGGCGCAGTCGAGCGGACGTTCCCGCTCGACATAGCGCGCGATCTCGTCGTCGCCCAGCGCGCGGAAGCGCACGGTGGTGATGTCGAGCGCCTCGAATCGCCGGCCGTCCGGGCCCGCGAGACACAGCGCGGTCAGGAACCGGACCTCGCGGGCGGCCATCGACTGGAGTTGCTCGACGGCCTTCTCGGCGGTTCCGGGTTTGCCCAGCGGCCGGCCGTCGAGTTCCGCGACCTGGTCCGAGCCGATGACCCACGCCGCCGGGGCCGTCGCGGCGACCGCTTCGGCCTTGGCCCGGGCCAGCCGCACCGCCAGCGCCTGCGGCGCTTCATCCGGCCGGGCGGATTCGTCGACCTCGGGCCGGGCGGTGGTGAAAGGCAGGCCGAGCCGTTCGAGCAGGGCCCGGCGATAGATCGAGGTCGAGGCGAGGATCAGCTCGGGCATCGTGGTCTCAGGGCGGGGCGGCGCGTGCGCGCTCCACCAGCCGCAGTTGCTGGTCGATCCGGTCCCGCGCCCGATCGATGGAGGCCCGCATCTCCTCGAGCTTCTCCACCGGCGCGGTGTCGCCATGCTGCTGCAGCCACAGCCGCTGGCGCAGCATTTCCTGGAGGGCGGTGCGTACGGTCTCGTCCTCGTCGCCGGTGATCGCCTCGATTTCGACCTTCGCGGTGCGCAGGCGGGATTCGAGCGCGTCCGCGGCGTCCAGCAGGCGGGTGAAGGCGCGCTGGCGTGGCAGGTCCCGGCGCGAGAACCACCAGGCACCGGCCAGCGCGAGAACGACGATGACCGCGAAGACGACGGTCGCCATGGGAAAAGAGAAGGCGGTCACACGACTGGCCCGGACGCGGGCGGACAGTCTGACGCGGCCCGTGCCGGGGGGCAAATCGCTGGTCCCGCAAGGGTTTGGGTTTGACAGCACCGGACTCGGCCCCTACCATTCCGCGTCTTATGTCCGCTGAAGTGCCCGAAGTTCTGGACGCTTGGCGTATGGTGGCAGCCCGGCGCAGTTTCGATGGCCGTCTGCCGCTGGCCGCGATGGCCCGCCTCCGCGATCTGCTGGCCGATACCGAGGGAGAAGCGCGCTTCTCCCTTGAGTTCGGTCACGACGTGTTGCAGGTGCCGTTCGTGGAGTTGCGGATCGATGCCGATCTGCCGCTGGTCTGCCAGCGCAGTCTGCAACGGTTCCTGCAGCCGGTGTCGTTGACCCAGCGTCTCGCCCTCGTGCGCGGCGAAGCGGGCAGCGACGAGGACGTCGAAGCCGCTCTGCCGCCGGGTTACGAGGCGCTGCAGATGGACGACGACGGCATGCTGAGGCCCGCAGCGCTGGTCGAGGACGAGTTGATCCTCGCCGTGCCGCTGGTCCCGGTGATGCCGGGCAGCGAATCGGTCGAGCGCGACTGGCCGGTACCGGTGGACGAAGAAGCGCGCGCCAATCCGTTCGCGGCCTTGGCGGCGTTGAAGAAACCCTGAGGCGCGCGCATTCCGGCGCGGATCTCGCAGATCCATCACTTTCAATCACCGAAATCTACGTTTCGAGCTGGAGCAATCCCATGGCTGTGCAGAAATCCCGAGTCACTCCGTCCCGTCGCGGCCAGCGCCGTTCGCACGACGCCCTGACCGCCAAGCAGCTGGCGACCGACCCGACCTCGGGCGAAGTCCATCTGCGGCATCACATCACCAAGGACGGCTACTATCGCGGCCGCCAGGTGATCGCTCCGAAGACCAAGGTCGTCGATCAGGAGTGACCCGCGAGGCGCCTCGGGCGCCCGCGAGCGCAACGGTGCCGGCACCGCCGGCACGCCACATGGATGCGGCCGAAAGGCCGCGTCCTTATTTCTGGCCCCGCCCCGGCATTCCGGGCCTGGGCCGCACCGCGATCCGGCCAGAGACGTCGGCCTCGCGTCGGGACCGGTTCGAGGCCGCCACGGTCGCACGATCCGCGTCGCGGCTCGATCCACGTCCTGATCGCATCGGATCCGGTCACCGCAACAAGGGGCATGGGCGGGCATGAGCAAGCAGGTTTTCTCGCGCGTCGCAGGCACCGGCAGTTATCTGCCGGCGAAGATCGTCACCAACGACGACCTGTCGAAGATCGTCGATACCAGCGACGAATGGATCACGTCCCGCAGCGGCATCCGCCAGCGCCATGTCGCGGCCGATGACGAGACCAGCGGCGATCTCGGCTATCACGCCGCGGTGCGCGCGCTCGAAGCCGCCGGCGTCGCCGCCGAAGAGCTCGATCTGATCGTGGTCGGCACCACCACGCCCGACCTGATCTTCCCGTCCACCGCCTGCCTCATCCAGCATCGCCTCGGCGCCAACGGCTGCCCCGCGTTCGACGTCAACGCCGCCTGTTCGGGCTTCATCTACGCCCTCACCGTCGCCGACAAATTCATCCGTTCCGGCGCCGCGAAGACCGCGCTGGTGATCGGCACCGAAACGCTCACCCGGATGATCGACTGGAGCGACCGCACGACCTGCGTCCTGTTCGGCGACGGCGCCGGCGCGATCGTGCTGAAGGCCGACGACGAGACCGGCATCATCAGCACCCATCTGCACGCCGATGGCGGCAAGAAGGAACTGCTGTGGAATCCGGTCGGCGTTTCGGTCGGTTTCAAGCCGGAGGAGAAGAACGCCGGCGTGCGCATCCGGATGACCGGCAACGAAGTGTTCAAGCATGCGGTGAAGGCGCTCGACTCCGTGGTCGAGGAAACCCTCGAAGCCAACGGCCTCGATCGCCACGACATCGACTGGCTGATTCCGCACCAGGCCAATCTGCGCATCATCGACGCCACCGCCCAGCGTCTGGACATGCCGATGGAGCGCGTGATCGTCACCGTCGACCGTCACGGCAACACGTCTTCGGCCTCGGTGCCGCTCGCGCTGGACGAAGCCGTGCGTTCGGGCAAGGTTCAGCGCGGTCAGCTGCTGCTGCTGGAGGCCTTCGGCGGCGGTTTCACCTGGGGCGCGGCGCTGCTGCGCTACTGATCCCGCCGCGTCGCGCCTGTCGAAGCCGTCGCGACCCCGGTCGCGGCGGTTTCGCGTATCCGAGCCCCGTTTCCCGGCTTCGCACATACGCCTTCGTACAGACAGAAGCGCGGTTTCGCCCGTATGATCGCCGACCTGTCGCCACCGTCTTTCCCAGTGGGTTCCGCCGTCGCCATGGCGGTTCCCGCGTCCAACCCCACGACGCCCATGACCACCGACTCCAACCCGTACCGACCGCTGCAGGGCGACATCGCGCTCGTGACCGGCGCCAGCCGCGGCATCGGCGCCGCGATCGCCGATACGCTCGCCGCCCAGGGCGCGACCGTGATCGGTACGGCCACCTCCGAGGCCGGTGCCGAGGCCATCGGCGCGCGACTGGCGCCTTTCGGCGGCCACGGGCGCCGGCTCGACGTCGTCGACAGCGCCGCGGTCGACGCCCTGATCGACGACATCGCGAAGCAGTACGGGACGATCTCGATCCTCGTCAACAACGCCGGCATCACCCGCGACAACCTGCTGATGCGGATGAAGGAAGAGGAATGGCAGTCGATCCTCGACACCAACCTCACCAGCGTCTTCCGCACCAGCAAGGCGGTGATGCGCGGCATGATGAAGGCGCGCAAGGGCCGCATCGTCAACATCGCTTCGGTCATCGGCGTCACCGGCAACGCAGGCCAGACCAACTATGCCGCCGCCAAGGCCGGCATCATCGCCTTCAGCAAATCGCTCGCGAAGGAAATCGGTTCCCGCGGCATCACCGTCAATGTCGTCGCGCCCGGTTTCATCGATACCGACATGACCCGCGCGATGCCCGACGCCGCGAAGGAAGGCCTGCTCGGCCAGATCGCGCTGGGTCGTCTCGGCGAAGCCCGGAACATCGCCGATGCCGTGGCCTTCCTCGCCGGCCCCGGCGGTGCCTACATCACCGGCGAAACCCTGCACGTCAACGGCGGCATGTACATGCCCTGATCCGGGCCCGCATGGTTGCGGAAACAGACGTTTTCAGTAAGTCATTGAATCGAAAAGACCTGCATGGGCCCACTTCGGCCCCGGCTTTCCCTTAAACTATCCACCGCACCAAATTCCTTCCGGAGCAAAACACCCATGAGCAGCATCGAAGAACGCGTCAAGAAAATCGTGGTCGAACAGCTTGGCGTCAAGGAAGAGGAAGTCACCAACAGCGCATCGTTCGTCGACGATCTCGGCGCTGACTCGCTCGATACCGTCGAGCTGGTGATGGCCCTCGAAGAAGAATTCGAATGCGAGATCCCGGACGAAGAAGCCGAGAAGATCACTTCGGTGCAACAGGCCATCGATTACATCAAGTCGCACGTCAAGTAATCGACGCGCGGCTCGATCCATGCCCGGACGCGACGTCCGGGCGAACGCCGGGGCCGCATCGCGGCCCTCTGCGTTTTGGTCATCGTCGTTACATCCGCGCGGCGTGCGGCATCGATACGCCTCCGCGGGCAAGAGTCGGGAGTTGAATCATGTCGAAGCGTCGTGTCGTCGTCACCGGCCTGGGAACCGTGTCTCCCCTGGGCAACGATCTGGCCAGCACCTGGGACGGTATCGTCAATGGCCGCAGCGGCATCGGCCCGATCACGCATTTCGATACCACGGGTTTTTCCACCCGCATCGGCGGGATGGTGAAGGATTTCGACCCGTTGCAATGGATCACGCCGAAAGACGCCAAGAAGATGGATCCGTTCATCCATTACGGCGTGGCCGCCAGCCTCATGGCGATGCGCGATGCCGGACTGGAGGTGAGCGAGTCCAATGCCGAGCGCATCGGCACGATCATCGGTTCGGGCATCGGCGGGCTGCACGGGATCGAAGAGCAGACCATCAAGTTCCATGAGAACGGCCCGCGCAAGATTTCGCCGTTCTACGTGCCCAGCACCATCATCAACATGCTGCCGGGCCAGATCACCCTGCTGACCGGCATCAAGGGCCCGAGCTTTTCCGCGGTCTCCGCCTGCGCCAGCTCCAATCATTCGATCGGCATGGCGATGCGCCTGATCCAGCACGGCGACGTCGACGTGATGATCGCCGGCGGCGCCGAGCGCGGTTCCACGCCGACCGCGGTCGGCGGTTTCTGCGCGATGAAGGCGATGAGCACGCGCAACGACGATCCCACCCGCGCCTCGCGTCCGTGGGACAAGGATCGCGACGGTTTCGTGCTCGGCGACGGCGCCGGCATCCTCGTGATCGAGGAATACCAATACGCTAGGGCGCGCGGTGCCCGCATCTACTGCGAACTGCTCGGCTCCGGCGCCAGCTCCGACGCCTTCCACATGACCGCGCCCAGCGAAAACGGCGAAGGCCCGGCGCGCAGCATGATCGCCGCGCTGAAGGATGCGGGACTGAATCCGGAACAGATCGGTTATCTCAACGCGCACGGCACCTCGACGCCGTCCGGCGATCTCGCCGAGACGCTCGCGATCAAGCGCGCCTTCGGCGATCACGCCCACAAGATGATGGTCAGCTCCACCAAATCGATGACCGGTCATCTGCTCGGCGCCGCGGGCGGCGTGGAGGCCGTGTTCACGATCATGGCGCTGCACACCGGCGTGATTCCGCCGACCATCAATCTGGACGAACCCGGCGAGGGCTGCGATCTCGATTACGTGCCCAACGTCGCGCGCGAGAAGCGGATCGACTACGCGGCCTCGAACGGGTTCGGTTTCGGCGGCACCAATGGCACGCTGGTCTTCGGCAGGCTGTGATCGGCGCGGCCCGGCGGCGTATGCGCTGACCGACACGCTCTGATCCCGAACCCGTCCGCATGATCGTCACCCGTGCGCTTCCGGCGGACAGCGATCCGCTGCGCCTGCACCGCGTGTCGCCGGCGCGCTATCCGTTGTTGCTCCAGTCCACGTCGTCGTCGCTACATGCGGGCCATGCGCTGGGGCGTTGGGATCTGCTGCTCGTCGCCGACGGCGAATCCCTGCGTCTCGATCGCGACGGCGTCGTCCGCGATGCGCGCGGCGCGCCGGTCGAAGGCGATTTTCTCGATCTGCTCGACGAGCGCTGGCGGGCGCTGCGCGTGCCGCGCGAAGAACCGCGCTGGCCGTTCCGCGGCGGTTGGGCGCTGTTCCTGGCCTACGAACTCGCGGCGCAGGTGGAACCGGTGCTGCGTCTGCCGCAGGCCGAAGGCGGGTTGCCGGTGGCGCTGGCGCTGCGCTGCCCGGCGGCGGTATTGCGCGATCACGCCACCGGCGAGTGCTTCGCGGTGGCCGAGGCCGGCGCCGAGCGCATGCTCGATGCGATCGTGGCGGATCTCGACACCGCGAGCGCGCTGCCCGCGACTCGATGGCGCGCGCCCGGCGTCCTGTCCGACGATGCGCCGGAGGCCTTCGTCGACGGCGTGCGCCGCATTCTCGATTACCTCGCCGCGGGCGATGTGTTCCAGGTGAATCTCTCCCGCGCGTGGCGCGCGCGCTGCGCGGATTACGACCCCCCGGCGCTGTACGCGCGGCTGCGCGATGTCAGCCCGGCGCCGTTCGCGGGACTGTTCGCGGGCGATGGCGATGGCCGGCCCTGGGCGGTGGCGAGTTCGTCGCCGGAGCGGCTGGTGTCGGTGCGTGGCGATGTGGTCGAGACCCGGCCGATCGCGGGCACCCGGCCGCGCTTCGAAGGCGACGACGATGCGGCGCGCATCCGCGAACTGGTGGGACACCCGAAGGAGCGCGCCGAGCACGTGATGCTGATCGATCTGGAGCGCAACGACCTCGGCCGCGTCTGCGCGCCGGGCAGCGTCGAGGTCGACGAGCTGATGTCGGTGGAAAGCTATTCGCACGTGCATCACATCGTCAGCAACGTGCGCGGTCGGCTGCGCGAGGATGCGACGCCCGGTGCGACGATCCGCGCGGTGTTTCCGGGCGGCACCATCACCGGCTGCCCGAAGGTGCGCTGCATGCAGATCATCGCGGAGCTGGAAGCGACCGGTCGCGGCGCCTACACCGGCGCGTTCGGCTGGCTCAACCGCGACGGCGATCTCGACCTGAACATCCTGATCCGCAGCGCGGAGATCGAAGCCGATGCGGCCGGCGGCGCGACGCTGCGCTTCCGCACCGGCGCCGGCATCGTCGCCGACTCCGATCCGCAGCGCGAGCTCGACGAAACCCGCGCAAAGGCGCGCGGCCTGCTCAAGGCGCTGGGAGCCGCGCCGTGAGCGCGCGGCTGTTCGTCGGCGATGCGCGTGTCGAGGACGCCGCGACCGACGCGGTGCTGGTCGAAGGCCGCGGCTTCGCCTACGGCGACGGCGTGTTCGAAACCATGCGCGCCATCGGCGGCTCGATTCCGTGGTGGCCCGGTCATCGCGCCAGACTGGCGCTCGGCGCCGCGCGTCTGCGCATTCCGCTGCCCGCGGCCGAACGCATGGAGACCGAACTGCACGATTGGCTGTCGCTGCACCGCGATGGGGTGATCAAACTCATCGTCGCCCGCGGCGGCGGCGGGCGCGGTTACAGGCCCGCCTTCGACGCGCCGCCGGTGTGGGCGCTGCTCGCGTCCTCGGCGCCGTTGCCGCGGCGTCCGGGCGGGCTGGTGCTGCGCTGGTGCGAGACGCGCCTTGCGCACCAGCCGCTGCTCGCCGGGATCAAGCACGGCAACCGGCTCGAACAGATCCTGGCGCGCGCGGAATGGACCGATCCGGGCATCGACGAGGGGTTGATGCGCGACACCGACGACCATGTCGTCTCCGCCACCGCCGCCAATCTTTTCGTGCGCAGCGAGGGCCGCTGGTGGACGCCGCCGGTGGATCGCTGCGGCATCGCCGGGGTCTGCCGCGGTTGGACGCTGCGCGCCTTCGCCGCAGGCGAGCGCAGGCTGACGGTGGCGGCGGTCGAATCCGCCGAAGCCCTGGTCCTGTGCAACGCCGTGCGCGGTATCCTGCCCGTGGCCCGGCTCGGCGACCGCACCTGGGCGCCGCATCCGGCCGTCGCCGATGCGCACCGTCGTCTCGCCGCCGCGCATCCGGCTTTCGCCATCGATTCGAACGAGGACCTTCCGTGAGCCCCGCCCGCAAGAAATCGTCGCGCCTCGGCACACTCGCGCTGCTGTTCCTGATCCTGCTCGTGGTCGCCGCGGGCGCGTTGGGCGTGGTCGCCTACCAGCGCTTCGCCGGTTTCGCCGATGCGCCCATCGACGGTATCGAAGCCGGCGACACGCTGGTGGTCGAGCCCGGCGATTCGCTGCCGAAAGTGCTGCGCAGGCTCGACGCCATGGGCATCGCCAGCCGCGGTTTCGAATGGCGCGCGCTCGCGAAGCGGATGGGCGCGGCCGGCAGGATCCAGGTCGGCGAATACGCGCTGCAACCCGGCATGACCCCGCGCGATCTGCTCGCGGCGATGCGCGACGGCAAGGTGGTGAGCTATCGCTTCACCATCGTCGAAGGCTGGAACATCCGCGACCTGCGCGCGGCGCTGGCGAAGGCCACGCCGCTGAAGCAGGAGGGGGCGCAGCTCGACGACGCGGCGCTGATGCGCGCGCTCGGCCTCGGTGCGCAGCATCCGGAAGGCCGCTTCCTGCCCGAAACCTACCTCTACACCCGCAACGACAGCGATCTCGACGTGCTCAAGCGCGCCGCCGCCGCGATGGAGAAGGCGCTGGTCGAGGCCTGGAACGGCCGCGATCAGGGGCTGCCGCTGGACACGCCCTACCAGCTGCTGACGCTGGCCTCGATCGTGGAGAAGGAAACCGGCATCGCCGAGGAACGCCCGCAGATCGCCGGCGTGTTCGTGCGCCGGTTGAAGGTGCCGATGCGGCTGGAAACCGATCCGACCGTGATCTACGGCATGGGCAGCGCGTACACCGGCAACATCCGCCGTCGCGATCTCGACACCGATACGCCGTACAACACCTACACCCGCGACGGCCTGCCGCCGACGCCGATCGCCATGCCCGGCCGCGATGCGCTGCAGGCCACCGCGCATCCCGCGCCCGGCGACGCGCTGTTCTTCGTCGCCGTCGGCGACGGCAGCGGCCGGCACGTCTTCACCCGCACCTACGCCGAGCACCAGGGCGCGGTCGCCGAATACCTCAAGCGTTACCGCGCGCAGCGGACGACCCGGGCGTCGACGCAATGACCGGATTGCCGAGACATCCGCGCTTCGTGTCGCTGGAAGGCGGCGAGGGCGCCGGCAAGACCACCGTGCTCAACGCGCTGCGCGAGGCGCTGCTGCAGGACGGGCGCGAAGTGGTGTCGACGCGCGAACCCGGCGGCACGCCGCTGGCCGAACAGATCCGCGAACTGCTGCTCAACGTGCCCGTCGGCGGCCCCGGCAACGAGCGCCCCGCGCACGAGAAGCCTGCGGCCGAAACCGAGTTGCTGCTGATGTTCGCCGCGCGCGCGCAGCATGTGCGCGAGACCATCCTGCCGGCGCTGGAGCGCGGGGCCTGGGTGATCAGCGACCGCTTCACCGATTCCAGCTATGCGTATCAGGGCGGCGGGCGCGGGCTCGACATCGAATTCATCGCCGAACTCGAACGCCGCGTGGTCGGCCTGCAGCCCGGGCTGACCCTGCTGCTCGATCTCGGCGTCGCCCAGGGCCGCGAGCGCACCCGTGGCCGCGATCTGGCCTTCGGCAACGGCCCCGATCGCATCGAGCGCGAGCGCGACGATTTCTTCGAGAACGTGCGTCGCGCCTTTTTGGCCCGCGCGCGCGCCGAACCCGAGCGCGTGCGCGTGGTCGACGCCTCGCAGCCGGCGCGGGAGGTCGCCGCCGATGCGGTCGCCATCCTGCGCATGTTCATCGCCCGCGCCGCGGCGGAGACGGCGTGAGCGCACTCGACCTGCCCGCGATGTCGCCCTGGCAGCAGCGCATGTACGCGCAGGCCACCGCCGCGCTCGACAGCGGGCGCCTCGGCCATGGCCTGCTGCTCTGCGGCCCGTCGCAGCTGGGCAAGCGCGCGCTGGCGGAGCGGTTGGCCCGGCGCATGCTCTGCACCGATCGCGACGCCGCCGGCGAAGCCTGCGGCCGCTGCCGCAGTTGCCAGTTGTTCGCCAACCGCCACCAGCGCGATCCGCTGGAAGTGCGGCCGGACGGCAGCCCTTCGCATCCGTTCGGCCATGCCAGCCATCCGGATCTGCTGTTCGTCGGCTACGAGGTCAACGACAAGACCGGCAAGCCGCGCGCGGAGATCGTGATCGAACAGATCCGGCGGCTGTCGGAGAAACTCGCGCTCACGCCGCAGTACGGCGGCGCGCAGATCGCGGTGCTCGATCCTGCCGACGCCATCAACCACGCCGCCTGCAACGCGCTGCTGAAGACCCTGGAAGAGCCGCAGGCCGGCCGCTACCTGTGGCTGATCAGCGCCAACCCCGCGCGCCTGCCGGCCACCATCCGCAGCCGCTGCCAGCGGCTCGAATTCCGCCTGCCGCCTGCCGACGAGTCGCGGGCCTGGCTGCGCGCGCAGGGCCATGCCGATGCGACCGCGCAGGAGGCCCTGGACGCCGCCCGCGGCCATCCCGGCCTGGCCGATGCCTGGCTGCGCGACGGTGGCCTGGCGCTGCGCCGCGAGATCGCCGCCGACCTGCAGGCGCTGCGTCGCGGCGAGCGCTCGGCGCTGGAGACCGCGAAGCGCTGGGCCGATGCCGCCGATCTCGACCAGCGCCTGCGCCATGCCGCCGATCTGGCCCTGGCCGAAGCCGGCCGCTTGACCGATCCGCTCGGAATCCGCACCCTCGGCACTTGGTTCGATGCGGCCAACCGCACCCGCGACCTGCTGCGGACCACGGTCCGCGCGGATCTCGCGCTGGTCGAACTGCTGTCGCAATGGGTCGGACCCGTGAACAAGGCTGGGAACAAGGCTTCAGGAGCCAGACGATGAACGTGAAAGCGGCCGGCGGCGCCCGGCAAGGCATCCTCTCCCTCGCGGTGAAGGACAAGCACGCGCTGTTCCAGGCCTACATGCCGTATCTCAAGCAGGGCGGAGTGTTCGTGCCCACCGCCAAGCGCTATTTCATCGGCGACGAAGTGTTCCTGCTGATGACCCTGCCCGAATCTCCCGAGCGCCTGCCGGTGGCCGGCAAGGTCGCCTGGGTCACGCCCGCGGGCGCGCAGGGCAACCGCGTCGCCGGCATCGGCGTGCAGTTCGCCGATACGCCCGAAGGCGAAGCGGTGAAGAACAAGATCGAAGCGATCCTCGCCGGCATCCTGACCTCGGACAAGGCGACGCACACGATGTAAGACCGCGCGCCGCCCCGGGGAAGGCGCGGCGCGAGGCATGGGTTCCACGAGGCCAGGGGGATGGCGATGAGCAAACTCACGAAACTGTATTGGCATCTCGCGGTCAGCGGGATCCTCGCCTTCGGCAGTTGCACCGTCGCCATGTTCGCCGCGCGCATGGGCGCCTACAGCGACATCCTGCTGCTGGTGTTCTGCGCGGGCTCGGTCGGCGCGGTCATCAACAATTACTACCGCCTCGCCAAACTCTCCGAAGTGGACAAGGTGGCGCTGGAAGCGCTCGACGGCGCGGTGTTCACCATGCAGATCTACGTCTCGGTGCTGATCTCGGGCGTCCTCGCGCTGGTCATGTACGGTCTGTTCCTCAGCGGCCTGCTGCAGGGCGACCTGTTCCCGAAATTCAAGAACACCGCCCTGGAATTCGAAAGCGTCTTCCGGCTGCTGCGCGTCGTCGTCCCCAACCAGAACATCGATACCGCCAAGGCGATCGTCTGGGCCTTCATCGCCGGGTTTTCGGAACGTCTGGTGCCGAACGTGCTCGATCGCCTGATCAACCAGGCCGAAGCGCTGCGCGATCCGGACGTCGTGCAGGTCGCGCAGGTCGCGACGCCGGTGCCGCCGCCCGACAAGGTCGACTGACCGCGCGGGCGCTGCGCGCCGCGCCCATGACTTCCGTCCGCGCCCGCGCATGACTTCCGCCCCATGGGATCGGCGGTCGCGCGGCGTAGCGTAACCGTGTCGATCCGCGTGCCGGCCGGACGCATTCCCGGTGCCGGTGGCGTGCGTCGCCGCGGCGAGATGCCGCTCCGACGGCGCCACCGGCCCCAGGGGTCATTTCCCGAGAGTCACTGGAACAGAAGCCGACATGAAGCCGTATTCGCCGAGCTGCGAGCGCAACCGCGATCCGATCCTCGCCGTGCTGCGCGAGCATTTCGCCGACGCGCGTCGCGTGCTGGAGATCGGCAGCGGCACCGGCCAGCATGCGGTGCATTTCGCGGCGGCGATGCCGTGGCTGATCTGGCAGTGCACCGACGCCGACGCCCATCTCGACGGCATCCGCATGTGGCTGGACGAGGCGCGGTTGAGCAACACGCCGGCGCCGTTTCCGCTGCAGGCCGCGACCACGCCCGTGCCGGGATTCTCGCCGCCGCCGCGGGCGCGTTACGACGCGGTGTTCAGCGCGAACACCCTGCACATCATGGGCTGGCCGGAAGTGCAGGCGCTGTTCGCGGCCTTGCCGACGGTGCTGGCCGACGAGGCGACGGTCGCCGTCTACGGCCCGTTCAATCGCGGCGGGGCGTACACCAGCGACAGCAACCGCGACTTCGACGCATCGTTGCAGGCGCGGGATCCCCGCTCCGGCATCCGCGATTTCGAGGCCGTGAACGCACTGGCCGACACCGTCGGCCTGCGCCTGGTCGCCGATGTGGGGATGCCCGCGAACAACGCCATGCTGGTGTGGCGACGAGTCTGATCGGCATCGTGTCGCAGGCGTGCAAGCGCTGCGCTTACAGCCGTTCCTGCAGATCCCGGGTGATCTTCAGCCGATCGCTGGCGATCGGCGCGCGCTTGATCGCCGCCGCTTCCCGGTAGGCGGCCTGCGCAGCATCGAGCCGCCCCTGTTCTCGCAGCACGTCGCCCTGCAGCACCATCGCTTCCTGTTCGAGAGCGGGCACCTGCAGCATCCGGTTCGACAGCCGCAGCCATGCCCGGAAGTTCTCGGTGCCGATATGGGCCAGTTCCGAATCGAACGACGCCACCGCCTCGGCCGAGGGCGCTTCGCCGGAAGGGAGGCGCAGGAACCGGGTTCCGGTCTGCCGGGAAATGACTTCATTCAAGGTCCGCACGCTCGGGGAATGTCCGGACTCGGGCGAAGTTTCGACCGCCTTTTTCAACGCGATTGCAGCGATGTCCGGCATCCCGGCGCGCGACAGTGCGTCCGCGGTCAGCACCCAGCTCGTGGCGGGAGACAATGGTTTCGAGCTGTCCAGCAGCGACTGCTGTGCGATCGCCGCGATCCGTTCGCGCTGCCGTTCGATCGGCAGACCGTTCAGGGATGCGACATTGCCGGGCGAAGACAGGTACGCCTCCACCTGCGTGCCGATCGCCTGGATCACCCGGTTCTGTTGCGCCTCCACCGCCGCATAGTCGGGAACCCGGACCACGATGGCGCGGTCCGGGCCGACGGAAGGTTTGAGGGTGAAGGCATATTCGGGATCGGAACGGCCGCGCGCCAGCAGGTTGAAGCGCAGTTCCATCACTTGGCCTGCGGCGATTTCCCGAGGCGCATCCCGCGTGCTCGGATCGATCATCAGCTTGGGATTCACGGGAGGCACGATGAAAAAGCGCAGGCGCTGCGCACCGCGGTTGTAGAGCTTGGCGATCCCCTCCGACAGGGGATCGAGGACGAAGACCAACCGGTCGCCATCCACGGTGAAATCCGGCATCTCCAGGCGCGCGCCGCGCTCCGCTTCAAGCACGTACTTGTTCAGCGCGTTGACCAGGATGTCGACGGCATAACTGTCCCGACTGGCCGGTTTGGCGATGCTGATATGGTCGGCACCATCGATCGCCAGACGTTCGCTGCCGCAGTAGCGGGTCGCGCTGGACCGCTGGACGATGCGCACCGGCCCGGTGTCCTTGGTTTCGTAGGCGCAGACGATGGCCGGTTTCTGGTTGTCCGGGATCTTCGCCCAGTAATTGTCGAGGCTTTCGAGATACTGGTTGTCGTCGGCGGGAATCAGTTGCCTGAGCGCGCCGTTGTTGGCGACATGCCGGGCGATCTGCGATATCTGCGAGCCTTCCTGGGGAGAAGAATAAAGCACGAGCAGCGGTACTTTTTCGCGCTTCTCGGGATGATTCAGCATCGCCTGCATCGAAATCAGGCCGCCCATGCTGTGCCCGACCAGAACCACCGTTTCGTACTCCCAGATGCGTTGCCGGGTCAAGATCTGATCGAGTTTGTCGGCGGCCTGGAAGATGTTCAGCGATCCGCCCGCGAACATGTTCGAGGTGAAGCCGAAGGCGAAGATATCCACCTGATCGCCCACTCGAGGCGTATCGCGGAGATACTCGAAGAAGGTTTCGCCCCTGGCGTTCTTCCAGGTGCCGGTGGTGCCGCCGAAGAGGCCATGAATGAAGACGACCGCGACCTTCCTGTCGCCGCGGGGCGGCCCGAAGACCCAATGGGGAGCCTCGGTGTTGACGGTGTCGACAGGTGGAGGGGGCGTCGCGGAAGGACAGCCCGCCAACGTCGCCGCGAGTAGATACGCCGCACATGCGGTCGACCACCGACCTTGCCGAAAACGACCGACGGACATGGCACTCTCCGATCCCTGGCGCTGTTCATCCAACGGTCGATGCGGTCGATTCCGGCCATGATTCCGATCCGGATCCAGGCGGTTCGCCGCAAAAAAACAGGCCCCGGTGTCCGGGGCCTGCGATGCGGTGCCGCGATGTCGCTCGATCGGCGCAGGCGGATGCCCGCGACCGTTACCAGAACCGGTATTCGACCAGCAGCGTATAGGCGCGCCCGCGCGGATCGGCGATGCGCGGTTCCCAGGCGGCGCCCGCGGCGAAGTCGTTCATGTGCGCGGTGAACGGCGGATCCTTGTCGAGCAGGTTCTTGATTCCGAAGGCCAGCTTCAGGTCCTTGATCCCGGTCCAGGTCACGCTGTAGTTGTACGTGGTGTAGCTGTCCACGCGCGGCTCCCAGCCGGCGGGGATGAAGCTGCCGTTGGCCACGCTCGCCGGCGGTTCGTCGTAATAGCCGTCGCGATGGATCTGGCTGAGGCTGTGCGACCAGTCGCCGCGGGTGTAGCCGAGATTCAGCGTGTGCTTCCAGGAGATCGGCAGGTTGAAGTAACGCACGTAGCGATCGACCAGATTCGTCGAATACGGCAGGGATTCCAGCGCCTTCGTGCGGAACTCGTGGATGTAGCTGCCGTTGAGGTTGATGTTCCAGCGGCCGCCGGCCAGTTCGCCGGTGAGGTTGGCGTCGAGTTCCACGCCGCGCATCAGGCTGCCGCCGGAGTTGATGTAGCGACGATCGATCGCGACCACTTCGCCCGAGGCGTCGCGGATCCAGTTGTCCTGGAACAGGTCGTAATAGCGGATGAGCACGTCGCGCGGCGCCGAGCGGATCGTGTTCTCGCGCTCGATTTCCCACGCGTCCAGCGCGATGTTGAAGCGATCGTTCGGCGAGTACACCAGGCCCAGACTCTTCTGGGTCGACTCTTCCGGCGTGAGGTCGGACTTGCCGCCGAAGATCTCGACCGGGCGGATGGTTTCGCAGCCGGGCACGTTCGCCCGGGCGACGCCATCGGGGCAGGTGCGCGGGTCGGCCAGATCCTGGCCGGTGTACTGCACTTCGCTGACGCCGTTGAAGAGCTGGTTGAAGCTCGGCACCTTGAAGCCGGTGCTGTAGGCGCCGCGGAACAGCAGCGAATCGAACGGCCGGTAGCGGAACGACACCTTCGGGTTGGTGGTGCCGCCGAAGCCGCTGTAGTGGTCGTAGCGGCCGGCGAGGTTGAGGTCGAAGTTGCTGAAGATCGGCAGCTGGAATTCGACGTAGGCGGCGCGGATGTCGCGGCGGACGTTGCCCAGCGCGTTGGCGTCGTCGAACGGCGCGTTGAACACGGCGCGCCGGTTGGTGCGCTGGTCGCCGTCGAAATGGAATTCCTCGCGACGCAGGTCGATGCCGGCGGCCATCGCGATGTCGCCGCCCGGCAGTTTGAAGAAGCCCAGGTCGCCCGAGATCGACGCGTCCACCGAGGTCAGGACCGATTCGCCGCCGTACAGCTTCACGCCGCGGGCCGAGGCCGCCGCGAGTGCGGCCATGGCTTCGGGAGACTGGCTCTGTCCCGGTGCGAGGAACGGGTTGATCAGGCCGCTGCCGAGGATCTGCTTCAGCGCGTCGGTGTAATGGAAGCCGCTGCCGAGGATGGATTCGGATTCGCTGCTGGCGCGGGTCAGGCCGACGTCGTAGCTCCAGTCGTTCAACGGGCCGCCGTCGATCATGCCGCCGATGCCGGCGACGAAGCGGTAGGCATCGGTGGTGGTTTCGATCTGGCGCGGACCGCAGGGCAGGCAGCGCCAGCGATACGCGATCGGCGCGCCGTAGTTGAGCTGTCCGGCGCCGAAATAGCCGGACAGCGCGTTGTAGACGGCGTCGTAGGTGGACTGGGTCAGCGGATTCAGCGGATACCAGGTCGTGGGGCCCAGCGCGGTGGCCGCGGTGGAGGTGCTGGACGAAATCTGGTTGGGCTCGAAGGTCTTGGCGACCTCGACCCGCGATGCGGTCAGTTCGACATAGGCTTCGTGCGCGCTGCCGATGCGGAACGTGGCGCGGCCGATGAAGTCCAGGCTGTCCTGCGGCTGCTGGATGACGGCCGCCGCCGGATAATCCCAGGCGCAGGCATAGCGCGACGCCGGCGAATTCCACAGGCGGTAGCCGTAGGGGCCCATGTCCGGGCCGGCCGCTTCGCAGCCCGCCGCGCCGGGCAGGTTGAAGATGTTGACGGCGGTCATGCGGGTGGTGCCGCCGGCCGGATCCAGCACGCCGTTGCGCAGCAGGCTGCTGGCACCGACGCCGGTGCTGCCGAGACTGAAGACGGTGGCGAACGGCGTGCCGCGGGTATCCGGCGACAGGCCGCGATCGGGCTGGAAGGTGTTGGAGAAATCGCGGTCGCTGCCGCGCAGGATGGTGTTGCGCTTGAGGCTGAGCGTGCCGAACGCGTTCCAGCCGTCGCCGTCGAGATCGCCGTGGCCGAACAGCAGGCTGGTGCGGTAGGCGTCGCCCCCGCCCGCTTCGGTGACATCGACGAACGCCGATGCCTGAGCGCCGCGGAAGTCGCGCTTGGTGATGAAGTTGATCACGCCGCCGATGGCGTCGGTGCCGTAGATCGCCGATGCCCCGTCACGCAGCACTTCGACGCGCTCGATGGCGGCGAACGGAATCGAGTTCAGATCGACCGCGCGGCCTTTCAGGCCATGGGTCGCCACGCGCCGGCCATTGAGCAGCACCAGGGTGGCGTCCGCGCCCTGGCCGCGCAGGTTGGCGCCGGACACGCCGTTGTTGCCGCGCTGTTCCTCGTTGACGATGCCGGCGTTGCTGGCGAGATTGTCCGAGCCGTTGCCGGAGATGTTCAGCGTCATCAGCAGTTGTTCCGCCGACGTGATGCCGAGCTGGTCGATCTTCTCGCGGGTGATGGCGGTGATCGGCAGCGATTCCTCGGCTTCCGAGCGTTTGATGCGCGTCCCGGTGACCGCGATGCGGTCCAGGGTGTCGACCCCGTCGGGGGCCTGGTTGGCGGTGGCGGTGTCCTGTGCGACGGCGGGCAGCGCCATGACGGCGAACAGGGCGGCACAAAGACGGTTGGCGCGGAGCGTCGCGCTTGCGGGCATGCTGGTCTCTCCCCCGAGAGTCTGGATGTGAACGTGCGATCCCTGCGGGCGGATGCCATCCGGCCCGGTGCATCGCCCGGGCCGTGCATGATCGCTGTCACGTAATCTAGCAGGTTGTTGAAACAAGATCGTCATCATCGCTTTCCGGGCCGATGGCCCGCGCGCGGCGCGAATCCGCCCGAGACGAATCAATCGTTTACATGCCGGGCTGCCGGTGTCGCCGCGCCGCCGCCGCCATGTCCGCAGACACGCTGCCAGCCCGCGCGTCGTGGGCCGGGCAGGGCGGGAGATGGGAGCGAGATGGACGTTAGAGAGCTCGATCGGAGTCACCGGCGCGGCGCATGGCGCGCCGGCCGGTCCAATCGTTCGCGGCGGCTCAGGCGTCCGCCGGTTCCCGGTACGCATCCACCGGGATGCAGGCGCACATCACGTTCTTGTCGCCGTAGACGTTGTCGACGCGCGCCACCGGCGGCCAGTACTTCTGCAGCTTCAGCGACGGCAGCGGGAATGCGGCCAGCTCGCGCGGGTAGGCGTGGGTCCACTCGCTGCCCGCGACCGCGGTCGCGGTGTGCGGCGCATGCTTCAGCGGATTGTCCTCGCGGTCGAGGCGGCCGTCCTCGATCGCGCGGATCTCGTCGCGGATCTGGATCATCGCGTCGATGAAGCGGTCCAGTTCGTGCTGCGATTCGCTTTCGGTCGGTTCCACCATCAGCGTGCCGGCGACCGGGAAGCTCAGCGTCGGCGCGTGGAAGCCGAAGTCGATCAGGCGCTTGGCCACGTCTTCGGCGCTGATGCCGGTGCTGTCCTTCAGCGGACGCAGGTCGAGGATGCATTCGTGCGCGACCAGACCGTTGCGGCCGGTGTACAGCGTGTCGTAGTGCGGCGCCAGACGCTTCGCGATGTAGTTGGCGTTGAGCAGCGCGACCTGGGTGGCGCGGCGCAAACCGGCGCTGCCCATCATCGTGATGTACATCCAGCTGATCGGCAGGATCGAGGCCGAGCCGAACGAGGCCGCGGACACCATGCCCACGCCGCCTTCGCCGCCGAGGGTTTTCGGCAGGAACGGCGCGAGATGCGCCTTCACCGCGCAGGGGCCGACGCCGGGGCCGCCGCCGCCGTGCGGGATGCAGAAGGTCTTGTGCAGATTGAGATGCGAGACGTCCGAGCCCCACTTGCCGGGCTTGGCCACGCCGACCAGCGCGTTCATGTTCGCGCCGTCGGTGTAAACCTGGCCGCCGTGGCCGTGGATGGTTTCGCAGATGGCGACCACGTCTTCCTCGAACACGCCATGCGTGGACGGGTAGGTGATCATCAGCGCGGCGAGGCGGTCGCTGTATTTCTCGGCGTTGCGGCGGATGTCGTCGAGATCGACGTTGCCGTTGCCGTCGCACTTGGTGACCACGACGGTCATGCCGCACATCTGCGCCGAGGCCGGATTGGTGCCGTGCGCGGATTCCGGAATCAGGCAGATGTCGCGATGGCCTTCGCCGCGCGAGCGGTGGTAGGCGCGGATCGCGAGCAGACCGGCGTATTCGCCCTGCGCGCCGGAGTTCGGCTGCAGGCTGACCGCGTCGTAGCCGGTGCATTCGGCCAGCATCGCTTCCAGTTGATCGATCAGCTGCGCGTAACCCGCGGCCTGATCGGCGGGGGCAAGCGGATGCAGGTTGGCGAACTCGGGCCAGGTCACCGGGATCATCTCGGCGGTGGCGTTGAGCTTCATCGTGCAGCTGCCCAGCGGGATCATGGTCCGATCCATCGCCAGATCCTTGTCGGACAGCGCGCGCATGTAGCGCAGCAGTTCGTGTTCGCTGTGGTGGGTGTTGAACACCGGATGGGTCAGGAACGCGCTGCTGCGCAGCAGCGCTTCCGGCAGCGCGTCGTGGGTGTCGAGGTCGAGGCCGTCGATGTCGCTGGCGTCGGCGCCGAACAGGGCGGCGAGCGCGGCCACGTCGTCGCGCGTGGTGGTTTCGTCGAGGCTGATGCCGAGGCTGCGCGCGTCAATCCGGCGCAGGTTGATGCCCTCGGCGCGCGCGCGCGCATGCACGACTTCGGCGTCGACGCCGGTGATGTGCAGGGTGTCGAAGAAATCGGTGCCGATGTGCACGCCTTCCTTGCGCAGCGCCGCGGCGAGGATGGTCGCGAGGCGATGCGTGCGGTGGGCGATGCGGGTCAGGCCTTCGGCGCCGTGATACACGGCGTACATGCTCGCCATCACCGCGAGCAGCACCTGCGCGGTGCAGATGTTCGAGGTGGCCTTCTCGCGGCGGATGTGCTGCTCGCGGGTCTGCAGGGTGAGCCGGTAGGCCGGTTTGCCTTCGGCATCGACGGACACGCCGATCAGGCGCCCCGGCATGCTGCGCTTGTAGGCGTCGCGGCAGGCCATGAACGCGGCGTGCGGACCGCCGAAACCGAACGGCACGCCGAAACGTTGCGAGTTGCCGACGACGATGTCGGCGCCCCATTCGCCCGGGGCCGCGATCAGCGTCAGCGCGAGCAGGTCGGTCGCGACCGCGACCAGACCGTTGCGCGCATGCACGGCGTCGGCGAGCGCCCGATAGTCGCGTATGCGGCCGAAGGTGTCCGGGTACTGCAGCAGCACGCCGAAGCAGTCGGTGGCGGCCGCGTCGGCATCGTCGCCGAAGACCAGTTCGATGCCCATCGGTTCGGCGCGCGTGCGCAGCACTTCGATGGTCTGCGGGTGCACGCCATTGGACACGAAGAACACGTTCGACTTCGATTTCGCCGAGCGTTTGGCCAGGGTCATGGCTTCCGCCGCGGCGGTGGATTCGTCCAGCAGCGATGCGTTGGCGATCTCCATGCCGGTCAGGTCGGCGCACATGGTCTGGAAGTTGATCAGCGCTTCCATCCGGCCCTGCGAGATCTCGGCCTGGTAAGGGGTGTAGGCGGTGTACCACGCCGGATTTTCGAGAATGTTGCGGAGGATGACGTTCGGCGTGTGGGTGCCGTAATAGCCCTGGCCGATGAAGCTGCGGAAGACCTTGTTGCGATCTGCGATCGCGCGGATTTCGGCCAGCGCCTCGACTTCGCTGACGGCGTCGGGCAGCGCCAGCGGCGCGGTCGATTTGATGCTCGCGGGGACGATGGCCTCGGTCAGCGCATCCAGCGAGTCGTGGCCCACGGCGCGCAGCATGTGCGCGATCTCCGTGTCGTTGGGGCCGATGTGGCGTTCGAGGAAAGCGGCGTGGTGTTCGAGATCGCGAAGGGTCGCGCGGGAAACCGGGATCGAGGACATGGGCAGGCGTCGTCTGGCGCGGTCGAAGCCGCGGGGAGGGGGCGTTCGGGCCCGCCGTCCTCACGGCCGACGGGCGCTCGCGGGCTCGCGGCAATGCCGCTCAAGCCCCGCTCGCCCGTCTGTCCTTTTGCCTGAGAGTTTGAACGACGGGACTGGAATCCCCCGTGTTTTGCCCCTTCGGCGCCGGCGCTGCCGTTGCCGGCGGCCGATCTCTCCAGAGTGCTGAATACACGGCGGTACCGGGCCTGAGCGATTCCGGGCGAATTGCGCCTTCGGCAGCGGCCCGATCCCTCCGGTCCGCTTCTCCCACCGTGCCGGCGGAGTATACCGGCCGGGGCTCCATCGCGTCAGCAGGACCGAAGGTCGGGGAGGGCGCGGCCAGCGCCGCGTTACCATGCGTCGATGAGTGCATCGCGCGGCCCGAAAAAACGACCCGGACCCTCGCCCGGGGCCCGGAAGACGCCTCCCGCGCCGCCGGCCGAGCGTCCCGCGCCTGCTGGCGATGCCTCCGGGCAAGAGGACTACGCCAATCGTTTCGTGTGGTTCCCGAGCGCGCTCGCGCTGCTGCGACGCGAGCCGGCGCTGTCGATCACGCTGGGCTATCTGCTGCTGTCGCTGATCGGCCTGTGGTCGAGCTACTGCTTCTACCGGGTGTTCCGCATCCCGATCCTCGAATACATGCAGCCGGGCGACTTCCTGGTCGCGGGCGTGCGTCAGCCGATGAATCTGCTCTGGCTGCTGCTGATGATCCTGATCGCGGTGCCGGCCTACTGGCCGACCTATTACCGCCTGCGCCATCCTGAGAGCGCCGAGCGTTTCCGCCGGCACTGGTTCGGCCGCCTGATCTTCAGCCGTTACGTCGATCCCTTCCGTCGCCGCCGCTGGTACGACCTGTCCCCCGAGGCCACGATCCTGCTGGCCCTGCTGTTCGGCGGCGGTTCGTTGATCATGGCGTACTCGGGCGATCGTGCGAAAGCGTTGCTGGACGGCGGTGGGCAGGCGGTCCGGGTGACGCTGTCCGATGCCGGTGCGCCGCTGCGGGGCGGTGCCCGATTGCTCGGCACCACCAGCGGTTATGTCTACCTCTACTGGCCCGACAACGGCCGCACCGAAGTCCTGGTGCAGGAGAACGTGAGCCGCATCGAAGTGCTGCCGCGGCGCAGGCCGCAGGGCGGGTCGCCGGCGATGACATCGGCAGGCGCGCCATGACCGCGACACCCACCCGCAGGCGGCTCGCCCTGATCCTCGGCGGTCTGGCGATGATCGGGCCGTTCTCGATCGACACCATGTTCCCGGCGTTTCCGCAGATCGGCGCGCAGTTCGGCGCCGACAAGGTCGCGCTGCAGCAGACGATCAGCGCCTATCTGCTCGCGTATGCGCTGATGAGTCTGGTCCATGGCCCGCTGTCGGACGCCATCGGCCGCCGCCGGGTGATTCTCGGCGGCCTGTGCGTGTTCGCGCTGGCATCGGTCGGCTGCGCGCTGGCCACCAGTCTGCCGATGCTGCTGACGTTCCGTGCGCTGCAGGGCATGTCCGCGGGCGTGGGCCTGATCGTCGGCCGCGCGGTGATCCGCGACGTATTCCAGGGGCAGTACGCGCAGAAACTGATGAGCCAGGTGTCGATGATCTTCGGCATCGCCCCGGCGCTGGCGCCGATCCTCGGCGGCTGGATTCTCGGCTGGGAGCGCTGGCCCGCGATCTTCTGGTTCCTGGTGCTGTTCGCGCTGGCGCTGCTGGCGATGACCTGGTTCGGATTGCCGGAAACCCATCCGCCCGAAGCGCGCTTCCGTCCGCGGCCGAAGGAACTGCTGCGCAATCACGCCTACATTTTCCTCAACCGCCGGTTCCAGCGTTTCGCGGCGGCGGGCGCGTTCAATTTCGCGGCGCTGTTCCTCTACATCGCGTCGGCGCCGGCATTCGTGCTCGATCACCTCGGCCTGGCGCAGGATCAGTTCGGCTGGTTCTTCGTGCCGACCATCGCCGGCATGGTCTTCGGTTCGTTCCTGTCCGGTCGCGCCGCAGGCCGGGTCAGCGGAACGCGTCTGGCCGGGATGGGGTTCGCGCTGTGCGGTGTCGCCGCGGTGTTGAACATCGGCTACAACCTGCTGGTCGCGCAGCCGTCGATTCCGTGGGCGATCGTGCCGATGGCGATCAACGCGCTCGGCATCTCGCTGGTGTTTCCGATCCTCACCCTCGCGATCTTCGACATGTACCCGCGGCAGCGCGGCGCGGCGTCGTCGCTGCAGGCGTTCACCAGCCTGGTGCTGCAGTCCACCGTGGCCGGCGTGCTGTCGCCGATGCTCAGCCACGTGCCGCTGCATCTGGCGCTGGGCGCCGCGGCCCTCACCCTGACCGGCTTCCTGTTCTGGTGGTGGGAAATTTCGCGCACTCGGTTGCGGCCGGAGGGCGATCCGGTGGCCGCAGGGCCGCCGGCGCTGTGAATCGCGCGACTGCGCGTCCGGCAGTCGATCTTCCTCGGGGCGCGGATCAGTTCCGCTTCCAGAGCCAGCGCAGCGGCAGGCCCACGATCACCAGCACGGCGCCCCACGCGAGTGCGTCGGCCCCGGTGCCGATCAGCGCGTACAGGCTGTAGAGCAGCGCGAGCGCCGCGACGATGCGGCCGCGCCTGCCGAGCTTCAGCCACGCCGCACTGCTGAGGACATAGGGCAGCAGGGTCGCGGCGGTAGAGAGCAGGATCGAGAACGTGAACACCTTCACCAGCGAATCGGTGTAGTTCGCGATCACCAGCAGGCTCGCGAGTACGCTGCTCGCCAGCACGCCGACGCGCGGCGTGCCGTTGCCGTCGAGTGTCGCGAACGCCGCCGGGAACAGCCCGTCGTGCGCTGCGGCCATCGGCAGTTGCGCCGACAGCAGCACCCAGCCGTTGAGCGCGCCGAAGCAGGAGATCGCGGCGACGATGGCGATGCCGGTGGCCGCGGCCGGGCCCCACAGCGTGCCGGCGGCGTCGGCCATCGGTGCTGTCGAGGTGTTCGCCACCTCCGGCGGCAGCAGCCCGAGCACCGCGGTGCAGGCAAGGATGGTGGCGATGCCCGCGAGCAGGGTGCCGATCAACGTGGCGCGCGGAATCGTGCGCTTGGCGTCGTGGATCGCGCCCGAGGGAATGGTCGCCGCTTCCAGGCCCAGAAAGGCCCACAGCGTCAGCGCGACGGTGGCGTGGATCGCCGCGGCCATCGACATCGGCGCATCGCCCGCGATGGCGTCGCCGGCCGGCCGCAGGTGCTGCGGTTCGATCAACCAGATCGCGATGCCGCCGAACAACAGCAGCGGCACCAGCTTCAGCACGGTGGTGACGATCTGCAGCCGTCCGGCTTCGCGCACGCCGGCGAGGTTGATCGCCGCGCACAGCCACAGCGCGCCCAACGCGAGCGCCGCACCGCGCAGCGGCGTCGCCACCAGTGGCGGAAACAGACTGCCGAGACTGCCGGCGAAGGCCACCGCGATCGCGGCGTTCGCGCACCAGATCGAGATCCAGTAGCTCCAGGCGATGATGAAACCGGTGGTGTCGCCGAACGCTTCGCGCGCATAGGCGTAGGGGCCGCCCGCGTGCGCGCCGCGCGCGGCCAGGCGCGAGAAGGTCAGCGCCAGCAGCAGCGCGCCGCCGAGGGTGATGGCCCAGCCGTACAGGCTGATCGCGCCATAGGGTGCGAGCGATGCGGGCAGCAGGAATACGCCGCTGCCGATCATGTTGCCCGCGACCAGTGCGATCGCGGACCACAGGCCCAACGGGCGCGGGGTGGTGCTCACCCCGCGATGCGCTCGGCGCGGGACACGCAGGCGGTGTCCCGCGATGCGCTCACTTCTTGTGCTGCGACGCGTTCGGTGCGATGCCGCGCATGCGTGCGGCCGGCGCCGACGCGGCCGGGCGGCTCGCGGCCGTGCTTCTGGCCCGGATCAGCGGCTTGGAACCGTTCGCACCCGCCGCCTGCGGTTCCAGCCAGGTCTTGGTGGTCGCGAAATCGACGTCGAAGCGCGAGTAGTAGTCGCGGTTCGACGCATTCGCCAGCGAGCCGGAGTTCGAGCACGAGGCGCTGCCGCCGTAGAGACCGCCGCGCAGCACGTAACCGCGCGGGCCCAGCGTGAACAGGCCCGAGCCGCTGCTGCCGCCCTCGGTGGTGCCGCTGGTCCAGCCGACCGTCGTTTCGGTGCCGTCGATCGAGAGCGCCTGGCCGAGCGACGCCATCTTCGCGTCGCCCGACGGGTGATGCAGCGCCAGCACGTCGGTGCCGCTGGTCAGGGGCGTGGCGTTCCAGCCGGCGAAATACGCGAACGACGGCGCGGCGCTGTTGAGGCGCAGCAGCATGCCGTCGGTGTTGTTGGTCGAATACAGGTAGGTGGCGCCGCCGCTGAGCTGGGTCTGGGGGGTCGACGTCAGGCCGCCGCAGGTGGTCGCTTCGTAATTCCAGAAGGTGTTCAGCGTGTTCGCTACCGTCTGCATCTGGCTCGTCACCGGCGGCACGCTGGTGTTGCTGCTGAAGCAGTGATTCGCGGAATGGAAATAGGGAATCTGGGTCTGCGGCACGGTGTCCGCCAGCAGCGTGCCGCTGCAGATGAAGGTGCTGCTGCCGACCACGAAGCGCATGTGCGCGACCGCGTTCTTGGCGTTGACGAAGGGCTGGCCCAGCGCGTTGACGCGGCAGATGGTGTCGACGTTGCAGCTGCCGGATTCGCCGATCTTCTCGATCAGCTGGAACGAATTGCGGCTGTCGACGATGAGATGCGACAGTACCGGCGCATCCAGGCGCACCGCGAACGCCGGCACGCCCTTCGGCCGGAAGATCTCGATGATCTGGGTTTCGCCATCGGTATTGGGGCTCCAGAACAGGCCCTGCGGGCCGGGCAGGCGCTTCATCTCGGCGCCGGTCATCGTCGCCACCACTTCGTCGGGACGCGCCGAGCCGCCGAAACGCAGTTCGGCGCGATCGTGCAGGCCGCTCACGTCGAGGCCGACGCGCAGCGCCATCGCGTCCATCGAACGGATCTCGACCTTCGCCACGAAACCGCCGGCGACCGGCTGCCACCGCAGCGCCGGCAGGCCCGACTGCGCGCTCTCGTGCGCGGCGTCGCGGCCGATGCCGATCTGCGTGGGCTTCAGCCCGGCGCCGCGGTTCTTGCGCTGCAGGTCGAGCAGGCGGGAGACGGCCATCTCGCCGTACTGCATCCGCGCCACGTTCGCGGCCGGAACGCCCGGGGCGCGCCAGTGCATGGCCGGTGCGGGGGCGGTCTTGCTGTATTCGCCGTCGGCCTGCGCGATGGGAGCGGCCGCCTGGGCCGGAAGTGCGGCGGCGAGGGCGAACGCGAGGGCGGTCAGCGCGATGGGGCGTCGGATGGTCTGCATGGGCTTGGCTTCTGGTCGGTCGGTGAAGGCGGGATGGCCGGATGGCCAGCTCAGGAAACGGGTGGGAACGCCGCGTCGCGATAGACCCGGCGCAGCAGTTCGTGGAAATGATGCACCGCATTCTCGCGCAGCGGGTTAAGACGGCCCGCGGTGTACGAGCCGGAGGCGAGGCCGCGCTGCACGTCTTCGCAGATGCCGATGTCCTCGTCCTGGACCACGTCGCTGAAGGACAGGTCCGCGTCGCGGCGGGCGCGACCGGCGTCGGAGTCGTCCGGGGCGTAGTAGAAGTCGAATTCCACCCGGCAGCGATCGACGCCCTTCGGGATGATCCGGTTGGTCTGCAGCCGGCCGGGCAGGATGTTCAGCGTCGTGTTCGGCCACAGCCAGTAGTACAGCGCGTCGCCGCTGCCGTAGAGGCCTTCGCCGCTTTCGAGCGGGCTGAACTGGAACGAATACCACTCGGCGGTCTCGGTGACGTAGCTGCGGTAATCCAGCAGCCGGTTCAGTTCGGGGTGCACGTGCGGAACGTGGTAGCCCTCGAGATAGTTGTCGACATACACCTTCCAGTTGCAGGCGATGTCGTAGCCGACGCGGTGATGATGGCGGTAGGTCTCGAGCCCATGATCCTGCAGCGCCCGGCCTTGGCCGATGCGCGCGTCGATACCGGCCACGAAGGCCTCGAACGGCGGCGCCATCGCTTCGTCCACCGCCGCGAACACCATGCCCTGCCACACACGCACCGCGAGTTGCGGCAGGCGGATGTCGGCGACGTCGAAATCGGCGGCGCCGGCCATTTCGGTGGCCGTGCGCAACTGGCCGTCGAGGGAATAGGTCCAGCCGTGATAGCGGCAGCGCAGCGATTTCGCGCCCAGTCCGTCGCACTGCGCCAGCGGCCCGGCGCGATGGCGGCAGACGTTGTGCATCACCCGCACCACGCCGTCGGCGCCGCGCACCGCGATCACCGGCAGCCCGCCCAGATCTGCGATGGCGTGATCGCCCGGCTCGCGCAACTGGCAGACATGCGCCACCAGTTGCCAGCCGCGATCGAAGATCCACCGCCGGTCCACCGCGACCATCGTCGGGTCGGTGTAGCACTGCGCATGCAGGGCGAGCGCGTGCGCCAGCGGCTGGGCGGCGAGATCGGCGGAGCGGGCAGGCACGGTCATCCTGCGAGTATCGCGCAGGCGGCGGGGCGCTGCCAGCCGCGGCGGCCGTGTGGTCCGGCCGCTGTCCGTCTCAACCGGCGGTCTCAATCAGCGGCCCCGCGCAACCCCGCCTGCGCCCGGGCGAACAGATCCACGACCGCGTCCGCGTCCAGGTCCCGCCCGAGCGCCCGTTGGACGGTCAGCGCGAACACGTCCACGACCGCGAGGTCGTAGAGCTCGTCGGCGTCGATCCGGGTCGCGCCGTGGTCCAGCCGCAGTCGGTCGCCCAATCTGCGCTGGCAGTCGGCCAGTACCTCGAGATCCGCGTCGTCCAGGCCGAGATCCGCGTTCAGCGACTGTCCCGGGCGCAATCGTTTGGCGACCGCACCCGAGACGCCGGCGATGTGCAGCAGGGTCTCGCGCAGGGCTTCGGTCAGGCTGTTGTCATGGTCCATGGCGCAGTCCTCCGGCGCGACCATCAGCGCTTCAACAACGTTTCGACCGGAATCCCGAAGAAGCGCGCGTATTCGCGGGCGATCCGGTAGCGCACGGTGTGCCTGGTCTCCGCGCGCTTGATCGTCGCGATCGAGATCCGGACATTGCGGACAACGAACAGGTTGGCCAGTTCCTCCTGACTGAGCATCCGCGACTCGCGGAGCTCACGCAGCGCGTCGGCGTCGAGAAGCACGCTGCCCTTCCTCTTCGGGGTTCCGTCGTCCGGCGGAGAGGCCGACGAGGGCAGAAGCGAAGGAGCGGGCAACCCATGGCCCGGCATCGCCCCCTCCAGCGCCGGCCAGGCCAAGGGGTCGGATGCGCCGGCATCGGCCGGGGTGAGGGGGGCGGAAGCGGCGCGGCTGCCGTCGAAAACGCCATAGACGACGGACGAGCTGGACGGGTTGGTATCGGTCATGACAGAACTCCCTGATCTCGATGGAGAAGGCCACCTGGGTGGCCGCCGGCCCGGCAACGGGTAGCTGCGGGGTCGGCGGGAGGCTGTCGGGAAACGGCGTGCTGCGGGTTTACGGTGTGATTACGGTTCGCAAGTCATTGATCCGATTGGTGATGAATCATCCGTCCTCAGATCAGTTGGACCGCCGGGTAGATCAACTCTCCGCCAGGGCCCGGCAGGGGCGGACCGTTACCGACCTGCGGGTCGCACAGAATCAGCTCTGGTTTAGGCGCATTCCGTTCATGCACTGCGACCAGCAGGCCGACGCTGACCAGCTCTTTTGCCAGAAGCGATGGTTTCAGAAAGACCTGAGTCGCGTCGACTCCGAACTGGGTCAATGGCCTGCTCTGCTCATTCATGATCGTATCGACAGCCATCGAATTTCCACGGGTGCAGCAGAAATCGTGGATGTACATGCTGTCCACGCCCGGTGGCATCTGCGTCATGTCCAGAGACAGTTCGATCAGGCCCTGATCGGATAGATCGGTCACGACGAATTCCATGGTCGAGAAGGAATATCCGAACTTTGGTTCGTTGGGACCAGCGCTTTGCTTCCGGAATATCCGCAACTTCGAGGGCTGCCGTGACGGTGGGGCGAAGCCTGGAGTTAGCATGGTCTGCAGTACTGTGGTCATGATCCTTGTCCTTTCCGGGTAGAGGCTTGGAGTCTTTGTTCACTGTCAAATCGGGCCGCGCGGGTCAGAGTCATGGTGGTCCGTTGCCGACCTGCGGATCGCAGAGCTTCGTGTACGAATTTCGATTGCCGGATGCATCGGTGAATTCACAGTAGACGTGCGTGCCGAAATTCACCATTTGCCGGTATTCCGAATCGACCGTCAGCAGCATCGAATCCGTCGTCTCCGGAAACTTCGTGTCGCCAGGAATAGGAATCCCGCCGGCTTTCGGTTCATCGAGCGGAAGCAGATCCGGGTGCGTGCTGGAGTAACCGACGATATGGACTTTCGAGCCGGGTGGCACCCTTTCCTTTTTCAGCGTGATCCGCAGTTGTTGGCTCTTTGCGACGACAAGTTCGCTGATGTTGTAGCGATAGGAAAATTCCCCGGTGTAGTAATCGATCTCGACATGCAGTTCGATTTCGATGGGAACCAGGAATTTGTTGATGCCAGGTGCGCTAGAGATTGCCATGCTGGAATCCTCAGGCTTGTGATCGGATGGCTGGGCAGGTCGGAATGGATCCCGACAGCCGTCATGCGATGCTACGGTTGCATCGTTTTTTGCATGGCCTCAATGCGGTATCTCAGTCGATGCTGCGGCGTGCGTATCCGATCGAAGTCAGCCATTCACGAGTCGCGCCCACGTCCTCGCGTGCGGCAATGTGGTGCATCGCCTGGGCCCAGATCCAACTGCGATATGCATTTCCCTTGCGCGGCAGCGTTTCGATCGCGGCGGCCGCCGATCGCCAGTCGATTGCCGCCAAAGCATCGTCGCCGCGCCGGGCGTGCAGGTTGCCCCGGAGCAAAAGCGCATGCGCATGGCTTTCGGCGATTTCCTCGCTGTCGTTTTCCTTCGCGAGACGATGCAGGTCGGCGATGGCCCGGTCGGCCTCCGTCACCGCCGGTCCGTCCGCACGTGTGATGGCCCGCGTCAGTCGCGCTCGCGCATCGATCCAGCGCCAGGTCGTCGATTTCCTCGATTCGCTGTCGATCTTTGCGAAATCGGATGCGATGGATTCGGACAATGTCGAAGCGGTTGCCCGATCGGATTGCAGGGCGCAGGCCTCGGCGAGGATCAGACGCGCCTTGGCGAGGTCCCGCGTCCATCGCTGATCGTCGGGGAAGCTTTCGGCGAGTTGTCCGATGATCCGGATCGCTTCGGTCGCGTTCTTGCGCGACTTCGCGATGTCGTCGAGATCGATGCTGATGAGGGCGCTGAGCATCAGATAGTTCGCCAGGCGTGATCGCCAGCGGTTGGCGCTCCTTTTTTCCTTGCTCATGGCTTCAAGCATGGAGATGTGCTGGTCGTATTCCTGCGCGGCGTCCCGGAGTCTCCCCTCGTAGGCCAACGTGCTCGCGATCCAGGAAAGCGAGTCGATGTAGTCGTATCGATAATCCAGGTTGTCCTGGTGCGCATCCATCAAGGCTTTCTTGCGCGAGATCGATTCCCGGAAATAACGCATCGCCCTCCGGGTGTCGCCTTGTCGCAACGCCAGTGAGCCGAGATTGCTGTCCGCGTAAGACAGTTCCTGTTGCGAGCGCGGTTTTCCGGGGGCGACCGAAATCAGGTGTTCGCTGTCCTTCCGATACGCCAGCCAATGCGTGCCTGCGGCGTCATAGCGTTTCTCGTTGAAGTGCAACAAGCCGATCCAGTAGGACGCATTGCCTCGTTCGAAGAGCGCCGCTTCGTGGCGGGGGTCGCGGCGCAAGACCTGGTCGGCCAGGCTGTGCGCCTGGATGAATGAAGTCATCGCCTGTCCTGAGTCGTTGGACTTCAGCAGTGCCTCTCCGACGGTGCGGTAAGCGCGAGCCGCATTGGCTATCTGCGAGGCGTTGAGGTCGTCCAGGTCCCGATAGGCCAGATAATCGATAGCTACAGTGCCGATGTCGCCCAATAACCCGAGCATTTCCCGCTTGCGCAGTTCCTCGGCCAGTGGGCCCAGCAGGAACTCGCTCAGCAGTTTGGATTCGCGCTCGCGCTGTTCCGCTTCGTGCCTGGCCTGTAGCGTTACGACGGCAAATGCCAAGGAAAGCATGGTCAGAACAGAGAGCGAAGCTGCCGCGATTCTGCGAGTCCGGAGTTTACGCAGGGATTCCTTTTCCGAACCACGAAGGAACCCTCGGATGTCATCGTCGATGTCTTCGGGGAATCTGGCGGCCACTTCGAGCGCTTCTGCCAGAGGTCGTCCGGGGTTCAGCAAATGATCCTTGGTGTGCCCTTCGTTGCCCCAGCGTTGCGCGGCCTGCTTCAACCGTGCTTTCGCCATCAGCAGGCGGCGGTTTTCCTGCACCCATTCGACTGCGCGGGGCCACCGTCGCAACACGGCTTCGTGGACGACGCCGAAATGCAGCCGGCCATCATGCAGCTTTCGCGTGAACAGGCGGCCGGCGACGAAACCATTGACCAGGGTGCGCGCCGACTCCGGCAGCGATTCGAGCGGGGCCTGCCGGGCGGTGACGGCGTCGCTGTCGGACTGGATCACGATGAGTTGTGAGAGGACGGCATCCAGCGAGGCTTGTGCATCGACGGGCAAACCGACGAACACTTCTTCCGCGTGGTGCGCGATCGCGCCTTCGAGGCCGCCGATCCTGCGGTAGGCGGCCCAAGCCAGGATACGGGTCTCCCGACCGTCATCGTAGAGCAGTTGCAGGGTGTGCTGCAGCAACGGCAAAGCATCGGGCTGGCCGTTCGCCGCGTCGCGCAACGTATCGTCGAGGCGTCCGTCCTGCTCGTCGACGTCGAACTCGAGGCCCGCCTGCCAGGCGGGATCGCGGATCATCTCGGCGATCTCGCCGCGGTTCGGCGCGAGCAGGTCGAGGTGGCCTCCGCCGGCCTTGCGTTCGTTGAGTGCGGGCAGGGCCTGGGCCAGATCCGGGGCGTAGTCGGCGCGTACGATCATCACGACCAGTGCGTGCGGCGCATCGCACAGTGCGCAGAGCGCATGTTCGAACGCGCTTCGTACGGCCGGGTCGCGCACGGTCCGGACCAAGGCCTCGGCGTGGTCGATCACCAATAGCACGTGCGCGTGTGGTTGCGCGCCCAGGCTGTGGTCCGCGCAGCGTCGAAAGGCTTCCGCGATGGTGGGAGCGATCGTTTCGGGGGCTTCGGTCAGCTGGCGCTTGAGGGACTCGATCGGCTGCGGCGCGAACACCGGTCGATCTTCGACTCCGTCGTGCAGCGCCCAGCCCGACAAGGCGTTCGCCAGCGGCAGCATCGCATCGCCACTCTGGATGGCGGCAAGGTCGCATGTCGCGACGCTCAGTGCGCGGAGCCCGCCGAAACCGCCCGATGCAGTGAGATGGGGCAGGACGCCGGCGCGCAGCAGCGAGGTCTTGCCGCAGCCGCTGGAGCCCGCGATCAGCACGAAGCGGCGCCCGTTGTCGATCTGCCCGCGCATGGCGTCGAGCAGATCGCCGGTGGCCTGGGTGCGACCGGCGAACACTTTCGCGTGTCTGGCCTCGAACGCCGCCAGGCCGACGAACGGGCTTCCTCCCTTCCAGGGATCCGTGGGTTTCGGCAGACGGCGGTAGTCGTCCTGGAATGACACGGGTTGGATCAGGCGATAGCCGCGGCCCTTCAGCATCTCGATGTAGCGCGGGTTGCGCGCATCGTCGCCGAGCGATCTCCGCAGCACCGACAGGGCCTTGGTGACCGCGTTGTCATCGTACTTCCTGGGGTCGGTTTTCCAGATCGCGATCTGCAACTGCGTGGAGGTCATGGCCTCTCCCGCTTTCCTGGCCAGTGCCTCGAGCACTTGTATCGGGCGTGGCTCCAGCGGGATGTCCACGCCGTTGCGGACCACGCATCCGCGGTCCGGATGCACCTGCAGATCGCCGACGATGAATCGTGAGAGCTGCGTGTGATGTCTGCGTTTGCTCATGCCAAGGCCCCGATGCGATCAGGAAAGCATCAGTCGGCGTTGCGATGGCCGCGGGTGCGTTCTCTCGATCGGGACGGAGGGGATGAGTGCGCGACGTGTGCGGACACGATATCGAACTGATACCGGTTTCGACCCAATTCCATGTCCGCCCCCTGGCAGCGGGCGCGCCTGCGCCCATATCGGTGGTCAATCGTCGCGGTTTTCGGCGCTGCGGTGTACTTGGATTCGAACGCGTCGCGAAGGTTCACGTTGTCGCGCCATCGTCGGCGCTTGTCAAGAACGACGAATGGCATGCTCAGAGGTCGTGGCGGTGACCGGCATTCGGGGCGTCAGCGATGGACGGTGTCGGGATGGGCCGGCGTCGGCCGGCATGGAAATGGGCGTGCGGACGATAGATTTCATCGATGGCTGTTTCGCCGATGGGCAGCGAATGGCCTTTCTCGTGGTCTGGATATCTGCCCGCCGAAGCCGGTCGCGCGCTCTTCGACGCCCGTGGGCTTTTCCGGGCACTCATGGTGTGGCCTTTGATGGTGCGTTCGGATCGACGGGGCGGTCGGAGCGCGCCACGCACAAACGCTTCCCGCAGCGTCGATGAAAACACGAAGGCCCACCGGAGAGGCGGGCCTTCGTGGCTGTTGTGCTTCGACGGCATGCATGCGGCGGGCTTCGATGCGTCCGCGTGCTCATCGATGTGGGCGGGACTCAACCGGCCTGTGGGCCGTTGTACTGTACGAATTCGGCGGGATCGCCGGCGTCCGTCGTGACCAGCGTGCCGGGGATGGCGAACGGTTTGCCGGTCGCGATGTTGATGCCGCGGACGGTGACCCGCATGCCGTCGCGGAGCGGGTTGGTCCTGTCGCCACCGGACACGGCGACCGACCAGGTGCCGCCGGGCAGCAATCCCACGAAGGTCGCGATGCCGTTGCCGTCGCGGATCAATGGAACGACCAGCGGCTCGGTCGGCGGGACCGCCATGTCGACATCGATGCCGCCGAGATGGACCTGGTAGGCGATGTCGGCGTGCGCGTCGATGCCGGTCTCGTTCGACGTGCTGCCGAGCAGCGAGATCGTCCGTCCGAAGCGCGGCGAGGGTCCGCCCTGGAGGCAGGTCATCCACGTGGTCGTGCTTTCGTTTCCGTTCGCGTCCTTGAACACGGCGTAGTACTTGAGGCCGGCGTGGACGCCGCCGTTCTCCTGCGTGCCGGAGGTGAGATCGAGGTTGTAGAAGATGTTCGTGGTGAGCGTGCCCACCGAGTAGGTCCCTGCGCCATTGACGAGCACGGGCAGCACGCGGATCGGCGCTTGCGGGATGTAGGGATAGATGCTGACTTGGGTGACGGGGACCGGAATCGGAATCATGATGCGCTCCTGGGCGGATCGGGATTGAACGGCTCCGGAAGATCGGAGCCCGCAGCGTTCGGGTGACGGTGTCGAGTCCACTGCCCCCGCGATTCGATCCTGATCGCTCGCAGCGGCCCGGACGGGCGCTTCGCGGATCGCCTGCGGTGCCACTCCCGTGCGTGTCGGTAGATGCGTCTCCCTGCATTTGCGTCCGTGATGCACGGCGACGGCCGAGCTTCGACGCGACCGATGCCCTTCGCCGGTGACGATGCGGGCGAAGCTGGCGACCGGAACACGAAGGCCCACCGATGAGGTGGGCCTTCGCGTGTGGCGGTCGATCGCCTGGTGATCGCCGGCGCGAACGGGACGGTGCCCGTCGATGTTCGTACCTGCGGATTCGGGTGATCGCGACCGCCGGGCATCACTGGGCGTTGACGGTCGGATCCCAGTAGACGTAGCCGAGCAGGTTCTGCGTTTCGCCGTCGCTGCCGGTCTGGTACACGGCCACCCAGATCCAGAAGTTCTGGGCGGTGCCGTGCTGGGAGACCTTGACGTCGCACGACACGAAGGACTGCGGGACGTTCTTCGCCGGTGCGCCGGTCGGCGCCTGGCCCTGCGCCGCGCCGGTCAGCGTCACCACGTTGACGTCGGACGGGTTGAGCACCGGGCCGCCGCCGGTCAGCTTGTAGACGAACACGGAGTAATCCGAGTTGTCCGACGTGCTGGACGCGTAGAAGGAGATGTTGTCCCCGGGCTGGGCGTTCAGGGTGATGTTGCCGTAGTCGTTGTTCGGCCAGGACCAGCCGCGCGGGTCGTCGGAGACCATCCAGATGTTGCCGTGCCCGATCGGCGTCGGATTGTTCTGGTCCTTGCTGAGGGTCAGGCCGTTGACGATCGCACCGACGTTCATGACCGTCATGACGTTGTAGTTGATACCTGCCATGTGCTGCTCCTTGAAGATGGGTTGGGAAACGCGGGAGTTGCTTTCGCCCGCAGGAATATCGTGATCGGTCGCGATGGCGCGCATCGGTTCTTCGCGGATCGCGCGCGGTGCCACTTCGATGCGCGTCAGTGGTTGGATACCGGATCTTCGGTGCGCAGGATCCGCGTCACCTGCACGTCGAAGCAGCGCGCGAATTCGCGGGCGATGCGGAAGCGCACCGCGCGACCGGCTTCGGCGCGTTTGATCGTGGTGAGCGAGAGCTGGATGTTGCGCCGCCAGCAGTCGTCGGCGAGATCCTGCTGGCTCATCAGCCTGCCCTGGCGCAGCCGGCGGAGCAGGGCGCTGTCCAGCAGCACATGGCCACGATGCAGGCGTTCGGCAGCGGAGAGCGGAGATGCGCCTGCGCTGCCGCTGCGTGCGCCGGCGAGGGCTGCCGGCTGCGCCTCGCCATCGAAACCGTGAGGCAGCGTGACGTCGTCACCGAAGTGGATGTGAGCGTGCTGGGCGTGTGCGATGTCCATGGACGTTTCCCTGGTCTGGAAGGCGGGATGCCATCGCGATCGATGGCGGCCGGAGCGCCGCGGCTTCCGTGCGACGGAAGCGATGCGACGCGGCACAGCCTGCGCAGGCCGGCCGCTTCGGGCCTTCCCGAAACCTGCCGGATCCAAGTCGTTGATCCGCATGCCCGGATGGGATGCGGGCGGTGCCGCACGAGGCGGGGGCGGCGAGGGGCAGCCAAACCTTCCGGGAATCTTCCGATCCGCAAGTGATTGATCGACAAGCGATTGCGCGTCCCGGACGTCGCCGGGCGGCGATCATGCGTTACGGGCTGATCGGGATGATCCGGTACAGATACGGTCTGCCGTCCGACGGGTGGTGGAGATAGACCTTCACCGCATTGCCGTCCGGGAACGGGGTCGGGTACTGCACATCGCAGAGGAAGCAATAGTCGAGGCCTCCCGCGACCCGGCTGGCGAACGCGAGCGGGGTGTACTTCGCCTCGAACAGCGGTCGCATCGCGTTTTCGAAGGCATCCTTCGCCTGCGGCGTCAGCGTGAAATCGAAGTGCGACCAATCGCCGACGACGACGGGATTCGGCATGACGTGCTCCTTGCTCGGGCTGCGACAGCGGGGCGGTCGAATGTGGACGGTCGGGTCACGAACCCATCACCGCCCGACAGGGCGGAAACGAGACCGCCCGGTCGGGCTTTCGTGGCCGGGGGCAAGGTTTGCCGGGCCGGCCGCCCTGGTGGATCAGCGTGTCTTGATCGGGTCGTTGCTGGCCTGGGGGTCGCAGAAGATCGTCTGCTCCACGTTGTCGCCGAAGATGCTGACGAATACGCCGAAATCGATCAATTGATTCGGGAGCAGGCTGATCGGGAAAACGGCCGATTGCCCATCCGGGCTCGCCTCGAATTTTCCGATCGGCGAGTGTCCCTGGGAAACGCCGGTGGATGCGTAGTCGATGATCGCCGCTTTCGCGTTGGTGCGGTTGATCAGCGCGATCCTGATGTAGGTTTTCGGCGCGTTGATGGTGACGATGTTCTCGGAATAGAACCACATGAGCACGCCATCCGCTTCGAAGATCGTGAGGAAGATGGTTTCGTTCTGCGGCATGTTCCGCTGGTTTCCATGTGCGATGCGTGTCATGGGAAGCGCTCCTTCATTGCGATGGGGGATTGCGGTTCCGGCTTTCGCCGGGAAACGGCGGTGCCGTCGGAAGCGGCTGTCGCGATGCGGCTCCGGTTTCTCGATGCGAGTATTCCAGAAGGCATGGTCGGGTCGCGTGTCTTTGCGGGTTCTCCGCGGCGCTCATCTGGCGCGCGATGCCCGATGCGGGGACTCGCCGGAACCGGCGATGTCGACGAATTCCGGATCGCGGTATCCGATGTCGGACAACCAAGCGAGCTGCGTCCCGACGCGCGCGCGTTCGCCGAGAAGAAGATGGGCGCTGACCCAGGACGCGATGAGATTCGGATCTTTCGAGGCCTTCGCTGTCTTTCCGAGCAGGGCGATCGCGCGTGTCCAATCCTCTCGGGCTCCGAGCGCGGATCCGTGCCGGACACGATGCGTGCCGCGGGAAATCAGCGCTTTCGCGAGCAGGAAGGTTTCATGGATGCCGCCGTCGGACGCATCGGCGATGCGCTCGAGATCCGAGACCGCTTCGTCGTACATCGCGCCGGCAACGTCGGCGTCGGGCTGCGACCGCGCGATCAACAGGCGGACGGAGACATCCAGGCGCTGCAGCGCCATCGATGCATCGCCCGATGCCTGCATGTCGCGGATCAGGCGCTCGGCCAACGATGCATGCGCGAAGCGGCGGGGGCCATCGCCGAGGCCATCGGCGATCTCGCCCGCTTCGATGTGCGCGAGGGCCAGATCCCGCGCCCAGACCTTGTTGTCGGGCTCGCGGCCGGTCAATTCCGACAGTTTGGCGATGCTCTCTTCGATCCGCGCGCGCGCCTCGTCCGGATATCCGCGGGATGAGGCGAGTTGGCTGGCGCTCAGCAGGGATGTCGCCAGCCGGCGTTTCCAGACCAGCGCGTCCGGTTTTTTCCCGACGAGGCTGCGGAGCATGGCGATCTGCTCGGCATATCCGGCCGCGGCCTCGGACAGACGTCCTTCCGAGACGTCGCCGCTGCTGATCCAGGAGAGCGTGTCGACCAGATCGTATCGCAGCGCATCGTCATCGGGCCGTGTCGACAACACACCTGCCTTGAGTTTGGCCGAGCGCCTGAAATACGCGAGCGCTTCGCCGATATGCCCCTCGTCGCGGGCCACGGCGCCGAGGTTGTTGAGGGCATACGACAGTTCGATCTGCCAGTCCGGATGTTCCGGCTCCCGGCGGATCAGCTGTTCGCTGGTCTGCAGATACGTGCTCCAGTGCCTGCGCGCCTCATCCAGCCGGCCTTGCCGATAGTGATGGTAGCCCAGCCAATACGTCGCGACGCCGAGCTCGGCGATGGCCTCGGTGGATTCCGGCGCGCGTTCGACCGCGGCGCGCGCGGCCGCGCTGGCGCGCTCGAAGGCGGACTTCGCTTCATCGAGCTTCGCTTGCTCGGTCATCACTTCGCCGGCCGTGCGCAGGGCGCGGGATCGGTTGATGAGGTCTTCGGTGCGGGTCTGCGCCTCGGGCTGGCGTTCCAGCTGCGCGAGCGCCTTGGCGCTGATGCTGTCGAGCAGCTTGAGATTGCCGAGCGGGCGCAGTTTGTCGGCCAGATCCACCAGCATGAAATCCGCCAGTTGCAGGGCTTCTTCGCGACGGCGCTCGGCTTCGTCGCGGGCCTGCGTCGCGAACAGGGCGAGGACCGCGGAGGTGACCGCGAAGATCGCCAGGCCCGCGATCGCGGCGGCGCGCAGCCAGCGCCTGCGGCGATCGAGTTTCGCCGAGGCCTGCAGGAAGGCGTGTTCGTCGGCGCCGAGATCGTCGGGCAACTGTTTCGCGGCTTCCAGCGCGTCCTGCAACGGCCGACCCGGGTTCAGCAGGTGGTCCGCGCTGCGGCCTTCCTCGATCCAGCGCGCGGCGGCGCGACGCATGCGCGCCTTCGCCTGCAGCAGGCGGCGATTGTCCTGGATCCAGTCGCGCGCGCGCGGCCATTGCCGCAGCAGCGCTTCGTGCGCCACCCGGACGCCGGCCAGGCCATCGCTCAATTCGGCGACGAACAGGCGGGCGCGAACGAAGGCTTCGGCGAGCGCGCGGGCGTCGTCGTCCAGTGCGGACCAGGCGACACGGCGAGCGCTGACGCTGTCGTTGTCCTGCTGCATCACGATCGACTGCGAGAAGAGGCTGTCGAGACCGCGCCGGGCGGCATCGGGCAGGGCGGCGAAGACTTCCTCGGCGCGATGCGCGAGCGCGCCTTCGAGGCCGCCGATCGCGCGATAGGCATCGAAGCGCAGTTCGCCGTCGTCGCTGCGTCGTTCGTACAGCGCCTGCAGGGTGTGCTGCAGCAGCGGCAGCGCGTCGGCGTGCGCGTTCGCGGCATCGCGAAGCACGTCGTCGAGATGTTCCGCGGTCTGCGGATCTTCCTCGAAGGTCAGGCCGGCCAGCGCGGCGGGCGTGCGGATGATCTGGGCGATTTCGCCTGGACGCGGGGTCAGCACGTCGAAATGGCCTTCGCCGAGTTTCCGTTCCGCGATCTCCGGATAGGCTTCGACCAGCGCGAGATAGAAGTCGCCGCGCACGATCATCGCCACCATCACCCGAAGCGATTCGCACAGGTAATGCAGCGCGCGCGAAAACGCGGCATCCCGTTCCGGGTCGTGCCGCTCCGGGTGACCGGTCCGGTTCGCCACCAGGGCTTCGGCGTGGTCGATGGTCAGCAACAGGTGCGCGTACCGTTGATCCACGAGTTCGCGCGAAGGATGACGGCGGAAGGCGTCATCGATGGCGGCGACGATCGATTCCGGCGACTGCCGGATCGCGGCGGCGAGATCGGCGGCCGGTCCGGGCGCGAACACCGGCCGCCCGCCAAGCGTCCAACTGCCGAGCGACGCGGCGAGATGCAGCAACGCGTCGCCGGTTTCGACGCCGGCCAGATCGCAGCGCGCGACCGAAAGCGCGCGCAGACCGTCGAAACCGCCGTCCTGGCGCAGCAGCGGCAGCGCGCCGGCATTCAGCAGCGAGGTCTTGCCGCAGCCGCTGGCGCCGACGATGAGCAGGAACCGTCGCTGGTTGTCGATCTGCTGGCGCATCGCGGCCAGCAATTCCGCGGTGACCCGGCTGCGTCCGAAAAAGACGCCGGCGTGTTCGTCGTCGAATGCGCTCAGGCCGACATAGGGATTGGCGCCGCTCCAGGCCGACGTCTGCAGGGCGACGCGACGGTAGTCGTCGGGATAGGAGACCTTGGCGATCAGCCGATAGCCGCGCTTGCGGATGGTTTCGATGTAGCGCGGCGATTTCAGGTCGTCGCCGAAGACCTTGCGCAGATACGCGATGGCCTTGTGGACCGGATTGTCGCCGTAGAAGGTGCCGCGCCAGACTTCGATCAGCAATTGTTCGGAGCTGACCACTTCGCCGGCATGCTCGGCCAGTGCGACCAGCACTTCCATCATCCTCGGTTCGAGCTCGGTGTCCCTGCCGTCGACCGACACGACCAGCCGATCGGGCTGCACCAGCATCGCACCGACGCGGAAGCGCGAGTGCGTTGCGAGGGCCCGGCTCCGATCCGTCTGCGGTGGCATGGGGGTTCCGTCCGGTGGAAGAGCGCCGACGGTGTTTCTCGGCCGTCGCATCATAGCCATCGCGGCCCACGCTTTGCAGCGATACCCGCCTCAAAACCGGAGGCCGGCTTGCGCCGGCCTCCGATGCGATCGCGTCGCCGCGTCAGTCGCCGTGCAGTCGCCGCGTTGTCGGCGACGCGCGGGTTCAGCGCTGCGCCGTGGACGCAGGCGCCTGCCAGCCGCAGCTCTGGCCTTCGTTCTGTTCCTTCAGCCAGGCCTGCAGCGGGGCGAAGTATTCGAGCACCGCGGAGGCGTCCATCTTCTCGCCGCCGGTGAGTTCCTTCATCGTCTTCTGCCAGGGCTGGCTTGATCCCTTGCTCAGCATCGCCCAGTACTTCTGCCCGGCTTCCTTGTTGTTGTAGAAGCTGCATTCGTACAGCGGGCCCTTGTGGCCGGAGGCGTCGCACAGCGACTTGTAGAACTGGAACTGCAGGATGTGCGAGAGGAAGTAGCGGGTGTACGGGGTGTTGCCGGGCACGTGGTACTTCGCGCCGGCATCGAAGAATTCCTCGCCGCGCGGGGCGACCGGGGCGACGCCCTGGTACTTGGCCTTCAGTTCCCACCAGGCCTTGTTGTATTCGCCCGGCTGGATCGAGCCGTCGAACACGCCCCAGCGCCAGCGATCGATCATCAGCCCGAACGGCATGAACGAGACCTTGGCCAGGGCCATGCGCATCTGCGCGTTGATCAGGGCTTCCCTGCTCTGGTCCTGCGCGTTCACCAGGCCGATCGACTGCAGGTAGTTCGGAGTCATGCCGAGCACGATGGTGTCGCCGATGGCTTCGTGGAAACCATCGTGCGCGCCGGTCTGGAACAGCGGCGGTTGCTTGTTGTAGGCGAGGTAGTAGTAGACGTGGCCGAGCTCGTGGTAGATCGTGGTGAACTCTTCCTCGTTCGGCTTGATGCACATCTTGGTGCGCACGTCGCCGGCCATGTTCATGTCCCAGGCGCTGGCGTGGCAGACCACGTCGCGGTCGCGCGGCTGGATGAACTGGGTTTTCTGCCAATAGCTCGCCGGCAGTTTGGGCATGCCCAGCGACACGTAGAACTCTTCGGCGCGCTGGGTCATTTCCTCCGCGGTCTTGAGCTGCGCCTCGCGGTCGGCCTCGACCAGCGCGGCGCTGTTGGCGCGCGGGCCGGCCTTGGCCACGGCCTGCGCGTAGTGGAAGTCGTAGCGCTTCTGCAGCGCGGAATTGATGTCGAGGCTGCCCGCGCCCTTGTACGGTTCCAGCACGTCCCAGAGATTGCCCCAGTCCTGCTGCCACATGTTGCCCATCAGGTGCGCGGGCAGCATGCCGCCGGCGACGGCGCCCTTGCCGGGGCCGTACTGCGTTTCCAGTTTGGTGCGGGTGTAGCAGTGCAGCTGTTCGTAGAGAGGTTTGACCTGGCCCCACAGGCGGTCGGTTTCGGCGGCGATTTCCGCCGGCGTCATGTCGTAGCCGGAGCGCCACATTTCGCCGGCGTCGGCGAAGCCCATTTCCTTCGCGCCTTCGTTCACCAGTTCGACGAAGCGCACGTAGTCCTTGCGCATCGGCTGCGAAATCGTGTGCCAGCCCTGCCAGGCGTCGAGCTGCGCCTGGTAGTCGCGGCTGCCGGCGAGGACGCCGCTGAGTTCGCCGAGGTCGCGGCAGACCTTCGCATCGCCGGTACCGGTGCAGTATTTGCCGGCGCCGTAGTCGCCTTCCATCTTGGTGGCGATGCGGGTGAGTTCGCCGAGCTTCGCGGGATCGTTCGGCGGCGGCATCGAGGTGGAGAGTTTGAGCAGCAGGATCGCGCGCGCGCTGTCGGGCGACATCTGCTGGCCTTCGAACGGCTTCGCCGCCTTGATCCAGCCGTTGAGCCGGGTGAGGAAGCGCTCGTTGGCCTTCGCGGCGACGGTCTGGCTGTCGTCGTTGATGTAGGTGGAGGACAGCCACTGCGCCGCGGTCAGTTCGGGATAGATCTCCTTGAATTCCCGGTTGACGCGGGCGACGAGCGCGTCGGCGTTCGCATCGGCCTTGGCGTCGGACCCGCTGCCCGCGGCCGCATCGTCCTTCGGCGCGTCTTTCTGGCAGGCGGTGAGAGCGAGCAGGCCGGCGCCGATGGCGAGGGCCAGAAGGGTGTTGCGATGGTTCACGTCGGATCTCCGGTAGCCGGACGGCTCAGCCCCGGAGGCTAGTGCGCCGGCCCCGGCGGCGCAAGGCCGGGAGCGGGTTTTCCGATCCTCGCCGCAGCCCCCGAGCGGCCTCGGCTCCCGGGTCGGCGAATGCGAACCGGCGCATCGCCGGCGGGATGGCGAAGCCGCTGCGGGCGCTCAATCCGCGTGCAGCGGCAGCAGGCCTTCCAGGTGCGGCAACTCATGCAGGAATTCGGCGGCGTCGTCCGCGTCCCGTTCGAACCAGGCTTTCGCCGAGCCCAGGCGGAAGGTGTAGCCCCAGGCATCCATGTCGGCGAATGCGCGCTCGATGCCGAAACCGGGCAGTTCGCGGGCCAGCAGCAGTTGCAGGTAACAGGTCGCGTCTTCCTCGAACTGCGAATCGCTGGCGTCGGTGTGCACGCGGAAGCGCAGCGCCGGCGGAATCACGATCAGATGGCAGGCTTCGTGCAGCAGCGAGTGCAGCGGCGTATCGCGGCGGGCGTACACCATGTGGCCGATCACGCCGGCTTCGCGCTCGCCCCAGAAGCTGCCGGGAATCGACGCATCGTCCGCGACCAGCGCCAGCCGCAGGCCGAAACGCGCGAGCAGCGTTTCGGCATCGGCGAAGGCGATGTCGTCGAGGGTGAGGACGTCCGGGTCGACTGGAGCGGCGAACGCCGCGATCGTCTGGTTGGGCATGGCTGTCGCGGCCTGGAGCCGCGCCTGCGATGAACGGATCAGGGCGACGCGGCGCGGTCGTCGGGCAGCGCCACGGAGATGTCGAGCACGTCGTGATCGCCGTCCTTCGCCATTTCCACCTTGACCGCGTCCACGTCGACGCTGACGTACTTGCGGATCACTTCCAGCAGCTCGCGCTGCAGCAGCGGCAGGTAATCCGGCGCACCGCGGTGGGTGCGCTCCTGCGCGACGATGATGCGCAGGCGCTCCTTGGCGATGGAGGCGGTGTTCTTCTTGGGCTTGAGGAAATCGAAGAGGGACATGGCCTCAGCCTCCGAACAGCTTGCTGAAGAAACCCTTCTTCTCGAACTGGGTGAAGCGCATCGGCCGGTCTTCGCCGAGCAGTCGGGCGACCGCGTCGTCGTAGGCCTGGCCCGCGTTGGATTCCATGTCCAGGATCACCGGTTCGCCCTTGTTCGAGGCGTTGAGCACGTCCGGGGATTCCGGGATCACGCCGACGGTCTTCAGGCCGAGCACTTCCTCGACGTCCTTGATGCTCAGCATCTCGCCGGTTTCGACGCGGGCGGGGCTGTAGCGGGTGAGCAGCAGGTGCTCCTTCACGCGCTCGCCGTTCTCGGCGCGCTTCGTCTTCGAGGCGAGCAGGCCGAGGATGCGGTCGGAGTCGCGCACGCTGGAGACTTCCGGGTTCACCACCACCACCGCCTGGTCGGCGTAGTACATGGCGAGGAACGCGCCCTTCTCGATGCCGGCGGGCGAATCGCAGAGAATGATGTCGAAGCCGTCGTCCGCGAGTTCCTTCAGCACCTTCTCGACGCCTTCCTTGGTCAGCGCGTCCTTGTCGCGGGTCTGCGACGCGGCCAGCACGTGCAGGTTCTCGAAGCGCTTGTCCTTGATCAGCGCCTGCTTCAGCGAAGCCTCGCCGTGGATGACGTTGACGAAGTCGTACACGACCCGGCGTTCGCAGCCCATGATCAGGTCCAGGTTGCGCAGACCGACGTCGAAGTCGATGACCGCGACCTTCTTGCCGCGGCGCGCGAACCCGCAGGCGAGGCTGGCGCTGCTGGTGGTCTTGCCGACGCCGCCCTTGCCCGATGTGACTACGATGATTTCAGCCAAAGTCGTTCTCCCGTTTCTGGCGATACGTTCTGATGGCCGCGGCTCACGCGAGCGCGGCGATGTGGATTTGCCCGTTGTCCAGCCAGATCTGCACGGCCTTGCCGCGCAGTTCCGCCGGAATGTCCTCCATGACCTTGTAGTGTCCAGCGATCGCGACGAGTTCGGCATGGAACTCGCGGCAGAAAATGCGCGCCTTTTCGTTGTCGCGGGCGCCGGCGAGGGCGCGTCCGCGCAGGGCGCCGTAGATGTGGATGCTGCCGTCGGCGATGACTTCCGCGCCGGCGCCGACGGTGTTGAGGATGGTGAGGTCGCGCTGTTCGGCGTAGATCTGCTGGCCGGAACGGATAGGCGCGGTCTGGATCATGCCGGGCTCGCCGGAGGCGGCCGGGGCTTTCGCGGCGGCTGGCGGGGCCGCTTTCGCGGGCGCCGTGTCCGCGACCGCCCTGGGTGCCGGCGCGTTCGCGGCGGCGTCGGCCGATTCGTACTGGGCGCGGAATTTGGCCAGCAGCGGCAGGCCGAGTTCGACCGCGAGCCGCTCGTTGTCGCTGCTGCCGTAGGCCAGCGCCACCGGAATCACGCCAGCGGCGCGCAGCGCGTCCAGCAGGGCCAGGGCGCTGGCGGCGTCCGGGGTGCCGGGCAGGGCGCCGAAATCGACGATCACCGCGGCGCGTTCGAACAGTTTCGGCGCTCGCGCCACGCGGTCGCGCATTTCCGCGCCCAGCCGCTCGACGTCGAGCGTGCGGATGCGCAGATTGGCGATGCCGACCTGGCCGATCTTCAGGTCGCCCGCCAGTTCGTAATTCATCGCGCTGGCGCCCGCGCTCATGCGCTCGTACCCGTGGCGCGCTGCGGCGTCCGCGCGGTGCGCGGCACGATCAGCCAGGGCTCCGGCGGCAACGCCTCGCCGTAGGTGTCGCGCACCCACGGATAACTGCAGAGGTCCTTCATCAGCATGGCCGCGCGCAGCCCGGTTTCCGGCATCACCTGCTGGCCGACTTCGCGGAAGCCGAAGCTGCCGTGGAAGAGCAGGGCCGGGTCGGGCAGGTTGGGGTCGGCGGCGGCGTCGAGGAACACCTCGCAGGCGAGCTGCGGATAGCGCAGCTCGGCATAACTCTGGGCGTCGGCGTAGAAGGCGCGGCCGACACCGCCCCCGCGGCGGCGGCTGGCGACCACGATGCGGTCGATGTAGAAGAAATGGGGATAGCGTTCGCGGAACCAGCGGTAGTTGCTGGAATCGTGCGCGGCATCGCTGCCGACGCCGATCATGAAGCCGGCGAGGGTGCCGTCGCGCTCGGCGACGCGGAAGTACTCCGCAGTCTCGAAGAAATGACGCAGGCGCTGCTGGTCGAAAGGCAGGATCGTGGGGCCGGCGGCATTGTTCAGGGCAAGAACGGAATCCAGCTCGTGCTCACGCACGTCGCGGATGACAATCGACATTCCTCGTGACTCCGGCTGTGGCGTGCGCGGGCGGGGGTCCGGCAGCACTGGGCGCGCAATTATCGCATGCCCGCCGTTCCCGGGCGAAATCCGCCGACCCGCGGCCCGTGCGCGCCCCGGCGCGGTTTTGTGCGATGCATGACTTCCGGTGGGGTGCAGGCGGCGGGAGACCGCCTACACTCCCCGGATGTTCACGCGTCTCGACCATGGCCGGTTGCTGCGTTACTCGGGGTTGTTCACCTGGGCCGTGGTCGTGCTGCCGATCCTCTATTCCGGCATGCGGGCCTGGCAGGGCTGGCTGGCCTACGCGACCTTCGGGTTCACCTACGCGTGGCTGGCCCGCGGTCTCGGGGTCCGTCGCCGGCATCCGGTGGATTATCTGTTCCTGGTGATGATGACCCTGTGCGCGATCGGGGTCAGCTACCACACCGAAACCGGCCTCGGCAGCATCCTGCTGATGGTGGCGGCCTGCATCCTGCCGTGGATGCTCTCGCTGTCGATGAGCATCGTCTGGCTGATCGTCAGTCAGATGGTGATGTTGCCCGTATTCGTGCATCTGATGGGATTTCCCCTGTTCGAAGGGGTGATGCAGTCGCTGCTGTACGTCGGATTCGCCGGCTTCGTGTACGTGACCAGCCTCATAGGACGCCAGCAGGCGATGGCCCGCGAAGAGCAGCGCCGCTTGAATTCCGAGCTGCGCGCCACCCGGGCGTTGCTGGCCGAAAGCGTCCGCGTCAACGAACGCACCCGCATCTCCCGCGAATTGCACGATCTGCTCGGCCATCACCTGACCGCACTCAGCCTGAATCTGGAAGTCGCGAATCATCTGGCCGAAGGCAAGGTCCAGGAGCACGTCTCCCAGGCCCATACCCTCGCCAAACTGCTGCTGAGCGACGTGCGCGAGGCGGTCAGCCGGATCCGCGACAGCGACGACATCGACATGGCGGCGACCCTGTTGCCGCTGGCCGACAACGTGCCGGGATTGCATATCGATATGCGATTGCCGCAGCCGTTCCTGCTCGACGATCCCGAGCGCGCGCATGTTTTGCTGCGCTGCACACAGGAAATCGTGACCAATGTCGTCCGTCACGCGCAGGCGACGACGCTGGTGCTGGAATACCAATGGCGGGACGAAGGCGTGCAGCTGCAGGCCCGGGACGATGGTCGCGGCGCCGAAACACCGGTCGCCGGCAACGGTCTGCGCGGCATGCGCGAACGCCTGGCGGCCTATGGCGGCAGCGCCGAGATCGACACCCGGCCGGGCCAGGGGTTTTCCCTCACCCTGTATCTGCCGGTGGTCCGCGGGATCGAACGACAGGGCCTGTCGTCGGCGCTGCGCGGTCCCGCCGGCGCGGTACCGGTCGGCGGAGTGGTCGCATGACGCCCGACGGTCGGCGGCCGGCGCCGCGCATGTGCCTCCGGACCGCTTTCGCTCACGTATCCACACACGGGCCTTCACGCGGGTTCGCAAGCAGGTCCACCCCCAGGTTCTCAACGGGGCGCTCCGTCGCCCTCCACGCGCGACCGGTCCGGACGGCCGGTGCGCCCACCGCATCATGACGAAGACACAGGAGGCGACATGATTCGCGTATGTCTGGTCGACGATCAGACCCTGGTACGCCAGGGCATCCGCTCCCTGCTGGCGCTCGCCGAGGGCATCGAAGTGGTGGCCGAAGCCGCCGATGGCCGCCAGGCGGTCGAACTCATTCCGCAAATCCGGCCCGACGTGGTGTTGATGGACATGCGGATGCCGGCGATGTCGGGGCTGGAGGCGCTGCAGGCCCTGGCCCGGATCGAGCAGTTGCCGCCGACCATCATCCTGACCACGTTCGACGACGATCAACTGGTGCTGGCCGGCATGAAGGCCGGTGCCAAGGGCTATCTGCTGAAGGATGTGTCGCTGGAACAACTGGTCGGGGCGATCCAGGCCGTGGCCGACGGCGGTTCGCTGGTCCAGCCGGCCGTGACCCAGCGCCTGCTCTCGGGCCTGGAGCACATGCGCAACGATTTCGTCAGCCTCGACCGCCCGGACCCGCTGACCGACCGCGAGACCGAAATCCTGCGGCTCATGGCCTCCGGCTTCTCGAACAAGGAAATCGCCAACTCGCTGGGTGTGGCCGAGGGCACGATCAAGAACCACGTCTCCAACATTCTGTCGAAGCTCGGCGTGCGCGACCGCACCCGCGCGGTGCTGAAGGCGTTCGAGCTGCAGCTGATCTGATCGACCGGCTGTTCCGGGCCGGTGCAGCGCACCGGCCTTTCGTCGACGCGTGTGGCAGTGCCGCGCAGGCCGTGTCTCCTCACCCGTCCCGGCGCGCTGCGTCGGGCTTCTCGCCACTGTATCCGTGGGTGTGCGGCCGGGGGCCATCCGGCCCGGGTGCGTTCGACCGTACCGTACCGTGTCGAAACCGTGCCGAAGCATTCGGGGCGGGCGGTCCTGCCGCTTCCCCGGCAGTGGCATCGGATTGTTTTCCATCCGCCCGTTTCCGGCCCTCGCCGCGCACCGGCCTTCCCTGTTACGATTCGGGTCTTGCCTGCCATCAGCCGGCATTGGTCCCGGAGAGCCCCTGAATGACCCGTCTGCTCGAGATCCTGATTTCCCTGGCGATCGTCGCCGCGCTGTTCCTCATCGTCGGCCTCGTGCTGCCGTCCAGTCGTTATCTGGTCGAGCGGGTCGAAACGAACCGCAAGCTGACCATCGTCTATGAGACCCTGAACAACTTCAGCCGTTTCAAGGATTGGAACGCGATCCCGCTGCGCGACCCCAAGATGAAGACCCGGATCTCCGGCCCCGAAGCGGGCGTCGGCGCCGAGTTCCACTACGACTCCGAGAAGTCCGAAGTCGGCAGCGGCACTTGGAAGATCGTCGAGAGCGTGCCGAACGAACTGGTCGCGATCCAGATCGACAACGACCGCCAGGGCCACGACAAGCGCACCGAGTTCAAGCTGAAGCCGACCGGCAAGAACAACCGCAACGTCGAGATCGCCCAGACCTACAAGGTCGACTACGGCTGGAACCTGATCGGCCGCTACGCCGGTCTCTACGTCCGCAGCCACGTCGGCGACGACATGAAGTTCGGTCTCGCCAAGCTCAGCAACATGCTGGCTTCGATCCCGAACATCGACCACACCGTCTACGGCGACAAGCTGACCGGCCTGTCGCTGGCCGAGGTCCCGGCCGAGCATCTGCTGTTCGTGCCGTCCGGCAGCGTGAAGTTCGACGACGTCGAGATCGAGAAGTCGATGCGCGCCAATCTGGAATGGATCAACCGCACCATCGCCGCCAACGGCCTGGTCGCCACCGGTCCGATGCGCATCGTCACCAACGAACAGGGTCGCGACACCTACAGCTTCGATGTCGTCCTGCCGGTGCGCAAGTCCGACACCGCCGAAGCCGCCGCCACCGCGACCACCGAACTGGCCGGCCTCTCCCTGCAGGGCCCGGTGAAGTACAAGCTGGTGCCCGCGCATCGCGCCGTCAGCGCCAAGTTCACCGGTTACATCCGCGAGCTGGAGAACGTGCGCAACGCCCTGCGCGCCTGGTCCGCGCCGCGTGGTTACGAAATCACCGAACGCCCGTACGAGGTCTACGACAGCGGCATCGAAGGCGCGTTCAAGGAAGACGGCAAGTTCACCGCCTACTGGGCGATCAAGTAAGGCGATCAGGCCATCCGCCTGGCCATCCGTCCGATGCCGGATCGCACCACCGAAGCGCCGCTCCATGCGGCGCTTCGCTTTTGCGGCGGCGCGCATCGCGACCTGCACCGCGACCCGCATCGCGACGCGACATCCGGAGTCCGCGCATGACGACGCCCCGTATGAATCCCCGAACGATCCATCGCACCTTCGCCGCGACCGGCGCGGTGCTGGCCGCGGCCGGCGTCGCCCTGTCCGCCTACGCCGCGCACGCGGCCGAAGGTGCCGCACGCGCGAGCCTGCAGTCGGCCGCGCTGTTCGCGCTGGTGCATGGCATCGCGCTCGCCGCGCTTTCGCGACAGGCGCCGCGCCGGATCGGCATGATCGCGCTGGCGGCGCTGCTGCTGGGCACGCTGCTGTTTTCCGGGTCGCTGGTCGGCGCGCATGTCTGGTCGCTGCCGACGCGGCTCGCGCCGGCGGGCGGCATGCTCATGATCGGCGGCTGGCTGCTGTACGCTCTGGACGCCTTCCGCCGCTGAGGTTCCGCAGATGCCGCGATACGCCCGTGGATTCGACACCGAGGTCGCCTACGCGCATCTCGCGAAGCGCGATCGCAGGCTCGGCACGTGGATGAAGCGGATCGGCCCGCTCGATCCGGATCCGCGCTGGCGCAAGCCCTTCGATCCGGTCGACGCGCTGGCGCGCGCGATCCTCTACCAGCAGCTCAGCGGCAAGGCCGCGGCGACGATCGTGGGCCGGGTGGAAGCCGCGATCGGCAGCGATCGTTTCCATTGCGACACGCTCGCCCGCTGCGACGACGCCACCATCCGCGCCTGCGGCGTGTCCGGCAACAAACTGCTGGCCCTGCGCGATCTTGCCCTGCGCGAATCGCGTGGCGAGATTCCCGATCTGCGGCGCATGTCGACGATGGACGACGACGCCATCGTCGCCGCGCTCGTGCCGGTTCGCGGGATCGGCCGCTGGACCGTGGAGATGATGCTGATGTTCCGCCTCGGCCGCCCCGACGTGCTGCCGATCGACGACCTCGGCATCCGCAAGGGCGCGCAGCGCGTGGACAAGGCGGACGAGATGCCGACGCCGAAGGCGCTGGCCGAACGCGGCGAACGCTGGGGGCCGTACCGCAGCTACGCGAGCGTCTATCTCTGGCGGATCGCGGACTTCGCGGTGCAGGCGAAGACGCCGACCAAACGTTCCCAGGACTGAGTTCCGCGGTCGCGGCGTCAGCGCGGCAGATAGGTGTCCCACAAGCGGTTGCGGAAGCGTCGCTGCGGATCGATCGTCGCCTTCAGCGCCGCGAACGCGTCGGCTTCCGGATACGCGCGCAGGAATTGCGCGGGCGTCGCGTGCAGGCGGTAAGGCAAGTAGTAGCGGCCGCCGTTCGCCAGCGCGGCGTCGATCAACTGCCGGGTCCACACCGCCGACGCGTTGTCCGCCCAGCGCGCGGCGCGCTGCTTGTAATACAGCACGAACGAAAACACCTCGCGCTTGGCCCAGCCGAGCAGCGTGCCGGGTTCCGCGGGCGAGTGCCGGATCGAGACGTTGAGCGCGTTGACGTCGTGGGCGATCAGGATCCTGCGCAGCTCGGCCGCGAATGCGGCGAAGCGTTCGACCGGAATGAAGTACTCCTGCAGCAGATAGGTCGACATGCTGCGCGTCCGCGGTTCCAGCGCATCGGCATCGAGGCTGGCCTCGCGATTGCGCCAGACCACCGGCCGTTCCTCCAGCTGGCGCCGGGTGAGCTTGCGATCGCGCACCGCGTCGCCGAACGGCAGTTCCGACGCCGCCCAGATCAGGTTCTGGTCGCGGCTGTAGTCGAGGTTCTCCGGAATCAGTCGTTCGTCGCGCGTCGTCGGCGCGTCGGTGGCGCGCCAGGTGATCGCCAGCGGGCGGTCGAAATGCGGCGGCGCCAGGTCGGCGTTGTGCAGCACCGCGTCGCCGCCGTGCGCGTCGCGAGCCCGCACGCGTTCGCGGAACCATGCGGGATAGTCTTCGAGCGCGACGAATTCGGCTTCGCGCGCGATCCGCTGGTTGCGGTCGAGCTGCAGTTCCAGTTCGGTGATGACGCCCAGGCCGCCGTAACCGCCGATCGCGGCATGGAACAGCGCCGGTTCGGTGGCGCGGTCGAGTGCGTGCACGCGACCGTCGGCGGCGACCATGCGCAGGCCGAGGATGCTGTTGGCCATCGGGCCCTTGCCGACGTAACGACCGTGGCAGTTCACCGAGGCCGAGCCGCCGATGGTGAAGTTGCTGAAGCTCTGCATGATCGCGACCGACAGGTCGTGCGGGTCGATCAGCCGCTGCAGATCGCGCCAGCGCATGCCGGCCTGCACCCGCACGCGCCTGCGTTCGACGTCCAGGTACAGCAATCGGTTCATGCCGCGCATGTCCAGATGCAGCGAGCCCGGCGACGCCGTCTGCCCGCCCATGCTGTAGCGGCCGCCGCCGATGGAGATCGGCGAGCGGTCGCGCGCGAGCGCCGCGGACACCGCTTCGGTCGATGTCGGCCGCACGATGCCGGCGACCTCGATGCGGTCCAGTCGACTCACGTCTTCGACGCTGCGTTCCGGATCGCGGTCGCAGCCGGCGAGCCCCGCCACCATCGGGGTCGCGAGCAGTGCGCCGGTCAGGCGACGGCGGTCGCGATCGCAGTTCATGCCGGCGCGGATTCCAGAGCCGGACGCCGCGCGAGCAGGCGGCGTTTCCAGCCCAGCGCGGGGCGTTCGACCACGAACCACGACAGCGCCGCGCAGACGAAGGCGAGCGCGCTCGCGGCCAGCGTGTTCGTCAGCACCGTGGTCGCGCCGAGCAGCATCGCCACCTGCTGCATCGGCCAGCCGTAGAGATACAGGCCGTAGGACAGATCGGTGCGCTCGATCCGCGGCAACCGCGGCAGGAATGCGAGACAGAAGGTGCCGTGGACGACCAGCGCGAAATACACCGGGACGAACCACACGCTGCCGCGGCTCAACGCGGCCAGACCCAGCAGCGGCAGCAGCGGCCACCACGACAGCCGCACCCGCGCGCGCCAGGTCCACAGCAGCGTGCCGGTGATGAAGAACGCGGTCACCCAGAGCAGATACGCCAGATGTTCCTGCAGCGGCGCGCGCAGCCACGCGAACGCGGCGGCGCCGACGATCGCCAGCGCCCACGCCGGCAGATAACGCCACGGACGCAGCATGCCCAGCGCGCTGGCCGCGAGCAGCATCAGATACAGCCGGCCCTCGATCGGCAGGGTCCACAACGAGCCGTTCGCTGCGGTGCGCGGCAGCGTCTCGAACACGCCGGGCAGCCAGAACTCCGCGCGCCACAGCGTCGCGTTCGCCCACAGATAGCGCCAGGTGGCGCCGTCGCGCCAGTAGTCGGCCGCGGTGGTCAGCAGGGCACCGAGCACGCACACGGTCAAGGTCACGCAGACGATCAGCGCGGGATAGATGCGCAGCGCGCGCGCGAGCAGGAATTCGCGCCAGCCGTTGCGTTCGCAGCTGGCCGCGACCAGGAAGCCGCTGATGGCGAAGAACACGTCCACCGCGAACGCGCCGGCCGATTTCGACAGCGTCAGCCGCGCGAAGTGATCGTTGCCTGCGGTGCCGGTGATCGCCCAGGCATGGCTCCAGATCACCAGCCAGGCCGCGACCAGGCGGATCAGATTGAAATGATTCCGCCCCGTGCTCCAGAGGTCGGCCAGCATGGGCGATGCGCGCATCCGCTCAGCGATCCTGCCGGTCGTCATCCAGCCTGTCGTCATCCAGCCAGCCGTCATGCATCCAATACCAGTGCCACGGTTCGTAGACGATGCCGTGCGGATTGTCGCGCGGGTAACTCATGCGGAAACCGTGCGCGCCGGCGTTCGCCCGCAGCCAGGCGAAGGCGTCGGTGGCTTCGAACGATTCCTCCGCCGGCGGTTCGCCGGGCGTGCCGATGTCGAGCGCGCGGCCGTCGTGATGTTCGCTGAAGCCGGGCGCCGCGTTGACGGTGAGGATCTCGGGGACGGTCAGCCCGCGCGCGCGCTTGCGCTCGAAAATGCCCAGTTGGTAATCGTGGCTGCGATAGCCGGAAATCGCTTCCAGCACGACGCCGTCGCGCTGCGCGGCGGCGCGCAGTCGCGCCCATGCGCGTGCGGCGCCGGGGTGCAGCCACAGTGGGCGGCGGTAGCGATCGAAGCCCGCGTGCGCGAGCCATTGCGGTTCCGCGACCAGCGGCAGGGCGGTGCGTGCGGCGTAGTCGTCGGCATCCAGCCCGAGCGCGTCCAACCGTTCGCGCAGCGCGTGCAGGGGCAGTGCGGCGGGCGCGCGTGCACCGGCATGCGGCAGCGGTGCTTCCACCGCATCGAGGGCGGCGTCCAGCCCGGGTTCGCGGCCCCAGTGCGGATCCAGACCGAGCCAGCCTTCGGGCTGCGATGCCGCCAGATAGCGTCCGTCGCGCTTGCGCCGCAGGACCCACCGCGCGCGCGCCAGACTGCGCGCATCGCGATTGCTGCGCGCGTCCAGCAGCCAGGCCGGCCAGGCTTCGAGCGTGGCGGTGTTCAGCAGGATGCGGGGCAGGGGACGCATCGGCACAGATTAGCGTCGCGGACTCTGTCCCGCCACGGCCTGCAGCGCATCCAGCAGCGCCTGCGGTTTCTCCAGGCTCAGCAGCAATCGGCGTCCGCCGCGTTCGGGCAGCATCAGCACTTTCGATCGGTCGGTGATCAGCACGAACGCCCGCGAGCGGTCGCGCAGACGGAAATGCCCGGCGTGGAAGCCGGGCATCGACGTCCCGAAGGTCTTGAACAGCGGGCGCAGGGCGGTGGCTTCGGCGAGATCGACGATGCGTGCGGCGGCGAGATCGAGCTCGGCCACGCGCAAGATCCTGCCGTGCATGCTGCCGCGGATGTGCAGGCTGTCGTGTTCCAGCGTCACCCGCCGTCGCCGGACCAGCAGGCTCATCAGCAGCACGAGGAGCGTCATCGGAATCGTCATCAGCCACAGTCGCGGCTCCTCGCGGGCGCCGAACGCGATGCCGACCAGACCGGCGATCAGGCCCAGCGCCGGCACCAGGATCAGCCAGCGCAGGTCGGGCGGCGGCACCGCGAATTCGCGGTGCATGTCAGCGCGCCTTGCCGGTGCCCTGCGCCCCGATCCACGCGGCGACATCGGCGATCAGTTCCGGCGCGACATGTCCGGCCGTCGCGTAATCCTGCAGCGTGCCTTCGCCGGGAATCGCGAGGTGGTTCAGGGTGTCGTAGAGCTTGAACGTGGTCTGCGGGTCCTGGTGGAAGGCGCTGCGCCAGCGTTGCCAGTCGGCGTCGACCACTTGCAGATCGCGCCCGCCCTGCAGGAACAGCAGCGGCTGCTTCGTCGCGCGCGCTTCGGCGATCGGATCGACCGCTTCGATGCTGCGCCAGTAACCCGTGGGCAGGCCCAGCGGCGCGTCGGCGCCGGAGACCTCCTCGCCGCGGCGCACCGACGCGATGCGCGCCGTGAGCCTGGCGATCTCCGCGCTCTCGGCATCGTCGGTCTTGCCGTCGTTGAGCACCGCCATCCGCCGGTTCTGTTCGAGCAGGATGTCGAGCAGCGGCCGCGACGGCGCCGCCAGCAGGATCAGCCCGGCGATCCGCGGATCGCGCGTGCCGATCCGGGGCGTCAGCATCCCGCCGAGGCTGTGGCCGAGCACGAACACGCGCTCGGGATCGACGCGGGCCTGCGTGCGCAGCAGGGCGACGGCGGCGAGCGCGTCGTCGGTGGTTTCCCGGTCGATGGTGCCGCCGTCGGCGAACTCCTGCGGACGCGCACGCGTGCGCTTCTCGTAGCGGAGCACGGCGATGCCGCGCTCGGCGAGGCCGCGGGCGAGATCGAGGAAGGGTTTGTTCGGGCCGATGGTCTGGTCGCGATCCTGCGGACCGGAACCGTGCACCAGCACCACCGCCGCGACCGCGGCGTCGCCCCTGGGCATCGCCAGCGTCGCCGGCAAGCCGTTGGCGTCGTCGCCGATCCGCAGTTCGGTTTCGACGTAGTTCGCGTCCTCCGGCACCGGCGGCGCGGGCGGCCGCGCCGCGGCCTGCGCCGGACGGATCGCGAAACCGGAGACCTTGTGCGCGGCGTCGAAGGCGATGAGGGCCTTCAGTTCGCCGCGCTCATGGCGCAGAGGAACGGTGATCAGCGCGCCGTCGTCGCGGATGTCGGCGACGGGCTCGCCGCGCGCCTGCAGCGCGCCGATCTGCGCCTGCACCGCGGCCCAGCCCTGCGCCAGTTGTTCCGCGCTCACCGCCGCGGCCATCGTCGCGTCGAAACGCGCATGGATGGCGGCGAATTCGCCGGCGTCCATGCGGTCGAGCAGGCCCAGGGCTTCGCGGGTGGCGTCGAAGGCCTGCTCGGCCGGTGGCGGTGGCGCCTGCGCGCGGCCCGCGAACGCCGCGCCGAGGCCGATCGACAGCATCAGCGCGGACAGCAGCGCAGCGCGCAGGGCGATGCGGTTGCCGCCGGCGGGCAGGCCGCGGCGGCGCTCGATCATGCGGATCACGTGGATCATGCGTCTTCTCCGGAAGTGGGGGGCGACGAGGCCGAGGCCTCGTCGGGCGCCTTCAGCCGACCGGCCTTGCGCAGCGCATCGCGCAGCACGTACTCGATCTGGGCGTTGAGGCTGCGCAGTTCGTCGTCGGCCCAGCGCTGCGCGGCCGCGAGGATCTCGGCATTGATGCGCAGCGGGTAAGCCTTCTTCTCGCTCACGATGCGATCCGCCGGTCAGTACAGCGAGCCGGCGTTGACGATCGGCTGGGTCGAACGCTCGCCGCACAGCACGACCAGCAGGTTGCTGACCATCTGCGCCTTGCGCTCCTCGTCCAGATGCACCACGCCGTTCTTCTGCAGTTCGGCGAGCGCCATTTCGACCATGCCGACCGCGCCGTGCACGATCCGCGTGCGCGCGGCGATGATCGCGTTGGCCTGCTGGCGCTGCAGCATCGCCTGCGCGATCTCGGGAGCGTAGGCCAGATGGCTGATGCGCGAATCCAGCACCCGCACGCCGGCGTCGGCCAGACGCTCCTGCAATTCCTCCATCAGATGCTTCGACACTTCGGCGGCGTGGCTGCGCAGGGCCAGCTGGCCTTCTTCGTGCTGGTCGTAGGGATAGCTGGTGGCCATCGTGCGCACCGCCGATTCCGACTGGATGTGCACGAAGCTTTCGTAGTCGTCGACGTTGTACACGGCCTCGGCGCTGTCCACGACCTGCCACACGATGACCGCCGCGATCTCGATCGGGCTGCCGTCGAGTTCGTTGACCTTGAGCTTGCTGCTCTCGAAGTTGCGCACCCGCAGCGACACTTTCTTCTTGCCGTAGAAGGGGTTGTTCCAGCGCAGGCCGTTGTCCTTCACGGTGCCGACGTACTTGCCGAACAGGTCGAGCACCGCGGCCTGGTTCGGTTCGACCTTGTACAGGCCCAGCATCAGGAAGATCGCGCCGAGCACGAGGGCGATGCCGGCGATCCAGCCGAGGGTGCCGTCCTCGGCGCTGGAGGCGATCAGCCACGCGCCGACGCCGACGGCCGCGATCAGCAGGAGCAGCATCGGAATGCCGGGGAGCGAACGGGAGGGGTTCTCTTTCATGGGACGACTCGCTGGTGACGGTGAATGATGATGTGATATCAAAAAGATATCATTCATCGCAAGCGATTCCGGACGGACGGTCGCGCGCCGCCGGCGGAATTTCCACAAGTCTTTGATTTAAAATGGCCTCTTTCCCCGCGAGCCACCCCCATGACTGCCGTTCCCGCCATCGAATTCGGTACGCCTCTGTCGCCTTCCGCCGTCCGGGTGCTGCTGCTGGGCTCCGGGGAACTGGGCAAGGAGGTGGCGATCGAACTGCAGCGCTTCGGCTGCGAGGTCATCGCTGCGGACCGGTATGCCGACGCGCCGGCGATGCAGGTGGCGCACCGCAGCCACGTGCTGAACATGCTCGACGCGCAGGCGCTGCGCGATCTGATCGCCGAAGAGCGGCCGACCCTGATCGTGCCGGAGATCGAGGCGATCCATACCGAAACCCTGGTGCAGCTGGAGCGCGAATTCGCCGGCCGCGGCACCCACACCCGGATCGTGCCGACCGCGCGCGCGGCGCGCCTGACCATGGACCGCGAAGGCATCCGCCGGCTGGCCGCGGAGACGCTGGGCCTGCCGACGTCGCCCTATCGCTTCGTCGATACGCTCGACGATTACCGCGCCGCGGTGGCGGAAATCGGCATCCCCTGCGTGGTGAAGCCGGTGATGTCGTCCTCGGGCAAGGGCCAGAGCCTGGTGCGCACCGCCGGAGATGTCGACCGCGCGTGGGACTACGCGCAGACCGGCGGACGCGCGGGCGCGGGGCGGGTCATCGTCGAGGGCTTCATCGATTTCGATTACGAGATCACGCTGCTGACCGTGCGCCATGCCGGCGGCACCGATTTCTGCGACCCCATCGGCCATCTGCAGCGCGACGGCGATTACCGCGAAAGCTGGCAGCCGCAGCCGATGTCGCCGCGCGCGCTCGAACGCGCGCGGGAGGTCGCGAAAACGATCATCGACGATCTGGGCGGCTGGGGCCTGTTCGGCGTCGAATTGTTCGTGAAGGGCGACGAGGTGTGGTTCTCGGAAGTGTCGCCCCGTCCGCACGACACCGGGCTGGTGACGCTGATCTCGCAGGATCTCAGCGAATTCGCGCTGCATGCGCGCGCGATCCTGGGCCTGCCGATTCCGAAGATCGGCCAGAACGGCCCGTCGGCGTCATGCGCGGTGCTCGCGCACGGCCACGGCGTGCCGGCGTTCGCGGGCGTCGCCGACGCGCTGCGCGCACCGGACACCGCGCTGCGGCTGTTCGGCAAGCCGATCGTCGAAGGGCATCGTCGCGTGGCGGTGACCCTCGCGCTCGGCGCGGACATCGACGACGCCCGCGCGAAGGCGCGCGATGCCGCCGCGTCGCTGACGATCGATTTGCGTTGAGCGGATTCCGATTGCATCACTGTGGCTTTGGCCTTTTTCTTTTCGCAGGAGCGACGCGAGTCGCGACGATGTCAGGACGGTCTTGGCCAGCCCTTTGGTCGCGACTCGCGTCGCTCCTGCGAAAGGCGGGCGTTCTGCCTCGTGGTCTTGAGCTGCTACGCTCCGCCGGTCACGTACAGGACCTCCCGCGATGAACGACACCAACGGTTACGCCGTCTTTTTCTTCCCGCAGGCGCTTGAAGTCCTGGGTGAACCGATCCGCCCGTTCCTGCAGGAGGGTCCCGCCGGCCCGCATGTGGCCTGCACGACGATCGATACCGGCGGCGCCTTCATTGAGATGACGATCGACGGTCGCACGCCGGAAGGCCGCGAAATCTCGCTGGAACTGATGGTGCCCAGCGGCATGGTGCGCATGGTGGTGTCGACCCAGAGCGAAGCGATGTTCGGTTTCGGCCTGCGCCAGGCCGAGCCGGCCGCGATCGCGCTGCCCGTGATCGGGCCGACCGCGGAGCCGGCGAGCGCACCTTCGGAAGCCCTGCCGTCGACGACGGACGACGCCGCGAAGCCCGCTTGAGAACCTTCGCCGGCCCGGGAGCCGGGGTTCAGTGCATCGACGCGCCGCGCCGCCGCCCCGCATGGCCGTTGCGCTGCAGCGGCTGCGGACGGCCGAGCAGATAGCCCTGGCCGAACTGGCAGCCCTGTTCCACGAGGATGTCGCGCTGGCGATCGGTTTCGATGCCCTCCGCGATCGTGTCGATGCCGAGCGTGATCGCCATCGCCAGGATCGCGCGCACCAGCGCCAGGCTTTCGGTGCGCGCGTCGCCATCGAGGCCGCTGACGAAACTGCGGTCGATCTTCAGCCCCTGGATCGGGAAGCGGTGCAGATACGACAGCGCCGAGAATCCGGTGCCGAAATCGTCGAGCAGCGCGGCGACGCCGTGGCTGCGCAGATCGCGCAGCACCCGCAGCGCGCGCGGCGCGTCCTCGATCAGCGCGACCTCGGTGATTTCGATCCGCAGCCGGCGCGGGTCCTGATCGGCTTCGTCGAGCATGCGCAGCAGGCGGTCGGCGAAGTTGTCGGACAGGAAATGCCGCGGTGAAACGTTGATGGAGACGTAGCGCTCCGGATATTCGCTCATCGAGGAAACGACGTGCGCGTACATCAGCCAGTCGACCTGTTCGATCAGCGTGCTGTCCTCGCCGACGCCGATGAACTCCGCCGGCATCAGCAGCCCGCGACGCTCGTGGTTCCAGCGGACCAGCGCCTCGTAACCGACCTGTTCGCCGTCCTGCAGGCGCATGATCGGCTGGAAATGCGGTTCGAAGGCGTCGTGCATGATCGCGCGGCGCAGGTCGGCCTCCAGGTCGAGCAGACGCATCGCGTCGGCGCGCATTTCCTCGTCGAACAGTTCGCTGCGATTGCGGCCGCGGCGCTTGGCGCGATACATCGCGGCGTCGGCGTCGCGCAGCAATTCCTCGTTCTTGCGGTAGCGCGGATGCCACAGCGCGATGCCGATGCTGGCCGAGGGAAACACTTCGCGGCCTTCGATCCACATCGACTGGCCCAGGGCGCGCAGGATCGCGGCGGCGTAGGTCTGGGCCTGTTCGGGGCCTTCGATGTCTTCGGCGAGCACCGCGAATTCGTCGCCGCCGAGGCGCGCGACCAGATCGTCGCGGCCGATCACCTGCGAGATGCGGCGGCTGGATTCCACCAGCATTTCGTCGCCGGCGACGTGGCCGACGCTGTCGTTGATGAGCTTGAACCGGTCGATGTCGAGGAACATCACCGCGAAGGGTTTGCCGCCTGCGCTGGAGCTGCGAGCGATGGCGTCGTCCAGCCGTTCCTGAAGCTGCGCGCGATTGGGAAGGCCGGTCAGGCTGTCGTGGCGCGCCTGATGGCGCAGCCGCTGTTCGGCGCGCACGCGCTCGGCGATCTGTTCGCGCAGTTCGCGGTTGGCATCCGCCAGTTCCTGGGTGCGGGTCAGCACCCGCGTCTCCAGTTCAGCGTGCGCCGCGACCAGCCGGTCCTGCGCGCGCTTGCGCGCCAGCGCGGCGTCGATGTGATGGGCGACGAAGGTCAGCAGTTCCTGGTCGCGTTCGGTGAAGCCGATGCCCTGCGTATAGCTCTGCACGCCGATCACGCCGATCACCGCGTCGTCGCGGGTCAGCGGCACGCCCAGCCAGCAGTGCGCCAGCGGACCGAAACTGCGCACCCGTCCCTCGGCTTCCAGCGCCTGGATGCCGGCGCGGTCGGAGAGCAGGGCGCGGCCGGTGTCGATCACGTACTCGGTCAAGCCCTTCGCGCGCGGGCGATCGCGCACCTTGCGGGTGTCGATCTCGTCGGAGACGTAGGGGAATTCGATGAATCGGCCGTCGGCCGAGACCAGCGCGATGTAGAAATTGCGCGCGTACAGCAACTCGCCGATGATCGAATGCAGGTCGGCGTAGAAGCGTTCGAGGCTGTCGGCGCTGACCGACAGTTCGGTGATCCGGAACAGCGCCTGCTGCAGTTTTTCCGCGCGCTGGCGCTCGACGACCTCGGCCTGCAGTTCGCTGTTCGCCACCTGCAGCGCATGCGTGCGTTCCTTGACGCGGCGCTCCAGCTCGACCCGCGCGGTCTTGCGGTCCAGCGCGGTGAGGATGTGCTGGGCGACGTACTCCAGCAGCGCGCGGTCTTCGCTGTCGTAACGCTGCGCGCGTTCGTAGTCCTGCACGACGATCGCGCCGCAGACCTGGGCGTCGCGCAGCAGCGGCACGCCCAGCCAGTCTTCGCTCATCGGTCCGCCGGCGTATTCGTCGTCCGGAATGTGCAGCGTGTCGATGATCTCGCGCGGCGAACCGATCAGCGGGCGGCCGTGGCGCAGCAGCGCCGCGGTCATGCTGTGCATGTTGTGGTCGATCGCGAATTCGGTGCCCGGATCCGGGTCGAAGGTGTCGCGGCTGTCGGCGAAATACAGGTAGCGGATCGTTTCGCGCTTGTCGTCGTAGTGGACGATGTAGAAATTCTCGGCCGGCATCAGGCCGCCGACGATCTGGTGGATCCGCGCCAGCATTTCTCGCATCTCCAGACCCGAGCCGGCGAGATCGGAGATCTCGTAGAGCGCGTGCTGCAGCCGTTTGGACTGTTCGAGCGTTTCGATTCTGGCGTCGGCTTCGGCCAGCCGCAGGGTGGCGCCGATCAGATCGCGGGCCATGGCCAGCCAGGCCTTGCGGGCCCAGTCGGCGGGCGGCGGAGAGGCGAACGACAGACCGAGCGCGGTCCGGTTGCCGTCTTCGCCTTCATGGCGGTCCAGGATCCTGTCGCCGGACGACGGGGCGTCCGGCGACGCGCCGGAGGGCGGGCCCTCGGCAGGCATGCTGTCGGAAGGCGGACTGTCGGCAGACGTGTCGAGATGCGCGAGGACCGCCAGCCGCAGCGAGTCGTCGCCGCGGGCGGTTCGCACACTGCCGAGACCGAGACGGGCATGACGCCAGGCGATGGCGACCTGGGTGTCGTCGGGCAGCGTTTTGGACAGCGAGTCGATCGCTGTCCTGACGGCGGCCTCCGCAACCAGAGCCCCCCCGGCTCCGTCTTGAGTCCCGGCGTTCACGTCGTGGCTGCCGAGCATCATGACCCCAGCATATACCCGAACAATCGGTCATGACAGATGACGCGGAAAGCCGTGCCGACCGGCCCGGTTTTCGATTGATGGTCTCAATCGGGGGGCCGCGACCTTACTCGGCGGGCAGCAGATCGACCCATACCGCATGGTGATCGGACGCGGTACCGAGCGCGGCGTCGGCGCTGTCGGGCGTGGGCCAGAACACGCCGGATGCGGCCACGCGCAGTCCGGTCGAGGGCAGCACGTAATCCAGCCGCAGGTTGCCGACCTGCGGACCGAAGTCGCCGGTGTCCTCGGCGGGGTCGCCGAGGTGCGCGGCGTTCGCGCCGACCGCCGCGCGCGCCGCGGCCACGCCGCCATCGCTGTGCGGCGCGGGATGCCGCAGCACGCGCGGATGCGCGATCAGCGCGCGGATCGCGTCATGGCGGCCATCGCCGTCGACCGGATCGTTGTTGAGGTCGCCGGCGATGACGAAGCGCGCATCGGCGGGCAAACCGCCGCAGCGGCCGGCGTCGTCGCACAGCCAGGCGCGGTCGGCCGGATCGTTGTCGAGGTATTCGCGCCACAGTCGCAGTTCGTCGGCGTTGCGCGCGCCGTTGCGGTCTTCGGGTCCATCGAACACCGGCGGCGTCGGATGCGACACCAGGAAGTGCAGGGTGCCCTGCGGTGTCCGCACCGGCACGTCCCAGTGCGACTTCGACGACAACCGCAACGCCTGCCAGACCGGGTCGGGATAGAACATCCGCCGCGCGCGCGGATCCACCGGCGCCGATGCGTCCGGCATCGCGCTCCACTTCAACGCCCTGAAGCTGCGCACGGCCGACGCGTCGATCGGATGGCGCGACAACACCAGCATGCCGTACTGGCCGGGGTGCAGACCGAAGCCCCAGGCGTCGTTGCCGCGATCGCGGCCGCTGCCGCCGACGGTGCCGTTGCCGTCGAGATCCAGACCGCTCGGCACGCCGGTGTTCACCGGGGCGAAATACCGGTACGGATAGCGCAGCGCGTCGCCGCCGCCGGCCTGCGGCACCGCGAGGTAGTCGCGCTGGAACAGATCGGCCGCACGGCCGTCGGCGTCGTAATCGAATTCATTGAGCAGCACCAGGTCCGGACGCACGCGTTGCAGCACCGCGGCGATCTTCCTCGCACCGGGATCGCCGGCTTCGAGTCGGCGGATCAGGCCGCCGTCGTTGTCGTCGTACAGCGAGGTGTTGTACGTCGCCACGCGCAGCGGCGCGGCCTCGGCCGACGCCGTCGGCGCGCCGTGCACCCGCACGCGCAGACAGCCCGCGGCCGAGGCGGCGAGCGCGCCGGCGCACAGCCACCACAGGATGCGGAGCGGGAAGCGTGCGGTCATGGTCCGGTCTCTCCGGTGCGTTCGGTCTGCGGCATCCGCGACCAGCCGTGTCCGTCGTAGGACTCGAGCGGCCGGTAGCGGCGTTTGTAGGCCATCTTGCGATGGCCGTCGATCCAGTATCCGAGATACAGATGACGTTTGCGGTCGCGCTGCGCCCAGGCGATCTGCTGCAGGATCGCGAACGTGCCGAGACCGCGGTCCGCGGCGTCGGGGTCGTAAAAGGTGTAGACCGCCGACAACGCGTCGTCGACCACGTCGGTCACCGCCACCGCCAGCAGGGTGCCGGTGGCGTGGGCCTGGCGCGTGCGGATTTCCAGGAACCGGCCCTGTCCCCAGGCGCTGACCAGGAACTGATCGAACTCGGCGGTGCCGTGACCGTCCATGCCGCCGCCCGGATGACGCGCGGCGAGATAGCGCTGGTACAGCGCGAAATGTTCTTCGGTGCGTTCGGCCGGGCATACCCGCGTTTCCAGATCGGCATTGCGGGCCAGGCAGCGGCGCTGGCTGCGGTCGGCGTGGAATTCCGCGACCGGAATCCGCACCGCGACGCAGGCCTGGCAGCCGCGGCAATGCGGGCGATAGATCAGATTGCCCGAACGGCGGAAACCCCAGCCCAGCGCGGTCGGATAGAGCGTCGCCAGGCGCGGGTCGCCGGGATCGAACACGAGGTCGCGCGCGCCGCGTTCCGGCCAGTAGCCGCAGGCGTGTTCGGGCGTGTGGAACAGCCGGATCGGATCGTCGTCGGCCGGCGGATCGCGCATGATTCCGCTCATCCGCGCAGCGCCGCGAGCGCGGGCCAGTAGAGTGTCGCCGCGAGCAGGCCCGCGAGCCCGCCGGCGACCAGATCGCGCGGCAGGTGCCGCGACAGATGCAGGCGCGACCACGCCACCGCGGCCGCGAAGACGACGCCCGCGGCGATCGCGATGCCGCCCAGCGGCCACAGCAGGCCCGCGGCGTAGATCGCGAACGCGAGATGCAGCGAGAGTTTGCAGACGCGTGCAGCCAGGATCGCGATCGCGACGATGCCCGCGGCGAACGCCAGCGCGAGCGCGAGATCCGGTTGCGGCAGCCCGCGCCACGCCAGCAGCGCGGCCACGAGCAGCATCGCCAGCAGCGTGCGGTTGAGGCTGCGGCGCTCGTCGTGGCCGCTGGCGTCGACGTGCGCCCAGCGCCCGCGACGCACCTGCCACCACGACCAGCCGAGCACCAGCGCGGCGAAGACCGCGAAGCCTGCGGCCATCGACGACAGCGACTGCGGCGCGCGCGCGCGGATCGCGGCCGGCAGCAGCAATGCCGCCGGCAGCACCAGCAGCGGGTGACCGAGGATCGAAACGGCGCGGGCGATGCGTTGCGGCATGCGCCAAGCATAACCGTTGCAGTCGCAGCGTCTGCGCCGCAGGGCCCGCGCTGCGCGCTCGATCAGGAGCGTTCCATCAGGACCAGTCGATCACGACCGAGGCGTCACAGCCGGCCGGACAGGATCAGCCCCGCGATCAGGCCGCCGAAACCGAAGACGGCGCCGAGGATCGCGCCGACCCGGCACTGGATGCGCTCGCGCCGTCGACGCGCGGTCGCGCGCACGGGGTCGCGCTGCGCTTCCAGTGCGTGGCGACGCGCCATCGCCCGCGGCTGCACCACCAGCGACTGGTGGAAGATCGTGCCCATGAACGCGAGGCCGGCGACCAGCGGCCAGAGCCAGCCGCCGTCGAATCGCGCCACCAGCAGCATCGCGATCACGAAGCCCACGCTGGTCAGCGCATTGATCCCCGCGCTGCGGGTGAGCGCGCGCCGCTCCTCGTCGTCGATCGCTTCCTTCAACTGCCGGCGCAGGCCGAGCCAGATGCCGGCGAATCCACCGAGCACGCCGATCGCGAGGCTGCCGGCCGAACCGGCCACGATCTTGCCCAGCGTTTTCGCGCCCACCGCGGCGCCGACGGTCAGGATGCCTTTGGCGGCCGCAGGCGGGCTGGCGATGGTCAGCGCGGTGGCGACGATGCCGGTGAAGGCCGCGCCGGGCGCGCTGTCCGCCGCGAATTCGCCGAAGCGCGCCAGCAGATCCTCGCGCAGGCTCTGGCGCGCGCGCGACAGCCGCTTGCGCACCGCGGCGTCGGACAAGCCCAGCAGCAGCGCCACCTGCCGAGAACTCTGGCCTTCGCGATAGAACAGCAGCAGCGCTTCGCGACTCTCTTCCGGCAGCGCGGAAATCAGTTCGACCGCGGCGCGTTCGCGCTCGTCTTCCTCGTGCTGCTGCATCGGCGTGGGCGACGGGTCGGCGGCGAGCTCGATCGCGATCTCGGCGCCTTCGCCGTCGAGCGGGCGATGGCGGCCGGCGCGCAGATGGTCGCGGGCGAGATTGCGCGCGATCTGGCGCAGCCACGGCAGGAAGCTGGTCGGATTCTGCAGCCGCCGGAGGTGTTGCCACGCAGTGAGGAACGCCTCCTGGGCGATGTCCTCGCTCGCGCTCACGTCGCGGGTGATCGCCAGCGCCACCGCGGTCACGGTGTTCTGGCAGGCCGCGACGATCCGGCCGAACGCGGCGCGGTCGCCGTCGCGTGCGGCCGGCAGTTCGGTGGCGATCAGCGCATCCACGGCGGACATCGCGTTCATCCGAAGATCCGCTCCAGCAATATCCGGGTGGTCGCGGCGACGCTGTGCGGCCCGTAATGGAAGCTCGCGTAGAAGACCGCCATCGCGAAGACGTAGAGCACCGCCGAATAGAACATCGCGACCGGGCCATAGCTGTAGTCGTAGGCGCGATAACGACCTCTGGCGCCTGCCGGATCGCGCGCGCGGTCGCGGTCGATCATCGGCAGCAGCTCGCGCCGGATCGCGAGCAGCGTGTACAGCGAAGCGAATTCGGTGAACAGGGTCGCGCCCATCGTCGCCCAGAAGCTGGGCACCCACAGCGCCACGAGGAAGGTCGCCAGCATCAGCGGCAGGGTCACGATCATGTACACCCAGTAGCGCCGCAGCAGCGCTTCGCGCTCTTCCAGCGTCTCGGCGTAGATCAGCACGTGCTTGCGGGTGAGGTGCGCGGCGATCGCGCCGCCGACCAGCGAGCCGCCGATCACGCCGCCCATGCCGACCATCGTCGCCAGGCCCTTGCCGGCCATGCCGCCGCCCACCGTGCCGGCCCCGACGGCGCCGGCCCCCATCGCGGTTGCGGCCGCGGCCGCCGCGGGTTTGGTGGCGACGCCCAGGCCGGTGATGACCGCGGCGGTGAAGGCGGCCGACGGCGCCGAGCTGCGCGCGAATTCGCCGAAGCGTTTGATCAGGTCGTCGCGCACCAGTTGCCGGGCGCGGGAGAGCCGCTTGCGCACCGCGGCATCGGTGATGCCCAGCAGCGCGGCGACCTGATGCGAACTCTGGCCTTCGCGATAGAACAGCAACAGGGTTTCGCGGCTGTCTTCCGGCAGCGAAGCGATCAGTTCGGCGGCGGTGGCTTCGTGCTCGTCGGCCAGCAGTTTCTGCATCGGTTGCGGGCCCGGATCGGCCGCCATCGCCAGCGCGAGTTCGGCGTTGGGCCCGTCCAGCGGCTGGTCGCGGTACTTGCGCAGATGGTCGCGGGCGAGATTGCGGGCGATCTGACGCAGCCAGGGCAGGAAGCTGTCGGGGCTGTGCAGGCGTTCCAGGTGTTGCCAGGCATTGAGGAAAGCTTCCTGGGCGATGTCCTCGCTCGCGCTCACGTCGCGGGTGATCGCCAGCGCCACCGCGGTCACGGTGTTCTGGCAGGCGGCCACGATCCGGCCGTAGGCGGCCTGGTCGCCGCTGCGGGCGGCGGGCAGTTCCTGCAGGATCAGGGCGTCGACGGAGAGGACGGTGGCGTTCATGCGCGGCGGGCGGCTCGGGACGGACATGATGCCAAGACGCGCGGCGGCGGTGGATGTGACGGGCGCATGGCCGTGAGCGGCGTGGATCGATCGGCATGGCCGTGAGCGGACGTGTCAACCGTGGCTGCCCGCGGGCGTTGATGTTGGCATGCGGGCCGCCGGCCCGGCCCAACCCACCCATGAGGAGAATCCCATGACGGTATCCAGAAAGCCCATCGCACTGCTCGCGCTCGGTCTGGCCATCGCCGCCGCCACCCCGCTTCTGTTCGCCCAGACCCCGCCGCCCGGCGGCGGCCAGCCCGGTGCACGCCACGCCAAGGTCGACGCCAACGGCGACGGCGTGATCGACCGCAGCGAAGCCGCCAAGGCGCCGCGTCTGGCCGAGAATTTCGACAGGCTCGACGCCAACAAGGACGGCAAGCTCAGCGCTTCGGAGCGTCCGCAGCACGGTGCCCGCCAGGGCGGGCGCGGTGGTCCGGGCGGCCCGGGTGGCGCCATGGCCAAGCTCGACACCAACGGCGACGGCGCCATCGATCGCAGCGAAGCCGCCAAGGCGCCGCGCATGGCCGAGAATTTCGACAGGCTCGATGCGAACAAGGACGGCAGGATCGGCGCCGACGAACGTCCGCAGCACGGTGGCCGTCAGGGCGGCATGCATGGTGGCAAGGGCCGCGGCGGCGAGCGCATGGCCCAGCTCGACAAGAACGGCGACGGCCGTTTCAGCCGCGACGAGCTCGCCGGCCACGAGCGCGCGCTGCAGAACTTCACCGCGATCGACGCCAACAAGGACGGTTTCCTGACCCGCGACGAAATGAAGGCCCATCACCAGGCCGCGCGCGGCGAGCGCAGGCCGAAGCCGTAAGGCGGCCTGCCGCTCGCGGATGTTCGCAAACACGAAGGCCGCCCTTGGGGCGGCCTTCGTCGTGTCTGCATGTCCTGTCCGTACGTCGTGCCCGTATCGCGATCGCGTTACGGCACCACGCGCTTCACCTTCCACAGCACATCGTCGCGCTGCACTTCCAGCGTCCGCGCCTGCGTCCTGCGGCGGCCATCGTCGCCGGTATCGGCGATCTCGACCCGCACCGTGCCCATGCCCGAGCCGTCGGTGCGGTATTCGTCGACCGCGACCGTCACCGCGCCCGCCGCGCAGGACGACGCCGGGCGGATGCGCCCGCGATCCGCCGCCGGCATTTGCGCGAGCAGGGTGTCCGTCGGATCCGCGCCGTCGACCGAGACGCACAGCGTCGCCGCGCTCTGCGCGCGCAGTTCGGCGGCGATCAGCATCGCGGCGAGCGCGCTGGGCGTCGCCACCACGTAGGTCGCGTCGGCGACGACCGAGGTGTCCGCCGTGGCGCCTTCCATGCCGGCGTCGGCGGGTGCGCTGGCGGGCGCAATGGCGGGTGCGGTCGTCGATGCGACCGGCGCGGGTTTGCGCCAGGCCAGCAGACCCATGCCCAGCGCGAACGCGATGCCGACCAGCAGCGCGGCACGGATCCGGAACGCGCGGCGTTTCGCGGCATCGGCGGCACCGCCGTTGCCCAGCCGGTCTTCCTCGGGCGTCGGCAGGTAGCTGGTGGGCGAACGTCCGGAGTCGAGCAGACCGATCTCGCGCAGCAGTTCGCGCGCCTTGGGCTGATCTTCCGATTTCACGACCCAGACCGCGGGTTGCGGCCCGCCGTTGGCGGTGTCGCGATAGCTGAAATTGCCGCGGCGATTGCCGCGATACGAGCGGCCGTTGGTGATCCGCGCATCGACGCCGTGCTCCTTCAGCAGCTCGGCGACGCGCTCGACGTTTTCCAACCGCGGGCTGGTGAAGACCTGGCGCATGCTTCAGCCCTCCGCGGCTTTGGCGGCATCGAGCACGCGGATCATGCCTTCCTGCGAGGTGCTCGCGACCAGATGCCCGGCGCGGTCGAAGATCTGGCCGCGCGCCAGCCCGCGCGCGCCCTGCGCGCTGGGGCTGTCGATCGAATACAGCAGCCAGTCGTCGGCGCGGAACGGTCGATGGAACCACATCGTGTGGTCCAGCGAGGCCATCTGCACGTTGGGCTGGTAATAGCTGATGCCGTGCGGAAAGGTCGTGGTGCCCAGCAGATGGAAATCCGAGGCGTAGGCGAGCAGGGCGCGATGCAGCTCGGGCGCGTCGCCGACGCGTTCGCAAAGTTTGAACCACACCTGCTGGAACGGCGGGCGTTTCGGCGGATTCAGTTCGTCGCGCGGATAGATCGGGCGGAATTCGAACGGCCCCATCCGGTTCAGCCAGCGTTGCACCTTGCTGGGCAACTGCGCGAGCTTTTCCGGCGCCAGCTTCGGCGTCGGCTCGACGTCTTCGGGCATTGGCACGTTCGGCATCGGCAACTGGTGCTCGGCGCCGTCCTCGTGGATCTGGAACGAACACGCGCAGACGAAGATCGGCTGCCCGTGCTGGATCGCGGTCACCCGGCGCACCGAGAAACTGCCGCCGTCGCGGGTGCGGTCCACGTCGTAGATGATCGGATGTTCGATATCGCCGGCGCGCAGGAAATACGCGTGCAGCGAATGCGCGGTGCGCGGTCCCTTGGCCGGGTCGATGTCCAGCGTCGCCTGCGCGGCCGACAGCGCCTGTCCCAGCACCTGGCCGCCGAACACGTATTTCGTGCCGATGTCGCGGCTCTGGCCGCGGAAAAGATTGTTTTCAAGCCGCTCCAGCGACAGCAGTTCGATCAGTTCCGAGACGGGCGAGGTCATGGCGGTGCCGGTGGGGGTTCGCGGGGATTATAGGCTGCGGGTCCATGCGTCGCGACGCGACACGGAGCGTTGCGGCGTTGCGGTCGTTCCGCTCCGGGCGTCGTGCGACCCTGCGTTTCCGCCGTACTGGAGCCCGCCATGACCACCGTCGTCGCCCCCCGCGTTCATGATCTGGGCGGTTTCCAGGTGCGCCGCGCCGTGCCTTCGATCCAGGCCCGCAGCGTCGGCCCGTTCGTGTTCGTCGACCACATGGGCCCGGCCGTGTTCCAGCCGGGGCAGGGCATCGATGTCCGTCCGCATCCGCACATCGGGCTGGCCACGGTCACCTTCCTGTGGGCCGGCCGCATCGGCCATCGCGACACGCTGGGAACCATTCAGGACATCGGCCCCGGCGACGTGAACTGGATGACCGCCGGCCGCGGCATCGCCCATTCCGAACGCACCCCGGCCGCGCTGCGCGAGGGCGGGCAGCCGCTGCACGGCATGCAGACCTGGGTGGCGCTGCCGAAGTCCGTCGAGGAGATCGCGCCGGCCTTCCATCACCATCCCGCGGCCACGCTGCCGCGGATCGAGCGCCCGGGCGCGCTGCTGCGGGTTGTCGCCGGCCGCGGTTACGGCGAAGAATCGCCGGTGCATGTCTTCGCCGACACGCTCTACGTCGCCATCGATCTCGCGCCCGACGCGGAGATCGAACTCGACGCACGACACCGGCAGCGCGCGCTGTACGTGCTCGACGGTGAGGCGCAGCTCGACGGCGCCGACATCCCCGCGATGCATCTGGTCGTGCTCGACGACGGCGTGTCCCATCGCCTGCGCGCGAAGACGCCGGTCAAGGCGATGCTGCTGGGCGGCGAACCGCTCGACGGCCCGCGTCATCTGTGGTGGAACTTCGTGTCCTCGTCGAAGGAGCGCATCGAACAGGCCAAGCACGACTGGCTGGTCGGCAATTTCGGCGATGTACCCGGGGAGACGGAATTCATTCCGCTGCCGGAGCGCTGAACGCCGTCCGGCGCATCGTCGTTCCTCGCGCGGCGAGGGAACCGCCGTGCTTCGATCTCCGTTACGGCTGCAGTCGTTCCCACGTCACCGACTGCATCACCCGCGGCCACGGAAACAATGGCCCCGGGTCGCGTTTGCGCGGCACCTGCACGGCCGGGTCGTCGGCCGACGCTTCCATCTCGCGATCCAGATCCTCGTGGCCGGTGATGTATTTCACCGAGGGGAACTGCTGCCGCAACTGCGCGAGCAGCGCGATCAGGGCGACGATCTGCGCTTCGGGATAGGGTTCGTCCATCGCCTGGTGTTTCGAATCGCGCCAGTGCGGGTAGCGGCCGGTGTTGACCAGCTCGATCCCGATCGAACGCGGGTTGTAGCCGCGGACGTGGTGGGCGACGCGGTCCGGGCGCACGTACAACTGGATGCGGCCGTCGCGGTCGATGTAGTAGTGGCCGCTGTTGCCGGTGCCGCTGCCTTCGTAGAGCACGCGCTCGCCGAAGTCGCGGGCCGACGCGAGCGTCGGCGTTTCGGTGCAGTGGATGACGATCAGGTCGATCTGCGACAGCGGCCGCGCGTCGAGTTTCAGCTCGTACGGCAGCGGGTCGATCTCGACCGGCGGGAGTGGCGGAAGGTCGGGCAGCATGGGCCGGATGCTAGCATTGCGCGATGCCTCTGCCGCCCCCCGATTCCGAACTCCACCGCCTGATGACGCGGTTCCCGCGCGCGGGGACGGTGCGCTGGATCGGCCTGCGCCCGGCCCGCGACGTGCCGATGCGCGCCGTGGAACTGGCCGAGGCCATCGCCGGCAAGGGCCTGCGCGGCGACCGCTACGGCTCCGGCAGCGGCAAGCGCGGCATCACCCTGATCCAGGCCGAACATCTGCCGGCGATCGCGGCGCTGGCCGGGCTGGACGCGCTGGAACCGTCGACGCTGCGCCGCAACGTCGTCGTGTCGGGCCTGCCGCTGATCGCGCTGAAGGGCCGGCGGTTCCGCATCGGCGACGCGATCTGCGAGGGCACGTCGCCCTGCGACCCGTGTTCGCGGATGGAAGCCGCGCTGGGCCCGGGCGGCTACAACGCGATGCGCGGCCACGGCGGCCTGTGCGCGCGCATTCTCGAAGGCGGCACGCTGCGGATCGGCGATGCGGTCGAATGGCTCGACGATTGAACACTCCGGAACCGACATCGCCCATGCGCGGACACTGCATTCTTTCCCACGGTTTCGAGAGCGGTCCCGATGCCACCAAGGTCACGGCGCTCGCCGACGTGGCCGAACGCTTCGGCTGGACCCACGAACGTCCGGACTACGGCGATCTCGATGCGAAACGCGAGATCAGCACGGTCGGCGACGTGCCGGCGCGGCTCGAACGCCTGCGCGCATTGGCCTTCGCGGCGGCGGCCCGCGGCCCGCTGGTGCTCGGCGGTTCCAGCCTCGGCGCGTACATTTCGGCGCGGATCGCGCTGGCGCTGTTCGCCGACGGCCTGCCGGTGAAGGCCCTGTTCCTGATGGCGCCGCCGCTGACCATGGGACCGCTGCCGGCGCTGGACGCACCGCAGGTGCCGATCTCGATCCTGCACGGCTGGGACGATGAACTCATCCCGGCGATGGCGGTCGCCGAATGGGCGCAGGCGCGCCGCGCCCGCTTGCTGCTGGTCGACGACGGTCATCGCCTGTCCGCGAACGTGCGGACTTCGGCGGACGCCTTCGCCGCGCTGCTGTCGGGGCTCGCCGCATGAAATTCTTCGTCAGCTGCGCCAAGGGTCTCGAATATCTGCTCGTCGACGAACTGCTCGCGCTCGGCTGCAGCCACGCCACCGCGGCGCGCGCGGGCGCGAACGTCGAAGGCGATCTGGCGCACGCGCAGCGCGCGGTGCTGTGGTCGCGTCTCGCCAGCCGCGTGCTGTGGCCGATCGCCGAGTACGACTGCCCCGACGAACGCGCGCTCTACGCCGGCGCCGCGGCCATCGACTGGTCGCAGCATCTGCGCGTGGGCATGAGCCTCGCGGTCGACGCCCACGTTTCCGGCGATGCCATCACCCACGCGCGCTACGCCGCGCAGCGGGTCAAGGACGCCATCGTCGATACCCTGCGCGGGCCGGACGGCGAGCGGCCGAGCGTCGATCTGGACAATCCCGACCTGCGTTTGAGCCTGGTGGTGAAGACCGGCAAGGCCGGCGCGTCGAAGGCGATCCTGTCGGTCGATCTCGGCGGTGGTCCGCTGCATCGCCGCGGCTGGCGCCAGACCCAGGGCGAAGCGCCGCTGAAGGAAACGCTCGCCGCCGCCGTGCTGATGCGCGGCGGCTGGCCGGCGCTGTACCACGAAGGCGGCGCGCTGCTCGACCCGATGTGCGGCAGCGGCACGCTGTTGATCGAAGGCGCGTTGATGGCCGCCGACGTCGCACCCGGATTGATGCGCGACGGTGGCGCGATGCAGACGCCGTCGCGCTGGCGCGGGTTCGACGTGATCGCCTGGCGCGCGCTGGTGGAAGAGGCCGAAACGCGCGCCGCAGCCGGCAACGCCGCGCTGCGCGGCGATTTCCGCGGCAGCGATCTCGACCCGCATGCGATCCGCGCGGCGCAGGAAAACGCCGCTCGCGCGGGCGTCGCCGAGTTCATCGCCTTCGACGTGCGCGACGTGGCGCAACTGGCCGCGATCGGGACCGAACGCGGCCTCGTGGTCTGCAATCCGCCGTACGATGCGCGCCTCGCCGCCGATCCGATGCTGTACCGCACGCTCGGCACGGCGCTGAAGCGCGCGGTGCCCGGCTGGAAGGCGAGCCTGCTCTGCGGCGACGCCGAACTGGCGCGCGCCACCGGTCTGCGCGCGGCGAAGAAATACCAGGTGTTCAACGGCGCGATCGAATGCGCGCTGATCGTCTGCGATCCGATCCTGCCGCCGCAGAAAGAACGTCCGGTCGAGGCCGAACCGCAGACGCTGAGCGAAGGCGCGCGGATGGTCGCCAATCGCATCCGCAAGAATCTCAGGGCGAGCAAAAGCTGGCGTTCGCGCGAAGGCGTGACCTGCCATCGCGTGTACGACGCGGATATTCCCGAGTACGCGGCGGCGGTCGATGTCTACATCGGCGATGCCACCGGCGAGCTGTGGCTGCACGTGCAGGAATACGCCGCGCCGGTCGAGATTCCGGAAGCGACCACCCGCAGGCGATTGCAGGAACTGCTCGCGGGCGCGCGCGATGCCTTCGCGGTGCCGCGCGAACGCGTCGCGGTCAAGACGCGCGCGAAAGGCAAGGGCGGCAGCAAGTACGCCGACAGTGGCGCGTTCAAGCGCGGCGAAATCCTCGATGTGCGCGAAGGCGCGGCGCTGCTGCGGGTGAATCTGTTCGATTATCTCGACACCGGCCTGTTCCTCGATCACCGGCCGATGCGGCTGCGCATCGCGCAGGAAGCGAAGAACGCGCGCTTCCTCAATCTCTTCGCGTACACCGGCGCCGCCACCGTGCACGCGGCGGTCGGCGGCGCGGCGCAGACCACGTCCGTGGACCTGTCCGCGACCTACCTGCAGTGGTGTTCCGACAACCTCCGGCTCAATGGCCTCGGCGGCGCCCGTCACCGGCTGGTGCAGGCGGACGTGCTGCAGTGGCTGCTGGCTGATCGCGGCGAGTACGACCTGATCTTCTGCGATCCGCCGACGTTCTCGAATTCCGCGCGCGCCGACGATTTCGACGTGCAGCGCGATCACGTGCGCCTGCTGCAGGCGGCAATGGCGCGGCTGGCCTTCGGCGGCACGCTCTATTTCTCGAACAACTATCGCCGCTTCCGTCTCGACGAGAACGCCATCGCCGCATTCGCGCACTGCGAGGACATCAGCCCCGAGACCATCCCGGCCGATTTCGCCCGCAATCCGCGCATCCATCGCGCCTGGCGGTTGCGGGCCATCTGAGACTCGACCGCCTGAAGCCCGGCCGCCACCGTGCATTCGACGCGCGGCGGCCGGCGATGCTTAGAGCGTGTTATGTACTTTTGGTAGGCCGCGTTGCGCAGCCTGTGGCGCCGAGACAAGGTTCCGTGACGCAGCCTTGGCTGGTGGCCAAGGCAAGTCACGGGCCGCAGGATCGGCGCCACAGGGGCGCAACCCGGAGGGAAGGCCGTCTGCGGGCCCGATCCGGCGTTGCGCACCTTGCCAAGGCCACCAGCCTTGGCTGCGGCGCGCGCCTTGGCTCAGGCCCGCAGACGACCTTCGCGGCCTATCAAAAAGTGCATAACACGCTCTAGATCCATCGGAACTCACATCTCGCCGTAGACGATGTTGTTCCATGCGTTCCTGCGGCGTTCGGCGCCATCGTTCGGCAGCAGCGCCGCCGAGCGCAACCGGGCCCGCAGGTCTTCCCTCGGATAGACGTTGGGGTTCTGGGCAATGGACTTGTCGATGAACGTCGTCGCCCGATTGTTGGCGTTGGCATAGCTCAACGCGCTGCTGATCTTCGCGATGACCTCGGGTTCCATGAGGTAGCGGATGAAGCGGTGGGCGTTGTCGACGTTCTTCGCCTTGACCGGGATCGCGACGACATCAATCCAGCGCAGTGCGCCTTCGCGGGGGATCACGTAACGGATCGCCTGCGGCTTCGCGCGGGTCGCCTTGGCTGCGGCCTGCGCGACGCTGTTCGCCTTGTCCACATCGCCCGAATAGGTCAGCACGACGCACAGACGCCCTTCCCGCAGGTCCCGGGTCAGTTCCGAGGACGGGCTGAATTTGCGGATGTACGGGCGGATCGCCGCATAGGCATCGCGCACCGCGAGCACGGACTTGTCGTCCGAGGCGTTGATGTCCAGTCCCTTCCAGAGCAGGGCCGCCGTGAATCCGTCGAGTTCGGCATCGACGATGCCGATGCCGCATGCGGACAGTTTCTTCGCCGTGACCGGATCGAAGATCAGGTCCCAGCTGTCCAGCGCCACGCCGGGCCCCACGGCCGCCCTGACCATCTCCTCGTTGATGCCGAGACCGGTCGTTCCCCACAGATAGGGCACGACGTGCGCATTGTCCGGGTCGATTTCGGCCAGATCGGCCATGATGTCGGCGTCGAAAGAGTCCAGTCCGCCGAGTCTCGGCTTGTCCAGCGTCGCCAGCATGCCTTTCTCGATCATGCGGCCGGCATAGGGACGTGCGGAGGGGAAAATCACGTCGTGTTCGCCGTGCGCCGAGGCCAGCTGGCGCTCCAGAGCATCGTTGTTCGAGTAGGTCGTGTAGTTGACCTTGATGCCCGACGCCGCTTCGAATCTGCGGATCGTGTCTTCGCTGATGTAGTCGGGCCAGTTGTAGACGTTGAGGATTTGACGTTCGGTGGTCTGTGCGACCGTCGTGAAGGGCGTGGTCTGGTCTTTGCCGCAACCCGCGATGCAGATGGTGGAGACGATGAGGGCGAATACGATACTGCCGGCTTTCCGTGCCAAGGGCGATCTTCCTTTGATGTCGAGTAGGTCCATGTCATGGCCCGCAATCCCGCGGCGCCATGTTCCGATCGTGCAATATACAACCGGCCTCGAACGATGCGTTCCAGCGTCGTCGTTGTTTTGAGATACCGGTCACCTCACTTCATGGCATTCGAAAGCCCAAGGGAGCGATCATGTCCGACCACACCATCACTTTTTCGCGCATCATCCGCACCGTGCGCGGCCTGCCGACCTCCGACGGCGCCGGCGTGAAGCTGCGCCGGGTGATCGGTACCGAGGCATTGCCCGATCTCGACCCGTTCCTGATGCTCGACGAGTTCGGCACCGATCGCGCGGAGGATTACATCGCCGGGTTTCCCGACCATCCGCACCGCGGGTTCGAGACGGTGACCTACATGCTCGATGGGCGCATGCGCCATCGCGACAATCACGGCAACGAAGGCCTGCTGGAACCGGGCTCGGTGCAGTGGATGACCGCGGGTCGCGGGCTGGTGCATTCGGAGATGCCGGAGCAGCAGGCCGGTCGCATGCGCGGCTTCCAGCTGTGGGTGAACCTGCCGTCGGCGTTGAAGATGACGGCGCCGAAGTACCAGGAGTTCGCGCCCGGGCGGATGCCGGTCGTGCGTCCCGCGGCGGGCGTCGAGGTGAAGGTGATCGCCGGCGAAGCGCCCGATGCCGACGGTCGCATGGTGCGCGGGCCGATCGAACAGCCGGCGACCTCGCCGCTGTATTTCGACATCGCGCTCGATGCCGGTGCGGCCTGGGACGTGGCGTTGCCCGAGGGCCACAATGCCTTCGTTTACGCCTACGAAGGCGCGGCGATGGTGGGCGAGGGCGAGGCCGCCCGCCTGCTGGAAACGCAGACGCTGGCGGTGCTCGGCGGCGGCGAATTCCTTCGCCTGCGCGCCGGGCCGCAGGGCACGCGCGCGATCCTAGTCGCCGGCCGCCCGCTGCGCGAACCCGTGGCGCGTTACGGCCCGTTCGTCATGAACACCCGCGAGGAATTGATGCAGGCGGTGGTCGATTACCAGGAAGGGCGCTTCTGACTACCGCCGCAGGCCCGGATCACATCTCGCCGAAAACGAAGGCGTTCCAGGCCTGCTGCCTGCGCTCCGCATCCTCGCTCGATGCCAGGCCCAGGCTCTGCAGCTTGGCGCGGACCGCCGGCGGCGGATAGATGCCCGCGTCGCCGGTCACGGCCGGATCGATCGATGCGGTCGACGCCGCGTTCGCATTCGCGTAACTGACGAAATTGCTGATGTCGGCGATCACCTTCGGTTCCAGCAGATAGTCGATGAAGCGATGCGCGGCCTCCGCGTTCGCCGATTTTTTCGGAATCGCCATCACGTCGACCCAGCGCACCGCGCCTTCGCGCGGGATCACATAGCGGATCTCGGGCGGGTTCTCGGACTCCTCGGCCTGCGCGCGCGCCTGCAGCACGTCGCCGGAGAAGCTCAGCACCAGGCACAGGTCGCCCGCGGCGAGATCGCGGATGAGCTCGGACGAACCGGTGATCTTGCGCACGTGCGGGCGGATCGCGAGCAGCGTGCGTTTGGTCGCCGCGGTCGTCTCGGGCGAGTGGTCGTTGGCGCTGCGTCCCATCCAGATGTGGAGCGCCGACGTGGTTTCCAGCATGTCGTCCAGCACGCCGATCCCGCAGGAGGACAGTTTGGCTGCATTGGCAGGATCGAACAGCAGCCCCCAACTGTCGAGCGCGGCGCCGGAGCCCAGCGCCGCCCGCACCTTGGCGACGTTCATGCCGATGCCGGTGGTGCCCCACATGTAGGGCACGAGATGGGCGTTGCCGGGATCGATATCGGCCAGTTCGGCCAGGATTTCGGGGTCGATGTTGCGGAGGTTGGGCAGCTTGCCCTTGTCCAGCGGCTGCAGGGCGCCTTCGCCGATCAACTGTTCGGCGTAGGGGCGGGCCGAGGGGAACACGACGTCGTAGCCGCCGGGGCTCGCCGCGAGTCGTTGCAGCAGCGTCTCGTTGTTGGAATACACGTCGTAATTGACCCGCAGGCCGCTGCGGGTCTGGAAATCCGCGACCGTGTTCTCGGCGATGTAATCGCTCCAGTTGTAGACGTTGAGCGTGCCGGCGGTGCCCGACGCGGTGCCTGCAGACGGCTTCGGTGCGGCTGGGGGCGGCGCATCGTCGCCGCAGCCCGGGAGCATCAGGGCTGCGAACGCGAGCGCACAGCCGAACACCAGGGAATTCCTTCTCATCCACCACTCCTTGCCGTGAATTGGCCCGCTGCGGCGTTTTCTGCCGCGGCAGGTCGGGGATCAACGGGCGGCGAACGCGCCTCCGTCGAATTGAAGGCTCTGAACGACGCCCTGATAGCGGCCTAGTGTCGCAGGGTCTTCGGTACGGATGAAGACATGGGCGACCTGGCCGTTGTCGAGCTTGACCAGGGTCTCGCGGACCAGTTCTTTCGGACGCCCGGCGATCTCGCCCCGGTACCACCAGAATTTCCTGCCCTCGATCTGGCCCTGCTCTTCGCGCAGTTCGCTTTCCGGCCTGAACGGGGATTTTCGCGAGAGCGTCAGCGCGAACGCCTCCTGGCTGTTGTCGGTCCGCATGGCGCGGCAGAGCAGGAGGCTGTCGGTGCGGAGGACGTTCCAGGTCAGGCCGGCGTCCGGGGGCATCGTTGGGCAATCGGCCGCGGTCTGTGCGGTGGCGTGGGTGGCGGCGCCGGCGAGGAGCAGGCCGGCGAAGGCGGTGGACAGCAACGACGACAGCGGGGACTTCGATTTCATGGTGGACTCCGCGGCGGTATGCAGGGTGGCCATCCTTGGGCCGGGGCTGTTTCCTGCCTTGAAACGAAGCATCAACCGTGCCAGCACGGCCCGGCGGAATTCGCCGGGCCTCGGGTATCCGCCGGTCATTCGCGGGCCGCGCCCAGCCACTTGCCGATGACGCCACCGATCAGCCCGCCGAGGATGGGCGCCAGCCAGAACAGCCACAGTTGGCCGACTGCACCGCTGCCGGCGAACAGCGCCACGCCGGTGGACCGGGCGGGGTTCACCGAGGTGTTCGTCACCGGAATGCTGATGAGATGGATCAGGGTCAGGGCCAGGCCGATCGCGATCGGCGCGAAACCGGCCGGTGCGTTGCGGTGGGTGGCGCCCAGGATCACGACCACGAAGAACGCGGTCATGATCACCTCGCAGAGGAAGGCCGAGGCCACGCTGTACCCGCCCGGGGAAAGCGCGTCGTAGCCGTTGCTGGCGAACGTACCGGCGGCGGTCGGGTCGATCGCGAAATCGGGCCGGCCGCTGGCGATCTGGAAGAGCAGGAAACCGGCGGCGATGGCGCCGAGGGTCTGCGCGACGATGTAGGGGGCGAGGTCCCGGGCGGAGAAACGGCCGCCGGCCCAGAGCCCGAAGCTGACTGCCGGATTGAAATGTCCGCCGGAAAGGTGGCCCAGCGCGTAGGCGCCGGTGAGCACGGTCAGGCCGAAGGCCAGCGAGACGCCGAGCAGTCCGATGCCGAGCGGGTTGCCTTCGCCGCCGAAATTCGCCGCGAGCACGGCGCTGCCGCATCCGCCGAGAACCAGCCACAGGGTGCCGAGGAATTCGGCCGAGAGACGTTTGAGCATGGTGCTTCTCCTTGACGAGGGCGAACGTATGCGCCGGCGCGGTACGCCGACGGAGTTGCATCCCGCGGGGGAGAGGCGGCGGGAGTCAGTCTTCGTAGGCCGGGAAAGGCAGCGAAAGCACCGCCTGCTGTCGTCTCGCCAGCGTTTCGGGGTCGGTCGCGCGCAGGAAGACATGCACGACCTGCTCTTCGCCCACCTGGATCAGGGTCTCGCGGATCAATCCGTTCTTGTCGTTCGGCACCTCGCCGCGATACCACTGCAGCTCGCGACCATTGAGCGTGCCGGTTTCCGCGCGATCGCCGCGGCGCGGTTTGAACGGCGATTCCGGGCTGATGGTGAGCGCAAAGGCTTCGCCGCCGCCCTCGGTCAGGATCGCGCGGCACAGCAAGGTGTTTGGCACCCGCAGCACTTCCCAGCGCATCGATTCGGCGGCGTCCGCGGGGAATGCCGGGCAATCCGCAAGCGGGGCCTGGGGCGTGTTCTGCGCGCTGGCGATGCCCGTCCAAAGAGCGACAAGCGAGAAAAGCCAGGTCCGAGCCATCGATTTCACAACGAAAATCCCCCGAGGTTGAGCGCGGTCGAGCGTCCATGCGGGCGGTGCAGTCGGGAGATCGTCCCGGGTCTGCAGATCAAGTGAATGCGATCCGATGATGGAAACTTAAGCCACGCGCGACCCGGATGCCAGAGGCAGGCCGTTTTTTTCGCATCGAAACGCTCGATCGGGCCGTTTTGCCGGGCCTGCAGGCGCCTCAGCGTCGCTGCAGCACCAGTTCCAGCACCAGATTGCTGCCGAAGAAGGCCAGAACGAGCAACGCCATCGCGGCGAGCGTCCAGCGGACCGCCTTGGCGCCGCGCCAGCCGTAGCGCCAGCGGCCGAGCAGCAGCGCGCCGAAGGTCAGCCAGGACAGGGCGCTCAGCAGGGTCTTGTGGGCCAGATGCTGGGCCAAGAGATCTTCGACGAAGAGCACGCCGGTCAACAGGGTCGCGGTGAGCAGCACGAAACCGACTGTGATCGTGCGGAAGACCAGGGTTTCCAGCTCCACGAGCGGCGGCAGCGCGCGCAGCCATCCGTGCAGCCTGCGTCGCCGCAGCGCGCGTTCCTGGATCCAGAGCAGGATCGCCAGCACCGAGGCCAGGGCCAGCGTCGCGTAGGCCAGCAGGGCGCACCAGGCATGCAACTGCAGGCGCCAGTCCAGCGGCTGGGGGTCCTGGCGGCCGATCCAGGCGTACAGCGCGAGCGTCAGCGCGGCGATCGGAAATACGATCACGCCCAGCGCCGCCATCCGGCCGCGCAGCCCCACCACCAGGGTCAGCGCCGCCATGCCCAGACCCACCAGCGACAGCGCGGAGAAGAAATGCAGATTGGCGCCGCCCGCATCGCTCCACGCCATCGCATGGGTCGCGCCGTGCATCACCGCGGCCAAGGCCGGCGCCACCCACAGCGTCGCCGGCACACCGGGGCCGCCGTCCGCCAGCCGACGGGCGAGCAGCGCGGTGGTGATCAGATACAGCCCCAGGGCGATGAGAACGAATGTCATCGTTTCAGTGTCGCATACGCCGGCGTCCCCGCGCACCGCCATGGGCCACAGTTATAATCGCGCTCTTTTCCGCAGCGGTCCGCGCCCATGTTCGAGTCCCTCACCCAACGTCTGTCCGGCACCATCGAGCGCCTCCGCGGCCGTGGCCGGCTGACCGAGGAGAACATCCGCGAAGCCACGCGCGAAGTCCGCGTGGCGCTGCTCGAAGCGGACGTGGCGCTGCCGGTGGTGCAGGCCCTGATCGAGCGCATCAAGGTGCGTGCGGTCGGCCAGGAAGTGTTGAAGTCGCTCACCCCGGGTCAGGCGCTGATCAAGGTGGTCCGCGACGAACTCGCCGCGGTGATGGGTTCCGCGGCCTCGGATCTCAATCTCAACGTGCCGGCGCCGGCGGTGATCCTGATGGCCGGCCTGCAGGGCGCGGGCAAGACCACCACGGTCGGCAAGCTCGCCAAGCACCTGAAGGAAAAGCGCAGGAAGAAGGTGATGGTGGTGTCGGCCGACGTGTATCGGCCGGCCGCGATCGAGCAGTTGAAGACGTTGGCGCAGCAGGTCGACGTGCTGTTCTTCCCGTCGGATCCGTCGCAGAAACCCGAAGCGATCGTCAGGGCCGCGATCGACGACGCGAAAAAATCCTATGTCGACGTGCTGATCGTCGACACCGCCGGCCGTCTCGCCATCGATGAAGCGATGATGGCCGAGATCAAGGCGCTGCATGCGGCCGTCAATCCGGTGGAAACCCTGTTCGTGGTCGACGCCATGACCGGCCAGGACGCCGCGGCCACCGCCAAGGCTTTCAGCGAGGCGCTGCCGCTGACCGGCGTGGTGCTGACCAAGACCGACGGCGACGCCCGCGGCGGCGCCGCGCTGAGCGTGCGCTACATCACCGGCCGGCCGATCAAGTTCGTCGGCGTCGGCGAGAAGCCCGACGGTCTCGACGTGTTCCACCCGGACCGCGCCGCCGGCCGCATCCTCGACATGGGCGACGTGCTCTCGCTGGTCGAGCAGGTCGAGCAGCAGGTCGACAAGGACAAGGCGCAGAAACTCGCCGAGAAGGTCGCCAAGGGCAAGAAGTTCGACCTCAACGACATGAAGGACCAGCTCGAACAGATGCAGAACATGGGCGGCCTGCACGGGCTCATGGACAAGCTGCCGGGCATGGGCCAGATCCCCGATGCGGTGAAGAACCAGGTCACCGGCAAGGAAGTGCCGCGGATGGTGGCGATCATCAATTCGATGACCAAGAAGGAGCGTCGCAATCCGGCGCTGCTGAACGGCTCGCGCCGCGCCCGCATCGCCAGGGGCGCCGGCCTCACCCCGGCCGACGTGAACAAGCTGATGAAGCAGTATCAGCAGATGGAAAAGATGATGAGCAAGCTCAGCGCCGGCGGCATGAAGGGCCTGATGCGGGGCATGAAGGGCATGATGGGCGGACGGGGCGGCGGCATGCCGTTCAGGTGAGCGGGCGGCGCCCGATCGCTCCGAATGCGGGGTGGCAGGCGCAAACGGTCGTTCGCCGAGGGTTTCCCAACCCGAATCAGCGGGTTATACTTGCGGGCTTACCCTGCCATTCCGGCAGCTGGGCTCCACAGGAAACTCCGTCTCATGGTCAAGATCCGTCTCACCCGTGGCGGCGCGAAGAAGCGCCCCTTCTACCACATCATCGTCACCGACAGCCGCAGCTCGCGTGACGGACGCAACATCGAGCGTCTGGGTTACTACAACCCGATCGCCGCCGGCAACGAGAAGCGCGTCGAACTCGACCTCGAGCGCACCAAGCACTGGATCGGCCATGGCGCCCAGATGACCGACAAGGTCGCCGATCTCTACAAGCAGGCCGCCAAGGCCGTCGCTTCGGCACCGGCTTCGGCCTGATGCCTCCGGCCGCGCGATGCGCGGCCGCACTCCCGATTCTCCGTTCCGCAATGAACGACCCGACGCGCCGCATCCTGGTAGGCAGGATCCACGGCGCGTTCGGCGTGCGCGGCGAACTGAAACTCGAATCCCTGACCGAGCCGCCCGGCAATCTGCTGCGCTACCAGCCCTGGATCCTGCGCGATGCCCAGGGGCGCGAACGCGAAATCTCCGGCGCCAGGGCGCGTCCCGGCGGGAAGGGGCTGATCGGCACGATTCCCGGCGTCGAGGATCGCGACGTGGCCGAGGCCCTGCGCGGGGCCGAGTTGTACGTCACGCGCGGGGCGCTGCCGCCGCCGAAGGATGGCGAGTTCTACTGGATCGATCTCGAAGGCATGCGGGTCGCCAACCTCGAGGGCGTCGAGTTCGGGACCGTCGCCTACGTGTTCTCCAACGGCGCCAACGACGTGCTGGTGGTGCGCGGAGATCGGGAACGCATGATTCCCTTCGCGCGTCCGGACTACGTCCGTGAGCTCGATTTCGACAGCGGCCGCATCCTCGTCGACTGGGATGCGGATTTCTGATCCGCCGGCCGACGCCATGCGCATCGACATCGTCAGTCTGTTCCCCGAATTCGTCGCCCAGGTCGCCGGCCATGGCGTCGTCGGACGCGCGCAGGAGCGCGGGCTGCTGTCGATCCACGGCTGGAACCCGCGCGACCATGCCGAAGGCAACTACCGGCGGGTGGACGATCGTCCGTTCGGCGGCGGGCCGGGCATGGTCATGATGATCGAGCCCCTGCGGGTGGCGCTTGCCGCCGCCCGCGCCGCGGACCCGCGGCCGGCGAGGGTGGTGTACATGAGCCCGCAGGGCGTACCGCTGACCCAGGCCAAGGCCCGCGAACTGGCCGGACAGCCGCGCCTGATCCTGCTCTGCGGCCGCTACGAAGGCGTCGACGAGCGTCTGCTGCAGGCCGAGGTCGACGAGGAATTGTCGATCGGCGATTACGTCCTGTCCGGTGGGGAACTGGCGGCCGCGGTGGTCATCGACGCCACCGCCCGGCTGTTGCCCGGCGCCCTGAACGACGCCGAATCGGCCGCCCAGGACAGTTTCGAGGGCGAGGACGGGCTGCTCGACTGCCCCCATTACACCCGCCCGCTGGAACATCCGCTGGGAAGCGTCCCGCCGGTGTTGTTGTCCGGCAATCATGCCGAAATCGCGAAATGGCGCCGGAAACAGTCTCTCGGCCGGACCTGGTTGCGGCGGCCGGAGCTGATCGACCGGGCCACCCTGTCGAAGGCCGACCGGGCCCTGCTGGACGCCTTTCTGGCCGAGCGGGCCGGGGACTCCGGCGAAACCGGCTGAGGCGCTGGCGCCGCGGCGAAAATCCCGTTTATAATGCGCGGCTTACCGTCGATTGGCGGTAATGACCAACCCATGCCATGACGCGGGTCCACGTGCACTCGCGCAACAACATGCCGCTCGACGGCACCAACAACAGGCCCACCATGAACAAGCCCTCGCTCAACACGCTGCTGCAGCAGTTCGAAGCCGAACAGGTGCAGCGCCAGCTGCCGCAATTCGGTCCCGGCGACACCGTCATCGTCAACGTCAAGGTCAAGGAAGGCAATCGCGAACGCGTGCAGGCCTACGAAGGCGTCGTCATCGGCATCAAGAACGGCGGCCTGAACTCCGCGTTCACCGTGCGCAAGATCTCGCACGGCTACGGCGTCGAACGCGTGTTCCAGACCCACAGCGCGGCGATCGAGTCGGTGGTGGTGAAGCGTCGCGGTGCGGTGCGTGCGGGCAAGCTGTACTACCTGCGCAACCTCGAAGGCAAGAAGGCGCGCATCAAGGAAGATCTGTCGATGCACGCCAAGGCGAAGAGCGAAGCCAACGCCGGCTGATCCGCTCCGCCATCGCGTCATCCGCAACGGCCGCCCACTGGGCGGCCGTTCGTTTTCCTGCGGCTTCAATCGATCCGCGTACACTTTCCGCGTCCCGTTCCCGATCGCTCCGCATGCCCGAAGACATCGCCAGCGTCCGCCTCGATCTGTGGCTCTGGGCCGCACGCTTCTACAAGACCCGCAGCCTGGCCAGGCAGGCGATCGAAACCGGCAAGGTCGATGTCGGCGGCCAGCGCGCGAAGCCGTCGCGCACCGTCCGGGTCGGCGACGCCATGCACATCGCGCGCGGCGACGAGGCGTTCGACATCGAAGTGCTGGGGCTCAGCGACCAGCGCGGCCCGGCGAAGATCGCGCAGGCGCTCTACGTCGAATCCGAAGTCTCGAAAGCGCGCCGGCTGGAAACTCTGGCGACCCTGCGCGCGGCCCGTGCGGGCTATCAGCCGCCGGAGACGAAGCCCGACAAACGCGCCCGCCGCCTGATCCGCGCGTTGGGCGATATCGATGCGATCTGAGCCGGTGCAATCTGAGTCGGTGCGATCCGAGCCGTCGATGTCGCCGCGCGCCGTTCTCAGAGCGGTACCGCCGGCGGCACCGCGATCTGGATCGTGCGGCGCTTGATCGCCGCGGTGTCGCCGACGCGCTTGGCCCATTCTTCTTCGGTCGACATCCACGCCGGCGTGCCCGGCGGCAGATCCATCATCGGGATGTCCGGCAGATCGTCGTCGGTGAAGGCGTTGCCGTAGAGCGGCGACGCGACGGCGTCGGTGGCCGTCAATACATCGCGGATGCGGCCGATCGCGGCGTTGTACTTCGCCAGCATCGTCGCGGTGGCGGCTGCGGCCTGCGCATCGCTCGCGCCGCCCGCGGTCGGCGAGGTGGGGTGCGGCAGTGGTTCGAAATGCAACGCAGGGCGGCCGACGGCTGCGGGCGAATCCAGCCAGGCCTCCCAGGCTTTGCGCGCCAGCCCGCCGAATGCGACCACCGCTTCGATCGGGCTCTTGTCGAGCACGCCGGCGATCCAGAGATTGCGGTAGGCGGCGATCTGCGCGTTGTCGATGTGCGCATTGCCGGCCTGTTGGCCGAACACGCTGTAGACGTAGGTGTTGATGATCACGTATCGCTTGCGGATGCCGACCTTGTGCAGGAAGCCCTGCACGCGTTTGCCGGCGTTGCCGACGAGAATGCGGCGCACCACCGCTTCCGACTGCGCCGGATCCTGGCCGATCACCAGCACCCGCGCGGTGCCGTTGAGCCGGCCGCGATGGAAGATCGGTCCCCACTCGGTGCGGAAATCGGCGGTCGGATACACGTCCGCGCCGGGATAGTTGCGCGCCAGCGTCTTGAACGGGCTGCCGGTATAGCCGGGGCAGAAGTCGATGGGCATGACGGTTCCTCGTCGTGATCGTCCGATATCTTCCTTCAACGCGGTCGTCGTCCGCGGGCGGTCATGAATGCAAGGTCATGGGCGTTGCGTTCGGTCCGGATCGCCGTTCCCGGAACGGGAAAAGCCGGCGCATCGCGCGCCGGCTTTCCGGAAGTCGATCCTGCGTTTCTTCACGCCAGATCGAAGCGATCGTTCTCCATCACCTTGGCCCAGGCCGCCGCGAAATCGTGCACGAACTTCGCTTCGGCATCGCTGGCGGCATACACCTCGGCGAGCGAGCGCAACTGCGAGTTCGAACCGAACACGAGATCGGCGACGGTGCCGGTCCACTTCAGTTCGCCGCTCTCGCGGTCGCGGCCTTCCAGCACGTGCCTGTCGGCGGCAGAGCGCTTCCACGCGGTGTTCATGTCGAGCAGGTTCACGAAGAAGTCGTTGCTCAGCGTGCCCGGGCGTCGGGTGAACACGCCGTGTTTCGCGCCGCCGGCATTGGCGTCGAGGACGCGCAGGCCGCCGATCAACGCGGTCATCTCCGGCGACGTGAGGTTCAGCAACTGCGCCTTGTCGATCAGGAGTTCGGCCTGCACGTCTTCGAGCCCCGGCTTCACGTAGTTGCGGAAGCCGTCGGCCTGCGGTTCGAGCACCGCGAACGATTCGACATCGGTCTGGTCCTGCCGTGCGTCGGTGCGGCCCGGCGAGAACCTCACGACAATGTCGTGGCCGGCCTGTTTCGCCGCGGCTTCGACCGCCGCGTTGCCGGCGAGCACGATCAGGTCGGCGAGCGAAATCTTCTTGCCGCCGGACTGCGCGGCATTGAACGCGGTCTGGATCGATTCGAGCGTCACCAGCACCTTCGCCAGTTCGGCCGGCTGATTGACCGCCCAATCCTTCTGCGGCGCGAGCCGGATGCGCGCGCCGTTGGCGCCGCCGCGCTTGTCGCTGCCGCGGAAGGTGGATGCGGACGCCCAGGCGGTGTTCACCAGTTGCGGGATGGAGAGACCGGAGGCCAACACCTTCGCCTTCAGCGCGGCGATATCGTTCGCATCGACCAGCGGATGATCGACGGCCGGCACCGGGTCCTGCCAGATCAGCACTTCGGACGGCACCAGCTTGCCGAGGTAGCGGGCGCGCGGGCCCATGTCGCGGTGGGTGAGCTTGAACCAGGCGCGGGCGAACGCATCGGCGAAGGCCTGCGGGTCGGCGTGGAAACGCCGCGAGATCTTTTCGTAGGCCGGGTCGAAGCGCAGCGACAGATCGGCCGTGGTCATCATCGGCGGATGCCGCTTCGACGGATCGTGCGCGTCGGGAATCATCTGTTCCGGCTTCGGGTCCTTCGGCGTCCACTGGTGCGCGCCGGCGGGGCTCTTGGTCAGCACCCACTCGTTGCCGAAGAGCACGTCGAAGTAGCCGTTGTCCCAAGTCGTCGGGTTGGGTTTCCACGCGCCTTCGATGCCGCTGGTGGTGGTGTGGACGCCGCGGCCGCTCTCGAACGCGTTGATCCAGCCCAGGCCCTGATCCTCCAGCGCGCCGCCTTCCGGCTCCGCGCCGACCAGCTTGGGATCGCCAGCGCCGTGGGCCTTGCCGAAGGTGTGGCCGCCAGCGACGAGGGCGACGGTTTCCTCGTCGTCCATCGCCATGCGGGCGAAGGTTTCGCGCACGTCGCGGCCGGAGGCCACCGGGTCGGGATTGCCGTCCGGGCCTTCGGGGTTCACGTAGATCAGGCCCATCTGCACCGCACCCAGCGGGTTCGCCAGTTGGCGATCGCCGGAATAGCGGCTGTTGGCCTTGTCGCTGGTCGCCAGCCATTCGGCCTCGGGCCCCCAGTTGATGTCTTTCTCGGGCTCCCAGATATCAGGACGACCGCCGGCGAAACCGAAGGTCTTGAAGCCCATCGATTCCAGCGCGACGTTGCCGGCCAGGATCATCAGATCGGCCCAGCTGAGCTTGCGCCCGTATTTCTGCTTGATCGGCCACAGCAGGCGGCGGGCCTTGTCGAGGTTGCCGTTGTCCGGCCAGCTGTTCAGCGGCGCGAAGCGCTGCGAACCGTTGCCGCCGCCGCCGCGACCGTCGGAAATGCGGTAGGTGCCGGCAGAGTGCCAGGCCATGCGGATGAAGAGTCCGCCGTAATGTCCCCAGTCGGCGGGCCACCAGTCCTGCGAATCGGTCATCAGCGCGGTCAGGTCGGCGACGACGGCGTCGAGGTCGAGGGTCTTGAATTCAGCGGCGTAGTCGAACTCCGCACCCATCGGATCGGACTTCTCCGAACGCTGGTGCAGGATGTCCAGATTCAGCTGATTGGGCCACCAGTCGCGATTCCCGCGACCGCCGCCTCCGGCCATGGTGTGGTGCACGGTGCCATGCGGAAACGGGCATTTGGATTCGGTCGACATGCGAAGCTCCTTGGGGGCGCGACGGCCCGATCGGGGAATGTGCAGTCACCGTACGCCCGGGGTAGGGCGATGGGAATTTGATTGTTTGGACGCTTTTGATAGTTGCTGACTATCAATTTTCCGAATTCGATTGTATGGATCAGTCAATTGGATCTATGGGCGGGGCTGGGACTAGGTGCTCCGTCGGGCCGTGGCGATTGGTGTTGCCTGCATTGCAGTCAGCCGCCGCACTCGGTGAGGATGGCTTGAGCCTCGGGGAGGTCGGGGTGGCTGAGGCGGGTAAAAATTTCCACTGCGCGCTGGGCGTACAGCAAAGCCTCAGAGGCTTTGTGTTGTCGCACAAGGGCTGTGGCGAGGTTTAGGTTATTAGCGGCAATCGTTACCTCGCGGCGGACACCTTCGGACAAGGGCAGGGCTTCGCGTGCCAGGGTTTCGGCGGCTGGCCAGTCTTCGCGGTCCATGGCCAAACTAGCCAGATTGCCGATAAAGGTCGCTACGCCCTCAGCGAAACCGATGGCGTGAGCCACGTGCAGCGCCTCGTGATAGTGCATCTCGGCATTCTCATAGTTGCCAGATTCTTGTTCGGCTGTGGCTAGGTCGCCTAGGGCGATAGCCACATCTACATTCTCGGTAGTGAGGCTACGGAGTAGCCTGAGGGTCTCGTTACAGGCGGCGATGGCCGCTGAGTAATCCCCCTTCAATCGATGACTGTGACCACGCAGGCGAATGGCAAGGGCCCTCTCGCGGGCACCGGTCTTAGTCGTGGTCCAGCGTTTGGATACGCGGTCCGCACAGGTCTGTAAGTCGTCTGCTTGCTGGCGGAGTAAATAAATAAATCCGGCATCATGAGCACGCCAACCGGCGTTTGAAGAATCAGCAGCAGCCACTGCTCTAACTTCGGCTTTCTCGTTGAGAGCCAACTTTTCATCCCAATGGCCCTGAAAATCGAGGAACTGCGAGAGCGCAGAGCAAACGGTTTGCAGTCGTTGATTGTCGCCTTTCAGAAAAATTGCGAGTGCAGGAGCCACTACGGGCCAAGCGGCTTCGAGCGCGGGGAAGCGGTCGTGGTTCTGGTAACCGTTCTCAATGATGAGCGCGTAGGCGCGCTTTTCCAGCCGGTTACCGATTTTCTTAACGAGCTTAGGTTTTTTCTTGCATAGGAAGTCTGCCACCATCGGCACGAGTGTGAAGGCGGTCAATTCATCGGTGGGGACGGCAAGGGAGCGATTGACGAGGCTGCGCAAGGCGCGATCGGTCTCCGCCTGTGGCAGACCGGCGATGGCGGCGACGTGCTCGACCATGGTCGGCAACGTGAAGTAGGTCAGCGCGCAAAGCGCGCGGGTTTCAGCGTCACTGAAGTCCTCCACGAGATCGCCGAAGATGAATTCCAGCGGGTCGTTGCCCGGCGGGCAGGCGCGCAGGAAATCGAGCGCATCGGTGAACGTGAGGCAGTGGCCGCGACCGACTTGCCCAGCGGTCCAGCGCAGCAGCAACGGACTGCCGCCGGTCTCGCGGTACAGCACAAGCCTTTCAGCCTCGTTGGTTTTGGCGAGGTGCGGGTTGTGGGTGGCGAGTTCGGCCAAAGTGTCGAGCGCGGCTTTCTCGCTCAGCTTTTCGAGGATCAGCTCCTCCGCGCCGGAGCCGATGCGCCCACGGCTGGTGAGGATGGCCTTGCAGCCGGCGGGGAGTCTCTTGACGAAGGTGAAGAGGGTATCGCGCTCGTGTTTGAGCAGACTTTCGAGATTGTCGAGGATCAACAGGGTCCGCGTGCCGCGCAGGGCATCCAGCAGTAGGCGCGGGCGCTGGTCTTCCGCGACCTTGACGATCTCGTCGCGGTTCAGCTCGCGCGCGAGCTCGCCGAACAGTTCGACCAGGCCACTGACCAGAAAACCGCTGAGATCGCGCTCGCTATCGTCGTCCAGCTCGCGTGCCTTGAGCGAGACAAAGACGATTCTGTCGAAAACTTCGGGTGGCGCATCGTATGCGGCGCGGACCGCAAGCGAGGTCTTGCCCATCCCGCCCGGACCGTCGATCAGCGTGCCCCAAGTCTGCGAACCCGGGTCGAGCGCGTCAGCGATCTTTCTCAGTTCGTCCTCGCGGCCGAAGAACGGCTGCAACCTGGGCAGGTTGTGGGGGATGTCGGTTTTGGGAACCGATGCGGTGACGACGGCGGGTTGGGTGTAGTGATCCTTCGTCAGGCCTTCGTTGAGGGCGAGGCGTTCGAGGATGAGGGAGACGAATTCCTCGGGGGTTCTATCATCGAGTTCGATGAAGCCCGCAGCCGGGCTGAGGCCATCGGCATTTGCATAGTCGAACCGGCTGGGCATCACACGATGGCCGTCTGCTTTCGTGAGCAGGCCGTAGATGTGGACCCACTCCCATCCGGTCCACCGCTTCGCATCGTAGTCGGGACAGATGACGGGAACGATAAGATCGGACTGTTCGCCGTAGAGCTTGGGCAATTTGATCCCGAGGTCGAATACGGCGAATTCCGCCTCGTGATATTTGTCGTAGAGAATCTTTTCCGGCCCGAATCGCACGGCAAGCAGGTCGGCGACCTGCCTAACGAAATCGCGCTTTTCTCCGGCAAAGGAAAACGCGATGCGGAAGCGTTTCGTGCTCACGGGAGAATCCATTGCTCCGCTCGATCATCATGGAACCCCGATTGGGGTGTTGAACGGATTCTGTGCGGGCGGGCCGAAGACCGTCAATGCGACGGTTGCGATGGCGGCGCCTGGATGTGCCGGACTTGGCCGGGCCGGGTCGGGCGGCACGCACTGACGCGCCGCCCCGAGTCCCCGACAAGACGTATCAGCGCTGCCCGCCCAGCAGGCCGCCGCCGAGTTTCAGCATGTCGCTCAGGTCGACATCGCCGTCGCCGTCCTTGTCGAGCACCGCGCCGAGCAGGCCGCCGGCCAGGCCGCCCTGCTGGCGCACCTGTTGCCGCTCCTGTCCGAGCACGGCGCCCAGGATGTCGGCCGTCGGATTGCTGCCGCCGAGGCCGGCCGCCGCACCGCCGCCCGCTTCGTTCGCGCCGAACATGCGCTTTGCGAGATAGGCCATCACGATCGGGGCGAGGATCTTCATCAGCTGGCCGGCACGGTCGCCGCCCAGGCCGGTGGCTTCGCCCAGATGCTGTTCGGCGCGTCCCTGTTGGCCGCCGAAGATGTGGCCGAGCATGCCGGCACCGTCGGTCTGCCGGCTCTGCGCGCCGCCCAGTACCGCGCCGAGCAGGTCGCCGATGCCGCCGCTTCCGGCGTGGTCTTTCTGCAGCGCGCCGAACAGCGCTTCCGCGCCCTGCGGCTGGCTGGCGTTCCTGCCCAGCGCGCCCATCAGCAGCGGCAACGCCGCGCCGACGGCGCCGGCCGCCTGGCTCTGGTCGATGCCGAGCTGGCGCGAGATCTGTTGCAGCGGGGCGCCCTGGAGCTGGGCGAGGAGGTCGTTGGTCAGTTGGGTCATGGTGGTCTCCGTGAAGACGGGCGGTTTGCGGCCACTGTAGCTCCGGCGACCGCGTCATGGGGGCGCGGAACGGGCTTTTTTCGATCCCACGGGCGCGGGCGCCGTGGCCGGCATCAGCCGTCCGCGACGATCGCGTCGAACTCGCCCGCCAGCACGCGGTCGAGCCGGCCGGTGCGCCAGCCGCGCACGCCGTCGCGCACCAGCGGCGAGGGCGCGGCGCGATAGCGGCGGCAGACGCGCAATTCCTCGTCGGCGTCCAGACGTTTCGGACGTGCGCGCCCGGCATGATCGGGCGCGATGCGCACGGACGCGGCGACGCGGCGGGTGCCGCCGTCTTCCGCTTCGTATTCGAGCGCGTGCAGGCCGTGTTCGGCTTCGAGCAGGGCGAGCGCGCCGAAGCCGCTCACCGCGAGCCGTGCGCGGCATTCGCCCGCGTTCTGTTCCAAAACTTCTACGCGCATGTTGCGACGCTCGGCCCACGCCATGTACATCGCCAGCAACTGCTGCCACCACAAACGGGCCTGCGCCGGATCGCGCTTGAGATCGCTCTCGCCCGCGCTCAGCCACAGCAGCGCATCCTGCGGCCGATGGTGCGAAACCGCGTCCATCGCGTGTTCCAGCAGCCACAGCAATTGCGCGTGGCGGGCGATGAAGCCGGCGTCGGCGCCGTCGCGGGCCAGGCGCGCGTCGAGACGCTGCGCGGTGTCGAGCGCGCTCTCGATGCGGTCGCGACGCTCGATCCGGTCGAGTACGTCGAACCGTTCGGGGCGCGACCAGAAATCGCGTTCGCCCATCGTCGCGTATTCCGCCGCGCGCGCATCCGACCAGGCCGGCGCGGCGAGCCGCTCGACGAGCCGCGCGTAGGTGCCGTGCAGGGTCGCGACGGCGGCCGGAGACGCTTCAGGTGCGTACACGAGCGTGCGCAGATCGCCCGCTCCGGCGGCGGCGATGACGGTCGACGCCGGGAGCGACGGATTAGGGTCGACGAATTCCACTTCCAGCCGTTCGCCGGCGCTGCGCACGAACAGGAACTGATCGCCCTGCGGCGTGCGGTGCTCGACGATGCTGCGCGCCAGCGGCGCGAGCAGATGCTGTTCGATCGCGCGGCGCAGCGGACGCGCGCCGAGATCGGGCGTGAAGCCGCGGTCGAGCAGGAATTCCACCGCCGACGGCTCCCATTCCACCGCCCAGTCCCGGTTCCTGAGGCCGCGCCGGCCCATCGCGCGCTGCAGTTCCTTGTGCAGGATGTCGCGCATCAGATTGCGGTCGAGCGGGTTGAACAGCACGATGCGATCGAGGCGGTTGAGGAATTCGCGGCGGAAGGTCTCGAACAGCGCCTTCTCGACGCCGCCGCGCGAATAGCCGCCCGCGGACGAGGTGAATCCCGGCCCCGCGCTGCGCGACAGGGTCGACCCGGCGTTGCTGGTGAGGATGATGATGCTGTGGCGGAAATCGGCGACGTTGCCGTTGCGGTCGCTGAGGCGGCCATCGTCGAACACCTGCAGGAACAGGTCCCATACCCGCGGATGCGCCTTCTCGAATTCGTCGAGCAGCACGACCGAGAAGGGTTGTTCGCGGATGCGTGCGACCAGGGAGCGCGCGCTGCCGTCGCGCGAGACTTCGGTCAGTCGCCACGCCGAGTCGTCGGACTGGAATTCGCTCATGTCCAGCCGCAGCAGGCGTTCGTCGCTGCCGAACAGCAGCTCGCCGAGGGTCTTCGCCAGTTCGGTCTTGCCGGTGCCGGTGGGGCCGGCGAACAGGAACACGCCGATCGGCCGGCCGCTGTCGACCAGTCCGGCCTTGAGCATCGCGATGCGGTCGACGAGGCATTCCACCGCTTCGTCCTGGCCGAGCACGCGCTTGCGGAAGAACGCACGCAGCGCGTCGAGATCGAGACTCTGGCGATCGTCGATCACGTCCAGCGGCAAACCGCTGCGCCGCGAGATCGCGCGCAGCAGCGCATCCGCGCCCAGCGGCAGCGCATGCGGCTGCGCGGCGGTCGCCGCCTGCAGGGTTTCCTCCAGCAGCCGCAGCGTGCGCCCGGGCTCGTGCTGCTCGGGGAAATACTGCGCGGCCATGCGCTGCGCTTCATCGAGCGCGCGCGCGTCGGCCACGGACGCACCGAATCGCGCTTCGCGCGCCGTGCGCCAGCGTTCGAGCAGGTCGCGCATGGTCGCCGCCGACGGCGACGACAGGGTCACGGTCTTCACCAGATGGCGCAGCGTCGGCCGCGCGATCAGCAATTGCGCGAGCTGCGCCGGCGACAGTTCGCCGATCATCCGCAACTGGCCGCGCTCCATCGCCGGCAGCAGCAGATCGAGAATGCCGCGCGGGTCCTGGCTGTGTCCGCCCTTGTGTAGCAGATCGTGGAAATCCTGCACCCGCCACAGCGCGCGCTCGCGATCGAGCGTGGCCAGGAGTTCGCGGATCCGTTCCTCGAGTTCGCCGATGTAGCTCTGGCCGGCCAGCACCTCCGCGGCCGAGGCCTCGAACAGCAGCCAGCCTTCGGCATGCAGGCGCGCGAACAGCCGATCCACCAGCACGGTCTTGCCGGTGCCGTGTTCGCCCGCGACCAGCACCGACACCGCCGGCGTCGCGTGCAGCAGCGCATGGACCTTGTCGACCTGCAGGTCGAGTTCGGGATGATCGACGATGGCGGGCGTGCCCGACGCGGTGTCGACCGTCGGCGACCACAGCCGGCCGATGCCGCCGAGCGTGCGGCGTTCGCGCCGCAGCGCGAGTTCGGCCCTGGCCTGCGCGAGGAACGGCTCCAGCACCGGCGTGCGGAACGATTGCAGGCCTTCCGCGAGCTGTTCCAGCTCCCAGTCCTTCAGCGCATCCAGCGCCATCGGCGCATCGCCGGGCGCGTGCGTGTCCGCCCATGCCAGATATTCGCGCAGCCGTTGGCGCAGCGGCGGCTGTTCGTACCACCATTCGCGCAGATGCCGCAGCAGTCCCGGCAGGGCGGAGGCGTCGGCCTGCGACTGCAGATAATCCAGCATGAATTTCAGCTGGAAGCGTCCCGGCGACGGCGTCGCGGCCAGCGCCGCATGCGCGTCGACGTCGCCGCGTTGGCGCAGCGCGGCGTAGAGCATGCAGCCCAGCGCGTAACTGTCGTTCTCGAGCAGATCGAGCAGGTCCTTCGGCGCGAACGCGGGTCCGGTCAGCAGCGCCACGCCTTCCACGAACTGCGGCGATCGCAGCAGATCCTCGGGACTCTGGATGCGGTCGTCGTCGCCTTCGATCTCGCGGCGCAGGCGATAGAGCTTGTCGGCCGGTTGCTCTTCGGCCACGGCCGTGTCCTTCGCCGGTTCGTCGGCCGGTGCGGGCAGCGCGTCGACGGCAGAGTCACCGGGCTTGTCGGTGGACGCGTCCACGGCGTGCCCGCTCGGCTGCGGCCACTGCGGCGACGGCGAACGCCGCAGCCAGACCGCCAGCACGACGCCGAACAAGACACCCGCGATGAAGATTCCGATGGCCACGCGCGATTCTCCGTTGATCGCGCAAGTGTACCGGCGCCGGGTCCCACGGGCTGCGATGGGCGCACGCGTCGACGGGCGCACGCGTTAACCACTGGCCCGGTAGAGCGGCCTACAGGCCGCTGATTCGGTCATCGAGGCACGACGCAGCGTCCTCAGGGGCGCGCTGCCGACTTTCCCGAAAGCAGCGGCCTGAAGGCCGCTCTACGGGGATTATTCCAGCGCCTTCAGGCGATACAGCGCTTCGAGCGCCTGCTTCGGCGTGAGTTCGTCCGGGTCGATGGCCGCGAGCGCGTCGAGGGCGGCCGAAGACGGCGTGAACAGGCCGAACTGCTGCGGGGTGTCGAGGGTCTGCGGCGTCAGCACCGGTGCCGGATCGTCGCGGCGCTGTTCGAGTTCGGCCAGGCGGCCGCGGGCTTCGCGGACCACCGACTTCGGCAGGCCGGCGAGGGCGGCGACCTGCAGCCCGAAACTGCGGTCGGCGGGGCCGTCCTTCACCGCGTGCATGAACACGAGGGTGTCGGTCCCGTTCTTGTCGTGATGCTCGACGGCATCGAGATGCACGTTGGCGATGCCGCTGCCGGACTGGGCCAAGGTCGTCAGCTCGAAATAGTGCGTCGCGAACAGGGTGTAGCAGCGATTGGTCGTCGCCAGATGGCGCGCGCAGGCTTCGGCGAGGGCGAGGCCGTCGTAGGTCGACGTGCCGCGGCCGATCTCGTCCATCAGCACCAGCGACTGCGCGGTGGCGTGGTGGAGGATGTAGCTGGTTTCGCTCATTTCGACCATGAAGGTCGATTGCCCGCGGGCGAGGTCGTCGCCGGCGCCGATGCGGGTGAGGATGCGGTCGATCGGCCCGAGCTCCGCCTTCGCCGCCGGCACGAAACTGCCGATGTGCGCGAGCAGCACGATCAGCGCGTTCTGGCGCATGTAGGTCGATTTGCCGCCCATGTTCGGGCCGGTGATCACCAGCATGCGGCGGTCTGCGTGCAGGTCGATGTCGTTCGGCTCGAACGGTTCGTCGCGGACGGCTTCGACGACCGGATGGCGGCCGCGTTCGATCCGCAGCACCGCATCGGCGACCAGCCGCGGACGCGACCAGTCGAGTTCGCGCGCGCGCTCGGCGAAGCAGGCCAGCACGTCGAGTTCGCTCAATGCGGCGGCGCAGCGCTTCAGCGGTTCGAGATCGCGGTTCAGTTCGTCCAGCACGCCTTCGTACAGCAGCTTCTCGCGCGCCAGCGCGCGTTCGCGCGCCGACAGCACCTTGTCCTCGAACTGCTTCAGCTCTTCGGTGATGTAGCGCTCGGCGCCGGTCAGGGTCTGGCGCCGGGTGTAATGCACCGGCGCCTTGTCGGCCTGGCCCTTGCTGATCTCGATGAAATAGCCGTGGACGCGGTTGTAGCCGACCTTCAGCGTCGGGATGCCGCTGCTTTCGCGTTCGCGGGCTTCGAGGTCGATCAGGAACTGATCGGCATTGGTGCTGAGCTGGCGCAGCTCGTCCAGTTCGGCGTCGTAACCTTCGGCGATCACGCCACCGTCGCGCGCCAGCACCGGCGGCTGCGGCACGATCGCGCGCGCCATCCATGCGGCCTGGGCATCGTGTTCGCCGAGTTCGGCGGCCAGCGCCTGCAGGCGCGGAGAGTCGATGCCGTCGAGCGCGGCGCGCACCTTCGGCAGCAGCTGCAGCGCATCGCGCAGGGTCGAAAGGTCGCGCGGGCGCGCGCTGCGCAGGGCGACCCGCGACAGGATGCGTTCGATGTCGCCGAGGCCGCGGAAGGCATCGCGCACATCGCCGTCGGCGTGCGCCTCCAGCAGGCGTTCCACCGCATCGTGACGTTCGCTGACGATGCCGCGGTCGCGCAACGGGCGATGCAGCCAGCGCCGCAGCAGGCGGCCGCCCATCGGCGTGACCGTGCTGTCGAGAATGCCGAGCAGGGTGTGGCGGGTATCGCCGTCGACCCGGGTGTCGAGTTCGAGATGGCGGCGCGTCGCCGCGTTCATCGCGATCGCGCCGTCGCTGGTCTCCACCCGGATCGCGGTGAGATGCGGCAGCCGCTGTTTCTGGGTTTCCTCGACGTAGCCGAGCAGCGCGCCGGCGGCCGCGATCGCCAGCGGCTTGTCTTCGATGCCGAAGCCGGAGAGATCGTGCACGTCGAAAAAGCGCAGCAACTGACGGCGGCCGCTGTCGGCATCGAACAGCCACGGCGCGCGGCGACGGAGTCCGTGGCGCGTCGACAGCGCTGTCGGCCAGCCTTCCTCGTCCGGCATCAGCAGTTCCGCGGGATCGAGGCGCGCGAGTTCGGCCTCGAGCATGTCGTCGCTGCCGACCTCGTTGACCAGGAAACGGCCGCCGGCCAGGTCGGCCCAGGCGAGCCCATAGCCGGACTTGCCGCGCGCCACCGCCATCAACAGGGTGTCGCGGCGATCCTGCAGCAGGGCTTCGTCGGTGACGGTGCCGGGCGTCACGATGCGCACGACCTTGCGTTCGACCAGCCCCTTGGCCAGCGCCGGATCGCCGATCTGTTCGCAGATCGCGACCGACTCGCCCAGCGCGACCAGACGGGCGAGATAGCCCTCGTAGGCGTGCACCGGTACGCCGGCCATCGGAATGGGTTGGCCGGCGGAATTGCCGCGCTGCGTCAACGTGATGTCGAGCAGGCGCGCGGCCTTGCGCGCATCGTCGTAGAACAGCTCGTAGAAATCGCCCATGCGGAAGAACAGCAGCACGTCGGGGTGCTCCGCCTTCGCGGCGAAGAACTGGCGCATGAGCGGTGTGTGCTGGTCGCTGGGGGCGCGGGAGGGCGATGCGGAATCGGACACGGCGGGGGGCATTCGAGGGGGCGCGCCGGGTGCCGTGCAGCACACCCGGAAAGGGCGGCAAAGACTAGCATGCCGGCCCCTCCCGGGCGGTTCCGGCCATGCGCACAGTCGATGAATCCTGTGCTACCGTCGCGACGCGGTTGTCATTCGCATCCAGTCGAGGGGTCGGACCCATGCCACGCGGTCTTCCTCCAGGGTCTACGGCCTACGGATGCGGCGACGCGACATGACGCCAGGATGCGTACCGCCGATGATCGAACAACGACCACGTAACGATACGAAAACACAAAAACATATGGCGAGGAGGGGGGTAATGAAAGATCGTGCACTGCAACATTCGACCTTGGCCCGTGCGCTGGTGATCGCGCTGGTGGGCCTGGTCCAGGCACCGCTGGTGCTGGCCCAGGACAGCGGCAGCGGCGAGGAAGAAGCCGGAACGCTCGACAAGATCATCGTCACCGCGCAAAAACGCGAAGAAGCCCTGCAGGACGTTCCCGTGGTGGTCACCGCATTGTCGGAAGCCATGCTCGAAGACAACGGCGTCCGCGACATCAAGGATCTGCAGCAACTGGTGCCGGGCCTCACCGTCACCAGCACCCAGAGCGAGTCGCTGACCACGGCGCGCATCCGCGGCATCGGCACGGTCGGCGACAACGCCGGTCTCGAGTCGTCGGTCGGCGTGGTGATCGACGGCGTCTACCGCCCGCGCAACGGCGTGGGCTTCGGCGATCTCGGCGAACTCGAACGCATCGAAGTACTGAAAGGCCCGCAGGGAACGCTGTTCGGCAAGAACACGTCGGCCGGCGTGATCAACGTGGTCACCAAGCGGCCGAGCTACCAGCAGAGCGCGGAAGCCGAGTTCACCGTCGGCAACTACGGTGCGATCGGCGTCGCCGGCTCCTACAGCGATTCGTTCAACGACATGGCGGCGTTCCGCCTGTATGCCGCGAAGCGCAAGCGCAACGGCTATCTCGATGTGAACACCGGCAGCGGTCCGCGCGTCGATACCGAAGACCAGGACCAGAATTTCCACACCTTCCGCGGCCAGTTACTGTTCGAACCCACGGATACGCTCGATATCCTGCTGACCGGCGACTTCACCAACCGCGACGAGAACTGCTGCGCCAGCACCACGATCATCCGTGGCCCGACCGCGGCGATCCTCGATGCGCTGTCCGTGGATACCGGCGTGGCGCCCGTGGCCGATCCCTTCGCCCGCCGGGCGTGGGCGAACCGCAGCTCCGCGCAATACATGAAGGACAAGGGCGTCAGCGGCCAGGTCGACTGGGAAACGCCGTGGCTCAACGGCGCGACCTTCACCTCGGTGACCGCACGCCGCGAATGGCAGTCCACCAACGGCATCGATTTCGACTACAGCACGGCCGACCTGCTGTACCGCAATCCGCAGGAATCGGACAACTTCACCCGGTTCAACACCTTCAGCCAGGAGTTCCGCCTGACCGGCAGCACCGACAAGCTGGACTGGCTGGTCGGCGCGTTCTACGCCGACGAGAACCTGCGCCGCAACGAGGCTTATCGGGTCGGCAGCGCGTACGAACCGTATCTGTCGATCGCGCTGCTGTCGCGGATCAATCCGCTGCTGGCCACGAGCCCCACCGCGGGGCTGTTCCTGTCTCAGGCGTCCGGCCGTCCCTTCGGCACCGTGTTCGCCGGCCACGCCGCCGCCGACCGCTACGAGCAGGACTCCAAGAGCCTTGGCCTGTTCACCAACAACACCTGGCATGTCACCGACGCGCTCGACCTGACCCTCGGCCTGCGTTACACCCGCGAGAAGAAGGATCTGGCGTCGCGTTACAGCAACCCGAACGGCGGCCTCGGCTGCGGCGCGATGCTGGCCAATCCGGCCCAGGTGGTCGCGGCGCTGGTCGCACGCGGCCTGACCGTCGCCCAGGCTTCGGCCGCGGCGCCGTCGGTGGTCGGGTTCGCCTGTCTGCCGTGGACCAACATCCAGCACAACGGCCGCAGCACCGACCAGAGCCGCGAAGAGAAGGAATGGTCCGGCACGTTCAAGGCCGCGTACCGTTTCAACGAACACGCGATGGCCTATTTCTCGGCCGCGCGCGGCTACAAGGCCGGTGGCTTCAACCTCGATCGCGTGCAGTCGAACAACGGTCTGTCCAGCGGCACCGCAGGCATCGTGCCGGTGAACGACACCTCGTTCGACGGCGAGTTCGTCGACAGCTTCGAACTGGGCACCAAGACCACCTGGCTCGGCGGCAACCTGTTGCTCAACGCCACGTTGTTCCACCAGGAATACTCGGACTTCCAGCTCAACAGCTTCCTCGGCACCAGCTTCGTGGTCCGCTCGATCCCGAAGGTGACCTCGCAGGGTCTCGATGCCGAACTGCTGTGGCAGACCGGTGGCTGGATGGTGCAGAGCGGCCTGACCTATGCCGACACCAAGTACGGCGACGATCCGTTGCCGGATGCCGATCTGGTGCTGCTGCCCGGCAGCCGCGCCAGCTTCGCGCCGAAGTGGTCGGTGACCGGTTCGGTCGGCTACGAGTGGGATCTGGGCAGCAATCTCGAAGCCAGCGCCCACCTCGGCGGCAAGTACATGTCGGACTACAACACCGGCTCCGATCTCGACCCGCAGAAGGAACAGGACGCCTATTCGGTGTTCAACGCGCGGTTCGTGATCGGGCGTCGCGACGGTCGCTGGGATGTCGAGCTGTGGTCGCAGAACCTCACCGACGCCGAGTACTATCAGGTCGCCTTCGACGCGCCGCTGCAGACCGGCACCTGGAACGCCTTCCTCGGCGCTCCGCGCACCTACGGCGTGACGTTCCGCGTGAAGTACTGAGTTTCCGTTCCGCCGCGTCATCCGGACGGCCCGCTTCGGCGGGCCGTTCTTTTTCGTGGCGTTGTGCATTGCGGATTGCGGCCGGCCGCCGGCAGGCGCATGCTCGGCCCCGGGGAAACACGCCATCATCGATGCATCGCCGGATGCCGGTCCGCACCGTCGCATCCGGTCCGCAGGAATCCGGACTTCGGCGGCCGCCGCATGCGCGCCTCACGACGTTCGAGGGGAACGGAATTCCCGCCCGCCGGGATTCCGCAGACATGGGTCATACGCCAAGGAGAATGTTCGATGTCCACGCCGTCGTTCACGCAGTCGTCCGTCGTCCGCAACACCCGCATGCGTCACGCGCCCCATGCGCTCGCCGCAACGGTCGCCATCGCGCTCGCACTGTCCGGCTGCGGCCAGAAGCCGGAAGCGGCCGCACCCAAGCCCGACGTCGCCGCCGCGACGCCGGTGACGCCACCGTCGGTCTGCCAGGCCAGCAGCAACTGGATCACCAGTCCCAATCCGCCATCCGAAATCGCCAGCGCGGAAACCTTCTGCGACTTCTACCAGTTCTCGTGGCAGTGGTTCCTGGCGCAGGTGTCGCCGTCGACGACCACGCCCGGCGAGCGCGTCTTCGAAAGCAATCGTCTGCGCGATCCGAGCGGCGGTAGCGGCCAGTGCGGCAAGCCGAAGGTCAGCGGGCGCGCGAACGCCGTCAAGTTGCTGGGCATTCGCGACATCAAGCCGGTCGACTTCGAGGAAGAACAGGCCGACACCAGCGCCCTCTACGATCAGAACGGCAACGTGCTGTATTACTCGGTCTGGTATTCGGATGCGGAATGCACCTCCACCGGCGCCAGCTTCGCCGAAGGCACGATGGAACTGAAGGTCGCCTGGAAAATCCTGCCGAAGGCCGATCCGACTTATTTCATGATGGATGCCGAAGTGCCCATGGCCAGCGGCAACGATCAGTTGGCGCCGACGAAGGTGATCCTGGGCTTGGTCGGTTTCCACATCGTGAACTGGACGAAGAATCATCCGGAAATGATCTGGGCCTCGTTCGAACACAAGACCAATGCGCCGCTTTGCGACGGTTCCAGCCCGATGCCGGCCTCCGGCTGGGCGCTGGCCAGCAACGAAGCCGCGCAATGCCTCACCGCCAATCCCAATCCGAATCCCGGGCCGCCGAACGCCGCCTGTGCCGCGTTCAATTTCAACACGCCGACGGTGCAGGGCAATCCGCCGCCGCCGCCCACCGGCACGCCGAACAACATCTGCCGGCAGTATCCCAACGGCAATGCGCCCGGCGACATGACCGGCCCCAACGACAACAAGGCGAATCTCGCGGCGATCAGGGAACTCAACGCGCAACTGGTCGGTGCCGACGGCCTGCTGACCAAGCTCGGCGACGACGATCCGATGGCGATCTGGAAGAACTACGAGATGATCGGCGCGTTGTGGACCAAGAACGGCCAGGACAGCAGCGTCCCGACCAACCAGCGCGGCTCGCTCTACCTCGCCAACATGACGATGGAGAGCTTCTTCGAGTCGAACACCCAGAACTGCTTCACCTGCCACAACTTCAGCACCACCGACCAGCCGGACGTCAGCCATATCTGCGGCGACCTGTTCACCGTCGACAAGGCGGGCAATTGCCAGTTGCCGCCGCCGGCCGCCGCGACGCCCGCCAAGCCGTAAACGTTTCACCGTTCCGCGCTTCGCCGACGGCCCGCCACGTGCGGGCCGTCTTTGCTTCGCCTGCGTGCGCCGGCCGGGCTTGACGCTATCATCCCCGCGAACGGCCGCCGCCGCGCTCTGGACCCCCGCATGACCCTCCATACCGATGCCGAACTGCGCGAACACGCCGAGACCCTGGGCGGACGTTTCCGCAATGCCCGGCACACGCTGGTCACCGCCGAGAGCTGCACCGGCGGCTGGATCGCCAAGACCGTCACCGACATCGCCGGCTCGTCCGACTGGTTCGACTGCGGCATGGTCGCCTACAGCTACGAAGCCAAGCAGGCGATGCTCGGCGTCCGCCCGGAAACCCTCGAACACCACGGCGCGGTCAGCCGCGAGACCGTGATCGAAATGGTCTCCGGCGCGCTCGTGCATTCCGGCGCCAGCATCGCGGTCGCGGTCACCGGCATCGCCGGCCCCGGCGGCGGCTCGCCGGACAAGCCCGTCGGCACCGTCTGGATCGGCTGGAAGCGCCGCGGCGGCTATGCCCACGCCCAACTGTTCCATTTCGACGGCGACCGCGATGCCGTGCGCCGGCAGACCGTCGGTGCGGCCCTGCGCGGGCTGGAGACGCTGATCGGGACGACCTGAGCGAGCGCTTTGCACGGGATCGTTGACGGGGTTGGTTGTTAGTAGTAATACTACTAACCATGGACCTGACCGATACCCAGCAAGCCATCCTCGCCCTCATCTCCGAGCGCATCGCCGCCGACGGCGTGCCGCCCTCGCAGACCGAGATCGCCCACGCCATGGGCTTCAAGGGCGTCCGTGCCGCCCAGTACCACCTCGAAGCGCTGGAGCAGGCCGGCGTCATCCGCCGGGTGCCGGGGCAGGCGAGGGGCATCCGCCTGGTCCACGAGGCCGCGAACGACGCCTTCGACGCCCCTCCGGCACCGATGCTCCCCGACAACGCCCTGCAACTGCCGGTGCTGGGCCGCGTGGCCGCCGGCCTGCCCATCGGGGCCGACCTGCGTTCGGACGATTACGTCCTCCTCGACCGCGCCCTGTTTTCGCCCGCACCGAATTACCTGCTCAAGGTTCAGGGCGATTCGATGGTGGACGAAGGCATCTTCGAAGGCGATCTCATCGGCGTCTACCGCACCAGCGAAGCGCGTTCCGGCCAGATCGTGGTCGCGCGCATCGACGACGAAATCACGGTGAAGCTGCTGAAGATCGGCAAGGACCGCATTCGCCTGATGCCGCGCAATCCCAGCTACGCCCCGATCGATGTGCTGCCCGATCAGGACTTCAGCATCGAAGGGCTGTACTGCGGTCTCGTGCGGCCGAGCCGCTGAGCGGATCGGGATCGATGCGCGCCATGCGGGAAATTCCTACATGCGCAGGCGCGTTCTCCCGATGCCCCACCGACACGGTCGCGATTAGATTTCAGGGCGTCGCAGGTTTTGCGACGGGTGCTCCCTAACCTGCGCCCACTCCAGACATTCACCCAATCACTGACGAGGATTCCACGATGGACGAGAACAAGAAGCGCGCCCTTTCCGCCGCCCTGAGCCAGATCGACAAGCAGTTCGGCAAGGGCTCGGTCATGCGCATGGGCGACCGCCCGGTCGAAGCGGTCGAAGTCATCGGCACCGGTTCGCTGATGCTCGACATCGCGCTGGGCATCGGTGGCCTGCCCAAGGGGCGCGTCGTCGAAATCTACGGTCCGGAATCCTCGGGCAAGACCACTCTCACCCTGCAGACCATCGCCGAATGCCAGAAGGCCGGCGGCACCGCCGCGTTCATCGACGCCGAGCACGCGCTCGACCCGATCTACGCGCAGAAGCTCGGCGTCAACATCGACGAACTGCTGCTGTCGCAGCCCGATACCGGCGAACAGGCGCTGGAAATCGCCGACATGCTCGTGCGTTCCAACGCCGTCGACATCGTGGTCATCGACTCGGTCGCCGCACTCACGCCGAAGGCCGAAATCGAAGGCGAGATGGGCGACCAGCTCCCCGGCCTGCAGGCCCGCCTGATGAGCCAGGCGCTGCGCAAGCTCACCGGCAACATCAAGCGCAGCAACTGCATGGTCGTCTTCATCAACCAGCTGCGCATGAAGATCGGCGTGATGATGCCGGGCCAGAGCCCGGAAGTGACCACCGGCGGCAACGCGCTGAAGTTCTATGCCTCGATCCGCCTCGACATCCGCCGCATCGGCAGCATCAAGAAAGGCGAGGAAATCATCGGCAACCAGACCAAGATCAAGGTCGTCAAGAATAAGCTCGCCCCGCCGTTCAAGCAGATCGTCACCGAAATCCTCTACGGCGAAGGCATCAGCCGCGAGGGCGAGCTGATCGACATGGGTGTCGAGGCCAAGCTGGTCGAGAAGTCGGGCGCCTGGTACAGCTGCGACGGCGAACGCATCGGGCAGGGCAAGGAGAACGCTCGCCAGTACCTCAAGGAGAATCCGGCCATCTCCACCAAGCTCGAAACCGCGCTGCGCTCGCAGTTCGTCGCCGCGGATGCGCCCCGCGACGCCGGCAACGACGACGATCAGGACGATTGATCGGTTCGAACCGCCCGTTCACGGGGAACGGGTGGCGTGCTGTTCCCTGCGGCGGGGTCGCGAATGCGACCCGCCGCTTCCGGAGCGGTGCGCATCGGAGAACACCCCGGATTTCATCCCAAGGACTCGAGACATGATTCGGAAGACGATGGTTTCACTGATCCTGATGTGCGCTTCTTTCGCCGCCAACGCCTGCAATGCCACGCTGTCCTCCGGTGCGAATCTGCACGCGGCGGTCGCGACCTACGCCGGGCAGACGATCTGCCTGAACGCCGGCACCTACAATCTGGGCGCCACGACGCTGGACATCCCGGCCGGCACGACGATCGAGGGTCTCGCGGCCAGCCGCGATTCGGTCGTGATCAATTCCAGCGCGGTACGGGCGATGGCGCCCGGCAACAGCGTGATGCTGAAGAATTTCCTCCTCAATGGCCCCGGGCCGGGCGGCGAATTCGGCATCCTCAGTTATCAGCGGTCCGGACTCATCCTCTGGGGGCTCCGGATCCAGAACTTCCTGATCAGCATCGGCGTCAACGGCAGTTCCAACGTCGACATCTGGGATACGTTCATGCGTTACAACGGGAACGTATCCAACGGCATCGCCGATCCGAACGTGTGGATCAGCGACGCCAATGATGTCGTCATCCTCTACGGCCAAGTGATCGGCCGTGCCAACGGCCCCGGTGGCGATGGCGAAATCGCCTCCTACAACTCCACCGGTGTCGTGATCGACGGCATGCATACGGTCGATGTCGGCGCCAGCGCCATGTACATGGTCAATTGCGACTACTGCCGGATCTCCAACACCGTCACTCATCGTCCGGGCGAATGGGGAATCGATGTGGTCAGCGGTTCCGATCATTTCGAGGCGAACAACAACAGCGTTTCCTGGGCCAAGTTCGGCGGCGCCGTGTTCGACGAAGCCGGCTCGATCGGCGGCACGTTCACGGGCAACAGTTTCAACAACAACCGGCAGATGGGAGTCGGTGCCTGCAACGGCATCAACGTGATCGGCAATGTCGCCGGCGTGACCCAGAGCGGCAACACGTCGACGCCCTCCGGCGTCATCTGCAAGTTCAATTAACCGCGCTGGAGGCGGGCCGGCCTACCTCGTCAGTGGATGGCTCGCCTCCAGCGCACTTTTCGGTTGCGTACACGGCACGTGATGGATCGCATGCCGGCGGCCCGGGGCCCCAAACCCGGACTGCACCGCGGCACCGCTCGCCGGCGGTGTCGCTCGCCGGGAAATCCCAGGATGGGATTTCCCGGCGTTTTCCGTTCGTGATTCGCGCATCATCCCGTTGCCCGCCATCGGTCAGGAGACACCCATGCTCCAACTCCGCCCCAACTGCGAATGCTGCGACAGGGATCTGCCGCCGGACGCCACCGATGCGGTGATCTGCAGTTTCGAATGCACGTTCTGCACGTCCTGCGCCGATGGCGTGCTGCATGGTCGCTGTCCGAACTGCGGCGGCGGCTTCAGCCCGCGCCCGCTGCGGCCGCCACACCTGCTGGCGAAGTATCCGGCCTCCGCCGAACGGGTATCGAATCAGCAGGGATGCGGGACAGCGGCCTGAGCGCCTGCTGACATTTCCTGTCAGTGGCCGTCGCCACAATGGGCCCTGTCCCCCGGATCGGATCGATCGACATGAACGATGAAAGCCTCACGAAATACGCGGGCGGTTGCCTTTGCGGTGCGGTGCGTTACGCGCCGACGGCGCCGCCGCTGATGGAAGGCAACTGCCACTGCCGCGATTGCAGGCGAGTCTCGGGCGGCCCTTATGCGCCGACGCTGTTCTTCGCGCTCGAAAGCGTGAACATCCGCGGCGACGTGAAGTACTACGAAAGCATCGGCGGCAGCGGCCAGCCAATCCGTCGCGGCTTCTGCCCCGACTGCGGGTCGCAGTTGTTCGGCCGGCCGTCGATGCGGCCCGGAATGATCGGCATCCGCGCCGGTACGCTCGACGACCCGGCAGCATTCCAGCCCCAGGTCGACATCTTCGCGTCGCATGCGGCGCCCTGGGATCGCATGCTCGACACGACCGCCAAGTTCGATACTTCACCGCCGGCGCCGTGATGGATGCCGTGAGGCGCCAGATCCTCGTTGCCGGCCTCGGCGCGACGTTCGTCGCCGCGCTTCCCGCCTGCGCCACACTCAACGGAGTTCCTTCGATGCACGGTCTGATCGGCAAGATGAAAGCCGCCTCCGGCCAGCGCGACGCGCTGATCGCCATCCTTCTCGACGGCATCGGCGGCATGCCCGGCTGCCTGAGCTATGTCGTCGCCCGCGATCCGGCGGATGCCGATGCGATGTGGATCACCGAAGTCTGGGAAAGTCCCGAGCATCACAAGGCTTCGTTGTCGCTGCCGCAGGTGCAGGCGGCGATCGCGAAGGCGCGGCCGATCATCGCCGGCTTCGATACCCACATCGTGACCGAGCCGGTGGGCGGGCACGGCCTGTCGGCCTGAGCGTTGTCGGACTACGATGTTCCGACTTCACGCCGGACATCGCACATGCGCTGCAGCCCGGCCAGCCCGACAAACTCACCGAGAGCGGCAAGTTCATCGATGTGTGGCGGCAGATCGACGGCGAGTGGAAGCTCGCGCGGGTGATCAGCTACGACCACCAGATCGCCGAATGAAGCCGCGCCTGCCGGCGCGGCGTGGGTTCACACCGAGAACACCACCGTCCGCTGGCCGTTGAGCAGCAGGCGGTCGTCCAGCCAGCAGCGCAGGGCCTGCGCCAGCACCCGGCGTTCGATGTCGCGACCGATGCGGATCAGGTCCGCTGGCGTGTCGTGGTGGCTGACGCGCTGGGTGTCCTGTTCGATGATCGGGCCTTCGTCGAGATCGGCGGTGACGAAATGCGCGGTCGCGCCGATCAGCTTGACGCCGCGCGCGTGCGCGCTGTGGTACGGCCGCGCGCCCTTGAAACTGGGCAGGAACGAGTGATGGATGTTGATGCAGCGGCCGGCGAGTCGTTCGGTCAGTGCGTTCGACAGCACCTGCATGTAGCGCGCCAGCACCACGAGTTCGGTGCGGGTGTCTTCGATCAGCGCCCACAGCTGCGCTTCCTGCTCGGCCTTGTGCCCCGGCGCCACCGGCAGGTGATGGAAGGGGATGCCTTCGAAATCGAGATGGCGATAGGTGTCGCGCGGGTGATTGGAGACGATGGCGACGATGTCCATCGGCAATTCGCCGATGCGCCAGCGATAGAGCACGTCGGCCAGGCAGTGGTCGAATTTCGACGCCATCAGCAGCACCCGACGGCGATCGCTGCGGTCGCGCATGTTCCACTGCATGTCGAAGCACCCGGCGGGTACCGCGAACGTGTCGCGCAGGGCCTCGAAGGACGCGCCCGACTCCACCAGCGCGAACACCGTGCGCATGAAGAAGCGCTCGGTTTCCGGATCGCTGTACTGCTGCGATTCGAGGATGTTGGCGCCATGCCCGAAGAGATGGCCGGACACCGCGTTGACGATGCCCGGCTTGTCCGGACAGGAGAAGGTGAGGACGTACTGACGCGAGGGCATGCGCGGGACTGGCGTGGTGGGGTCCGGCGACTTTACACGCCAATGCCGGTCGCGTGCGGCGTGGAATCGTTTGCGACCCGGCCGCGGTCGGACGCAATCAGTCCCCGTCGACCGCGCGCCGGCCAAGCGCCGGGTCGTCGGTGAAGAACGCGTCGATGCCGAGCGCCAGATGGTCCCGGATCTGCCGGATCGAACCCGCGTCGTGGCGTGCGGCCGGGCCGCCGTCGCCGGCATGGTCGCCGAGAAAATGATTCTCGGGACGGAAGGTGTAGACGATCACCTCGAGCCCCGCGGCATGCGCTTCATCGACCAGCCGACTGCGGCCGTTCGCCGGATCGAGATCGCGGAACGCCGGACCGATGGCATCGGCGTACGACGCGACCTCGCGCAGCCCGTCGGCCCGCATGAGGTCACCGTAGGTCGTCTTCGCGCCGGCCGCGACCGTGTCGTAGGGCCGTTCGCCCGGACTTCCCAGCAATTGCAGCAGTTGCAGATTGCCGCCGCGCTCGATGCGTCCGCGCAGCGCGCGCAGATTCGCGGTTTCGAAGGACTGGATGATCACCGGCGCCGTGCGCGTGTGCGGATGCGCGCGCAGCGCCGCGAGCAGTGAGTCTTCCATCGCCAGCCCGAGACCCGCGAAATACATCGGATGCTTGATCTCCGGCGCCAGACCGATGAGGCGTCCGCGCTTCGCCGATTCCTCCGCGGCCAGGGCGACGATCTCGTCCAGCGTCGGAATCGCGAAGCGGCCGTCGTAGGCGGTCCCGCGCAACTGCGGCAGGCGCTCGCGGGCGCGCAGCGTCTTCAGCTCCGCAAGCGTGAAGTCCTCGGTGAACCAGCCGGTCGTGCGTTCGCCGTCGATGGTCCTCGTCGTCTTGCGCGCGGCGAATTCGGAACGATCGGCGACATCGGTCGTGCCCGAGATCTCGTTCTCGTGCCGCGCCACCAGTACGCCGTCGCGGGTGCTGACCAGGTCGGGCTCGATCAGATCGGCGCCGTCCTCGATCGCTTTCCGGTAGGCCTCCAGCGTGTGCTCGGGGCGCAGCGCGCTGGCGCCGCGATGGCCGATCACCAGGACGGTGCGGAGAGGTGTGGACATCGCGGTGCGTTCCGGTGCGGAAGGAGGCGATGCGCATCCTGACACGATCAATGCGGCGACGAACGAGAGGACGAGGGATCGGGCGGTGCGGCGGAGGCGGTAAGGCATGCGGCGGGGTCCGGAGTCGTGTCCTGAAGGTCCGAGCATGCCGCAATCGCGCGACAAAGCGATGGCAGCCATCGCACGTCCTCGCGGTGCAATCGCAGCGCAGCGGAGCCGACCCGCTGCATCGGAGCCGCGAAGCCGGACCTGCCGAATCAGAGCAGCGTCGCGCCGGGCCTTCGCGATGCGAGCGCATCGGCCTGACGCGTGGGCTCCGGCAGGCGATAACGGCCGACCTGGCGCATCGTCATCTCGACGGCGGTCTCCATCGATACGCGATGGCCCGGCGAGACCACCAGCGGCAGGCAGCGGGGCTTGCTCCGCAGCAGCCAGCCCACCTGTTCGCCGCGATGCCGCAGCGGCACCCGCGCGCCGCGGACGTCGGGCAATTCGCCATCCGGCGATCCGGCCAGGATCTTCTTCGCCACGCCGATGCAGGGCAGGCCCGCGACCACGCCGAAGTGCGCGGCGATGCCCAGGCGGCGCGGATGGGCGATGCCCAGGCCATCGACGAACGCCAGATCCGGCCTCAGCGGCAGTTGCGCCAGCGCTTCGAGCAGCGCCGGCAATTCGCGGAACGAGAGCAGGCCGGGCACGTAGGGCATCGAGGTCGGCAGACGCGCGATCCGCGCATGCAGGACCTGGCCGCTGTCGGCATCCAGCAGGACCGCCGCGGCGCGCGTGGTCTCGCCGCCGTCCTCGAAGCCCACGTCGAACCCGGCGATCACGCGCGGCGGCGAGGCGGCATCGTCCTGCAGCGACACCCGGGCGGACAGCCTTGCCTGCAGCGCGCGTGCGCCGGCGATGCTGCCGTCCCAGCCTTCGAAAGCCGCGGCGGGCGATGCCGCGATGGTCGCGTGTCCGGATCGTTCTTCCATGCCCTATTGTGCCTGTCGACTCGCGCGGAACCGCATCGCGCGCGCTCGCCGTTCCGCTGCGGTTCCGTCGCCGGCGCGTGCGGCGCGACATCGATCCTTGGTGGCGTTCCGCACGCTGTGCGAGCGCATCCGGCGGCGGGCGGATTCAGCGCCGTGCGGGCGCCGGCGCGCGCATGCGCGCTTCGATCTCCACGATCTTGTTGGCCGTCCAGGCGTCTTCGGGGTCCAGTGCCGCGGCGGCGCGGAAATCGCGCAGCGCGCGCTCGAACTTGCCGTCCCATTCCCACAGCAGGCCGCGACGGATGCGGGCGTCCTTCGGGAAGCGGTGGAAGCGGATGTCCTGGCTCAGATACATGATCTTTTCGGCGTAATACTCCAGCTCCGACGCCGTGAACCCGGCGTTGAGCAGGGTTTCGCGTTCGGGGCCGTGCGCCAGCGCGGCCCGATACGCCCACAGGGCCCTGCGATCGCGATGATGCTCGGAATGACGATCGGCGATCTCGCGGCCGGCGTGGGTCGCCAACAGGGCGAGGCGGGGATTGCGGTCGAGCTGCGCCGCCGCGCCGAGCGCGAAGCCGTACAGTTGCTGCGGGGATCCGCCCCAACGGCCGTGCAGGTATTGGGCGGCCTGCTCGCGGACGTGGAAACTGGCCGGCGATTGCCGCAGGGCGGCCTGCAGCGTGTCGGGGATCGCCTCCCGGCGCCCCTGCAGCACGTGCGTATCGATCAGATAGAGATACGCGGTCATCAGCCGCGGTTCCGCGGCGATGGCCTTGCGGAGATGCACCTCCGCGCGATCCGCATGGGCGCGCACCTCGCCGTCGGAAGCCTCGTCGCCGCGCGCTTCCCAGGCCATGCTCGTCAACGCGGCGCCGCGCTCGGTGTTGGCGAACGGATCGTCCGGCACCGCGGAGACCCAGCGTCGGGTGTAATCGTCCATCTCTTCGGGGCTCTTCCAACTGCGCAGGAAGAACACCCGGTAGAGCAGCAGTTCCGCGTCCTCGCCGGAATGGTGTCGCTGCAGGTAGCCGGCATACCGATCGTGCAGCGCCTGCCATTCGCCGCGATCGATCATGGCCTTGACCTCATCCACCTGCATGATCGGCGTCTGGTTGTCGGCGCAGAGCGCTTCGATCAACCGCGGCGGCCATGCGATATGCGGCAATGGCGGATATTCGAGGCAGCGCCGCACCGGATCCGCGATCGCCTCCACGCGGTCGATCTCGGCGAAGATCTTCTCGTAACGACTGCGCTGCCAGAGCTCGGGCACGGGTGGCGGCATTTTGCCGCATGCCCCCGCCACCAACGCGGCCACTGCGGCCAGCAACGCGATCGACAGGCGGTGAAGCGGTCGGAGTGCGGGCGACGTCATGTCGATGCTAGACGCCGTAGAAGCCGCGATACCACTCGACGAAATTCCTGACGCCGACATCCACCGGCGTGGCCGGCTGGTAGCCGGTGTCGCGGGTGAGCGCGCTGACGTCGGCGTAGGTGTCGGGCACGTCGCCGGGCTGCAGCGGCAGCAGGCGCTTTTCGGCCTTGCGGCCGAGGCAGTCTTCCAGCACTTCGATGTAGCGCAGCAGTTCCACCGGGCTGTTGTTGCCGATGTTGTAGACGCGATACGGCGCCGAAGACGTGGCCGGGCTGGGATGCAGCGGGTCGTAGGCCGGGTCCGGGCCGGGCACGCGGTCCAGGGTGCGGATCACGCCTTCGACGATGTCGTCGATGTAGGTGAAATCGCGGGTGTGTTTGCCGTGGTTGAACACGTCGATGGGTTCGCCGGCGAGGATCTTCTTCGTGAACAGGAACAGCGCCATGTCCGGGCGGCCCCAGGGGCCGTAGACGGTGAAGAAGCGCAGGCCGGTGGTCGGCAGCCCGAACAGATGGCTGTAGGTATGCGCCATCAGTTCGTTCGCCTTCTTGCTGGTGGCGTAGAGGCTGACCGGATGGTCGACGCTGTCCTCAACCGCGAACGGCAGCTTGCGGTTGGCGCCGTAGACCGAACTGGACGATGCGTAAACGAGATGCTCGATGCCGCGATGGCGGCAGGCTTCGAGGATATTGAGGAAGCCGACGATGTTGCTGTCGATGTAGGCGCGCGGGTTCTCCAGCGAATAGCGCACGCCGGCCTGCGCCGCGAGATTGACCACGCGCTGGGGCTTGAACCGGTCGAATGCCGCTTCCAACGCCTCGCGGTCTTCCAGCGAGGCCTGCACGAACGAGAACCCCGGCAGCGGCGTCAGCCGCGCGAGGCGCGCGTGCTTCAGTGCCGGGTCGTAGTAGTCGTTGAGGTTGTCGTAACCCAGCACTTCGTCGCCGCGGGCGATCAGGCGCTCGGTGAGCTTGGAGCCGATGAAGCCGGCGGCGCCGGTGACGAGAATGCGCATGGGGGTGTCTCGGTGGACCAGTCCGCTATTGTAGAACCGTGAAGCGTCTGTCCAAGTGGATGTATGGACTTTCCGGCCTCCGGTAGAGCGGCCTTCAGGCCGCTGAATCGCGACGGGAAAGTTTCAGCGGCCTGAAGGCCGCTCTACCGGCTGCAGTACTCAGAGCCGGCCGTCCACCGCATCCCTCGGCAGCAGCGCCTTCACGTCGAACAGCACCGCGCCGGGTTTGCCGAAGCGGCGGATGCCTTCGGCGCCGAGCGCGGCGAATTCGCGATGGGCCACGGCCAGGATCACTGCGTCGTAGGCGCCTTCGGCCGGCGTGTCGGTCATCCGCAGGCCGTATTCCTCGTGCGCGAGATGCGCGTCCACCCACGGGTCGTGCACGTCGACTTCCACGTGGTAGCTGCGCAGTTCGTCGAGGATGTCGACCACGCGGGTGTTGCGCAGGTCCGGGCAGTTTTCCTTGAACGCCAGGCCCAGCACCAGGATCTTCGCGTTGGCCGTCGGCAGGCCGCGGCGGGTCATTTCCTTGATCGTGCACTGGGCGACGTGCTGGCCCATGCCGTCGTTGATGCGGCGGCCGGCGAGGATCACGTCGGGGTGATAACCGATCTGCTGCGCCTTGTGGGTGAGGTAATAGGGATCGACGCCGATGCAGTGGCCGCCGACCAGACCGGGCTTGAACGGCAGGAAGTTCCACTTGGTGCCCGACGCCGCCAGCACTTCGTGGGTATCGATGCCGAGGCGGTGGAAGATCAGCGCCAGTTCGTTGATCAGCGCGATGTTCACGTCGCGCTGGATGTTCTCGATGACCTTGGCCGATTCGGCGACGCGGATGCTGGAGGTTTTGTGGGTGCCGGCGGTGATGATGCTGGCGTAAAGGGCATCGACGAAATCGGCGACCTCGGGCGTGGAGCCGGAAGTGACCTTCATGATCGTTTCGAGACGATGCTGGTGATCGCCGGGGTTGATGCGTTCGGGGCTGTAGCCGGCGTAGAAATCGACGTTGAATGTCAGGCCCGATTCGCGCTCGACGATCGGCACGCAGACTTCCTCGGTGGCGCCGGGATACACGGTGGATTCGTAGATCGCGATGCCGCCCCTGCGGATCGCGCGGCCGACGGTGCGGCTGGCGGACTCCAGCGGACGCAGGTCGGGGCGTTTGTATGCGTCGATCGGGGTCGGCACGGTCACGATGAACACGTTGCAGCCATCGAGATCGGCGGGGTCGCAGCTGAAGCTCAGGCCGGTGGCGGCCCGCAGTTCGGCTTCGCTGGCTTCGAGCGTGCGATCGTGGAAGCGTCCGAGTTCGTCCACGCGCTGCGCGTCGATGTCGAAGCCGACGACGCTGTAGCGCTTGCCGAACGATGCCGCCAGCGGCAGACCGACATAGCCCAGACCGATGATGGCGATCCGGACCGGGTCGGGATGCATCGGGTCGGAACGGCTGTCGTCGAGGACGGGAAGTGCGGCCTGCATCGTGCGGAATTCCGGGGTGCGTGAAAGTGGCGAAGTTTATCAGTCGGTCTGGCGGCCGGTCTGACGGCCGGTCCGGAAGCGCGTGCGAGGGGATGCAGTCGCATGGCGGCCCGCGCGCGGCGGGCGCCCGATCCCCCCGGTCGGCGTCGGCAGTGTTGACGCGGAAAGCGCGATGTTCCGGCCATCCGGGCCGCGGTTGCCGCTGTCGGCCGCATTCCGCGTTGTGCTATCGCAACGCCATTTCTTCGCACTGTCCTGGGGTTTCATGCGCATTCTCGTCTGCGGCGGCGCCGGTTACATCGGAAGCCATACCTGTGTGGTGCTCGCCGAACGCGGGCACGAGGTGGTGATCGCCGACAATTTCTCCAACAGCGCACCTGCGGTGCTCGACCGCATCGCCAGCCTGATCGGTCGCGCGCCGGAAGCGCACCGCATCGACGTGCGCGATGCGGGCGCGCTCGCGCGGCTGTTCGCCGCCGACCGGAGCGATGCCGCAGGCTTCGACGCCGTCATCCACTTCGCCGCGCTCAAGTCCGTCGGCGAGTCCTGCGTGCGGCCGCTCGAATATTTCGACAACAACGTCTCAGGCACGATCGCGCTGCTGCGGGCGATGCGCGCGGCCGGCGTGGGCCGGCTGGTGTTCAGTTCCTCGGCGACCGTCTATGGCGCGCCGTTGTCGCTGCCGATCGACGAATCGGCGCCGCTGTCGGTCACCAACCCCTACGGCCGGACCAAACTGATCGTCGAACAGATCCTCGAAGACGCCTGCGCGGCCGATCCGGGATTGCGCGCGATCAGCCTGCGCTATTTCAACCCGGTCGGCGCGCATCCCTCGGGCCTGATCGGCGAAGCGCCCAGCGGCGTGCCGAACAATCTGATGCCCTACATCTGCCAGGTCGCGGTGGGCCTGCGGGAACGGCTGCAGGTGTATGGCGGCGACTGGCCGACCGTCGACGGCACCGGTGTGCGCGACTACCTCCACGTGATGGATCTCGCGCATGCGCATGCGCATGCGATCGAAGCGCTGGGGCGCGTGGACGATGCGGACCCGGCTGCGCGCGTCTCCGAACCGCTGCATGGGCACCGTACGATCAATCTCGGCGTGGGCCGCGGCATCAGCGTGCTCGAACTCGTGCGCGCGTTCGAAACCGCGAGCGGTCGCGCGATTCCGTACGAGATCGTCGGGCGACGTCCCGGCGATGTCGCCGAGGTCTACGCCGATCCGCGGCTCGCGGACACGCTGCTCGGCTGGCGCGCGGAACGCGATGTCGATGCGATGTGCCGCGACGCCTGGCGCTGGCAGTCGATGAATCCCGACGGTTACGCCGCGGGCTGAAGCCCAGCGGCCAACATGGCGGCCACCGCGTCCGGACGTTTCATCCACGCGAAATGATCGGCGCGGGTGCCGAGCCGGTCCGCATCCAGCGTTCCGCAGCGCACCGCCTTGGGGCGCATCTTCGCGAGCAGCCAGTCGAGCGAGGATCGCGGCGCGAGCCAGTCGTCGGCGAACAGGCACGCATCCACCTCGACGCGCACGTCGGCGAGCGCGGCCTCCAGATCGCGATCCATGCCGGTGCCGGCGTAGCGGCCGCTGAGCCCGGTCCGGGCCCAGTCGCGCATCACGCCGCGGGCCTCGTTGCCGCCGAATCCGAGCGTGCGGCCGGGCAGGGCCCCGCGCATGTCGGCGGCCCACGGCAGAAAACGATAGGCCAGCGGCAGCAGCCATGCGCGCGGCCCCGGAAACGCGCGCCAGTACGGCGCGCCGCTGGCGACGATCCACAGCCGCTGCGCGGTGTCGGGCCGCAGCGCGAGCAGGCAGGCGGCCAGCTGCGCGCCGAGGCTGTGTCCGCCGACGATGGCGGGGAGGCCGGGGGCGCGTGCGCGGATGGCGTCGACGCTGGCCGGCAGGTCGGTCTGCAGCAGAACGCGATAGCCCCAGTCGCTGTCGCGCCCCGCGCGCAGCGTGCTGCTGCCGTGGCCGCGCCATTCGTGCACGAACACCGCGACGCCGCGCGCGGCCAGCGCTTCGGCGAAGGGCAGGTAATGGCGCGCGGCGACGCCGAGCGCGGGCAGCCACAGCAGGCTCGCGACCGGTGCGGCCGGCGCGCGCAGCAGCAGACGGAAGCCATGTCCGTCGTCGGCGACGACCGGCAGACCGTCGCCCTCGGCGGGCGATTCGGGGTCGTCGCGGGCCCGATCGCGATCCGCGGCCGTCGTCACCGCGCCGCGGCGCCGAAGTGATCGAGCACGAGGATGTCGCTGCGCCCCGGGCGGCTGCCCAGCCGCAGCGCGCGATGCACGTAGTCCGACGCTTCGCGGCAGGCGTCGATCAGCGGCGCACCCAGCGCGAGCTGCGCGGCGATCGCCGCGGCGAGGGTGCAGCCGGTGCCGTGCGCGTTCAGCGCGAGGCGCGGATGGCGGATCTCGCGATGCATGCGCCCGCCGCTTTCGCGGCGTACCGCGAACAGATCGACGATCTCGTCGCCGCCCGCCAGATGGCCGCCCTTGAGCAGCACGGCGCCGGCGCCGAGATCCAGCAGGTCGTCGCAGGCGATGCGCATCGCGTCGAGATCGGGAATCGGGCGGCCGAGCAGGAATTCCGCCTCGGGCAGGTTGGGCGTGATCACGGTGGCCATCGGCAGCAGGCGCTTGCGCAGCACGTCGATCGCGGTGTTCGCCAGCAGCTGCGCGCCGGAGGTGGCGATCATCACCGGGTCGACGACGATGTAGGGCGGGCAGTGCTGATCGAGCGACTTCACCACCGTCTGGATCATGTCGGCGTTGGCGAGCATGCCGATCTTCACCGCGCCGATGTCGAAGTCGTCGAAGCAACTGTCGATCTGCGCGCGCAGGAACGTCGGCGGCGGCACTTCCACCGCGTCCACGCCGCGGGTGTGCTGCGCGGTGAGCGCGGCGATCGCGCTGAGGCCGTGCACGCGATGCGCGGCGAAGGTCTTGAGGTCGGCCTGGATGCCGGCACCGCCGCCGGAATCCGAGCCGGCGATGGTGAGTGCGGAAATGGGGCGGGGGAGATTGGCCATGCGTCGATTCTGACCGAAGACGCGTCGCGGTCAAGGCGGCCGCGCATCGTCCAAACGTCGATATGCCGATAGACGACGCATATCGAATCGCGATCGAAGCGCAGTCGTCGCGCGCATCGCGACGGCGATGGTTCGCGCTACGAGACCCGGTCGTGCGTGGCGGTGCCCGCGATCAGGTCGTCGGCCAGACGCAGCGCGCTGTCGAAATCCGGAACGATGTGCAGCGCGCCTTCGCGCGGATGCAGCCGCATCTGCGCGAGCACGCGTCGCGGCTGCGGCTGCAGCCCGGACACGATCAGCGTGATGCCGCGACGCTGGCAGCGTTCCAGCAGGCCTTCCAGCGCGTGCACCCCGCTGGCGTCGATCACCGGCACCAGGCGCATGCGCAGGATGAAGACCTTCGGCGGCACGCGGAACTGATCGAGCAGATCGTCCAGACGATTGGCGGCGCCGAAGAACAGCGGTCCGCTGATCTGGAACGCTTCGACGCCCGCGGGCAATCGCGCGCGCTGGGTCGGGTCCGCACCGCTGTCGTCGTCGCTGTCGATCATGCGCACGCCGGACTGCACTTCCACCGCTTCCGCCATGCGGAACATGAACACGAACGCCGCCACCACCACGCCGACCTCGATCGCCAGCGTGAGATCGAAGAACACGGTGAGGAAGAAGGTCAGCAGCAGCACCAGGCGATCGCCCTTCGGCGCCGACAAGGTATGGCGGAAGGCTTCGACCTCGCTGATGTTCCAGGCCACGATCAGCAGGATCGCGGCCAGCCCGGCGAGCGGCACGTAGCGCATCAGCGGCGCGAGCAGCAGCATGAACGCCAGCAGGAACGCGGCGTGCAGCATGCCGGACACCGGCGTGCGCCCGCCGGCGCGGATATTGGTGGCGGTGCGCGCGATCGCGCCGGTGGCGGGCAGCCCGCCGAACAGCGCCGACGCGGCATTCGCGACGCCCTGCGCGACCAGTTCCATGTTGGAGCGATGGCGCCCGCCGGTCATGCCGTCGGCGACCACCGCGGACAGCAGCGACTCGACGCCGGCGAGGAAGGCGATGGTGAAGGCGCTGGGCAGCAGTTCGCGCGTGCGTTCGAAGGGAATGTGCGGGAAATCGAACGACGGCAGCGCCGACGGCAGCCCGCCGAACTTGCTGCCGATGGTTTCCGCGGGCAGCGCGAAACCGGCGCTGACCAGCGTGCACAGCAACAGCGCGATGAGGAAGCCCGGCCAGGCCGGACGCCAGCGGCGCAGCGCGAGGATCGTGAACAGGCCGAGCAGGGTCAGCGCCACCGCCGCCGGCTGGGTGGTCGCGATGTGCTTCGCGTAGGCCGCCCAGCGCGGAATGAATTCCGCCGGCACCTGGCCCATCCGCAGGCCGAGCGCGTCCTTGATCTGGCTGGAAAAGATGCTGACCGCGATGCCGGCGGTGAAGCCGGTCACCACCGGCTGCGGGATGTATTTCATCAGCGTGCCGAGGCGGAGCAAGCCGGCGGCGATCAGCATCAACCCGGCCATCAGCGTGCACAGGATCAATCCGCCGTAGCCGAATTTCTCGATGACCGCGAACACCACCGGAATGAACGCCGCGGTCGGCCCGCCGATCTGCACCTTCGAGCCGCCGAGGAAGGAAATCAGGAAGCCGGCGATGATCGCGGTATGCAGGCCTTTTTCCGGCGCGGCGCCACTGGCGATCGCCAGCGCCATCGCCAGCGGCAGCGCGATGATCGCGACCGTCAGCCCGGCGATCGCATCGGCGCGCAGGTCGGCGAGCCCGTATCCGGCACGGAAGACCGCGATGGTCTTGGGCTCGAATTCGCGCAGCCGTTTGGACGACGGGCGGGCGCTCACGATCCGATCTCTTTCAGCCGCACTCCGCGTCCGCGGGCCTGGCTGATCTGTTCGTTGCCGATCAGCTCGATGCCGGCGGCATCCAGCGCTTCCACGATCTTGGTCAGCGAAGAGACCACGCCGCGGACGTTGCCGTCGCTGGCCTCCATCCGCTGGATCGTGGGCAGGGACACGCCGGACAGCGCGGCCAGTTGTTTCTGGTCGATCCCGAGCAGGGCGCGCGCGGCCCGCATCTGGTGGCTGGTGATCATGATCGCCTCCTGACGGATGGGGCGATTATCATGCCGGGCATATGCAAAGTAAATGAATTACCGTGCATAGTGATGTTTTAAACATCAATCAGGGGGTGCGAAGACCCCCGGATCGCATGCGGGGGCGAGGTCCTCGGGCAGCAGCGAATGGACGATGGCCTCGTGCGGGCGCCCGGCCACGACGATGCCGTTGCGGGCGATGCCCTCGCAGACCGCGCCGAGCTTCACCGCCACCCGCAGGCTGGCGCGGTTTTCGGGCTGGATCAGGATCGCGATCCGCAGCAATTCCAGCGTCTCGAATCCGAAGCGGGCCGCCTGTCGCGCGGCCTCGACCGCCACGCCGCGCCCGCGCGCGGTGTCCGCGGTCCAGTAGCCCAGGTTCGCCGAGCGGTAGGCGCGGATGCGGTGGTTCAGTCCGACGCCGCCCAGGACTTCGCCCGACCCCGCATCGAACATGCCGAAGTGGTATTCCTCCCCGATCTCGCGGCTGCGCAGGCAGTGCGCGATCCACGCGGCCGCGTCAGCGCGCGCATATGCCGGCGTGGCCCACGGCAACCACTGCGACAGCGTGGGCAGCGAGGCCGCGACGGCGGCGTGCAGGGCGTCGGTGTCGTCGATGGTCCAGGGCCGCAGCGCGCATGCGCTCGCGGTGTCGGGGTTCGTGGTGGCAGGCATCGGCATTCAATCTCCGGCAGGCGGGACGGTGGCGCTCGCGTCGGGCGACGCGGTGTTCCAGCGCGCGATGCGCAGGCGGCCATCGTAACCGGCGCTCAGCAGGCGTCCATCCTCGAAGCCGAGCAGATCGGTCGCGAAATTCGCGTGGCGCGCGGCGTCGTGCCATCCGTCGCCTTGAGGATCGTCGATCAGCACGCGGCCATCCTCGCCGGCGCTGCCGAGACGACCGTCGGGCAGCCAGCGCAGCGCGCGGATCGCCGCGCGATGGCGCTGCCGCAGCTCGAGACGATGCCAATCGCGGCCGTCGGCGCTGTGCCACCAATGGGTGCGCCCGAGCATGTCGCCGCAGACGAGGGTTGTGCCGTCGGCATCGTCGCGGACCGTCACCGCGCGCAAGGGCTGTGCGTGCGGCAACGCGGCGATCGGCGACAGATCGTCGCGCCGCCACAGCCGCGCGAAGCCGTCTTCGCCGGCGCTGACCACGACGGTCCCATGCAGCGCGAGATCCCAGATCCATCCGGCATGCGCGGCTTCGCGCTGCGCGACCACGGCCATGTCGCGCCAGCGGCGCAGCGCGCCGTCGGCGCCGCCGCTGACGAGGTGGCCGTCGGCATCGCCCGCGAGCGCGAGGCCCGCGCCGTCGTGCGCGACGGTGCGACCGGTTTCGACCTGCCGCTGCAGATCCCAGCGCCGCAGCGTGCGATCGCGCGACAGCGTGAACAGTGTGTCGTCGGTGGTCTGCGCCATCGCCAGCACCGATTGCGCATGGCCTGCCAGCCTGCCGCGGAGCGCGCCATCGGGCGACCACAGGCGCACCACCGCATCGCGTCCCGCGCTGGCCACGCCGCCGTCGCGCAGGCGCGCGAGTTTCCAGACGTAACCGTGGTGCCCCGGGGAGAACGCCGTCGTGCCGAGAGCATCGTTTTCGATGTCGGCCCCGATGTCGTCCGCGACATCGATGTCGATGTCGTCGCTCGCGAACATCAGATCGCTGCGCAGCACGTGCTTGACCCCGGACAGCACTTCGGCGCCGTCGTGCCAGAGCGCGTGATCGAACACGATCAGACTGCCGCGCGGCGGCCGCAGCGACAGCAGCAGGGGATGGGCGCCATCGGCATCGCCCTGCGGCCCGTGCGCGAAGAACCGGGTCGCGCCGCCTTCGAAGTGCGCCGGATCGTCGAGATAGATCATGAAGGTGAGGAACGACCGGCGCCCGTCCGGCTCGTGGCGAACGCCGTCCTGGTGCAGATGGAAGGCTTCGCCCGGCTCGTAGCGGCAATAGCGCAGCCGCGGATTGATGCCTGCGGGGCGCCAGCGACGACCCTGCGCGTCGTGCAGGAGGGGTTCCAGCGCAACCCGTTCGCGCAATCGCGCATACAGGGCATCGGCGCGCGCGGCATCGTCGCGGACCAGCCGGTGGTTGTTGCGGTAGCTCGGCGGAAAATCGGCGTCGGCGCGGACGAAGCCGCAGGCCTGCGCCGCGGCGATTTCGGCGTCGCATTCGGCCGGATCGAGAAAGCCCGGCAGCAGCCAGCAGGTCGACGCGCGACCGGGCAGCAGCGCGATCGCGCCGCCACCCGGAGACCACGCCGCGTTCACCTCACAGCACTTCCGACGCGAAATCCGCCAGTCGCGAACGCTCGCCGCGTTTCAGCGTGATGTGCGCGCTGTGCGCCCAGCCCTTGAAACGATCGACGGCGTAGGTGAGGCCGGAGGTGGTTTCGGTGAGGTAGGGCGTGTCGATCTGCTCGACGTTGCCCAGGCAGATGATCTTGGTGCCCGGGCCGGCGCGGGTGATCAGCGTCTTCATCTGCTTCGGCGTGAGGTTCTGGGCCTCGTCGAGGATCAGCCAGCGGGTGAGGAACGTGCGGCCGCGCATGAAGTTCAGCGAGCGGATCTTGATCCGCGACGCCAGCAGGTCGTTGGTCGCCGCGCGGCCCCAACTGCCGCCGTCCTGGGTGTTCGGCATCAGCACTTCGAGGTTGTCGGTCAGCGCGCCCATCCACGGCGTCATCTTCTCCTCTTCGGTGCCGGGCAGGAAACCGATGTCCTCGCCCACGCTGACGGTCGCGCGGGTCATGATGATCTCGCGGTAGCGCTGCTGGTCCATCGTCTGCGCCAGGCCCGCGGCGAGCGCGAGCAGGGTCTTGCCGGTGCCGGCGGTGCCGAGCAGGGTGACGAAATCGATGTCCGGGTCCATCAGCGCGTTGAGCGCGAAATTCTGCTCGCGGTTGCGCGCGGCGATGCCCCACACCGCGTGCTGGTGGCTGCGGTAGTCGTCGACGATCTGCAGGGTGATGCGGTCGCCGTCGACGCGCGCGACGCGCATCTCCGCCTCCTCGTCGCCGGGCAGGTAGAGGTACTGGTTCGGGTACCACTCTTCGTCGTCGCCGCGCTTGAGTTCGTAGAAGGTGCGGCCCTTCTCGGTCCACGATTTGAGGTCGGCGCCGTGGCGTTGCCAGAAATCCTCCGGCAGCGCCGAAACGCCGGTGTAGAGCAGGCTGAAATCGTCGAGCGCGCGGTCGTTCTCGTAGTCTTCCGAAGCGATCCCGGCGATCGAGGCCTTGATCCGCAGGTTGATGTCCTTCGACACGAACACCACCGGCACCGCCGGCTCCTGTTCGCGCAGATGCAGGATCGCGCCGAGGATCTGGTTGTCCGGCATCACCGCGCCGAAGCGCTTGGCCGAGTCGAAGCTGCCGGTCTGGAACCGCAGCTTGCCGATGCTCTCGGCGGCGCGCAGTTGCAGGCCCTTCGGCCGGCTGAGCGTGAGTCCGGACGCGATGCGGTCGGTGCCGTTGCTTTCGATCAGCTCGTTGAGGAAGCGGCTGACCTGGCGCGCGTTGCGGCTGGCTTCGGACGTGCCCTTCTTGGCGTTGTCGAGTTCCTCGATCACCTGCATCGGCAGGTAGACATCGTGCTCCTCGAATTTGAACAGCGCGGTCGGATCGTGCATCAGCACGTTGGTGTCGAGGACGTAGATGCGCTTGCCTTTGGTCATCATGCGGTCGGCTTACCGATGCGGGGGAAAGGAGGTTGTATCGGGAGATTGCATGCAGTGGCGCGTTTCGGTGCGGAGAATTCCGCACGACACGGAACCACCGCGGCCCGCGGAGCGGGGCGGTGGTCTGCGGTGTCGCAGAGGAAAGTCACTGGCTTTGGGCCGCCTTCAGCGCATCGAGCACGGCCTGGGCGTGTCCGGGCACCTTCACGCCGCGCCATTCGGCGGCGAGCCTGCCCTTGGGGTCGATCAGGAAGGTGCTGCGGACGATGCCCAGCACCTTCTTGCCGTACATGTTCTTCTCGTGGATGACATCGAAGGCGCGGCACAGGGCTTCGTCGCCGTCGCTCACCAGCAGGAAATCGAAGCCCTGCTTCGTGCAGAAGTTCTGGTGCGACTTGACCGAATCGCGCGAGACGCCGAGCACCCCGGCGCCGAGTTTCGCGAACTTCGGCAGCAGCGCGTTGAATTCGAGGCCTTCGGTGGTGCAGCCCGGGGTCGAATCCTTCGGATAGAAGTACAGCACCTGCCACGTGCCGGCATGGGCGGAGAGCGTCGTCGTGCTGCCGTCGGACAGCGCGAGCGGCAGGGCGAGGGTGGTCTTGGGAAGCGCTTTGCCAACGATCGGAGGATGCGTGTCGGTCATCGTCAGAACTTCATCGGGTCCATGATGGCGTCGAGGTTCAGATGGTCGCAGAACTCGAGGAAATCGTCGCGCAGCGCGGCGATGTGCATGTCCGCGGGCACGCCGATGGTGACCTGGGCCGAGAACATGTCGGCGCCGGTCTGCATCGCCCGGTAGCGGGCGCAGTGCAGGCTTTCGATGGTGATGCCCTGGCGGTCGAAGAAGTCCGCGAGCTGGTAGAGGATCCCCGGCTTGTCGGCGGCGACCACTTCGACCACGTACGGCAGCAGGTTCGACTGCAGCGCCTTGGGGCCGGTGCGGTACCAGATGAGCTTCAGCCCTTCCTCGCGCTCCAGCCGGGTGAGCATGGCTTCGAGCTTGGCGATGGCGTCCCACGGTCCGACCGCCAGCGCGGTGACCGACACGTCGCGACCGACGGTGGAGAGGCGCGAGTCGACGAGGTTGCAGCCGCTGTCGGCGATCCGCCGGGTCACCGACAACAGCGGCGACTGCGGATGCGTCGTATAGGCGTTGATCAGCAGGTAGTTCTCGTTCGGCGCTGGCCGTGCGGCGGTGGAAGAATCGGTCAAGGTGGCGTCCGCGGCGGGAAAGTGTTGCGAAAGGATGATGCGCAGGTCCGTCGTGCGCTGCGCGCCGGGGACACCGCGCCAGCATACTGGCCTGCGGTTTCGGCCCGCAAGGTGAACAGACCCGTCTCAGGTGGGGGCGCCCGGGTCATTCCGCAAGTGGTTGATTCGCATGGTTCCTGCCGTTGCCCGCGCGGGTTTCCTCGATCGAGCGTCCGGGTTGCCGCGCGGATGCGGGGCTCGCGCGGAGGATGGAGTGTTCAGACCTTCCCAAGTAACATCCGGCACTCCGGTGCGCTGCAGACCGCATCGGCCACCCAGAACCTCCAGGCATTCCAAGGCATCCGCGTGCATCTGTCCGGCAGCATCACCGCGTTGGCCACGCCGTTCACGGCGTCCGGCGACCTCGACTTCTCCGCGTGGGATCGTCTGCTGCAATCGCAGATCGATGCCGGCACCCAGGGCGTGGTGGTGGCCGGCTCGACCGGCGAGGCCAATGCCCTGACCGACGACGAATACGAGGCGCTGCTGCGCCGTGCCGCGGGCCTCGTCGCGAAACGCATTCCGGTGCTGGCCGGCACCGGCCTGTCGAACACCGCCAAGACCATCGAACTCACCCGTCGCGCCGCCGCCTGGGGCGCCGACGCCGCGCTGGTGGTGACCCCGCCCTACGTCCGCCCCACCCAGGCCGGTCTGATCGCGCACTACCGCGCGGTCGCCGACGATGGTGCGTTGCCGGTGGTCCTCTACAACGTGCCCGGCCGCACCGGCTGCGATCTGCTGCCGGCGGCGGTCGCCGAGCTGGCGCCGCATCCGCGGATCGTGGCGATCAAGGAAGCCCGGCCCGAACCCGAGCGCATGGCCGATCTGCTCGCATTGCGCAGCCCCGTCTTCGCGGTGCTGTCCGGCGACGATCCCACCGCGGCCCGCGCGATGCTCGCCGGTGCCGACGGCGTGATCTCGGTGGCGTCCAACGCGCTGCCGGCCGCCATGCGCCGCCTCTGCGATCTGGCCCGCGCCGGCCGCCGCGCCGAGGCCGAGGCGCTGGACACCGAGCTGCAGCCGATCTTCGATTTCATGGGGATCGAGCCGAATCCGATTCCGGTGAAGGCCATCCTCGCCCGTCAGGGCATCGGGGCGGGTCTGCGCCTGCCGCTGACCACGCTTTCCGCGACTCACGCCGCCGCCGCCGATGCGATCGCGGCGCGGATCGCCGCCATCGAAGGCGAAACCGCGGTCGCCGCGGCCTGAGTCCGCAGCACCGCCGCCCACAGAACCGCCTACCGGGTCCGTCGCCCGCACCGTTTTTTCCAGGAGTTCCCATGTCCCCGAGCCGCCAGAACTACCGTCATGCCCTGTCCCGCGCCGCGATGGTCGCGACCCTCGTCGCGATGTCCGTCGCCGTCCTCGGCACCTCGGGCTGCAGTTGGTTCCGCAAGAAGAATTACTACGCTGCCGAAGAAAGCCAGCGTCCGCTGGAGTTCCCGCCCGCGTTCGACCCGGCCGAGGCCGAGCGCGCGCTCGCCACCACCGCCAGCGGTTCGGTCAGCCGGTCCGCGTTGCCCGGCAGCAATCCGGCCGCCCGCAGCCTCGGTTTCAGCGTGGCCGGCGACCGCGCCAGCGTGTTCGCGCGCGTCGGCGAGGCCCTGGCGGCCACGCAGGGTCTCAGCATCGCCAACCGCGCCGAAGTGCTGGGCGCCTACGATGTCGATTACGCGGGCTACAAGTTCCTGATCCGCATCACCGAAGCCGACGGTCGCAGCACGGTGTCGGCGGTCGATCCGCGCGGCCTGCCCGCCGACAACGACGGCGCGTCGAAGCTGATCGCCGCGCTGAAGGCGTCGCTCGGCGGCAACTGAGATCGGCGGGTCTCCCGGATCGGGCCCGGCATCCGCCGGTATCCCTTCCGGGATGTCCGTCCGGAAAACGAAACGGGCGCCCAGGCGCCCGTTCTCGTTCCATGCTTTGGGGAGACGCGCGGTCAGCGCTCGAGCAGCGGCAGCTTGTCCGGCTTGCCTTCCCAATCCTTGGCGTCGGCCAGCGGATCCTTGCGCACGGTGATCACCGGCCAGATCTCCGACAGCTCCTTGTTCAGCGCGACGAAGCGTTCCTGCCCGGCGGGCACGTCGTCTTCCGGATAGATCGCGTTGATCGGGCACTCGGGCTCGCAGAGGGTGCAGTCGATGCACTCGTCCGGATCGATCACCAGAAAGTTCGGACCTTCGTGGAAGCAATCGACCGGACAGACTTCGACGCAGTCGGTGTATTTGCACTTGATGCAGTTTTCGGTGACGACGAAAGGCATTGGCGCGACCAGGCGGGGACGGTGGAAGGGGATGTCAGGGCATCAGTGTATGACGGCAGCGGGCCGAGGCGAAGGCCATCGGCATGAAATTCCGGCCCTCGTGGCGGGTTTCCGGCGCACGGGACGGACGTGTCGAACCCGGTTCGAACCCTTCGGGCGCGCGGAAAAAACGAAGCCCGCGTCTCGCGACGCGGGCTTCGGAGATGGCGCTCCCTACGGGATTCGAACCCGTGTTTTAGCCTTGAGAGGGCCACGTCCTGGGCCTCTAGACGAAGGGAGCATTGAAGCGTTCGGGACTTGCGAACGGTGTCGGCAGGGGGCGGTTCGAGGCCGGAAGGGCCCTGGTCGAACGGTCGATGGCGACATGCCTGCTAGTATAGCGGGTCACCTGCTGTCTTGAACAACGTCCGATCCGATCGCGCCCCCAGACTCCGTACTCGATGACCGAACCCACGCCCCAGCACGCCGCGCCGCGGACCATCCCCCGGGATCAGCATGCGATTTCGCGCAAGGACATCAGTCCCAGCGCGCTGCGGGTGTTGTATCGGCTGCACGAAGCCGGCTACGGCGCTTATCTGGTGGGCGGCGCGGTGCGCGACCTGCTGCTGGGCGAGCATCCCAAGGATTTCGACGTGGCCACCGACGCCACGCCGGAGCAGGTGAAGCACCTGTTCCGCAACTGCCGGCTCATCGGTCGCCGGTTCCGGCTCGCCCACGTGGTCTACGGCCGCGAGATCATCGAAGTCGCCACCTTCCGCGCCAACAGCGACGACGGCAGCGGCGACCGCGAGACCGACGAAGACGGCCGCGTGCTGCGCGACAACGTCTACGGCACGATCGAGGACGATGCGATCCGCCGCGACTTCACCGCGAACGCGCTGTACTACGCGATCGCCGATTTCTCGGTACGCGATTACACCGGCGGTTTCGACGATGTCGGCAACCGTGTGCTGAAACTCATCGGCGATCCCGATACCCGCTACCGCGAGGATCCGGTGCGCATGCTGCGCGCGATCCGGCTGGCCGCGAAACTGCGTTTCTCGATCGATGCCGCCAGCGCCGACCCCATCCCGCGGCTCGCGCCGCTGCTGCAGGAAGCCTCGCCCGCACGCTTGTTCGAGGAATGCCTGAAACTGTTCCTCGCGGGCCATGCCGAAGCCAGTTTCCTGCGGCTCGAGGCGCATGGTCTGCTTGCGGCGCTGATGCCGGAAACCGCGGCCGCGCTGGCGTCGAACCGCAGCGGCGCCCTGCGCCGGATGCTGCTGGAAGGCCTGCGCGCCACCGATGCGCGCATCGCCGCCGACGAACCGGTGTCGCCGGCGTTCCTGTTCGCGCTGCTGCTGTGGCCGGCGTACTGCCGCACGCTGGCGATGCTGCAGGCGCAGGGCGTGCACGCGGCCGAGGCCGAGCGCCGCGCCGCGGATCGCGTCACGCTGCACCAGGTCGCGACCGTGGCGCTTCCGCGCCGGTTCTCGCTGCCGATGCAGGAAATCTGGCTGCTGCAGACGCGTTTCTCGCAGCGCCAGCGCAAGCGCGTGGTGCGCCTGCTGGCGCAGCCGCGTTTCCGCGCCGCCTACGATTTCCTGCTGCTTCGCCAGACCGCGTCCGACAGCCACGCCGCGGACATCGCGTTCTGGGCCGAGGCGCAGCGCGATCCCGATCATGCGCTTGCGGTCGCTGCCCTGCGTCCTTCCCTGGACGACGAGGACGGCGCGGCGGAAGGCGGAGAATCCCGCGGCCCGCGTCGCCGTCGGCGGCGTCGACCTGCGGCGGTCGGACATTGAATACCGCAGCGGAGGGGCTCGTCGAAGTGCGTCGCAGCGGTCCGGTCCTCGCCTTCGTCGGCCTGGGCGGGAATGTCGGCGACAGCGTCGCGATGCTGCGGGCGGCCGTGCACCGTCTGATGACCGTGCCGCGCAGCCGTTTTGTCGGCGTTTCGCGCTTCTACCGCACGCCTGCCTGGGGCCAGAAAGACCAGGCCGATTTCGTCAATGCCGTGGCCGTGGTCGAAACCGCGCTGCCGCCGCTGACGCTGCTGGATGAACTGCTGGGCATCGAACGCGACTTCGGCCGTCGCCGGGCCGTCGATGGCAGCGATCGCTGGGGCCCGCGCACCCTCGATCTCGACATCCTGCTGTACGGGGAGGCGGCGATCGATCTGCCCGGCCTGCGGATACCGCATCCGCACCTGCACGAGCGCGCCTTCGCGCTGGTCCCGCTGCTGGACCTGGTGGACGACATCGAGATCCCCGGTCATGGTCCCGCCCGGCAGGCGCTGTCCCGGGTCGAGCGGGGCGGGATCGCACCGATTCCGGAACGCTGAAACGCCTGAAACGTCGCGGGTCGACCTGTTAGGCTAGGCGCCCTCCGGCCTCTTCCTCTCCGGCCACCTTCTGGACGCTCATGGCCATTCAAGAAGACAAGCCCTGGACCGTGCCCGCCCTGGCCGACGCCAAGCGCGAAGGTCGCCGGCTGGCGATGCTCACGGCCTACGATGCGGTGTTCGCGCGGGTGTTCGATCGCAATGGCGTCGATCTGATCCTGGTCGGCGATTCCCTGGGCATGGTGGTGAAAGGCCAAGGCTCGACCCTGCCGGTCACGGTCGACGACATCGCCTATCACACCGCCGCGGTCGCCTCGCACCTGACCCGCGCGCTGCTGGTCGCGGATCTGCCGTTCCAGGCCGACGCCACGCCCGAGCGCGCGCTCGATGCCGCCACCCGCCTGCTGCAGGCCGGCGCGCAGATGGTGAAGCTCGAAGGCGCGGCCGCGCACAAGCTCGACGTCATCCGTTTCCTGGTCGAACGCGAAATTCCCGTGTCCGCCCATCTCGGCCTCACCCCGCAGTCGGTGCTGCGCTTCGGCGGTTTCAAGGTGCAGGGGCGCGAGGAGCGCGCGGCCGCGAAACTGCGCGAGGATGCGCATGCGGTCGCCGACGCCGGCGCATCGCTGCTGGTGCTGGAATGCGTGCCGACCGCGCTGGCCCAGGCGATCACCGCCGCCAGCGCGATCCCGACCATCGGCATCGGCGCCGGCCCGCACTGCGACGGCCAGGTGCTGGTGCTGCACGACATGCTCGGTCTCGACGGCGGCCATCGCCGGCCGAAGTTCGTGAAGGATTTCCTCGTCGAAGGCGGTTCGATCGCCGGCGCCGTGCAGGCGTATTGTGCGGCGGTGCGCGACGGCAGCTTCCCGGACGCGGCGCACGCGTACCAATGAACCGCGCGGGCACCTTCCGGAGGCATGTCTTCATCGCGGCGATGCTGGTCGCATGCGCGGCCGCGGCCGCGCGGCGGGACGTCCCGATGATCGTCGGCGAGGACGCATCGCTCGACGCCTGCGGCAGTTGGGCCGAAGTGTCCGGGCTGAATCCGGAGGGCGATGGATTCCTCGCCGTGCGCGGCGGCCCGGGCGCGGATTACGCCATGCGCGACCGCCTGCGCGAAGGCGATGCCTTCTTCGTCTGCGGGATGTCGCCCGACGGGAAGTGGATGTCTGTCGTCTACCCGCGTGCGGGGCAGACCTCGGACGCATGCGGCGTCTCCAGTGCGCTCCCGAAGGCCCATGCGTATCGTGGTCCCTGCGCGTCCGGCTGGGTCCATGCCGCATGGGTCCGCATCCTGGCCGGCTGATACGCCGCACTCTCCAACATCGAAGACGCCCATGATCGAAACCATCACCGAACTGCGCGGCCTGCGCGAGCGGATCCTCGGCTGGCGCCGGGAAGGCCTGCGTATCGGCTTCGTGCCGACCATGGGCAATCTTCACGCCGGACATTACTCGCTGGTCGCGCTGGCGCGGCAGCATGCGGACCGGATCATTTCCAGCGTGTTCGTGAATCCGACCCAGTTCGGGCCGAACGAGGATTTCACCCGTTATCCGCGCACACCGGAAGCCGACACCAGCGGCCTCGAAGCCGCCGGCTGCGATGCGTTGTGGCTGCCGACGGTGGAGGGCATGTATCCCTTCGGCGTCGATCTTGCGGTGCGCATGCGCGTGCCCGGCGTGGCCGACGTGCTGGAAGGCGCACATCGGCCGGGCCATTTCGACGGCGTGTGCACGGTGGTGGCGCGACTGTTCAATCAGGTGCAGCCGGACGTGGCCGCGTTCGGCAAGAAGGATTTCCAGCAGCTCGCGGTGATCCAGCAGATGGTCACCGATCTGGCCTATCCGCTGACGCTGTTGCGCGGCGAGATCGTGCGCGAGGCCGATGGCCTGGCGATGAGTTCGCGCAATCAGTACCTCTCCGCCGAAGACCGCGTGATCGCCGCGGAGATCCATCGCACGCTGCAGGACATGCGCGCGCAATTGCTGGCCGGCGTCTCTCGCACCTCGGTCGAGGCCGGCGCCGCGCTGCGCCTGGAGGACGTCGGGTTCTCGGTGGATTACGCCGCGATCCGCACGCCGGATCTGGCCGAACCCGACATCTCGCCCGCCGGTTACGCGGTGCCGGGCCCGCGGGTGGCATTGATCGCGGCGCGCCTGGGCCGGACCCGGTTGATCGACAACCTCGAATTCGCGCTGGGCTGAGCCGCGGCGACAGCGGCGCTGGTTTCGTTTGCACCCCGGGCGATGCCCGTCCCGCAGGCCGCATCTGGCAAGATGCGGCCTTGCCACCGCATGCCCCCGCAACGAGTCCCGCCATGCCGCATTCCGACTTCGATACGCTGCATCCGCACGCCGATCGTCTGCGCAGCACGCCGATCGCCCGCCTGATCGCCGAAGACCTGCATCGCCCGCGCGACTTCGCGCTGCGCGTCGGCCCGCTGTACGCCAGCTTCGCCCGCCAGCATTACGACCGCGCCGCGGTCGACGCGCTGTTCGCGCTGGGCGAACGCGCGGATCTGCCGGCGGCGGTGCGACGGCTGTTCGACGGTCATCCGGTCAACGTCACCGAGGGCCGTGCCGCGTTGCATACCGCGCTGCGTGGCGATCTGTCCGACAGCGTCATCGCCCGCGACGCGTCCGCGCAGGCGCGCGCCGCGCGCGCGCGGATGGCGACGCTGATCGACGACATCCGTGCTTCCGGCGTCACCGACGTGGTCAGCGTCGGCATCGGCGGTTCCGATCTCGGTCCGCGCCTCGTCGCCGATGCGCTGGCCGATGGCGACGCCGGGCTGCGCGTGCATTTCGTGTCCAACGTCGACGGCAACGCGGTGCGCCGCACGCTGGCATCGCTGGATCCCGCGCGCACCGCCGCGATCCTGATCTCGAAAACCTTCGGCACCCAGGAAACCCTGCTCAACGGCACCGTGGTGCGCGATTGGCTCGGCGACCATGCGGGTCGCGACGGCGGCCGCATCTACGCGGTCAGCGCCAACGTGGCGCGCGCCGCGGCCTTCGGCATCGACGACAGCCGGATCCTGCCGATGTGGGACTGGGTCGGCGGTCGTTATTCGCTGTGGTCGGCGGTGGGTTTCCCGATCGCGCTGGCGATCGGCATGGACGGTTTCGAGCGGTTGCTCGCGGGCGCCGCGGAGATGGACGCGCACGTGTTGTCGGCGCCGCTGCGCGGCAATCTCGCGGTCTGCCATGCGCTCACCGCGATCTGGAACCGCAACGCACTGCACGCGGCGGCGCAGGCGGTGCTGCCCTACGACGAGCGTCTGCGCTTGTTGCCGAACTATCTGCAGCAGCTGGTGATGGAAAGCCTCGGCAAATCCGTGCGACTCGACGGCGGCGCGCTGGCCGGCCATACCGTGCCGGTGTGGTGGGGCGGGGCGGGCACCGACACCCAGCACAGCTTCTTCCAGGCCCTGCATCAGGGCACGCAGATCGTGCCCGCGGATTTCATCGGCGTGATCCGCGCCGATCACGCGCATGGCGACAATCACGCGGCGCTGCTCGCGAACCTGCTGGCGCAGACCGAAGCCTTCGCGAACGGCCAGGCCAGCGACGACCCGCATCGCGCCTACGCCGGCAATCGCCCGAGCACGCTGTTGCTGCTCGATGCGCTGACGCCGGAATCGCTCGGCGCGCTGATCGCGATGTACGAACACAGCGTCTATCTGCAGTCCGTGCTGTGGGGCATCAATGCCTTCGACCAGTTCGGCGTCGAGCTCGGCAAGCAGGTCGCCAGCAAGCTGTTGCCGGCGCTGCAGGGCGATGCCGAGGTTGACGATCCGGTGACGCGGGCGTTGCTGGCGGAAATTCGCAACCGCGCCTAGGGTGCGCCTGGGCGCACCGATTTTCTTCGCGGGCCGCTCGCTGACGTGTGCGCATACGGCAGCTGTCCGTGAATAAAAGCCGGTGCGCCCAGGCGCACCCTATGCGCGATGACGGGCCAGCGCCCACGCGACATGTTCGCGCACCATCGCATCGTCGATGTCGCGACGCGATGCCAGCGCGGCGACGACGTCCGGCGTGGTCGGCGCATTGCCCAGGGCGATCGCGAGATTGCGCAGCCAGCGCGCGTAACCGCTGCGGCGGATCGGCGAGCCTTCCGTGCGCTGCAGGAATTCGTCTTCACTCCATGCGAACAGCTCGGCCAGGGTCGCCTGGTCGAGGTTGTTGCGGACCCGGAAATCCGGCTCGTCGGTGCGCTGCGCGAACTTGTTCCAGGGACAGACGAGCTGGCAGTCGTCGCAGCCGAAGATGCGGTTGCCGATCAGCGGCCGCAGATCTTCATCGATGGCGCCTTCGTGTTCGATGGTGAGATAGGCGATGCAGCGCCGCGCGTCGAGCCGGTACGGCGCGACGATCGCCTGCGTCGGGCAGATCTCGATGCAGCGCGTGCAGGTGCCGCAGTGCGCGGTCGCGGGCGGGTCGATCGGCAGCGCGAGGTCGACGTACAACTCGCCCAGAAAGAACCAAGAGCCGCCGTCGCTGTCGATCAGGCAGGTGTGCTTGCCGATCCAGCCGAGCCCGGCGTTGCGCGCCAGCGCGCGTTCCAGCACCGGCGCGGAGTCCACGAACACGCGATGCCCGAACGGGCCGATTTCCGCGGCGATGCGATCGGCGAGTTTCTGCAGCCGGTTGCGCATCAGCTTGTGGTAGTCGCGACCCAGCGCGTAGCGCGCGACGTAGGCGCGTTCGCCGTCGTCCAGCGTCGCCCAGGCCTCGTCGGGATCGCGGCCGTAGTCCAGACCCACCGAGATCACCCGCAGGGTGCCTGGCACCAGATCGGCCGGACGGCTGCGCTTGTCGCCGTGCTCGGCCATCCAGCGCATCGAACCATGCAGGCCCTGCGCCAGCCAGTCGCGCAGATGGGTTTCGTCCTCGCCCAGCGTGACATCGGCGATCCCGCAGCGCTGGAAACCGAATCCGGCCGCCAGCGTCTTCACCCGGCGGGCGAGCGCATTGAGATCGATGTCGGAGCGGGCATTCACCGGGGAAGTATAGAATCCGGGCATGCGCAACGGCTTCCTCCACGATCTGCCGAAGGTCCATCGCAGCGCCGCGGTGCGCGTCGCCGAACAGGTGGCCATGTCCCGCGTCGGTCTGGACGAGGATGACCTGATGGCCCGCGCCGGTCTGGCCGCGTGGCGACTGCTGCTGGATCGCTGGCCCGAGGCCCAGCGCATCGGCGTGGTCTGCGGGCCCGGCAACAACGGCGGCGACGGCTACGTGCTGGCCGAGCTGGCGCGCAGTTCCGGACGCCACGTGTTCGTGCTGCGCCTGGGCGATGAAGTGAAGGCGGGCGCGGCGCGCCGCGCCGCGGAGGCCTATCTGCTGGCCGGCGGCGAAGCCGCGACTTTCGTCGTCGACGAGGGGCTGCCGCAGGTCGATGTCTGGGTGGACGCGCTGTTCGGCATCGGCCTGCATCGCGCGCTCGAAGGCGCCGCCGCGGATCTGGTCGCCGCGCTCGATCACGACAACGCGGCACCGATCCTCGCGCTCGATATTCCCTCGGGCGTCGATGCCGACAGCGGCCATCACGATGGCGTCGCGGTGCGCGCCGACGTGACGCTGGCGTTCATCGCCGGCAAGCCCGGTCTCTACACCGGCCGCGGCCGCGCGGCGGCGGGCGAGGTCGTGATCGACACGCTGGGGCTGGCCGATCACGTCTTCGACGATCTCGAGCCCGCCGCATGCATCGCGCGCGTCGCCGCGCTGCCGCGCTGGTTTCCGCCGCGCGCGCGCGATGCGCACAAGGGCCGGTTCGGGCATGTGCTGTGCATCGGCGGCGATCGCGGTTACGGCGGCGCGCTCGCGCTCTGCGCCGAAGCCGCATTGCGCACCGGCGCGGGCCTGGTCAGCGCGGCGACGCGCGCCGAACACGTGCCGGCGCTGCTGGCCCGGCGCCCCGAATGCATGACGCGCGCAGTGGACGACGCAAGCGGATTGCGGCCGCTGCTCGACGCCGCCGGCGTGATCGCGATCGGCCCGGGCCTCGGCGATGGCGAATGGGGCGCCGCGATGCTCGACGCCGCGCTCGCGACCGATCTGCCGTGCGTGCTCGACGCCGACGCGCTGAACGCGATCGCGCGTCGCGATGCCCGGACGCTCGGCGATGCGGTGATCACGCCGCATCCGGGCGAAGCGGCGCGGCTGCTCGGCGAGACCGTGGCCGAGGTCGAACGTGATCGCGTGCAGGCCGCGCGCAGGCTGGCGGGACGCTACGCATGCACGGTCGTATTGAAGGGCGCCGGCAGCGTGATCGCGGCGCCCGGCGAGATTCCGGCGATCGTGGATGCGGGCAATCCCGGCATGGCCACCGGCGGCATGGGCGATGTGCTGACCGGCACGATCGCGGCGCTGCTCGCACAGGGGCGTCCGCAGGGGCTCTCGTTTTTCGAGGCTGCGGTCTGCGGTGCGCTGCTGCATGCCGCGGCCGGCGATGCCGCCGCGCGCGATGGCGGCGAGCGCGGGCTGCTGCCGTCGGATCTCTTCCCGCAGCTGCGTCGTCTCGCGAATCCCGTGACGCGCGCATGACCGCATCGATCGTGTTGCAGCTCGTCGATGCCGACGCCACCGAACGCCTCGCGCGGGCGCTGGCGCAGACCGCGCCGCGGCCGGCCGTCGTGTTGCTGCAGGGCGATCTCGGCGCCGGCAAATCCACCCTGGCGCGCGGCTGGCTGCGTGCGCTGGGGGTGAGCGGCGCGATCCGCAGCCCGACCTACACCCTCGTCGAACGCTATCCGCTCGCCGCGGGCGGCGAAGCCCTGCATCTGGACCTGTACCGGATCGGCGACGGCGCCGAGCTGGAATTCCTGGGGCTGGACGATGCCGATGCGGCGCTGTGGCTGGTCGAATGGCCGGAGCGCGGCGGCGATGCGTTGCCCGCGCCCGACCTGCACGTGGCGCTGGCGATCGAGGGCGAAGGGCGTCGCTGCGTGCTCACGCCGCTGAGTCCGGCGGGCCGCGTCTGGTTGGAACGACTTGCGGCCGGGCAGGGGCTTGCGGCCCCTTGCTGAACCCACAGGGCAGGAAGTCGCGGCAGGTTGCGGATTATCAAGGGAAAAGTGCTTGAAAAAATCCGCGGCTGGTGTTTGACTACCGGCCATGCGCGTCAAGGGGACCACCGTACAGCAGATCATCCTGGGCCTGGCCTTGCTGGCGGCCCTGTGCTGGAACCTTGCGCAAGCCAATGAAATCAAGGATCTGCAGTTGAGCGACGGGGCCACCGGCACGCGCGCGGAACTGCATCTGCAGGCCGACGTCGCCTTCCGCACGCTGCGCCTCGCCAACCCCGACCGCTTCGTGGTCGATCTCCCCGACACCGATGCTGCCCGCACCCTGCAATTGCCGGCGCCTGTCGGCGTGGTCAAGGCGGTGCGTCGCGGGCAGCCCGCACCGGGCACCACCCGCATCGTGTTCGATCTGGCCGCGCCGGTCACGCCGCTCAAGCCGCGCCTGGAGCGCGGCGCCGACGGCGGCGCGCGGCTCGTGCTGGAATGGCCCGGCGACGGCGGCAAGCCGGTCGCGGCCGTCCCGCCGGCGACTCATGCGGCGGCTCCGCAGCCGTCCGCGTCGCATCCCACGGCCGTGAATCCTGCGGTCGCGAATGCGGTCGCGCAGAATCCGACAGGATCCGCACCGACGGCATCCGCACCGACGGTTCCCGCGCCGGCGGCCGTCCATCCGGCGGCCACGGTCGCATCGCAGTCCGCCGCGTCGACGATCCCGCCTTCGGCGACGCAGACGCCCGCGCAAATTCTTGCAGGCGGCGTCGCGGCGGTTCCGGCCGCACCGTCATCTTCGGGCGTACCTTCCGGCACGGGCACGGGCACGGGCACGGGCACGGGCACGACCGCGCCGCAGCCGGCAGTGACCAACGCCGAGCCGCCCGCACCGGCCGGCGGCAAGACCTTGCGCGACCTGCGTGCGGGCACGCGGCCTCTGATCGTCGCGATCGATCCCGGTCACGGCGGCCAGGATCCCGGTGCGATCGGTCCGACCGGCAAGCGTGAAAAAGACGTGACCCTCGCGATCGCCCGCGAGCTCGCGCGCCAGATCAACGCGACACCGGGATTGAAGGCGGTGCTGACCCGCGACAGCGACATGTTCCTGCCGCTGCCGCGCCGGACCCAGCTGGCCCGTCAGGCCAAGGCCGACATCTTCATCTCGATCCACGCCGACGCCGCCGAAAACCGCGCCGCCAAGGGGTCGTCCGTCTACGTGCTGTCGCTGCGCGGCGCCTCCTCGCAGCGCGCGCGCTGGCTCGCCGACAAGGAAAACGCCGCCGACCTGATCGGCGGAGCGGGCGTCAGGAAGCCGGACAACACGCTGGCGACGGTGCTGCTCGATCTGACCCAGAGCGGGCAGATGAAGGCATCGGAAGACGCCGCCGGCCATGTGCTCTCGGGCCTGAAGGGCATCGGCTTCAACCACAAGCCGAACATCGAGCGCGCGAATTTCTCGGTGCTGCGCACGTCCGACATGCCGGCCATGCTGGTCGAGACCGCGTTCATCTCGAATCCCGACGAGGAGCGCCGGCTCATCAATCCCGCCTACCAGCGGACCTTGGCCAAGGCCGTGCTGCAGGGCGTCGACGCGTATTTCACCCGCCAGCCGCCGCCGGGCACGCTCTATGCCGCGCGCGCCAGGGCGCAGGAAGCGACGGTGGTGGCCAGCGCCGCGGCGCCGAAGGTCATCTCTACCGGCGGCAGTCCCTGAGGCGACGCCGACGGGGCGCGCTCGGCCCCGTCATTCCGCGGCTCGCGCACGAACCGCGCACATCGTTCCAGCGGTCCCCGCGCCCGGGGATTATCATCACGCCTGTTCCCGCGAACGCCGCACGCCGGCGCCATCCTCCGACGTGACCATCCGCCAGCTCCCCGACACCCTCGTCAACCAGATCGCTGCCGGCGAAGTCATCGAACGCCCGGCGTCGGTGGTGAAGGAACTGGTCGAGAACGCGATCGACGCCGGCGCGCGGCGCATCGACATCGATCTGGAAGAGGGCGGCGTGCGCCTGATCCGCGTGCGCGACGACGGCGGCGGCATCGCGCCCGAGGAACTGGCGCTCGCGGTGCAGCGCCACGCCACCAGCAAGATCGCCTCGCTCGACGACCTCGAAGCCGTGGCCACGCTCGGTTTCCGCGGCGAAGCCTTGCCGTCGATCGCGTCGGTCAGCCGCTTCGTCATCGCTTCGCGCCGCGGCGACGACGGCCATGGCATCGCGCTGGCCGTGGACGGCGGCCGGGTCGGCGAGCCGGCGCCGAAACAGCAGCCCGCCGGCACCACGGTCGAAGTGCGCGACCTGTTCTACAACGTGCCGGCGCGGCGCAAATTCCTGCGCGCCGAGCGCACCGAGCTCGGCCATATCGAGGAATGGTTGCGCCAGCTCGCACTGGCCCGGCCCGACGTGGAACTGCGCGTCAGCCACAACGGCAAGCCGCTCCGCCGCTACAAGGGCGACGGCGGTGCGCTGTTCTCGGGCGAACGCCTGGCCGAGACGCTGAGCGAGGAATTCCTCGCCAATGCGCTGCAGATCGACCACATCGCGCCGCTGTCCACCGACAGCGGCAGCCTGATGCGGCTCAGCGGCTGGATCGCGCAGCCGGCGTATTCGCGCGCCAGCACCGACCAGCAGTATCTGTTCGTCAACGGCCGCGCGGTGCGCGACCGCAGCATCGCGCATGCGGTCAAGCAGGCCTACGCCGACGTGCTGTTCCATGGCCGCCAGCCGGCGTATGTGCTGTTCCTCGAAGTCGATCCGCGCCGGGTCGACGTGAACGTGCATCCGGCGAAACACGAAGTCCGCTTCCGCGACGGTCGCGCGATCCACGATTTCGTCTACCGCACGCTGCAGGCCGCGCTGGCCGAGACCCGCGCGGGCGCGCCCGCCGGCGTGTCCGCCGGGATGCCGGGGGAAGCCGCATCGCCGTCGTCATTCCCGTCATCGATGGCTCCCGGCGCATCGCCATCGACGCCATCCTCGTACCCGCAGGCGTGGAACCGGCCGATGCCGCAGACCGGCCTGGGCCTGCGCGTCGACGACGCCCGCGCCGCCTATGCCGCGCTGTACGCCACGCCGTCCTCGCAGCCGCAGCCGGCGGTGCGCCCGCTGCCCGAAACCCGGGACGGCGAGGTGCCGCCGCTGGGTTATGCGATCGCGCAGTTGCACGGCATCTACATCCTCAGCGAGACCGCCGACGGCCTGATCGTGGTCGACATGCACGCCGCGCACGAGCGCATCGGCTACGAAAAGCTGAAGAGCGCGCACGACAGCGTCGGTCTGCGCATGCAGCCGCTGCTGGTCCCGCAGACCGTCGCGGTATCGGAGCGCGAAGCCGAGACCGCCGAACGCGAAGCCGCGACCCTGGCCGCGCTGGGGTTCGAGATCACCCGCAGCGGCCCGCAGAGCCTCGCGCTGCGAGGCGTGCCGGCGCTCTTGGCTGAAGGCGAGGTGGAAGCGTTGTTCCGCGACGTGATCGCCGATCTGGTCGAACATGGCGCGTCCCGGCGCGTGGCCTCCGCGCGCGACGAGCTGCTGGCGACCATGGCCTGCCACGGCGCGGTGCGCGCCAACCGCCGCCTGAGCCTGCCGGAAATGAACGCGCTGCTGCGCGAGATGGAAGCCACGGAACGTTCCGGGCAATGCAATCATGGACGCCCGACCTGGGCGAAATTCACGTTGGGCGAGATCGATCGCTGGTTCCTGAGGGGGCGTTGAGCATGAAGACGAAAATGCATGTGAAGAGGGCTGCCGCGAGCACGCTCGCCGGCGTACTGGCGCTGTCGGCGCTGGTCGGCTGCAGCGGGAAGAAGACGCCCGCCGAGAACGCGGCGTTGAGCGCCGCCGAGGCGCAGTATCTGTCCGACGAGAATCTCTGGCGGATCCAGCGCCAGGAGAAACTGACCGCGCCGGACGGCTGGTCCAGCCTGATCGGCTTGCACTGGTTGACGCTCAAGTCGCACTACGTCGGCAGCAGCGCGCGCAGCGGCATCCGCCTTGCGATGGGCCCGGAATCGATGGGCATGTTCACCCGCGACGGCAACCGCGTGTTCTTCACGCCGGAGCGCGGCGTGCCGCTCACGCTCGATGGCGAACCGTTGAACGGCGGCCGCGTGGAATTGAAGGACGACAGCACCGGCGCGCCGAGCGTCGTCGGCTTCGACGAGGGCAAGGGCAAGCTCACCGTGATCGAACGCGCCGGCAACCGCGCGCTGCGGGTGAAGCATGCCGATGCGCCGACGCGACTGCAGTTCAAGGGCCTGGAATATTGGCCGCCGAACCGCGACTGGCGCGTCGAGGCCACCTTCGTGCCGCATCCGGCCGGCACCGTGCTGCCGATCGCCACGATCATCGGCACCACCGAGAACACGCCGAATCCCGGCGCGCTGGAATTCCAGCGCGACGGCAGGACCTTCCGCATCGAAGCGCTGGACCAGGGCGGCGACACGCTGTCGCTGATCATCGCCGATCGCACCAGCGGCCACGAAACCTACGGCGCCGGCCGCTATCTCGACGTGCCGCGTCCCGATGCGAAAGGCAAGGTCATGATCGATTTCAACCGCGCCTATAATCCGCCCTGCGCGTTCACCCCGTTCGCCACCTGTCCGCTGCCGCCGAACGAGAACCGGCTCGATCTCGCGATCACCGCCGGCGAGAAGCGCTACGGCGTCAAGCACTGATCGTTTTTCCGATCGTTTTCTCCACGCATCCCGCCCCCAGGATCGCCATGCGCCTTCGCTCGCCGTTCATTGCACTGTCCATCATCGCCGTGTCCATCGCCGCTGCCGTTTCGGTGGCCGCCGTCGCCGCCGATCGCGCGCAGCCCGCTGCAGCGGCCGTTGCCGACGCCCCGTCGCCGGTGCCGTTGCTGTGGAAAGTTTCGGACGCCGACAACGAGATCTATCTGCTCGGCTCGTTCCACATGCTGAAGCCGAGCGACTATCCGCTGTCGAAGGACGTCGACGGCGCGTTCGACGATGCCGAGACGGTGGTGTTCGAACTGTCGCCGGAGGAAATGTCGTCGCCGGCGCTGGGCATGGCGATGGGGCAGGCCGCGTTGCGCCGGGACGGCACGACGCTCGACAGCGAACTGCCGGCGCCGGTGGCCGAAAAACTGCGGGCCTGGAACGAGGCCAACGCCTCGTCGCTGCAGAAGATCGGCCTGGCGCCGCAGGTGTTCCAGATGTTCGAGCCCTGGTTCGTCGGCCTCACAATCTCCATCGTCGAGATGAACAAGCTGGGTCTCGACCCCGCGATCGGTCTCGACATGCATCTGAGCGATCGCGCCCGCAAGGCGTCGAAGCCCACCCTCGGGCTGGAACAGGGCAGCGAACAGATCGCGGTGTTCGACGGCATGGGCAAGGACGAGCAACGGCAGTTCCTCGAAGAATCGCTGAACGAAGCCGACGACGCGACGGTCGAGATCGAGAAACTGCACGGCGCCTGGCGACGCGGCGACGCGACCGCGCTGTGGAACGGCATGGCCGCGGAGATGCGCACCCAATACCCGGCGCTGTATCGGCGGATCAACGTGGCGCGCAACGATGCGTGGGTGCCGAAGCTGCAGCGCATGCTCGACGGCGAGACCCGCGACGATACCCTGGTGGTGGTCGGCGCCCTGCACCTGCTCGGCGACGACGGCGTGGTCGAGAAGCTGCGCGCCAAGGGGTATACGGTCGAGCGCATCTGTTCGGCCTGCGCCGACGGCGGCAAATAAAGGCAATTGAAGGCAGTAGACGACCGCGACGCGAAAAATCGCGGCCCGGCCGCAGGCGGCTCAATCGCGTCCGGCGATGCGGTCGAGGATCACGATCTTCTGCCAGATGTTCGACGACAGCCCGGTGGTCAGCCCCTGGATGTCGTTGACCGCGCCCAGCACCTGCGGATCGTCGAAATCCTGCACGTACAGCGCCGCGAGCTTGCTGAGGATCGCCAGCATCTCCGTGCAGTAATCGAGGTAACGGCCCAGCTCGAACCGGCTCAGGCTGCGCTGCGGCGAAGATGCGGTGCCCATCGCGGGCGAGAGCAGCTGCTCCGGATCCTTGGTGAGCTGATGCATGTCGATCACGTGGGCGAGGCTGCGCAGCTGGTGCAGCGCCCGCAGCGCTTCGTGGCGTTTCACCCGGGCTTCCAGCGACGACAGGAAGAACACCGCGACGCCGAGGAAGATCAGGTCGTTCACCGCCGACTCGGCGATCTGCAGCAGCGGGAACAGTTCGAGTTCCGACGACGGCATCGGCACCGACACCACCAGGCCGACGATGATCGCCAGCATCAGCACGATGAGTCCGGCGACCAGGAAACGGATCGCCCGGCGCGGCCGCCGGATGCGTTCGATGTTCGCGGTGGTCTCGCGCGCTACCGACAGCACTTCCTGCGCGACCTTCGACAGTCCGGCGCCCTGGAAACGTTCTTCGATGCGCGCGTTCAGCCGCGCGCAGGTGGCGATGATCGCGTCGGCGTCGAGCGCGCGATAGGTCATGGCATCCTTTCCGGCAAGGATGCGAGCGGCGGTTCCAGCACGATGCAGTCGACCGGACAGGCCGGGATGCACAGTTCGCAGCCGGTGCACAGCGGTTCGATCACCGTGTGCATGTGTTTGGCGGCGCCGAGGATCGCGTCGACCGGGCAGGCCTGGATGCATTTGGTGCAGCCGATGCAGTCGGCTTCCACGATCACCGCGACCTGCGCCGCCTTGTGTTCGCCGCGCGTGCGGTCGTAGGGCTGCGCGGGCACGCCCAGCGCATGCGCCAGCGCGCGCGCGCCGGCATCGCCGCCGGGCGGGCAGTGATCGATGCCGGCCTCGCCCCGCGCCATCGCTTCGGCGTACGGCCGGCAGCCGGCGTAGCCGCATTGGCCGCACTGGGTCTGCGGCAGCAGGCGGTCGAGGCGTTCGACGAGCGGCAGTGGCTCGGGTCCGGCGGCACGCATCGGAATGGCGCGATTCAACCGGCCGGCTGCGCCGCGGCCGCGTCGCAATGCCGCGCGAAGCCCTCGGCGGTGTTGTCGAAGCCGGCCTCCTTCGCCAGTTCCCACGGGCGCACGCAGCGCTTCTCGCGTTCGCACCAGGCATAGCCGGCCGCGGGCAGGCAGCCGTGGGCGTCGCGGTCGCCGCCGATCGGTCGTGGAGACGGTGCGGGAACGTCGTTCGCGTTGTCCACGGCCGGCTTGCCCGCGCAGGCGCCGAGGCCGAGCATCAACGCGATCAGCGCCAGTGCGGTGCGGAACGAAGAGTTGGATGTCATGGCGCGGCTCCGGTCGGGGGCGGTGGGATGAAGCGATGGTCGGTCCGATGCGTCAGCGCACCGGCATTCCCGGTTCGGCGCCGCTGTCGGCATCGAGCAGCGCCAGCGCGCCGCCATCGAACCCGGCGGAGAGGATCATGCCTTCGCTCATGCCGAAGCGCATCTTGCGCGGCGCGAGATTGGCGATGAACACCACGTTGCGGCCGACCAGCTTGTCCGGCTCGCCGTAGCTGCCGCGGATGCCGGAGAAGATCTGGCGCTTGCCAAGTGCGCCCGCATCCAGCTCGAAGCGCAGCAGCTTGTCCGAACCTTCGACGAATTCGCAGGCCAGCACCTTGCCGATGCGCAGGTCGAGCTTCGCGAAATCGTCGATGCCGATGAAAGCGCTGTCTCCATCGTTCGCGACGCGTGGCGACGCGTTCGAAGTCGCATGGGCTGCATTGTCTGCCTTGCGCGGAGCGGCTTCAGCCGCGAGCTTTTTCTCGCCGGAAGAGGAAGAGCTCGGGGCTGAAGCCCCTCCTGCGGGTGCTTCGGCTGGCTTCATCGTGTCCTTGGAGGCTTCGGTCATGGCGTCGATCTGTTTCGGGTCGATCCGGGTGAAGAGCGGGGCATAGGGCTGGATCGCATGCCCCAGCAGCGGTGCGTCGAGGTCGCTCCAGCGCGCGACCGGCGCCGCGAGGAAAGTCTCGGCCTGCGACGCCACGTTCGGCAGCACCGGCTTGAGACAGGCGCTGAGCACGCGGAACAGATTGAGCGCGGTGGTGCAGACCGCATGCAGGCGTTCGCCGGTGTCCGGCTGATCGAGCTGCTTCGCGAGTTGCCACGGTGCGCTGTCCGCGACGTAAGCGTTGGCTTCGTCGCAGGCTTCCATGATGGCGCGCAGTGCCGCGGCGGCGTTGTTGGCTTCGTAGGCGGCGGCGATGGCATCGCGGCGCGCGAGCGTGGCGGCGTAGAGATCGGCGCCGCGGCCGGACTCGAGCGCGTCGCCGAGCTTGCCGTCGAAGTGCTTGCCGATGAAACCCGCGCAGCGACTGGCGATGTTGACGAACTTGCCGACGATGTCGCTGTCGATGCGTGCCTTGAAGTCGGCGAGATTCAGATCGACATCGTCGACACCGCCCGACGACTTCGCCGCGTAGTAATAGCGCAGCGCTTCCGGCGGCAGGCCGGCGTCGACATAGGTCTTCGCCATCACGAAGGTGCCGCGCGACTTCGACATCTTCGCGCCGTCGACGGTCAGGTAACCGTTCACGTGCAGACGCGTCGGCGTGCGGAAGCCCGAACCCTGCAGCACCGCCGGCCAGAACAGACCGTGGAAATTCACGATGTCCTTGCCGATGAAGTGATGCATTTCGGCGTCGCTGCCGGCCCGGGTGAAGGCGTCGAAATCGTGGCCCTTCGCGTCGCACAGCGCGCGGAAGCTGCTGAGGTAACCGATCGGCGCATCCAGCCAGACGTAGAAATACTTGCCGGGCTGGCCGGGAATCTCGAAACCGAAGTAGGGCGCATCGCGGGAGATGTCCCACGGGCGCAGGCCGCCGTCGGCATCCAGCCATTCCTGCAGTTTCGCCTTCATGCCCGGCACCATCGTGTCGGCGGCCAGCCATCGGCGCAGGAAATCGCTGAACTGGCCCAGTTCGAAGAAGAAGTGCTCGGACTCGCGCATTTCCGGAGTGGCGCCGCTGATGACCGAACGCGGGTCCTTCAGGTCGGTGGGCGCGTAGGTGGCGCCGCAGTGCTCGCAGTTGTCGCCGTACTGGTCGGGCGTGCCGCAGTTCGGGCAGATGCCCTTGATGTAGCGGTCGGGCAGGAACATGCCCTTGGCCGGATCGTAGAACTGCTGCACCGAACGCCGGCCGATGTGGCCGTTGGCGTCGAGCCTGGCGTAGATCGCCTCGGTCAGCGCGCGATTGCCGGCGGAGTGGGTGGAATCGTAGTGATCGAAGGCGACGCCGAAGGCGGCGAAATCGCGCTCGTGCGCGGCCTGGACTTCGGCGATGAAGGCTTCCGGCGTGGTGCCGGCCTGCTCGGCCGCCAGCATGATCGGGGTGCCGTGGGTGTCGTCGGCGCAGACGAAATGCACGGTGCCGCCGGCCATGCGCCGCGCGCGCACCCAGATGTCGGCCTGGATGTAGCCCACCAGATGGCCGAGATGGATCTGGCCGTTGGCGTAGGGCAGCGCGTTGGTGACGAGGGCGGGACGGGGCGGCATGGGCACGGACACGGGGAGGACGGCCGAAGATTATGGCATGCGTCCCGGACCGCTCCCCGAGGCGGCCGTCGCGGCTATTCGCGCAGCCAGACCTGGGTGCGTCCGAGCAGCGCGACGCCGAGAAAACCGCGGACTTCCAGCTTCCTGCCGCCGGCGATCGGCGTCATCTTCACCGAGTATTCCTTGCCGTTCTCGGGGTCGAGGATGCGGCCGCCGGCCCAGACCTTGCCCTGCGGCTTCAGGCCCCAGGCGATGGTCATGCCGAGGATCGGTTTGTTGTGCCGGGCGCCGGTGCAGTCGTCGCACAGCGGGTTCGGGCCGTCCTTGGTGTCGAGGATCTGCACGATCTTTGCCGACAGCGTGCCGTTGCCGGTCTCGGAAATCTCGATCACCGCCTTGGGTTTGCCGCTGGCGTCGTCGATGCTGCGCCAGCGGCCGAGCGGCGAGCTTTGCGCCGATGTGTTCTGGGCGAAGGCGGAGACGGGCAGCAGGCAGAGCAGGGCCAGCCAGACGAGAACGGTGCGGCGCATGGGAACTCCGTGGACGGAAAAGGAAACGGCCCGTGCGTCGTTGCCGGGCACGGGCCGTGGGTTCAGCGAATCGCGGAAGGACGGATCGCGAAGAGAATCCGCCGGATCAGTTCTCGCGGGTCCAGGTCTGATGCTTGCAGATCGGGCCGAGGCAGCCGGAGACTTCGAACTTGTTGCCCGGCAGCAGCCGCGCCTTGGACTTGTATTCCTTGCCGTTCGACAGCTTCAGGATGGTGCCGCCTTCGAAGCTGCCGTCGCCGACCGGCTTCTGGCTCCACATGATGACCATGCCCTTGATCGGCTTGCCCTTCTTGTCGCCCTTGCAGTCGGTGCAGACGGCGTTCGGCGCGAACAGGGTGTCGAGGACCTTGGCGGCGTAGGTGCCGCCCTTCGCTTCGTAGACTTCGACGATCAGGCGCGGCTTGCCGGTGTCTTCGTCGTAGGTCTTCCAGCGGCCGACCGGCGACGCGTTCTGGGCCGAAGCGATGAACGCCGCGGCCAGCATCGGCAGCGCGAGCAGGGTGATGAAGGATTTGATGCGCATGTGTCCCCTCCCAGGGCGATGGATCTATGGTCTTGGCCCGGTTGGCGGAACCCGCCCCGGGGCAGGTCTTTATACCGCATCCGGCGGGGTATGGAAGCGGCGCGACGATGATGTTCAGCTCTGTGGCCGGGAGGCTCCGCGCGCAAAAAAAGAGCCCGGCTTTCGCCGGGCTCCTTCGTGTCGCGGTCGCGCTGGATCAGTTGAACTTGTAGCTCAGTTCCAGACCGATTTCGCGGCCGATCGGGCTGTAACCCTGCCAGAAGTACGGGTAGGAGTTGAAGGTCTGATCGCGCGGCGCGATCCGGTCGAACACGTTGTTGACGTTCGCACGGACGTAGAGCGCATCGGTGATCTTCTTGCCGACCGTCATGTTCCAGGTGATCTGCGGGCCGACGCGGCTGTCGATCTCGCCGCTGGTGAAGTTGCTGTTCGACGGGCTCCAGATCGGGAAGCTGCCGATGCGGTTCATCAGCACCGTCGCGTCCCAGTCGCCCTTGCGCCAGTTGGTGCTCCAGCGGACACGGCTGCGGTAGTCGGAGTTGGTGTTGAAGTCGCGGTAGCTGAGGATCGGGTCGCCTTCCGACGCACGCTGGGTCTGCTCCAGCACGTGCGACCAGCTCAGCGAGGTGCTGAAGCTGCCGAAGCGATCGGTGGTCAGCGAGTAGCGGGCGGTCGCGTCGATGCCCTTGGTGCCCTGCGAAGCCAGGTTGATCGGGCCGCTGCGGATCTCGGTGATCGCGTTGGTGTTCGGATCGCGATCGATACGCGACAGGGTCTCGGTGCAGAACGCGGAACCCGGCGCGAACGGGAACGGAGTGCCGTTCGGGTAGGTGCCGGTGCCGGACAGACAGCCGTATTCGGCGTTGAGGATCGAAGTACCCGACTGCACGGTCACCACGTCTTCAAGGTCGATTTCGTAGTAGTCGGCCGAGATGGACAGCGTGTCGGTGATGTCCCACACGACGCCGGCGGTCCAGGACTTGCCGGTTTCTTCGCGCAGACCGGGCTGGCCTTCGGACGTGGTGAACGCCGAGTAGTTGTAGGTGCCGCCGGAGCCGCCGCACGCGGTCGCGGCGATACCGTTGACGAAGCAGCGGTAGAAGTCGGTGATGGTGCCGAAGCTGCCGCTGCGCTCGGAGAACACGTAGTGCATGTCCGGGGCCTTGAAGCTGGTGGCGTAGTTGCCGCGGATCAGCAGGTTGTCGAACGGACGGAACTCAAGGCCGACGCCCCAGGTCTTCGCATCGTCCACCTCGGTGATGTCGTCGTACTTGTCGAGACGACCCGCCAGGCTGACGTTGAGCATGCTGAACACGGGGATGTTGACTTCGGCGCCGATCGCGTAGCGATTGCGCTTGCCGCCGCCGCCGGTGCCGGTCAGGTTGTAGATCTCGCGCACGCTCGGGAAGATCCGGGCGTCGCTTTCGAGATCGTAGGACTGGCGGTTGGCTTCCAGCACGGTGGCGAAGCCCACCGGGCCGGCCGGCAGTTCGAACAGGTCGCCACTGACCACCAGGCTGGTGGCGGCGTTTTCGGACTTGCCGTTGTAATGGACCATGGTCGACATCGACGCGTAGTCGGCGGCCGAGATCGGGCCGTAGAAGCGGTCGAGATTGAGGTTGTAGACCGGCAGGCCGTTCGGAATGCCGGTCAGGCCGGTGTACGGGCCGACGCCGGTGGTGCCGAGACGGGTGCCGAGGAAGTAGTTGGTGGCACCGGTCACGGTCATGCGCGGACGATCGCGGATGGCCTGGTACTTGGCGCCGCCGATGGTCCAATCCCAGTCGAAGCGATCGAAGATCGTGCCGCGCAGACCGAAGGCCACGTCGTAGGAGTTCTCTTCGAACTTCTGGTAGGTGCCTTCGCTGCCGCCGTAGGATTCCGGCGTGAGTGCGCGGATCGGCAGCGCGCGGATGCCGAGGTTCGGCGCGTAGAAGGTGGCGTTCGGCTGCGGACCGCCGAACCACTGTTCGACACCACCGCTCAGGCGTGAGCGCGAGTTGTAGGCCATGACGCTGGCCCAGCCTTCGAGGTTGTCGGTGAAGTTGTAGGTGCCGTAGACGTAACCGGACAGATCGTTGTTGCCGTTGGCGACGGTCTGCTCGGCGGGATAGCGATCGTAGCCGCAGCCCGGGCCCAGGGTGGCGCCGGTGGCGCTGCTGGTGTAGGTGTGCGGGCGATAGAGTTCGCTGGCGTTGCAGTTGCGGCCTGCCGGCTGGACGTAGCCGAGCGTGCCGCCGGTGGCGCTGATGCGGCGGATCTGGATGCCGATCGGCGGCTGGTAGCCACCCAGGCCCGGTGCGCCGTTCACGCCCGGAGGCGAGGGGTTGTCGGCGGCCGAATCCATGAAGTCGCGCTGATAGCCGAACAGCGGTTCGGCGTTGTACGACTCGAACGCGTAGGTCACGCTCCAGTTGTCGCCGGTCTTGCCGCCGACCCATTGCAGGTCGCCGACATCGCGGCCGCCCTGGGTGCTGGTCTGGCCCTTGATCTTGAGCAGATTGCCTTCGTAGTTGGTCTTCAGCACGACGTTGATCACGCCCGCGACCGCGTCGGAACCGTAAATGGCCGACGCGCCGCCGGCCAGGATCTCGATGCGCTGCACCGCGGCGGCCGGGATGCTGTTGAAGTTCTGGAAGTTGCTGCGGCCGTTGTACGGGAACGGATAGTCGTTCGCGCGGCGACCGTTGACGAGCAGCAGGGTGCGGCCCGGGCCCAGGCCACGAAGGTTGATGACGCTCGCGTTCGGCGTGAAACCGCCGGCGGCGTTGAAATCGTTCTGGCCGAAACCGGTGTTCTGGCTGATGGTTTCCAGCGCGTCGTAAACGGTGTTGAAGCCTTCACGTTCGATCTGCTCGGACGTGATGATGGTGACCGGCGACGGACCTTCGACTTCGGCGCGCTTGATGCGGCTGCCGACGACTTCGATCTTGTCGAGGTTCTGCGACTGTTCGGTCGTGGTCTGGTTGTCGTCCTGATCGTCTTCCGTGTTGCCGCTGGTGTCCTGGGCGAACGCCATGCCGGAGACCAGGAAGGTCGCCAGGATGGCGGAGGTGAGCTGGCTGCGTCGCAGGCGACGCGGATTGCGTGAAGTCATGGAAATCCCCGGTAAGCAAGTCGTGAACGAAAGCGAGACGGCAGATGTACCCCCCTGACGCCTACCGCCGGAACTTAACATGGCTTTAACGGGCTTGTCATGTGAGTGTGGGTGTCTTCGGGGCCTCCGGGGCCGTCCGGGCAGATGCGGCAAAACCATCCGTGGCCGTATCCGGGCCAGGCCCCGGAAAAGAAGGCTCGGGAACGGGCTGGCCGCGTCCCTTCCGGCCGGCGACAATGGCGACATGAAAACCCCGACCCGATTGCCCCCGCACGCCGTCCAGCCGACCCTCTCCCCCCTACCGCGGGTGCGCAACATCATCGCGATCGGCTCCGGCAAGGGCGGCGTCGGCAAATCCACCACCGCCGTCAATCTGGCGGTGGCCCTGGCCGGACAGGGGCTTCGCGTCGGGCTGCTCGACGCCGACATCTACGGCCCGAGCATTCCGACCATGCTCGGGCTGTCCGGCCGCCCGGACAGCCCGGACGGCAAATCCATCGTGCCCATGCGCGCCCACGGCGTGGAGACCATGTCGATCGGTTTCCTGGTGGAAGAAGACACGCCGATGATCTGGCGCGGACCGATGGCCACCTCCGCCCTGACCCAGTTGCTGAACGACACCCGCTGGGGCGACGGCGACGATGGTCTCGACCTGCTGGTGATCGATCTCCCGCCCGGCACCGGCGACATCCAGCTGACCCTGGCGCAGAAGATTCCGGTCGCCGGCGCGGTCATCGTGACCACGCCGCAGGACGTGGCCACGCTCGACGCCCGCAAGGCGCTGAAGATGTTCGAGAAGGTCCAGGTGCCGGTGCTCGGCCTGATCGAGAACATGGCCCAGCACGTCTGTTCGAACTGCGGTCATGTCGAACATCTGTTCGGCAACGGCGGCGGCGAGCGCATGGCGACGCAGTACGGCGTGCCGCTGCTTGGCTCGCTGCCGCTGGCGGTGTCGATCCGCGAGCAGGGCGATGCCGGCACACCCGTGGTGCTGTCCGCGCCGGACTCCGCGGCGGCCGAGGCCTACCGCCAGGTCGCCCTGCGGCTGCTGGAGGAACTGGACAAGCGCCCGCGCGTCCGCGCGGAAATCGGTGCCAGCCTGGTCTGAGCCGGCCGCGACGATTTTCACTGCGATGCTCCCCGCCGCACCGGAGGAGCGATCCGTCCTGGTTTCATTTGCAACGATTTTGCCGTCCATCGGCAATGTCGCAGTGCGGCATGCGCGGCGCTTTCCGGGGGCGTAAATTCGACAGGTTGTGTTTCCGCCGCGCACGTCGCCTTGGGCGAACTTCAGGCGCTGTCCGGACCGCAACCCGCATCCGTATCCTTCGTCCGCATTTCAGGGGGTTCCCGCAACATGAAGCAACAGACCGTTCGTCATGCCGTTCTCGCCACCGCCGTTGTGGCTTCGCTGGGTCTTTCCTCCGTCGCGTTCGCAGGCGGGCGTCCCGACGCCGTCCTCGCCGGTCTCAACGCAGGCCGTGCCCACGAAACCGGCGAACTCATCGTCAAGTTCCGGGATGGCAGCACCGCCACCGATCAGGACATCGTGCGCCGCGGTCTCGGTGCCCAGAAACTGGACACCCTGCGTCAGGGCCGTGGCGGCAAGGGCGAAATCGCCCTGATGCGCCTGCCGGCGGGCGCCAGTCTGGCCGACACCGTGCGCGTGCTGTCGGCGAACCCCAGCATCGAATACGCGGAGCCGAACTGGATCTATCAACATGCGGCCACTTCCAACGACACCTACTACACCAACGGCTCGCTGTGGGGCATGTACGGCGACGCGTCCGCGCCCGCCAACCAGTACGGGTCGCAGGCCGCGGAAGCGTGGGCTGCCGGCCATACCAGCTGCAGCGGCGTCCTGGTCGGCGTGATCGACGAAGGCATCTATTTCAACCACACCGATCTGGCCGCCAACATCTGGACCAATCCCCATGATCCGGCCGATGGCGTCGACAACGACGGCAACGGTTATGTCGACGACATTCGCGGCTGGGACTTCGACGGCAACAGCAACAACATCAATTCCGGCGGCGCCAACGACGACCACGGCACCCACGTGTCCGGAACCATCGCCGGCGTCGGCGGCAACGGCACCGGTGTGGCGGGCGTGTGCTGGAGCGGCGTCAAGCTGATTTCCGGTCGCTTCCTGGGTCGTCGCGGCGGTACCACCGCGAATGCGATCAAGGCCGTCGATTACTTCACCGACCTCAAGACCCGCCATGGCCTGAATATCGTCGCGACCAACAATTCCTGGGGCGGCGGCGGTTTCTCGCAGGGCCTGCAGGATGCGATCGGCCGCGCCAACAACGCCGGCATCCTGTTCATCGCCGCGGCGGGCAATTCCGGCACCAACAACGACACCAGCGCCAGCTATCCGTCGAACTATCCGAACGCGAACGTCGTGGCGGTGGCCGCGATCGCCAGCAACGGCACGCTGGCCAGCTACTCGCAGTACGGCGCCACCACGGTCGACATCTGCGCGCCGGGTTCGGGCGTGTATTCGACCGTGCCGGTCAGCTCGAAGGGCAGCATCGTCTCCGGCTATGCCAGCTACAACGGCACCTCGATGGCCACCCCGCACGTGACCGGTGCCGCTGCGCTCTATGCGTCGTCGCATCCGGGCGCCAATGCCGCGGACATCAAGGCCGCGATCCTGGGCAGCGCCACGCCGACCGCCTCGTGCAACGGCAAGGTCTCCACCAACGGTCGCCTGAACGCCAGCGGCTTCTGACCCGCGACCTTCCGCTGTCGCCGTCCGAAGGCCCGGCATCCGCCGGGCCTTCGTGTTTCCGGGCGGGGCGTCCTCAGGCGGCCATCCCGTAGAATGGCGGGCTACCGACCGTCGAGACGGGCCCCGGGCCCGGGAACAGAACCGCATGAGCATCAAGAGCGACCGCTGGATCCGCCAAATGTCCGAACAGCACGGCATGATCGAGCCGTTCGAGCCCGGGCAGGTCAAGCATGCCGCCGACGGCCACCGCATCGTCAGCTACGGCACGTCCAGCTACGGCTACGACGTGCGCTGCGCCCGCGAATTCAAGATCTTCACCAACATCAACTCGACGATCGTCGATCCGAAGCATTTCGACAGCGGCAGCTTCGTCGACATCACCGCCGACGAATGCATCATTCCGCCGAATTCCTTCGCGCTGGCGCGCACGGTCGAATACTTCCGCATCCCGCGCGACGTGCTGGTGGTCTGCCTCGGCAAGAGCACCTACGCCCGCTGCGGCATCATCGTCAACGTGACGCCGCTGGAACCCGAATGGGAAGGGCACGTCACCCTCGAATTCAGCAACACCACGCCGCTGCCGGCGCGCATCTATGCCAACGAAGGCGTGGCGCAGATGCTGTTCTTCCAGTCCGACGAAATCTGCGAGACCTCGTACAAGGACCGCGGCGGCAAGTACCAGGGCCAGACCGGCGTGACCCTGCCGCGGACCTGAGTCCCGGAAGGCCGCCGCGCATGGACACCGTCGCCGCCGCATTGCCGCGCCTGTACGACCTGCTGCGGCAGTCGCGCCTGCTGGAGGCGGAGCTGGCGCTGGCCGTGCTGCTGCGCGATGCGCCGCAGGTGCCGGCCGTGCATCGCGCCCGCGCCGCGGTTGCGCAGAGCGCCGGTCGCATCGATCAGGCCGTGGATGCCATGCGCACGGCGGTCGCGCTGGCGCCGGACGATGCCGCGCTGCAACTGGAACTGGGGCAGGTGCTCGGTGCGGCCGGGCGGATCGACGAGGCCATCGCCGCATTCGGCGGGGCCGCGGCGGCGAAGCCGGACCTGGTCGATGCCTGGTACCTGCTCGGCATGACGCTCTACGGCGCGCGCCGCGATGCCGACGCGCTGCCGGCGCTGCAGCGCGCGCTGGCGCTGGCGCCGACGCATCCGCAGCTGATGCGCGCGGTGGCCGAAACCGAATATGCGCTGGAGCATCACGCCGAAGCGCTGGCGCTGTACGAACGGCTGGCGACGACGCCCGAAGCGACCGATGCCGCGCTGTGCCTGCGTCTGTCGCAGTGCCGGCGCCGGCTGGGCGCGCCCGCGGACGCGCTGGCTGTCGTGCAGGCGGCGGTCGCGCGTTTTCCCGACGACGCGCCGCTGTGGCTGGAACTCGGCTGGGTGCAGGAAGACCTCGGCGACGCGACGCAGGCGCAGCAGGCGTATGCGCGCGCGCACGCGCTGCGGCCCGGCTGGGGCGACCCGATCGGTGCGGCCATCGCGCTCGCCCGCGGCGCGGCGCCGGAGGACCTCGTGCGCGAGGCCGAAGCCATGGCCGATGCCGCCGCCGTGCCGGAACCGCAGCGGGCCTATCTGCATCACGTGCTCGGCAAACGCAGCGACAGTCTCGGCGACCATCCTGCCGCCGCATGCCACTGGACCGAAGCCAATCGGCTGCGCCGTGCGCAGGATGGCGGTTTCGAGCGGGAGGTGTTCGCCGCGCAGATCGATGCCGCGATCGCGACGTTCACGCCCGAGTTGTCGCGGTCGCTGCACGCGAAGGGGATGCGCGATGAACGCCCGCTGTTCGTCGTCGGCATGCCGCGCAGCGGGACCACGCTGGTCGAACAGATCCTGTCCGCGCATCCGCAGGGTCACGGCTGCGGCGAACTCACCGGCATCGTCGGGATCGCGCATGAGATCTCCGCCGGCATTCCCGCGCAGACCGGCCTGCGCTGGCCGCAGGACGCGGCGCAGGTCGACGGCGCCTGGCTGCGCGAACGCGCGCAGGCGTATCTCTCCGTCGTGCTTCGCGGCGCACCGGTCGATGCGCGGCGGCTGGTCGACAAGCAGCCCTACAATTTCCTGCACGTCGGCCTGATCGCGATGCTGTTCGCCGATGCGCGCATCGTCTGGTGCCGGCGCGATCCGCGCGACATCGCATTGTCGATCTTCAGCGAGAGTTTCGCGCCGTCCGCCACCTACGCCACCGATCGCGACGACATCGCCTTCGTGATCGCGCAGCAGGAGCGGCTGATGCGCCACTGGCAGGCGGTCTCACCGCTGCCGATCCTCGAATTCGAGTACGAGCGCGTCGTCGCCGACACCGAGGCGCAGATCCGCCGGCTGGTCGATTTCGCCGGGCTGCCCTGGGATGCGCGTTGTCTGGATTTCCACGCCAGTGGCCGTTCGGTGCAGACGCTCAGCCGCTGGCAGGTGCGTCAGCCGATGCATGCGCGTTCGGTCGGGCGTTGGCGCAATTATCCGGCGTGGTTCGGCGAAAGCTGACGAATCGAAAGCGGGTCCATGTGCTCCAGCATTCTTCGGGGGCATTGATAGGCAGACATGTCGGGTCTCCAGTCATGTCTCGCTGGCGTGTCAACGGAACGGGCGTCTGGACGAATGGATCAAGGCAATAGCTGGTGCAAGATTCGTTTTTTTCCGCCATTCAATGCGTCGCGCCGCCGAAGATGCGGCGGTCGTGGCGGGTGCGCAGGGCGGTGTCGATCGCGATCCGCAGGCCGGCGACGATGACGTCGAGCGGCATCGAAGGCAGTTTGGGGCGATGTTCGACCTGTTCGTCGATGAACGGGATGTGCACGAAGCCGCCGCGCGGCCGCGGCGCCGGCATCGGCGCCAACGTGCGCATCAAGGCATAGAACACCTGATTGCAGACGAAGGTGCCGGCGGTCTGGGAGATTTCCACGGGAATGGTCGCCGCATCGAGATCGGCGTACATCGCCTTGATCGGCAGGGTCGAGAAATAGGCGGCGGGTCCGCCGCGCGTCACCGGCGCGTCCACCGGTTGCGCGCCGTCGTTGTCGGGAATGCGGGCGTCGATCACGTTGATCGCCACGCGCTCCAGCGAGATGGCCGATCGCCCGCCGGCCTGACCGACACACAGCACCAGCGCCGGGCGATGTCGGCGGATCGCTGCGCGCAGCAGTCGCGGTGCGCGCGCGAATGCGGTCGGCAGTTGCACGCTTTCGATGCGGTGGCCGGCGACGATCTCATCGTGCAGGCGTTCGGCCGCGAGCCAGCTCGGGTTCACTGTCTCGCCGCCGAACGGGTCGAAGCCGGTGAGCAGGACGGTGCGCGGTTTGAGCGTTCGCATGGGCGGCTTCAATGGCAGAGGGTTCAGCGGAACACGATGACGTACATCAGCGCGATATTGCACGCGAGCAGCAGCGCGCCGGTGCGCCACTGCGCGCGGATCACGCCGTACGGGTCCTTCAGTTCCAGCAGCGCCGCGGGCACGAGGTTGAAGTTCGCGGCCATCGGCGTCATCAGCGTGCCGCAGTAGCCGGAGAGCATGCCGATCGCGGCCATCGACGCCGCATCGGCGCCGTGCATCTCCACCAGCAGCGGCAGGCCGATGCCCGCGGTCATCACCGGGAACGCGGCGAAGGCGTTGCCCATCACGATCGTGAACGCGGCCATGCCCAGCGCATACGCCACGACCACGAACAGCGCGTTGTCGACCGGGATCGCGGCGCGCACGACGCCGGAGACCGCCTGGCCGACGCCCGCGGCCTCGAACACGCTGCCCAGCGTCGCCAGCAGCAGCGGCAGCAGCGCGGCCCAGCCGATGGCGTCGACCAGCCGCCGCGATTGTTCGATCGCGGTCCACGGCGTCTGTCGCAACTGCGCGCAGGCCATCGCCAGCGCGATCAGGCAGGCGATGGCCAGCGAGGTCAGGGTGGCGGTGTTGGCGTTCTCGAACAGCGGCCGGCCATCGATCGCGATGTGCTTGAGCGTGAGCGTGCCGACCAGCGTGATCGCGGGGATCGCCAGCGCCGGCAGGAACAGACGGTGGCCCAGTCGCGCGGCGTCCCTGCGTTTGTCCTCGGCGCTGCCGTCGCGATAGCGGCCCGTGCGCAGGCCGCCGAAGCCGGCCAGCAGCACCAGCGCGACCACGCAGAGACCGACCACGCGCACCGGCATGCGTTCGGCGGCGAACAGCAGCAGCGCGAGCAGCGCCCAGAACAGCGCCGTCGTGCGGCGGCGCGGGTTGCCGTCGTCGCGCCAGCCGCGCCACGCCAGCATCGCGAAATACGCCCCGAGCAGCCAGTACACCGCCTGCAGCGTGATCATGCGTCGTCACCTTCCGCGCGCGGCGCTTCGTCCGCGCTCGTGCCGGCTCGCTCGCGCATGCGCGCGGCGAGCGCGCGTTCGAAACGACGCAGCCGCCAGGCGTGGATGACGAAGGCGCAGACGGCGGTCGGAATGCCCCAGAGCGCGATGTGCAGCGGATCGAGCTGGCGCCCGTGATCGGCGAAGAACGCCTGGATCAGCAGCACCGCGCCGAAGGCGATGAAGATGTCCTCGCCGAAGAACAGGCCGACGTTGTCGGTGCCCGCCGCCATCGCGCGGATGCGTTCGCGTTCCTCCTGCGGCAGCGCGCCGTGCGCCGCTTCGGCCGCGCCTTCGGCCATCGGCGCGACCAGCGGCCGCACGGTCTGCGGATGTCCGCCGACGCTGGTCAGCCCCAGCGCCGAGAGGATCTGCCGCAGCAGCAGGTACAGCGTGAGCAGGCGGCTCATGGTCGCGCCGCGCAGGCGCGCGATCCACGCCTGCGTGTGTTCCTTCAGGCCATGGCGCTCCAGCAGCCCGATCACCGGCAGGGTGATCAGGAACAGCAGCAGGAAACGTTTCTCGGTGAAGGCCTTGCCGATCAGATCCAGCACGTCGAGCGGTGAAATGCCCGCGGTGAGGCCGGTGATGAAGCCGGCGCCGACCACCACCAGCGCCGGATTCAGGCGCAGCGCGAAGCCGAGCACGACGGCGAGCACGCCGATCAGGGGCCAGTAGTTGATCGCGTCGGCGAGGGTCGGGGTCATCGTCTGGGCTTCACCGGGATTCGAGCGATCGGATGCGCACGCCGGCCGCGGTGAGCGCGGCGTGCAGGGTACGGGCGAGGTCCGCGGCATCGTCGCGATCGCCGTGCAGGCACAGCGTGTCCGCCTGCAGGCGCAGCGTGCCGCCGGCCTCGCTTCCGCGGTACGCGACTTCGCCGCGCTGGGCGAACGTCAACGCCTGATCGATGGCGGCCTCGGCATCGAGCACCGCGCCAGGCACGCCGCGCGGCAGCAGGCGGCCGTCGGCGCCGTAGCCGCGTTCGGCGAAGACTTCGTGCGCCGTGCGCAGGCCGGCGGCGTCCGCGGCGAGGATCGACTGCGTGCCCGACATGCCGACCAGCCGCAGCGACGGATCGTGGCCGCGCACGGCCTCGGCGATGGCGGCGGCGATGTCCGGATCGCGCGCGGACTGGTTGTAGAGCGCGCCGTGCGGTTTGACGTGATCCAGCGTCAGGCCCTGTTCGCGCGCGAACACGGCCATGCGCGCGATCTGTTCGCGCACCAGCGCGATCAGTTCGCGATGCGGCAGCGACATCTCGCGGCGGCCGAAGTGCGCGCGGTCGGCGTAGCCCGGATGCGCGCCCACGGTCACACCGTGTTCGCGGCACAGGCGCAGGGTCTCGCGGATCGTGGCGTCGTCGCCGGCGTGCGCGCCGCAGGCGATGTTGGCCGAGGTGATCCACGGCATGATCGCGGCGTCGTCGCCGCAGCCTTCGCCGAGATCGCAGTTGAAGTCGATGCGCGATGCCATGCGGCGTCAGGATTCCGGTCGGTCGCCAAGGGCCAGGTCGATGGCCCAGTGTAGCCGCGCGAGCTCACCGCGCCGTCGCGCCATCGCGGCGCGGGCCGCGGCGGCATCGACCGCGAGGAAACGCAGCGCGTCGCCGGGCCGCCGCTGCGCCAGGCGCGGCAGATCGGCGGCGATCACGTGACCGAGGCGCGGGTAACCGCCGACCGTCTGCGCATCCGCCAGCAGCACGATCGGGCGACCGTCCGGCGGCAACTGGATGGTGCCGGGCGCGACCGGCGCCGACACCTGTTCGGGCAAGGCCGTCGACCGCATGTCCGTCGACAGCATGTCGCCCGCGCATCGCAGGCCCTGGCGATCGCTGCGCGGATCGACCGTCCACGCATGCGTGGCGAGCGCAGCGGCGATGCCGAGCGACGACGGCACATAGCGGATCGGCGCGGTGCGGGCGTCCTGCGCGTCGAGCGCGAACCATTGCGCGGGGAATACCGGTGCGACCACGCCCGGCGCGACCACGTCGGGCATGTCGTGCGCGCCGATCGGCAGATCGTCGCCCGCGCGCAGCGCGCGGCCGTCGAGACCGCCGAATCCGCCGCGCAGATCGGTGCTGCGGCTGCCCAGCACCGGTGTCGTGGCGATGCCGCCCGCCACCGCGAGCCACGCGCGCAGGCCGTTGCGCAGCGTGCCGATGCGCAAGCGGCCGGCGGGCAGATCGACTCGTCGCCCGCCGGGGATCGCATGCGTGCGGCCGCTGCGGTCTTCGAAGCGCATGCCGGCTTCCGCGCCGCACAGCGCGATCCGCGTGGGTGCGGGCAGCGACAGCGTGGGCCCGCCCAGTGCGATTTCCAGCACCGCCGCATCGTCCGGATTGCCGACGAGACGGTTGGCCAGCGCCGCCTGCGCGGGATCGAGCGCACCGGCGCGGGCGACGCCGAGGTGGCGCCAGCCGTCGCGACCGAGGTCCTGCACCGTGGTCTGCGCACCCGGGCTTTCGACGCGCCAGCGCAGGTCGTTCATGGCGCGCGTGCCAGCCGCGCGAAGGCGTCGTCGTCGATGGCGACGAAGCGCACGCGGTCGCCGGGGGCGAGCAACGACGGCGTCGCGCGCCGCGGGTCGAACAGGGTCAGCGGCGTGCGCCCGATCAGGCGCCAGCCGCCGGGACTTTCGCGCGGATAAATCCCGGTCTGCGCGCCGCCGATGCCGACGCTGCCCGCGGGCACGCGGGTGCGCGGCGTGGTCAGCCGCGGCAGCGCCAGCCCGGGGTCGAGTCCGCTCAGATACGGAAAGCCCGGTGCGAAACCGATCATCGCGACGGTGTAAAGCGGTGCGCGATGACGCGCCGCCAGCGTGTCCGGTGTCAGGCCGAGTTCCGCCGCGGCGGCATCGAGGTCTTCGCCGAACGCACCGCCGTAGCGCACCGGAATCTCGACGATGCGCGGCGGCGATCCCGGCGCTTCGGGGCCGTCGCCTGCGTCCTGCGCGGCGATCCACGCGCGCGCGTCGTCGGCATCGATGCGTTCGGGATCGAAGAACACCGCCAGGCTGGTGTAGGCGGGCACCAGATCGCGCAACCACGCCGGCGCGGCGCTGCGCAGGCGCGCGGCGAAGCGGTGCACCGCGATGGTTGCGTTGATGTCGGCCGCGGCGGCATCGTCGACGCCCGCCGGATGGATCAACCAGGCATCGTCGGCGAGCGCTTCGAAACGCGGCTCCGATGCGTCCGGATTCATGCCGACAGCGCGGCGTCCAGCAGCGCCACGCGCTCGACCAGTTGTTCGGGCGAGTAGGGCTGCGCGGTGGCGGTGCCCCACACCGGCCGCGGCCAGGCGATGTCGTCGCGATAGCGCGCGATCACGTGCACATGCAGTTGCGGCACGACATTGCCCAGCGCGGCGACGTTGAGCTTGTGCGGCTTCACCGCGGCCTGCAGCGCGCGCGCGGCGCGATCGATCTCGCGCATCAGCGTCGCCTGCTGCGCGGCATCGAGATCGGTGATGTCCACCGCATCCTCCACCCGCGGCACCAGGATCAGCCACGGATGATGCGCGTCGTCCATCAGCCGCACCTCGCACAGCGGCCAGTGCGCCAGCGGATGGGTGTCGTCTGCCAGCTGCGGATGCAGATGCCAGCCGGGCGGGGCGGGATGCGCGTGTCGGCTCATCGCAGATGCTCCGTGAGGAAAGCGGTCGTGCGCGACCACGCCAGCGTCGCGCTTTCGGCGTCGAAATCGGCGCGTTCGTCGCAGTTGAAGCCGTGACCTGCCGGATAGACGTGGATGGTCGCGTCGGGATGATGGATGCGGTGCTTTTCGACGTCTTCGGGCGGAATCAGCCGGTCGCGTTCGCCGAAATGGAACAGCATCGGCGCCAGCGCGGGCTCGCCGAGGAAGGGCACGCTGCGGCCGCCGTAATAGGTCACCGAAGGCAGATGCAAACGGGTGTTGGCGAGCATCGCCAGGGTGCCGCCCCAGCAGAAGCCGACCGCGCCCACGGGGTGTCCCGATTCGCGCAGCCAGCGCGCGGCGGCGCTGACGATCTTCAGCGCGCGCTCGAAGCCGAGGTCGGCGGCGTAGTCGCGGCCGCGGATGACGCCGGCGTCGTCGTAGCGCAGTTCGGTGCCGGGGCGGACCGGATCGAACAGGGCCGGTGCCATCGCGGTGAAACCGGCCTCGGCGAAACGGTCGGTCACCGCGCGGATGTGCGGGTTCACGCCGAAGATCTCCTGGATCACCACCACCGCCCCCAGCGGGGCCGTCACCGGCCGGGCCAGCCAGGCCTGCACCGGGCCTTCCGGGGTCGTCAGGGGAATCCACTCGCCCATGGTCGTGCTCGCTTGCCGAAGACCGTCATCCTAGAGCGTGTTATGCACTTTTTCATATGCCGCGTTGCGCAGCCTGTGGCGCCGGGACAAGGTTCCGTGGCGCAGCCTTGGCTGGTGGCCAAGGCAAGCCGCGGGCCGCAGGATCGGCGCCACAGGGGCGCAACCCGAAGGGAAGGTCGTCTGCGGGCCCGGTCCGGCGTTGCGCACCTTGCCAAGGCCACCAGCCTTGGCCGCGGCGCGCGCCTTGGCCCAGGCCCGCAGACGGCCTTCGCAGCACATGAAAAAGTGCATAACACGCTCTAGCGCCGCGGGCCGTGTCCCAGCGCAGTTCAGGGCAGATCGGGGCGGAACGGTATACTGCCCGCCCCGGATTTCCTGCCCGGAGCCCACCCGCGGCTCCCCATCGCGCCCATGCCCCTTCCCGATTCCACGTCCGCCGGCCGCAAGGTCGGCTTCGTCAGCCTCGGCTGCCCCAAGGCCCTGGTCGATTCCGAACGCATCCTCACCCAGCTCAGGGTCGAGGGGTACGACATCGTCCAGACCTACGACGACGCCGACGTGGTGGTGGTCAACACCTGCGGCTTCATCGATTCGGCGGTGACCGAGTCGCTGGATGCCATCGGCGAGGCGATGGCCGAGAACGGCAAGGTCATCGTCACCGGCTGCCTCGGCAAGCGTCCGGAGCAGATCCGCGAAGCGCATCCGGACGTGCTCGCGATCACCGGCCCGCAGGATTACCGGAGCGTGATGAACGCGGTGTACGCGGCGCTGCCGCCGACGCACGATCCGTTCGTCGACCTGGTGCCGCGCCGCTTCGAAGAGAATGACATCGGCATCAAGCTCACGCCCAAGCACTACGCCTATCTCAAGATCTCCGAAGGCTGCAACCACCGCTGCAGTTTCTGCATCATTCCGTCGATGCGCGGCGATCTGGTGTCGCGCCCGGTCGACGAGGTGCTGCGCGAGGCCGAGAAGCTCGCGATGGGCGGCGTGAAGGAACTGCTGGTGATCTCGCAGGACACGAGTGCCTACGGTGTGGACGTGAAGTACGCGGAGCGCACTTGGCGCGGCAAGGCCTACCAGACGCGGATGAAGGCGCTGTGCGAAGGCTTGTCCGAACTCGGCCTCTGGACCCGCCTGCATTACGTGTATCCGTATCCGCACGTCGACGACATCATTCCGCTGATGGCCGAGCGCAACGCCGACGGCCTGCCGAAACTGCTGCCGTATCTCGATATTCCGTTCCAGCACGCCAGTCCGCGCGTGCTGAAACTGATGAAGCGTCCGGGCGCGGTCGACAAAACCCTCGAACGCATCCAGCGCTGGCGCGACATCTGCCCGGACATCACCATCCGCAGCACCTTCATCGTCGGCTTCCCCGGCGAGACCGATGCCGAGTTCGAGGAACTGCTGGATTTCCTCGACGAAGCGCAGCTCGACCGCGTCGGCGCCTTCGCCTACTCGCCGGTGGAGGGCGCGGCCGCCAACGCGTTGCCCGATCCGGTGCCGGAAGACGTGAAACAGGCGCGTCTCGCGCGCTTCATGGCGCGTCAGGCCGAGATCTCCGAAGCCAAGCTCGCCGACAAGGTCGGCAGCGTGCAGCGCTGCCTGGTCGATGCGATCGACGGCGAACTCGCGATCGCGCGGTCGATGGCCGACGCGCCCGAGATCGACGGCCTGGTGCAGATCCAGAACGGGTTCGAAGCCGGCCTGAAGCCGGGCGATTTCGTCGATGTCGAGATCATGGGCAGCGACGAGCACGACCTCTACGGCGAAGTGCCGTTCGACGACTGATCCGACCGCGGCGATGGCGAAGCGGCGCTTCATCGCTCCGTCGCGCGGCGAGGTCGATCCGCGCGTCTTCGATCATCCGATCTTCGCCGGTTTCGATGCATATCGCGACTGGTTCGCATCGTCCGGTTGGCCGGGCATCGAACGGCTGAACGCGGCCATGTCTGCCGCCGACCGGCGCTTCGTGGCGCAGGATGCGGCGCTGCTCGCCGATGGTCTGCATTACGAGGTGCGGATCGCGGAACGCGGCGCGATCGCCACCCGCGGCGACAACTGGCACGACCTGTTCAACGCGATGGTGTGGTGCCGCCATCCGGCGATCAAGCGCGCGCTCAACGCGCGCCAGATCGCGCACATCGCCACGATGGGGCCCTCGCAGCGCAACCGCGCGCAGTACGCGCTGACCCAGTTTGACGAGGCCGGCGCGATCGTGCGGGTGCGCGATGCGGCGCTGCTGGCGCTGTGGGATCGGCACGACTGGTCGGCGCTGTTCTTCGATCGTGCCGATGCGTGGCGCCGCGGCGACATCGCCATCGTCGCGGTGATCGGTCACGCGCTGCTGGAAATGGCGCTGGTACCGGACCTGTTTCCGGTCGGCAAATGCCTGGTGGCGGTCGGCGATGCCGGGGATGCGGACTGCGTGGCGCGCGTCGCCGACGCCATCGCCGCGGGCCGCGTCCTCGACGATCCGCTGGAACTGCGGCCGCTGCCGCTGGCCGGCATTCCCGGATGGCATGCCGGGCAGGACGCGGACTTCTACGCAAGCGCCGGCTGCTTCCAGCCCGTGCGCGCGGGGCGCATCTATCCGCCGCCGCTGGACCAGGCGTGACGCACCGCGCCGACGCATGGCTGTCCTCCGATGGGCGCATCCGACGTACCATCGGACGAGCCCAATGACCCGCGTCGAGCGTCCCGCCATGTCCTCCAGAACGTCGTCAGTCCTGTTGTCGTCGCTGCTCGCTGCAGCGATGTGCGCGTCCGCCGCCGACCGCATCCAGCCGCCGAAGCCGACCGAGGAGGAACTGGCGGCCTACATGCCCGACGGCGCGAAGATCGAGACCCGGCTGGATGCCGACGTCACCGGCGACGGCATGGCCGACGTGGTGTTCGTCGCCGCCAACGACGAGGTTCGCGTGCTCAGGGTGATGATGGCCTACGTCGACGAGTTCAACACCGGTCACGAGCCCATCGGCGAGGCCGCGATGGAAACCTATCCGCTCGGCTCGGCATCGCTGAGCGTGAAGAAGGGCGTGCTGCTGGTCGAGGATCTCACCGGCGGCACCACCGCGATCCAGTCGCTGTATCGCTACCGCTTCGACCCGAAGGCGCGGCGCATGCGCCTGATCGGCGACGACGTGACCCTCTACAGCCGCACCAACGCCCACGATTCGACGGCGATCAGCACCAACCGCCTGACCGGCGCGCAGACCGTGACCCGCAGCGTGGTCGGCGAGGACGGTTACACCGACCAGCCGCCGCAGAAGAAAACGGTCCCGACGAAACCGCTGTACATGGAAGACGCGCCGATGCCGGCGAAGACGCTCGACTGGGGCGATTGAGCGTCGTCGCGGCGTTTCGCGGGATCTGCCGCCGATCGCCTACACCCATTCCCGCGACGGCATGACGATGCGCCGCTGCGGCCGGCCGATCAGGTCGAGGAAATTCTCGAACATGGGCTCGGCCTGCCGTTGCATCGGCAGGGCCAGCGACGCGCTGAGGGCACGGATGCTGGCGTCGTCCTGGGGCACGCCGGCCGTGGCCAGTTCGTCGCCGTAGTCGGGATTGCGCAGCCAGCGTTCGATCAGCGGTTGGTTCACTTCGGGATGGAACTGCACGCCGTAGGCGGTCTCGCCATAGCGGAACGCCTGTTGTTCGCAGGTACTGGTGCGCGCCAGCTGGACGGTGCCCTCGGGCAGGGCGTAGCTGCGGGTGTGCCACTGGAAGACGGTGGTCGACGCGCCCAGCGGCGCCATCACCCTGTCGGTCTGGCCGGCCTCGGTGAGTTCGAGCGGATACCAGCCGATCTCGGCCTGATCGTGCTTCCGCACCGGCGCACCCAGCACGTGCGCCAGCAACTGCGCACCGAGACAGATGCCCAGCACCGGTTTGTTTTCCTTGAGCGCCTGCTCGATGACCCGCAGTTCCGTGCGCAGGTGCGGCCGTTGCGCCTGATCCTCGACATTCATCGGTCCGCCCAGCACCACCAGGCCGCGATAGCGTTCGAGCTTCGGCTGCGCATCCGGATGGCGTTCGAAGTTGACGAAGCGGATGCGATGGCCGCGCCGGCGGATCAACGGGTCCAGCGTGCCCAGGGGCTCGGCGGCGACGTGCTGGAAGACGAGGATGCGGGGCATGGCGGAAGACGATGATGTGTCCGGTCCCTAGCACACCGCATCGCGCCCGCAAGATCAAGCCGCTTCCGGAGAGGTGACGGGCGAGGCCCGCCGGGCTTCAGCGCGGCGGGTCGACGAGTTCGTCCGGTTCGATCGTCGCCCGCTTCAGATGCAGGTTGGCGACGTGCGCGGCGGGCTTGCCGTCCTGCCAGAAGCGCCACTGCGTGCGCAGCTCGTCCGGGCCGAGCAGGGTGAAATCGGCGTCGTGCATGTGCCCGGCCGTGGCCGGATCGAAGTTCACCGCGCCGTCGAAGGCGAAGACGATGCGGCCGTCGCGTTCCTCGCGGGCGCGCATTTTCGGATGATTGCCGCTGGCGCAGAAATGCACCAGCACCACGTCGTCGCCGTCGCGCACGTACAGCGTGCGCATCTCGTGCGGGGTGCCCGGGAACAGCAGTTCCTCCACCGCGTTGCCGCCTGCGGTGACGGTGTAGTTGACGTGGGTGTCGGGCATCGAATTGCCGTCGAGGCCTTCGCCGCTCCAGTCGCCGGCGAGGGCTTTGAAGCGATCGAGCAGATGCGGTGTCGCGGCCGGTGCGGTCGCGGTGTCGGCGGCGGACAGCGGCAGGGCGAGGACGACGAGCAGGACAGCGAGGACGATGCGACGCATGGCGGTACTCCGGGAGGCTTCCATGGCCCGATCGTACGCCGATTGCGGGCGCGCGGATTGACGGCAAAGGGTGATTGAGGGCGATCGCCGATGGCCTGCGGGAGCGCCGCCTTCGCGCCCCGGCGAACCGCGCAACGGCGCGTCTAGAGCGTGTTTGCACTTTTTGATAGGTCGCGTTGCGCAGCCTGTGGCGCCGAGACAAGGTTTGGTGGCCAAGGGAAGCCACGGGCCGCAGGATCGGCGACACAGGGGCGCAACCCGGAGGGAAGGCCGTCTGCGGGCCCGATCCGGCGTTGCGCACCTTGCCAAGGCCACCAGCCTTGGCCGCGGCGCGCGCCTTGGCTCAGGCCCGCAGACGACCTTCGCGGCCTATCAAAAAGTGCATAACACGCTCTAGTCCGCCGGCCTGGGCAACGCGGCGATGTCCCGGACCAGGCCGATGCCGATCCCGGCCGAACGCAGGCCGGCCGGGTGTGCGGTACTCGCGCCATCGGTGCCGAGCGGGCTCAGGCTGAGTTGTCCCGCGCAGTTCTGCGAGACCTGGACCGCCGCGCCGCGTCCGCCGAAGACCTCGCGGACCTTGCCCAGCCCGCGGCGCACCGCGTTGGGCCGGTGCACGGTGCGCACGGTCCTGCAATCCCGACTCCAGACCCGGATGGCGGGGCCTTCGTTGGCCAGTCCCTGGTCGCCGGCCGCCGCCCACTCGGCGACGCTGGGCAGACGATAGCGCTGGCCGCTCTGCTCGCTGAACCAGCGCGCGAAATCCCTGGCGTCGGCATGGGTCACGCAGCGCGCGACGGTGGCCGTCGCGGCATCGCCTTCGCAGTCGGCGGGCTTGCGTCCCGTCGCCTTGGCATAACGCGCATACAGCGCGGCGCTGACCGGCGCCACGCCGACCGCCATGCCCTTGCCGGTGTAGCTCGGCGCCTTGACCACGCCGAGCCGGGGGCCGTCGGCATCGACGATGCCCTCGGCGCGCCGGGGAATTTGCAGCAGCAGGTCCCGCCGCCCGGCCAACCCTGCGCTCGGCTGCTCGATCAGCCGCAACAGCGGCAACGCCGGCTCGGCGACGCTTCGATCGTAGGCCGCGATCGCCGCATCGAATTGCGCGCGGAGCGCGCCGTCGAGATGCTTCGCCACCCCGGCCCGCGTCGCCGGCGCGCTGCCCAGGCGCACGCTGGCGTCGTGCCAACCGGTGTAGAGGCGCTCGACCTCGCTCCAGCGACGCGCATCGATCGCCGCGAGCGCCCGCCGCCGCAAGGTGTCCTTCAGCCGGGTGCGAAGCCGGTCGAATTCCGCCTGTTCCGGTGCCGCGATCAAACCGTCCAGCGCATTCGGACGTGCCGGCGGCAGCAGGCGATCGGCGGCGATCAGTCGGTCGATCTCGGCCGCGGTCATCTTTTTGGCGCCGGGCCACAGCGCCCACGTCGCCAGTCCGAGCGCCAGCGCACCGGCCACCGCCGCGACCGCCAGCCTGCGGTTCGCGATCAGCGGCGGTGCCTCCGGAATGCGGGCGAGCGCCGTCGCCATCTCCATCGCGGTCTGGAAGCGCTGCGCCGGTTGGCGCGCCAGCGCCTTGTCGATGAAGCCCTGCCAGTGCGCGCGGTCCTTCGGCAGGCGCGGGACCTTCTGCTCCATCTGGGCGATCGCGATCTCCACCGCGTCGTTGCCGCGGAACGGCAGACCGCCGGTCAGCAATTCATGGGCGAGCACGCCCACGCTGTACAGATCCGAGCGCGCATCCACCGGCATCCCGCGCGCCTGCTCGGGGCTCATGTAGCCGGTCGAACCGACTGTCAGGCCCACCTGCGTCAGGCGTTCGCTGTTCACGGTGCGGAGAGCGACGCCGAAATCGGCCAGCTGCGGTGTGCCGTGCTCGTCGAAGAGCACGTTCGCGGGCTTGATGTCGCGGTGCACGATGCCCTTGCCGTGTGCATAGCGCAGCGCATCGAGCAGTGCGGCCAGCAGCTTGCGGATTTCCGCCAGGGGACGCGGCGAGGGCCTCGCGGTCAGATCGCCGCCGGGCAGGAAGGGCATCGCGTAATACAGGGCGCCGTCGCTGCTGTGGCCCACGTCGTGGATGCCGACGATGTTCGGATGGCTGAGTTCGGCGATCAGGCGGGTTTCCTGCTCGAAGCGCTCGATCGCATCCGCGCCGCCGGCCTCGGCCATGCGCAGGATCTTCAGCGCGACCGGCCGCTGCAGCGCGATCTGCTCGGCCACGAAGACTTCCGCCATGCCGCCGCGCGCAAGGTGGCGGATGATCGTGTAGCCGGGAACCTGGGGCGTGGCGGGCGGCGTGGCGGTCATGGCCGAATTGTACGCATACCGCCGCAGCGACAACTCGGTCGCCTCTTCCCCGTTCACGCGCGTTACGGCCGATCCGTCTCCGTTCACTGGATGGCGCGTAAGCCACCGCCGCGATGAAGCTCGCAGGGTGCGCTCATCCCACCCTGTGGGCTAACCCATCCGGGCGATACCGCGGCCGTGGATCGTTCCCGACAATGGCGGAAGGTCATTCCGGAGCGATCGCCATGCGCGACTTCAATGCCGACCGTCACGACGACATCGACGACATGATCGACGATGCCATCGATCGTTTCTTCGACGACATCGACGAGTATTTCGATATCGATTCTGCCGACGATGTCGAAGTCAATCGTCCGGGCGACTGCGCCTGGCCGCGCTATTTCCAATTGCGCGGATCGGTGGTGCGTCATTGCAAGCACGGATTGACCACGAACTGCGACCGCAACACGTCGTGTCATGTCGTCAACGGCAGGCTGCTGTCCAACCAGCGCTGCCAGGCGGCACGCGCGAATCTCAATCGCGAATGTTTCCGCGGCGGCGATCCGGGCCACATCCGCGCCGAAAACGATTACCGTCGCGCCGTCGGCAATTGCACGGCGCGCCTGCAGGCCTGCAGGCGTCAGCGCGGCGAAGGCCGTCGTCGCCGTCAGGCCCGATGGAACCGGTTCGATGATTGAAGCGAGGGCTCAGCCGCCGTATTCCACCCCGACGATGAAAAACCGCTGCGCGCCGCCGGGCAGCAGCGCCTCGAATTCGTCGTCGATGCGTTTCTTCAGCATCGCCCGCGCCAGCGGCGAATCGATGCTGATCCAGCCGAGCTTCGCGTCGGTTTCGTCGGGGCCGACGATGCGGTAGCGACTGGCTTCGCCGCTGACCGCGTGTTCCAGTTCGACCGAGGCGCCGAAGAACACCGCCTCCGGGTCGCTGGGCACGGTGTCGACCACCTTCAGCGATTCCAGGCGTTTGGTCAGATAGCGCACGCGGCGGTCGATCTCGCCGAGCTGCTTCTTGCGATAGGTGTACTCGGCGTTTTCCGAGCGATCGCCCTCGGCCGCCGCGGCGGCGAGGGCTTTCACCACTTCGGGACGGCGCACCCGCCAGAGATCGTCGAGTTCGGCCTTCAGCCGCGCATGGCCCTCGCGGGTGATGAGGGCCGTGCTTTTTTCGGGAGGCGGGCGCCAGCGCGACATCCTGCGGGCGCTTACTGCTTGTCGGCGACGCGCTTGAGGGCGGTGCCGGCGAGCTTCACGCTGTCGGCGGAGACCACTTCGAGCTGGCGGTCGGTCTCGCTCTTGCTGTCGGGATCCAGCGTGACGGTCTTGCCGTCCGGCTGCAGCGTCCAGGTGCCGTCGATGGCGTTGCCGCCGAGGGTGAGGGCGAACATGCCGTCGGCGGTGATTTCCAGCGCGGTGTCGCCGGCGGCGTAGCGGCCGGCGAAGGCCTTGGCGTCGAATGTCGGCACGGCGGCGACCGGTGTGGAGTGGTCTTCGACGATCGCGGCATCGGTGCCCGGCACCGGGGTCGGCGGCGGAGGCGGCTCGACGGCCTTGGTCTCGACGGCGGGCGCGGGTTCGGCGGCGTCGGTCGCCGCGTCGGTGGCCGACGCTTCTTCGGCTTCGCGGGCGGCGTCCTGCTGGCAGCCGCTGGCGAACAGCGCGAGCAGCAGGGCGGAGCAGAGCAGGGAAGCGGTCGTCTTGCGTGATGTCATCGTGATGCTCTCGGTGGACGTGTGAAATGGAGGGGTGGAATGGACGGATCGAACGGATGCGGGCGAACGGATGCGCGGGAATCGGTTGGCGTGCGCGTCGGCGCCGTCAGCGTTTGCCGCCGAAGATGCCGCCGAGCAGGCCGCGCAGGATCTGCTTGCCGATCTGGTTGCCGACGGTGCGCGCGGTCTGTTTGGCCATGGTCTCGACCATGCCCTGGCGGCGTTTGGTGCCGAACACGGCGTCCTTCACCGATTGGCCGAAACCGCCTTCCTCGGCGTCGTCCTGCGCGCGGGTGCGGGCGGGTGGCGCCTTGGCCTGTTCCGGCGCGGCTTCGACCTTCTTCGCCAGCAGTTCCGCCGCTGATTCGCGGTCGATGCGGGTGTCGTACTTGGTGCCGACTGGACTGCCGGCGCGCACCTGGGCGCGCTCGGCGTCGGTGATCGCGCCCATCCGGCAGCGCGGCGGCGCGATCAGGGTGCGCTCGACCGGCATCGGAATGCCCTTGTCCTGCAGCGTCGACACCAGCGCCTCGCCGGTGCCGAGTTCGCCGATGGCCTTGGCGACATCCAGCGCGGGATTGGCGACGAAGGTCTGCGCCGCGGTCTTCACCGCCTTCTGGTCGCGCGGCGTGAAGGCGCGCAGCGCATGCTGGAAGCGGTTGCCGAGCTGGCCGAGGATGTCGTCGGGCACGTCGTCGGGGAACTGCGAGCAGAAGTACACGCCGACGCCCTTGGAACGGATGATGCGCACGACCTGCTCGATCCGCTGCTGCAGCGCCGGCGGCGCGTCCTCGAACAGCAGGTGCGCTTCGTCGAACACGAACACCAGCCTGGGTTTGTCGAGATCGCCGACTTCCGGCAGGGTTTCGAACAGCTCCGACAGCAGCCACAGCAGGAAGCTGGAATAGAGCTTGGGCTTGAGGATCAACTGGTCGGCGGCGAGCACGTTGACCACGCCGCGGCCGTCGGGGGTGGTGCGCATCAGGTCGCCGAGTTCCAGCGCCGGTTCGCCGAAGAACATCTCCGCGCCTTCCTGCTCCAGTCGCAGCAGCGCGCGCTGGATCGCGCCGATCGATTGGGTGCTGACCAGGCCATAACTGGTCGAGATGTCCTTGCGCTCTTCGGCCACCAGGCCGAGCAGGGCGCGCAGGTCTTCGAGGTCGAGCAGCAGCAGGCCGCGGTCGTCGGCCAGCTTGAACACGATGTCGAGCACGCCGCTCTGGGTGTCGTTCAGTTCGAGGATGCGGCCGAGCAGGGTCGGGCCCATCTCGCTGACCGTGGTCCGCACCGGATGGCCGCGCTTGCCGTACAGGTCCCAGAACACCGTGGGATTGGCTTCGTTGCGGTAGTCGGGATCGCCCATCAGCGCGAGGCGCTGCTGGATCTTCTCGTTCATGGCGCCGGCGGCGGCCAGACCGGCCACGTCGCCCTTCACATCGGCCAGGAACACCGGAACGCCGATCCGCGAAAAGCCTTCGGTCAGGGTCATCAGGGTCACGGTCTTGCCGGTGCCGGTGGCGCCGGCGATCAGGCCGTGTCGATTGCCGAATTTCGGCAGCAGATGCACGTTGCCGCTGGTGTCGGTGGTGATGGCCTTGCCGACCAGGATGGGGTCCATGAACGATCCTCGGAGGTGATCGTCGAATTCTATTCGGGATCGGGCGGCCGCGGGCCGGTGTCGACGGGCATCGGGGCAGGCATCGCGCGGAGCGGTCCCGGTCCGCGACATGCATGCCTCCTGAGCGGCATGACCTTTCGGCGGTTGCCGGCCCCGGGCGCCGGGGCTACCCTGCAATCCCCTGCCGTTCGCCGTGCTGTTCATGTCCCCATTCGCTGTATTTCGCGGGCGCTTCGCCCGCCCGGGCGCGACCTCGCGCCTGCTGCCGGTCCTCGCGCTGCTCGCGATCGCCGCATTCCCGCACTCCGGGGCCCACGCCCAGTCGCGCCGCGACCGCGAGCTGGACGCATTGAAGGCGCGGATGACCGTCGCCGAGGCCCGCTATCGCGATGCGGTGGTGAAGGTCGGCAACAACGACCCCGCCGGCATGACCGAAAGCAACGCCGCGCTGGAGGACATGGAAGACGTCATCACCGCGTGCATGAAATTGAAGGGCTGCCCGATCTCGCAGCTGCTGACGACCTACAAGCGCCTGCTCAAGGCCGATGTCGACGCCCGCACCGCGGGCGACGCGGCGGTGGGCGAGGACATCCAGGGCCTGATCGACACCGAGATCGCGACCGCCGATGTGCCGGCGTCCGCCGAAGCGGCCGCGCTGCTGAGCGCCGACGGCCAGCGCTTCGTCAACATGGTGCGGATGAATCCCGCGGTGCAGGCCGGTATCCGCCGCTGGCTCACCGACATGCGCGTGTCGCTGATCCAGAGCCACGAGAATTACCAGTATCTGCGCCACCAGATGTCGCCGTCGTTCCAGCGCAGCGGCCTGCCGGAAGCGCTGCTGTTCGGGATCATGGCCAAGGAATCCACCGGCCGCGTGCACATCGGTTCGCGCGCAGGCGCGGTGGGCCTGCTGCAGTTCATGCCCGCCACCGGCCGCCGCTTCGGTCTCGGCCCCGACGGTACCGGCTTCGACACCCGCTACGACCCGCGGATGTCGGCGGACGCCGCCGCGGCGTATCTCAACGAGCGTTACGCCGAGTTCGGCAACAACATCGAACTGTGGCTGGCCGCATACAACGGCGGCGAAGGCCGCGCGCTGCGCGTGCACCGCGCCACCGGCGGCCGCAGCTTCTGGGACGAGGACGTCTACAACCAGTTTCCCGCCGAGACCAGGGACTACGTGCCGATGGTGATCGCCGCGGCCTGGCTGTACCTGCATCCGAAGGAATACGGCCTGAGCTTCCCGAAGGTCGACGCCAAGCCGGCGACCTTCCGGCTGGTGCGCCCGGCGTCGATCTACGAGTTGACGATCTGTCTCGGCAACGGCGGCACCCGCGACGGTTTCATGCGCGCGCTGCGCAACCTCAACCCGCGCTACGAGGCCGACGGCTGGATCCCCGCGGGCACCACGCTCAACGGCACGGTGAAGATCGCCGGTCTCTACAACCGCTACTGCATCCAGGGCGAACGCGCCGAACTGGCGAAACAGCTGGTGTCCAGCGATCCGAATTCGGCGATCGTCCGCATCGGCGCGATCGAGACCGTGGTCGCGACCGCCACCGGCGAGGACGGCACCGCGGTGCCGGCGCAGTCGCCCGCGCAGGAAACGCCCAAACCCCAGGACAAGCCGAAACCGAAGCCGGTGCGCCAGCACAAGGTCGCCCGCGGCGACACCCTGATGTCGATCGCGCGGAAATACGACTGCCAGCTCGGCGAACTGGCGAAGGCCAATGCGCTGAAGGCGCCGCGCTACACGGTGAAGCCGGGACAGCGCATCAAGCTGCAGGGCTGCGAAGAAGGCTGATCGGGGCCGCGAACCGCGCGCTCACTCCGGCAGCGGCGGCAGCCGCACCGCCGACAGCTTCCACCACAACAACCGGTGACGCTTGAAGACCAGCGTCGCCGGCAGAGCGGGGTCGTCGTTGAGGTCGAAGCGCACGGTGAACGTGGACAGGTCGGCGTAACCCATCGCGGGATTCCAGCGCGGTCGCGCGGCGTCGATTCCCGAGGCGCTTTGCGGCGTTGTCGCCGGCGCCGCGGCTGGTTGCGCGACGAGTCTGCCGCGGGCCATGTCGCGGCCCGCGAACAGCAGCATCAGCGATTCCTCCGAGACCAGCGCATCGATCGCCGGCGCCGCGGCCGCGGTCGCCAGCGCGGCGCCGAAATCGCGCCAGCCGCCGCTGCCGTCGCCGCCGATGCGGTCCGAGGCCGCGGCGGAGAACTGCGCTTTCAGATCCTCGCGCACGGCGGGGAAGTCGACGTGCGCGGCCAGCGCCCCGGCATCGCCGCGTTCGGCCGCGAGCCGCATCGAGCGCATGGTCAGGTGCGGCGCGAAATACGCCCACACCACGAAGGCGAGGGCGGACACGACCAGCAGGCTGCGGACAATGCGTGACATGCGGGGCTCCTGCGTCGCGGGATCGACGCAGGAGTGTAGCGCCGCGGGTTCAACCGTCGAGCGTGCCCATCGATGCTTCCGGGTAGCGCGTCCCGGCGACCGCATGGGCGGCCAGGGCCGCGTCGATCGCCGTGCGCTCGTCGGCGCTCAGCGCGATCCGCGTCGCCGCCGCGTTCTCGTCGAGCCGTGCGATGCGGCGGGTGCCGGGGATCGGGACGATGTCCTCGCCGCGATCCAGCAGCCACGCCAGCGCGAGTTGCGCCGGCGTGCAGACGCGCGCCTGGGCGATCGCGGACAGCGCGTCGACCAGGGCGCGGTTGCGGTCGGCGTTGTCGCCCTGGAAGCGCGGGTTGCTCCGGCGCCAGTCGTTCTCGGCCAGGGCGCCGCTGCCGGCGAAGGCGCCGGTGAGGAAGCCGCGGCCCAGCGGGCTGTAGGCGACGAAGCCGATGCCCAGTTCCCGGCACGTCGGCAGGATCTCCGCCTCCACGTCGCGGGTCCACAGCGAATATTCGGTCTGCAGCGCGGCGATCGGATGGACCGCCGCGGCCCGGCGCAGGGTCGCCGCCGATGCTTCGGACAGACCGAGATGCCGCACCTTGCCGGCCTCCACCAGACGCGCCATCGCGCCCACGGTGTCCTCGATCGGCACCGTGCGGTCGACGCGATGCTGGTAGTACAGGTCGATGTGGTCCACGCCGAGCCGGCGCAGGCTGGCGTCGCAGGCGGCGGCGACGTATTCGGGGCGGCCGTCCACGCCGAGGAACGCGCCATCGGCGCCGCGGACATTGCCGAACTTGGTCGCGAGCACGACCTCGTCGCGGCGCGTGCGCAGCACCTCGGCCAGCAGGCGTTCGTTCTCGCCCATGCCCTCGGCGCCGACGCCGTACATGTCGGCGGTGTCGAGGAAATTCACGCCGATATCCAGCGCGTGATGGAGGACGGCGAGATTGGTCGATGTTTCGCTGGGGCCGTAGAAATCGGACATGCCCATGCAGCCGAGGCCGAGTGCGGAAACGACGGGGCCGCGGCGGCCCAGGGTGCGGCGGGGAAGAGCGGTGTTCATGCGGAAACTCCGGTGCGCGGGGGATGCGATCACCTTACTGCGCGGTGCGCGGCAGCGTTGGCGCGAATCTCGCCGATCCTTGCCCGATCCTCCGCGCCGCACCTCGGCTGTCCCGCGCGCGAACCGCGATGCGCATAATGCGGACCATCGCGCTTTGTCCGGGAATCGCCATGCCATCCATCGCTTCCACCGCCGCTCCAGGGTCCGACGACCGCGCACCCGCGCTCGCGGAACTGGCGGCGAGGCTTGCCCGAATGGGCGGCGGCGACGGGGTTCACGACACGCCCGTCGCCGGCGTGGCCGTGATCCGCGCGAGCGCGCCCTCGCAACCATTGCCCGCGGTCTATCACCCGTCGGTCTGCATCGTCGTGCAGGGGCGCAAGCACGCGCTGTTCGATGGCGCGACCTACGTCTACGACCCGCTGCATTGTCTGATCGTGTCGACCAGTCTGCCGATCACCGGCCGCATCATCGAAGCCTCGCCCGCGCGGCCGTATCTCTGCCTGCGCATCGATCTGGATCCGCGGATCGTCGAAGCGCTGTCGTCGCAGGTCGCGGAGGATGCGCCCGCGGACTCCGCGCCGGGTCGGGCGCTGCTGGTCGCCGAGGCGTCGCCGGCGCTGCTGGATGCCGCCCTGCGTCTGGTCCGGCTGGCCGACGAACCCGACGCCGCGCCGGTGCTGGCGCCGCTGGCCATGCGCGAGATCCATTTCCGCCTGCTGACCGGTGCGCTGGGCCCGCAGTTGCGCGCGCTGTGCCGCAGCGACGGACAGGCGCGGCGTGTGGGACGCGCGATCGCGCTGTTGCGCGAACGCTATGCCGAGCCGCTGAGGATCGAAGCGCTCGCGGAGGCCGCGCACATGAGCGCATCGTCGCTGTACGAGCGCTTCCGCGAAGTCACCGCGATGTCGCCGCTGCAGTTCCAGAAGCGATTGCGGCTGCAGGAGGCCCGGCGGCTGATGCTCTCGGATGGCCTCGAAGCCGCGGCCGCCGCGCATCGCGTGGGCTACGAGAGCCCGTCGCATTTCAGTCGCGAATACCGCCGGCTGTTCGGCGCGCCGCCGCGACGCGACGCGGCCACGGCGCGCGCGCCGGACTGAACGTGCCCGGCTGAACGCGCCGGGTTCAGGCGGCGGATCCCGATGGCTCAGCCCGGGAACTGCAGCCGCATCGCTTTTTCACCGACGTAATGGTTCTGCACGAATACGTCGCAGTCGCTGCCCTTGCTTTCGTTGCGGTACGTCTCGAAGCCGAGGCCTTCGTCGTTGTCCCAGCCGATGGTGTCGCCGACCTGCACCGTCCAGTTCGGGTCGATTTCGACGACGGTGTACTCGCCTTCGGCGGTGCGGATCGCGACCGCGCATTGTTCGAGGTCGATGACGGCGATCTTGCCAGTACGGCTCATGCTGCGCTCCCTGTCTGTGCGCTCCGCATCCGGAGCATGCCGTTCGCGGCGTGCGCCGCGGTCCTTGGCGGCATCGCATGGCGATGCCTGCGATCAACTTACGTGATGCCGCGTTGCGGGATCAATGCCGCCGCGGCTGTCACAACTGACAGGGTTGTGCGCAACCCGCGCACACGATCACACACGGGCGTCGCGATGTGCGACTCAGTTCACGCCCGCGAGTCGCTGCCCCAGGCGGACGGGCTGTTCCGGCCGCAGATCGGGCGACAGCGCCGCCGCATGCTTCGGCAACAGCACGATCACGGTGGAGCCGTAGTTGAAGCGCGCCATCTCGGCGAAGCGATCGAGGGCGATGCCCTTGCCGCGATAGTCCTTGCGCGCGATGCGGTCGCCGTAGGCGGGAATCTCCACGCCGCTCCACACCGTTTCGACGCCGGACACCAGCAGCGCGCCGACCATCACCAGGCACATCGGGCCGAAGTCGGTGTCGAAATGGCAGACCAGGCGTTCGTTGCGCGCGAACAGTCCCGGCACCGAGGCGACGGCGTCGGTGCCGACGCTGAAGAGCCGCCCGGGCACGTGCACGGTTTCGCGCAGGGTGCCTGCCCAGGGCATGTGCACGCGATGGTAGTCGCGCGGCGAGAGATAGACCGTCGCGAACAGGCCGTCGGCGAACGGCGCCGCGGCGTCCACGTCGCCCAGCAGCTCGGCGGCGGTGAAGGACCGACCCTTGGCCTGGAAGATGCGGCCGTCGCCATCGCCCAGCGGCTCGATCGGCCCGCACTGGCTGATGTGGCCGTCGGCCGGCATCAGCAGACTGCGCGGGTCGGGATCGGGCAGGCGGGCATCCGGCTTCAGCGCGCGGGTGAAGAAGGCGTTGAAGGTGGGGTAGGCGCGCGGATCGGGTTCCGCGGCCTCGGACAGGTCCACGCCGAATTTCCGGGTCACGGTGTCGATCAGCCACTGCTTCACCGCACGATTGCGCGAGTAGGCGAGGCGACGGGCCAGCGACGACAGCAGCCGGTGCGGCAGCACGTAGGTGAGGGTGGTGACGAATCCCACTACTTGCCTGCCGTGGTGAGGGCGATCAGGTCCTCGGCGATGGCCCTGGGTTTCAGCGGCGGCTGGATGATGCCCGCCATCCGACCCTGCGGATCGAGCACGATCAGGGTGGCGGAATGGTCCATGGTGTACTGGTCGGCCGGGGCGTCTTCGCCCAGCGGCACCTTGGCGAAGACCAGCGACAGCGATTTGGCGAACGCCTCCAGCGACGGGATGTCGGCGGTGGCGGCCAGGGTGTCCTTGTGGAAGCCGTGGGCGTATTCGCCGAGCTTCTCGATGGTGTCGCGCTCCGGATCGATCGAGACGAACAGTACCCGCGGGCGGGTGGTTTCCGGCAGCGTTTCCCACTGTTTCTGGGCCTGCGCCATCTCGGAGAGGGTCGTCGGGCAGACGTCCGGGCAGAACGTGAAACCGATGAAGACCACGGTCCAGTGCCCGCGCAGCTCGCCGGGCACCAGCGGGGTGCGGTCGGACTGCTGCAGGGTGAAGGCGGGCAGTTCCCGCGGGGTCGAGAGCCGGCGGACCGTCTGCAGTTCGGGATCCGCGGGCGGGCGGCGATTGAAGACGTATTCGGCCGTGAGCAGGCCGGCGCCGGTCGCCAGCGCGACCAGGAGGATCAGGAGGGTGTTGCGGTTGAACATCGCGGTCGGTTCGCAGGAGATCGCTCGGAGTGCGGCCATGATAACCGTGCGGCCGCTATACTTCGCGGTCACCCTCACACACGCCGGCCCGCTGGCCGGCCCGGCACCCGGACCCGTACCCCGCCATGACCGACGAGTTGCAGACGATCATCGACCTGATCCGGTACGGGGCCAGCCGTTTCAACGCCGCCGGTCTGACCTTCGGACACAGTTACGACAACGCCCTCGACGAGGCGACCCAACTGGTCCTTCACGCCCTGCATCTCCCGCACGATCTGCCGCCGGTCTACGGCCAGTCGCGGGTCACGCTTGCGGAGAAGGAAGACGTGCTGAAGCTGTTCCTGCGCCGCATCGAGGAACGCATTCCCGCCGCCTACCTCACCGGCGAGGCCTGGTTCGCCGGCCTGAGCTTCAAGACCGACGCCCGCGCCCTGGTGCCGCGTTCGCCGATCGCCGAGTTGATCGAATCCGGCTTCGAGCCCTGGCTGGGCGGCCGCGAAGTCCGCCGCGCGCTGGATCTGTGCACCGGCTCGGGCTGCATCGCGATCGCGATGGGCCACCACAATCCCGACTGGCACGTCGACGGCGTCGACATCAGCGACGACGCGCTGGCGCTGTCGGCCGAGAACAAGGCCCGCCTGCACGCCGAGAACGTCCGTTTCCTGAAATCGGATCTGTTCGGCGGCCTGCAGGGCGAGCATTACGACCTGATCGTCACCAATCCGCCCTACGTCACCAATGACGAGACCGACGCGCTGCCGAAGGAATATTCCTACGAGCCCGAACTCGGCCTGCGCGCCGGCGACGACGGCCTGGATCTGGCGCTGCGCATCCTGCGCGACGCGCCGCTGCACCTGACCGAGGACGGTCTGCTGATCTGCGAAGTCGGCGAGTCCGAGCGCGCGCTCAACCGCCTGCTGCCGGAACTGCCGCTGGCCTGGGTCGAGTTCAAGGTCGGGCAGATGGGGGTCTTCGTCGTCGAATGCCGCGATCTGGTGACCTACCACGCGCGCATCCGGCAGCTCGCCGATGCCCGCGATCCCGCGCTGCGTGGCGCCGAGGTCGCGTCCACGTCCGCACCGGCCTCGGCCGGGTTGTTCTGAGGCCCGGCGCGTGAGCAACAGTTTCGGTCATCTGCTCCGCGTCACCACGTTCGGCGAATCGCACGGGCCGGCGATCGGTTGCGTGATCGACGGTTGCCCGCCGGGGCTGGCGATCTCCGAAGACGAATTCGCCCGGGACCTCGAACGTCGCGCCACCGGCCGCAGCCGCCACACCTCGCAGCGGCACGAAACCGACGCGGTCGAGATCCTCAGCGGCGTGTACGAAGGCCGCACCACCGGCACGCCGATCGCGCTGCTGATCCGCAACACCGACGCGCGCAGCAAGGATTACAACAACATCGCCGCGCAGTTCCGCCCGGCGCACGCCGATTACACCTACTGGCAGAAGTACGGCCATCGCGACCCGCGCGGCGGCGGGCGCAGCAGCGCGCGCGAAACCACGATGCGCGTGGCCGCGGCGGTGATCGCGAAGAAATGGCTGGCCGAGCGTTACGGCGTGACCGTGCGAGGCCATCTGTCGCAGCTCGGCGAACTGCGGCCGGACGAGGCCCTGGGCGCGTTCGACTGGAACGCCGTCGAGGGCAATCCGTTCTTCTGGCCGATCGAAGCCCAGGTCCCGGCGCTCGAAACCTACATGGACGCGCTGCGCAAGTCCGGCGATTCGGTCGGCGCGCGCGTCACCGTGGTCGCCGACGGCGTGCCGCCGGGCTGGGGCGAACCGATCTACGGCAAGCTTGACGGCGATCTGGCCGCGGCGATGATGTCGATCAACGCGGTGAAGGGCGTGGAGATCGGCGATGGCTTCGATGCGGTCGCGCAGAAGGGCTCGTTCCATCGCGACGAGATGACCCGCGACGGCTTCCTGTCGAACCATGCCGGCGGCATCCTCGGCGGCATCAGCAGCGGCCAGCAGGTGGTGTGCTCGGTGGCGTTCAAGCCGACCTCGAGCCTGCGCCTGCCCGGGCGCGGTCTGAACGTGCTGGGCGAGGAAGTCGAAGTCGTCACCACCGGCCGCCACGACCCCTGCGTCGGCATCCGCGCCACGCCCATCTGCGAGGCGATGATGGCGCTGGTGCTGATGGACCAGGCGCTGCGCCATCGCGCGCAGTGCGGCGATGTCGGCCAGGTCTCGCCGCGAATTCCCGCGACCACCGACAAAGACGCGAAACGATAGCGGCCCGTCGCCGGTTTCGCCCCCACAGGCAGCGACGCGCCGCACCGAAAGCATCCATCATTCCCGTAGGAGCGCCGGAAGGCGCGACCGGATCCCGACCGGCTGTCGCGCCTTCCGGCGCTCCTACAACAGACAAGGGCATTCGAAATGAGCAGGCAATTCAAGGTGGCGGTGGTCGGCGCGACGGGCGCCGTGGGCGAGGTGATGCTGTCGATCCTCGCCGAGCGCAAATTCCCGGTCGGCGAGATCGTGGCGCTGGCGAGCGAGCGTTCGGCCGGCGAGTACGTGAAGTTCGGCGACGACGAAGTGATGGTGCGCGATCTGGCCACGTTCGATCCGGCCGGCGTGGACATCGCGCTGTTCTCGGCCGGCGGTTCGATCTCGAAGGAATACGCGCCGAAATTCGCTGCCGCCGGCGCGGTGGTGATCGACAACTCCTCGGCCTTCCGTTACGACGACGACGTGCCGCTGGTGGTCAGCGAAGTGAACCCGGAGGCGGCGAAGCAGCGGCCGCGCGGCATCATCGCCAATCCGAACTGTTCGACCATGCAGATGGTGGTCGCGCTGGGCCCGATCCACCGCAAGGCCGGGATCGAGCGCATCAACGTCGCGACCTACCAGTCGGTCTCCGGCGCCGGTCGTTCCGGTCTCGAAGAACTCGGCCGGCAGACCGCGGCGCTGCTGAATTTCCAGGATGTCGAGCCGCAGCGCTTCCAGGCGCAGATCGCGTTCAACCTGATCCCGCACATCGACGATTTCCTCGACAACGGCTTCACCAAGGAAGAAATGAAGCTGGTCTGGGAGACCCGCAAGATCCTCGGCGACCAGAACATCCAGGTGAATCCGACCGCGGTCCGCGTGCCGGTGTTCTACGGCCATTCCGAGGCGGTGAACGTCGAGACCCGCGAGAAGATCACCGCCGACGAGGTCCGCACTCTGCTGTCGACCGCGCCGGGCGTGGAGATCGTGGACGAGCGCAGGGCGGGCGGGTATCCGACCCCGGTCAGCCATGCGTCGGGCCGCGATCCGGTCTACGTGGGCCGCATCCGCGACGATTTCTCGCATCCGCGGGCGATCAATCTGTGGATCGTCTCCGACAACATCCGCAAGGGCGCCGCCCTGAATGCGGTGCAGATCGCCGAGCTCGTCGCGGCCGAGGGCTGAGGGCGGGAGACAAGGACAACCGTTGCGAACCCCGGAAGTTGCGAAGCCTGGAGCAGGCGGCTAGAGTCTCGGGGTCGTTCCTGGGGACAAGCGTGATCAAACACTTGCGGATCACAGTTAGCGCGTTACTGGCAGTGGTGGCCTTGTTGTCGCCGCTGTCGGCGTGGGCGCTCGGGCTGGGCCAGATCCGGGTGCTGTCGCAGCGCGACCAGCCGCTGCTGGCGGAAATCCCGGTCATTTCCAACGATCCGGCCGAACTGGAGATGCTGCAGGCACGGCTGGCCTCGCCCGAAACCTTCGCCCGGGTGGGGCTGTCGGCCCCACAGGGCATCGTCTCCAACCTGCAGTTCGCGGTCGCCCTCGACGCCCGCGGCCGACCGGTCATCCGGGTCACCAGCGCCGCGCCGGTCGAGCAGCCCCTGCTCACCTTCCTGCTGGAAGTCGACTGGGGCCAGGGTCGACTGGTCCGCGAGTATTCGGCCCTGCTGGACACGCCGCAGACCGCCGCGGCGCCGGCGCAGCCGCCCATCCAGGAAGCGACGGTCGATCCCGGCAACACCGTGGTCCGTTTGCCGGACCCGCCGCCGGCCAATCCCCTCGAAGCCCCGGCGCCGACACCGGTTCCGCTGCGGCCGGGCGAGCAGACCGCATCGACGCCGACCGACCCTCTGTCGTCGCCGGCGCCGATGCCGATCCCGCTGCCGCCGGAGTCCGTGGTGCCTGAACCGGCCGCGCCGGTGGCCGCGACCGCGGCGCCGATCGACATCCTGCCCGGCGGCGAGACCCGGACCGTGCGTCCCGGCGAGACCCTCGGCGGTATCGCCGCCGACCTGGATCGCGGTTTCAGCCTCGACCAGACCATCCTCGCGCTGCTGCGCGCGAATCCTGAAGCCTTCATCGGCGGCAACGCCAACCGGCTCAAGGCCGGTGCCGTGCTGCGCATTCCCGACGCGAACGTCATCGGCAGCTATACGCCCGACGAAGCCGCGGTGGTGGTGCGCGAACAGGCCGCGCAGTGGCGCGGGGCCGGCCGCGCGCTGCCGCAGCCGCCGGCGGTGGTCGGTGCGCCGGCCGGCGACGCCGCCGCGACGCCTGCCGCCGCGACCGCGGGCGGTTCGCGCAAGGCCCGCGCGACCGCGCAGGCGCGACTCGAAATTGTGCCGCCCTCCGCGAACGACGCGAAGCGGGCGGGCACGCGATCCGGCGTGAGCGCCGGCGGTGAGGGCGACATGTTGCGACAACAGGAACTCCAGCAGAGCAAAGAAACGCTGGCCGCACGCGAAGCCGAAGTGCAGGAGCTGAAGGCGCGCGTCGCCGAGCTGGAACAACTGCAGCAGAAGCAGAACGAACTGCTGTCGATGAAGGACAGCGAGCTGGCCGCGGCGCAGCAGAAGCTGGCGACCAGCCAGGCCGCGACGCCGCCGGCCGCGACCGTGTCCGGCCTCGGTCCGTGGATCGGGATCGCGGTCGGTCTGGTGCTGCTGGCGGTGTGGTGGCTGCGTCGTCGTGCGGCGCCCGTCGTGACGGTCGCGCCCGCGCGCGATACCGAACGTCTCGCCGCAGCGGTGCCGAAGTTCGAATCGGTGGAGACCGCGAGCGGCGCGGACGTGGAGGAAAGCGCCTTCGCCGACGAGGTGCCCGCCGTCGAACCGGCGGAGCCGGCGTGGAACCGACTGGCGAAGCCGGTCGAACCGGAAGCGCCGAAGCCGGTCTCGCCGCCACGCGGTGTGCCCACCTGGCATGCCGGCGGTGCCGAAGTGGCGCCGCTGAACGCGTCGCCGCCCGGACAGGGACGGCTGGATCTGGCCAAGGCCTATCTCGACATGGGCGACCGCGACACCGCGCGCAGCCTGCTGCAGGAAGTGGCCACCCGCGGCGACAGCGTCGACGTGCGCCGCGAAGCGGAGCGGCTGCTGCAGGATCTCGGCTGACGCCGGCGACGGCGCGGGACCACGCGATGCGTTACGCCCTTGGCGTCGAATACGACGGCAGCGACTTCCACGGCTGGCAGCGCCTCACCGCGCACGGCGACAACGGCGGTCCGGTCACGCTGCAGGCGACGCTGGAGGAGGCGCTGAGCGGCGTCGCCGCGCATCCGGTCGAAACCATCTGCGCCGGCCGGACCGATGCCGGCGTCCACGCCGAATGCCAGGTCGTGCATTTCGACAGCGATGCGCCGCGCACGCCGCGCGCCTGGGTCCTCGGTACCACGTCGCGGTTGCCGCCGTCGATGCGCATCCGCTGGTGCGCCCCCGTCGCCGACGATTTCAGCGCGCGTTTTTCCGCGCGCGCGCGGCGCTATCGCTATCGCCTGCTCAATCATCAGGTGCGTCCGGCGCTGGGTCGCCAGTGGCTGGCCTGGGAGCGCCGCCCGCTGGACGTGGACGCCATGCATCGCGCCGCGCAGCAGTTGCTCGGCGAGCGCGATTTCTCCGCGTTCCGCACCGTGCATTGCCAGGCCGCGCACGCGCGCCGCGAACTGCAGCGGCTGGATGTCTCGCGCGATGGCGACGTCGTGAGTTTCACCGTGCAGGCCAATGCGTTCCTGCATCACCAGGTCCGCAACATGGTCGGTTCGCTGCTGGAAGTTGGCGCGGGCGAGCGGCCGGAAGCGTGGCTCGCCGAGGTGCTGGAAGGCCGCGATCGCACGCTCGCCGGGCCGACCGCGCCGGCGCAGGGGCTGGTGTTCGTCGGCCCGCGTTATCCGCGCACGTTGCCGTTGCCGGACGAGGTGCGGTTCGATGCCTGACACCTTCCGCGATGGGAGTTTCCGCCATCCGCCGCGTACCCGCATCAAGTGCTGCGGCATGACCCGCATCGAGGATGCGTTGACGGCCGCCGCGCTCGGCGTCGATGCCATCGGCCTGATCTTCGCGGCCCGCAGCAAGCGCCGCGTCGATGCCCGACAGGCCGCGACGATCCGCGACGCCCTGCCGCCCTTCGTCGACGCGGTCGCACTCTTCATGGACAACCCGGCCGAAGAGGTGCGCGCCACCATCGACGCCGTGCGCCCGAGCCTGCTGCAGTTCCACGGTGGCGAGGACGACGCGTTCTGCGCCGCCTTCGGCCTGCCGTACATGAAGGCGGTGGCGATGGGCGGAGAGGGCGGCGAACCCATCGGCACGCTGGTCGCACGCTATCCGCATGCGAGGGCGTTCCTGTTCGACAGTCACGCCACGGGCGAGGCCGGCGGCAGCGGCAGAACCTTCGATTGGGCGCGGGTGCCGCAGGATTTCGCGCGGCCGTTCCTGATCGCGGGCGGGCTCACGCCCGACAACGTCTTCGATGCGGTCCGTGCCACCGGTGCCTGGGGCGTGGATGTGTCGAGCGGGATCGAGTCCGCGCCGGGAATCAAGGACGCCGCGCGCATGCGGCGGTTCGTCCAGGAAGTGATGCGCGCCGACAACGCCGGCACCCGATCCTCCCAGCGCACCTGACCCGAGATCCTTGAAGCCGAACCGGCGCTCACGACCCCCGGGTCTGCAGGGAATGCCTCAACCACTCGGCCAGCGGTTCGATCCGCGGATTGGACGCGCGTTTCGACGCGCACAACACCCACTGCGCGTCGGTTTCGACGAAGCCCCACGGCGCCAGCAGCCGTCCGGTGGCGATGTCGTCCGCGACCAGCGGTTCCGGCGCGATGGCGATGCCCAGGCCCGCGACCGCGGCTTCCAGCAGGTAGTAGAGATGGTCGAAACCGGTGCCCATGCGCAGGCTCTCGGCATCCAGCCCGACGCGCACGGCCCAGTCGCGCCAGGCCTGCGGCCGCGAGGCGGTGTGCAGCAGCGCATGGGCCGCGAGCGCCTGCGGCGGCGCGCCGTGCAGCGATTCGACTCCGGGCCAGCGCGGGCCGACGACCGGGCTGATCCGTTCCGGGGCGAGGACATGCACCTGCCAGTCCTGCGGCCACGGCGGCGACGCGATCATCAGCGCGGCGTCCAGGCCGCCGAGTTGCGCGTCGGGCGCGCTTTCGCTGGCGGACAGATGCAGTTGCAGCTCCGGCCGCTCGCGCGCCAACCGGTCCAGTCGCGGGATCATCCAGCGCGCCAGCACGCTGCCCGGGCAGCCCAGCACCAGCGGCGCCTGCTGCGGCACGCGGCGCAGTTCGGTCCAGGCCGCGCGCAGCGGGTCGAAGGCCGCCGCGGCCGCGCCGTGCAGGCGGTGGCCGAGCGGGGTCAACGCCACCCCGCGGCCCTGGCGGACGAAGAGCGCGGCGCCCACGGCGTCTTCCAGCGCCCGCAGCTGCCGGCTGACCGCGCCATGGGTGACGTGCAGTTCGGCGGCGGCGCGGCTGACGCTTTCGAGCCGGGCCACGGCTTCGAAGGCGCGCAGGGCGTTCAGCGGCGGCAGGTTCCGGCTCATGACCTGTGAGTTTTGGTAACGGGTTCGATTGATTTTATATCAGTTGTCCGCTGCGGCCCTGCGATAAACTGAGGCATCGCCGCCGCCCGACCACGCCAACGCCGCCATGCTCGATCACACGCCCGACTCCCGGACCGATTTCAACGCCTTTCCGAATGCCGAGGGGCACTTCGACCGCTTCGGCGGCCGCTTCGTCGCCGAGACCCTGATCGGCCCGCTGCAGGAACTGGCCGCGGCCTACGATGCCGCCCGCGTCGATCCGGCGTTCATCGCCGAATTCGATCGCGATCTGAAGCATTACGTCGGCCGCCCGAGCCCGATCTATCACGCCGAGCGGTTGAGCGCCCATGTCGGCGGCGCGCGCATCCTGCTCAAGCGCGAGGACCTGAACCACACCGGCGCGCACAAGATCAACAACACCATCGGCCAGGCGCTGCTCGCCAGCCGCATGGGCAAGCCGCGGATCATCGCCGAGACCGGCGCCGGCCAGCACGGCGTGGCCAGCGCCACGGTCGCCGCGCGGCTCGGGCTTGAATGCGTCGTCTACATGGGCGCGACCGACATCGAGCGCCAGAAGATCAACGTCTACCGGATGAAGCTGCTCGGCGCGAAGGTCGTGCCGGTCACCAGCGGTTCGGCCACGCTGAAGGATGCGTTGAACGAAGCGATGCGCGACTGGGTGACGAACGTGCACGACACGTTCTACATCATCGGCACCGTCGCCGGTCCCGACCCGTATCCGCGCATGGTCCGCGACTTCAACGCCGTCGTCGGCCGCGAAGCGCGCGCGCAGATGCTGGCCGACTACGGTCGCCTGCCGGACGTGATCACCGCCTGCGTCGGCGGCGGCAGCAACGCCATCGGCATTTTCCACGCCTTCCTCAACGATGCCGGCGTGCGCCTGGTCGGCGCCGAAGCGGCGGGCGAGGGCATCGCCAGCGGCCACCATGCGGCGTCGTTGGCCGCCGGTCGTCCCGGCGTGCTGCACGGCAACCGCACGTACGTGCTGTGCGACGACGACGGCCAGATCATCGAGACCCACTCGATTTCCGCGGGCCTCGATTACCCCGGCGTCGGCCCCGAGCACGCGTTCCTGAAGGAACGCGGCCGCGCCGATTATCTCGGCATCACCGATGCCGAGGCGATGGAAGCCTTCCATCTGCTCGCGCGCACCGAGGGCATCCTCCCGGCGCTGGAATCCGCGCACGCCATCGCCCAGGCGATGAAGCTGGCGCGCGAGCTGCCGAAGGATGGCCTCGTGCTGTGCAATCTGTCCGGGCGCGGCGACAAGGACGTGCATACCGTCGCCGCGCGCGAAGGCATCGTGTTTTGAGTACGGCGATGCGATCCATGACGCTGGCGTTCGCAGCGGCGTCGCTGTGCATGCCGATGTTCGCCTCCGCGCGATACGCGCAGGATCCTCTGGCGGACAAGCCCTGTGGTGCGATCGAGTTGCTGAACGCTTACGAGCGCGTCGCCGCGATCGAGAATGTCGACGAAGCGGGCACGGACCTGCAGTCGATCGATGCCTGGTATTCGAGATGCCGACGGCTGTTGCTCGATTCCGATCGTGAATGGATCGATATCCGAGCGAACACGGCCCGTGAAAGCCTGGCTTGGCCGCGCACGCTGGAGCGCGCCGTCGATGGCATCCTCGCAGGCTTGTCCGACGAGGATCGCAAGTTGATCGCATCGCAGTCCCGCGATGATCTCGTCCGCTATCACCATGGTTGGGGTACTGGCATACGCAATGAATTGGGACTGTGGCGCGGCAATCACGCGCTGCTCAGGGACGCATGCGATGGCGAGTCCTGTCACCCCGATGACGCGTCCATGAGGATCATCGAAGCGGTCTGGGATCGTCTGCGCAAGACATCCCTGTCCCCTGCGAACTGATCTCGCCCACCTCCCCGCGGCGCAGTCCATCCCGCCGCCTCTTCGCGACCGAATCCATGAACCGCATCGACACCCGTTTCGCGCAACTGAAATCCGCCGGCCGCAAGGCGCTGGTGCCCTTCGTCACCGCCGGCGATCCTTCGCGGGAGGCCACCGTGCCGGTGATGCACGCGCTGGTCGCCGCCGGTGCCGACGTGATCGAACTCGGCGTCCCGTTCTCCGATCCGATGGCCGATGGCCCGACCATCCAGCGCAGCTCCGAGCGCGCGCTGGCCCGTGGCGCCGGTCTGACCTTCGTGCTGCAGGCCGTGCGCGAGTTCCGGGTGGACGACGCCGAGACGCCGGTCGTGCTGATGGGGTATCTCAACCCGGTCGAGATCCGCGGTTATGCGCGCTTCGCCGAAGAAGCGGCGGCGGCCGGCGTCGACGGTCTGCTGTTGGTCGACCTGCCGCCGGAAGAGGCCGACGACCTGCGCATCGCGATGCGGGCGCATGGGCTGTCGCTGATCCTGCTGGCTTCGCCGACCACTCCGGACGCGCGCCTCGACCGCCTCTGCGCCGATGCCGAGGGCTATCTCTACTACGTCAGCTATGCCGGGGTCACCGGTGCCGATCGGCTCGATACCGGCGACGCCAGCGGGCATCTGGCCACGATCCGCGCCCGTGCCGGGGTGCCGGTGGTGGCCGGTTTCGGCATCAAGGACGCCGCCAGCGCGGCCGCGATGGCGCGCTCGGCGGAGGGCGTGGTGGTCGGCAGCGCCCTGGTCGCGGCCCTGGCCGAGGCGGCGGACACCAGCGACGCCGCGGCCAGGGCCTCGGCCTTCCTGGCCCCGCTGCGGGCCGCGCTGGACGCGGGATGAGCCCGTCCCGGGGCGGGCCGGCATACGCCACTGAACGGCCCTCGCCATGCAGTCTTGCTAGACTCGTACTTGCGGCCATCCGGCCGAACGACGACGAAGACACCCGAACGCATGTCCTGGCTGAAAAAACTGATGCCCGTTCGCATCCGCACGGAAAGCGGAGCCGCCCGTAAACGCAGCGTTCCCGAAGGTCTGTGGGAGAAGTGCGACGGGTGTGGTGGGGTGTTGTACCGGCAGGAACTGGAGGACAACCTCGAGGTCTGTCCGAAATGCGCGTTCCACAGGCCGATCCGCGCCCGGGCCCGTCTCCGGGCCTTTCTCGACGAGGGCACCGGCATCGAAATCGCGCCGGAGCTGGGGCCGACCGACGTCCTGAAATTCAAGGACCAGAAGAAATACTCCGATCGCATCAAGGCCGCGCAGAAGTCCACCGGCGAGCGCGACGCCCTGGTCGTCCTGGAAGGCGCGCTGCGCACCCGTCCGATCGTCGCCGGCGCCTTCGATTTCGCCTTCATGGGCGGTTCGATGGGTTCGGTGGTGGGCGAGCGCTTCGCCCGCGGCGTCGAGCGCGCGCGCGACCTCGGCGCGCCCTTCGTGTGCTTCTCCGCCAGCGGCGGCGCGCGCATGCACGAGAGCCTGTTCTCGCTGATGCAGATGGCCAAGACCTCCGCCGCGCTGGGACGCCTGCGCGCCGCCGGCCTGCCGTACATCTCGGTCATGACCCATCCGACCACTGGCGGCGTGTCCGCCTCGTTCGCGATGCTCGGCGACATCAACATGGCCGAGCCCGGCGCGCTGATCGGTTTCGCGGGTCCGCGCGTGATCGAGCAGACCGTGCGCGAAACGCTTCCGGAAGGCTTCCAGCGCCCCGAGTTCCTGCTCGAACATGGCGTCATCGACCAGATCTGCGACCGCCGCGAACTGCGCGAACGCATCGCGCATCTGGTCGCGCTGCTGATGCGCCAGCCGCAGCCGGAAGACGATGCCGTGGTGGAAAGCTGAAACAGTCTGGCGCGCGTTGCCTGATTTTCCCGGGCGAAGCCCGGATCGCCGGAACCCGATTCCGCGCGGGTACGCCGCGCGGAATCCTTTCCCGCATTCTTTCGCGGAGATCCGCGATTGCGGACAAACGCCGGGCTTTTCCCGTGCCCGCGCCACGGGATCCCTTCCGCGACGAACGCAACTGCCGATGTGCGGAAACACCGTGTTGATCGCGATCGAGGCGGTTCCGGCGATCGCGCTTCGCCAGGCATCGCACGCTGTCGCTGCGTCGGGCGATCATCCGGACATCCGGAAAGGCGGTGGTGCGAGTGGCTTGCGCGATGATGCGCGGCACGCCGTTCCGCGCATCGCGACCGCATCCGGATCGCGATGCCGGACGCTACTCCACATGGCCAGGGAAACGGATGTTTTCCGTTTCGGCGATGGAGCGAACCCGACCGCGAAATGCACGAACCGGTTTTTACAGAAGGCCCCCGACGGCCCGGAAAGAGGACACGAACGAGAATGACACGCAGATATTTCGGTACCGACGGCATCCGGGGGCGCGTGGGCGAAGGCCCGATTTCGGCGGACTTCGTGCTGCGGCTGGGCAACGCCTACGGCCATGCGCTGCACGCGGCGGGCGGGCATCCGGATCCGGCGCGCGGCGGCCAATGGCGCAAGCCGCTGGTGGTGATCGGCAAGGACACCCGGATCTCGAATTACATGTTCGAAGCCGCGCTGGAAGCCGGACTGGTCGCGGCGGGCGTCGACGTGCAGTTGATGGGGCCGATGCCGACGCCGGCGGTGTCGCACCTCACGCGTTCGCTGGGCGCCGACGGCGGGATCGTCATCAGCGCGTCGCACAATCCGCATTACGACAACGGCATCAAATTCTTCTCGGCCGAGGGCGAGAAGCTCGACGACGCCACCGAGCTGGCGATCGAGGCCGCGCTCGACAAACCTTTCAGCACGGTGCCGTCGGATCAGTTGGGCAAGGCGGTGCGCACGCGCGACGCCATCGGTCGATACGTGGAAGCCTGCAAGGGATCGGTCGCGCGCCGCTTCGATCTCGGCGGCATGCGCATCGTGGTCGACTGCGCGCACGGCGCGACCTACCAGATCGGTCCGCTGGTGCTGCGCGAGCTGGGTGCCCGGGTCGAGGCCATCGGCGTCGATCCGAACGGCGTCAACATCAACGACGGCGTCGGCTCCACCCATCCGGAAGCCCTGGTGGCCCGTGTCCGCGAGACCGGCGCCGACCTCGGCATCGCCTTCGACGGCGACGGCGACCGGGTGATGTTCGTCGACAGCGATGGCCAGGTGCGCGACGGCGACGATCTGCTCTACGTCCTCGCCACCGACTGGCAGCTCGATGGCCGTCTGCGCGGCCCGGTGGTCGGCACGCTGATGACCAATTACGGACTGGAGCGCGCCTTCGCCGAGCGCGGCATCGAATTCCTGCGGACCAGGGTCGGCGACCGCTACGTGCATCAGGCGCTGCTGGAGCGCGGTGGCACCCTCGGCGGCGAGACCTCGGGGCATCTGCTGTGCCTGGATCGGGTCAGTTCCGGCGACGGCATCATCAGCGCCCTGCAGGTGCTGGAAGTGCTGCGCCGGCGCGGTTTGAGCCTGCAGCAGGTGCTGGCCGGGTTCGCCAAGGTGCCGCAGAAGACCGTCAACGTGAAGGTCGCCGCCGGCAGCCGTCCTGCCGAAGCGGACAGCGTGAAGGCCGCGCTGGCCGAGGCGCAGGCGGCGGTGCAGGGCAGGGGCCGTGCGTTCCTGCGGCCTTCGGGCACCGAGCCGGTGGTGCGGGTGACCGTGGAGGCCGACGACGCCGCGCTGATGCAGACGACCCTCGACCGGCTCGCCGCGGCCGTCCGCGCCGCGGCCTGAACGGGGCCGATTGATCGCGATCAAGACCGTACCGGACGCGGCCCTCGAGAATGTCGCCGAACGCCGACCGGGGTACCCGCGGTCGGTGCAGCGGGCGCTGCCCGCAACGGATGCCCTTCGGCGATAATCGCCGGGCCAACACTCGACCCATACCAGACGAAACGCTCCCAGGACGACTGACGACATGAGCACGCAGCCCAATATCCCGACCCTCGACATCCAGCGTTTCGACACGGATCGCGACGCCTTCGTCGCCGAACTCGGTGCCGCCTACCGCGAATGGGGATTCGCCGGCATCCGCGGTCACGGCATTTCCCAGGATCTGATCGACGGCGCGTACGACGTCTTCGTTCGTTTCTTCGCGCTGCCCGATGACGTGAAGAAGCGTTATCACATCCCCGGCGGCGGCGGCGCCCGCGGCTATACCCCGTTCGGGGTGGAGACCGCGAAGGACTCCAAGCATTTCGATCTCAAGGAGTTCTGGCACGTCGGTCGTGAAGTCCGCGATCCGAAATACGTGGATGTGATGCCGCCGAACGTGTGGCCGGAGGAAGTGCCCGAATTCCGCGAACGCGCGCTCGCGCTGTATGACGCGCTCGATGCGCTGGGCTCCCGCGTGCTGTCGGCGCTGGCGCTGCACATCGGCCTGCCCGAGCATTATTTCGCGGACAAGACCGACAACGGCAACTCCATCCTGCGCCCGATCCACTATCCGCCGATCACCGCCGACGATATTCCGAACGTCCGCGCCGGCGCGCACGAAGACATCAACCTGATCACGCTGCTGGTCGGCGCCAGCGCCGCCGGCCTGGAAGTGAAATCGAAGCAGGGCGAATGGGTGCCGTTCACCTCCCACGCCGACACCATCGTGGTCAACATCGGCGACATGCTGCAGCGGCTCACCAATCACGTGTATCCGTCGACCACCCATCGCGTGGTCAACCCGCCGGGCGACCAGGCGCGGAAGCCCCGCTATTCCACGCCGTTCTTCCTGCATCCGAACCCGGATTTCCTGATCGACGTGCTGCCGGGCTGCGTGACCGCGGACAACCCGAGCCGTTACCCCGAGCCGATCACGGCCCACGGCTATCTCGAAGAACGGCTGCGCGAAATCAAGCTCATCTGATCTGTCCGGGTGAGCCCGCCGGGAGATCGCCCGCGGTGATCTCTCCCGAGTTCGATCGCCCTGTCCGAAGGCCGCCGCGAGGCGGCCTTCGTGCGTCGGGATGCGGATGAACGGGCAGGCCCGCGACCGTCCATCGCGCCATTGATCGATCCGGCCGGCGCGATCGGGCGAACCGTGCCACAGTGGGTCTCCCCCGCCGAGTCGTTTCCATGCACAAACCTGTCTACCGGACCCGCGACGCGGCGCCGGTGCGTTCCTTCGTCCTCGCGATCGCGGTGGTCAGTACGGTCGCGGTGCTCATTCCCTATGCCGCACGGATCGATCTGGGGCACGAACTGCCCGGCGCGCTCTACGGCATCGGTCTGTGGATCGTGGGTTTCGCGGCGATGATCGCGCGCTGGCGGCTGCGCCTCGGCATCTTCGCGGCCACCTTCGCGGCGGGCGCCGGCGTGCCTGCCGCGGTACTCGGCAAGCTGCTCTGGGACATCGCCGCCGACCCGACGTCGCACAATCTCTGGCCTTTCGAGCTCGGGATCGCGGTCGTCGTCGGCGTGGTCGCGGCCCTGTCCGGCGCGCTGGTCGGCTGGGTCATGGCCGTGCTGGCGCCGCCCGGGAAAGCCTGATCGTCGGCCCGGTCTCCCGGTCGCCGGGGCTCAGTCCGCGTCGCGGAATTCCTTGCTCCGGCTGGCCACCAGCGCCCGCGCCAATCCGTCGGGAAGATATTTCGACAGGCCGGCGATGACACGGTTGGCGCCGCCGGTGACGCATCGCGTCCGGCCGCGTTCCACCGCGTCCAGGCCGATGCGGGCAACCTGGTCCGCGTCCAGCCACAGCAGCTTCGGCAGCTTCGAGACCCGTTCGCGCATGCCGTTGACGTCATGGAATTCGGTGTAGGTGAAGCCCGGACACAGCGCGCAGACATGGACGCCGCGTTCCGCCACTTCCAGCGCCAGCGACTCCGAGAAGCGGATCAGGAAACTCTTCGCCGCCCCGTACAGCGTGTGTCCCGCCGAGGCCGGCACCAGCCCGGCGAGCGAGGCCACGTTGACGATGCGGCCGTGGCCCGCGGCCTCCATCGCCGGCAGGAAACGGTGGGTCAGTTCGCAGACGGCGGCGACCATCACCTGCAGGAACTCGGCATGGGTGCGCCAGTCGGACGACAGGTAGCGGCCCGGCACGCCGTAGCCGGCATTGTTCACCAGGTGGGCCACGTGCAGCCCGCGCGCCACGATCTCCGCGTGCAGCGCCGCCGGCGCCGCGGGGTCGGCCAGATCGGCCGCGAGCACCACCACGTCGACCTTCGTCCCGAGCTCGAGCGCCAGCGATTCCAACCGTTCGATCCGCCGCGCGGTCAGGATCAGCGGTACGCCGCGGTTGGCGTACTCGCGCGCGATCGCCGCACCGATGCCGCTGGATGCGCCGGTCACCAGCGCATGTCCCGATGTCTTCGGAGTCATTCCGTGCTCTCGTGTCTGGGGGCGCAAGCATACCCGCAGGCCGGCTTCGCCCGGTTCGGCCCGGCCCGTCATCGGCTATCCTGTTGCGGATTCGTCCTGGAGTGCGTCATGCGTCGCAAGATCGTCGCCGGTAACTGGAAACTGCACGGCACCCGTGCCTTCGCCACCGATCTGGTGGGCGCCATCGCCGCGGGCCTCGGGGCCGGCGGGCCCGATGTGGTGGTGCTCCCGCCGCTGCCGTACCTCGGCGAGCTGGTCGAGGCCTTCCACGGCCGCGGCATCGGTTTCGGCGCCCAGGACATCAGCGCCAACGAGAAGGGCGCCTACACCGGCGAAGTCTCGGCCGGCATGCTGGTGGACATCGGCGCCCGTTACGGGCTGGTCGGGCATTCCGAGCGCCGCCAGTACCACGCCGAATCCGACGCGCTCGTCGCCCGCAAGTTCGTCGCGGCCAAGCACGCCGGCCTGGTGCCGATCCTGTGCGTGGGCGAGTCGCTGCACGAGCGCGAAGCCGGCCAGACCGAATACCGGATCGAGACCCAGCTCGCCGCGGTCTTCGAACATGCCGGCCCGCAGGCGTTCGCCGGGGCGGTGATCGCCTACGAACCGGTCTGGGCCATCGGCACCGGCAGGACCGCCACCCCCGCCCAGGCCCAGGCCGTCCACGCCTTCATTCGTGGCGAAGTCGCCGCGCGCGATGCTACAATCGCCGGCTCGCTGCCCCTCCTGTACGGGGGCAGTTGCAAGCCGGACAATGCGGCCGAGCTGTTCGCGCAGCCGGACGTGGATGGCGGGTTGATCGGCGGCGCCTCGCTGGTGGCGGCCGATTTCCTCGCGATCGTCGCGGCCGCCCGGGCCTGATCGCCGCGATCTCCGCACGATCCTGACCGCCGGGGCGGAGGCTCCGGCGGACCTGACTTCCTTACGGGCGCCAACGATGCTGTTGATCCTCAATGTGATTTACGTGCTGGTCGCGATCGCCATGATCGCGCTGATCCTGATGCAACGCGGCGCCGGTGCGCAGGCGGGCTCCGGTTTCGGCGCCGGCGCTTCGGCCACGGTGTTCGGCTCCCGCGGGGCCTCCAACTTCCTGACCAAGTCGACGAAATGGCTCGCCATCGTCTTCTTCGGCATCAGTCTGTTCATGGCGTGGTACGCCACCCACGGCGGCAAGCCGAAGGCGGCTTCCGAGCAGGATCTCGGCGTGATGTCGCAGACCGCCACGCCGAAGAAGACCGAAGTGCCGAAGGCGCCGGTCGTGCCCACCGCGCCGGCCGCGCAGCCCATTCCGCAGGCCGCGCCTCAGCCCGGTTCGCAGACTGCCCCGGCCGCCGCGCCGGCGGCACCCGCGGCGACCCCGGAAAAACAGCCGGCGCCGCAGGGAGGCTGATCGGTTTCCGGACGCGGCCCGCCCGCGTCCGATGCCGCCGGAACGCAGCGTGATCGGCGTTCCGGCAAACGATGGACATCGGCATCGCCATTCCGATTTTCGTCGAATAAGGGTGCGACTTTTCTTCAGCATCCTTTACAATAGTTGGGCTTCGCGTCCACATACGGTGCGAAGCCGTGATATTGCCCAGGTGGCGGAATTGGTAGACGCACTACCTTGAGGTGGTAGCGACGTAAGTCGTGGGGGTTCGAGTCCCCCCTTGGGCACCAGATCACGGCAACGAGACAGCGGCACCGGATCGGTCGCGCGCCAGCAGGCGAAAGCGACGATTCCGCATCATCCGCCCGCACCCGCGAGTCCCCGCAGCCATGCGCGGTCGTCTCCGGGAGCGGGAACCGGAGGCGCGGCGACACGGGGACGCGTCTTCCGTCGACACAACCCAACGCCGAGAGAACACACGAGTGCTGGCCGAATATCTGCCGACCCTGCTGTTTCTGATCGTTGCCACCGGCATCGGTATCGCGCTGATCGTCATCGGCAATTTCCTCGGCCCGAAGCGGTTCGATCCCCAGAAACTTTCGCCCTACGAATGCGGGTTCAACGCATTCGAGGACGCGCGCATGCGTTTCGACGTGCGCTATTACCTGATCGCGATCCTGTTCATCGTCTTCGACCTGGAAATCGCCTTCGTCTATCCGTGGGCGCTGGTGTTCCGCGAACTCGGCGTGTTCGGCCTGATCGAAATGGGCATCTTCCTGGGCCTGCTGCTGATCGGTTTCATCTACGTGTGGAAGAAAGGGGCGCTGGAATGGGAGTGATCAATACCATCCAGAAGGTCGCGGATTTCGCGAACAATCCGATCCCGGAAGGCCGGGTCGACGACATCCTGCGGCCGGAGAGTCTGCTCTCCACCGAGGGCAACCCGCTGCTGGAGCAGGGCTTCGTCACCACCAGTTTCGACGTGCTGTGGAACTGGGCGCGCACCGGTTCGATGTGGCCGATGACGTTCGGCTTGGCCTGCTGCGCGGTGGAGATGATGCATGCGGGCGCCGCGCGCCTCGACCTCGACCGCTACGGCGTGGTGTTTCGCCCGTCGCCGCGCCAGTCGGACGTGATGATCGTCGCCGGCACCCTGGTCAACAAGATGGCGCCGGCGCTGCGCAAGGTCTACGACCAGATGCCCAATCCCAAGTGGGTGATCTCGATGGGCAGCTGCGCCAACGGCGGCGGTTACTACCACTATTCCTACGCGGTGGTCCGCGGCTGCGATCGCGTTGTGCCGGTGGACGTCTACGTCCCGGGTTGTCCGCCGACCGCCGAGGCGCTGGTCTACGGCATCCTGCAATTGCAGAAGAAGATCCGTCGCGGCACCAACTTCGGCGACAACCCGCAGGGTGTGGTCTGACATGAGCGGCTCCGACATGCCATCCCCCGCAAACGCTTTCGCCGATCGCCTGCGCGCACGCTTTCCCGCGGCCACCGTCGTCGTGAGCGAACCGCGCGGCGAAGTGGGCATCGAGTTTCCCGACGGCGACTGGCACGCCGGTTGCCTCGCGCTGCGGGACGAATTCGGTTTCGAATCGCTGGTCGACCTCTGCGGCGTCGATTACCTCGGCTACGGCAGCGACGAGTGGGACACCGACGTCTCCTCCGAAGGTTTCAGCCGCGGTGTCGAGGGCCGTGGCGTCGGCCGTTTCAAGTACGGCGAAACGACCAGTCGCGAGGCCGATGCGTTCGAAGACCAGGCGATCGCGTCGATCGCGCATCGCCGCTATGCCGCGGTCGCGCAGCTGCTGTCCGTCCAGCACAACCGCCGCGTGCGCGTGAAGGCGTTCGCGCAGAACGACGATCTGCCGATCGTCGCGTCGCTGACCGGCATCTGGCCGATCGCCAACTGGTTCGAGCGCGAGGCGTTCGATCTGTTCGGCATCGTCTTCGAAGGCCATCCGGACCTGCGCCGGATCCTGACCGACTACGGTTTCGTCGGCCATCCGTTCCGCAAGGATTTCCCGCTGATCGGCAACGTCGAAGTCCGCTACGACGAAGAGAAGAAGCGCGTGATCTACGAACCCGTGACTTCGGTCGAACCGCGCGTGGGCGTGCCGCGCGTGATCCGCGACGATGCCCGTTTCGCGACGGCTTCGGCCGAGCAGATGGCGCGCAAGGCGGAGGCGTCCAAGTGAGCACCGTGCAGCCCGCCAGCGAAGCCTTCGCCAGCAATCCCGCCGAAGCCCGGCAGGAAATCCGCAACTACACGCTCAACTTCGGCCCGCAGCATCCGGCCGCGCACGGCGTGTTGCGCCTGATTCTCGAAATGGACGGCGAAATCGTCCAGCGCGCCGATCCGCACGTGGGCCTGCTGCATCGCGGCACCGAGAAACTGGCCGAATCCAAGCCGTTCAACCAGTCGATCGGTTACATGGACCGCCTCGACTACGTGTCGATGATGTGCAACGAGCACGCCTACGTGCGCGCGATCGAGACCCTGATGGGGATCGAGGCGCCGGAGCGCGCGCAGTGGATCCGCACGATGTTCGACGAGATCACGCGCATCCTGAACCACCTGATGTGGGTCGGTTCGAACGCGCTCGACCTCGGCGCGATGGCGGTGTTCCTGTATGCCTTCCGCGAGCGCGAAGAGCTGATGGACGTCTACGAGGCGGTGTCCGGTGCGCGCATGCACGCGACCTACTACCGTCCCGGCGGCGTCTACCGCGATCTGCCCGACCGGATGCCGCAGTACCGCGAATCGCCGTGGCGCAAGGGCGGCAAGCTCAAGCGCTTCAACGAATGGCGCGAAGGCTCGATGCTCGACTATCTCGAAGCGTTCGCCAACGATTTCCCGAGCCGCGTCGACGAGTACGAGACCCTGCTCACCGACAACCGCATCTGGAAGCAGCGCACGGTCGGCATCGGCGTGATTCCGCCGGAGCAGGCCCTGGCCTGGGGCATGACCGGCCCGATGATCCGCGGTTCCGGCATCGCCTGGGATCTGCGCAAGAAGCAGCCCTACGCGAAGTACGCCGAAGTCGATTTCGACATCCCGGTGGGCGTGCAGGGCGACTGCTACGATCGTTACCTGGTCCGCATCGCCGAGATGCGCCAGTCCACCCGCATCATCCAGCAGTGCGTGAAGTGGCTGAAGGCGAATCCCGGCCCGGTGATGATCGACAACTACAAGGTCGCGCCGCCCAGCCGCGAGTCCATGAAGGACGACATGGAAGCGCTGATCCACCACTTCAAGCTGTTCAGCGAAGGCTACTGCGTGCCGGCCGGCGAGACCTACAGCGCGGTCGAAGCGCCGAAGGGCGAGTTCGGCTGCTATCTGGTTTCCGACGGCGCGAACAAACCGTTCCGCGTGCATCTGCGCGCGCCGGGCTTCGCGCATCTGTCGTCGATGGACGCGATCGTCAAGGGCCACATGCTGGCCGACGTGGTCGCGATGATCGGCACCTACGACATCGTGTTCGGCGAAATCGATCGCTGAGGCGCAGACAAGAATGAAAGCGACTGGAAATTTCGAAGCCTGCCGCAACGTCGACCCGATGGTCGCGTTGAGCGACAAGACGCGGGCGCACATCGAGCACTGGCTGGCCAAGTTCCCGCCGGATCGCAAGCGTTCGGCGGTGCTGCAGGGCCTGCATGCCGCGCAGGAGCAGAACGGCGGCTGGCTGAGCGACGAACTGATCGCCGCGGTCGCGAAATATCTCGACCTGCCGCCGGTGTGGGCGTACGAAGTCGCGACCTTCTATTCGATGTTCGAGACCGAACAGGTCGGTCGCAACAACGTCGCGTTCTGCACCAACATCAGCTGCTGGCTCAACGGCGCCGAGGACCTGGTGGCGCATGCCGAGAAGAAGCTGGGCTGCAAGCTCGGCGAATCCTCGGCCGACGGCCGCGTGTTCCTCAAGCGCGAGGAAGAATGCCTGGCCGCGTGCTGCGGCGCGCCGATGATGGTGATCAACGGTCATTACCACGAGCATCTCACCACCCAGAAGGTGGATGAACTGCTCGACGGTCTGAAGTGAGGCTGGACGACGAGATGTCACATCACGATTCCAATCCGCACGGCCACGCCACCGGTCCCGTCGGCCCCGCGCCGAAGGAGCATCAGGTCGTTTACACCACGCTGCATTTCGACAAGCCGTGGTCGTACGAGAACTACCTGAAAACCGGCGGTTACAGCGCCCTGCGCCGGATCCTCGAAGAGAAGATCCCGCCGGAACAGGTCATCGAGATGGTGAAGGGCTCCGGGCTGCGCGGCCGCGGCGGCGCGGGCTTCCCGACCGGCCTGAAGTGGAGCTTCATGCCCAAGGGCACCGGCATGCAGAAGTACATCCTCTGCAATTCCGACGAATCCGAGCCGGGCACCTGCAAGGATCGCGACATCCTGCGCTTCAATCCGCACGCCGTGATCGAAGGCATGGCCATCGCCTGCTACGCGACCGGTTCGACCGTCGCCTACAATTATCTGCGCGGCGAGTTCCACCACGAGCCGTTCGAGCATCTGGAAGAAGCCACCGCCGAAGCCTACAAGCACGGCTGGCTGGGCCGGAACGTGCTCGGCAGCGGCGTCGACATCGACATCCACAACGCGCTCGGCGCCGGCGCCTACATCTGCGGCGAAGAGACCGCGCTGATGGAATCGCTGGAAGGCAAGAAGGGCCAGCCGCGCTTCAAGCCGCCGTTCCCGGCGAATTTCGGCCTCTACGGCCGTCCGACCACGATCAACAACACCGAGACCTACGCCTCGGTGCCGGCCATCATCCGCAACGGCGCCGAGTGGTTCCTCAATCTCGGCAAGCCGAACAACGGCGGCCCGAAGATCTTCTCGGTCTCCGGTCACGTCGCCAGGCCGGGCAATTACGAGATCCGCCTCGGCACGCCGTTCTCCGAGCTGCTGGCGATGGCTGGCGGTCTGCGCGAGGGCCGCACGCTGAAGGCGGTGATTCCGGGCGGTTCGTCGATGCCGGTGCTGCCGGCGGAAACGATGATGGCCTGCACGATGGACTACGACTCGATCCAGAAGGCCGGTTCCGGCCTCGGCTCGGGCGCGGTGATCGTGATGGACGACACCGCCTGCATGGTCCGCGCCTGCCAGCGCATCGCGCGTTTCTACTTCAAGGAAAGCTGCGGCCAGTGCACGCCGTGCCGCGAAGGCACCGGCTGGATGTACCGCATGCTCACCCGCATCGTCGAGAAGCAGGCCACGCTCGACGATCTGAACATGCTGCGCGCCGCCGCAGGCCAGATCGAAGGCCACACCATCTGCGCCTTCGGCGAAGCCGCGGCGTGGCCGGTGCAGGGGTTCCTGCGGCATTTCTGGAACGAATTCGAATACGCGATCGTGAACAAGCGCTTCCTGGTCGACGACCAGCGCGCCGGCACGGTCGTCGAGAAGGTGGCCGCATGAGCGCCGAAACCGTGACCACTCCCGCTGCACCGGTCGTGCCCGAGGGCCATGTCGCCATCGAGATCGACGGCCAGGCGCTGTTCGCGCCGAAGGGCTCGATGATCATCCATGCCGCCGACAAGGCCGGCATTCCGATCCCGCGCTTCTGCTATCACGAGAAGCTGCCGATCGCCGCGAACTGCCGCATGTGCCTGGTCGACGCCGAAATGGGCGGCCGTCCGATGCCCAAGCCGCAGCCGGCCTGCGCCACGCCGGTCGCCGACGGCATGAAGGTCTTCACGCGCAACGACAAGGCGCTGAAGGCGCAGCGCAACGTGATGGAGTTCCTGCTGATCAACCATCCGCTCGACTGCCCGATCTGCGATCAGGGCGGCGAGTGCGAGCTGCAGGATCTGTCGCTGGGTTATGGGCGCTCGGTCAGCCGCTTCGCCGAACGCAAGCGCGTCGTCGCCGACGAAGACATGGGGCCGCTGGTCGCCACCGAGATGACCCGCTGCATCCAGTGCACGCGCTGCGTGCGCTTCACCGCGGACATCGCCGGCACCTACGAACTGGGCGGCATGCAGCGCGGCGAGAATCTGCAGATCGGCACCTACGACGGCAAGCCGCTGACCACCGAACTGTCCGGCAACGTCATCGACGTCTGCCCGGTCGGCGCGCTCACCAACAAGGTCTTCCGCTTCCGCGCCCGCCCGTGGGAACTCGTCGCCCGCGAATCGCTGGGCTATCACGATGCCCTCGGCAGCAATCTGTTCCTGCACGTGCGTCGCGGCGACGTGCTGCGCACCGTGCCGCGCGACAACGAAGCGGTCAACGAGTGCTGGCTGTCCGATCGCGACCGCTATGCGCATCAGGGCCTGTACGCCGAAGATCGCGCGACGAAGCCCCTCATCAAGGATGGCGACGACTTCCGCGAGGCGTCCTGGGAAGAAGCCATCGCCAGGGCCGCCGAAATCCTGGGTGCGCACCGCGGCGACGATCTCGGCCTGCTCGTGCATCCCGCGACCTCGAACGAGGAGGGCGCGCTGCTGGCCCGTCTCGCCGGCGCGCTCGGCACCGGGCATCTCGATCACCGCATCGCCCAGCACGATCTCTCCGACGGCGCGGCCGCCGAAGCGTTCGGCATCGCGGTCGCCGAGATCGAGACCGCCGACGCCATCGTCCTCGTCGGTTCGAACCTGCGCCACGAAGTTCCGCTGCTGCATCAGCGCCTGCACAAGGCAGCGAAGCGCGGCGCGAAGATCCATGTCGTCAATCCGGTCGATTTCGATTTCACCTTCAAGGCCGCGTCGACCCTGATCGTTCAGCCCTCGCTGCTGGCCACCACGATCGGTGAAGTCGCGCTCGGCCAGGCTTCGCGCACGGTCGTGATCGTCGGTGCGGTCGCCGAGAACTCGATCCACGCCGCCGCGATCCGCAAGGCCGCCGCCGCGTTCGCCGCCGCCAACAACGCCGCGCTGTGCCGCATCCCGCAGGGCGCGAACGCGCTGGGCCTGTCGCGCATGGGCGTGCTGCCGACCGGTCGTGACGCGCAGGCGATGCTCGCCGTGCCGCGCAAGGCGTATGCGATCTACGGCATCGAGCCCGGTCTCGATTTCGCGGACCAGGCGCGCGCGCTCAAGGCGCTCGGCGATGCGAAGGTCGTGGCCTTCAGCCAGTTCGCCTGCCGCTCGACCCGCGCCGTCGCCGACGTGATCCTGCCGATCGGCGCGCTGCCCGAAGTTGACGCCACCCTGACCAATCTCGAAGGTCGCGACCAGCGCACGATCGCCGGCGGCAAGCTGCCGGGCGAGGCCCGTCCGGGCTGGCGCGTGCTGCGCGCGCTCGGTGCGGCGCTGTCCGCCGATGGTTTCGACTTCACCGATCTCGCGGGTCTGCGCGCCGGTCTCGCGCCGCGCGATGTCGCGGTCGCCGCGTCGCCGGCCCAGGCCACAACGGGCGAGGGGCTCGAGCTCGCGGTTTCGCAGGCGATCTATCGCATCGACGGCGTCACCCGCCGCGCCGCCGCGCTGCAGTCGCATCCGCTCAACGCCGGCCCGCGCCTGGTGCTGCATCCGGACGATGCCGCCGCCGCATCGCTCGCCGAGGGCGCGATGGCCAAGGTCGACAACGGCCTCGGCACCGCCACGCTGCAGGTCGCGATCGACGGTCGCGTCGCCCGCGGCGCGGCCTGGGTCGAATCCGGCTACGGTCCGACCGCCGCGCTCGGCGCCGGCCGCGTGCGCGTGACGGGGGTGCAGTAATGGAGATGCTGTTCGACGGCTTCCGCGATTGGCTGCTCGCCTACGGCACCGCCGGCGCGCTGGCGTGGATCGTGCTGAAGATCCTGGCCATCGCCGTGCCGGTGATTGTCAGCGTGGCCTTCTACGTGGTGTGGGAACGCAAGCTGATCGGCTGGATGCACGTGCGCCACGGGCCGATGTACGTGGGCTGGGGCATCCTGCAGGCCTTCGCCGACGTGTTCAAACTGCTGTTCAAGGAAGTCATCCAGCCGTCCAGCGCGCAGAAATCGCTGTTCATCCTGGCGCCGATGATCGCGCTGGTTCCGGCCTTCGCCGCGTGGGCGGTGGTGCCGTTCGACGCCCGCCTGGTGCTGTCGAACGCCAACGCCGGCCTGCTGTATCTGCTGGCGATGACCTCGCTCGGCGTCTACGGCATCATCCTCGCCGGCTGGGCCTCGAACTCGAAGTACGCCTTCCTCGGCGCCATGCGCGCCGCTTCGCAGGTCGTGTCGTACGAAATCGCGATGGGCTTCGCCCTGGTCGGCGTGCTGATGGCGTCGGGCAGCCTCAACATCACCGAGATCGTGATTGCGCAGTCCGGTGACGCCGGGTTCTTCGAATGGTTCTGGCTGCCGCTGCTGCCGCTGTTCGTCGTGTACTTCGTGTCCGGCGTGGCCGAGACCAACCGCGCGCCGTTCGACGTGGTCGAGGGCGAGTCGGAAATCGTCGCCGGCCACATGGTCGAGTATTCGGGTTCGCAGTTCTCGCTGTTCTTCCTGGCCGAATACGCCAACATGATCCTGGTGAGTTTCCTCACCGCGTTGTTCTTCCTCGGCGGCTGGCTCAGCCCGCTGCAGGGCTGGATCACCGCCGACGTGTCGCCATGGGTCGACTGGATCTGGAAGGGCGGCTGGCCGTGGCTGCTGATGAAGGTGTTCCTGTTCGCCAGCCTGTTCATCTGGTTCCGCGCGTCGTTCCCGCGCTATCGCTACGACCAGATCATGCGTCTGGGCTGGAAGGTCTTCATTCCGATCACCATCGCGTGGATGTTCGCCACCGCGCTGCTGGTGTATTTCGGCGCGTTCGAGGCGGGGCAGTGATGGGCAAGATCGTTTCCTACCTGAAGAGCCTGTTGCTGCTGGAGCTGTTCCAGGGCATGGCGCTGACGTTCAAGTATCTCTTCCGTCCGAAGTACACGCTGATGTACCCGATGGAGAAGACGCCGCAGTCGCCGCGCTTCCGCGGTCTGCATGCGCTGCGCCGCTATCCCAACGGCGAAGAGCGCTGCATCGCCTGCAAGTTGTGCGAAGCGGTGTGTCCGGCGCTGGCGATCACCATCGATTCCGAACAGCGCGCAGACGGCACCCGCCGCACCACGCGCTACGACATCGATCTGTTCAAGTGCATCTTCTGCGGATTCTGCGAGGAATCCTGCCCGGTCGACTCGATCGTGGAGACCCATCTCCACGAGTACCACTTCGAGAAGCGGGGCGAGAACGTCGTCACCAAGCCGCAGCTGCTGGCCATCGGCGACCGCCTCGAGAAGGAAATCGCCGAACGTCGCGCCGCCGACGCGGCCTATCGATAAACGTTGAGGACAGCCGTGGACTTCGCCACTCTCGCATTCCTGGTCTTCGCCGCGACCGCCGTGATCTCGGCGGGCGGCGTGATCACCGTGCGCAATCCGGTGCACGCCGCGCTGTGCCTCGTGCTCACGTTCTTCACCGTCGCCTGCACCTGGATCCTCGCCGGCGCCGAGTTCCTGGGCGTGGCCCTGATCCTCGTCTACGTCGGCGCGGTGATGGTGCTGTTCCTGTTCGTGGTGATGATGCTCGACATCGACGTCGCCCCGTTGCGCGAAGGTTTCGTCCGCTACCTGCCGCTGGGCCTGCTGGTCGCGGTGGTCATGCTGGTCGAAATGCTGACCCTGATCGGCGTGAAGGCCGAACTCGCGACCGCGTTCGGCGAAGATCCCGCCGCCGCGCAGGGTCTGTCCAACACCGAATGGATCGCGCGCGCGCTGTTCACCGAGTTCATGCTGCCGTTCGAGGTCGCCGCGGTGATCCTCACCATCGCCGTGGTCGCGGCGGTGATGCTGACCCTGCGCCGCCGTTCCGGCGTGAAGCAGCAGGATCCGGCCGCGCAGTCCCGCGTCCGCGCCCAGGACCGCATCCGCATGATCAGCATGCCCGCGGAGGGCCGCGCGCCCGCCGCCGGCGATGCCGCCGAGGAGGTCAAATCGTGATCGGTCCGCTCGCCCTCGGGCACTACTTGGCGCTCGGCGCCGCGCTGTTCTGCATCAGCCTGGCCGGCATCTTCCTGAACCGGAAGAACGTGATCATCCTGCTGATGTCGATCGAGCTGATGCTGCTCAGCGTCAACATCAACTTCGTCGCGTTCTCGCGCCATCTCGGCGATGCGTCGGGCCAGATCTTCGTGTTCTTCATCCTGACCGTGGCCGCCGCCGAGGCCGCCATCGGCCTGGCGATCCTGGTCACCCTGTTCCGCAACCGGCGCACGATCAACGTGACCGAAATCGACTCCTTGAAGGGCTGATCCGCAGGCATGGAACACGTCATCACCAAGCCCATCCTCCTTGCCGTGGTGCTCGCGCCGCTGCTCGGCGCGATCCTGGCCGGCCTGTTCGGCCGCCGCATCGGTCGCGCCGGCGCGCACAGCGTCACCATCCTCGGCGTTGCCGTCAGCTGCGCGCTGTCGATGTACACCCTGTGGCAGTTGCTGCAGGGCGCGAACCCGTTCAACGAGAACGTCTACACCTTCTTCCAGGTCGCCGGTTACGACGCCCATGTCGGCTTCATGATCGACAAGCTGACCGCGATGATGATGGTGGTCGTCACCTTCGTCTCGCTGCTGGTGCACGTCTACACCATCGGTTACATGGCCGAAGATCCCGGCTACCAGCGCTTCTTCAGCTACATCAGCCTGTTCACGTTCTCGATGCTGATGCTGGTGATGAGCAACAACTTCATGCAGCTGTTCTTCGGCTGGGAAGCGGTGGGCCTGGTCTCCTACCTGCTGATCGGTTTCTGGTTCAAGCGTCCCAGCGCGATCTTCGCGAACCTCAAGGCCTTCCTGGTCAACCGCGTCGGCGACTTCGGCTTCCTGCTCGGCATCGCCGGCGTGCTGATGTACTTCGACACGCTGGACTACGCCACGGTGTTCGCCAACGCGTCCAACACCTTGGGCGGCGCCACGATCGCGGTCTTCGAGGGCCACGAATGGTCGGTCGCGACCATGATCTGCATCTGCCTGTTCATCGGCGCCATGGGCAAGTCGGCGCAGGTGCCGCTGCACGTGTGGCTGCCCGATTCGATGGAAGGCCCGACCCCGATCTCGGCGCTGATCCACGCGGCGACGATGGTCACCGCCGGCATCTTCATGGTCGCGCGCATGTCGCCGCTGTTCGAACTGTCGGAAACCGCGCTGAACTTCGTGTTGTTCATCGGCGCGACCACCGCGTTCTTCACCGGCCTGATCGGCATCGTCCAGAACGACATCAAGCGCGTGGTCGCGTACTCCACGCTGTCGCAGCTCGGCTACATGACCGTGGCCCTGGGCGTCTCGGCGTATTCCGCCGCGGTCTACCACCTGATGACCCACGCCTTCTTCAAGGCGCTGCTGTTCCTCGCCGCGGGTTCGGTGATCATCGGCATGCATCACGAGCAGGACATGCGGAAGATGGGCGGCCTGCGCAAGTACATGCCGATCACCTTCTGGACCAGCCTCATCGGTACCCTGGCGCTGGTCGGCACGCCGTTCCTCAGCGGCTTCTACTCGAAGGACAGCATCATCGAGGCCGCCGCCCACCATGCCCACGAATCGCACGGCTGGATCGCGACCTACGGTTATTGGGCGGTGCTGCTGGGTGCGTTCGTGACCTCGTTCTACAGCTTCCGCCTGCTGTATCTCACGTACTTCGGCGAAGAGCGTTTCCGCCATGCGCACGATGGCCACGCCCATCATGATGCGCATGAGGGGCATGCGCACGACGATGGCCATCACGCCGACGACCACCACGGCGATGCGCATGGCGACGACCATGGACATCACGGCCCGCACGAGCCGCACGAATCGCCGTGGGTGGTCACGCTGCCGCTGATCCTGCTGGCCATCCCGTCGATCGCCATCGGCTTCATGACCATCGGCCCGATGCTCTTCGGCACCGACATGCTCGGCCACGAGAAGCAGTTGCCGTTCTTCCTCGGTGCGATCGACGTGCTGAAGGAAAACGATGTCATGGCGGCGCTGGCCGAAGAGTTCCACGGTCCGGTCGCGTTCGCGCTGCACGGCTTCATGGCGCCCGCGTTCTGGCTCGCGTTCGGCGGCTTCGCGCTGGCGACGCTGATGTACCTGGTGAAGCCGGAGCTGCCGGCCAAGGCCGCGGCGTTCCCGCCGTTCGCGCTGATCGCGCGCGTGCTCAACAACAAGTACGGCATGGACGACCTCTGGATCGGCGGCTTCGCCAGAGGCGGCGTGCTGCTCGGCAAGGTCTCGCGCAAGCACGACGAGAAGGTCATCGACGGGTTGTTCGTGAACGGCAGCGCCCGGATCGTCGACCTGGTCGCCGGCCTGCTGCGCAGGACCCAGTCCGGCTATCTCTACCACTACGCCTTCGCGATGATCCTCGGCCTGATCGCTCTGCTGGCCGTGCTGATCAAGTTCTGGCGCTAACCGACACGAACCGACGGATACCGAATCGCGATGCAACACTGGCCCCTTCTCAGCATCCTGGTCTGGCTGCCCATCGTCGGCGGTGCGCTGGCGCTGATGCTCGGCAACCAGCGCGCGCAGGCCGCGCGCTGGCTCGCGCTCACGGTGGCGGTCGCCACCTTCGCGCTCAGCCTTCCCCTGCTCACCGGCTTCGACTACTTCACCTCCGGGATGCAGTTCGTCGAACAGCGCGAGTGGATCCCCGCCTACGACATCCAGTACCACCTCGGCGCCGACGGCATCTCGGTGGCGCTGATCGTGCTGACCACGCTGACCACCGCCCTGGTGCTCATCGGCGCCTGGGGCTCGATCGACAAGCGCGTGAACCAGTACGTCGCCGCCTTCCTGTTCCTGGAAGGGCTGATGATCGGCGTGTTCGCCGCCGTCGACGCCATGCTCTTCTACGTGTTCTTCGAAGGCATGCTGATTCCGATGTTCATCATCATCGGCGTCTGGGGCGGTCCGCGTCGCGTCTACGCGTCGGTGAAGTTCTTCCTCTACACCTTTCTCGGCTCGGTGTTCATGCTGGTCGGGCTGATCTACCTGTACCTCAAGGCTGGCAGCTGGCAGTTGCCGGACCTCTACGCGGTGCCCTTGAACGCCAGCGAACAGATGTGGCTGTTCTTCGCCTTCCTGGTCGCGTTCGCGGTCAAGGTGCCGATGTTCCCGGTGCACACCTGGCTGCCCGACGCCCACGTCGAGGCGCCGACCGGCGGTTCGGTGATCCTGGCCGCCATCATGCTGAAGATCGGCGGTTACGGCTTCCTGCGCTTCAACCTGCCGATCGTGCCCGACGCCAGCCACGAGTTCGGCATGCTGGTCATCGTCCTCAGCCTGATCGCGGTGGTCTACATCGGCCTCGTCGCGTTGGTGCAGGAGGACATGAAGAAGCTGATCGCGTATTCGTCGATCTCGCACATGGGTTTCGTCACCCTCGGCACGTTCATCGCCTTCATGCTGGTGCGCGACCAGGGCGAGCCCGACGCCGCGCGCCTCGGCCTGCAGGGCGCGATGGTGCAGATGGTCTCGCACGGCTTCATCTCCGGCGCGATGTTCTCCTGCGTCGGCGTGCTCTACGACCGCATGCACAGCCGCATGATCAGGGATTACGGCGGCGTGGCCAACGTCATGCCCTGGTTCGCGATGTTCTTCGTGCTGTTCGGCATGGCCAATTCGGGCCTGCCCGGCACCTCGGGCTTCGTCGGCGAGTTCATGGTGATCCTGGCCGCGTTCCGCGCCCACCCGATGCTGGCCTTCTTCGCCGCCATCACCCTGATCGTCGGCGCCGCCTACACGCTCTGGCTGGTCAAGCGCGTGCTGTTCGGCGAGATCGGCAACGCCCACGTGGCCGAGCTCGAGGACATCAATCCGCGCGAATGGATCGTGTTGTCGGTGTTCGCCGCCGGCACGCTGTTCATCGGCGTGTATCCGAAGTTCCTGACCGACCTGATGGAACCGGCCATCGCCCAACTCGCCAGCCAACTGGCGATCAGCAAGCTCTGAGAACGACACAGGCCCCAGGAACATCATGATCCAGACCAACGTCACCGCCGCCGACCTGTTGCCGCTCCTGCCGGAGCTGGTGCTCGTGGGCGCCGCGTTCGCGCTGCTGCTGCTCGACCTGTTCGTCTCCGAGCGCCAGCGCGGCATCGTCCACGCGCTCGCCATCGCCAGCCTGATCGCGGTCGCCGGCCTGCTCGCGCTGGACGTGGGCGGGCAGGGCGCTTCGCTCAACGGCAGTTATCTGAACGGCATGTTCGTCCGCGACGACATGGCCGACGTGCTGAAGTGGGTGGTCTGCATCGTCAGCGCCGCCGCGCTGGTCTACGCCTGGTCCTTCCTGCGCGAGCGCGGCCTGTACAAGGGCGAGATCGCGGTGCTGATGCTGTTCTCGGTCGCCGGCATGATGCTGCTGATCTCGGCCGGCAATCTGGTCATGGTCTATCTCGGCCTCGAACTGCTGGCGCTGTGTTCCTACGCGCTGGTGGCGATCGACCGCGAAAGCCCGCTGGCTTCGGAAGCGGCCATGAAGTACTTCGTGCTCGGTTCGCTGGCCTCCGGCATGCTGCTGTTCGGCATGTCGCTGGTCTACGGCGCGACCGGCAGCCTCGACCTCGCCGCGATCCATGGGGTCGCGGATCAGGCCGTCGCGAATCCCGGCGCGGCCGCGTCCACGCTGCTGCTCACCGGCATGGTGTTCCTGGTCGCGGGCATCGCCTTCAAGTTCGGCGCCGCGCCGTTCCACATGTGGTTGCCGGACGTCTATCACGGTGCCCCGACGCCGATCACCCTGTTCATCGGCGCCGCGCCCAAGCTGGCCGCGTTCGCGATGACCTACCGCCTGCTCGAAGCCGGCGTCGGCCCGCTCGACGAACAGTGGCGGACGCTGTTGTCCGGCCTCGCCGCACTGTCGCTGGTGGTCGGCAACCTGATCGCGTTGGCGCAGAGCAATCTCAAGCGCATGCTGGCCTACTCCACGGTCTCGCACGTCGGCTTCCTGCTGATGGGCATGGCCGGCGGCGGCGCGGTCGGTTACGCCTCGGCGATGTTCTACGCGATCAGCTACGCGGTGATGTCGGCCGCGGCCTTCGGTGCGATCGTGGTGCTGTCGCGCCGCGGCTTCGAGGCCGATCGCATCGACGACTACAAGGGCCTGAACGCGCGCAGCCCGTGGATGGCCGGTCTGGTGCTGTGCGTGATGGCATCGCTCGCCGGCGTGCCGCCGTTCCTCGGGTTCTGGTCCAAGCTCGCCGTGCTGCGCGCGGCCTGGGAAGGCGGCCAGATCTGGCTGACGATCGTGGGCATCGTGTTCGCGGTGATCGGCGCGTTCTACTATCTGCGCGTGATCCGTGCGATGTATTTCGACGAACCCGAATCCACCGCCGGCCGCGAGCCGATGGGGCAGCGCGAAGACCTGCCCCTGCGCGTGGTCTTCGCGGTGAACGCGCTGGCGCTGCTGGTGCTGGGTCTCGCTTGGAACCCGATCATGGCCTGGTGCCAGCAGGCGTTCGCCTGATTCGTTCGTGCGGGGCCGCGCGGCGTGCCCCGCAGGATCTGCAGGATTGATCGGCGGGACCTGCAAGATTCGATTCGTTGTCGATTCCGGCTTGCAATTCCAAAGCCGAATCACCATAATTCCGCTTCTGATGCGGGGTGGAGCAGTCTGGCAGCTCGTCGGGCTCATAACCCGAAGGTCGCAGGTTCAAATCCTGCCCCCGCTACCACGATTGTCTGCATTCGCGATACGGCCCCAAGGCCGCCGCGAATGAGATGACGGGGCATGTCGAAGCGATTGCTTCCGCTTCGACGCCGAAATCCAGCGGTATCGGACAAGGGGCCCCCGAGGGCCCCTTTTCCTTTTTGCCGGAACGTTTCTTCGCTGGAGCGTTCTTCGCCGGAATGATCGTCGAGTCCACCATGACGGACAAAGCCACCGACATCGCGAATCTGCTCTCGCCGACCGTGCGGGCCCTCGGCCTCGAACTGCTCGGCATCGAGTATCTGCCCTCGCCGGGCGGCGCGCTGTTGCGGCTGTACATCGACGTGACCGCCGAGGACGCGGCTGCGGAACCGCCGCGGATGGTCGGCATCGAGGACTGCGAATCGGTCAGCCGCGAAGTGTCCGCGCTGCTCGACGTCGAAGACCCGATCAGCGGTCATTACACGCTGGAAGTCTCGTCGCCGGGCGTGGATCGCCCGCTGTTCGCGCCGGAGCAGTTCGCGCGCTTTCTCGGCGAGCAGGTCAAGATCGTCCTGCAGTTGCCGCAGGACGGCCGGCGCAGGCTGCAGGGGCGGATCGCCGCGGTCGAGGGCGACCGCATCGGCCTCGACGTCGATGCGAAACCCGAACCGCAGCGGGTCGAGGTCGCGTTCGACAACATCGAGAAGGCGCGGTTGGTTCCGGACTGGGCGGCGCTGGGTTTCGCGCCGGAGAAGCCCGGCAAGAAACCGGGCGGCAACGCGACGAAAAAGCCGGGCGCCAGGCCTGCGGGCAAGCGACCGGCGAAGCACTGATACCGGGCCACGGGCCCACCCGACATGCGGTATCCGTCTGCCGGTCACACACGAACATTCGAACTCAAAGTTTCAGAGGCGCAAGAAATGAGTAAGGAACTCCTGCTGGTCGTCGACGCAGTCGCCAACGAAAAAGGCGTGCCGGAGTCGGTCATCATCGAAGCTCTCGAAGCGGCGCTGGCCACGGCGGCCAAGAAGCGTTACCAGGACCAGGATGTGCTGACCCGCGTGTCCATCAACCCTAAGGACGGCAGCTACGAGACGTTCCGCCGCTGGGAAGTGGTGGCCGACGACGTGGTGATGGAATCGCCGGATCGCCAGATCCGCATGATGGACGCGGTCGACGAAGTCGAAGGCGTCGAGATCGGCGACTACATCGAAGAGCAGATCGAGAATCCCGAATTCGGCCGCATCGGCGCGCAGGCCGCGAAGCAGGTCATCGTGCAGCGCGTGCGCGAGGCCGAGCGCAACCAGGTGGTCGATGCGTGGAAGGATCGCGTCGGCGAACTGGTGACAGGCGTCGTCAAGCGCGTCGAGCGCGGCAACGTCTACGTCGATCTCGGCGGCAACGCCGAAGCTTTCATCCCGAAGGACAAGGCCATTCCGCGCGACGTCGTGCGCGCCGGCGACCGCGTCCGCGGTTTCCTGTTCGACGTGCGCAGCGAGCCCCGCGGCCCGCAGCTGTTCATCAGCCGCGCCGCCCCCGAATTCATGATGGAGCTGTTCAAGCTCGAAGTGCCGGAAGTCGGCCAGGGCCTGGTCGAGATCAAGGCCTGCGCCCGCGACCCGGGCGACCGCGCCAAGATCGCGGTGCTGGCCTACGACAAGCGCACCGATCCGATCGGCGCCTGCATCGGCATGCGCGGTTCGCGCGTCCAGGCGGTGTCGAACGAACTCAACGGCGAACGCGTCGACATCGTGCTGTGGTCGGACGAGCCGGCGCAGTTCGTGATCAACGCGATGGCGCCCGCCGAAGTGCAGTCGATCATCGTCGATGAAGACAAGCATTCGATGGACATCGCCGTCGCCGAGGACCGCCTGGCCCAGGCCATCGGCAAGGGCGGCCAGAACGTGCGTCTCGCCAGCCGCCTGACCGGTTGGCAGCTGAACGTGATGACCGCCGACCAGGTTCGCGCCAAGACCGAGTCCGAGCAGATCGCCGCCCGCCAGCTGTTCATGGACAAGCTGGAAGTCGACGAGGAAATCGCCGGCATCCTCGTGGCCGAAGGCTTCAACACGGTCGAGGAAATCGCCTACGTGCCGGTCGGCGAACTGCTCGCGGTGGAAGGGTTCGACGAGGACATCGTCGAGGAACTCCGCTCGCGCGCCCGCGACGCCCTGCTGAACGAGGCGCTGGCGGTCGAGGAAGAGCTGGACGAGCACCAGCCGGCCGACGACCTGCTGAACCTCGAGGGCATGGACAGCGAGACCGCTTACGCGCTGGCCGCCCACGGCGTGCAGACCGTCGAGGACCTCGGCGAACTGGCCGCGGACGAAGTGGCGGAATTCGGCATCGACGGGCTGGACGAGGCGCGCGCCGCCGCGCTCATCCTGGCCGCCCGCGCCGAAGAGATCGCGCGCCTGGAGCGCGAAGCCTGACCCCGGCGGGATTAGAATTCCCGCCATCGCAAGCATTTCTCCCGAGCGGTGCCGGTCTTGCCGGCCCGCAATTCAGGAAACGGATACCGAATGTCGCAGCAAACCACCATCCGCAAGCTGGCCGAACTGGTGAACACGCCGGTCGAGAAGTTGCTGGAGCAGCTGGCCGAGGCCGGCATGAACTTCAGCGGCCCCGACCAGACCGTGACCAGCGCCGAGAAGCTGAAGCTGCTCGGATTCCTGAAGCGTTCCCACGGCAAGAGCGACACCGTTTCCGAGGAAACGACCGCGCCGAAGAAGATCACGCTGAACCGGAACCGCAAGCAGGAAATCACCGTCGGCGGCGGCAAGAACAGGACCACCGTCGATGTGGTGGTGCGCAAGAAGGTGACGCTGGTCAAGCAGCAGGACGGCTCCGGCGATGCCGGCGGCGACGACGAGCGCTCCGAAATCCTGCGCAAGCTGGAGGAATCCCGCCAGCGCAATCTCGAAGAACAGCAGCGTCTGGCCGAGGAAGACCGCAAGCGTGCGGAAGAGCTCGCCGCGCGCAAGCGCGAGGCCGATGAGATCGCGGCCCGCGCCGCCGCCGAGGCGGCCGCTGCGGCGGCGGCTTCCGGCGAAGGCGCGACTGCGGGCGAAGGCGATGCCGCGGCCCGTCCGAAGACCCCCGGCCATGGTCATCCCAAGCCCGCGCGTCCGGAACCGGCCCGCGTGGACGATCGCAACGCGCACAAGCACAAGCCGAACCGCGGCTCGCACGCGATGGTCGCCGATGTCGAGGACGACGATGCCACCGCGCGTTTCGCCGGTCAGCTGCATCTGGCCCCGGCCGATCGCGAGCGCCGTTCCAGCGCCCGCGCCAAGCCGAAACAGCGGCGCCAGATCGAGCAGAGCCGCAGCGGCGGCGGCCAGCACGGCTTCACCCGCCCGACCGAGAAGGTCGTGCGCGAGGTCGCCATCGGCGACGCCATCACCGTGTCCGATCTCGCGCAGAAGCTCGCGCTGAAGGGCGGCGACGTGGTGAAGGCGCTGTTCAAGATGGGCGTGATGGCCACCATCACCCAGACCATCGACCACGACACCGCGGTGCTGGTGGTCGAGGAGCTCGGCCACAAGGCGATGCGCGCCGAGAGCGACGACGCCGAGACCGAACTGCTGGCGCACATCGAGGACAAGCAGGGCGAGAAGGCCCCGCGTCCGCCCGTGGTCACGATCATGGGCCATGTCGACCACGGCAAGACCTCGCTGCTCGACTACATCCGCCGTACCAAGGTCGCCTCCGGCGAAGCGGGCGGCATCACCCAGCACATCGGCGCGTACCACGTCGACACGCCGAAGGGCGTGATCAGCTTCCTCGATACCCCGGGCCACGCCGCGTTCACCGCGATGCGCGCCCGTGGCGCCAAGCTCACCGACATCGTGATCCTGGTGGTCGCGGCCGACGACGGCGTCATGCCGCAGACGGTGGAAGCGGTGCAGCACGCGAAATCCGCGGGCGTGCAGCTGGTGGTGGCGATCAACAAGATCGACAAGTCCGGCGCCGACCCGCTGCGGGTCAAGAACGATCTGCTCGCGCACGGGATCGTCGCGGAGGAATTCGGCGGCGAGACCCAGTTCATCGAAGTGTCGGCCAAGACCGGCCAGGGCGTGGACGACCTGCTCGACGCGATCCTGCTGCAGGCCGAAGTGCTCGAACTGAAGGCGGTGTCCGAAGGTCGCGCCACCGGCGTGGTCATCGAATCCGCGCTCGACAAGGGCCGTGGCCCGGTCGCCACCGTGCTGGTGCAGGAAGGTCTGCTGCAGAAGGGCGATTACCTGGTCTGCGGCGTGCAGTACGGCCGCGTGCGCGCCCTGTTCGACGAAACCGGCACCCAGGTGCAGAGCGCGGGCCCGTCGATTCCTGTGCAGGTGCTCGGTCTCTCCGGCGTGCCGGACGCGGGCGACGACTTCGTGGTCGTGGCCGACGAGCGGCTGGCGAAGGAAGTCGCGCAGCAGCGCGACACCAAGCGCCGCGAATCGCGCCTGGTCGCCCAGGCCGGCAACCGCATGGAAGACATCATGGCCCAGATGGGCCAGGGTGGCAGCCAGCTCAGCCTGAACCTGGTGGTGAAGGCGGACGTGCAGGGTTCGGCGGAAGCGCTGCGCCAGGCGCTGGTCGGTCTGTCCAACGATCAGATCCGCATCAACATGATCGTCTCCGGCGTGGGCGGCATCACCGAATCGGACGCGAACTCGGCGCTGGCGGCGAAGGCCACCATCATCGGCTTCAACGTCCGTGCCGACGCTTCGGCGCGCAAGGTGATCGACGCCAACGGTCTCGATCTGCGCTATTTCTCGATCATTTACGACGTGATCGACCAGGTGAAGCAGGTTGCTTCCGGTCTGCTGGGCAAGGAGATCCGCGAAGAGATCATCGGCATCGCCGAGGTCCGCGACGTGTTCCGCAGCTCGAAGTTCGGCGCGATCGCCGGTTCGATGGTCGTCGAGGGCGTGGTCAAGCGCAACAAGCCGATCCGCGTGCTGCGCGACAACACCGTCATCTTCGAAGGCGAGCTGGAATCCCTGCGCCGCTTCAAGGAGAACGTCGACGAGGTCCGCAACGGCACCGAATGCGGTATCGGCGTGAAGGCCTACAACGACGTGAAGCCGGGCGATCAGATCGAATGCTTCGAGCGCATCGAGGTCCAGCGCACGCTCTGAGGCGTGCGCCGCGACGCGAATCCCACGATGCCGAAGAAATCCTTCCACCGCACCGACCGCGTGTCCGCCCAGCTCCGCAGGGAGCTGGGCACGATCGTGCATGCGATCGTGCGCGAACACGGCCTGCCGTCGGTCAGCGTGTCCGACGTCGAAGTCACCCGCGACATGGCGCACGCCAAGGTGTTTTTCACCGCGCTGCAGGGCGAGCGCGCGAAGGAAGCCCTGAAGGGGCTGAAGGAACTCGCGCCGGAGATCCGCCACGAACTGTCGCGCGCGGTGAAGATGCGGCACACGCCGGAACTGCATTTCCAGTACGACGATTCGGTGGATCGCGGCGAGCGCATCGACCACCTGCTGCGCGATCTCGATCTCGACGCATAGCGTGCGCGCAGGCGCACCGATATCCGGACGCGCCGATGCGCCGACGCGCGCGGCTGCACCGGAGAGCCCGTGCGCCGCGACGGTCCCCGTGGAAGGCCCGGGGCGCACCCTGTACACCGGCCGCATAAGGCATATGATCCCCCGATGGCCCAGGCCCCCAAGAAAACCTTCCGCAAACTCGACGGCATCCTGCTGCTCGACAAGCCACAGGGGCTGAGCTCGAACCAGGCGCTGCAGCGCGCGCGCCATCTGTTCCGCGCCGACAAGGCGGGACACACCGGCAGTCTCGATCCGCTCGCCACCGGTCTGCTGCCGATCTGTTTCGGCGAGGCGACCAAGATCGCCGGCAATCTGCTCGGCTCGCGCAAGGCCTACGACACCGTCGCGCGGCTGGGGATCGTCACCGATACCGATGATGCCGAAGGCCAGCCGCTGCGCGAGCGCCCGGTCGGCCATTACGACATCGCCACGCTCGATGCCGCACTGCGCCGTTTGACCGGTCGCATCCAGCAGGTGCCGCCGATCTATTCGGCGCTCAAGCGCGGCGGCGAACCGCTGTACGCCAAGGCCCGCCGCGGCGAGACCATCGAGATCGAAGCGCGCCAGGTCGATGTCCATGCCTTCGAACTGCTGTCCGAGCAGGACCTGCTCGATGGCGATGCCCCGCAATTGCGCCTGCATGTGGAATGCGGCTCCGGCACCTACGTGCGCAGTCTCGTGCGCGATCTCGGCGAACTGCTCGGCTGCGGCGCGCATGTCGCCGAACTGCGTCGGCTCTGGGTGGACCCGTTCCGCGATCCGCGGATGTGGACGCTGGAATCGCTGCAGGCGCTGGCCGAACGCGATCCGCATTGCCTCGACGCCTGCCTGTTGCCGCTGGAAGTCGGGCTGGTCGGTTATCGCCGGGTCGATCTGACCGAGGACGCCATGCGCCGTTTCGAGCACGGTCAGCGCCTGAATCTGAACGATGAATCCCCCGGCGAGTGCGCGGTGTTCGATCCGCGCGGTCGCGCCCGCGGTCTGGGACGCATCGATGACGTCGGCAGTCTGTCGCCGCAGCGCGTATTCCAGCGTCATGGCGACGCCGTGCCATGATGCCGCCACCCTCAAGGAGATCCGTCGTCATGCCGTCGAACCGCACGCACCCGCAGCGCACATTTCCGCACCGTCCGCGTCGCATCATGGCCGGTCTGCTGGTGTTGCTCTTCGCCGGCCCGCTGGCCGCCGCCGACCTCACCCCGGAGATGTCCGCGGAGCAGGTCGCGGCCGAATCCTACGCGCGGATGCGCGCCGGCGACTGGCAGGCGGCTGCGGAGACTTTCGATCCTGCAGCGTTGAAGCAGTTCCGCGACATGATGGCGCCGATGCTGGAGGGGCCGGTCGGCGAGGCGATGGCGGGCATGTTCTTCGGCGAGGGCCAGCGCGGCGGAGATCTCGCGAAGATGAGCGATGGCGCGTTCTTCGCCGGTTTCATGCGGAACGTGTCGGGCGGTGTCGGCGCCCGCCTGGAAGGGCAGCAGATCCTGGGCGCCGTGCCCGAAGGCCCGGACCGCCAGCATCTGGTGACCCGGGCGACGGCCGAGGCGATGGGCGTGCGCATGACCCAGATGGAGGTCGTCACCCTGAACCGCACGCCGCAGGGATGGCGGCTCGCGCTCAGCGGCGAACTCGAAGGCATGGCCCAGGCCCTGCGCCGGGCGAGCGGCGCCGCGTCCAAGCCTCCCGCATCGGGTCCCTGATCGCCCGACCCGTGGACCGCCCTCGGCGCTTGTTCCGATGGGGGCAGGGGGCTACAATTCCGCTGCTGTCCGGGGCGGTTTTCATGAATGCCCCCGGACAGTTTCGTTTTTCCCTTTCATCCAGGCGGATGCCGCGGTGCGCGAAGGCCCAAGGGGCCCGGCGACGTTCCTGCGGCTCACGCGTCAGAGGTCATCATGTCCATCGATTCCACCCCGATCATCGAAGCGCACAAGCGCAGCGCCAACGACACCGGCTCGCCGGAAGTCCAGGTCGCCCTGCTCTCGGCGCGCATCTCGCAGCTCACCGAACACTTCAAGGCGCACAAGCAGGATCACCACAGCCGTCGCGGCCTGCTGAAGATGGTCAATCGCCGTCGCAGCCTGCTCGACTACCTGCACCGGAAGGATGCCGAGCGTTACAAGGCCCTGATCGAGAAACTCGGTCTGCGCCGCTAAGCTTCAGACCCTCCGCGGCGCAGCAATGCGCCGCGGTTGCGTTTGGGGGACGCGAATCCCGTCCGCGACGACGGTTCCGCCCCGCGAACGCAGGACGCATCGCTCCACGCAATCGCAATCCGCAACACCCCGCTTCACGGCCGCACCGCGCGGCCACCCGTCCGGGGCAGGGGCCCCGACCGGTTCATCGTCTAGTTTTTCCGAGGACATTCCAACGTGGCAAAAGTGACCAAGCGTTTCCAGTACGGCAAGCACACCGTGGTGCTCGAAACCGGTGAAATCGCCCGCCAGGCCGGCGGCGCTGTGATGGTATCGGCCGAAGGCACCATGGTGCTGGTGACCGCCGTCGCCGCGAAGACCGCACGCGAGGGGCAGGATTTCTTCCCGCTCACCGTCGACTACCAGGAGAAGTTCTACGCCGGCGGCCGCATCCCGGGCGGCTTCTTCAAGCGCGAAGGACGTGCGACCGAAAAGGAAACCCTCACCTCGCGCCTGATCGATCGTCCGATCCGTCCGCTGTTCCCGGAAGACTTCAAGAACGAAGTCCAGATCATCGCGACGGTCATGTCGCTGAATCCGGAAGTCGATGGCGACATCCTCGCCCTGATCGGCGCCTCCGCCGCGGTGGCCCTCACCGGCGCGCCCTTCGACGGCCCGATCGGCGCCGCGAAGGTCGGTTACAAGAACGGCCAGTACATCCTCAATCCGACCACGACCGAACTGCTCGACAGCGATCTGGAACTGGTCGTCGCCGGCACCAAGAGCGCCGTGCTGATGGTCGAATCGGAAGCGAAGGAACTGTCGGAAGACGTCATGCTCGGCGCGGTGGTCTTCGGCCACCAGCAGATGCAGGTCGCGATCGACACGATCAACGAACTGGTCGCCGAAGCCGGCAAGCCGAAGTGGGACTGGCAGCCGCCGGCGAAGAACGCCGCCCTGATCGACGCGCTCAAGGCCGCCATCGGCGACCGTCTGGGCAGCGCCTTCCAGATCCGCGACAAGCTGGAGCGTCGCGACGCGATCTCCGCGCTGAAGAAGGACGTGATGGCCTCGCTGGCCGCGCAGATCGAAGCCAACGGCTGGAACGCCGCCGAAGCCTCGAAGGAATTCGGTGAACTCGAATACCAGACCATGCGCAACTCGGTGCTCAGCACCAAGGTCCGCATCGACGGCCGCGCCCTCGACACCGTCCGCCCGATCACCTCGAAGGTCACGGTGCTGCCACGCGTCCACGGCTCGTCGCTGTTCACCCGCGGCGAAACCCAGGCGATCGTCGCGGTCACGCTGGGCACCGCCCGCGATGGCCAGGTGATCGACGCGGTCGCCGGCGAGTACAAGGAACACTTCCTGTTCCATTACAACTTCCCGCCCTATTCGGTCGGTGAAGCCGGCCGCATGATGGGTCCGAAGCGTCGCGAAATCGGCCACGGCCGTCTCGCCAAGCGCGGCGTGCTCGCGGTCATGCCGACGATGGAAGCGTTCCCGTACACGATCCGCGTGGTCTCGGAAATCACCGAGTCGAACGGTTCCTCCTCGATGGCCTCGGTCTGCGGCAGCTCGCTGGCGCTGATGGATGCCGGCGTGCCGATCAAGGCGCCGGTCGCGGGCATCGCGATGGGCCTGGTGAAGGAAGGCGACGACTTCGTCGTGCTGTCCGACATCCTCGGCGACGAAGACCATCTCGGCGACATGGACTTCAAGGTCGCCGGCACCGACAAGGGCGTGTCCGCCCTGCAGATGGACATCAAGATCCAGGGCATCACCGAAGAGATCATGAAGGTCGCGCTGGCCCAGGCCAAGCAGGGCCGTCTGCACATCCTCGGCGAGATGGCGCATGCGCTGACCGCGCCGCGCGCCGAGCTCTCGGAGTTCGCGCCGCGCCTGATCACCATCAAGATCCACCCCGACAAGATCCGCGAAGTGATCGGCAAGGGCGGCTCGGTGATCCAGGCGATCACCAAGGAAACCGGCACCCAGATCGACATCCAGGACGACGGCACGATCACCATCGCGTCGGTCAGCGCCGCCGCGGGTCAGGCCGCCAAGTCGCGGATCGAGCAGATCACCTCCGACGTCGAGCCGGGCCGCATCTACGAGGGCAAGGTCGCCAAGCTGATGGACTTCGGTGCGTTCGTCACCATCTCCCCCGGCAAGGACGGTCTGGTCCACGTGTCGCAGATCTCCAACGATCGCGTCGAGAAGGTCAGCGACGTGCTCAAGGAAGGCGACATCGTCAAGGTCAAGGTGCTGGAAGTCGACAAGCAGGGCCGCATCCGCCTGTCGATGAAGGCGGTCGAGGAAGGCGAAGGCTGATCCCCGCCGGCGCGCGTCCCCTGCGGACGCCGCGTGCGACATCCGATGCCCGCCATGCGAATGGCGGGCATCGTCGTTTCCGGGCCATGGAATCCAGACCATGGAATCCGGACAGGCTGCATCCATGCCGACGGCAGCCATGCGAACAGCCGCCGCGGCCCGCGCGTCGCGATCACGCCCCGTGTGACAATCCACCGCATGCGCCTCTTCCTGCTCACGCTGGCCTGCCTGTTCGCGATGCATGCGCAGGCGCAGGTGCGTTCCGATGCCGGCGATGAAGCGACTGCGGGCGATGCGCGTGCGGCCGATGCCCGCGAACTCGACACCATCCGCGTCGCCGGCCTGCCGCGCGCGCCGGAGGCGCTGCCCGGTTCCGCCACGGTACTGCGCGGCGATGTCCTGCGCGATGGCCAGCGCCAGGTGAATCTTTCCGAAGCGCTGCAGCGCGTGCCCGGGTTCACCGCCTTCGATCGACAGAATTACGCGCAGGACCTGCAGATCCAGTCGCGCGGCTTCGGCGCGCGTTCGACCTTCGGCATCCGCGGCATCCGTCTGATCGTCGACGGCATTCCCGCCAGCGCCGCGGACGGGCAGGGCCAGGCCGCGGCGTTTCCGCTGTCGTCGCTCGATCGCATCGAGGTGCTGCGCGGGCCGATGGCGCTGCAGTACGGCAACGCCGCCGGTGGCGCGATCGTCGGCGAGAGCGTGCTCGATGCGCCGCCGGGTCTTGGGTTCGATCTGTGGAGCGGCAGCGACGACAGCCGCCGGATCGGTCTGCGCGTCGATGGCGGCGAGAGCGAAGACGCCTGGCGCTGGCGCGCGTCGGCGAGTGCGTTCGCGACCGCCGGCGCACGCGCGCACGGCGCCGCGCGCCGACGGCAATTCAATGCGATCGGCGAATGGTCGCCGCGCGCCGACCAGCGCCTGCGCGTGGTCTACAACGGCCTGCGCCAGCCGTTGGCCGAAGATCCGCTCGGCCTGACCCGCGCGGCATTCGAGCGCGATCCCGGCGGCATCGATCCGGTCGCCCTGCAGTTCGATACCCGCAAGACCGTCGAGGAGGATCAGCTCGGCGCGAGCTGGCGCAGCGACGATGCGCGCGGCGAATGGTGGGTCTCGGCGTATCGCACGCAGCGCGGGATCGAGCAATTCCTCGCCGTGCCGGTGGCCGCGCAATCGGCGCCCGGCAGCGCCGGGGGCGTCGTCGATCTGCATCGCGATTCGGACGGCATCGACATCGGTCGGCGCTGGCGCGGCGCGCGCGGCGGTTTCGCGATCGGGATCGAAGCGACGCGACTGGACGAAATCCGCCGCGGTTACGAAAACTTCGTCGGCCCCGCGCTCGGCGTGCGCGGCCGTCTGCGTCGCGACGAGCGCAACCGCCTCGACAGCCTCGATCTCGCGCTCTCCGGCGATCTGGTGCTGGCGCAGGACTGGTCGCTGCTGGCTGGCGCGCGGCATTCGCGTCTGCGTTTCGACAGCGACGACCGCTTCCTCGCCAACGGCGACGACAGCGGTGGACGCCGCGACGCGGCGTCCGCGTGGTCGCTCGGCACGGTGCGCAGGTTCGCGCGCGGCGAAGCCTACGCCAGCCTCGGCGGCGGCTTCGAAACGCCGACGCTCAACGAGATGGCGTATCGCCCCGACGGCAGCGCCGGTTTCAACCGCGCACTGCGCGCATCGCGCACGCAGTCGTTCGAGCTGGGCGCACGCTGGCGGGGTGCGTGGGGCGAAACCTCGATCGCGGCCTATCGCATCGACGGCCGCGACGAAATCGTGCCGGCGCTCAATCGCGGCGGTCGCGCCAGTTTCGCGAATGCCGGAGAGACCCGGCGCGAGGGCGTCGAATTCGGCGCCTCCGGCGCGCTGGGCGCGCGCTGGCGCTATGCCGTCGCCGCGAGCTGGATCGATGCGCGTTTCGTCGACGGCTTCGCGTTCGTGGTCCAGAACGAACGTCGCGAGGTCGAGGCCGGCAACCGCGTGCCGGGCATTCCGCGCGGCGATCTGTTCGCGGAACTCGAATGGCGCTCGGGCGACGGACGCTGGTCCAGCGCGCTGGAATCGCGCGCGGTCGGCGACATCGCGGTGGACGACCGCAACACCGATGCCGCCGGTGGAAATACGCGCTTCGCCTGGCGCGCACGCTGGCGCGCGCGCGAAGGCGGTTGGCACGCCTTCGTGCGCATCGACAATCTGTTCGACCGCCGCCATGCGGGCTCGGTGATCGTCAACGAAGGCAACGGCCGCTTCTTCGAGCCCGGGACCGGGCGCGGATTCACGCTCGGTTTGGGATGGACGGGCGCGCGGTAAGGGCGCCGTCCGCCGCTCAGTTCAGCCCCAGCGCCGCCAGCATCCGCAGGAACCAGTGGTCGCGATCGCGTTCGCGGGCGCGGATCGCGCGCGAACTTTCCAGCGAACTGCCGTAGGCCGGCTGCGGGTTCGCGGGCAGGCGCGCGGTCATCGGCGATGGCGCGGCCGCGGTGTACTGCGGGACGAGATCGCTGCCCTGGAAAATCCCCATCGGGCTGTAGCCGGCATAGCCCGGGAACACGGTGCCGAGCTTGTTGTTGCTCATGCGCCGGATCGACAGTTCCGAGAACACGCGCCGGAAATCGGTGGTGACCGGTATGTCGCCGAAATACGGCGACAGCACCTGCGGATCGAGGCCCAGCCACTGGCCGTAGAAACGCCGGCCGTTGACCGGGCCGCCGAAGACCAGCAGCGGATTGCCGTAGCCGTGATCGGTGCCGCCGCTGCCGTTCTGGCGCACGCGGCGACCGAATTCCGACTGCACGATCACGGTCACGCGGCCCATTTCGCCGGTGGCGTTGAGCTCGTTGTAGAACGCGGTGAGCGCCTGCGACAGTTCCGCGATCTTGTTCTGGAACAGGTGGTAGCCGCTGCCTGCGGTGCCCTGGCCGTCGTGGCTGTCCCAGCCGCCCAGGTCGAGCGTGGCGAAGCGCAGGCCGAGATTGAAACGGATCGACTGCGCGACCGTCCACAGCTGGCGCGCGAAGTTGGTGGTCGGCCAGGCGGCGGGCAGGGTCGAGGTGTAGCCCTGCGCACCGATGACCCGCAGCGCGTTGTCGGCGCGCAGGCCGCCCAGCTCGATGCCGGTCTGGCCGTTCCACAGGCCGGTCAGGGTTTCGTTCAAGCCCTTGGTGCCGGCCGGCATGCCGCTGCGGAACTGCTGCCATTGCCAGGCGCCGCTGTTGAGCGAGAAGTCGGTGGGGCTGGGCATCGCCAGCGATTGCGTCGCGCCGAGCAGGTTCGCCGGTTGCCGGTTGGAGACCGCCAGCAGCGGCATGGTCTCGGTGCCGGTGATGCCGGGCTGCGTGGCCCAGGCGCGGGTCATCCAGCCGGTGCCGGCGCCCTGATTGCCGGGCGTGCCGAGGTCGAGGAACAGCTGGGCGTCGAAATGGCTGCGGGTGACCACCGTCGGCATGCCGCAGCTGTGGACGATGGCGAGTTTGCCGGCGTCCCAGATGTCGCGCAGACCGGTGGCCGAGGGATGCAGGCCGAAGCCGGTGGCGGTGCCGTTGGCGAGCGTCAGCGGCAGCGCGCCGTAGGCGCCGCTGGCGGCGATGTTCAGCGATGGCCGCGCTTCTTCGTAATGTCCGCGATCGTTGCCGGCGAGCGGCGGCACCAGGTTCAGGCCGTCCATGCCGCCGCGCAGGAACACCAGCACCACGGTGTCGTAGCTGTTCACCGCGGCCTGCGCTTCCTGCGAGAACAACAGGCTGGGGCCGGCTGCGCCGATGGCGGCGGTGGCGCAGCAGCCCTTGAGGAATTCGCGCCGATCGAGTCTGGAATGGGTCATGGCGGTGTCCTCAGCGACTCATGAATTCGGGCGACATCAGGATCAGCGAGACCAGGCTGCGCAGTCTCTGCTGGTTGTAGTGCCGCTTCGGATCGCTCGCGGCCCAGGTGTCGCTGTCGGTGATGACGTAAGTGGCCGGATCGCCGTTCTGCGCCATGAACGCCACCAGGGTCTGCCGACGCGACGCCGCCGGCAGATAGCCGAGGATGCGCTGGCACCAGAAGTCGACGAGATTGTTGGCGGTCCAACTGGTCACGCCGCTGCGCGTGGTCGCGAGGATCGGCGCCATCGGCGTCGTGCCGTCGGCGGTTTCGGTGATCCAGTTCAGCAGTTTCCAGGTCATGGCGTAACTGTTCGATCCGGACCAGGCCAGACCCACGTCCGGATAGCCGTTCGGTGACGGCCATTCGTAGGGCATGTGTCCGGTGAAACTCATGCGCCAGAACATCTCGTCGCTCTTGGCGTCGCCGACCCGCGGCGTCCAGTCCGAATCCATGCTGCGCAGCGCCGCGGCGGCGAGTTCGAACGGCCGCCGGTTCTTGGTGCCCCAACTGTGGATGAAGGCGGTCGACAACAGGATGTGGCGCAGGGTCAGCGCGATCTGGTTCGGCTGCTGCCAGTTGGCGCGGAAGATCGCGGCGGCGCTGTCGATCAGCGACTGCGGCGGCGTATCCGACACGAAGCGGCGGATGAGTTTCTTGCAGATGAACTTGGCCACGCGCGGATGGCTGGCGACGCGGTCGAGGATGTCGCGGCCGTCCTTCATCGCCGGCTGTTCCGGATTGAGGAATTTGCCGAGCACGAATTTCGGGCCGGCATCGTGCCAGGCCTGGCGATAGACGAAGGTGCCGTCGTCCTCGGTCGGGAACTGCCAGTGGCCGTCGCGGATCGACCAGCCGGTAAACGCGGCGGCGGTTTCGTAGACATCCACATCGGTGTAGCCGAGCGGATAGCTCGGGTCCTCGGGGCAGGGTGGCACCTGGAACGGGTCCATGAAGCCCAGATAGTTCTCCGCGCCGAAGGTGTGCAGTTCCAGCAGCTCGCGCGCGAAGTTCTCGTTCGGCCCCGAACGCGTGTTGGAGGCGTTGTCGAGGTAATACATCATCGCCGCGCTCTGGGCGACGGCTTCCAGCATCGTGCGGAAATTGCCCAGCGCGTTCGCGCGGATCACGTCGCGGTGGTAATGCACGTAGACCGGACCGGCGGAATAGTCGCTCACGGTCACGTTGAAGTGGTTGTGCCAGTGCCCGACCATCACTTCCTGCAACTGGCGCTTCGAATGCACCGCGCGCGCGAGCGCGCCGCGCTGCACTTCCCAGGCCGGGCGCATGCGCACGTCGTAGGCGGGATCCGGGGCGACGTGATCGGCCCACAGTTGGGTCAGGCTTTTGCCGAGAGTGCTGTAACCGGCGCCGGCGAGACGGGCATCGAGCGCGCTGTCGTCGATGGCGGCGGGATTGAGCTGCTGGTCGACGAAGGCCGTGAGCCGTGCGGTGTCGTTCGCGCCCAGCGCGTTGAACTGCGCGATGAGCGCCGGGGTCGCGCCGAATGTCAGATGGTTCAGTGCCCGCACCGCGAACGGCGCGCGTTGCAGCGTGAGCAGCGCGCCGCGCGAGAGTCGCGAGGTGCCGGGCGCCGCGATCGATGGTGCGCCGTTGGCGATGGCCTCGGGCGCCGCGTCTTCCGGCGCGCGCGGCGGCGCGGACTGGAACCGGAGCGCGCCCCGGATGCCGTGACGCTTCGCGATGGTGGCGTAGACGGTCTTGCGGAGACGGCGGGAGGGGTTCGAGATCGGTCTGGGCATGGGGGTTCCAAGTCGCGACGGGTCCAGTGCGGATCAGCGCACTATAAGTCCGATTCCGCGGGTGCAAGCCCATGAAAACGGCTGCGAACCGTGACACGTACCGCGGTCCGCGATGATGGCGATGCCTCTGCGGCGACAGCGCGTTTCCGCGCTTCCGCCAAACGATTCAGGACAGGCCCAGCGCCGCCAGCAGGCGCCGGATCCAGTGTTGCCGGTCGCGTTCGCGGGCGCGGAGCGCACGCGAGCTTTCCAGCGAACTGCCGTAGGCGGGCTGCGGGTGATCGGGCAGGCGCGCGGTCATCGGCTGCGATGCGACCGGTACGTACTGCGGCACCAGGTCGCTGCCCTGGAACAGACCCAGCGGCGAATATCCGGTGTAACCCGGGAACACGTCGCCGAGGCGGTTGTTGCCCATGCGCCGGATGATCAGCTCGCTGAAGACGCGACGGAAATCGGTGGTGACCGGAATGTCGCCGAAGTAGGGCGACAGGATCTGCGGATCCAGTCCGAGCCATTGGCCATAGAGCCGGCGTCCGTTGACCGGACCGCCCATCACCAGCAGCGGATTGCCGTAACCGTGGTCGGTGCCGCCGCTGCCGTTCTGGCGGACGCGGCGGCCGAATTCCGATTGCACGATCACGGTCACGCGGCCCATTTCGCCGGTGGCGTTCAGTTCGTTGAAGAACGCGGCCAGGCCCTGCGACAGTTCGGTGATCTTGTTGCCGTAGAGGCTGGTGCCGGTGGTGCCCTGGTTTTCGTGGGTGTCCCAGCCGCCCAGATCGATCGCGGCGTAGCGCAGGCCGAGGTTGAAGCGGATCGACTGCGCCACGGTCCACAGCTGGCGCGCGAAGGTGCTGGTCGGCCAGGCCACCGGGGCCGTCGGCAGGGTGCTGGTGTACCCCTGCTGCGCGATCAGCTGCATCGATGCGTCGGCGCGCATGCCGGCGATTTCGACGCCGCTCTGGCCGGCCCACAGGCTGGCCATGGTTTCGGTGACGCCCTTGGTCCCGACCGGCATGCCGCTGCGGTAGGCCCGCCACTGCGATGCGCCCGAGCTGAGCGAGAAATCGCCCGGGCTGGGCATCGACAGCGCTTCGGTGGAGCCGCGCAGGTTGGCGGGCTGCCGGCTGGCCACCGCCAGCAGCGGCATCGTACCGCCGATGCCGCCGGCGGGCCGGGTCTCCCACGCGCGCGTCATCCATCCGGTCGCGACGTTGAGGTCGCCCGGCGTGCCGAGGTCGAGATAGGCCTGCGCGTCGAAATGGCTGCGGGTGACCACGGTGGGCATGCCGCAGCACTGCACGATCGCCAGCTTGCCGAGATTCCAGATCTCGTGCAGGCCGACCGCGGACGGATGCAGGCCGAATCCGGTGGCGGTGCCGTTGGCGAGCGTGAGCGGCAGCGCGCTGGGATCGCCGCTGACCGGAATGCGCAGGGTCGGTCGCGCTTCCTCGTAGAAGCCGCGATCGTTGCCGGAGATCGGCGGCACCAGATTCAGGCCGTCGATGCCGCCGCGCAGGAACACGACGACCACGGTGTCGAATGGATTGACGGCGGCATGCGCCTCCTGCGAGAACAGCAGGGTCGGACCGGCCGCGGCGATCGCCGCGCCGGCGCCGCAGCCCTTCAGGAATTCGCGGCGGTCGAGGCCGTGCCGATTCGAGTCGGAGGTGTTCATCGGGATCTCCTCAGCGGCTCATGAATTCGGGGGACATCAGGATCATCGACACCAGGCTGCGCAGGCGCTGCTGGTTGTAATGACGTTTCAGGTCGGTGGTGGCCGAGGTGTCGGTATCGGTGATCACATAGCTCGCCGGATCGCCGTTCTGGGCCATGAACGCCACCAGCACCTGCCGTCGCGACGCGACCGGCAGGTAGCCCAGGATCCGCCGGCACCAGTAATCGACCAGATTGTTCGCGGTCCACACCGGCACCTCGGCGCGGCTGAGCGCGAGGATCGGCAGCAGCGGCGTGAGCGCGGTATCCGTATCCAGCGCTTCGGTGAGCCAGCTGAGCATGCGCCAGGTGCTCACCATGTTGTTCGAACCCGACCAGGTGACGCCGACATCCGGATATCCGTTCGGCGCGGCCCAGTCGTAGGGCGCATGGCCGGTGGTGCCGAGCCGGCTCATGAAATCGTTGCTGCGGCTCTCGCTGACGCCCTTGATCGTCCAGTCGCTGCCGCAGACGCGCAGCGCGGCGGCCATCAGCTCGAACGGACGCCGGTTCTTCATGCCCCAGCCGTGGATGAAGGCGTCCGAGAGCAGGATGTGGCGCAGGGTCAGCGCGATCTGGTTCGGCTGCTGCCAGTTGGCGCGGAAGATCGCGGCGGCGCTGTCGATCAGCGATTGCGGCGGCGTGTCCGACACGAAACGGCGGATCAGCTTCTTGCAGACGTACTTGGCCACGCGCGGATGCGTGGCGAGCCGGTCGAGGATGTCGCGGCCGTCCTTCATCGCCGGCTGTTCCGGATTGATGTACATGCCCAGCGCCAGCTTCGGTCCGGCATCGTGCATCGCCTGCCGATAGGCGAAGGTGCCGTCGTTCTCGTTGGGGAAGCCGTTGCGACCGTCCTTCACGCTCCAGCCCGTGAACGCGGCGGCGGTGTCGTATACGTCGAGGTCGGTGTAGCCGATCGGATAGCTCGGATCTTCGGGGCAGGGCGGCACCTGGAACGGATTCACGAACCCGAGATAGTTCTCGGCGCCGAAGGTATGCAGTTCCAGCAGTTCGCGCGCGTAGTTCTCGTTGGGGCCGGAGCGCGAATTGCTGGCGTTGTTGAGGTAGTAGAGCATCGCCGTGCTCTGCGCCACAGCTTCGAGCATGGTGCGGAAATTGCCGAAGACGTTGGCGCGGATCACGTCGCGGTTGTAGTGCACGTACACCGGCTGCGCCGCCGAGTTGCCGATCGCGACGTTGAAGTGGTTCTGCCAGAAATCGACCATCGTTTCCTGCAGTTGCCGGCGCGAATGCACCGCGCGCACCAGCGCCGCGCGCTGGGTCTCGCGCGCGGGCGCGGAACTGTCGGTGGTGACGAGGCGGTGATCGGCCCACAGCTGGGTCAGGGATTTGTCCAGCGTGGTGTAGCCGGCGCCGTTGAGCCGCGCGGTCAGCGCGCTGTCGTCGATGGCGGCGGGGTTGAGCTGGCGGTCGACGAAGGCGGTCAGCCGTGCGAGGTCGTTCGCGCCGAGCGCGTTGAATTCGGCGATCGAAGCGGTGGTGGCGCCGGCGGTGAGATGGTTCAGCACCCGCACCGCGAACGGCGCGCGCTGCAGCGTCAGCAGGCGCGGCCGCGAGACCTGCGCGGTGCCGGGGCCGGCCATGATCGGCGTGCGCACGGTGCCGGCCGGCGCCTGCACGGCGGCCTCCGCGATTTCGGGGGCGGGTTCGGGCTGCGGCAATCGCAACGGCTGGAAACGGAGACGGCCGACGATGCCGTTGCGGCGGGCGATCTCCGCGAACAGCTTGCGGCGTCGGGAGACGGAAAGCGTCGGTCTGGGCATGGCGATGACTCCGGAGCGTGGCTGGCCGGCAGGCGCGAAGGTGAAGCGATTCCGAATCCCCGAGCCAGCTTGCCACAGCTGTCGGCGCCATCCATGACGGCGAATGCGGAGGCGCGAAGCCTGTCACGGTTATGATTTGCGCGATTCGGACGAATCACGGTTTTTTAACGCGGCAATGCGCCCGTGAAGGGTTTTCCGCGTGGATGCGCGCGATGTGACGGCGCCCGGCCGCTTACTGCGCGGTCCAGCCGCCGTCGATCGGGAACGAGGCGCCGGTGACGTTGTGCGCCTCGCGACGGCACAGCCACAGCACCATCGAGGCGATGTCCTCGGGCAGCGACATGCGCAGGCTCGGCTGCTTTTCCGACAGCAGCGCGCGCACGCCGTCGTCGCGGGTGGCGTCGGGGTTGCCGAGCGCGTTCCGGCGGGCTTCGATCTGCGGCTCGATCAGCGCCGTCTCCACCCAGCCCGGGCAGATGCAGTTGACCGTGATGCCGCCGCTGTCGCGGGTGCCGGCGGCGGCGTATTCCAGTGCCGCGACCTTGCTCAGGCCGACGATGCCGAACTTGCTGGCCACGTACGGCGCCTTGTTCACCGACGCCACCAGCCCATGCACCGAAGCGATGTTGACCACCCGGCCGTAGCCGCGCGCGGCCATGCCCGGCATCGCCAGACGCATGCTGTGGAACGCCGAGCTGAGATTGATCGCGAGGATGTCGTTCCACTTCTGCGTCGGCATCTCGGCCAGCGGCACCGCATGCTGGATGCCGGCGTTGTTCACCAGCACGTCGAGCGGCGACCATGCGTCGATCGCGGCCATCATCGCTTCGATCTGTTCCGGGTCGCGCAGGTCGGCGCCGAAGTGGCGCACGTCGGCCGCACCGGCGTCGCGCACGGCCTGCAGTGCGGCGTCGATCTGTTCCGGCGTGCCGAGACCGTTGATCGCGATCTTCGCGCCCGCGGCGGCCAGGCCGCAGGCGATGGCCAGACCGATGCCTGAGGTGCTGCCGGTGACGAGGGCGGTGCGGGACGCGAGGAAACGGTCGGCCATGGCGGGGTCCGGGAAGTGGGGGGCGGATGCGGGAAATTATGCGGGGTGGCGGTGCCCGGTGAGGCATCCCCCATGTAGGAGGGCCTTCAGGCCCGAGCTTTTTTCGATCTGAAAAGCCAAAGAGCTCGGGCCTGAAGGCCCTCCTGCGGTATTGCCGGGGCTCACACCAGCCCGGTCGCGTAGAACGCGCCGATGATCACGAACACCGCGGCGGTCTTGATCAGGGTGATGGCGAAGATGTCCTTGTAGGCCTGGCGATGGGTCAGACCGGTGACCGCGAGCAGGGTGATCACCGCGCCGTTGTGCGGCAGCGTGTCCATGCCGCCCGACGCCATCGACGCCACCCGATGCAGCACGTCCATCGGGATGTTCGCGGCGTTGGCGTTCGCGATGAAGGTCTCGGCCATCGCCGCCAGCGCGATGCTCATGCCGCCGGAGGCCGAACCGGTGATGCCGGCCAGCGAGGTCACGGTGATCGCTTCGTTGATCAGCGGATTGGGGATCGAGCCGAGCGCGTTCGCGACGACCAGGAAGCCGGGCAGGGCGGCGATGACCGCGCCAAAGCCATACTCAGAAGCGGTGTTCATCGCCGCCAGCATCGCCCCGCCGATGGCGTTCTTCGCGCCTTCGGCGAACTGCGCGGTCACCGGCTTCCACGCCAGCGCGAGCACGCTGGCGATGCCGACCAGCAGCGCGCCCTGCACCGCCCAGATCGCCGCGACCTTGGAGACTTCCTGCACCACCGGCGCGGCCTTGCCGATCACCGCCGGCACGAATTCGTGGCTGGTGCCGTAGACCTCGGGAATCCACAGCGTCAGCAATTTGTTGACCACGCCCACCAGCACCAGCGGGGTCAGCGCCAGCAGCGGATGCGCGAGCCGGCTCTCGGCGAACGCGGCCGGCTCGTTGAGCAGGGTCGCGGGGTCGCCGTAGCCCTCGCCGTTGCGCTTCGCCGCGCGCCTGCGCCATTCCAGATAGGTGATGCCCACGATCAGGATGAACACCGCGCCGATCGTGCCGAGCCAGGGCGCGGCCCAGGTGGTGGTGCCGAAGAACGAGGTCGGGATGATGTTCTGGATCTGCGGCGTGCCCGGCAGCGCGTCCATGGTGAAGGTGAACGCGCCGAGCGCGATGGTGCCCGGGATCAGGCGTTTGGGGATGTCGCCCTGGCGGAAGAGTTCGGCGGCGAAGGGGTAGACCGCGAACACCACCACGAACAGCGACACGCCGCCATAGGTCAGCACCGCGCAGACCGCGACGATCGACAGCATCGCGCGTTCGGCGCCCAGCAGTCCGATCACCGCCTTCACGATCGACTTGGAGAAACCCGACAGCTCGATGAGCTTGCCGAAGATCGCGCCGAGCAGGAACACCGGGAAATACAGCTTCAGGAACCCGACCATCTTGTCCATGAACAGGCCGGTGAACATCGGCGCCACCAGCGACGGGTCGGTCAGCAGCACCGCGCCGAGCGCGGCGATGGGAGCGAAGAGGATGACGCTGTAGCCGCGGTAGGCCACGAACATCAGGAAGCAGAGCGCGGCCAGGACGATCAGAAAGGACATGGAGGGACGCCGGAAAGTGCATGGGGCGGGCATACGCATGCCCGCAAGCCGGACGCAGCGGCGTGCGACCCGTGGGCGGCAGTGTCCGCAGGCGTCGTGTCCGGGCCCATTGTCCGAAGGTACAAGTGCCCGCACCGTCCGCGCTGCCTAGGCTTGCCGCACCGTGGTCTTCGCCTGCCGGTCGCCGACCGCTGCGCGCCGGGCCGTCGCGCAACACCCCAATCCGAGCTTCATCCCTTCGAGGAACCCGATCGATGCGTCGCACCCATACCGCCTCCATTCTCCTTCCCTCCGCGTTCCGTCGCGCCGCCGTGAAGCACAGCAGTCTCAGCCTGGCGATCGCGCTCGGCCTGTGCGCACCCGCGGCCTACGCCCAGGACGCTTCCGGCGGCGCCGAGGCGGAGCAGGGCGCGCTCGAAACGATCACGGTCACCGCCCGCAAGCGCGAGGAAACCATCCAGGACGTGCCGGTCGCGGTCACCGCCTTCACGCCGGACGCGCTGGACAAGCTCAATGTCGAGGATCTGAGCGATCTCGACGGCCAGGTGCCGAACCTGACCATCTACGCCGCGCGCGGCTCCAGCAGCACCGTCACCGCCTACATCCGCGGCGTCGGCCAGTCCGATCCGCTGTGGGGCGTGGATCCGGGCGTGGGCATCTATCTCGACGACGTGTACATCGCCCGTCCGCAGGGCGCGCTGCTCGACGTGTTCGACGTCGGTCGGGTCGAAGTGCTGCGCGGCCCGCAGGGCACGCTGTACGGCAAGAACACCATCGGCGGCGCGATCAAATACGTCTCCAAGCCGCTGCCGGAAACGCTCGACGGCTTCGCCTCGGTGACCGTCGGCAACTACAACCAGCTTGACGTGAAGGCCGCGATCGGCGGCTCGCTGTTCGGCGAGGACAGCGGCCTGCGCGGCCGCATCGCGGTGGCCAGCCTCAACCGCGACGGCTTCGGCGAGAACGTCACCAACAACCAGCCGGTCAGCGACAAGGAAATCAACGCGCTGCGCCTGAACCTCGGCGCCTATTCGCAGGACGATTTCGATGTGCAGTTCGCGTTCGACTGGGTCGACGACAAGTCCGGCGTGCGCGCGGCGCAGATGCTGGCGCCGAACCGCTTCGCCCCGGGCGTGCAGCCGCTGTCCGATCGCTACGACGTGCGCAACGGCATGCCCAACATCAACGACACCGAGTTGAAGGGCGTGTCGGCCACGGTCAACTGGCGCCCGAACGACAGCTGGGCGTTCAAGTACGTGGTCGCGCGGCGCGAATCCGACACCGAGACCAACATCGACTTCGACACCCTGCCGAACAAGATCGCCGACGTGAAGGCGTTCTACAGCGACCAGCAGACCTCGCACGAAGTCCAGGCCAACTACGACGGCGGCGGTCGCGCCCGCGGCGTGTTCGGCGTCTACAAGTTCGACGGTCGCGCCGGCGGCCAGGTGCTGAACAACTTCTTCAACCTGCTGTTCGGCGACACCCAGGGCGATGTCTTCACCGAAAGCGTCGCGGTCTACGCCGACTGGACTTTCGACCTGACCGACCGCCTGAAGCTCGACGTCGGCGCCCGCTACACCGACGAAGACAAGCATGCGGTGGTGCTGAACCGCTTCTACACCGATGCCACCTACACCACGCTGCGCCCGGTCGCCCCGATCGCCGCGGACTTCGACAAGACCATCAATTTCAAGAACAGCTCGCCGAAGATCTCGCTGGACTACCAGGTCAACGACGACATCATGGTCTACGGCCTCGCCACCCGCGGCTTCAAGTCGGGCGGCTACAACATCCGCGCGCAGGCCGTGGCCGTGCCGCGTTCCGCCGAGCCCTTCGACGACGAGCAGGTCGACAGCTTCGAGGTCGGCACCAAGATGTCGCTGCTCGACCAGCGCCTGTTCCTGAACCTGTCCGCGTTCCACAACAAGTACAAGGACATCCAGCTGTCGGTGTTCACCGCCTACGACAGCAACGGCGACGGCACCGACGACGCGTTCTTCGGCGACTTCACCAATGCCGGCGAGGGCACGGTCAACGGCCTCGAAGTCGAATACCAGTGGCTGCCGACCGCGAACTGGCTGGTCAGCGGCAACCTGGCGTGGCTGGATGCGAAGTACGACGAGTACATGTTCAAGAACGTCGATATTTCCGACCAGCAGGAATTCACCAACGCACCGGAATTCTCGGGTGCGGTGAACGTCGAGTACCGCACCGACCTCGGCGCGATGGGCAGCCTGTCGGCGCGCTTGGGCTACACCTACCAGAGCGACGTGGTCGCGACCACCGAAGTGGTCCGCGATCCGGTCACCGGTGCGACCGCCACCCCGATCACCCAGGACGGTTACGGTCTGGTCAACGCCGGCGTCATCTGGAAGTACAACGATGCCTGGACCTTCTCGCTGCAGGGCAGCAACCTCACCGACAAGGAATACCTGACCACCGGCTACAACCTGGTGTCGGCGCTCGGCGTGTTCACCGGCTTCTACGGCGCGCCGCGTCAGTTCACGCTCAGCGCGCGCTACGACTTCTGAGGACGCCGCGTTTCGATCGGCCCCTCTCGATCGATCCCTCCCGGCGGCGGACGCGAGTCCGCCGCCTTTTTTTTGCGGGAGCGCCCGGGCCTCGTCGGCATCCGTTGCGTTATGCTCCGCCGTCATCCCGAGCGATCTGCAGAGTGACGTGACGGCCGCGAACGCACCGAGGGCTCCCGCGCCATGCTGACGGCAGGCGGCGTCCTGCTGGCCGCGCTGCTGTGGCTCGGCGTGATGTTCGCGGTCGCGGTCTACGGCGAGCGCCGGCCGCAGACCTTCGCCAGCCGCTGGCCCGAGATCTACGCGCTGTCGCTCGCGGTCTACTGCACCTCGTGGACCTTCTTCGGCACCGTCACCCAGGCCGCGCGCTACGGTTGGCCGCTGCCGCCGACCTTCGTCGGCACCATCCTGCTCTACGTCTTCGGCATCGGTCTGCTCATGCGCCTGGTGCGGCAGGTGCGCGAGAACAACAGCACCTCCATCGCCGACTACGTGGCCAGCCGGCTCGGCCAGGACGGCTGGCTGGCCGCGGCGATCACCTTCGTCGCCGTGCTCGGCATCGTCCCGTACATCGCGCTGCAGCTGAAGGCGGTGGCGATGAGCTTCGCACTGCTGGTGCGCGGCGATGCCGGGCAGGTGCCCGCCTGGCAGGACAGCGCGCTCTACGTCGCGCTGGCGATGGCGGCGTTCGCGATGCTGTTCGGCACCCGCAGCGCCAGCGCCGCGGAACACAACCGCGGCCTGATCCTGGCGATGGCGTTCGAGGCGCTGCTGAAACTCGGCGCGATGCTCGCGATCGGGCTGTTCGCGTTCTCGCTGCCGTCGGCGCCGTCGGCGGCGGAACTGCTGCGCCCGCAGGCCGGCGACCTGTCCGGGTTCGCGCCGCTGGTGCTGCTTGGCGTGCTGGCGATGTTCACGCTGCCGCACCAGTTCCACGTCGGCGCGGTCGAATGCCGCGACGAGCGCCACGTGCTGCGCGCGCGCTGGCTGTTTCCGGTGTATCTGCTGCTGATCGCGCTGCCGGTGCTGCCGCTGGCGCGTGCGGGCGACGCGCTGCTGGCTGCGCGGGGCGTGCCTTCCGATCTGTACGTGCTGGCGCTGCCGCTGTCGCAGGGGCAGGAAGGCCTGGCGCTGCTCGCGTTCCTCGGTGGGCTCAGCGCGGGCACCGGCATGGTCATCGTCAGCACGCTCACGCTGAGCCTGATGATCGGCAATCACTGGCTCACGCCGCTGTGGCTGCGCGGGGTGTGGGCGCCGCGACGGCCGACGCCCGCCACCGCGTCCGAGCAGCCGGACCTGCGCCGCGCTGTGCTGATGCAGCGGCGCATCGGCATCCTCGCGATCGTGCTGCTGGCCTGGGGTTACAGCCGGTTGATCGCCGGCAACGATGCCCTGGCCGATGTCGGCGCGCTGTCGTTCTCGGCGCTGGCCGCGCTGGCGCCGGCGCTGGGCTTCGCGCTGTGGCGCCCGCAGACGCCGCCGCGCGCGGTGCTGCTGGGCATCGGCGCCGCGGTGGGTCTGTGGATGTGGCTCCTGCTGGTGCCGGCGCTGGCGGAAGCGCGCGGGCTGGACACGCGCTGGCTGCGCGACGGTCCCGGCGGCTGGTCGCTGTTCGCGCCGGATGCGTTCTTCGGCCTCACCGGCTGGAGCCGGCTGGGCCGCGCGGTGGTGATGAGCCTGTTCGCCGGCGTGGTCACCACCTGGATCGCGTCCAGCTGGGGCGCGGCCTGGTGGCAGGCGGGGCCGCGTCGTGCGGGTGCGCGCGGGCTGGCGCTCGACACCCTGCGCGAAGCCGGCCGGCGCTTCCTGCCGCGCGAAACGGTCGAAGCCGCACTGCTCGGCGCGCCGGCCTCCGGCGCGGTGCCCGCGCTGCAGGAAGCGCGGCTGGAACGCGAACTCGCGGCGGTGCTGGGTTCGGCCTCGGCGCGATTGCTGCTCGACGCCGCGCGCCGCGAGGCCGGCCGCGATTTCGACACCGTGGCCGCGATCGTCGGCGAGGCCTCGCAGGATCTGCGTTTCAACCAGCGCCTGCTGGAGGCCGCGCTGGAGAACATGAGCCAGGGCATCAGCGTCGTCGACCGCGAGCTGCGGCTGGTGGCCTGGAACCGCCGCTATGCCGAGTTGTTCGGTTATCCGGCATCGCTGCTGCGCGTCGGCGTGCCGGTCGCGGAACTGGTGCGCTACAACCTCCGCCAGGGCTGGAACGCGTATTCGATCGAGGAGGAAGTCGACAAGCGCGTGCGCCACATGCAGGCCGGCACGCCCTACGTCAGCGAACGCATCTTCCCGGACCAGGCGGTGGTCGAAATCCGCGGCAATCCGATGCCCGGCGGCGGGTTCGTCGCCACCTTCACCGATGTCACCGCGTTCCGCCGCGCCGAAGCGGAACTCATCCGCAGCAACGAGACCCTGGAGCAGCGCGTCGCCGATCGCACCGCGCGGCTCGATCAGGCGCGCGCCGACGCCGAGCGCGCCAACGACGCCAAGAGCCGCTTCCTCGCCGCCATCGGCCACGATCTGCTGCAGCCGCTGCACGCGGCCCAGTTGTTCACCGACGCGCTGATCGAGCAACTGCCGGCCGACGCGCAGCGCGGCACCGCGCAGCAGATCCGCGGCGCGCTGGATTCCACCGGCGATCTGCTCGCCGGCCTGCTCGACATGTCGCGGCTCGAAGCCGGCGGTCTGGTGCCGCAGCCGCGCGCGTTTCCCCTGGCCGACGTGCTGGAGCCGCTGGCGTCTGAGTTCCGCGCGCTCGCCGCCGAGCGTGGCCTGCGCTTCCGCTGTCGCGCCACCCGCGCCTGGGTACATACCGATCCGCAGCTGTTGCGGCGGGTGCTGCAGAATTTCCTCGCCAACGCGGTGCGCTACACCGAACGCGGCGGGGTGCTGATCGGCGTGCGCCATGCGTCGGGGCGGTTGCGGATCGAAGTGCACGACACCGGGCCGGGCATTCCGGTCTCGCAGCAGCGCGCGATCTTCGAGGAATTCCGCCGCGGCGAAGGCGCCGCGGGGCAGGGACTGGGTCTCGGCCTGGCCATCGCCGACCGCATCGCGCGTCTGATCGACGCACCGCTGCGACTGCGCAGCCGCATGGGCCGCGGCACCGTGTTCGCGCTGACGCTGCCGCGGGTCGCGCCGTCGCGACAGGACAGCGCACCGGCCGCGGCCGGCGGACTCGAGGGTCTGCGCGTGCTGATCGTGGACAACGATCCACGGGCGCTCGCCGCGCTGCGCGGCATCCTCGAAGGCTGGCAGTGCCGGGTCGATGCGTTCGCGGACGGCGCCGCCGCCGAAGCGCTGCTCGCCGACGGTGCGACACCGGCGCTGTGGTTGTTCGATTACCACCTGGACGATGGCGACACCGGCGTGGCATTGCAGGCGCGGCTGGCGGCGCGTTTCGGCGCGCGACCGACGCTCATCCTCAGCGCCGACGACAGCGGCGACGTGCGCCGCATCGCGTTCGAACACGGTCTCGGGTTGTTGCCGAAGCCGGTGAAGGCGCTGGCGCTGAAATCGATGCTGCGTCGATTGTCGACGGCGCGGGCGGCCTGAGCGCCGCGAACCGGTGCGCCGGGCGCACCCTATACTCCCGGCTTCGCACAGGATGTCGTCATGCCCTATACCCCCATCGTCGCCACGCTCGGCTACGTGCTGTCCCCCGATCGCGAACAGGTGCTGCTGATCCACCGCAACGCGCGCCAGGACGATCAGCATCTCGGCAAATACAACGGCCTCGGCGGCAAGATCGAGCCCGACGAAGACGTGGTCACCGGCATGCGCCGCGAGATCTTCGAGGAGGCCGGCATCGAATGCGACGAACTCGCGCTGCGCGGCACCATCAGCTGGCCCGGCTTCGGCAAGCAGGGCGAGGACTGGCTGGGCTTCGTGTTCCTGATCACGCGTTTCCGCGGCGTGCCGTTCGCGACGAATCCCGAGGGCACGCTGGAATGGGTGCCGGTGTCGCGCATCCTCGAATTGCCGCTGTGGGACGGCGACCGCCACTTCCTGCCGCTGGTGTTCGACGACGACCCGCGCGGCTTCCACGGCGTGATGCCGTACCGCGACGGCCGCATGGTGTCGTGGAACTATTCGCGGATCTGAGCGCAGGATCCGCCGGCGGCGGCGCACGAGGGAATCGACTATCCTCGGGCCGCAGACGCCGCGTCCGCGCCGTCCCTGACCGATGAAGTCCTTCGCATGAAACAGTTCGCCCTGACGCTCGTCGCCGTCCTCGTCGGCGGTTTCCTGGCCCTGCTGGGCTACGACCAGTTCGTGGTCAAGCCGCGCGAAGCCGAGGCGGCGCGGGTCGATGCCGCCGACCGCGTCACGGTCGCGCCCGATCTGGCGCAGGCGCGCGGCGAGGCGCAGAGCATCGCCGCGGAAGTCGAGGCCTCGCTGCAGCGCAGCGTGGACAAGGCGCGCAACGGCATGGACGCGCAGGCGCGCGAGATGGACCGGCGCGCGCTGCTCACCGATGCGGTGCAGCGGGCGACGATGTTCCGCGTGTCGCTGACCGAGTATTACCAGACCAACGGCCGCTGGCCGCAGAGCGCCGACGAGGCCGGTCTGCCGCTGCCGGAGGAGATGCGCGGAGGCGCGGTGCGTTCGGTGACGATCGGCGAGCAGGGGCTGGTGATCATCGCGCTGGACGATACGTTCGGCGCCGGCAGCGAGATCCGCCTGAAGCCGCGGATGAACGACGATGCGGGCATCGCCGACTGGCGCTGCGAAGTGAAGGGCGACCCGGCGCTGAAACAGGCGCTGCCGCGCTGTCAGGGCTGAGCGGCGCCGGATTCGAAGCGGTGTGATCGTGCCCGCGCAGGGTGTGCGGGCCCCGCGCCGATTTCAGTGCCGGCGCACCAGCACCACGGTGATGTTGTCGGAGCCGCCGCCGTCGAGCGCCGCGGCGACCAGTCCGTCCACGCATTCCTGGGCGCTGCATTCGGTGTGGCCCAGCACCTGCGAGATGTTGCCGTCGTCCACTTCCTCGGTCAGCCCGTCGCTGCACAGCAGCAGCTGCATGCCGGGACGCAGTTCGCCCGCCAGGGTTTCGACGTTGAGGTTCTGCGGGTCGGTCACGCCCAGCGCCTGGGTCACCACGTTGCGGTGCGGGTGGGTGCGGGCCTGGTCCACGGTGATCGCGCCCTGCGAGATCAGTTCCTGTACGTAGCTGTGATCGTGCGACAACTGCGCGAGATTGCCGTCGCGCCACAGATAGGCGCGGCTGTCGCCGACCCAGGCCACTTCGAAACGATTGCCGAGGATGCGCAGCGCCACCACGGTGGTGCCCATCGGCAGGGCGTCGCTGCGCTGGCGCGACGCGCGGATGATCTCTTCGTCGGCGGTCCGGATCGCCTGCGCCAGCGACACGCCCTGGCGGATCTCGCGGACGATGGTCTCGCGGGCGAGGGCGCTGGCGACCTCGCCGTATTCGTGACCGCCCATGCCGTCGGCCACCAGCCACAGCCCGAGGTCGCTGTCGCCGTAATAGGTGTCCTCGTTCAGCTCGCGACGGAGCCCGGCGTGGGTCAGGTGACCGAATTCGATCATGCAGCGGCCATGGGGGAGAGAGTCAGCCATATTTGAAGGGGAGTTACGCAATTCGGGGATGAAACCGGACGTGCCGGGCGTGATCGGCCTCACGCATCGCGATATTCCGCGGCGACATTCCGCATCCGCATTGCGCACCGGCGCATCCGGATGCGGATCAAGGCGTGCAGAAATGGTAGTTCGTCTTGCATTTCTCGTGTTTGGCTTCGAGCCCGCGGATCGCGTCCTGCTTCGCGCTGGCGTCGATCGGCGCGCTCATCACGACGCCGATGGCGTCGTCGGTCAGACGACGATGATTCGCGACCATCTCGGAGGAGGGCGTCAGATCGGGACGATCGGAAGGGCCCGGTTTGTCGGGTTTGTCGGGCTTGTCCGGTTCATCCGGCGCGCCGCCTCCGGAAGGTCCGCCCGGCTCGGGATCCTGTTTCATCTGCGGACGTACGGATTCGGTCGCGGCGGGGGCAGCGTCTGTCGGCGCCGATTCCTCTCCGTTCGGGCGGTCGCAGCCCGTGAGCGACCAAAGACAAAGCGACAGCATCGACACGTGTGCGAGGCGTTTCATCGTTCGCTTCTCCCCTGACTGGTCGATCGAGTCTAGCGGGTCCGGAACGGGGCGTCCGCGTCGCCTCGCCTGATGGATCGGCAGAGCGTCGCGGCGCTCGCCTCTCCGCCAGATACGCAAAACGCCCCACGAAGGGGCGTTTTGCGTATCTGGCGGAGAGGGGGGGATTCGAACCCCCGGTACGCTCACACGTACGCCTGATTTCGAGTCAGGTACATTCAACCGCTCTGCCACCTCTCCGAAGGGGCTTGCTGCGTCGGGCTCGCGCCCACCGCTGCGGGGGCGCCATCATAAGGGGCAGGGCGCCTGCCGACAAGGCGCGTACACTGGCGCCTGTCTTCCTGCCACCGTCACGCCATGTCCGAAATCCTCGCGCCCGTTTCCTTCGGCGAACTGCTCGACAAGATCGCCATCCTCCAGATCAAGTCCGAGCGCATGACCGACCCGGCCAAGCTGGCCAATGTCCGCAACGAGCTGACCGCACTGGAAGCGACCTGGGGCGCCCACCCCGCGGCGGCGCACGACATCAGCGCCCTGCGTGCCGGATTGAAGGCCGTGAACGAGCGGCTGTGGGTGATCGAGGACGACATCCGGCTCAAGGAAAAGGCGCAGGCCTTCGACGACGAGTTCATCCGCCTCGCCCGTGCCGTGTATTTCGAGAACGACGAGCGCGCGCGGATCAAGAAGGACATCAACCTCGCGCTGGGTTCGGCCTACGTCGAGGAAAAGTCCTACCAGGATTACCGCGCCGGCCACGCCGCGCCCTGACGGACTGTCGGGAAACGCCGTCGCAGGCGTTTCTCGAATCGCGGGTCGGGTGTCGCCCGACTCGCCCTGCCGGCGCATCGATCGCATGCGCCGGCGTCGTTGTCGCGGCGATCCTCGGCTGCGACGGCGCTCCGGTTCCCGGCAGCCCGCCATGCGGGTCGTTTTTCGAGCCTCCGAGACCCGACGTCTCACGACGGATTCAATGGCTTTTCCACCGGGCGCGTCGGCGCTGAGCGAGCCAGGCTAGGAGTGTGATGGTCAGCGCGTTTTTGCGCCGCTGATCAATTGGCTATTGATACTCACCTAGACAGCGATATTCACATCAGGCAGTTCACTATCGGTAGCGGGTTGTGAACTTCTTTGCGAAATCACCGGTGTTTTTGACGTGTCGCTACCAATAGTAGCTGCATTCGCGACGGCGGCTGTCTTCCCTTCGTCATCGAACAGGCTTACGTTTGCCCTGCACGAAATGGAACGCAGTGTTGGCCCGCAAGGGCCTCTGCGAACCCGAAGCGCCCGGCTCGCCGGGACACTTCGCAGGCACAGGGACGTGCCGCGTGCGTTCGCCCCGCAAGGGGCGCGCGGTTCCCGGGACGGGAATCGCGTCCGTTCGGTGCAGGATGCACGGAACCGCCTGGAAGGAACCGCCATCGGATGGATGCGATGGGCAGAACACTGGTCGATGTGCGCGCACCACGGAGGGGGCCCGCATCGACTCCACGGGCTTCGGACAGGCCCCCGCCGCGTACCCCGCGGCGGGGGCTTTTTTCATGGGCATCCGCACCGATGGCGATCGTCCGCCGACGCGATCATCGGCCGGCGGATGCCCGCCACGCGCAGAAGCGCTCGAAGGCGGCGATGCCATCCTCCACCGTCGCCAGATCCATCACCCCGTCGTGTTCGATCTTGGTCCCCCATTTCAGCGCGGCGGCGGGCTTGCCGCAGTACCTGCGCGCGGCGTCGTCGTAGCGGTCGACGCAGAAACGCACGTCGGAATACGGGCCGCTGCGCCGCGGATTGCTCGCCGCATGCAGGCCGAGGACCTTGGTGCCCATCGCGTTGGCGATGTGCATCGGACCGGAATCGGGGGTCATCAGCAGGTCGGCGCGTTCCAGCAGCGCCGGCAACTGCTTCAGGGTGTCCTTGCCGACGAGATCCAGCACGTCGCCCGCGTGCAACGACGGCCGCATCGCGGCGAGGATCGCATCGGCGGTCTCGCGTTCCAGCGCGCTGCGCCCGCCCAGCAGCGCCACCCGCCAGCCGCGCGAACGCGCGTGCTCGGCGACCGCGGCGTAGCGTTCGCTGCGCCAGTTGCGCAGGACATGGCTTGAACACGGCGAAATCGCGAGCGTCGGCGTGCCGTCGTCGGGCCACTGCGCGCGCGCCCAGGCGCGGGCTTCGTCGGGCACGGGCATGTCCCAGACGACGTCGGTCTGGCGCAGGCCCAGCGGCTCGCAGAAGCTGCCGATGGCGTCGAGGACATGGATGCCCGGCCGGTCGGGAATCCGTTCGTTGATGAACAGCCCGTGCAGATCCTTCGAGCGCGACCGGTCGTAGCCGATCCGCCGCGTCGCCGGCAGGAACGCCGACAGCAGATTGGCCCGTGCCGCGACCTGCATCTGCAGCAGGGCGTCGAAGCGTCGCCCGCGCAGTTCGCGCTTCAGCGCGCGCATGCCGGCCAGCCCGGTCTTCTTGTCGTAGACGAGGAACTCGACGCCCGGCAGGCCGTCCAGCAGCTTCTGTTCGCCCTTGCCGATCACCCAGGTCACGGCGACTTCGGGCCAGGCCAGGCGTAGGGTCCGCAGCAGCGGCAGGACGTGGGTCACATCTCCCAGTGCGGACAGCCGCAGCAGGCAGATCGAACGAAGACTTGTCGTGTGCAATTGATAGACTCGGGAAATGGTCGCCTTCGACGCCAGCGAAAGCCTGATGCCCTTCCGCGATGCGGGCGGAACGGGGGCGGGTGGGGCGATTCTGTTCGACGCCGCGCGTCTGCGGCAAGCCGGACCCGCGGCGGTGACCCCGGGCTGGTTCGATCCGGCCTGGTGGGGCGAGCGTGCGCAACGGGTCGGCAGCGGTGGACGCGGCGGCGCCTGGTTCGTCGACGGCGGCGCGGCCGAAGGCGGTTTCGGGCCGGCGGTGTTGCGGCATTACCTGCGCGGCGGTTTCGCCGCCCGTTTCAGCCGCGAGAAGCACGTCTGGCGCGGGGCCTCGACGATCCGCAGCTTCGAGGAGTTCCGGCTGCTGCGCGAACTGATCCGCCGCAGCCTGCCGGTGCCGCGACCGATCGCCGCCATCTATTGGCGCCAGGGATTCTGGTACCGCGCCGGCATCCTGCTGGAACGCCTGCAGGACGTGAAATCGCTGGCCGACCGCGCCGCCGCGGACGGCAGCGCCGCACCGTGGGCGCAGGCGGGGCAACTGATCGCGCGCCTGCACCGCGCGGGCCTCGATCACGCCGATCTCAACGCCCACAACCTGCTGTTCGACGATGCCGGCAAGGGCTGGGCGATCGATCTGGACCGCAGTCAGCTGCGGATTCCGGCCACCGGCTGGCGCGAGAAGAACCTCGCGCGCCTGCAGCGTTCGCTGCACAAGTTGCGCGGTGCGCGCAGCGTCGCCGAGGTCGACAGGGATTACGCCACGCTCCGCAGCGCGTACGATGCGCGCTGGCAACGCGGCACGTAGGCGATCGACGATGGGCTGGGCTTTGCGGTTTCACGGTGTCGGCAATGCGTCGGCGGTCGAACTGGGGTCGGCGATGGCGACCATCGAGCGCCATGGCCGGCCGTGGCTGACCATCGACTGCGGTGCGGAAGGTCTCACCGCGTATCTCGCGCACTACGGCGAAGCGCCGCGCGCGCTGTTCGTCACCCACACCCATCTCGATCACGTCGCCGGTTTCGAGCGGCTGTTCGTCGATGGCATGTTCGGCGGTCGCGCCGAGTCCACGCGGCTGTACGTGCCGGCGCACCTCGTGCCGCTGCTGCACCAGCGGGTCGGCGACTATCCGAACGTGCTCGCCGAGGGCGGCGCGAATTTCTGGGACGCCTTCCGGGTGATCCCGGTCGGCGACGCCTTCTGGCACGACGGCGTGCGGCTGGAAACGTTCGAAACCCGCCATCACTGGCCGCGCACCGCTTATGGCCTGCGCCTGCGCGGCAGTCTGGTGTGGACCGGCGACACCCGGCCGATTCCGGAAACACTGGCGAAGATGGCCGATGCCGGCGAAGTCGTCGCCCACGACTGCGCCCTGCGCGGCAACCCCTCGCACAGCGGCATCGAGGACCTCGAACGCGAATATCCCGACGAACTGCTGGCGCGCTGCGTGCTGTATCACTACGTCGGCGCCGCCGAAGGCCAGACGCTCAAGGCGCGCGGTTACCGGGTGGCCGATCCGGGCGAATGTCTGGCCCTGGCCGAGCCCACCGCCGCGCGCGCCGTCCCGTTCGACGCAACCGATTCCGCGCCGGACGCCTCCTTTCCGGCGTGACCCGCGTACTCTTGCGATGATGAACGCCGTGCCCCGACCTTCCGACCTGCCGCGCGACCGCCTCGGCCGTGCGCTGCACGACCTGCGCCTGTCGGTGATCGAAGCCTGCAACTTCCGCTGCCCCTACTGCATGCCGGCGGAGCGCGTTCCCGACGACTACGGCCTCGACGCCGCGTCGCGTCTGTCGTTCGACGAGATCGAACGCCTGGTGCGCGGATTCGCGCGCGTGGGCGTACGCAAACTGCGCATCACCGGCGGCGAACCGCTGCTGCGCAAACGCCTGCCCGAGCTGATCGCGCGGCTCGCGGCCATCGAGGGTCTCGACGACATCGCGCTGACCACCAACGGCAGCCTGCTCGCCGCGCAGGCGCGCGCGCTGCGCGAGGCCGGCCTGCATCGGGTCACGGTCAGTCTGGATACGCTCGATCCGGCCCAGTTCGCGGCGCTCTCCGGCGGTCGCGGCGATCTCGCCGAGGTCTTGCGCGGCATCGACGCCGCGCGTGCGGCGGGCTTCGCGAAGATCAAGCTCAACTGCGTCGTGCAGCGCGGCATCAACGACGATCAGGCGCTGCCGCTGACGGCGTTCGCGCGCACCCACGGCCACACCCTGCGTTTCATCGAATACATGGATGTCGGCACCTGCAACGACTGGGACGCCACGCGGGTGGTGCCGTCGGCGGAGCTGCGCGACACCCTCCATGCGCGCTGGCCGCTGCATCCGCTCGGGCCGCAGTATCGCGGCGAGGTCGCCGCCCGCCACGCGTTCGACGACGGCGGCGGCGAAGTCGGCTTCGTCAGTTCGATCTCCGCGCCGTTCTGCGGCGATTGCCATCGCGCCCGCGTCTCCGCCGACGGACGGTTGTACACCTGCCTGTTCGCGGGCGAGGGCACCGATCTGCGTCCGTGGCTCGGCGACGACGCATTCGACGCGCGGCTCGCGGCGCTGTGGCGCGGGCGCGGCGATCGCTACAGCGAACTGCGCAGCGGCCACGTCGCGCCGCGCAAGCGCGTCGAGATGTATCTGGTGGGGGGCTGAGCGCATGCCGCTTTCCACGTTCGCCGACGACGGCTGGCTGCGCGTGCCGTCCGGCCTTCCGCGCGCGACGCTGGCGTCGCTGCCGATCGACGCCGCGCTGGATGCGGGCGATGCGGGTTCGCGCAATCTGCTCGCCCGTGCGTGGTGCGCGGCATTGGTCGCACCGATTCGCGACCGGCTGCAGGCGACGGGCTTGCTGCCCGAGGATTCCGTGGCGGTGCAGTGCACGCTGTTCCGAAAAGCGCCCGACTGCAACTGGAAGGTGCCGTACCACCAGGATCTTTCGATTCCGGTCGATGCGCCCGTTGAACATCCGGCGCTGTCCGGCTGGTCGATGAAAGAGGATGGACATTACGTACAGCCGCCGGTCGATCTGCTCGATGCGCTGCTCGCGGTGCGGTTGCATCTCGATGCCTGTGACGACGAGACGGGCGCGCTGCGCGTGGTGCCGGGGTCGCATCATCTGGGACGACTGAGTCCGGCGCGGATCGCGGCGATGGACAAACGCGGGGACGAGATCGTATGCGCGGCCGATGCCGGCGATCTGTTGCTGATGCGGCCGTTGCTGCTGCATGCGTCGTCGAAGGCTGGACGCCCGAACGGGCGCCGGGTATTGCATTTCCTGTTCGCGCCGCGGGATCCGGGCTGCGGATTGCAGTGGAGGATCGCGGTGTGAACAGGCGGACAGGATTGACTCATCTCGACGCCGATGGCCGCCCGGCCATGGTCGACGTGTCCGCGAAGGCGGTGAGCGCGCGCGCCGCCACCGCCGAATGCCGGGTGAAGTTCCCGGCGGCGGTCGCCATGCAATTGCGGAAAAACGGCCTGAAAAGCGCGAAGGGCGGCGTGGTCGAGACCGCGATCGTCGCCGGAACGCTGGCGGTGAAGCGCACGCACGAACTGATTCCGTTCTGCCATCCGCTGCCGATCGACGGCATCCGCTTCGTCGTCGACTGGCGCGGCGAACGCGAACTGGAGATCGTCTGCACCGTGACCGTCACCCATCGCACCGGCGTCGAGATGGAGGCGCTGACCGGCGCCACGGTCGCCGCGCTCACCGTCTACGACATGTGCAAGGCGCTGTCGCATGCGATCGTGCTGGGGCCGGCGAAGCTGCGCGGCAAGCGCGGCGGCAAGCGCGATTTCGGCGAGATCGCGGTTGGCACGATCGCGTCCCGCTCCAGAGAGAAGGCCTGATGGCGACGTTGCGCGTGCTGTACTTCGCGAGCCTGCGCGACTCCGCCGGCGTCGAGAGCGAGACCGTCGATCACGATGGCGATCTGCGCGCGCTGTATCTCGCGCTGCAGGCGAAACATGGGTTCGCCCTGCCGGTCGATCGCTTGCGGGTGGCGGCGAACGGCGCGTTCGCGCGCTGGGACGATGTGGCGGGCGATGGCGCCGAGATCGCGTTCATTCCACCGGTCTCGGGCGGCTGACATGACGCATCGTTTCTCGCTCGCAGACGCCCCCTTCGACATCGCCCCGCTGCGCGCGCGCCTGCTGCGCGCGGAAGCGGGCGCCTATGCGAGTTTCGAGGGCTGGGTGCGCAATCACAACGACGGCCGCGCCGCGCTCGGGCTGCGGTACGAAGCCTATGTCGCACTGGCCGAGGCCGAAGGCGCGAAGATCGTCGAGGAAGCGCTGGCGAGGTTCGCCGTCGCCGACGCCGCCTGCGTGCATCGCGTCGGCGATCTCGCGGTGGGCGATCTCGCGGTGTGGGTCGGAACGAGCGCCGCGCACCGCGACGCCGCGTTCGCCGCCTGCCGCTGGATCATCGATGAAGTGAAAGCGCGCGTGCCGATCTGGAAGCACGAGCGCTACGCCGAAGGCGATGCCGCGTGGCTGCATCCGGATCAGGCCGCGCATTCCGACTGACGCGTCCCGCCGATGACGGCAGGCAACGACGGTCCCGGGATGCCTTGAGAACGAGACGGCGCCCCTGCTGCGGGCGCCATGGCACGATCCGTCCATGGAGTGCGCGCATGCGTCGTGGCAGTATCGCCGCGTCGATTCCCGACGCCCATCGAATCGCCATGGATGTGCGATCCCGCGCATCGCATGCCATCGCTGCACGACCGCCACCGCCCAACAAGGAGTCCAGGCCATGATCTTCCGTTCCATCGCGCTCGCCGCCGCGCTGGCAGCCGTTCCCGCCGTCGAAGCCGCGGCTGCCGTCCCCGGCCAGTTCATCGCCAAGATGTATACCGAAGCGCTCGGCCGCGCGCCCGATCCGGGCGGCTGGCAGGGCGCGGTCGGCTATTACCAGCAGCACGGTTGCGACCAGACCCTGCTGCGACTGTGGGGCGCCTCGGTGTTCACCTCCGCCGAATACACCGCCCTGGGCTACGACAACGCCGCCCACGTGCTGCTGATGTACCGCGCCATTCTCAATCGCGAGCCCGACGCCGCCGGCTACAACCATTGGCGGTCCACGCTCGACAACGGCACGATGAACGTGTCCTCGCTCGCGAACGCCTTCTTCACCTCGGCCGAATTCGGCCAGCTGGTCGGCGACATCTGCAATGGCGGCACCTATTCCTTCGACACCCTCGGCAACAGCGTCGCCATCCGCATTCCCACCTCCGGCAGCGGAGGTTACGAGAACATCACCGCGCAGCAACTGCAGTCGATCATCGACGCAGCGCCGTCCTACAGCACGGTCTATCTCAAGCAGAAATCGGTGGTGTATCTGGATCGGCCGATCGATCTGGACCGCGGCATCACCCTGGCGACCTGGGGACTGCCGAATCCGCGCCGCCATGGCCTGATGGCGCGCCTGGTGCGCAACGGAGACTTCGCGCAGGCGATGGTGAGGATCAACGCGGCCGACACCAACGGCGCTGGCGCGGTGCGCAATCTGTGGATCGACGGTGCGCGCCGCCAGTCCAGCGGGTTCATCCTGCCCGCGATCAACGTCGAGATCTTCGGCGGCGCCTCGGCGCTGGTGCACGAGAATTTCATGGGCAATTCCCGCGGCTGGAGCAACGTCCACTCCTTCGGCGCGCTGGACGGACGCCCCTGCGCGTCGAATACCGTCACCAGCAACGTGATCACGGCCTATTCCAGCGGTCATTTCAACCAGACCTGGACCGACGGCTTGAGCCTCGGCTGCGAAAACACCATCGCGCGCTACAACGAAATCATCGATGCGACCGATGTCGGCATCGTGCTGTTCACCGCGCATCCGGCGGTGCAGCGCTCGACCGTCGAATACAACACCGTGATCAACGCCGGCAATTCCGCTTTCGGCGGGCTGGCGTTCGATCCGTTGTCCGGGCGCAGCGGCGATCCGGATTTCAGCGGAGCTTCGCTCAGCAACAACACGCTCTGGAGCGCGCCGGATACCCATTTCATCATCGGCCTGTCGGTGGGCTCGCGGCCGTGGTTCGGAAACGGACACATCGGCACCGGCGGCACCGCCAACGGCAACACGACCGCGGGGATCGCGACCCGCTTCGGGGCCGGCATCGTCGTTTCCGGCATGCGCAGCGCGACGGTACAGGGCAATGTCTTCGCCCGCACCGCGATCCCGCAGTCGTGGACGCTGTGCCCGAGCGGCAATGTGTTGGCGTCGGTGTCCGCCGGCCTCGCCAGCGGCAACATCCAGTCGTACCAGAACGTCACCGTGAACGGTTGCATGAGCGACTACTCGCCGCCGCAGTGACCCCGGGCCCGGTGCTCGGAGAACGTCGTTGTGTCGTCTTCAGGAGCGAATAGCGGAGGGATCAAGCAGGTCCCTCGCCGTGCTCGGGATGACGGCGAAGCGCCATGCTCCGCTTTCGCCGAATCGCTCGCTGGAGCGGAGCCCCCTTGGCAAGTGGCCACGCTTGCGCGGCATTGCCGCGCGTGGCCACGAACGCCCGGCCAAGGATGGCCGGGCCGGATCATCCGGAGAGCGGTGTCGCATCGCCATGGAAGGCATCGCATGAACCCCGGGGCCCAAGGTTCGCTTTGCGAACCTTGGGATTCATGGGCGTAGCCCATGAATGGCGATGGCCCCGCCGGCTGACCTCGGCACCCGCATCGACCGATACCGTTGCTGCCTTCCGGCCCTGGCGGGGTTTTCGATCTAGCGTCGCGAGGGGCCGACGGGGCCACCATAGACGTTGCATCAGCGACGCTGACGAACTTGAAACTGGCGGAGAGAGGGGGATTCGAACCCCCGAAGCGCGGTTTAGACGCTTACACACTTTCCAGGCGTGCTCCTTCAACCACTCGGACACCTCTCCGGGTACTGCTCCCGCGACGCGATCCCTCGCGTTCAGGACCGCCAATTCTAGCCGGCCGGCCCCGCGCGGACAAGGAAGATCCGCATGGGGCTCGCCGGAGCCGCGGCCGCGGTGCCGCGCGTGGCAGAATGTGGGCATGTCCTACCTCGTCCTCGCCCGCAAGTGGCGCCCCAAGCGTTTCGCCGAACTGGTCGGGCAGGAGCATGTCGTCCGCGCGCTCACCAATGCCCTCGATACCGGTCGGGTGCACCACGCCTTCCTGTTCACCGGTACCCGCGGGGTGGGCAAGACCACCATCGCCCGGATCTTCGCGAAATCGCTGAACTGCGAACGCGGCACCTCGGCCGAACCCTGCGGCGAGTGCAACGCCTGCCGCGACATCGACGCCGGGCGGTTCATCGATCTGCTGGAAATCGACGCCGCCAGCAACACCGGCGTGGACGATGTCCGCGAGGTGATCGACAACGCCCAGTACATGCCCTCGCGCGGCCGGGTGAAGGTCTACCTGATCGACGAAGTGCACATGCTGTCGAAGTCGGCGTTCAACGCCCTGCTGAAGACGCTGGAAGAGCCGCCGGGGCACGTGAAATTCCTCCTCGCGACCACCGACCCGCAGAAACTGCCGGTGACCGTGCTGTCGCGCTGCCTGCAGTTCAATCTCAAGCGGCTGGAAGAGCCCCAGATCCAGGGGCAGATGTCGAAGATCCTGGCGGCCGAGGGCATTCCCGTCGAGCCCGGCGCGATCCGCCAGCTCGCCAGGGCCGCCGACGGCAGCCTGCGCGACGGGCTGTCGCTGCTCGACCAGGCCATCGCCTACACCGGCGCCAGCAGCACCATCGACGGCGGCGCGGGCGCGCCGCTCACCGATGCCGGCGTCGCCACCATGCTCGGTACGGTCGATCGCATGCGCGTCGGCGCGGTGCTGGACGCGCTGGCGGATGGCGATGGCGCGGCGCTGCTGGCCGAGATCGCCGCGCTGGCCGATTTTTCTCCGGACTGGGGCGGGGTGCTCGACGCCCTGGCCGAGGCGTTGCACCGGATCCAGGTGCGGCAACTGGTGCCGTCGGCGGAGATCGAAGCCGATGGCGTCGACATCGATGCGCTGGCCGGCCGGCTGCGGCCGGAAGTCGTGCAGCTCTGGTACCAGATGGCCCTGCACGGTCGTCGCGACATCGGGCTCGCACCGAGCACCCGCGGCGGTTTCGAGATGACCGCGCTGCGGATGCTGGCGTTCCGTCCCGCGGAGGGCGGGGCGACGACGGTCGATGCGCCCGCCGCGAGCGGTGCGCGCGGTCCGGACACGGCCCGCGCCGCGCTCGCCGGCGCACCCGCGAAACCGGCGCCGTCGATGTCGCGGCCCTTGCCCGCGGCCGCGATGGACAACCCCGCCGCACCGGAACCGCGACCGGCCGCGACGCCTTCGCCGCGGATCGAAGTGTCGGCACCGCCCGCCGCGGCCACGCCCGCGGTGTCCGCGGCGCCGCCATCGGTGGACATCGACAACGACCGCTGGCTGGATCTGGTCGCGCACAGCGGCCTGCGCGGCCCCGCGCGCGAACTCGCCGCGCACGCCGCGTTCATCGCCTACGAACAGGGCACGATGCGCCTGTCGCTGTCGCCCGACGACGATCATCTGCGCGCGCCCGGCCTGATCAAGGCGTTGACCGATACGCTGTCGACCCAGCTCGGTGGCCCGGTGCAGCTGAAATTCGAGACCGGCAAGCCCGCGCATGTCGAAACCCTGCACCAGCGTGTCGAGCGTCAGCGCGACGCGAAGCAGAGCGCCGCCGAAGAACAGTTCATGGCCCATCCCGACGTGCAGCGGTTGATGGGCCAGCAGGGCGCGAAACTCGTGCCCGATTCCATCCGCCCATTCGAAGACTGACCGAGAGACCGCCCCCATGCGTGGAAATATCGCCCAACTGATGCAGCAGGCGCAGAAGATGCAGGAAAACCTGCAGCGCGCCCAGGAAGAACTGGCCCAGCTCGAAGTCACCGGCAGCGCCGGCGGCGGCATGGTCAGCGTGACCCTGACCGGTCGCATGGAGTGCCGCGGCGTGAAGATCGATCCGAGCGTGCTCTCGGATGCCGAGATGACCGAAGACCTGGTGGTCGCCGCGATCAACGATGCGGTGAACAAGGTCAACGCCGAATCGCAGTCGCGGATGTCGGGCGCCACCGCCGGCATGCCGATTCCGCCGGGCATGAAGATTCCGGGCCTGTTCTGAGCCCATGCGGATGACGGGGCACCCTGCCGCCGCATCCGCAACGCCGGCGAAAAACGGCGTTTTCGCCGGCGCCCGGGCCACGCCATGCGCGTGGCCCGGGCGCACGTCCCTGTGCGCGTTCAATCCTCGGATCGCATGACCGCTTCCCTTCTCGAACAACTCATCGACGCCTTCCGCATCCTGCCGGGCGTGGGCCAGAAAACCGCGCAGCGGATGGCCTACCACGTGCTGGAACGCGATCGCGACGGCGGCCAGCGTCTCGCCGACGCGCTGGCCGCGGCGGTGGAGCGCATCGGTCATTGCGCGCGTTGCCGCGACTTCAGCGAAACCGAGATCTGCGCCACCTGCGCCAACGGCTCGCGCGACGTGCATCTGCTGTGCGCGGTGGAATCGCCGGCGGACCGGCTGGTGATCGAACAGGCCACCGGCTACCGCGGCTATTACTTCGTGCTGCAGGGACGGCTCAGCCCGCTCGACGGCATCGGCCCGCGCGAACTCGGGCTGGAAAAGCTCGCTGCGCGCCTGGCCGAGGGCGAGGTGCAGGAACTGGTGATCGCCACCAATCCCACCGTCGAAGGCGAAGCGACCGCGCACTATCTCGCGCAGCTCGCGCGCCAACATCGGGTCAAGCCGACCCGTCTCGCCCACGGCGTACCGCTGGGCGGCGAACTCGAATACGTCGATCGCGGCACCCTGTCGCACGCCTTCGGCAGTCGCAGCGAAATGCCGCTGTGAACGTGCCCGGGCGGCGCATGACGGCCGCCCGGGGTATCGACGAGGACCAAAAACCAAGGCGACGCGTTTACGGACTCGCCAGATCGCGCGCAGCGGCCACCGCGGCGTGAGCGTCGAGCAGGCCGGGACCGCAATCCGGGCCGCACAGCGGCATCGGCCGCGCCGTTCTCTGCAGGATCGACGCGATCTGCGCAGGCGTCAGCGACGGGTTCACCGAGCGCATCAGACCGACCGTGCCGGACACGTGCGGTGCCGCCATCGAGGTGCCGGACAGATAGCGGTAGCAGTGCGTGATCCGGGCGACGCCGTTTTCGGTGTAGAGCACGCTCCACGTCGAGAACGCGCCGAAGTGGTTGGGATTGAAGACCTGGCCGTTCACGGCCGGGCATTGCGGATGGCCCGCGGTGTTGCCGTAGATCGTCGAGGCCGCGGTGTCGACCCGGCCATCCGGCAGGAACACGAGATCGCCGCCACCGCCCGGCGCGGTGATGCCGGTGGACGGGCCGCCGTTGCTGTAGGGAGACAGCCACTTCGCATCGCGATCGGTCGCGGCGACGGCAATGGCGCCGGGACATGACGCGGGCGAAGTGTTGTCGACCACCGATCGGCCGTTGCCGGCGGCCGCGACGACGACGATGCCCTCGACGGTCGCCCGGGCGATCGCATCGCGCAATGCGGGCATGCGCAGCTGCGTGCAGGGCTCGGCGAATTCGAAGCTCATGTTCATCACGTCGGCATCGTTGGCGATGGCCCAGTCGATGCCGGCGATGACGTTGTCGAGCGGGATCCGGTTGCGCGCGTCGGTGACTTTGACGTTGAGCAGCATGCAGTCGTGGCAGGTGCCGGCGATGCCGGTGCCGTTGCCGGAACTCGCGGCCGCGATGCCGGCGACGTGGGTGCCGTGCGAGAACTTCGATCGGTCGGTGGCGTTGTAGCCGGGTTCTTCCGCGTTGTACTCGTTCGGCAGCCATTTCGCCGCGAGTTCCGGATGATAGTTGCGACCCGTGTCCAGGATCGCGATCCTGACCGACGCGTTGCCGCGGGTGATGTCCCAGGCGGAGGGCAGGCCGACCATCGGATAGTGCCATTGCTGCGGATACAGCAGGTCGTTCGGCGTGTGGGACAGGGAGAACAGATAGTTCGGTTGCGCGTACGCCACATCGGGCAGTCGACGAACGCGTTCGAGCAACTGCAGGGTGGCCGCGCGCGCTTCGGCCTTGCCGAAGCCGGCCGCACCGGCGGGCGCCAGTCGTGCGAGATGAAGCGTCCGCGATCGGGTTTCGACCGCCAGTCCCGGGATGCGTGCCGCGACATCCGCGGCGTGTGTACCGGGTTTGAACCGGACCAGGATTTCGTGCGGCACCAGATCGAGGTCGCCACCTTCGTCGATGGGCGGTGTGGACGGGAATGCGGTCTGCGCGGGCGCGAGCAGACACAGGGCAAGCAACGGAAGCGTGCGCTTCATGCGTCATCCTTGTGTGGTTGGCCGGCGCGATCGCCGGCGACCTTCAGCCTGGACGCGATCGGATGCCGCGGCCATGCCCGGTTTGGCCGGAAGATGTCGCGCATGCGGTCTCTCGATCGCGGAGAAGCCCGCGGCACGGGCTGCGTCGATGCGGCGCAGTGGTTAGAATCGGGTGGATTCCGGGCGCGCGGCGTGCGTCGCTTCCCGGCTCGACATCCGATGGCCACAGGAGCGCAGCGATGAGCGGAGACACCATTTTCCACAGGATCATCCGCCGCGAGATCCCGGCGAACATCGTCCACGAAGACGAGCACATCATCGCCTTCCGCGACATCGCACCGCAGGCGCCGATCCACATCCTGTTCGTGCCGAAGACGACCATTCCCACGCTCAACGACGTGCAGCCCGACCAGGCCGAGATCATCGGCCGCCTCGCCGTCGCCGCCGCGAACTACGCGAAGGCACAGGGCTTCGCCGAGGACGGTTACCGCATCGTCATGAACTGCAACGACCACGGCGGCCAGACGGTGTTCCAGATCCATCTGCATCTGCTGGCGGGGGCACCGCTGGGGCGGTTCGGTACGCCGTGAGCGGCAATCGCGGTGCCCGCGAGCGTCTCGCGCAGGAAACCTTGCGCATCCTCGACGCTCGTCGCTACGAGACGCAGGATGGCCGTGCGGTCGATCTCGATGGGCCGTTGTCGCGTTGTCTGACGGGCACGCGTCTCCACGAGGCGGACGAGATTGCCCGAATGATCGTCGCGATGCGCGAGGTGCAGGGCGCGCACGACGCGCGCATCGAGGTCGTCAACGAAACCACGCTCGTCGGCCTGTCCGCGTTGCTGCGCGAAAGCGACGAACCGGTCGCCGTCCTCAATTTCGCTTCGGCGAAGAATCCCGGTGGCGGGTTTCTCGGCGGCAGCCAGGCCCAGGAAGAGTCGCTCGCACGCAGTTCGGCCCTTTATGCTTCGCTTTCCCGCTGCGATTCGTTCTATACCCGGCATCGTTCGTCGTCGTCGCTGCTGTACTCGGATGCGATGATCCTTTCGCCGGATTGCCCGGTGTTCCGCGACGATCATGGCGCATTGCTCGAAGCGCCGATGCATGCGGGCTTCATCACGAGCGCGGCGCCCAATGCCGGCGCGATCGCGCAGACGCGCCCCGACGAATGGCCGTTGATTGAGTCGACCTTCGTGCGCAGGGCGGAGGGCGTGCTTGCGCTGGCCGCGCAGCATGGGTATCGGAGACTGGTGCTCGGGGCGTGGGGCTGCGGCGTGTTCCGCAACGACCCCGCGATGGTCGCGCGCGCGTTCGCCGACCATCTGCGGCGTGGTCCATGGCGGCATCATTTCGAGCGCGTCCGCTTTTCCGTGCTGGACAGCACCGCGGATGGCGCGACGTTCGCGGCGTTCCGACGCGCGTTGTCCGTGGATTGACGGGCTGCGGCCCGTCCTGCCCTACCAGCGGATCCCGCCCTCGACCACCGTGCACACCCGCCCGCCCGACCACACGTCGCCGGCGTCGTCGACGGTGAGTTCGATGATCGCGTCGTGGCCGACTTCGCGGCCCTGGCTGATGCGATAGAAGCCGCTGTCGCCGGGCAGGGCGTCCTGCGAAGCCAGCCAGGCGGCGAGGGTGGCGTTGGCGGCGCCGGAGGCCGCGTCCTCGAACTGCGCGGGCGCGCCGACCCAGGCGCGGACGGCGAGGTAGTAGACGGGATCGTCGCTGCGTGCATAGACGCACAGGCCCATGCTCTCGGTCGATTGCGCCAGGATGCCGATGGCTTCCCACGGCGGCGTCGCGGCGCGCAGCGCGGCTTCGCTTTCGAGTTCGGCCAACCACCAGCGGCGGCCGCCGTCCATCAGCGCGGGCGGCAGTTCGCCCAGGGGCAGGGTGCGCAGCACGTCGCGCAGGCGCGGGTCGTCGCGATGCGCGATTTCGCGCACGCTGGCGCGCGGGGTGCGGACCGCGATGGTGCGGGTGTGGCCGTCGCCGGTCACGCGCAGCGGCAGTTTGCCGGCGATCCCGTCCTGCACCAGCAGGCCGTCGCGCGGCGTCGCCAGTCCTGCTTCCAGCACCGCATGCGCGGTACCGACGCTGGGATGACCGGCGAACGGTACTTCGCGGCGCGGGCTGAACATGCGGATGCGATAGCTGGCGTCGTCGCTGGTCGCCGGCAGCACGAAGGTGGTTTCCGGCAGCCGCGTCCACTTCGCGATGGCCTGCATCTCGTCGTCGCGCAGGCCCTCGGCGTCCAGCACAACCGCCAGCGGATTGCCGGCCCCGGGGCGATCGGCGAAGACATCGACTTGCACGTAGCGGCGCTGGTTCATCGGCGGGGCGATCCTGCGGTGGGGGTGCGAAGCGTAGCAGCGCGCAGGCGTCCCGGATGCGTCGCGCCTCCGGCGATCCGCGGACGCGAATCGATCCCGCGTCCTGTCGCGGTGCGCGTCGCAGGCCCTTTCCGCGCGATCACCAGTGAACGGTACCGCGGATCACCGGTTGCACCGCGCCGCCGATCCACACCTCGCCTTCGCCGTCCACGCAGACCCGCACCAGCCCGTCGCGGCCCAGCTCGCGGCCCTGGCTGCCGACATAGCGACCGTCGCGACCGGGCAGGCGGCCGGCGGCGGCCAGACGCGCCGCGATCGACGCCTGCGCGCTGCCGGTGACCGGGTCTTCGGGAATATTGTCCGCGGGGCAAAACGCGCGCACCGCGAGGTCGTGGCCATGCTGGCCATCGATGGCGTGGACCGCCAGTCCCACCGCGCCGGTGGCATGGGTGAGCGCGGCGATCGCGGGCAGATCGGGCTGCAGCCGGCGTACGGCGTCGGCATCGGCCAGTTCCAGCAGCCACCAGCGCGGACCGTTGTCCCACAGGGCGTGCTCAAGCGCGCCAACCCGCATGTTCCGGGTGACCGCTTCGAGCAGGGTCGGCGCCAGTTCCGGGCCGCCGATGCGTTTCGCCCGCGGCGCGCGCACGTTGGGGAAACGGATGTCGCCGATCGCGTCGACGCGCACCGGCAGCAGACCCGCGGCGCATTCCTGCACGAGCTGGGTCCGGTCGGGTGCGACCAGCCCGCCGTCCAGCGCGGCCCAGGCGGCACCGACGCTCGGGTGCCCGGCGAAGGGCAGTTCCTGCCGCGGCGTGAAGATGCGGACGCGATAGTCCGCCGCGCTCGTGGTCGGTGGCAGCAGGAAGATGGTTTCGGAGAGGTTGGTCCAGGCCGCGAAGGCCTGCATCCGGGCGGCATCGAAGCGTTCGCCGTCGAGCACGGCGCCCAGCGGATTGCCGGCGCCCGGGTGATCGGCGAACACGTCCATCTGCAGATAGCGAAGCGGCATCATGGGGGCGGTCCTGGTCGAATAGAATGCGATGTCCGGTCCCCCGCCGGCGCCCCCCAGTCTACCAAGTCCATTCCTCCCGATGCCCGATACGCACTCCGCCGGCCCCGCCTGGGTCGTGCTCAAATTCGGCGGCACCTCCGTGTCGCGCCGCCACCGCTGGGACACCATCGGCCGGCTGGCGAAAAAACGGATGGAGGAAGGCGATGCGCGCGCGGCGACCACCCGCGTGCTGGTGGTGGTGTCGGCACTGTCGGGCGTCACCAACGAATTGACCGCCATTGCGGACAGACGCGACATCGACGCGCGCATCGAGGCGCTGGTCGAACGCCATCGCGCGTTCTGCGCCGAACTCGATCTCGATCCCGATGCGGTCCTCGGCGAGCGTCTCGCGATCCTGCGCGCGCTCGGCAGCGACGCCCGCGCGGCGGCCCGCGCGCTCGACTGGCAGGCCGATGTGCTGGCCCAGGGCGAACTGCTCTCGTCCACGCTCGGTGCCGCGTATCTGCGCGCGCAGGGCCTCGACTTCGGCTGGTGCGACGCGCGCGACTGGCTGTCGGCGGTCTCGCTGCCCAACGCCAGCGCCTGGGCGCAGCGACTGTCGGTGAACTGCCGCTACCTCGGCGAAGACGGCTTCCGCGAACGTTTCGCGGCGCAGCCGGCGCGCATGCTGATCTCGCAGGGCTTCATCGCCCGTCACGACGACGGCGGCACCGCGATCCTCGGCCGCGGCGGCTCCGACACCTCGGCCGCGTATTTCGGCGCGCTGCTGAAGGCGAAACGGGTCGAGATCTGGACCGATGTCCCGGGCATGTTCAGCGCGAATCCGCGCGAAGTGCCGGATGCGCGCCTGCTCGCGCGGCTGGATTACGCCGAAGCGCAGGAAATCGCCACCACCGGCGCGAAAGTGCTGCACCCGCGCTCGATCGCGCCCTGTCGCGACGCCGGCGTGCCGATGGCGATCCTCGACACCGAACGCCCGGACCTGCCGGGCACGCGCATCGACGGCAGCGCGGCCACCGTGCCGGGCGTGAAGGCGATCAGCCGCCGCAACGGCATCGTGCTGGTGTCGATGGAAACCGTGGGCATGTGGCAGCAGGTCGGCTTCCTCGCCGACGTGTTCGAGCGCTTCAAGCGCCACGGGCTGTCGATCGACCTGATCGGTTCGTCCGAAACCAACGTCACCGTGTCGCTGGATCCCAGCGAAAATCTGGTCAGCAGCGACGTGCTCGCCGAATTGTCCGCGGACCTCGCCGAAGTCTGCCGGGTGAAGGTGATCGCGCCGTGCGCCGCGATCACCCTGGTCGGCCGCGGCATGCGTTCGCTGCTGCACAAGCTGTCCGACGTGTGGGCCACCTTCGGCCGCGAACGCGTGCATCTGATCTCGCAGTCGTCGAACGATCTCAATCTCACCTTCGTCATCGACGAGGTCGACGCCGACGGCCTGCTGAACGAACTGCACGGCGAACTGATCCGCGGCGGCGCTATGCCGGTGCAGGACGCCTCGGTGTTCGGCCCGAGCTGGACCGAGATCGCGCACGGCAAGCCCGAACGCGAGGCCGCATGGTGGCGGTCGCGGGCCGGCGATCTGATCGCGCGCGCCGCGGCCGGCACGCCGCGCTACGTCTATCACCTGCCGACCGTGCGCGAACGCGCGCGCATGCTGCGCGAGACCGCGGCCATCGACCGTCGTTTCTACGCGCTGAAGGCGAACGCGCATCCGGACATCCTGCGCCTGCTCGAAGTCGAGGGCTTCGGCTTCGAGTGCGTGTCGCTGGCGGAGGTCGAACATGTGTTCGCGACCCTGCCGGCGCTCGATCCCGCGCGCGTGCTGTTCACGCCGAGCTTCGCGCCGCGCGACGAATACCGGATCGCGCTCGATCGCGGCGTCAACGTCACCGTCGACAGCGTCGAAGCGCTGCAGCGCTGGCCCGAAGTCTTCCGCGGCCGCGTGCTGTGGCTGCGGCTCGATCTCGGCCGCGGCGATGGTCATCACGAGAAGGTCCGCACCGGCGGCGCCGAAGCCAAGTTCGGCCTGCCGCTGGCGAAGGTCGATGCGTTCGTCGCCGAAGCGCGCAGGCTCGACGCGAAGATCGTCGCGCTGCACGCGCACCTCGGCAGCGGCATCGACAATCCGGCGCACTGGCGCGAGGTCTATGCCGATCTCGCCAGCCTCGCCGAGCAGATCGGCACCGTCGACACGCTCGACATCGGCGGCGGCCTGCCGGTGCCGTACACGCCCGAATCGCGTCCGTTCGATATTGCGGCGTGGCGCAGCGGCCTCGACGAGATCAAGGCCGCGTATCCGGGGTTCCGCCTCGCGGTGGAGCCGGGTCGCTATCTGGTCGCCGAAGCCGGCGCGCTGCTGGTGCGCGTCACCCAGGTGATCGAGAAGGACGGCCTGCGCCGGATCGGCGTGGACGGCGGCATGAACGCGCTGGTGCGCCCGGCGATGTACGACGCCTGGCACGGCATCCACAACCTGTCGCGCCTCGACGACGACGCGGTTGCCGCGTTCGACGTGGTCGGCCCGATCTGCGAGAGCAGCGATGTCTTCGGCCGCGCGCGCATGCTGCCGGCGGCCACCGCCGAAGGCGATGTCGTGCTGATCGCCGATGCCGGCGCCTACGGCATGGCGATGGCCAACACTTACAACCTGCGGGCGTTGCCGGTGGAAGAGGTGATCGAGTGACGCAGCGTGGTGTGCTCGTCGCGGGAAGCGCGTTGGCCGCAATCACGGTCGGATATGCATGCCTGTTCGCGGCCACCTTGCCCTTTATCGGCGGAAAGGTGTTCGTGGGCTTCCTGCCGGAAGCGACTTTGCTTGCGATTCTGCCCGCCGCGCTCGCTGCCGCGTTGGCGGCCACATGGGTCGGCGGTCAACCGGCCTTCGATCGCAGCCGCGATCTTGGCAATGCAACCAGGATTACGCTGCTGGCATTCCCGATCCTGTTTCTGTTGCTGTGGCCGACGTTCTGGCTCTGGCTGCAGTTCTACCGTTATCTGCCGCCCCATGAACGTCCGGAAAGTCTCGGCCTGATGGCCGAGATCTCGCTGCAATACACCATCATTGCTTTCATCGCCGGTTTTTTGCCTGCCCTGATCGTGGAATATTTTGTCGTTCGTTTTGCCCGGAAGCGCTGTTTGCCTGCGCTTCCTTCCGGAGTGTTCCCGTGAGTCAAGAATTCAAACGCGACGACATTCGCGCTTTCCGCTTCGTCCGCTGCAGCTTCGACGCGCAGACCGGTGTCGCCCAGCTCGTCTACGCCTTCGACGACGGCCCGGAGCTGATCGAGACCGTCACCGTGCCCGGTGCGCCGTTCGACCTTGACGATGCCCGCGCCGCTGCCGCCGAAGAGGCGCTGCGCCTGCTGCATCTGATTGCCGGCGTGAGTTACTACAAGGCCGCGGTGCCGCCGGAAATCCGCATCGAAGGCTACGCCATCGACGCCGACACCGCGGCGCTGCTGGAAAGCATCTACGTCCACGGTCTCGGCGAATTCGCCTATCGCAACGGGCTGAACCTGCACGGCAGGATCGCGTTTCCCGTAGCCCGGGTAGAGCGCGCAGCGCGAAACCCGGGGGCTTCCGGTGCATCCAATGAAGAGCCCCGGGTTTCGCTGCGCTCTACCCGGGCTACGGATGGGGAAAACGCCGTTGCGCTCGGCCTGCGCGAACACGCGCTGGTCGCGATCGGCGGCGGCAAGGATTCGCTGGTCAGCATCGAGGCGCTGCGTGGCGCCGGCGTCGACCAGACCGTGACCTGGATCGGCGGTTCGCAGCTGATCAAGGCCTGCGCCGAGCGCACCGGCCTGCCGACGCTCAACCTCGGCCGCCAGCTCGCGCCGGAACTGTTCGAGTACAACCGCCAGGGCGCGTGGAACGGCCACATCCCGGTGACCGCGGTGAATTCGGCGATCCTGGTGTTCGCGGCGATCCTGACCGGCGCCGACCAGGTGGTGTTCTCGAACGAGCGTTCGGCCAGCTACGGCAGCCTGATCGAAGGGACGGGCGAGGTGAACCACCAGTGGTCGAAGGGCTGGGCGTTCGAACGCGACTTCGGCGACCACGTGCAGCGACGCATCGCCGCCGATCTCAAGTACTACTCGCTGCTGCGTCCGCTCAGCGAGCTGGCGGTGGCGCGGCAGTTCGCGAAGAGCGACCGCTACGACGCGCATTTCTCCAGCTGCAACCGCAATTTCCACATCCTCGGCGAGCGTCCGGTGAACCGCTGGTGCGGCGTCTGTCCGAAATGCCATTTCGTGTTCCTCGCGTTGGCGCCGTTCATGCCGAAACCGCGGCTGGTCGGCATCTTCGGCCGCAATCTGCTCGACGACGCCGGCCAGATCAGCGGCTACGACGCACTGCTGGAATACCAGGACCACAAGCCCTTCGAATGCGTTGGCGAAGGCCGCGAATCGCGCGCGGCGATGGCCGCATTGAGCGAACGTCCGGAGTGGCGCGAGGACGAGATCGTCGAGCGATTCGCGCGCGAGATCCGGCCGCAGCTCGATGCCTCGGAGCTCGGGATCGCGCCGCTGCTCGTCCTCGACGACGAACATCGCGTCCCGGCTGCGCTGTGGGAACGCCTGCGTGCGCGATTCGAAGCCTGAGATCGCCATGCCCGGCATCGAACGGTTCGACATCGCACGGCTCGACATCGGGCAACTCGACGGCCGGCGCGTCGCGCTGTGGGGCTGGGGGCGGGAAGGCCGCGCGGCGCATCGCGCGCTGCGTCGCCGCCTGCCTGGCCTGCCGCTGACCCTGTTCTGCGCGCCGGGCGAAGTCGACGATGCGCGCGCGCTCGGCGATGCGTTGTTGACGATCGACACCAACGTCGACGCCGGACGCCTGTCCGCGTTCGAGCTGGTGATCAAATCCCCCGGCATCAGCCCGTACGCGCCCGAGGCGTCGGCGGCGGCCGAACGCGGCACGCGCTTCATCGGCGGCACCGCGCTGTGGTTCGGCGAACATCCGGAGGCGCGCACGATCTGCGTCACCGGCACCAAGGGCAAGAGCACGACGACCGCGCTGCTCGCGCATCTGCTGCGCGCGGGCGGACATCGCACCGCGCTGTGCGGCAACATCGGCCTGCCGCTGCTGGAATTGCTGGACGTGAAGGATCCGCCCGAATTCTGGGCGATCGAACTGTCGAGCTATCAGACCCGCGACGTCGCCGCTTCCGGCGTGCGTCCCGACATCGCGGTCGCGACCAATGTGTTCCCCGAACATCTCGACTGGCATGGCGGCGAAGCGCGCTACGTCGCGGACAAGCTCGCGCTGTTCACCGCGGCGCAACCGCGGATCGCGATCCTCAACGGCGCCGACCGCACCCTGGCGGCGCTGGACCTGCCCGACAGCGAAGTGCGCCTGTTCGGCGTCGATGCCGGCTGGCATCTGCGCGGCGATGTCGTGCATCGCGACGAACGCGCGGTGTTCGACACCCGCGACGTGCCGCTGCCGGGCCGGCACAACCGCGGCAATCTCTGCGCGGTGCTTGCGGCGATCGAAGCGCTGGGTCTCGATGCCGAAGCGCTCGCGCACCACGCGGCCACGTTCCAGCCGCTGCCGCATCGGCTGCAGACGCTTGGCGTGCGCGACGGCATCGTCTGGGTCAACGATTCGATCAGCACCACGCCGCACGCCACGCTCGCGGCGCTCGACTGTTTCCGCGCGCGTCGCGTCGCGCTGCTGGCCGGCGGCCACGACCGCGGCATCGACTGGTCCGATTTCGCCGAGGCCATGCGCCTGCACGCGCCCGCGGCCATCGTCACGCTCGGCCAGAACGGCCCGAAGATCCACGCCCGCCTGGCGCCGGTGGCGGCGGACGCGGGGTTCGCGCTGGCCGAAGCGGCCGACCTGGTCGAGGCCGTCGCCCGCGCCCGCGTGCTGCTGGGCGGCGAGGGCGGCGAGGGCGTGGTGCTGTTGTCGCCGGGTGCGCCGAGTTTCGGCGCGTATCGCGATTACACCGAACGCGGCCGGCATTTCGCGCGTCTGGCCGGCTTCGATCCCGAAGCCATCGCCGCGATTCCCGGGCTGGGCATCTGCTGAAGCGGCGGGCGTGACACGCGGTCTCGCTGCGTCGTTCCTGTAACCGATTGATTCCGCGAATACGGGTGCCGCGATGCATCGGATCGGCAGCGCGTCGAGATGCAGGATGCACGGTTTCCGCTGCGCCGCCGGGCGGTGTGCCCGGGCCGATGACCGCGCATCCGCAGGCGGCAACCGTCGCGATTTCCGGGTAGGCTGACCGTCCCCCCGGAAAGGAGTACCACCCCATGCGTTCGATGCGTTGGGCGGCCATGTTCGCCCTGTTGTGTCTGTCCCTGCTGGCGTCGGTGCCGGCGTTCGCCGCGATGCAGGCCAAGCCGCTCGAGTGGACCGTCGGCAAGCAGCGTTTCAGCGGTTTCCTGGTCTACAACGATGCCACCTCGGTCAAGCGTCCCGGCCTGCTGATGGTGCCGGACTGGAAGGGCGTGACGCCGGCGTCGGTGGAGAAGGCCAAGCAGATCGCCGCCGCCGGTTACGTCGTGCTGGTCGCGGATGTCTACGGCAAGGGCGTGCGTCCCAAGGACGACAAGGCCGCCGGCGCGCAGGTCGCGAAGATGTACCAGGATCTGCCCGGTCTGCGCGTCCGCGCGACCGCCGCGCTCAACGCCCTGCGCGCGCAGGCGGCGAAGGCGCCGATCGACACCGACCGCATCGGTGCGCTCGGCTACTGTTTCGGCGGCAAGACCGTGCTGGAACTCGCGCGCAGCGGCGCCGAGATCGCCGGTGTGGTGACGTTCCATGGCGGCCTCGACACGACATTGCCGGCCGAACCCGGCGCGCTGAAAGCCGGCGTGCTGGTGCTCAACGGCGCCGACGATACTTACGTGCCGGCCGAGCAGATCCAGGGCTTCGAGCGCGAGATGAATGCGGCCGGCGCCGACTGGCAGTTCGTCAACTTCAGCGGTGCCGTGCATTGCTTCGCGCTGGAGAGCGCCAAGAGCCCGCCCGGTTGCGTCTACAACGAACGCGCCGCCAAGCGCGCGTTTTCAATGATGAATCTGTTCTTTCACGAGCGCTTCGGCGACTGATGCGCGGCCGCGGCGGCGATCGCTCCGGCGATCGCCGCGCGCGCCTGCGGACTGTTCTTCCAGCAGGTCGTCCCGAGCATCGCGGCGACCTGTTTCACGATGCCGTCGACGCTGGCCGTCGCCAGCGCGTCCAGCGAATCGAATCCGATCTGTTCCAGCCGGTCGACCACCGTCGCGCCGACGCCCCTGACCGCGAGCAGCACCGCGCGTTCGCCGGCGGAGAACGCCATCGCCGTCAGTGGTCGCGACGCACCGCGTAGCGGGCGAGGCCGCGCAGCGCGGCCACCGCGTCGTTGTCGTCCAGGCCATCCAGCGCCCGCTCCGCGGCATCCGCGTAATCCTCCGCGCGCCCGCGGCTGTAGGCGATGCCGCCGGTGGCGGCGATGGCGGCGAGCACCTCCGGCATCGCACCGACATCGCCGTGTTCGACGATCGTGCGCAGTCGCGCGCGGGTGTCCGCATCGCTGTGCCGGATCGCATGGATCAGCGGCAGCGTGGCCTTGCCTTCGGCGAGATCGTCGCCGAGATGTTTGCCCAGCGCGGCCTCGTCGGCGCTGTAGTCCAGGACGTCGTCGGCGATCTGGAAGGCGTAGCCCAGGGCCATGCCGTAATCGTGCAGCCGCTGTTGGGTCGCGGCATCCGCACCGGCGAGCAGTGCGCCCGATCGGGTGGCGGCGGCGAACAGCACCGCGGTCTTGCGTTCGATCACCTTGAGGTAGGCGACCTCGTCGGTGTCCGGATTGCGCACGTGCAGCAGTTGCAGCACCTCGCCCTCGGCGATCGCGTTGGTGGCGTCGGCGAGGATCTTCATCACCGGCATGCGTTCCAGTTCCACCATCAGCTGGAAACTGCGCGAATAGAGGAAATCGCCGACCAGCACGCTGGCGGCGTTGCCGAACAGGGCATTGGCGGTCTTGCGGCCGCGACGCAGGTCGGATTCGTCGACCACGTCGTCGTGCAGCAGGGTGGCGGTATGGATGAATTCGATCACGGCCGCCAACTGGTGGGCCTCGGCGCCGCCGTGGCCCAGGGCCCGGGCCGCCAGCAGCAACAGCATCGGCCGCAGGCGCTTGCCGCCGGCCGCGACGATGTGTTCGGCCACCTGGTTGACCAGCACCACGTCCGAAGCGAGGCGGCGGCGGATGAGGGCGTCGACCGCGGCCATGTCGGGGGCGGCGAGGGCCTGGATGGCGGGCAGGTCGAGCGTGGCGGGCGCCGGAGTCGCTTCCATGGGGGGTCCAGACGGGCAGGACCTTCATTATAGGTGGCCGGACCGGGAGCCGGGCCGGCAGGGATTCGGGGAATTCCGACCCGGAGACGGGGGGAAGCCCGATGGCGAGGGGCCGGCTATAATCGGATGCTCATCGCCACCATCGGCGACTCAGCAGGAACTGTTCATGGCACGCGGCGTCAACAAGGTGATCCTGGTCGGCAACCTCGGCAACGATCCCGAAACCAAGTACACCCAGGGCGGCATGGCCGTCACCAAAATTAGCCTCGCGACCACCTCGGTCCGCAAGGACAAGGAAGGCAATACCCAGGAACGCACCGAGTGGCACCGGGTGACCTTCTTCGGCAAGCTCGGCGAGATCGCCGGCGAATACCTGCGCAAGGGTTCGCAGGTCTACGTCGAAGGCTCGATCCGCTACGACAAGTACACCGGTCAGGACGGCACCGAACGCTACTTCACCGACATCATCGCCGACGAGATGCAGATGCTCGGCGGCCGCGCGGAAGGCGGCGGAGGCGGCAGCGAGCGCCCGGCGCGCGCGCCGCGCCAGGAAGGCGGCGGTGGCGGCTATGGTGGCGGTGGTCGCAGCGGTGGCGGTGGCGGCTACGGCGGTGGTGGTGGTCAGCGTCAGCAGCCGGCGTCCAGCAGTCCGCCGCCGATGGACGATTTCTCGGACGACGACATTCCGTTCTGAGATCGATCTGAGATCGATTGGCGGCCCCGCCGTCGCATCGCATCGGAAAACCCGCTCGCCCGAGCGGGTTTTCTTTTTCCGGCGCCCTTATGGTCCGACGGTGTCGTTGGCGGTCGCCGCGATCGTCGTTCGCATCGACGCGCGCGGACGCCTCACGACCCCGCCGGTTCGTCCCATTGGCACAGATGCAGCAGCACGCCCGTCGGGTCGTGAACGAAGGTCACGGTGGCGCCGTATGCCTGCCTGACCGGGGGCTGCACGCGGGCGTCCGGAAAGTCGCCGTCGCCAAGGACCGAGGCGGCATGCCGATACCAGGCCTGCGCGTCTTCGACGGTGATGTGAAGCATGGTGTTTTCGGCGACATCCTTCAGGTAGTAGTCCTGGATGTAGAAATGCTGCCGTTCGCCGAGCCGGACGAGGGCGATGCCCGGGCCGACATCCCGGGTGTCCCAGCCGAGGGCCGCGTAGAAGCGTTTCGAGACCGAGAAGTCCTTCGCGGGAATGAAGGCGCGGACTTCGGAGACGTTCAGATCGGACATGGTCGTCTCCTCGACGCATCGGAAGGGGGCGCCCATCGCGGCGGACGCGTGTGAGTGCGGGGCAGGTGCGGTCGACAGTACGCGCGGAGTCCGGGGAACACAAGGCGGAGCCGGCCGGACGAAGCGCATGAAGCGTCTCCCGCCGCATGATGTCGATTCCGGTCAGCGGGGTGCTGCCGCTCCGGATCGCCAGCGGCGGATCGCCGCCACGACCAAGCCACTGCCGATCGCGATGGCGACCAGACCGATCGCCAGCAGTTGCCATCCCGACAAGGCCAGGCATGCGGCCTCCGCTGCCGCGGGGCAGAGCCGGACATAGGCATGTCCATCGAACGCATGCGCGATGGCGCCGATCGCATGCAGCACGTCGACGACGATCAGCGCGATGCCGAACATCGACAGCGCCACCGAGAACAGCAGGATGGATGTCGTACGGTGTCGATGCATCGCGGCAGGTTTTCCTGGAGCCCTGCGTGTTTCCGCAACGGCGATGACCCGAACGACGACGGGGTCAGCGCACCCCGGCGTGATCGAGATAGGCGTTCAGTCGATCCAGATCGTCGCGCTTCTGCGCTTCGCTGGCGAAACTCGCGTTGAAACTGTTGCGCGCCAGCGTCGCCGCGTGGCCGGCATCGAGCTTCAGCGCATCGAACGTCTCGAGGAAGTTCTGGTTCAGATAGCCGCCGAAGTAGGCGGGGTCGTCCGAATTCACCGTCGCGATGAGCCCGGCATCGAGCAGCTCGCGCAGGTTGTGTTCGGCCAATGTCCTGAACACGCACAGTTTGATGTTGGACAAGGGACAGACCGTCAGCGGCACGCCCTGTTCGACCAACCGCTTGACCAGCGCGGGATCCTTCAACGCCTGCACGCCATGATCGATGCGCTCGACCTTCAGCACGTCCAGCGCGCTCCAGATGTAGGCAGGGGGACCTTCCTCGCCGGCATGCGCGACCGTTCGCAGGCCATCCTTGCGCGCCTGCGCGAAGACCCGCGCGAACTTCTCCGGCGGATGGCCGACTTCGCTGGAATCGAGGCCCACGCCGATGAACTTGCCCCGATGCGGGCGCGCTTCTTCGTAGGTCGCCAGGGCGCCTTCTTCCGACAAGTGGCGCAGGAAACACAGGATCAGTTCCGCGCGCACGCCCAGCTCCGACTGCGCGCGATCGCAGGCCCGGCTCAGGCCGTCGATCACCGTGGCCATCGGCACGCCGCGCGCGGTGTGCGTCTGCGGATCGAAGAACAGTTCGCTGTGCAGGATGTTGTCCGCCCTGGCGCGCAGGAAGTAGGCCCAGGCCATGTCGAAGAAATCCGCCTCGGTCAGCAGCACGCTGGCGCCGGCGTAATAGATGTCGAGAAAGCTCTGCAGGTCGCTGAACGCATAGGCCGCGCGCAGCGACGCCACATCCGGATAGGCGAGGGCGACCTGGTTGCGTTCGGCCATCGCGAAGATCAATTCCGGTTCCAGCGAACCCTCGATGTGGATATGCAACTCCGCCTTCGGCAGGCCGCGCAGGAAATCGGGGAGTCGTTCGGCGGACACAGCCATGCGGAGTTCCTTGTCTGGATGGCGGGAGTCTGCCCGAAGCGTGGGCGGACGCCTAGCCGCGAGCCGAAAAAACTCTTCAAGGGGTGTGCAGGGCTGCCCGCCGACCACATTGGCCATGCATGGGCCCGCCATGGAACTCACCCTTCCCAGGACGTAACATTCGGCCATGACGACTTCCAACACCTTTCGCCTCAATGGCGAAACCCGGTCGCTCACGGAGAGCGATCCCCGCGAGTCCCTGCTGCGCTGGCTCAAGCGGCAGCGCCATACCGGCACCAAGGAGGGCTGCGCAGACGGCGATTGCGGGGCTTGCACGGTGGCGTTGATCGAGGCCGATGGCGTCGGCGGGTCGCGCTATGTGGCGGTCAACAGTTGTCTTCTGCCCGTCGGTGTCCTGCCGGGGCGCGAGGTGCTGACCGTGGAGGCGTTGGCCGAGGGCGAGACTTTGCATCCGGTGCAACAGGCGCTGGTCGATGGCGCCGGCTCGCAATGCGGCTACTGCACCCCGGGATTCGTCATGAGTCTCTTCGTCGGGCTGCATGAAGATGCGCTCGACGATCATGCGATCGCCGGCAATCTGTGTCGTTGCACGGGCTACGGGCCGATCCGCCAGGCGGCGCGACGGCTGGCGCTCGATGCGCCCGCCGATCCGCGCTTCGCCGCGTTGCGCGCGCAACCCCGATCGGCGCTGCCGGCCGCGGACCTGCCGCATTTTTTCAGTCCCGTCACCATCGGCGACGCGCTCGCGCTCAAGGCCGAACATCCGCAATCGGAATGGTTCGCCGGCGGGACCGATCTCGGCGTGCACCTGAGTCATGGCCAGCCGGTCGCGCCGGTGCTGATTGCGCTGGACCGGATCGGCGAATTGCAGCAGCTGCACATCGGCGACGATCGCGTCCGGATCGGCGCCGGCGTGCCCTTGAGCCGGTTGCAGTCGGAACTGCAGGGCCTTTTCCCGGCCATCGACGACATGCTGCCGTGGTTCGCCGGCCTGCAGGTGCGCAATCGCGCGACCCTGGGCGGCAACATCGGCAGCGCATCGCCGATCGGCGATCTGTTGCCGGTGCTGCTCGCGCTGGATGCGGTGATCCACGTGCGCGGTCCGGATGGCGATCGCGATATCGATGCGGCCGATTATTTCGTCGGTTATCGCAAGACCGTGCGCCGCCCCGACGAACTCATCGTCGCGGTCACGTTGCCGCGTCGCGCCGACCTGCGTTCCGGCAGCGCCAAGGTGGCCAAGCGGCAGACCGACGACATCAGCATCGTGGCGGCCGCGTTCGCGCTCGGGTTCGACGACCGGCAGAGAGTCGGCCATGCGCGCCTGGCCTACGGCGGCGTCGCCGCCATTCCCGCGCGGGCACGGAAAACCGAAGCGCTGCTGATCGGGCGAACGCTCGACGATGAAACCCTCGCCGCAGCCGCGGCGCAGTTGCGCGCGGAGTTCGAGCCGCTCAGCGATCATCGCGCCGGCAGCGAATACCGTCGCGTGCTCAGCGCCAATCTGTTCCTGCGCTTCGTCGCGGAGCTGCAGCCATGACCGCGTCGCTCGCCTCCTTGCGCCACGAGAGCGCCGTCGGCCACGTCACCGGCCGCGCGATCTATACCGACGAGCAGCGCCCGCCCAGTGGCATGCTGAGCGTGTATCCGGTGCAGGCGCCGCACGCGCATGCGCGCATTCTCGCCATCGATACGACGGCCGCGCTGGCCGTGCCGGGTGTCCACGCCGTGCTGACCGCGAGCGACGTGCCGGGCGAGAACGACACCGGCCCGATCTTCCACGACGAGCCCCTGATTCCGTCAGACACGGTGCTGTTCCACGGCCAGGCCGTGGCCTGGGTGGTGGCCGACGACGAGGCCGTGGCGCGCGCCGCGGCACAGCGGGTGTCGGTGACCTGCGAAGCGCTGCCGGCGCTGCTGAGCATCGAGCAGGCGATGGCCGCGCAGGCCTTCCATCTGCCGCCGGCGCGGGTCGCGCGCGGCGATGCCGGCGCGGCGATGGCGCGCGCGCCGCTGCGGCTGTCCGGGCAACTCCAGATCGGCGGTCAGGATCATTTCTATCTCGAGACCCAGGCCAGTTGGGTCGAGATCGATTCCGAAGGCACGGTGCAGATCGTCTCTTCGACGCAGCACCCGACCGAAACCCAGATCATCGTCGCCCGCGTGCTCGGGCTGCCGGCGCATCGGGTCGTCTGCCGCAGTCTGCGCATGGGCGGCGGTTTCGGCGGCAAGGAAACCCAGGCCAATCCCTATGCCGCGATCGCGGCCCTGGCCGCGTACAGGACCGGTCGCCCGGTGCGGATCAAACTGAGCCGTGGCCTCGACATGCAGATGACCGGCAAACGGCATCCGTTCCTCGGCCGTTACGAGGTCGGTTTCGACGAACGCGGCCATCTGCTGGCGCTGAAGGTCGAGCTGATCGCCGATGGCGGCTGGAGCTGCGACCTGTCGCCGCCGGTGCTGATGCGCGCGATGGTGCATGTCGACAACGCCTACTTCGTGCCGGATATCGAGATCACCGGCCTGATCGCGCGCACGCATCTGGCTTCCAACACCGCCTTTCGCGGATTCGGCGGTCCGCAGGGCATGCTGGTGGGCGAAGAAGTGCTGGAACGCGTCGCGCGGCATCTCGGACTGCCGGCGCACGAAGTCCGCGAGCGCAATTTCTACCGTCCGGCCACCGGCGGTCATGCTACCGACGGTCATGCGGACCGCAACCAGACTCCCTACGGCCAACCGGTGGTCGACAATCATCTGCCGGCGCTGTGGACGCAGTTGCTGCGCGACAGTGCGTTCCTGGCCCGCCGCGAAGCGATCGAGGCCTTCAACGCCGGCAGCCCGCAGCGCAAGCGCGGGATCGCCATCACCCCGGTGAAGTTCGGCATTTCGTTCAACAAGACCGAATACAACCAGGCCGGTGCGCTGGTGCACATCTACAGCGACGGCAGCGTGCAGCTGAATCATGGTGGCACCGAAATGGGGCAGGGCCTGCACACCAAGATGCTGGCGGTGGCCAGCCGCGTGCTGGGCGTCGCCATGGCGCGCATCCGGATCATGCCGACCAGCACCGACAAGGTGCCGAACACCTCGGCGACCGCGGCCAGCAGCGGTACCGATCTCAATGGCCAGGCGGTCAAGGCCGCCTGCGAGACCCTGCTCGGACGGTTGCGCCCCGTCGCCGCCGGGCTGCTCGGCGTAACGCCGGAACAGGTCCGTTTCGCCGACGATATGGTGTTCGCCGATGACGGCAACGGCGAATGCTTGCGTTTCGAGGCCGTGGTCGCCGCCGCGTACAGCGCACGCATCAGCCTGTCCTCCACCGGCTTCTACCGCACGCCGGGGCTCCGCTGGAACCCGCAGACCGGCCAGGGGCATCCGTTCTACTACTTCGCTTTCGGCGCGGCCGTCAGCGAAGTCGAAGTCTGCGGATACACCGGCGTGCACACGCTGCGCCGCGTCGATCTCCTGCACGACGTCGGCGACTCGCTGGCCATCGCGATCGATCGCGGCCAGATCGAGGGCGGTTTCGTCCAGGGCTTGGGCTGGCTGACCTGCGAGGAATTGCGCTGGAACGAAGCCGGCAGGCTGCTCACCGACGCGCCCAGCACCTACAAGATCCCGACCGTGTGCGAAGTGCCGGAAGACTTCCGATTGACGCTGTTCCAGCGCAGCGAACCGCCGACCACGCAGGTGATCTTCGGCAGCAAGGCGGTCGGCGAACCGCCCTTCATGCTGGCGATGAGCGTGCGCGAGGCACTGCGCGAAGCGGTCGCCGCGTTCGGCGACGCTGGCGAAATCAGCGAAGTCGGCCTCGGCGCGCCGGCCACGCCGGAAGCGATCCTGACCGCCATCGAGCGCGTCCGCGGAGGCGTCGGCCCTTGAACGAACGCCTGTTCGCGCGCCTGCAGGCCCGGCTGGCGACGGAGCCGGTGGTGCTGGCCAGCGTGCTGGAGACCCGCGGCGCGACCCCGCGCAAGGGCGGTAGCCGGATGTTGATCGGCGCCGGTGGAAGCGAGGGCAGCATCGGCGGCGGCATGGCCGAAGCGCAGGTGATCGCGGCCGCCAACGCCCTGCTGCAGGACGCGGGGCGCAGTGCGCTGGTCGAGATCGACCTGACCGGCCGTCAGGGTGCCGCCGGCATCTGCGGCGGACACATGCGCATCGGCCTGCGACGCTGGCAGGGCGCCGACGACCGCCTGCGGGTGGCATCGATCGCCGGAACGCTGGCGGCCGGGAACAGCATCACGCTGGGAAGCGACGATCTCGGCAGCAGTGAGCCGCAGACGATCGAGCCGCAGACGATCCGGCCGGATCCTCGTCTGCTGATCGTCGGTGCCGGTCACTGCGGGCTTGCGCTGCACGATCTCGCCAACACGCTCGATTTCGATGTGTGGGTCCACGACGAGCGGAGCGATGAACTCGCGAAGTTCGATCGCGCCACCCGCCTGTCCGGCCCGGTCGATCTGCTGCGCAGCGCGCTGGACACGCCGCGCGAGGTGTTCGCCGTGCTGTTGAACCGCGATTTCCGATGCGATATCGCCGCGCTGCGAACCCTGTGCCAACAGCCCCCGCGCTTCATCGGCATGATGGGCAGCGCCCGACGGATCGGCGAGGTGCGCGCCGCCCTGCCCGAACATGCCGCGGCGTTGGCGGGACTGCGCGCACCGGTGGGCATCGACATCGGCGCCCAGACGCCGCACGAGATCGCGATCAGCATCCTCGCCGAAATAATCCAGCTGCGGTATGCGGCGGATCGCTGAGTGGCCCGGCCGCATGCCGCGGCCACGGGAAGCGGGCGAGCAAAAAAGGGTGTCCCGGTTTTCGTTCCGGTTTTCGCGGTGGAAATCGCGAAGCCCGGCACATACGATCGCATGCGGGGGCTGATCTTGCCGAACAGAGCGTGCCGAACGCGGCGGGCAGCGCATCCGCGAACCGGGGGGGAATGACGACACGCGATCGAATTCGCAGGCGCATGCCGTTGCGTCTATCGGCATGGTCCGTGGTCACTCACAGACCAAGGCATGGCCGCGCGCGAAGCGTCTCGCCGGGCTTTCGAACATGGACTTCAAGACAAGGAACTTCACATGAATCACGACGATACTTCGCACGCCGCGCAGGCCCAGGTGGAAGGCGCGGACACCGGCTGGGACTTCGCCAGCCTCTACGGCTTCGATCCGAATTCCCAGCTGGGCAACACGCCGGAGGGCTGCCTGGTCGCGGACGTTTTCGGCAATCTGTACGGCGTCACCAATGTCGGCGGACTCACCGACGGCGATCCGTCGGGGCATGGGGTCCTGTTCCGGCTTTCGCCGAGTTACAACTCGCCCATCTGCACGACGTATACCTATTCCGTGCTGCACCATTTCAACGGAGCGGACGGCGCACGCCCGGTCGGCGGCCTGTTGGCGACCGACGGCGGCCGGACCATCTACGGAACGACGGCCGGTGGCGGCGTCGCAGGGAATGGCGTCGTTTTCAGGCTGTCCCTGTCGGGTGACGGCAGCGGCCACTATGCCGTTCTCTACAATTTCCAGGCGATGCATCTGCCGCCGAGCACGCCGTCGACGAATCCGGACGGCGCGGCCCCGACCGCCCGCCTGGCCATCGATGCGAGGGGCGTGCTCTACGGCACGACCAGCGCCGGCGGCGCGAACGGCGGCGGCACGGCCTTCATGCTCGCCCCCGACAAGAGCGCTTTTGTCTTCACGAAACTGCACGATTTCGGCGCCCCGACAGGTTACGACGACAACACCGGCGGGCTCACGCTGGACCCGGACGGAAACCTCTACGGGCTGAAACCGTTGGGCGGCGCGAACGCGGCCGGCGAGCTGTTCGCGCTGTTCCGGTCTCCGCTGGGCGGCTACGTCTACGACAGTCTCTACAGCTTCCCGATGAGCATGCAGACGGCGGCGATGCCCACCGGCGATCTCGCGATCGACGCGCACGGTCGTCTGTACGGCACCACCTATTCCGGAGGCGCGCACTGGTCCGGCTCCGTCTTCATGCTCGACCTGACCGCCTCGCCGCCGCAGTTCAAAACGCTGCACGATTTCGACATCACCGCATCCGGCATCGCCGCCCCATTGGCGGGCGTGGTCCTCGACGATGCGGGCAATGTCTTCGGAACCGCCAGCGATTCCGACGCCAGCGGCGCGGTGTTCATGCTCAGGAACAATGGCGACGGCAGCTACACGTATTCGACACTCTTCGATTTCGTCGACAGCAATACGCAGGGAAATTCGCCGCAGAACATGCTCATCTTCGACAGCCATGGCAATCTCTGCGGCACGACCTTCGAAGGCGGCGGGAACGACGGCGGCACGGTCTTCAAACTGATCGATATGAGGACCGCGAAGGGCGCCGCGGTGATGGAGGACGGCATCGTCCTGGAGGTGACCATGATCATCGGCGGGCAGGGCTACACCTCGCCCCCGAGCGTCCGCTTCGATGCCCCCGGCATCGGCATGGCCGCGCAGGGCGTCGCCGTGCTCACCGACGGGTCGGTGACCTCCGTGCAGATGACGAACAGCGGCAGCGACTACAATTTCGTGCCGCAGGTGTATTTCTCGTCGCCCTGATGCGTCTCCAGCACCGCCCGGGACGCGGCTTCCGCGTCCCGGGGCGGGTGAGGTTGACCATTGCGAGCAATCACGCGCATCGCACGCGGCGGGCTGTCAGTCTTCCTGTAGACATGGCGGGTGTCCCGATCTTCCTTTCCCCTTATCCGATGCGAGGAATCTACCCGTTTCCGATGGGTGGGTGAACACGATTCTGCTCGTTGGTGCTCAAACGGCATGGATCGCTGATCCGCCATCTGATTCCGAAGGCAGTCCGGATGGCGGCTACAGGGTTTCGCCGGGTCCTGTTAGAAAGAAGGGGCGAAATGCGTCGCATAGGTTGGAGAAGCCCTCGTGAAAATCATCGCCGCCGTGTGCCTGTGCTGCCTCGCGATCACATCGTGTGGTCTGTACAGGGTCAGCAGACAAGATGCGACGAAGAGCGCCGGAATTCCCGGAATTCCGATTCTCGTCAAGAAGCCGGTTCGATATCAGATGACGAAAGTGGTGATGACCCATTGGAAGGTCGCGTTCGTCCTCAAGGTCGGCGACAAGGAGATTGTGGCCCCTTCCGGCGAGATGCAGATTGTCGCGAGCAACGGAGCCTTGCTTGAGCTGGAGGGTATCAGCATTGAACTGTCGAAGGATGCCGAAATCACACCCGAAAATTTCGCTTCCAAAGTCCAGGCGAAAATCGATGCCGCCGATATCCAGTGGGGCGGATGTCATGACAAGCAGTTCACCAAGACGCTCTGTATCGTTCCTGTTGCTCCGTACGGCAGGACGATCGAGAACACGGTGGTCGTCGCCAGCGAGTTGTCTGACACCCAGTATTTCATTAATACCCGCCGGCCCTGGATCGGCACCGCGAGCGCGACGATCAAGCTCGCCCCGGATGGAACAATGACCGAGGCCGTGGCTGAGGTCGAAGACAAGACCGTCGAGACATTGTTGTCCGTTCTGCCGATCACCGATTTCTTCACCCGGCAGTGGGGTCTCAATGACAAGAGTGCGACGGCGGCGACTTCCCTCTTGCGCAGTGATCAGGCCGCGTTTCAAAAGTGGTCCGATCAAGGTCGGCCCAAGCCGACCATCACGTTGAGCCTGAAACCGATTGCCTGGACCTATGTGCTACGCCGCCGCCTTGATGAAACGGTCAAATTCGGCGTTGCGCTCACATATCCCGAAAACGTCTGTGGTTCTGACGCCAGGTATTGCGTCGAGCTGGTCAGCGCCACCAGCGAGGCGGAAAAGAAGGCGTCCGAGGACAAGAAGCCGCCGGGATGGACGATCTCCGGGACGGTTGTTCCTCCGGCAAAAGAATAGCCGCGCGCGAGGCAGAGATCCTGGTTGCCGGAGTGGCGCCATGGGGCGGGCTTGAGCCGCCCCACGGCGCTATGGCGTCCTGTCGCGCCGCGGCCGACGTGCAACGATCGCAAAACGGGACTGGTGATGTGTGGCGGATTGAAGTGTGCGCATGTCGCGCGCTCGGGCCGCCATCAGGGATTGAGGACGGTCGATGTCCAGATTTCGTTCTGCTGGCCTTTGCTCCAGCCCCACAGGCCGACCTTGGTGCCCGGCGGCCAGGAATCGCCGAACGCGTTCATGTTGAGATCGGTATCGCCCGCGCACTGCACCGCCGCGCCATCGGCGCCGAGGACATTGAACGTCTGCGAGGCGTTGTAATGAGATTCGAGGGCGTTCAGAACGATGGGCGCGCCCTCCTTGACCGATTTCGGCGCCGCGTACAGGCCGCGACCGGGGTTGTAGAGAATCGAGGCATTCGACGCGGGGTTGTACACCCAGGTCCACTGCTGATCGGCATCGCCGGGATTGGCGGTCATCACGATCAATTGACCGCCCGGCCCGGGGTTGTTCTTGTCGATCGCCAGCGCAAGGCCGTTGCCCATCTTGATCTGGAAAAGAATGCTGCTCATGTGAACTCCTTTTCGCGTGAAGGTACGCGGGGCCGGCGCCGGGATGGCGACCGGGCCGAACGCTAGCACCGCGAAAATCGCGTCATCAAGCGGCGCCTGCGCGCCTGTCGGACACCGGACGAAGGCGCATCCTGTCGACATGCGGCGACGATGCTGTTTCGTGAAATCTTCGAATTTCCCTTTTTTTCATGCGAATGCGGATGCACGGCGATTCCGTGACGGATGCGATTCCGCCCGCGGGCGACCCGCATCGTCGTGATGTGTTCCGTGCGTCCGGCCCCGATCGCGCACCGCAGAGACACCGCAACGACCGCCCGGACCGCCCGGTTTTCGCCGCGCCGCAGCCGATTCTGCGCGCACGCGGGAGGCGTTCGATGTTTCATCACGGGTGCGCTTCGCTGGCCGGAGGACTTGTTACGATGCTTCCCCCGTTCTTCAGACCGCTTCCGATGGATGACGCGCTCATCGCCTTCGCCGCCAACGCCATTCGCGAATACCTGCGCCAACGCCCGGAGAGCGCGGACACGCTCGAAGGCGTTCACAACTGGTGGATCCGCTGGCCGGGCATACCGGAATCGCCCGCGGTGACCGGGATCGCCCTCGAACGGCTCGAAGCCTCGGGCGAAGTCGAGCGGGTCCGGATCGGAGGTCGCATGCTCTGGCGCCGAGGGCACGCCGCGGACGCCTGATCTCGTCCGCCCATCAGGGCATTCAGTCGCGACGAGCGTGAGCCCGTCCCGAGGCGCCGGGAAGCCGCATGCAGGCTGCCCGATTCATCGGGCGTGCGGCATCGTCGCCGGAACGATTCCGGCAACGGCCACTCCGGCCGCATGCGCGTTTTCCCGCGCAAATCCAGCGATCCGACGAAGTCTTCATGCTGGCATGGCTCTTGCAATCGACTCCATGGATGCCTTCGCATCCGTCATGACAGGAGACCGCAATGACCACGCCCCAGGATCTCGAACGCGCGCTTTGGAAAGGGATCGAGAGCGATCGCACGCTGATGTTCGGCCTCGACGGCCACGACGACGACCACATGCGGCCGATGACCGCGCTGATCGAGGACGGCAAGGGCCCGATCTGGATCTTCACCTCCGCCGACAACGGCATGGTCGTGCGCCTCGGAGGCGGTTCGGCCAGGGCGAGGGCCTGCTATGCGGCGAAAGGGCACGGACTGTTCGCCTGCATCGATGGGCCGATCGAGGTGGACAACGATCGCGAGATCATCGATCTGCTCTGGAACCCCTTCGTCGCCGCCTGGTACGAAGGCGGCAAAAGCGATCCGTCGCTGCGCCTGCTGCGTTTCGACGCCGAGCACGCCCACGTCTGGCAGAACGAGTCCACGCTGATGGCCGGTATCCACCTGCTGTTCGGCCGCGATCCCAAGAAGACGTATGCCGACAAGACCGCGGAAGTCGATCTGCGCTGACGCGGAAGACTCCGCGGATGGACGATCCGGGGCACGCGGAGCGCGGTTTCCGCGTGCTCAGTCTCCGATCGGTACGGTGAATTCGCAGACCGTCGCCGGTCTCGCGATCATCCGCGGGTCGTCGGACGAGAACGTCGCGTCGCCGCTGGGATAGTCGTCGCCCGCATTCTCCGGCGGGCACAGCGTCAGGCTGCCGCGCGGCGCGTCTCCGGGATCGAGCCGGCCGCCGTGGAAATCGCTGACCGCGCCGCCGTAATCCCATTCGAACCCGTAGAACGCGAAGGGCTTGCCGTTCATGGCCTGCAATTCCGTGCTGCCCAGCCCGATGCGGATGCCGTCCGCGCGGGTCCAGAGGCTTTCCGGCGCACGGATGCGCAGCATCGTCGGGTGCGCGTTGGCCTCGTCGAGAAACACGTCCGCCGTTCGCGTCGGATCGTCCGGATACACCACCCAGCCCGCCAGGGTTTCGCCTTCGGCACCGTCCAGCGTCTGTTCGCGCACGTTGTTTTTACCGAGGCGCGCCTGCGCGGTCGCGAGCGTGTCGTCCGCATCGAGCAGCGCGTCGATGCCGGGCGGCTTCGTCGCGACGGGTGCGGGTGCCGATGTGGATTCCGGCGCGGATGCCGACGGGGATGCCGCACCGGCCTGCGATGCGGAGGGTGGTGCCGACGCCGTGGGTTCGGTCGAAGGGCCGCCGCAGGCGGACACTGCGGCGGCGAAGATCAACAGGGGCAGGGGACGGGTCACGTGGGACGCTCCGGATGCGACGTTGGTGAAGGGCTGTGGCGTTTTTCGCAAGCCTACGCGATGCCGGATGCTTCCGCTGCAAGGCGCGTCCAGCGCCTGCTTCAACTCCGCCCCACGGGGTCCCGAGGACGGAAGAAGAAGCATGTGCAATGACCCGGCCTGCACTTGTAGGCTGGGTGCTCTGCACCCAGCGAGTCATACGCTGGAATGAGGCTGGGTCAATGACCCAGCCTACGGCCGTGCCCCGTGTGTTTCTGGGGAAATTCCACTTTGACCCCTGCTTTTTTCACATCGGCATAACCCGCATATGGATGTCAGAAAATCCTTAAACATCGCCGCATGTGGCGTGTCATCCGCCTCGTTATCGGCGGGCCCAGGGCCCGCCCTACGAGAAAGACTTTCCTCGATGTCATAGGGCGGGCTCAAGCCCGCCTTACGAGTTGGCGTTGCGGCTGGGTTGAGTCATCGGTGGTGAAGAGATGGCCCATCAGGGAGGATTGATCGTGGGCGGGTGTTTCGGCGCCAGGGATGCGCTTCAGTGGAGAAGCTCGATTCGTGTGGTCGGCTTGCGGTTGGGTGGGGCAGGGAAAGTGGGTGTCCCGGTTTTAGATGAGGCTTGGCGTGTTCGTGGCCGGCGTCAGGGAACCGCTCGGTCGGCTGTCGGGGAAGTCTTGGTTGTGGATGTCCCAGTCTTCGGATGCCTTTCGAGCGTATGACCAAGGCCGGCAGTCGCAAACACATCCTGCACAAGTGCCGCTAGTCTTGGCGGATTATCACTCTCGACGATTGCGCCGCATGCTTCGATAAAGTTGTCCATGGCAAACCCGAAATGACGCTCATACGTCTCTTTATGCAGGCAAAAATCCAGCATCCCCCTAATGAATGGTTTGAGTTCAATGGGTGATCGAGTCCTGATGATTTCTTCAAAATCTTGAGGCGAGGCAGCCTTCATGGCCAATTCCTGGCGTGGCCCCCAGCTACTGTTCTTCTTTGCATATATGCACGCATCATACGCAGTAGTTCTGGACTGCGCTTTCTCGTTAATGGCGTCGAACTCAGCTACAATTCGTGGGTGAATCTCTCTATGAAACGGATTTTCGTCGTTTACTTCATCATGATTTTTATTTCGAAAATTCATCAGCCAATTTTCTAAGGCTTCATCAGATATTTTCTTCCCGCCTTGCAGTTTCGAGGCTTCGTTGCAAAACGACGTAATCCAATACGCATCAAGTAAATGGGCTCTTTCGGATATGCTTTTTGCCTCCGCCTCAAACTCTTCTTCACTCTTTCGATAGTCCCAGTAGCGGCTTTCAAAAAAATTTCCACAGTCCTGTCTGGTCGTCATAACATCTTGCTCACGAGCGTACCTCTCAATGATGGCTGAAACCGCTGATGGGTCAAACATTCCAGACTGCAAGAATTCGACAAGGATAAGTTCGAACTCATCACACGAGTGAATTCCGAGATCCGTTATCATCGTTTGCCATCGCAATTTTCGCTTGCCATCATCCGTTTCAAGATCTTCCTTTTTAGCTTTGAAAATCCATCCGCCTATGCTGCCATGCTCAAGAGCAAAATCAATAGGTGGTCCGTCATCAATACCTTTGTAGTGAATGGCCGAAAATAAAACGATGGATGGAATAACTCGGCTCATTACCGCATCTGTTAGATTGTCGTGACCGCCAAGAATGCGATTAACCGTTTTAATTATTTTTCGAATGATGCGTATATTCGTAATTCCGCAGATTTCAACAGGATGAAGAATATATTTTGAATAAAAAGACGGACTGAGATCGCTTGCGATTTGAAGCGATTCTTTGCATGAAGTATTCAATCTTATTTCTTGATCAATAACTTTCTCATGTAGCATGCTCCATATTTCTTTTTGCTTTAATTGATCGCTATTCAGAATTATGATAAAGCGAGATTCATGCTGCTGGGTAAACTCGTCAATAAACCCAAGTACCTGGTCAATATCAAGTTTGTCATGCTTGCGCTCCAGGTCATCAAGCACAATAAGCCTACCCTTCAAGATGGCCGGAACGGCTAAAAGAGCAAGATCGCCAATTGCAGAAAATCTCTTATCAAATGACTCAAGAATTTTTTTTGCTGGCTCTAAGCTTGCACGAACACGCTCCCTAAGCGCAGGGTTTTTTTCGGTACCCGGAATAGAGCTTTGGATAATTCTCAGCTTGACGCTATCCATGCTGTTCAGGCCAAACAATGAAACGTATAGCGCGTTCTTTATGCCCTCGTCACTCGAATTCTTCTTTATATCTCGCCACATATAGCTCTTTCCGGTGCCCCACTTGCCAGAAAGTGCGATTACTTTGTAGTCCGAGTCTTGTAGAAGTTGAATCAGCTGGTTCTTTGTCGCTTCGAGTGACATTCAAACTCCTTTTGTTCGCGTGTTATTCAGAAAATTTGGCTGGGTCAATAGCCAAGCCAATATGATCCTGACTTTCTTCCGGTACTTAATCAATCCTCCTCATGCCTAGGCTTATAACCCTCCACAAGCCTCGACTGCACCTGCCCCGGCACCGGCTCGTAATGACTGAAATCCAGCGAATACCGTCCTCTGCCGGCAGTGACGGATTTCAACTCCGCCGCATACCCTTCGAGTTCCGACAGCGGCACCTGCGCCTTCACGACGATCTCGCCGCCGCGCAGTGAATCGGTGCCGCTGATGCGGGCGCGTTTCGAGGAGAGTCCGCCGCTGATGTCGCCCATGTGCGCTTCGGGCGCGGCGACTTCGAGGTCGACGATGGGTTCGAGGACCTGCGGGCGCGCTTTCGCGATCGCGTCAAGGAAGGCCTTCTTGCCGGCGGCGACGAAGGCGACTTCCTTGCTGTCGACGGGGTGGTGCTTGCCGTCGTAAACGATCACGCGGACGTCCTGCATCGGATAGCCGGCGATGGCGCCGCTGGCGAGGACCTGGCGCACGCCTTTCTCGACCGCAGGCATGAACTGTCCGGGAATCGTGCCGCCCTTCACCTCGTCGAGGAATTCGAAGCCGCCGCCGCGGGGCAGGGGTTCGATGCGCAGGAAGACTTCGCCGAACTGGCCGGCGCCGCCGGTCTGTTTCTTGTGGCGGTGATGGCCTTCGGCGTTCGCGGCCACGGTTTCGCGGTAGGCGATGCGCGGCGGGCGGGTCTTCACGTCGACGCCGTAGCGGTCCTTCAGCCGCTGCAGGTTGATGCGCAGGTGCAGGTCGGACAGGCCGCGGACCACGGTTTCGTTGGTCTCGACCTCGTGTTCGACGTGGAAGCAGGGATCTTCCTCGGCCAGCTTGTGCAGCGCGATCGCGAGTTTCTGTTCCTGGCCCTTGCTCGCGGCCTCCACCGCGAGGCCGAACATCGGCTTCGGGAAATCCAGCGGCGCGAGGTGGATCTGGTCTTCGTCGTGGCTGTCGTGAAGCACGGCGTCGAAATGCAGTTCGTCGATCTTCGCGACCGCGGCGATGTCGCCGGGCACCGCGCGTTCGATCTCGACGTGGTCCTTGCCCTTGAGCTTGAACAGGTGCGCGACCTTGAACGGTTTCTTGCCGTCGTCGACGAACAGCTGGGTGTCCTTCTTCACCGTGCCCTGGTAGACGCGGAAGATGCCGAGCTTGCCGACGAAGGGATCGTTGACGATCTTGAACACGTCGGCGATGACGTGCGCGTTCGGGTCCGGGGTGGAGACGATCGGCGCGGCGTCGTCGCCGGTGCCCTTCACGAACGGCGGCGGGTTGGCTTCGCCCGGATGCGGGAAGAGTTTCTCGGCGATGTCGAGCAGTTCCTTCACGCCGGCGCCGCTGCGCGCGGACACGAAGCACACGGGCACGAGATGGCCTTCGCGCAGGCACTGTTCGAAGGCGTCGTGCAGTTCCTGGCCGCCGAGGCCTTCCTCGCCGACTTCGAGGAAATGGTCCATGACCTGTTCGTTGATCTCGACCACCTGGTCGATGATCTTCTGGTGCCAGTCGGCGACCGGGCCGAGATCGCTGTCGCCCGCCGTGTTGCCGAAACAATCGATCACGGACTTGCCGCCGTTCGCGGGCAGGTTCAGCGGCAGCACTTCGTTGCCGAAGGTCTCGCGCAGTTCGTCGAGCAGCGCGCCGAGGCTGGCGCCGTCGTGGTCGATCTTGTTGACGACGAGGACGCGGCACAGTCTGCGCGCCTGCGCGTATTCCATCATCCGGCGGGTGCCGTAGCCGATGCCGGTGTCGGCATCGACGACGACCGCGACGGTTTCGACCGCGGCCAAGGCCGACAGGGTCGGTCCGCGGAAATCGGGGTAACCGGGAGTGTCGATCAGATTGACGTGAACGGGCGGCTGGCCCGCCGGTGCGTGATCGGTGCTGGCGATGGCGGCGTCGACGGAGTGCCCGCGTTCCTTCTCGATGCCGTCGTGATCCGAGACCGTGCTGCCGCGTTCGATGGTGCCTGCCGTCTGGATCGCGCCGCCGGCATGCAGCAGGGCTTCGAACAAGGTTGTTTTGCCGGCGCCGGGGTGGCCTGCGAGGGCCACGTTGCGGATCTGTTGTGTGCTGTAGGACATGAGCGACTCTCCTTGTGAAAGGTCAGAGCCGTCATGGCTGTCCGCTGCGGGCGCCTGCCGTCCGAGCAGCGCTCGGCGGGCGGTCATGGCGGGGCGTCCGGAAGGACGCCCGACAAGCATCGGAACTTCGACCGCGGCGGTCAAGCGGCAGCGCGACACGACGTCGCGCGGATTTGATCGCGGTCAACCGCGGGAGCCGCCGGGGCGGGGAGACGACACGGAGCGTCGGGCGTAGACTCCGGAGTCCGCTTCCGACAGGAATTCGAACATGGCCCTGAAACGCATCGCGACCGCACATTGGGAAGGCGACATCCAGACCGGCAAGGGCGGGATGAGCACGCCGCAGAGCGGTCTGTTCGCAGACCAGAATTATTCGTTCAAGACCCGCTTCGGCGACGAGAAGGGCACCAACCCCGAGGAACTGCTGGCCGCGGCGCACGCGGGCTGCTTCAGCATGGCGCTGAGCGCGGTGCTGGGCCGCGCGGGCTTCACGCCGACCCGCATCGAGACCCGCGCCGAAGCGACGATGGAGCCGGGCATGGATCCGGGCCCGACCGTCACCGGCGTGCATCTGATCGTCAGCGCCACGGTGCCGGGGATCTCCGCCGAACAGTTCGCCGAGATCGCGAACGCCGCGAAGGCCGGCTGCGTGATCTCCCGCGCGCTCGCGGTGCCGGTGACGCTGGACGCGACGCTGGGCTGATCGACCGACGCCCCGTGCCGACGACGCGCGTCGTCGGCACGGGCGCGCGCGGCGCGACCGCCGTTCAGCGGATGAACGGCGAACGCATCAGCTCGCTCTTCTCCACGTTCAGCAGGATGGCCTTGCCGAAGAAATTCGTGGGGTTGCCCATGATCGAGTAGCCGGACTGCGGATCCTTGGGGTCCGGTCGGGTATCGGGATGCGGCAGGCCGAACGCATGCCCCAGTTCGTGACCGATGCTGTACGCGGCGGCGATGTTGAGCTGGTGGGTTTCCGGATAGTCCTGCGCGCGGAATTCGGTGATCAGCGGCGTCTGCCCCGAGAAATGCCCGCCGATGCCGTTGTTGGCCGCGCCGAATCCCGACGCCGACAGGCCCTTGCCGGTGAAGACGCCCACGCAGAGGATCGTGCCGGGCGTGTCGATGCGGCGGCCGAATGCGCGATGCAGCGTGCCTTCCTGTTCGCGCAACAGCACGTCGCGGTTGGGAATCGGCGGAGGCGGCACGGGATTGGGCAGGGAGGTCTGGTGCGCCCATGCGTTCCACTGATCGCCCGTCGAGCGGCTGTGGATGGTCATCGTTTCGCCGATCACGCTGAACGTGCGTCCCATCTGCCGCTGGTACCAGGCCTGCGCCAGCAGGATGTTGGACCGGAAGTGATAGGCGGCCGTCCTGACGCGTGCGATGTCGCCGAACAGTTCGTTGGCGACGATCATCACCGGCAGGATTTCGTTGCGGCCGGAATCGAAATCGATGGCGTACCAGTCCTCGCGCGCGGCGCCGAAGGTCGCGGCGACGAAGCGTGGGCCGTGCAGCGCCTTGAACACGCTGCTGAAGTCGACGTTGCCGAGCTGTTGTCCCTTGCGGATCTTCCAATCGAAGGCATGCGGTCCGTTCGAGACCAGCTGCGCGTCGGGCCCGTAGACCTTCCTGATCGCGGCGATGGTCGGATTGTCGGGTTGGAACCTGCGGATATCCATGAAATGTCCTCCTGACGATGGCGATGGTACGGGCGTCGCAAGCGCGCGCCCGCAGCAGGAGATACGGCATGGCGAAATGATCCGAGGCGACAGCGGTCGGCCTCGTCGTTGCAGCGCTGACGCGGTATCGCGTCACCGGAATCCCCCGCAGCGAGCCTATCGCCTGCGAGGCGGGCATCGCAAGCCGTGGCCCGGTCCCGATCGTGTCGATCGATGCGGCCGGGCATTCATTTCGAACCAATTGCCCGCAGCGCGCGGACCTGCGGCAGCAGTCTGCGCGCCGCGTCGAGAGGCGCCGAATGGCCGCAGTTGTCGACAAAATGATGGTGCGCATTCGCGTCCCGCTGCAGGAACAGGAGATAGGTCCTGCTCGCTTCCATCGGAAAGCGTGCACTGGTGTTGGGGCTTTCGACGTACAGCCGCTTCGGAATGCGGCCCCGGAAGATCTCGCGGACCTGGATCTCGTGAATGGTCGCGACGTAGCCCTCGGGGTCCTTCGGGTCGACCACGCGACGTACGAAACGGGCCGTGCCCGTGGCGACGATGTCGCTGTCGGCGAATTCCGCCTGCAGCGATGGATGGCGGCCGTCCGTGCAGAGCGCGGATGCCGGACCGGCCGCGATTGCCAGCGCCAAGGCCGGCAGCGTCGCGATGACGATGCGTGCGGGCCGCGGCATCGCTCAGGATTCCATCTGTCGCGCCGGGTCGCTGATCTCGAGTTCGCGCAGGATCACGCTGGCCTGGGTGCGGTTGCGCGCACCGAGTTTTTCGAAGATCGCGCTCAGATGCGCCTTCACCGTGCGTTCCTGCACGTCGAGGCGATCGGCGATCTGTTTGTTGAGCAGGCCTTCGGCGACCAGCGCGAGCACCCGGAACTGCTGCGGCGTGAGGCTGGCGAGGCGCGCGGCGAGGTCGGCGTCGCCCGGCGCGGAGCGGGCACGGGCCACCGCGGGACGCAGCGCGGGAGGCAGCCATTCCTCGCAGGCCAGCACGGTGCGGATCGCATCGCGCAGTTCTTCCAGGCCGGCGCTCTTGGGAATGTAGCCGGCGGCGCCGTGGTCCAGCGCGCGGCGGATGATCTGCGGGTCCTCGTTGGCCGAGACCAGCGCGACCGCCACCGCCGGATATTGCGCGCGGATCGCCGCCAGCCCGGCGAGGCCGTGATTGCCGGGCATGTGCAGATCGAGCAGGACCAGATCGATGTCGGGTCGCGCTTCCAGCGTCGCCAGCACTTCGTCCAGCGACGCCGCCTCGCAGGTCTGCACATCGTCCGCGGCCTCGGCCGCCGCGCCGCGCAGGGCGGCCCGGAACAGCGGATGGTCGTCGGCGATCAGGAGCTGCGGCATGGTCGGGTCGGTGCGGGTCGGCGAAAGGCGGAAGCGATCCGGTGAAGCCTAGCAGGGCGCGGCCATGGCCGCGGATCGCCGGTCTGGTACCAAAGTACGATGCCGTCGGCCGTTCCGGCTGCTACGTTGCTCCGTTATGACTTTGAATACCTTCTTCCGTTCCGCGTTGCGCCTCTCCGCCCTGACCGCGTTGACCACCGCCGTGGCCGCCTGCGCCAGCGGTCCACGTACTCCGGAGGATGCGAAAACGGGAACGCGGGTGCGGGAGTCCATGATGTTCAGCGCCGATCGCGCGACCACACATCGCGATGGCGATGATCTGTTGACCGCGGGGCTGGGCCTCGCCGGGCTGCGCGGTCTCGCGCCGCCGCCGTTCGCCGACCCGGCCGCGCCCACCGCGGCGGAACTGCGTCGCCGTGCGATCTGGAGCAACTGGCGCGGCATCGCCGATCTCGCCCCGGGCGGCGGTTACGGCGAGCTCTACGGCAGCACCGCGACGGTGCCGGGCCGCGAGTTCTCCGCGTTCGCGACCGTGCCCGGTGCGCATCAGCCGCATCGCGTGCTGGCGCAGGTGCCGGATGCGTTCGACCGCAAGCGCCGCTGTCTGCTGGTGGCGCCGTCGTCCGGTTCGCGCGGCGTCTACGGCGCGATCGCCGTCGCTGGCGCCTGGGGCCTGCCGAAAGGCTGCGCCGTGGCCTACACCGACAAGGGCACCGGCACCGATTATTTCGATCTCGACACCCGCAGCGGCGCGCGTGCCGATGGCACCGTGGGCGCGGACGCCGCTGGCGGCCTCGCGTTCGCGCCGGAGGCGCCCGCGGGCGCGCCGGGCGTCGCGTTCAAGCACGCGCATTCGCAGGACAATCCCGAGGCCGACTGGGGCACGCACGTGCGCCAAGCTGCCGTATTCGCGCTGCAGGCGCTCGATCGCGCATTCCCCGACGAGGCGCCCTTCACCTTCGACAACACCCGGATCATCGCGGTCGGCATCTCCAACGGCGGCGGCGCGGTGCTGCGCGCGGCCGAGCAGGACGGCGACTGGCTGGATGCGGTGGTCGCGGGCGAGCCCAGCGTGCTGGTGGACGGCGCCGGCAGCCGCGCGCTCTACGACTACACCACCGAAGCGGCGCTGCTGATGCCCTGCGCGCTGCTGACGATGGAGAACCTGCCGCAGCCGCCGCTGCAGGCGCAGGCGCGGGCCGGCTGGATCCAGCGCTGCGCCTCGCTGCGCGACGCCGGCGTGATCGAAGGCGCCGACACCGATGCGCAGGCGCGCGACGCCCGCGCAAGACTGCATGCGGAAGGCTGGACCGACGAGGCGCTGCGCGCCGGTGCGCTCAGCGTGGGCTTCGATCTGTGGCGCGCGGTCGCGATCACCTACGCCTCGGCGTATGGCCGCTACGGCGTGGGCGAGCATCCCTGCGGTTATCGCTGGTCGATGCTGGCCGCCGACGGCGCGCCGCGCGCGGCGACCGCCGCCGAGCGTGCCGCGTGGTGGAGCGACGCCAGCGGCATTCCGCCGGGCGCGGGCGTGGGCATCGTCGACGAGGTCGCGAAGGTCGATCCCGCCGCGATCCGCCTGCACTGCCTGCGCGATCTGTGGCGCGGCGCGTCCGCCGATGCCGAACGGGTGCGCCGCGGCGTCGCCGAGACCCGCGCCGGCCTGCCGCGCGCGGGACTGCCGGTGACGGTGATCCACGGCGTCGACGACGGTCTGATCCCGATGGCCTTCACCAGCGCGCCGTACGTGGCGAAGGCGCGCGCCGCCGGCCGCGACGTGCGCTTCTGGCAGGTGCGGAACGCCCAGCACTTCGACGCGTTCCTCGGGCTGCCGGACTACGGCGCGCGCTATCTGCCGATGTTGCCCTACGTCTACGCGGCGCTCGATCGCACCCTGGCCGCGCTCGAAGGCGAGGGCGCCATGCCCGTCGACGCGGTCGTGCAAACCGTGCCGCGCGCCGGCAAGCCGCTGAGCGCCGAACATCTGGCGATGCCCGCAGCGCGATAGCCCGACGTACGTCCGCGCTTGTGACCCCGTCGCATCGCTGGCAAGCTGGGGTCACTGGAGGGCTGTCGATGATGATCCGGCGCCATTTTTCGATGTTGCGGGATTTCCATCTCGCCGACTGGCTCACGCTGGCCAACGCCTTCTGCGGCGTGAGCGCGGTGTTCTGCGCGCTGCGCTACATGCAGTCCGGCGCGAAGCACGATCTCATCTGGGGCCTGGCGCTGGTGCCGCTGGCCTTCGTGTTCGATGCGCTGGACGGCCGCGTCGCACGCTGGCGGCAATCGTCCTCGACCCTGGGCCGCGAGCTGGATTCGCTGGCCGACGTCATTTCCTTCGGCGTCGCGCCGGCCGCGCTGGGTTTCGCCGCGGGCCTGCAGGGCGGCTGGGACTGGCTGGTGCTGGGCTATTTCGTGTGCTGCGGCGTGAGTCGCCTGGCGCGCTTCAACATCACCGCCGAACAGCTCGCCGAGGGCGGCGACAAGGTGACGCATTTCGAGGGCACGCCGATCCCGACCAGCCTCGCGCTGGTGGTGATGCTGGTGGTGGCGATTGACGCGGGACGGATCGGCGGCGATTTCTGGTTCGGCGCCTATCAGGTCGGCCCGTGGATCCTGCACCCGCTGGTACTGGCCTACGCGCTGTCCGGCTCGCTGATGGTCAGCAAGACCCTGCGCATTCCGAAGTGGTGAACCCGCGGCTCCGGGCCGCGACGACGACCGGGTGATCCTGGCGCCGCGATCCATGCGGCCGGCCTGCATCGCGGGTCCGCGGGTCGTTTCCGCGCGGTCGCCCGCGGTCGCCGTTGTTATCATGGCCTTCTCTGACCGGGAGCGATGCGATGCGCAATGCAGGTGGTTTCGGAAGTGGCGGCCCCGGAGGTTTCGGCGGGCCCCCCGACTTCGGCGCGATGGCGCAGCAGTACTGGAGCGCATTGACCGACGCCATGCGTGCGGCCGGTGGTGCGCCGCGCCAGCAGGATCCCTGGCGCGCCGCGATGGACAGCTGGTCGCAATTCGCGGGTGGTGGTGTACGCAACGAGGCCGCGGATGTCGTCGAGCGCTTTTCGACCCAGGCCCGGCAATGGCTGGGCACGATGCAACAGGTCGCCGGGCAGTTCGCGGGCCGCAACGCGAGCGCCAGCGACATCGCGTCCGCGTGGCGCGACGCCCTTGGTGGCGGCAATGCCTTCGCCAGTCTGTTCGACGGTCTTGGCGGCCGCGGCCAGTCGGGTTTCGATCAGTGGTACGCGCAGATCGCGCCGATGATGACCGCGTTCTCCGGCAACGCCCTGATGGGCGGGCTGCGCGAGGAAAGCTTGGGCTGGCTGCGCACACCGGCGTTCGGCCTCAACCGCGAACACCAGGAACGCTGGCAGGCGCTGGCCGAGGCCCAGCTCGATCTGCAGCAGCGCAACGACGATTACACCGCGCTGATGCTGGAAGCCGGCAAGGAGGCGTTCGAGCGCTTCGAGCGCAAGCTCGCCGAACGCAGCGAACCCGGCCGCCAGCTGCAGTCGGCGCGCGCGCTGTTCGACCTGTGGATCGATGCCGCCGAGGAGGCGTATGCCGAGATCGCGCTGTCGCCGCGCTTCCGCCGGGTCTACGGCGATCTGGTCAACGCGCAGATGCGCGTGCGCGCCGGCATCCAGCGCGAGATCGAGCACATGGGCAATCTGTTCGGCCTGCCGGGCCGCACCGAAGTCGACGCCGCGCATCGCAGGATCGCCGAGCTGGAGCGTCAGGTCCGCCGGCTCTCCGCGGGCTCGTCGTCGGCCGTCCGCCCGGCCGCGGGCGCCGAAGCGCCGCGCCGTGCCGCACCCGCGGCCGAACGCCCTGCCGCCGCGACGCCGAAGCCGACCCTGTCGGTGGTGAAACCGTCCGCACTGAAATCTGAAGCGCCGAAGCCGGTTCCGCCGGCGAAGAGCGCGAAGGTCGTGGCGAAGAAGGCTTCGGCGAAAAAGGCCGCATCCGCGAAAGCATTCCCGGCGAAAGCCGCGGCGACGAAAGCCGCGGGCGGCAAGCCGTCGCGCGCGGCGGTCAAACCGGCCGCCAAGCGTGCGCCGCGACAGGCGATCGCGTCGATCCCGATGCCGGAGCCGCTGAAACCGCTGCCGCCGGCCAAGGCCGCGAAGAGGACGCGCTGACATGTACGACAGCCCATTCGACGTCTCTCCCGACAAGCTGGCCGAGGAAGCCGCGGCCCTGCAGCAGAAGCTCGGCGCCGGCCTCGCCACGCTGCGCGAACTCGACGACGTGCACTACGGCGTCACCGCGAAGGAAGAAGTGTGGCGCGACGGCAAGGTCGTGCTGTACCGCTTCCGCGGCGAACGCGCGCCGACCGCGAAGATTCCGCTGCTGATCTGCTACGCGCTGGTCAACCGACCGTACATGGTCGACCTGCAGGACGACCGCTCGCTGGTGAAGAACCTGCTGGCGCTGGGCGAGGACGTGTACCTCATCGACTGGGGCTACACCGACCGTTCCGATCGTTTCCTCACCCTCGAGGATTACATCGAACGTTTCCTCGGCGGGGCCGTCGACCATCTGCGCCAGGCGCACCGGCTGGATGCGATCAACCTGCTCGGCATCTGCCAGGGCGGCGCGTTCTCGCTCACTTACAGCGCGCTGCATCCGGACAAAATCAAGAACCTCATCACCATGGTCACGCCGGTGGATTTCCACACCGACGACAACATGCTGTCGAACTGGACCCGCGGCCTCGACATCGACCTCTTCGTCGACACCCTGGGCAACGTGCCGGCCGACCTCATGAACCTGTGCTACCTCACGCTGAAGCCGTGGCGCTTGTTCGTGCAGAAGTACGTGGGCATGGTCGACATCCTTGACGACCGCAAGGCGATGGAGGATTTCCTGCGCATGGAGAAGTGGATCTTCGATTCGCCCGACCAGGCCGGCGAAGCCTTCCGCCAGTTCATCAAGCAGTACTACCAGGGCAACGGTTTCGTGAACGGCGGCATCGACATCGGCGGACGTCCGGTGGATCTGGGCTTCGTCGACATGCCGGTGCTGAACATCTTCGCCGAGCAGGACCATCTGGTGCCGCCCTCGGCCTCGAAACCGCTCGGCGGGCTGATCGGCAGCGACGACTATTCCGAACTGTCGTTCCGCGGCGGCCACATCGGCATCTACGTGTCGGGCCGCGCGCAGAAGGAAGTGCCGGGCGCGATCCACGACTGGCTGGCGAAGCGCGCGAAATGATCGCGCGCTCCGCACGCGCGGTCCTGCTCGCGGCGGTCACGCTGTCGCTGGGCCTACTGTCGGTGGGCATGTTGTCGGCGGTCGCGCTGCCGGCGGTGGCCGCGCCGTCGCCGCAGGCGCAGCGCGAAATCGACGCGCTGATCGCCGGTCTCGGCGCGTCCGGCTGCGCGTTCGAGCGCAACGGCCGCTGGTACGACGCGAAGACCGCGCAGGCGCATCTGCGGAAGAAGTACGACTATCTGCGCAAGCGCGACATGGCCGACACCGCCGAGTTGTTCATCGAACGCGCCGCGAGCGAAAGCAGCATGAGCGGCAAGCCCTACCGCGTGCGCTGTCCGGGCAAGGCCGCCGAGCCCTCGGCGCAGTGGTTCGGGCAGCGGCTGCAGGCGCTGCGCACCGCAGCGAAACGCTAGACTTTCCGCGTCACGACGCCCTGGAACTCCGCATGGCCGCCACCCGAACTCTCGTCCGCGTCCGCAACGACCGTGTCCTCGCCGGTGTGGTTGGCGGCATCGCCGCCCGCTTCGGCTGGAACGCGACCCTGCTGCGCATCGTCTACGTGCTGGTCTCGGCGCTGTCCGCGGCGTTTCCGGGCATCCTGGTGTATCTGGTCCTCTGGCTGCTGATCCCGGAGGAGGGCGCGGCGTGACGCCGTGGCGACGCGCGCTGCTGTTGGGCATCGGCCTGCTGTGGACCGCGCCCAACAGCCTGCTCGGCCTGATCGCCGGCGCGCTGGCGATGCCGTTCGGCGCGCGTCCGAAGCTGCGCACGCGCGATCTCGCGCTGGTCTTCCACGGGTTTCCGCTGGGTCCCGGCGGCGCGCTCACGCTGGGCAACGTGATGCTGAGCACGCACACCGATCTCGACACGCTCTGCACCACCTACGCCCATCGCGCGAAGTGGTGCGTGCAGCCGCGGACCCGCATCGGCGACCACGAGCGCGCGCACGTGCTGCAGTACATGGCGCTGGGGCCGCTGTTCCTGCCGCTGTACTTCCTCTTCGGCGGCGTGAGCGTGCGCAATCGTTTCGAGCGCGCGGCCGATCGCTACGCGCTCACCGGCCGCGGCTGGTGGCCGTGGCTGCGGGCGAATTCGAAGGCGGAGACGCTGCGGCTCGGGACGCCGGTCGCCTGACGGGATCTTCCCGGATCGCGCGCGCCGCGCGACCCGGGAATCAATAATCCGGGCGCAGGCGCACGGTTTCCATTTCGCGGCGCACGCTTTTCTGGAAGATCGACGGCGCGAACCAGGTGTAGACGCAGAAGCCGAGCCAGACCACCGACAGCATCGACGCGCCGTCCTTGAGGCCGTGATCGGTCAGGGCGATGCCGGCGGCGCGGTAGAGCAGATACACGCCCACCAGCAGCGCGATCGCACGCCGGTTCGAGCCCGCGGAAATCCAGGTCTGGAACCGCCACCACAGCCCGAGCAGCCAGCTCTGCCGCGCCTTCACCGCGGCCAGCAGCGTGAGCGCGCCGGCATCGCCCGGATCGTTCTGCAGCGCCCAGACGGCATGGGTGCGGGCGTCGTTCACGCGCCCGGCCGCGAGGTCGCAGTGGCCGAGCAGGGTCAGCGCATCGACGTGCCCCGGATCGATCTCCAGCGCGCGTTCGGCGAGCGCACGCGCCGGTTCGCGACGACCGCGCTCGAATTCGATGTGGCCGTACTGCGCGAGGATGGCGGGATCGTCGGGCGCCATCGCATGCGCCCGCGCGATCTCCTCCAGCGCGCGCTCCGGTCGGCCCCAGGCCTGGTTCAGGCCGGCGGACATGGCGAGGATGTCGGCGTCGTCCGGCGACAGCGCGCGCGCGGCGTCCAGATGCGCCTCGGCCTCGCGGAAGCGTCGCTGCGCGATCGAGACCGACGCCATCGCCATGTGCGCGAGTTCGGAATCCGGATCCAGCATCACCGCCTGTTCGGCTTCGAGCTTCGCGGCGTGCAGCCGATGGCGCGACACCAGACAGACCGCGAGGTAGGCGTGGGCGGCGCTCAGTTCGGGCGTTTCGCCGAGCACCCGGGTCAGCACGTCGATGGCCTGGTCGGTGTGGCCGCCGCGCATCAGGCGCACGGCGTGCCCCAGCAATTGCATGATCCGGAGGTCGCTCATCGCAGGGCCTCCGAGATCAGCCACGGCAGCTTGAGATCGTCGAGCGCGCTGCGCGCGATCAGGAAGCACACCAGCAGGCCGACGATGCCGTTGCGCAGCACGCCGCCGAAATGGACGATCAGCTCGGCGCTGCGCGACTGGCTGATGTACAGCGCGTAGCCCAGCGAAAGTTTCACCGCGGCGAACGCCAACAGCGCGTATTCCAGCGAGGCCCTGTCGGGCAGGAAGCCCTGCTCGTCGGCCATGCGGATCAGGAAGGCGAGGGCGACGCAGCCGAGCAGGCTGCCGGCGATGTACGCCCCTTCGCGCGCGGCGGACACGCTGCCGAGGGCGCGGCTGTTGAAGGCGAACCAAGCCAGGCCCAGCGCGTTGCCGGACAGCATGATCGCCAGCAGCGGCCACATCGGATCGACCGCGTAGCGGATCAGGCCGGAAGGCCGGGGTTCGTCGGGAATGCGATAACGGGCGACGGCCACGGCGGCTCAGCCCTGCTTTTCGAGGAACTTCAGCACTTCGTCGTACTGTCCGCCCTGGTTGGCGTAGCGCGCGTGGTTGCGCGCGCTGGTCAGCCATTCGAGCGTGGTCGGGCGGATCTGCGCGAGCGCGTCGCGGACGTGGCGCATGGCGATCTCGGTCTCGCGCCCGGAGGCGATGGAGGCTTCGATCGCTTCGTCCGCGGCGGTGTCGACCAGATTGCGCAGATCGGCGCCGGAGTGGCCCGAGGTGCGGCGCACGATCTCGTCGAGATCGATGTCGCCCGCGACCGGACGCCCGTCCAGCAGCAGGCCGAGGATCACCTTCCGCGCGGCGGCGTCCGGTGGCGGCACGAACAGCACGCGGTCGAAGCGGCCGGGCCGGCGGAACGCGGGATCCACCGCCCACGGCACGTTGGTCGCGCCGAGCACCAGCACGTGCTGGTTGTTCTGGGCGAAGCCGTCGAGCTCGGTGAGGAACTGGCTGACGATCTTCGCGGACGTCGCTTCGCGCGCGTGCTGGCGTTTGCCGCCGATCGCCTCGATCTCGTCGAAGAAGATCACCGACGGCGCGGTGCGCCGCGCCTGTTCGAAGATCTCGTGCAGCTTGCGCTCGGATTCGCCGATGTACATGTCCAGCACGTCGGTGATCGAGACATTGTAGAACTTCGCCCCGCATTCGCCGGCGGTGGCGCGCGCCAGCAGGGTCTTGCCGCAGCCGGGCGGGCCGTAGAGCAGGATGCCGCCGCCGGACTGGCGCTTGAAGCGCTGGAACAGCGAGGGCTTCAGGAACGGGGTGATGATGCGCCGGGTGATTTCGCGCTTCACCTCGTCCAGCCCGCCGACATCGGCGAAGCCCATGCGGGTCGCGGCCGGTTCGAGGTAGCGCACCGAATCCCACTCGGCGGTGTCGTCGTTGGCGATGCTGGTCACCGCGCCGGGCAGAGGGCCGGCGTCGTTGCGGGCGCGCGCGTCCGCCAGCGACACGATCCGGCCGCTGAGCTGCGAGGCGAAGGCCGCGTCCTCGATCGCCGGATTCGCCGCCACCGCCGCGCGATAGGCGTCCTGCGCTTCGGCGCGGCGCCCGTCCGCGAACAGCAGCCGCGCCTGCGCCATCCATGCCTCCGCGGAACCGGGCGCGGCGATGCGCGAGACCGCCGCGTGTTCGCCGGCGTCCGCGAGCAGCCGCAGCGCACGGACGCGCCGGTCGGGATCGTCGAGCAGCGCGGGGCCGCACAGCGCATGCGCGTCGAGGAGCGCGGCGGCGTCGCGGTGTTCGCAGCAGGCATCGATCACCAGCCCCTGCAGCGGCACGTTGTCTGGGGTGGCGCGGAGCGCTGCGAGCAGCGCCGCGACCTGCGGATGCGGCGGGTGGTCGGTGATCATGCGATTCCGTGGGACGTGCGGTGTGCCGATGCGCGCCGAGCGGTCAGCGCCAGATCGAAATGCGCTCGGCCTCCGGCAGCAGCATCGGGCTGCCGGCCTTGCAGCCGAAGGCGCTGCCGAACGCGGGGAGCTGCATCAGCGGGCCGTTGCTGCGCCACGGGCCGGGCGCGTAGGGGGCGCCGGCGGCGTGCGCGGTCGCGGCCTGCGCCGACAACTGCTGGGTCCACAGTCGCGACCAGCCGCGGAAGAACGGCTGCTGATCGGCGGCCTTCGCCTGCGGCTCGGCCTTTTCGTAGGCGGCCCAGGCCAGTTCCAGGCCGGCGAGGTCGGCGACGCTCTGTTCGAGCACGCGGGCACCGTCGATCTTCAGCGTCGCGTTGCCGGGATAGGCGAGGCGGCCGTAGAACGCGGCCAGCGGCGCGGTGCGCGCATTCCAGGCGGTCGCGGTCTCCGCCGACCACCAGTCGCGCAGGGTTTCGCTGGCGTCGACCCGGCGGCCGCTGGTGTCGACCACGCTGCTGAGTTCGTGGCCGACGACGGCACCGAGGCTGCCGTACTGCGCGGCCAGCGGCTGCTGCATGTCCAGCACCGGCGGCTGCAGCAGCGCGGCGCTGACGAACAGGCGGTTGTGGGGGATGTCGTAGCCCAGCGCGGGGTATTGCGGCAGCACGTCCCAGCGCCGGTCGGCGTTGGCGCGGCCGATGCGCTTCATCTCCTCGCGGTGATGCCAGGTCGATGCGATCAGGATGTTGCCGCCGAAGCTGCCGCGGCCCATCGGCTGGGCGGTGAAATCGATATCGCTGCGCGGCGCGCCGATCTCGATCTTCACGCGATCCAGTTTCGCGCGCGCTTCGATCTTGGTCGGCGCGTCCATCCAGGTGTTGCGGTCGATCGCGGTGCCCAGCGCTTCCTTCACGCCGCGGGCGATGGCGTCCGCGCGCTCGCGGGTCGCGTCCGGCAGATGGCGGGCGACGTATTCGCGCGCGACCATCGCGCCGGCCGAGGCGTTGATCGCATCCAGCACCTGTTTCCAGCGCGGCGCGGGTTCGTCTTCGCCGCGCAGCAGTTTGCCGCGGAAATCGTGGTCGACCTCGCGCCAGTTCTTGCTGAGATAGGGCGCCATCGTGTTGCCGACGTGGAAGCGCAGATACGCCTGCCACTGCGCCGGCTTCAGGCTGCCGGCCAGTTTGTCGAGCTGCGCGAACAGGGCCGGATCGGCCATCGACACCTGCTCGGCGTTCACGCCCTGCGCCTTGAGGAAGGCGGCGAGCTGCAGGTTGCGGTATTTCTTCGCGAAATCCTTGGTCGGCACCGGGTTGTAGTTGGCGCGCAGGCCGCGCAGCGCGTCCTGGGTCTTCGACATCCGCGCGATGCGGGTTTCAAGATCGATCACCAGCTGCGCTTCGCCGGCGAGCTTCGCCTGCGGCGTGCCGGACAGGGCGAGGATCTTCTGCACGTGGCCGTTGTAGCGGCCGAGCAGGGCGCGCGCGTCGGCGTCGGTGCGGGTGTAGAAACTGGCGTCGGGCAGGCCGAGGCCGCCCTGCGCGAAGTAGCCGAAATACGTGTCGAGCTGCTTGAGATCGAGGTCGGCGGTGAAGTTGAAGGCCACCGGGATGCCGACCTGGTGCAGCGCGGCGATCGCCGGCGCCACGTCCTGCGCCTTCTTGATCGCGCCGATGCGCGCCAGCAGCGGTGCGATCGGCGCGGCGCCGTCGCGCTCCACCGCGGCTTCGTCCAGGCCGCTGGCCCAGAAATCGCCGAGCAGCTTCTGGATCCCGTTCTGCGGCGATTTCGCCGCATCGTCCAGCAGCTGGCGCTGCTGCTGCAGCGACCGTTCCGCGAGCTGTCCGAGTGCGCTGACGCCGCCCTCCGCCGGGACCGGATTCGCCTTCAGCCAGTCCGCGTTCGCGAACAGATAGAAGTCGCTGCAGGCGCTGGGCGCCGGCGCGGCCTTCGGAGCGGGCGCGGCGGGCTTGCGCCGCTTCGCGGCGTCGGCCTGCGGCGCGGCGACGGCGAGGACCAGGCAACAGGCGAGGGCAGAGGGGCGCAGGATGGAGAGGTTCGGCATCGCGGCGTCAGGTCCGTTCGTGGGATCGGGGCAGTGTAGCAAGCGGGCCCCGAGCCCCGAACGCCGCCTGTGTCACGTTATGCCGTGCGCGGCCGTGCGGTTGCCGTTCAGGGAGCGGGCGAGGCTTCCGGTTGCGGGACCCGCCGCAGTTTCGCGGTGTCGTAGCCCAGCGCCTTCAGGCGCTCGACGTGGGCGGCGTAGTCGGCCTCGGGAATGCGCGGGGTGCGGGCCATGATCCAGACGTAGTCGCGCGCGCTGCGGCCGATGATGGTCTGGGTGTAGTCGGCGTCGAGATGCACGATCACGTATTCGGCCTTGATCGGCCACACGAACTGCATGCCCCAGACCGCGTTGCCGGTGCCCGGGCGCACCGTGCCGACCGGCCGCATCACGTCGACCGGCGCGTCGAAGCCGCCCTTGCGCTGGCGATACGTGGTCTGGATCCGGCCGTCGTCGCGCAGCGCGTAGGACTCGACCGCATCGTAGGCGTTCTTCTCCAGGAAGGTCGGGATGTGTGCGATGACGTACCAGTCGCCCATGAACCGCGGCAGGTCCACGTTCGCGACCGGCGGGATGGGCGTTTTGCCGTTGGCGTTGAAGGCGAACATGGCGGCGGCTCCGATGAGACCCAGCAGGGCGGAAGCGATCAGCTTTTTCACGACGAGACTCCAGTACGGATGCGTTTTTTCTCAGGATTCATGGAGTGCATATGAAATCCGGACGGCCCAACAGCGCCGCCGGTAGAGCGGCCTTCAGGCCGCTGCGCTTGCGGTATGGAAAAGCAGCGGCCTGAAGGCCGCTCTACCGGTGCGTATGGTGTTGAAGACACGCTCACTCCGGCCGGACGAAACGATAGTGCGCGACCAGCCATTCCCGGCCGTCGTCGTAGCCGAACAATTCGGCGCAGGCCATCCAGAACATCCGCCAGCGCTGGAACCACAGCGCCGCGTGTTCGCCGTAGGCCTCGCGCAGCACCGCCATCACCGTTTCGCGGTTGTCGTCCTGGTTCCGCAGCCAGTGGTTCGCGGTCTTCTCGTAATGCGTGCCGTCGACGTGCCAGCGCTGTTCGATCCGCAGCGCGCGCTGGAACCACAGCAGCGTGTCGGAGGCCGGCATCAGCCCGCCGGTGAAGAAATGCCGGCCCATCCAGTTGTCCTCGCCTTCGGTTTCGAAGGGATACATCAGGGTCTTGTGGGCGAAGATGTGGACGAAGAGCTTGCCGCCGGGCGTGAGCCAGCGGCCGATGTCGCCGAGCAGGCGTTCGTAGTTGCGCATGTGCTCGAACATTTCGATCGAGACGCAGCGGTCGAATCCGGCGTCCGGCAACTGCAGCCGGTTCACGTCGCAGGTGATCACTTCGACGTTCCCGAAGCCGCGGACGCGGCACTGGGTTTCGATGTGCTCGCGCTGCGGTCGCGAGTTGGAGACCGCGGTGATCCGCGCGTCGGGATAATGTTCCGCCATCCACAGCGTCAGCGAACCCCAGCCGCAGCCGAGTTCGAGGATGCGCTGGCCGTCGGCGAGTTCGGCGCGTTCGCCGTAGAGCTTCAGCATCGCCTCTTCGGCCTGGTCGAGGGTCTCGTCGCCGCGCGGGTAGTAGGCGCAGGAATATTTCAGGCGATTGCCGAGGCAGTGCCTGAAGAAGGCCGGCGGCAGTTCGTAGTGCTGGGCGTTGGCCGCATCGGTGTGGATCGCCACCGGGCTGCTGCGCAACTGGCCGATGCGCTCGCGGAAGCGTTCGGCCTGGGCCTCGGGCCCGCCGGCGAGTTCGATGCGCAGGCGGTCTTCGCACTGGCGGCGGATGCCGAGGCGCAGCAGCGCATCGGGCAGCAGGCCGCGCTCGGCCAGGCCGATCAGTCCCGGGCCGGGGCGGTCGCGGTCGAGTTCGCGGGGCAGGACGGCGGTTCGGGTCATGGCGGAATCCTCGTGGGAATGCTTAAAAAAACCTGCTTCAAAAACCAGCTTCAAAAGATCAGATGACGGGACGTGCGGAGAGGGGCGTCGGTGCGGACCAGCGCACCGCCAGCGTCGTCAGCAGCGGAATCGCGATGCCCCAACCGATCGCCAGCGCGACCAGCGCCATCCAGCGCGGTTCGGCGAAGGCGATGGCCTGCCAGCCGCGCGCTGCGCCGAGATACGCCAGCGGCCCGCCGATGGCGCCGAACGCCAGGCCGAGCAGCGGGCGATGCAGCAGGAAGGTCATCGAGTGCCGCAGCGTCAGCGAGAACGCGGCCCACAGCGACACGATCCACAGCGGCGCGCCGACACCGGGAATGGCGACATCGCCGGCGGCGTACTCGGCCAGTCCGGAGGACGCGAGACCGCCGTCGAGCAGCAGACCGCAGCCGATCGCCACCGCCATCAGGCGGAAATCCGCCGCGCGCTCTGCGGGCGTCTGCGGATGCAATGCGAGATGCAGCAGCGCGAACAGCGCCGCGGCGATCGCCGCCGGCCACCACAGGCCGCGGCCGGCGCCGATCACCGCGGCGAACCAGACGCACTGGTAACCGACGAGATTCGCCCAGACACTCATGCCTGCAGTTCGTCCGGTCGATGCGCGTGCACATGCGTCGGCAGATCGGGCATCGGCGCCGGCCGGCGATGACCGGGCCGGGCCATCAGCAGTTGCGCCACGCCGATCGAACGTTCGCGGAATCCGCCTTCGCAATACGCCAGATAGAACTCCCACATCGCGATGAAACGGTCGTCGAAGCCCTGCGCACGTACTTCCTGCAGCGCGCCGAGGAAGCGTCGGCGCCAGGCTTCGAGCGTGCGCGCGTAGGACAGTCCGAAATCCTCCATCTGGATCAGGGCCAGATCGCTGGCGCGGCCCTTGGCCGCGACCATCGCCGCGACCGACGGAATGAAGCTGCCCGGGAACACGTGGCGCTTGATGAAATCGACCGAGCGCAGCGCCTGTGCGTAGCGATGGTCTTCGATGGTGATCGCCTGAACCAGCGCCAGCCCGTCGGGCTTGAGCAGCGCGCCGATCTTCGCGAAATAGGTGTCGAGATACTGCGCGCCGATCGCCTCGATCATCTCGATCGAGACCAGTTTGTCGTAAGTGCCGGTGAGGTCGCGATAGTCCTGCAACAGCAGCACGACCCGATCTTCCAGGCCCGCTTCCGCCACCCGCTGCGCGGCGAGCGCGTGCTGTTCCTTCGAGATCGTGGTGGTGGTGACGCGGCAGCCGTAATGGCGGGCCGCGTGCACGGCGAAGCCGCCCCAGCCGGTGCCGATCTCCAGCACGTGATCGCCGGGCTTCAGGTCCAGCTTGCGGCAGATGCGATCGAGCTTGCGGGTGGAGGCGGCTTCGAGGGTGTCGTCCTCGCCGGCCCAGATGCCCGAGGAATACATCAGGTCCGATGAGAGGAACAGGCGGAAGAAATCGTTGCCGAGGTCGTAATGCGCGGCGATGTTGCGGCGGCTGCCGCTGCGGGTGTTGCGGCGCAGGGCATGCCAGGCCTGCATCGCCAGGCCGCCCAGACGCGCGGGACCGGTTTCCATGGCGTCGAGCAGGTCGCGGTTGCGCACCAGCAGCCGCACCAGGCCCACGAGGTCGTCGCAGCGCCACTGCGCGTCCATCCAGGCTTCGCCGGCGCCGACGCTGCCGTTGGCGGCGACCGCGCGGTAGAAGCCGGGCGAATCGACTTCGATGCGGATGCACAGATCGGTCTCGACGTGCGCGGGCTCGCCGAGCTCGAGCGTGCCCAGCGCGTCGTGCAGCGTCAGTCGTCCATGGCGCAACCGCGACATCCGCGCGATCAGCCGTTTGCGCAGGAAACGATCGAGCGCGCCGTAGTCGGCGGCATGCACGGCGTCGACGGAGGGGGCGTCGATACGGTTGGCGATGCGGTTGGCGAGTTCGGTCATCGTGAACCTCGGAGGGGAAGGGAAGGCGTTCGTGCCCGGGTCGGGTGGTCGTGCACCGGGTTGCGCTTGAGCCACAGCCGCAGCGCCTGCCAGTGGATCGCGCCGACCACCTGCGCGGTCATCAGCGGATAGCGCCACAGCAGCCGCCGCAGCGAGGCGGCATCCAGCGCGCGGCGCCGCAGATGCAGGGTGGCGTCGAATTCGCGCGCGCCGTCGCGCAGCACGTCCATGTGGACATGCAGGTCCGCGCCCGGCGCGGTGAAGCGCCAGTCGTAGTCGCGGTCCATCGCCATGAACGGCGACACGTGGAACCGCTTCGGGAACGACCAGCGCAGCGCGCGGCCGTGCGCGTCGGCGCCGTCGACCGGCAGCACGTAGGCGTGGCGTTCCTTCCATGGCGTGTTGGTGATCTCGGCGACGATGCAGTCGAGCGCGCCGTCGGCGGCGTGGCAGTAGTAGAAACTCACCGGATTGAAGACGAAGCCGAAATAGCGCGGATGCGTCAGCAGCCGGATCGCGCCCTGCGGGCGCCGGCCGAGCGCTTCGGCGGCGCGCGCGCGCACCGCTTCGGCGAGCGGCACGGCGGGGTCCCCGAGATAATCGCCGCGGCGGAATTCGGCGAGATTGCGGCGGTCCGCCGACCACAATCGGGAGCGGTCGAACACCTGGTCGATTTCGTCGAGATCCAGGTACAGCTGCGCCATCCGGTAGCGGAACGCATGCGGATGCGGCAGGTGCCGGCGATGCCGGACCGTGCCTTCGTACACGGCGCTGGCGAGCACGTCGTTCATGCGGCGACCGGTTCCGGCGTCGCGACATCGGCATGTTCGTCGTGCCTGCGCGGCGACCACGCGACGCCCATCGATGCCGCGACCTCGACCGCGCTGCGCATGCCGTCCTCGTGGAAACCCCAGCCCCAGTACGCGCCGGCGAACCATGTGCGGCGCTGGCCCTGGATCTCGGCCTTGCGCTGTTGCGCGGCGACCGAAGCGTGGCTGTAGACCGGATGGTGATAGCGCATGCGGCGCAGGATCTTCGCCGGATCGATGGCGTCGGTACGATTGAGCGTGACCACGAAGGGCTCGGGCGATTCGATGCCCTGCAGCAGGTTCATGCAATAGCTGACGGTGCAGACATCGCCCGGATCGCGCGGCACCAGCGCGTTCCACGCCGCCCACGCCCTGCGCCGGCGCGGCAGCAGGCGTGCATCGGTGTGCAGCACGGTGTCGTTGGCCTGGTAGGGCATCGCGCCCAGCACCGAGCGCTCGCGCTCGGTGGCGTCGCCGAGCAGACGCAGCGCCTGATCGCTGTGGCAGGCCAGTACCAGCCAATGGAAGCGTTCGGCGCCGCTGCCGGCATCGGTATCGGTGAACACGGTGACGCCGTCGTCGTCGCGCAGCACCATCGACACCGGTGTCGACAGGCGCGCCTGCACGCGCCAGCGTGCGCGCAGGGCGCGGACGTAGGCGTTCGATCCACCGCGCACCACGCGCCACTGCGGGCGGTCGCTGACCTGCAGCATCTGGTGGTTGGCCATGAACTGCACGAGATATTTCGCCGGGAACGACAGGATCCGGGTCGAGGGCGACGACCACAGCGCCGAGGCCATCGGCAGCAGGTGATCGTCGCGGAACATCGCGCCGTAGCCGTTGCGGTGGAGATATTCGCCGAGCGTGGGCCCCTCGCCGGGCTGGTCGAGCAGCGCGGGCGCTTCGCGATAGAAGCGGAACAGGTCGCGCAGCATGCGCCAGAAGCGCGGCGACACCAGATTGCGGCGCTGGCAGAACAGCCCGTTGAGATCGGTCGCGTTGTACTCGAGTCCCGAGGCCTCGTTGCGTACCGAGAAACTCATGGTCGTCGGCTGCGAGGCGACGCCGAGTTCGTCGAACAGCGCGGTCAGCAGCGGGTAGTGCGCCGGGTTGTGGACGATGAAACCGCTGTCGACCGCATATCGCCTGCCATGCAGCGCGATGTCGTGGGTATGGGTGTGGCCGCCGAGATAATCGTTGGCCTCGAACAACACGACCTCGTGGCGCGGGTCTTTCGAGAGCAGCCAGGCGGAGGCGAGGCCGGCGATGCCGGAACCGATGACGGCGATGCGCATCAGGCCGCTCCCGTCCGCGCGCCGCGCGCCCTGGCGGCCACCCAGGCCGGCACCGGTTTGAGATCGTGGACGAGGCGCAGCAGCGCCATCGTGCGCAGACCGTAGTAGGTCAGGTCGATCTCCCACCAGCGGAAGCCCTGTCGCGCCGAGCCCGGGAAGAAGTGATGGTTGTTGTGCCAGCCTTCGCCGAAGGTCAGCAGCGCCAGCCACAGGTTGTTGCGGCTGTCGTCGCGGGTGTCGAAACGGCGCTTGCCGAAGCGGTGCGCCAGCGAGTTGATGGTCACGGTGGCGTGGAACAGCGCGACGGTGGAGACGAAGAATCCCCAGACCAGCATCTGCCAGGCGTCGGTGCCGAGCTGCGGTGCGGCGTCTTCCAGCCAGCCGCCGAGCAGGAACAGCGCCACCGCCAGCAGCACCGGCACCAGGGTGTCGAAGCGGTCCAGCCAGCGCAGCTCCGGATAGCGGGCGAGATCGCGGACGCGTTCCCAGTCGGTGCGGAAGCCGTGGCGGGTGAGGAACCAGCCGACGTGGCTGCGCCAGAACCCGTGGACCACCGGCGAATGCACGTCCTGCGCGGTGTCGGAGTGACGATGATGGTTGCGATGATGCGCCGCCCACCACAGCGGCCCGCGCTGCACGCAGGACGCGCCGATCAGCGCGAACACGAACTGCACCGCGCGCGAGGTGCGGAAGGTGCGATGCGAGAAATAGCGGTGGTAGAAGCCGGTGATCGCGAACATCCGCACCGCGTAGAGCGCGGCCGCGACCGCGACCGCGATCCACGACACGCCGACCTGGAACACCGCCAGGCAGGCCAGATGCATGCCGAGGAAAGGAATCGCGCGCAACCAGTCGATGCGGTCGCCTTCGGCGGTGGATTCGTTCGCCGTGGTGCCGGTATCGAACCAGCGGGCGACGGCGGCGATGCCGCGACGCAAGGCGGGGGGGCGTCGCGGTGCGACGGTCGGATCGGAGGTGGGCGGAGCGTGTACCGGCATGCGCAATTCCTTGGCTGTCGGTACCTCTACGCGGAGGCGGTGCGTTCGGATGCACCGTCTCCGCGTCTGGAATCAGATCGTCGCGTTGCCCCGATGGCTTCGCGACGTTGCCCGCATCACAGCGTGACGATATCGCCCTTGGCGATGATCGGACCCGTGGCCACGCCCTGCGGCGCGCCGCCCGGCGGTTCCAGCGTGATCGCCAGCAGCGCGCCCTTCGCCAACGCGTCGCGCAGCGCGTCGGGCACCTTGACCGTATGCGAACGATCGATCGAGACCAGACCCAGCGACTTCGGCGTTTCGCCCGGCGGAATCAGCCACAGTTCGGGCACGCGGCCTTCGGCGTCGGCGCCGGCGGGCACCGGCACCATCAGCACGGTGCCGGCCTTCGCATCGACCGACGCCAGCCAGCCGGGCTTGCCGTCGTCGCGAAGCAGCGTGCTGACCGGCTTCGGCGCATCGGGATCTTCGACCGGCGGCGGTGGCGGTTCGACCGCGATCGGGCCGGGGCCGACCGGCGTCGCGATGTCCTCGCGGAACAGGCCCAGCGGACCGATGGCCACCGCGGCGATCGCGGCGGCCGCGGCCAGGCCGGTGGCCGCGCGCCAGAAACCGGCGCTCTGCCACAGCCCGGACTTCGCGGTGGCGGCGTCGGCGGACCTGCCGGTTTCGATCGCCGGCCAACCGAGGCGACTGCGGATGCGCGGCCACAGGTGCGGCGGGATGTCGACACCTTCGAACTCGGCCAGCAGCGGCGCCAGGCGCTGTTCCCAGTCGGCGACGAGGCGGGCGAATCCCGGATCGTTCGCGATGCGGGTCTGCGCTTCGCGGCGCTGTTCGGCGTCGAGAACGCCGAGGACGTATTCGCCGGCGAAGATGTCCGCCGACGGCGGCTCGCGGCCTTCGAAATCCTGCTCGTTGAGGTCGCGGATGTTCATGCTTCGAGGCAACCGCGCAGTTGCAGCAGGCCGCGACGGATCCAGCTCTTGACCGAACCCAGCGGCGAGGCGATGCGCTGCGCGAGTTCTTCGTAGGTGGAACCTTCGAAGAACGCGGCGCGGATCAGCGATTGGCGGCGCGGGTCGAGCTGGCGCATGCAGGCTTCCAGCCGTTCGCGCTCATCGGCCGAGACCGCGGTCTGCAGCGGCGTGGCGCCGGCATCGGCGACGTCGTCCGCGAACTCGATCGGGGCCAGGGTGCCGCGCGCGGGCGCGGCGCGCAGCCGGTCGATGGCCTTGTTGCGGGCGATCATCGCCAGCCAGGCGATCGGACTGGCGCGTCCGGGATCGAACTGGTGCGCCTTGTGCCAGATCGTCGTGAACACGTCCTGCAGCACGTCCTCGGCCTCGGCGCGGTCGGACAGCACCCGCAGGCAGATCGCGAACAACCGCGAGGACGTGGCGCGATACAGCGATTCGAAGGCGTTGCGGCTGCCGCCGGCGATGTCGACCAGCAGCGTATCGAGGCCAAGCGTCTCCTGTGCTGCGTCGTATGCGCGGATTTCGGGCATCCGGGATCCTGTCGTGGCGTGCGGGCGGGCCGTCATGTTCAGCGACAGGTCGCGGGACGGCAAGTGGGGCTCCCGGATTCCGTGACGAGGACGGCGGGAACCGGGGGCGACGCCGGCGCGATCGTGCGGATCGCATGACCGGGCGTGGGGCAGGGCGGGGAAGGCGTGCATGCCGATGGATACGGCGCGTTTCGCCGAGCGGATGCAGCGTGCCGATGCCAACGACAAGGGCCCGGATCGCTCCGGGCCCCTGTCGCGAATGACGCGGTCGAAAACGCGGTGGCCCGCGCTTACCAGATCGCGATGCGCTTGTCGCCGTCGCGCACCATCGGGTCGCCGGCCTTGCACGCGAACGCTTCGGCGAAGGCCGGGTGGTTCGACGGTGCGCCGACGGCGCGGAAGTTGGCGGGCGCGTGCGAATCGGTGGTCAGGCGCACGGCCAGCTCATCCGGGGTGAAGTTGCGGCGCCACACCGTGCCCCAGTTGAGGAAGAAGCGCTGTTCGCGCGGCAGCCCTTCGACCTTGGCGTCGGGCTTGCCTTCGCTGGCGCGCTGGAAGGCGTCGTAGGCCACCGCCAGGCCGCCGAGGTCGGCGATGTTTTCGCCCAGCGTCAGCTTGCCGTTGACCTTCTTGCCGGGTGCGGCCTCGTAGGCGTCGAACTGCGCGATCAGCTTGCCGGTCAGGCCCTTGAAGCCCTTCATGTCGGCGTCGGTCCACCAGTTCTCGAAGTTGCCGGTCGGCCCGAAGCGGCTGCCCTGGTCGTCGTAGCCGTGGATCATTTCGTGGCCGATGACCGCGCCGATGCCGCCGTAGTTCAGCGCGTCGTCGGCCTTGGCGTCGAAGAACGGCGGCTGCAGGATCGCGGCCGGGAACACGATCTCGTTCAACTGCGGGTTGTAGTAGGCGTTCACCGTCTGCGGACTCATGCCCCATTCGGTCTTGTCGACCGGCTTGCCGATCTTGCCGAGGTTCCACTTGTAGTTGAACTCGTTGGCGGCCAGCACGTTCTCGATGTAGCTGCCGCGCGAGGTGTCCAGCCCGGTCCAGTCGCGCCACTTGTCCGGGTAACCGATCTTCGGCGTGAACGTGGCCCACTTGTCCATCGCCTTCTGCTTGGTCTCCGGGCTCATCCACGCGAGATTCTCCAGCCGGCCTTTCAGCGCCGCGCTGAGGTTCTTCACCAGTTCCTCCATGCGCGCCTTCGATTCCGGCGGGAACGCCACCTGCACGTACATCTGGCCCAGCGCCTCGCCGGTCTGGCCCTCGATGGTGTCGAGCACGCGCTTCCAGCGCGGCTGCTGTTCCTTCTGCCCGCGCATGGTCTTGCGGTAGAAGTTGAAGTTCTCGTCGGCGAAGGCGTCGCCGAGGAACGGCGAGGCGCCGTCGACGGTGTGGAAGCGCAGGTAGCTCTTCCAGTGCTCGACCGGGGTGTCGGCCAGCATCCGGTCGAACTCGGCGTGGAATTCCGGGATCGCCATCGAGAACATCTTCGGCGCGGCGATGCCCTGCGATTCGAAGAACTTGCTCCACGGGAAATTCGGGGTCTTCTTGTCGGCGTCCGCCACCGACACCGGGTTGTAGTACAGCGACACGTCGCGGGCCAGTTCTTCGCTGGACTTCGAAGCCTTGGCCAGGCGGGTCTCGAACGCGACCACGTCCTTTGCCTGCTTCGCGGCGTCGGCCGCGGCGACGCCGGACAGTTCCAGCACCTTGGCGATGTGCTGTTCGTAGGCGGCAAGCTTTTCCTTCTTGTCGGCGTCGAAGTAGTAGGCCTTGTCGGGCAGGCCGAGGCCGGCCTGGGCGACATAGGCGATGTTCATCGACGAATCCTTGAAGTCGGCGCTCGGGCCGAAGCCGAAGACGGCCTGCTCGCCCTTGGCGAAGCTCTTGCGCAGATGCTCGGCGACCGAGGCGCCGTCGGTCAGCGCGTCGATGGCGTCGAGGCGGCTCTTGAGCGGGGCGATCCCCTGGGCGTTGATCTTCGCCTCGTCCATGCCGGTGGCCCAGATGTCGCCGACGATCTTCTCCACGCCCTTGGCGCCGGACATCGCGGCGGCCTGCTCGGCCAGCTGGCGCTGCACCGAAGTCGAACGCTCGTCCAGCATCTCGAACGCGCCCCACGAGGTGCGATCGCCCGGAATGGCATTGGCGGCGAGCCACTTGCCGTTGACGAAGCCGGCAAAGTCGGCACAGGCGTTCTTGGTGGTGTCGAGGTCGGCGGCCTTGAACTGGTTGAACGGCGGCAGCTTGCTTTCGTCGAGGGTCAGTGCAGGCGCCGCGGCCTTGGCGGCGGTATCCGCGGCGGGCGCGGCATCGTCCTTCTTGCAGGCGGCGAGGGACGCGGCGATGGCCAGCGACAGCAGCAGGACGCGCGGCTTGAGGAGCGAGGAGGGTTGAGCGTTCACGGAGACTCCGGCCCGGAGGGCATGTGAAAGGAGAGACGCGCCCGGCTGGGCGACGCGCGACTGTAGCGCGCTGCCCGGCGTCCGGCTGGTGTCGAAGGTCATGCGACGGCCCGCGAAAGGCGGGCGGGGGCCCTGCCCGGGCGGTCGTGGTAGTTTTGGCCCGGTCGTCACATCAGAACGGAGCGGTCAATGCGCGTCACTTTCCACGGCGCCGCCGGTGAGGTCACCGGTTCCCTGCACGAGGTCGAAGTCGCCGGCCAGCGCCTGTTGTTCGACTGCGGCATGATCCAGGGCAGTCCCGAGGCCGAAGCCCGCAACGCCGGGCCGTTTCCCTTCGAGCCGAGCGCGCTGGACGCGCTGATCCTCAGCCACGCCCACATCGACCACATCGGCCGGGTGCCGCTGCTGGTGCAGCGCGGGTTCCGTGGCCCCATCTACGCCCAGGCCGCCACCGCCGACCTGATGCTGGTGATGCTGCTGGACGCCGCGGGCATCGCCGAAAGCGAGGCCATGCGCGCCAATCGCGACCGCCGCCACGGTCAGCCGATGGCGGTGCCGCTGTACACCAAGGACGACGTGCACGAGGCGATGCGACAGGTGCGCCCGCTGCCCTACGACGTCCGCACCGAGCTGTCCCCGGGGGTGGAGATGTGCTTCCGCGACGCCGGCCACATCCTCGGTTCCTGCAGCGTCGAGCTGTGGGGCGATGGCCGCAAGGTGGTGTTCTCCGGCGACCTCGGCCCGAAGGGCACGCCGATCCTCCGCGATCCGGCGCAGATCGCCGATGCCGATCTGGTGCTGATGGAATCGACCTACGGCGACCGCCTGCATCGCGATCGCGCCGAGACGATCCACGAACTGGAAGAGATCCTCGACGATGCCTGGCGGTCGGGCGGTGTGGTGCTGATTCCCGCGTTCGCGGTCGGCCGCACCCAGGAACTGCTGTACTGGTTCGCGAAGCACTGGGACGACTGGAAGATGTCGCGCTGGCAGATCTTCCTCGACAGCCCGATGGCCTCGAAGGTGGTCGACGTGTACGACCGCCACCACGACCTCTTCGACGACGACGCGAAACGGGTGTGGCGCAACCATCCGAATCCGTTCAGATTGCCGAACCTGCACATCACCGAAAGCGTCGACGAATCGATGGCGATCAACCGCATGGAGCGCGGCATCATCGTCATCGCCGGCTCGGGCATGGCCAACGCGGGCCGCATCCTGCACCACTTCAAGCATCGCCTGCATCGCAAGCAGACCCACGTGGTCTTCGTCGGCTATCAGGCCGAAGGCACTACCGGGCGGCGGATCGTCGACGGCGCGAAATGGGTGCGCATCCACGGCCACGACGTGCGCGTGAACGCGCAGCGGCATACGGTCGGCGGCCTGTCGGCGCATACCGACCAGCGCGGCCTGATGGACTGGTACGCGGGCTTCCGCGGCCGCCCGCCGCTGGCCCTGGTCCACGGCGAGGACAAGGCCCGCGAGGCGCTGGCCGGCGAAATCGGCGAGGCCTGCGGGATCAGCGCCACCCTGGCGCGGCCGGGGCTGGTGCTGGAGGTCTGAGCCCGGCGACGGCCTCCCGGCGACCGGCCGGTCGCTGCCTTCCGACGAAAATCCCAGTCGACTCAGGGATTTGCTGGCGGCGGCCGGATTTTTCGCGTAGCATCCACCTCGTTTCGCGCACGGCTGGTCCGTTTTCCCGATCACAGCCGCTGCCGTCCCGGTCATCGCCGACTTCCGGCGCCCGGTGTCGCAGCACTCTCCGCACGTCTTTCGTCGCGCCGAACACGACCCGCCATGTGGTGCGTCGTCTCATCCCTTGCTCGCAGCGCGGTTGGAAAGCTCCGAGTAACGCTTCGCGTCCGCCGCGGACCGATTCCCCACGGGAACCGGCCGTCGACGCGATTCCACCGGAGTTCCACACATCATGTCTTTCGAATCGCTCGGGCTCGCGCCCGCGTTGCTGCGCGCGCTCGCCGACAACGGTTATGCCACCCCCACGCCGATCCAGGCCGAGGGCATCCCGCTGGTACTGGCCGGCCACGACGTGCTCGGCGGCGCCCAGACCGGCACCGGCAAGACCGCCGCCTTCGGCCTGCCGCTGCTGCAGCGCCTCGCCGAGGGCAACAAACCCGCCGCCGGCCCGCGCAAGCCGCGCGCGCTGATCCTGGTGCCCACCCGCGAACTCGCGGTGCAGGTCGCCGACAGCATCCGCAGTTACAGCAAGTATCTCCGTCTCAACGTCACCACCATCTTCGGCGGCGCCGGGATGGGCCCGCAGGTCGACAACCTGCGTCGCGGCGTCGACATCCTCGTCGCCACCCCCGGTCGCCTGATCGACCACATGCAGCAGGGCACCGCCAAGCTCGACGCGATCGAGATCCTGGTCCTCGACGAAGCCGACCGCATGCTCGACATGGGCTTCCTGCCGGCGATGAAGCGCATCCTGGCGCGCGTCCCGAGCGAGCGCCAGACCCTGCTGTTCTCGGCCACGTTCGAATCCCAGATCAAGCAGCTCGCGCTGGAATTCATGCGCGATCCGAAGCAGGTGCAGGTCGCCGCGCAGAACGCCATCGCCGCGACCATCCAGCATCGCGCGCATCCGGTCGACGGCTCGCGCAAGCGCGATCTGCTGATCGACATCCTGACCCGTCGCCACTCCGAGCAGGTGCTGATCTTCGGCAAGACCAAGCACGGCTGCAATCGACTGGCCGAACAGCTCGAAACCGCCGGTCTGCCGGCGGTCGCGATCCACGGCAACAAGAGCCAGGCCGCGCGCCAGAAGGCGCTCAACGCCTTCAAGTCCGGCAAGGCCCGGATCCTGGTCGCCACCGACGTGGCCGCGCGCGGCCTCGACATCCCGAATCTGCCGCTGGTGATCAACCACGATCTGCCGATGGTGGCCGAGGATTACGTGCATCGCATCGGCCGCACCGGCCGCAACGGCATGACCGGCGAAGCGCTCTCGCTGGTGTCGCCGGACGAAGCGCAGTTGCTGCGCCAGATCCAGCGCCTGCTGAAGGCCGACATCACGCTGGAAGCGATCGAAGGCTATGAACCCAGCCGTCCGATCCGTCTCGACGGCAATGCGCCGGGCGCCGCGCGTCCGGGCGGTCAGCGTCCGGGCGGCAACCGCACGCCGCGCAAGCCGGGCCATCGCGCGCACGGCAAGCCGGCCGATCGCGGCGCCCACGCGCATGCGCACACCGGCCAGAAGCAGGGCCAGGGACGCGGGCAGGGCCAGGGCAAGCCGAGCGGGCGTCGCGATTCGCGCGCGTGATCGATGCATTGAATCGATTCGATCGAAACAATTCATGACGAAAAAGGGCCGGCATTGCCGGCCCTTTGCTTAGGATGCAGTGCGACGTGGGTGACGCCTTCTGGACCGCGTCGCGATCGTGATGGATCTGCGGGAAGGCTTCGACGGGAATTCCGACAGAACGCATCGGCACAGGGCGTCGATGGGATGCGGCACGGATGCCGGGACAGGCACCGTGCGCGCTTCGCGCAGATCGCGGCACCTTTCCCATTCACAAGGAGTGAATCGTCATGCGAAAGCGTTTATCCACGAACGTCTCTTCCGGTCGATGGCTGTCGCCCATCGCGGTCTTTTTGCTGACATGCGGACTGGCCGCATGCGATCTGCCTGGAGGAACGGGCGCCGTCGCCGCGAAGAGCGCCGCGTCGGGCCGAACCGTCGCCGACGTGTCCGCGGACGGTGCGGGTTCCGCCCTCGCGCGCCAGAGCTGGCCCGCCCCGAAGGTCAGCGGTTTCGCGCCTGTCGCGGGCCTCGCCGAAGCGACCGCGCCGCGTCTGCCGCCGGTGGAGGACATGGAACTCACGCCGATGGAAAGCAGCAGCGATCCCGAAGGCAACGCACGGCTGTCGATCCGCTTCCGCGAAGGGTCGGATCTTCCCGATGTGCTGCCGCTGGTGGTCGACAAGGACACCTTCACGTTCAAACGCGATGCCGTGGACAAGTTCCGTTTCAACGGCATGGTGCGCTTCGATTTCGACAGGTTCGTGCAGGAACAGCGCGACCGCCAGAGCTTGATCGTCGAAACCCGGGCGAACGGCGAGGCCGTGTTCGCTGGACGCGAGTTCCTGGGCGAAGATCCGTTCGGGTTCATCGATCCCAAGGTCGTCGAAAGCGCCCGGTTGTCGTCCACGCCGTTCCAGATCAAGAAATTCACGATTTCGATGCCGCCGTCCGCGGTCGATCCGCGGCGTGAACTGATGATCACCGATCTGTCGGTGGTCAACGATCCGACGCGCACCTTCGATATCTGCAACAACACCGGCAATCCCAACGGCGCCTGGACCTTCAAGACGCTGATCAGCAACATGGCGAACAACACGTTCACCGGCATCGATCCGGCGGTGTTCACGGAGAACTGGCTGCAGAGCTGGAACGTCAACCACACCATCAACACCTTCCCGGTGCCGGCGCGGCCGAACATCGGCGGGCTGGTGTTGAACTCGTGGCCGCGGATCGGCGGCAAGCTCGATCTCGATCGCGCGCCGTTCCGTCTGCTGGCGATCGTCAATCGCGTCGATCTGCGCGGCAATTCGGTCTATGGCGGCGGTTCCGCGGGCGAGGGGCGGCTGGTCTTCGGCGTCGTGAACCGCAACGTGGCCGGCGGCTGCTCGACGACGCCCTTCACCGTGATCTTCGAATACGGCGTGCCGATCAGCGGCTGCACCAACGTCAAGAACTACGCCCAGCAGTGGGTGAACCTCGGCAACATCGCGCTCGGCAGTGCGGCGTTCAATCCGGCGCTGCAGGCGATCACCGACCAGTTCACTTCCGCCAACGCGGCGCCGAACAAGCCCAACCGCAGCGCGCTCAACCAGTTGCGCACCAACGAGAACGCGCTGAATCCCTTGTGGGAGTTGCGCGAGTTCGTGCTGCCGGGCAGGGGACCGGTCGTGACGATGCTCAACATCGTGTCGACCAAGCAGACGCCGCACCACACCCGCAACAACACGGCGCTGCTCGCGAACTACATCAACACCAATTCCGCTGCCATCCTCGGCGGCACATACGTGGTGCCGACGACCTGGACGGGGCAACCGTTCCTGACCGGTTCCAACTTCAACTTCTCCGTGGCCGACGGCGCCGTCTGGAACGCGCCGGGTGTCGGCAACCAGCAGCGTCACCTGTTCTCGCTGGGGACCTGCAACGCCTGCCACGGCGGCGAGACGCGAAACCAGCCGTCGGATCTTTCGTTCCTGCACATCGCGCCCAGAGCGCCGGCGGCGGTCAGCGGGCTGTCGCGCTTCCTGGTGGGCAACGGCACGCTCGCGGTGCCGACCACGTTCAACAAGCCGGATCCGATCAACACGCTGCCGTCGCGCCCGTTCGGCGATCTGCTGCGTCGCCAGCAGGATCTGGCGAACCTGATGAACAGCAGTTGCCTGTCGACGGGGCTGCTGCAGGCCATCCAGTTCCAGCCGCTCGACATGGTGCATTGAGTCGCGGCGTTGCCTCGACGCGGAAGGGCCGGCATCGCCGGCCCTTCCTTTGCAGGCATGTGGCGCTCAGTTGCCGCGCGGTTTGCACTTCCGTTCCTGGCCCAGCAGTCCGCCGATCAGGCCGGGTTCCTCGCATTTTTCCGGCAGCGGCGGAGGCGGGTTGCGCTTCGCGGCCTGCGCGGCGGCGCGGGCCACGCGCATCTGCGCGAGCTTCGCGCGGATCTGCGGCAGCGCCGCCAGGGCGGCCTTTTCGCCTTCGAGGATGACCGCGTTGCGGCGTTCGAAATCGGCCGGGCCGACATCGTTCACCCGCGGCTGGATCACGACATCGGCGCGCGCCAGTTCCTGCTCGCCGAGCTTCTGGCCCATGATCGTGATCGACTGGTTGACCACGCCGAGCATCGACTCCGGGGTCTTGCCGGTGGTCTTGGTGGAGATGTCCACGGCGATGACGAAATCCGCGCCGAGCTGGCGCGCGGCATCCACCGGTACCGGGCTGACCACGCCGCCGTCGATGTAATAGCCGTCGCCGATCTTCACCGGCTCGAACACACCCGGAATGCTGCAGGAAGCGCGCACCGCCTGGCCGACGTTGCCGCGGTTGAACACGGTGCGTTCGCCGGTCTCCAGTCGCGTCGACACCGCCGCGAACGGCTTCTTCATCTTCTCGAACGGCCGGTTGCCGACCATCTCGTTGACGTAGTCCTGCAGCTTCTGGCCGCGGACCAGCCCGCCGTTGAACAGGGCGACATCGCGGATGCGGGCTTCGTCCAGCGACACTGCGTGCTCCTGCAACTGGAACACGTCCATGCCGCTGGCGTAGAGCGCACCGACGACGCTGCCGGCGCTGGTGCCGGAGACGACCTCGGGCTTGAAGCCGTTGGCTTCCAGCATCTTGATCACGCCGATGTGAGCGAAGCCCTTGGCCGCGCCGCCGCCGAGCGCCAGACCGATGCGGATCTTCACCGGCGGCGTGGGGACGGCCGGTTTCGCGACGGGTGCGGGTGGATCGGGTCTGACGGGTGAGCCGCCGCAACCGGCGGCGAGGGTCAGGGCGAAGGCGAGGAACGCGAAACGCAGCGATGTCATGGGGATGGGCGGGCGACGTGCGGAATGCGGACCTATGATCGCAGCAAAACACGGTGGCGGGCGCTGGGCAGGCTGTCCCGGCCGTATCGCTTCACGCCGCGATCATCGGACGCGGTTGCCGGAACGGATGCGAGCGCATCGGCAGGCGCTCCGGCGGAATCGCATCCAGCCACGACAGCGGCAGGTTCCACAGGATCATCAGGCCCACGGAGCCCGCGCACATCGCCGCCAGCGCCGCCGGATATTTCCAGCGGCCGAGCAGCGTTGTTCGCGGTCTGCCCATCGGTCCAGACATGCGCCAGCGCCGCAGCAGCCACCACCAGGCCAGCCACCAGCCGGCATGGAAACCGGCGGCCATCAGCAGGTCGGGCAGCAGTTGCGGGTGGAACAACGCCGGCTCGGCGGCGTCGCGGATGAAGTTGTGCGCCCAGGCGCCGGGTTCCAGCACCAGACAGGCCGCGAGGGTCGCGATCAGCAGGCGGCGCCCGTCGGGAATACCGGCCGGGGCAACCACACCAGCCCCGGCGCAGCGAGGCGACCGGCGGCGGGTAGGGCAGCAGGACCGGTGCGCCGATCGAAGCGGCCAGCATCGCCGGACCGCTGAGCGCGAACGGATGGCGCCGCCACCGGTGAGCGGGCGTACGCGCCGCGGAGGTCATCCGCGCCTTCCGCGGTTACTGCGTGGCGAACAGGGCCTGCCTGACTTCTTTCGGAAGTTCGATGGCCTGTGAAATCAATTTCGCGTTTTCGTTGAACAGCCCGCAGGTCTGCTCCAGCGGCACCTGGGCGCCGGCGGCGAAGTCCTTCATGTCCTGCTCGACCATGCCGACGAACTGGCTCTGCAGCGCGGGCGCCAGCGAGTCGGGGTTCATGCCGGCCTCCGCGAAGATCGACCGCGCGCGCGTCAGTTCGGCGCGGTGCACTTCTTCGTAGACGGTGACGAAAGGCTGCAGGTCGACGCCGCGCTGGCGGCAGTATTCGGGGCGTGCCCGCGTGTTCATGAAGTAGGAACCGAAGAAGATGCCGGCGGCGGTGCGCGACCGGCTGAGGGCATCGCCCTTGCCGAGGCTCTCGCGGGCCTGGCGTACCGCGACTTCCTTCATCGCGTCGCTCTGGGCCATTCCGGGATGCGCGCGTGCCGCTTCGGCCTTGAGCGCGTCGATCTGGGTCTTCACGTCGGCCGCGGTGGGCGGGCGCGCCGGTCCCGGCGTGAGCGCCTGATAGGCGAGGATGCCGGCGACGAGGCCGATGGCGGAGATCAGGACGATGCCGGCGCTTTTCATGACGAGGTTCCCCTGGAGGCGTGCCCGAGTGTAACAACGCTCGCCGATGTCCCGTTGTCATCGGCCGCGTCCCGGGGCATCTTCACCTCCGGTGCCGTGGACGAGGGGCGGTGATGGCTCTGACGCAAATGGGGTGCGAACCGGTCATCCATGCGCGGTTCCCGCGCGGCTCGTCGTCGCCGGCATGGCTCGCCCGCGTGCTGTCGGCCGTCGCCTGCACCCTGCTGTTGACCGGATTCGCCCGGATCGAAGACCGCGTGGAGGTCCATGGCGACGGCTCGGCCACGGTCCGTCGCCATGCCGAGTTCCAGGACTGGTCCGGGTGGGCTCGCCTCACCGGCGAAGCCAGGGACAAGGTCGACGCCCGCGAGGCGCGGCATGCGGCCCTGGTCTGCGAAATGGCCGCGCGCGTCGGCTGGTCGGCGTGCGAGGTTTCCGGCAACGTCGTCGAACTGGAGCGCGGATTCGGCAAGGACGATTCGCCGTTTTCCGGCGCCGACCCCGGCCGCGCTTACCTCGCGATCGACCGCTACCTCGACCATCCGCTGTCGCGGCCGATGCTGCGGCCCGCGCTGCTGGGCCTGCAGTCCGGCGACGACGGGCAGAAGACCCGCGCCCTGCTGCAGGGCATGGGCTATCGCCACCAGTTGGAGGTGGTGATGCCGGGCGATATCCGCCTGCTGCTGGGACGCGAGGTCTCGGGCATCGGGCGGACCGTGCGTTTCGATCTCATGGATCCCGAGCCGCCACCCGGAGTCGATTTCGACAAGGACGGGGCCAATTTCATCGAGTCGTCCGCCGGGCTGTTGCACAGTCGCTGGTTCCCGGGACTGGTGCTGGGCCTGCTGGCGCTTGGGGGAATCGTCGTCGTCCGCAGGCTGCGGAACGGCTGAGCCGACGGATGCGCGCCATGCCACGCCCCGACGCGCGGTATCCATGTCCCTTCCGTCGAGGGCCGGGAATTGTTAGCCTGCCGGCTGGGTGTTTCCGCCCGGCGCCCGTTCGTGCCGGATCGGTTATTTCACGCAGACCGGAGGTCACGGAACGGACATGGGCCATGCCTGGGCGACATCGCCGGATCGGAACGGCTACGCGCTGGTCGCGCGCGTGCCTGTCCGTGCGTTCGCGGTCGCGCCGGTGATCCAACCCGCCCTTCCTTCCCTCCAACGCCCCGTCCTCGAGCGGCTGCTCGTTCTTTTCGCCGCGGCCCGCGGGCTCGATTGGGCGGCCTGTGCATCGGTCCCCGGCCTCGACTGGCGCGACGCCGCGCCGGTCGAGGACATCGCCCCGGCCGACCCGCAATCCAACCTTTCGCGCAGCGGGACCCTGCTGCTCGCCGGCTTCGGCCAGACCTGGTTGCCCGACGGCGAAGGCGATGTGCGCGAAGGCAACGAAGGCGAATCCGGCGTGACCCTGCTCGGCAGTGCCAGCCGGGTCGAGGCCATCGCGGTGGTCAAGTGCTATCCGAGCGAAGACATCGCGACGATTCTTCGCCGCCAGTGTTCGTCCGCGATGGTCGAACCGCTGGCGCCGGGCGCCGCGGGCGATCGCGGGCTCTCGTTCCTGATCCGCCTGCGCGGCTGCGTGCCGCTGCGTGCGGACGTTTTCGTCGACGAAGAGGGAGGTTCCAGCAGTCCGGGCTCCACCACATTCCTTTTCCACCGAAGCGCGCCGGACGATGAGCCCGGCGGAAAGATCGCTGAAATGCGATGTCGTGAGGGCTGACCAGCACCGAGCGACATCTCGTTGAATATCCATTGGAGACAGCTTGATGGCTGATATTCGACAACAGGCAGTGGCCACTGCCGATGAGTACCGACAGGGCACGATCGCGACATTGGACGACGCGACGACCCGCAGGCTGATCGCCTCCACCGTGATGACCGAAAGTCACGGCGGCGAACTGGCCGCTTCCAATCGCCTGGGATTCGTCGGGCGTTACAAGGCCGGCGCTGAATTTCTCGCCGAAGCCGGCTATGTCGATCGCGACAGACTCGACCAGGCCATGAGCGGGCACCGCTCGGAATGGGCGTGGGCGAAGACCGGTGGCATGGCCGCATTCCTCGAAGATCCGGCCAACTGGAAGAACGGGCTGACGCTCGACGCGTACAAACAGTCGCCGGACCTGCAGGATCGCGCGTTCAAGGTCAACGCCGAACACGACTACGCCCGCGCCCGCGAGCAGGGCATCCTCGGCGACGACGAGAAACCCGGCCGCATCGCCGGCTTCCTCAAGGCCGCGCATGTCGTCGGCTTCAACAGCGCCCGCGAGGCGATGACCGGCGGGCGCGCCTATCGCGACGTCAACGGCGTCAGCAACTACGACCTCATCCACGACATCAGCCGCAACCGCGACGGCCTCGACAAGCTGATGGCGCCCGACGCGCGCGTCGAGAAGCCGGCCGCCGCGACGCTGCCGGCGTCGGTGGCGCATGCCGATCATCCGGATCACGCCCGTTTCCGCCAGATCGATGCCGCGCTGACCGGTGTTCCGGGCCTGGAAGGCGAGACCGCGCGCCAGCGCGCGGCCGCGTCGATCATGGTCGCGGCCCGCACCGCGGAGCTGCAGCAGGTCGATCACGTCGTTCCGGGGCCCGGCGGCACCGTGTTCGCGGTGCAGGGCGATCTGCGCGACCCCTCGCATCGCCTCATGTCGTTGAACGTGGCCGAACTGGTCGCCCAGCCGGTCGAAAAATCCACGGCCCAGCTCGCGGCTCTCGCCGCGCCCTCTGATCCCGCGGTCGACGGCCAGCGACAGGAGCGCGGCCGCAGCGTCTGACCATGTCCCGCCGCGATCGGCAGATTTCGAGCGGCGGATTCCGATATGCCAGCAGCATCCATCTTCCAGAAACACGAAGGATCAGCACTCATGCGCTACCGAATCATTCCCCTCCTCATCGCCGCGCTGCTGTCGGCGGCATGCAAGCCTTCGGAGCCGGCGGCCGGAGCGGTTGCTGCGGCTCCCGCAGGCACGGCGCCCGTCGAAGCGGCGGCCGTCGCAACGCCGCCGGCCGCGGCCTCGCCGGCCAAGCCGGCGGTCGATGCCGCTTTCGCCAAGGACATGCCCTACGCGACGCTGCGCAGGCAGTTGCTCGATGCCGGCTGGTTGCCGTTGCGCGACCCCGCCTGCTGGGAAAACAACGCAGGCCCGGCATCCAGCGTCTGCGGCGAGTTGCCGGAAGTCGAAAGCTGCAGCGGCGATGGTTATTGCAACATGGCCTTCGCCAATGCCGCCGAGGGCCAGCGCATCGACGTCTCCACCTACGGCCCCTATGAGCGCTGGAACAAGTCCGGCGAAGAAGCCGCGGTCGCGGTGCAGTCGTGGAAGGTGTCGCCGCTGGCGGCGAATGCGGCCGCCATGGCGTGCCCGTCCGGCGATTTCGAAGCCTTCCTGCAGGATTTCGCCGCCGACGAGAAGATCGAACGCGCCTTCATCGCTCCGCTGGTCAAGGTGGCCGAACTGGGCGGCGGCGAGGAAGGCGACGACACCGTGCTCGTCTACGAGCCCGGCGCGAAGTACGACGACTTCAATGTGACCTACGCCGACAAGGCCTTCCATTTCGTCGACAGCGAAGGCGCGAAGGATGCGTCGGCGTTGCCCCTCAAGATCGAGGCGCAGGGCGACGACGTGCGTACCGTCCGCTACCAGTACGGCATGTCCGAAGGCAATTCCTACCGCTTCGAGCGGAAGGACGGCTGCTGGTACCTCACCCAGGATCCCGAACCCCCCAGTCCCTGAGGCCGCGCGGAAGACATTCCCGCGGTTTCGCGTCAATCATCAGAGAACGGGGCTTAGCGCCAGAGCGGATGACCGTCGGCGCAGCCCGCCCCACACGATGTTTCAAGTCTATTGGAGAGACTTCCCATGTCCAAGATCACGATCTACGAAAGCGTTGGCGGCAACAGCGAACTGGTCACCAATTACGGCCAGCTCGAGAACCATCATCCGAGCAAACGGCTGCAGGAAAGCGGCCGCGTGTATGCGCGCGTCAATGGCGAGAACGAGGAAATCCTCGGCAACTACCGCGGCACCGCCGTGCTCACGCCGGGCGGCGAATACATGGTCAGCAAGGACATGGTGCTGACCGCACCCGGTCTGTCGAACGGCAACGTGCCGATTCCTTCGCCGGCGGCCGGCGTCATCGGCAAGATCGACCGTGAAGACGGCGTGATCACCATCAACGACCCCAAGACCGGCGACACGATGTTCCAGATCCGCCACGCGCAGATCGATGCGAACCTCAAGGCCGGCGACAAGGTCGAATACGGCCAGCCGCTCGGCAAGCAGCACGGCTACAACAACGGCAATCCGAACGCGTTCCCGGACCACGTGCACTTCGACGTCAACACGAAGTACATCGCCCAGGCGGACAAGTGGATCAAGGACATGCACGCCGGCACGCTGACCACGGACCAGCGCCCCGCGCAGACCGAAAACCTCACCAACGCCGCCCCCACCTTCGTGCCGATTTCCGGCACGTTCCCGAAGCCGGCCGATCCGCCGTTGGCCGACGGCAAGCTGAGCTACGGCGAGAAGGGACCCGAGGTCGAGAAACTGCAGCGCGCGTTGATCGCGGCCGGTGCGGTCGATGCCGAAGGCAAGGCATTGAATCCCGACCAGGACTACGGGCGGCGTACGCGCGAAGCGGTCGAGGACTACCAGCGGAAACACGGCCAGACCGTCACCGGCGTGGCCGACCAGAAAATGCTGACCGACCTGGGCGTGATCGCGCCGACGCAGCAGACGCCGACGCAGCAACCGCCTGCCCAGCAGACCCCGACGCAGCAACCTCCGGTGCAGCAGACGCCCGTGCAGGAGACGCCCGCGCAGCAGACGCCCGCGCAGCAGACGACGCCCGGCAGGATTTCCGGCGGGCCGAACGACTACGGTTCGGACAATCCGCTCGGCAACCTCATCGCGCGCGGCGAAGGCGACTATGGTTCGTACAACCGCGGCCGTGCCGGCGACGCCAAGGGCGACAAGATCGACTTCTCGCAGATGACCGTGGGCGAAGTCATGCGTCGTCAGGATCTGCCGGCGGGTGATCCGGATCGTCTGTTCGCGGTCGGCAAATACCAGGTCATTCCGTCGACCATGAAAGGCGCGGTCGATACCCTGGGCATCGACAAGGATGCGAAATTCACGCCGCAGCTGCAGGAGCGGATCTTCGCCGACTATCTGATGGACGAGAAACGCCCGGACATCAAGGCGTACGTCACCGGCAAGACCAGCGGCCCCGAAGGTCTGGAGCGCGCGCAGTACGCGACCGCCCTGGAATGGGCCAGCGTCGGCGATCCGCGCAAGGGCGGCGCCAGCCACTACGGCGGCACCGCCAACAACGCCGCATCGATCACGCCGGACGAAGTCGGGCAGAAATTGAACGGCATGCGCGACCAGTACCAGAAGAACGTGGCCGCCGGCATGAATCCGGATGAGGCCTATCGCGCGCTGAGCGGCGATCCGAAGAACTTCGGTCAGAACCAGTCGCAGGGACAGACCACCGGCCAGAAGGGCGGTCTCGACGACAAGCTGCTGGTGAAGGAGGAACGCGGTGAAGGTGTGCGCCGGCTGCAGGAAGCGCTCAACAATGCCGGCATCCGCGACGATCAGGGCCAGCCGCTGCCGACCACGGGTTATTTCGGCGACAAGACCGAAGCGGCGGTGCGCAAGTATCAGGAACAGAAGGGCCTGGAAGTCGACGGCAAGGCGGGCGAGAACACGCTGAAGGCGCTGGGCATCTTCCCGGGTCAGGAACAGGCGCCGGCGCAGCCGAAGGTGGACACCCCGACCCAGCCGCAGCCGAATGCGCCCACGCCGACGCCTGCGCAACCCGAGCAGGTCACGCCGCAGCCGACGCAGCCGCGCGCCGACACGCCGACGCAACCGCAGCCCAACACACCCGCGCAGCCCAACGCCACGGTTCCCGCGAACGTGGCGGCGAGCGAAGGCATCCTGCAGCAGGGTTCGACAGGCCCGGAGGTGGCGAAGCTGCAGGCATCGTTGAACAATCAGGGCTATCGCGGCCCTGACGGTCAGCCGATTCCGACCAACGGGACTTTCGATGCGGCTACGACGCACGCGCTGAAGGCGTTCGAGCGGGACAACGGCATGGACCCGAACGGGATCGCCGGTCCGAAGACGCTGGAAGCGCTGTCGAAGGCGGAGCAGTCGCCGAAGCTGTCGAATCCGAACCATCCGGACAACGCGCTGTACCAGCAGGCGATGAAGGGCCTGGAACAGATGCCCGCGGGGACGTTCAAGAATGCGCAGGAGCGCGAGAACGCGGCGGCGACGATCGCGTTCGAGGCGAAGGTGTCGGGCCTGAGCCAGATCGATCACGTGAAGGCCGGGGGCAACAACGCCGGTTTCTTCGCGGTGCAGGGCGGTCTGGAAGATCCCGCCAACAAGCGCGTGTACGTGGATCGCGAGCAGGCGGTGCAGCAGACGGTGCAGCAGAGCACGCAGCTGATGCAGCAGAACACGCAGAATCAGCAACAGACGCCGGCGCCCGCGCAGGATACGACGCAGCAGCGCGACACCCCGCGGACCATGATGGCCTGATGCGGAGACGGCAGTGGGCGCACGCCATGCGTCCACTGCCGGCCCCATCTGTTTCGGGCCGTGAAAGGTGTGTCCGTGAAAATCGGGTCCGTGAAAAGCGAAAGCCCGGCCGGAGCCGGGCTTTCGTGGAACTGGTGGGCGGTGCAGGGTTCGAACCTGCGACCCTTGCCGTGTGAAGGCAATGCTCTACCGCTGAGCTAACCGCCCGATGTTCGGGCCGATCATTTTACGGAGCGGACTGCGCCGAGGCAAGTCGTCGAGGGCGCGACGTGCCCGGACCGGCGGCCGGCGGGTTCGGGCCGTCATTCGATCTCGGACTTCGCGTAAGCCGCGTCCAGCGCCTCCATCGCGTCCAGCGGCTTGGATTTGGCGGCTTTTTCGTAGGCCGCGGCGGCATCGTCCTCCTTCTTGTCCCCATGCAGCAGCATCAGCAGGTTGCCGTGCTCGATCAGGGCGATCGGGGAGGTCGGCGTCAGCTTGAGCGCTTCCTTGATGTGTTTCTCGGCTTCCGAGGCCTTCGCGCCGTAGGTCAGGCCGCCGATCATCGCGCCGATCTTGGCGATGATCTCGCCGTGATACAGCGCCATCGCGGTGTGCGCTTCCGCGTGCTTCGGTTCCAGTTCCAGCGCGGTGTCCAGCGATGCGCGGACCTTGCCGGCGATCCCGTCCTTGAGGGCCTTGGCGATCGACAGCCCCTGGCTGTAGCGGCCCAGCGCGAAGGCGTGACGATAGTGGCTGTTGGCGTCCTGGGGCAGAGCCTTGATCGCGGCTTCGGCCAGCTTCGCGGCTTCCTCGAAGCGCTTGAGCTTTTCCTTGTCGTCATCGACGAGATAAGTGGCATGGATGCCGATGGCCTTGACCGCGACCGATGCGCCCACCGGACCCAAGGCTTCACCTGCCTCGTAGGCGGTCCTGAAATCGCCGCGGTGGAACGCGCGCCAGGCGTCCTGCAGCGCTTCCGCGAGCGCACCGGCATCGAGGCCTTTCGGTGCGGCCTTGCCCGCGGCCTTGATCAACGCGGCGGCGCGCTTGTCGTCCGGGAAGGGCTCGCAATCTCCGGCGTGCAATTTGGGCCATGCTTTCTTCAGCGCATCGCCCGCGTAGGCATAAGCCTTGGCGTCGTGCGGAAATGCGGCCCAGGCGGATTTGGCCATGTTTCGGGTCCTCTCGATGGAAGCCGCCAGCATCCCGCGAGTCGCGATGCGAGGCAAGCCCCGACCATACGGGCTAGTGTGTTTGCTCGGCCGCGACCGCGCATGCTGATCCCATCCCAAGCCGGGTCGACCGGCCCCCCGCAACCGGAGCACACGCATGGCACGCAAGAAGATCACCCGCACCGTCCCCGACGCGACCGCGCGTCATTTCTGGCTCGCCGGTCTCGGCCTCGCTTCGATGGCCGGCCGCACGACCGTCGCGACCGCCGCACAGGCGGTCGACCGCGTGGTCCAGGCCCGCCGTCAGGTTGCCGCCGCTGCCGGTCAGGTGCAGTCCCGACTGATCGAAACCGCTGGCGACCTGCGTGGCCAGATCGGCGAAGGCGTCGCCCAGGCCAGCCAGAAGATCGAAACGGCGCTGGCACCGCTGGTCGCGAAGTTCAAGCCCGGCAAGGCCAAGCGCGCGACCCGTCGCGGCCGCAAGCCGGTTGCCAAGAAGAACGTGCGTCGCACCGCCAAGAAAGCCGTCGCCAAGCGTACGCGCAAGGCCTGATCGACGTTCGATCGTCTTCTGCAGCAAGTCGAAAAAAGGGCGCCCTCGGCGCCCTTTTTTCTGTCGCAGCACAAGCCGCGTGAAAGGCCGATCAGGGGATCGGGCAACCATTCCGGGCGAGGCAATCCTCGTACCTGGAATAGCATTCGTAATACGAGACTCCGCTGCTGCGGCACTGGCGGAACTGCTGATAGCACGTGTTCGGAGAGCATGCGGCGTTCGCGAGCGTGCCGGCGATCATGAGGGTCACGCCCGTGGCCAGCGCCGCGATCATGGAACGTTTCATCGTGAAACTCCTTCCGTTGGATGTCCCCTGTGCGGTCGAAGATAGCCCGACCCGGCGCCATGTTTTCTTGCGCATGCGCACGCTTCCGCGCATTCGTCACGGGGCTTATTCGATGTAGGCCCGGATCAACGTGTTCAGATGCAGGCGTTCCGCGTCGCGCAGGAACGGCGCCAGCAGCATCATCACCTGGACGATGCCCTGGCGGATCGCGATCTGCTCGTCGCGATCGCCGCGTGCGGCGGAGTAATTCAGCCAGAACGTCGACAGCACCAGGACATTGGTGGCGGCCGCATCGAGCTCATCGGCCGATGCGCGCATGATTCCGGCCTGCGACAGGCCGCGCATGACCCCGTGCGCGCGATCGTCCGCGCGTTTCAGGATCCGCGCGAAACGCAGTCGCAGGCGCCGGTTGCGGCTGAGGATCTCGACCAGGTCGCGGTAGAGGAAGCGATAGTCCCAGATGCACTCGAACACGAGATGCAACTGCAGCCAGATGTCTTCCAGCTCGGGCAGTCGTCCGCTGGGCGCGGCGAGCGCATTGTCCATGCGCTCTTCGTAGCGCGCGAACAACTGCTCGATGATGTCGTCCTTGTTGCGGAAATGGTAGTAGAGATTGCCCGGGCTGATTTCCAGCTCGTCGGCGATGTGGTTCGTGGTGACGTTGGGCTCCCCCTGCGTGTTGAACATCGCAAGGGATGCGTCGAGGATGCGCTGTCGCGTCTGTTTCGCCATCGGAGCGGCGGCTGCGTCCGGAGGTGCCGGCGGAAAGTCGCCGGCACGGCTCAGCCGGCCAGCTTCTTCACCAGATCGATGTACTTCTTCTTGGCATCGTCCTGGCCGGTGCCCTTGAGCTTGGCCCAGGCTTCGTATTTGGCGGTGCCGACGAAATCGAAAAAGCCGGGCTTGTCGCCGTGGACGTCGCCTTCGGATCCCTGTTTGTACAGTGCGTACAGGCGGAGCAGGGTGTCGTTGTCGGGGCGCTCGGCCAGGCTCTGGATGTCCTTGGCGGCTTGTTCGAATTGGCTCTGCAGGTCGGACATGGTGTGATCCCTCCGGTAAGGCGGGCATGACAGCATGGGGTGGCCGGCGGGGTCAATACGACCAGCGATGGTGTCCCGGAGGACCTCCAGGGTGATCCGGAGCCCAAGCGCCCAGCCCGGAGGTCGCGTGGACGCGGATTGTTCTTGATCGCCGGCTCTGGCAATTTAGGCCCCACGGCCGCGCCGCGGTCGATCGTTTTGGTCTCATGAGGGCGAGGACATGAGTTATTTCGTTACCGGCGCCACCGGGTTTCTGGGTCGTTTCCTGGTCGGCAATCTGCTCAAGCGCAAGGGCACGGTCTACGTGCTGGTGCGCAAGGATTCGCAGAAGAAATACGACGCCTTGGCCAAAAAGATGGGTTGGGATCCGAAGCGGGTGGTGCCGGTGCATGGCGACATGACCGCGGAGAAATGCGGCCTGACCGCAGCGCAGTTGAAAACCCTTTCCGGCAAGGTGAAGCATTTCTTTCACCTCGCCGCGATCTACGACCTGACCGCCGACGCGGAAAGCCAGCGCAAGGCCAATGTCGACGGGACCCAGAATGCCCTCGACCTCGCCGCCGCGATCGGCGCCGGCTGTTTCCATCACACCAGTTCGATCGCCGCCGCCGGTCTTTATCCGGGCATCTTCCGCGAAGACATGTTCGACGAGGCCGAGGGCCTGGACGATCCGTATCTGCGCACCAAGCACGATTCCGAGGGGCTGGTCCGCAAGGAGAAGCGGATCAAGTGGCGGATCTATCGCCCGGGCATGGTCGTCGGCCACTCGCAGACCGGCGAGATGGACAAGATCGACGGTCCCTACTATTTCTTCACCCTGCTGAAGAAAATGCGCGAAATGATGCCGCCGTGGATGCCGATGCTGGGCATCGAAGGCGGTCGCATCAACGTCGTGCCGGTGGATTTCGTGGTCGACGCCATGGATCACATCGCGCACAAGCCCAAGCTTGACGGACATTGTTTCCATCTCGTCGATCCCGAGCCGATGCGTGTCGGTGAAGTGCTGAACACCTTCGCCCGCGCCGGCCATGCGCCGGAGATGACCATGCGTCTCGACGCGCGGATGTTCGCCTTCGTGCCCAGCGGCATCCGCGGCGCGGTCGGCAGTCTGCCGCCGGTGAAGCGCTTCGTCGGCATGCTGCTGCGCGACTTCAAGATCCCGAAGAGCGTGCTCAAGTTCATCACGTATCCCACCCGCTTCGACAATCGCGAGACCGAGCGCGCGCTCAAGGGCAGCGGCATCGCCGTGCCCAATCTCGAGAGCTACGCGTGGCGCCTGTGGGATTACTGGGAGCGCCACCTCGACCCCGATCTGTTCATCGATCGCAGCCTGAAAGGCAAGGTGAAGGGCAAGGTTGTGGTCGTGACCGGCGGCTCGTCGGGCATCGGCCTGTCGACCGCGCAGCGCGTGGCCGAAGCCGGCGCGGTTACCGTGATCGTGGCGCGCGGCGAGGAAGAGCTGTTCAAGGCCCGCGACGAAATGAAGAAGGCCGGCGGAAAGGTGTTCGCCTACACCGCGGACTTGGCGGACATGGCCGATTGCGACCGTCTGGTATCGATCATTCTCAAGGAGCACGGCCATGTCGACATCCTGGTCAACAACGCCGGTCGCTCCATCCGTCGCTCGATCGAGTTGAGTTACGACCGTTTCCACGACTTCGAGCGCACGATGCAGTTGAATTACTTCGGGTGCCTGCGCCTGATCATGGGATTCATGCCGACCATGATCCAGCGCCGCAAGGGCCACATCATCAACATCAGTTCGATCGGTGTGCTGGCCAGCTCGCCGCGGTTCTCGGCTTACGTCGCATCGAAGGCCGCGCTGGACGCGTTCAGTCGCTGCGCACAGGGCGAGCTGTCCGGCAAGGGCATCAGCTTCACCACGATCAACATGCCGCTGGTCCGCACGCCGATGATCGCGCCGACCAAGATGTACGAAAGCGTGCCGACGCTGAGCCCGGACGAGGCCGCCGACATGGTGGTGAAGGGCATCATCGAGAAGCCCAGCCGCATCGCGACCCGACTCGGCATCTTCTCCGCGCTGCTCAACGCGGTGGCGCCGAAGGCCTACGAGGTCATCATGAGCACGGCGTTCGAGCTGTTCCCGGATTCGGCCGCGGCCAAGGGCGACAAGAAGGCGTTGAAGGAAGACCAGCCCAGCCAGGAGCAGATCGCCTTCGCGGCGCTGATGCGCGGCGTCCACTGGTAGGTCCGGAAGGTAGGTCCGGGACATCCATCATCGAAAACGCGAAAGGCAGCCGCAGGGCTGCCTTTCGTTTTTCCTGCGTCCGTTGCGCATCCCCTTGGCCTTGCCAAGGCTTTCTTCGGGCAAAAAGAAACCCGCCTACCAGAAGCCGTGAGGGGAGGGGAGCTACGGTCTTCGTCGTCGGTGGGCGGGTCAAGGACGGCCGTGGCCATCAATGGGTGCGTCGCTTCCGCGACGCGAGAGAGAGACGGGGTGGCGACAGCTGAAACCTAACAGAGGAAACGACGGCGCTGGGACTGCATACGATTGCGAGCCCCGGCTCCGGTCATGGTCCCGGATTATTCCGTGGCGGCCGGCTTGACCTTGCGGGTACGCTTGGCGGGCGCCTTGGCCGGCGCGGCCTGCTTGGTGGCCTTCGTCGCCTTCGCGGCCTTGCGCGGCGCGGCGGCCGGCTTGCCGCCCTGGCGACGCAGTTCGGCGGTCAGGGCTTCGACGCGGCTGCTGAGGTCGTTGAGGTCTTCGCGGCTCGGCACGCCGAGCTTGACCAGGGCGCGCTGGACGCGGTCTTCGAAGACCTTTTCCAGCTTGTCCCAGGTGTCGGTGGCGCGTTCGCGGGCTTGGCCAACGCGGCTTTCGACCACGTCGCGGACCACCTCGGCGCGACCGCCGGCGAACTTGCGCACGGTCTGTTCCAGACCCATGCCTTCCTTCACCAGGCCTTCGAACAGCTTGGTGCCCTCGGCCTGCGCGCGCGAGAACGCGCCGACGCCCGCGAGCCAGATCTGCTGGGCGGATTCGCTCAGCGACTTGGACAGACGCTCCGCTTCGGCCTGCGAGGTTTTGGTGGTGGTCTTCTTCGCGGTGGTCTTCTTGAACTTGGCCATATGCCCTCCCGACGGGCGCGTGATCGATTGCCCGGCAGAGTGCGCCGCTTGTCTAGAGTATTCACACGAGGACGCGGACCCGCCGCAGCGGATCGATCGCGGTGCCGAAGACGGCGCTGCGGACTCAGCTCCGCCTGCGTCGCCGGATCAGGTGTTCGGTCTCGTCCAGCGCGCGGCGCAGCCGGGCCGTGGTTTCGGTGCTGCGCGGCGGCGCTTCGCCCAGACCGCTGAGCACGGTGCGATGGCGATCGTTGAGAACGTCTTCGCGCACGCGGATGCCGTGCGCGGCGAGGACCGGCCCCAGGGCTTCGGCGCGGTTGCGCAGGTCCTGCAGGGTGTTGCGATAACCCAGTTGGCAGACCCGGCGGCGATTGGAGAAGCTGAAGGCGTTGGTGAAGAACATCTCGCCGTCGTTCGAATTGGGCTCGAAGATCAACTGGTCGATGTCGGGGTATTGCTGGGCGTACTTCGCCAACCCGACCTGCATGCGCGACTGCAGCAGGGTGCGGAAAGTCTGCGACATCACCGCCGGCAGGCCGCCCTGCCAGATCCGATGCGGGTCGACCCCGCCGCGGTGGCCGGCGTCGCTGTCGACCTTGGTCGAGTCGAAGGGCACGAGCGGATTGATGCCGATCAGCAGGTCGATGCCGCGCTCCAGCAACACCGAGGCATGCATGGTCCGGCGCAGGGCACCGTCGACATAATGCCGGCCGCGCACCTCTACCGGCGGATAGAGCCCCGGCAGTGCTGCGCTGGCCTGGACGGCCTTGGAGATCGGGATGTCTTTCCAGTCGCCGGCGCCGAAGCGTACGGCTTCGCCGCTGTCCAGATCGACCGCGACCACGTACAGCTCGCGCTCGAGTTGGCGGAAATCGTTGCTGCGGCCTCGGCGCGAAAAGATTTCGCGCAGGAAGCGCTCGACTTCGGAATTGTCGAACAGCCCGGTCGGGACCAGGCTGCCGAAGCGCACCATGAGGTCGGAGAGGCGCGAGTCGCGCGGGCGTAGCAGGCTGCTCCACCACTCCAGGGTCAGCCGCGGCAGGGCCGAGGCGCGGCGCATGTATTCGAAGACCGCCGGGCGCAGGAAGGTCTCCGGCCGGAACCGCACGTCGTCGCTGTCGCCGGTGATGAAGATCCGGCACATCTCCGCGGTGGACATGCGGTTGACCAGGCCAGCGGCGAGGAAGGCGCCGCTGCTGACGCCCACGTAGCAGTCCATCCGGGTGAGATCGATCCCGTCGAGTGCCTCGTCGAGTGCCCGCAGCGCGCCCAGCTCGTACATCGCGCCGATCGGCCCGCCGCCGGCGATCGCGAGACCGATGCGGGCGGAGGACGGTGCGGGGGCGTTGGCGGACGGTTTGCGCTTGCCGGTCTTGTTCGGGACCGGTCGCTTGGCGGCGTGGAGTGAGAGCATGCAGTCGATACGAAGGAAACGTCCCGAGTGTAGCCGAAAGGGTCCGGTGCGGCGCCATGCACCATGGTCGGATAGGCATGCGTCCCGATGCGTCCGCGGGTCCGCCGCGATCAAGTCATTGATTCGACGTGCGCAGTGGGTGGGAATAGGCCGCTTCCGCGGTCCGGACTTGCCGTGGACGGATGCGGGACCGATGATCCCTGCCGATGAAGATCGTCACTCCCGACCTGGCCCACGGGCGCCGCCGGCTCGACAAGCGCAAGCTCAGCAGCGTGCTTGCGCGGCGGCTGGCCTGGCATCAGGCCGTCCACGATCCGGAGCGCGAACCGCGCAACGGTCTGCGCTGGTTGCCGGAGCTGCGGCGTTGGCAGGCGGCACGGCTGGCGGCGAGTTTCGAGGGTTTCATGGCGGATCCGAAACGCCAGCCGGCCGCGCAGTTCTTCCTGACCGACCTTTACGGCGACCGCGATTTCAGCCGCCGCGACGCCGATATCGCCAGAGTGGTGCCGAAGATGCAGCGCCTGTTGCCGCAGAGCCTGCTCGAGACCCTGGCGGACGCGGTCGAACTGGGTGCGCTCAGCCATGCCTTCGATCTGCGCATGGCCGAGGCGCTGCAGCGGTTGGCGCCGCGCCGGACCACGCTCGACGATGCGCTCTACGGCAAGGCGTATCGCGAGGTGGGGCTGCCGCGGCTGCGGGCGCATCAGATCGATCTGATCGTGGTCGCAGGGTATGGCCTGGGCCACGCGTTGCGCACGCGCGGCGTGTCGACCCTGCTCAGCGTACTGCGCGGCCCGGCGCGTGCGGCCGGCTTCGGCGAACTGCAGTCGTTCCTGGAGCGCGGTTTCGGCGCTTATGCCGAGCTGGACGATGTCGCGGACTTCATCGCCGATATCGAGCGCAGCGAACGCGAGGTTTCGCGGCGCCTGTTCGCCGACCATCCCAGGCCTTTCGAATCGCTGCCGGACGCGCATCCACCGGCGGCGAAGCGTACCCGCATGCGCAACCGCTGAGGCGGCGCGCTCAGCTGACGTGCTCAGCTGAACCGTTCGTCGAGGACGCGCTGGATTTCGTGTTCGATCGGGCCCTTGAAGGCCGAGACGAAGAAACCGAGTTTGGCGGTGACGTGCAGCTCCTTCGGCTTCAGCGCGATCTTGCCGTCGACGCCCGAACGGTTGAAATGCAGGTCGTCGCCGTCCCATTCGTATTCGATCTCGAAGCGTTCGGCCAGTTTCTTCGCGACTTCCTCGACCGCCTTGCGCGCCTTGGCGTGCGGCAGGGAATGCGAATGGCGGATGTCGATACCGGACATGGAACTCCCCTGGACTGGTTGCGCCGAACCGGTCGGGCCGAACGGATCCGGCTGAACAGGTTGGGACGATGCGGAATGCGGAAGTCTAGCCGCAGCGGCGCCGTCTGTCGCCGGGGCCAAGCGGCGCGCGGGCCATGGTAGATTGCGGCCGCATGGAAGGTCTGAAACTGCGTTTCCCCGAACACCACCACCCCGAAATGCCGCTGGGCTCGGGGGTCCATGCCATCGGTCGCATCGGCGACACCGTCGGCCTGGTGGGCGACGACGAGTCGCCGTCGATTCGATTGTTCGTCGACCGGCGCGGGGTGTGGATGACCGTTGCCGACGGCGCCCGCGGCATCCATGTCAACGGTCGGCCGGTGAAGCGCATGGCGATGCTGCGTCTGGGCGATGCCATCTACCTCGACGGCGTGGAAATGCTGCTGGTGTCCTCGCGCAAGGTCGAAGCCCTGCCCGAGGCGCTGCGCCATGTGCCGGGCGAATTCCGCGGCGATTGCCGGGTGGTGGTGCGCGGGGTCGGCGGCCGCCACCATGGCCGCAGCTTCACGCTGGAGGCGCCGCGGCTGATCGGTCGCAGCGACGAGGCCGACATCCGGATCGACGACCCGGCGTTCGCGGAACGCCACGCCCGCATCGAAATGATCGGCAATCAGGTGGTGCTGCGCGATCTCGGCAGCGGCGAGGGCAGCGTGGTCAACGGCGAAGCGGTACGTGATGCGCTGCTCTCGCCGGGCGACCAGATCGTGTTCGACGTCCACCATCGGTTCGTGATCGAGGCGCCGGCCGCGCATACCGTGCTGTTGACCCGGGTCGCCGGCAACGACGATGCGCCCGAGATCGCGGCACCGCCGCGCCGGCGCGGCAGGCGCCTGCCGTGGCTGCTGTTGACCGCGGCCGTGCTCGCGGCCGCGATCGCGGGTCTATTGCTGCTCGGCGGCGGTTGATCGCGCCGGCGCGACCGGCTTGCGCGCCGGTGCGCGCCAGCGTTTCCAGAGTCGCCAGCCCAGCAGGGCCGCAAGGATCCCGGCGTACAGCGCCGGCTCGCGGATGTCGGATTTCACCAGCCACCAGAAATGCAGCACCGCGAACACGGCGATGGCGTAGACGAGCTTGTGCAACTGGCCCCAGCGCCGGCCGAGGCGCCGGATCCAGCCCTGGGTCGAGGTGATGGCCAGCGGCACGAGCAGCAGCCAGGCCGCGAACCCGACGGTGATGTACGGCCGCTTCGCGATCTCCTCGAAGATCTGCAGCCAGTAGCCGCGCAGGTCCAGCACCAGATAGGCGGCGAGATGCAGGGTGGCGTAGGCGAAGGCGTACAGCCCGAGCATGCGCCGGAACCGGATCACGACCGCCTGCCCGGTGAGCTGACGCAGTGGTGTGACCGCGAGCGCGATCAGCAGGAATCGCAGCGCCCAGATCCCGAGTCGATGCTCGACCTCGGCCACCGGATCGGCGCCGAGGACGTCGCTGCCGGTGCGGAACACATCCCAGAACTGCCACGCCAGGATCGCCAGCGGCGTCAGGCAGAGCGCGTGGACGACGGTCTTGGCGGCGATGAGGCGGGAAGAGCGTTTGGGCATGGGGTGGCTTCGGCGATCGTTGCAGAGAGTGGTCATCCCGACCCGGCTTACGCGTCTCCGGCGCCGGGATGACGGCATCGGCCATGGTGCTTCAGAACCACTTCCTGAGATCGAGGCCCTTGTACATTCGCGCCACCTGCTCCGCGTAGCCGTTGAACATCCGGGTCGGGATGCGTTCCGCGAACAGCTTGCTGGCGGTGCCGCTGATCCGGCGTTCGGTCTTCTGGCTCCAGCGCGGGTGGTCCACGTTCGGATTGACGTTGCTGAAGAATCCGTATTCCTCGGGCTGCAGCTGGTTCCATGCGGTCGGCGGCATCGTTTCGACGAACCGGATCTCCACGATCGACTTGATGCTCTTGAAGCCGTATTTCCACGGCACCACCAGCCGCACCGGCGCGCCGTTCTGCTGCGGCATCGGTTTGCCGTACAGGCCGGTGGCGAGCAGGGTCAGGGGATGCATGGCCTCGTCGATGCGCAGCCCCTCGACGTAGGGCCAGTCGATCGAGGCATAGCGCACGCCCGGCATCTGTTTCGGGTCGGCGAGGGTGGTGAAGGCCACGTACTTCGCCTTCGAGGTCGGCTCGAAGCGTTTCAGCAGCGCGCCCAGCGGCACGCCCAGCCACGGGATCACCATCGACCAGCCCTCGACGCAGCGCAGCCGGTAAATCCGTTCCTCGGGCTTGAGGCCCTTGAGCAGATCGGCCAGTTCGAACTTGCCCGGCTTGGCGCACTCCCCCGAGACGGTCACGGTCCAGGGCTTGGTCCGCAGGGTCTTCGCCGCCTGCGAGGGGTCGGCCTTGCCGGTACCGAACTCGTAGAAGTTGTTGTAGGTGGTCGCATCCTCGTAGCGGGTCGGTTCCTCGGCGGTGCGGAACCCGGATTTCAGCTGCGCCGGGCTGATCGTGGCCTTGGGCGGTGGCGGCGGCTCGGCATCGGCGCAGCCGGAGAGGGCCAGGGTGGGTGCGGCGGCCATCACACCGAGCAGGCGGCGTCGGTCGCGGTACACGGCCTCGTCGGTGATCTCGGCGGCGGGAATCCGCAGGGCGTCGCGGAGGGAAGCGGGCAGAGGCATGGGGGCTCCGGGGCCTGGCAGGCGGGGTGGGTTCGACTATAAGACGTTGGTAGGGGGCCATCGGTTGCGCGGCATCTGCAAATTTCTTTTCGGCATCCCGGCACGCCCACAAGCATGCTGCGCTGCGGCATACTCCGGAGCCCACTCCCTACGCCCTGGAACGTCCGATGTCGCGCGCCTTCAACTTCAGTGCCGGTCCCGCCACCCTGCCCGAAAGCGTCCTCCGCCAGGCCCGGGACGAAATGCTCGAATGGCGCGATTCCGGTGCCTCCATCGTCGAGCACAGCCATCGCGGACCGGAGTTCATCCAGGTCGCGGCCGAGGCCGAGGCCGACCTGCGCACGCTGATGTCGATTCCCGCCGATTACGCGGTGCTGTTCCTCGGCGGTGGCGCCACCACCCAGCAGGCGCTCATCCCGCTGAACCTCGCCGCCCCCGGCCAGGCCGTCGATTACGTCGTCAGCGGCCATTGGGGCAAGACCGCGATCAAACAGGCCAAGCCCTACGTCGACGTGCGCATCGCCGCGACCAGCGAAGCCGGCGGATTCCGCGACATTCCGGCCCGCGATACCTGGCAGTTGTCGGCCGACGCCGCCTACGTCCACATCACCGCCAACGAGACCATCCATGGCGTCGAGTTCCGCGACACGCCGGACGTCGGCGACGTGCCGCTGGTCGCCGACTTCAGCTCCAGCATCGCTTCGGAGCCGGTCGACATCTCGAAATACGGCGTGATCTACGCCGGCGCGCAGAAGAACCTCGGCCCGGTCGGCATCACCGTGGTGATCGTGCGTCGCGATCTGCTGGAGCGCGCCGGCCAGCCGCGCGCCGACATCTTCAACTACGCCTCGCACCTCAAGGGCGAGTCGATGCTCAACACGCCGCCGACCTGGAACTGGTACATGCTCGGCCTCAACGTGAAGTGGATGCTGGCCGAAGGCGGCGTCGCCGAGTTCGCCCGCCGCAGCGCCGAGAAGGCGGCCTTGCTGTACGACGTGATCGACGCGTCGGGCGGCTATTACCGCAACGAAGTCGCCGCCGCCGTGCGCTCGCGCATGAACGTGCCGTTCTTCCTCCACGACGAAGCGCTGGACAAGCCGTTCCTGTCCGAAGCCAAGGCCGCCGGCCTGATGGCGCTGAAGGGCCATCGCGCCCTCGGCGGCATGCGCGCCTCGATCTACAACGCCATGCCGGTCGAAGGCGTGAAGGCGCTGGCCGATTTCATGCAGGATTTCAAGCAACGTCATGGCTGAGAAACGCACGCGCAAGGGCGCGGGGAAGCCCGTCGCGAAGACGGCCGCGAAGCCGGTCGTGGCGCCGTCGGCGAAGCCGAAGGCCGGCAAGCGTGCCGCGAAGTCCGGGGACGCGGTCGAAATTCCGACCGATGCCCAGGGCAAACCCGATCTGCTCGCGGTGCGCGCGCAGATCGACGGCATCGACCGCGAGATCCAGTCACTGATCGCCGAGCGCGCGCTGTGGGCGCATCAGGTCGGCAAGGCCAAGGGCAAGCTCGCCGCGGCGGTCGATTACTACCGTCCTGAGCGCGAAGCGCAGGTGCTGCGCCGGGTGATCGACCGCAACGAAGGTCCGCTCGCCGACGAAGTGCTCGTGCGGCTGTTCCGCGAGATCATGTCCGCCTGTCTCGCGCAGCAGGAGCCGCTGAAGGTCGGTTTTCTCGGTCCCGAAGGCACGTTTTCGCAGCAGGCGGTCTACAAGCACTTCGGCCACTCCGCGAAGGCGTTGCCGCTGACCACGGTCGAGGAAGTGTTCGACGAAGTCGCCGCCGGTCATGCCGATTTCGGCGTGGTGCCGGTGGAGAATTCCGGTACCGGCACCATCCAGTCCACGCTCGACCTGTTCCTCACCTCGCCGCTGATGATCTGCGGCGAGATCGAACTGCGCGTGCATCAGTACCTGCTGTCGCGCAGCGGCCGGATCGAGGACATCAAGCGGGTGTATTCGCACGCGCTCTCGCTGGTGCAGTGCAGGGCCTGGCTGCGCGAGAATCTGCCCGGCGTGGAAAAGCACGCGATGGTCAGCAACGCCGAGGCCGCCCGCACCGCGCGCAACGCCGACGACGTCGCCGCGATCGCCGGCGAGAACGCCGGCCAGGCCTACAACCTCAAGGTGGTGGCGGGCCCGATCGAGGACCGCGACGACAACACCACCCGGTTCCTGGTCATCGGCCGTTCGGCGTTTCCCAGTTCCGGCAACGACCGCACGTCGCTGCTGGTCTTCACCGTCGACCAGCCGCACGTTCCGGGCGTGCTTTACCGCATTCTCGAACCGCTGGCGCGCCGCGGGATCACCATGAACCGGATCGAATCGCGGCCCGCGCACGGCAAGCTGTGGCAGTACGCCTTCTTCATCGACGTGGCCGGCCATGCCGACGAATCGCCGTTGAAGGACGCCCTGGCCGAGATCGTCGCCTTCGCGGGCAATATCCGGGTGCTGGGTTCCTATCCGGTCGCGGTGCTCTGAGCATGGAGTCGGTTCCCGAGGTGCGGGTGGACGAATCGTTTTTCTCTGCGCTCGCACAGCCGGGCATCCAGCGCCTGCGCGCCTACGATCCAGGCCACGACCTCGTCGCGTTCCGTCGCCGGTTCGAAGGCCGGTATTCCGGCTCCCATCCACTCGTCGAACTCGGATCGAACGAGAACCCCTACGGCCCCAGCGCGCGGGCCAAGGAAGCCGTACTCGGCACGATCCACGACAGCTTCCGCTATCCCGATCCGCTCGGCGGCGATCTCAAGCGCGCGCTCGCCGCGAAGCATGGCGTCGATGCCGGCGCGATCCTGCTCGGCAACGGTTCGCATGAACTGCTGATGCAGTTCGCGCAGGTGTTCGCCGGCCCGGGCGTCGACGTGGTCGCCTCGAAATTCGGTTTCGCGGTGTACGCGATCGCCGCGCAGTGCGCCGGCGCCACGCTGCGGGTCGCGCCGTGCCATCCGGACGATCGCGCGATGCCGCGCGGCCACGATCTCGACGCCATCGCCGCGGCGATCACCGATGCGACCCGGCTGGTGTACCTGGCGAATCCGAACAATCCGACCGGCACCTGGTACGACGCCGATGCCTTCGCCGCGTTCATGGCGAAGGTGCCGGGCGACGTGGTGGTGGTGGTCGATGAGGCTTATGCCGAATTCGTCGATGCGCCCGGGTGGGCCTCGGCGCTGACCGTGCAGGCGCGTCATCCGAATCTGGTCGTGACCCGCACCTTCAGCAAGGCCTATGCGCTGGCCGGATTGCGCGTCGGGTTCGCCATCGGCCATCCCGCGCTGATCGCGGTGATGGAGCGGGCGCGCGAAAGCTTCAACGTCAACAGCGCCGGACTGGCCGCCGCGGAAGCCGCGCTGGGCGACGAGGAACACCTGCGGTGGGTGGTCGCCCGCAACGCCGAACAGCGCGCCGCGCTCGCGGCCGCGCTGCGCGACCGCGGCCTGCGGGTGTTTCCGTCGCAGACCAATTTCCTCCTCGTGCAGTTCGCCGAACCGGGCGACGAGGCCCGCGTCGCCGGCATCGAAATGGCGCTGTGCGAACGCGGCATCGTGCTGCGGCCGATGGGCGGTTACGGCCTCGGCCACTGCCTGCGCATCACCGTCGGCAACGCCGACGAGAACCGCCGGCTGCTGGCCGGCCTCGACGAGGTGCGGGCATGAGTGGCGCCGTCAGGAAGAACTGGATCGTCGGCGCCGGAACGCCGCTCACCGGCCGCATCCGCGTGCCCGGCGACAAGTCGGTGTCGCATCGCGCGATCATGCTCGCCTCGCTGGCCGAAGGCGTCTCGCGGATCGACGGCTTCCTCGAAGGCGAGGACACCCGTGCGACCGCGGCGGTGTTCCAGCGGCTCGGCGTGACCATCGAAGCGCCCTCGCCGCAGTCGCGGATCGTGCATGGCGTCGGCCTGCACGGGCTGCGCGCCAGCGCCGATGCGCTCGACTGCGGCAACGCCGGGACCGGCATGCGCCTGCTCGCGGGCGTGCTGGCCGGGCAGGCGTTCGACAGCACGCTCGTCGGCGACGACTCGCTGTCGAAGCGGCCGATGCGGCGGGTGATCGATCCGCTGTCGCGCATGGGCGCCGCGATCGACAGCGAAGAGGGCGGCCTGCCGCCGCTGCGCATCCGCGGCGGCCGCACGCTGCAGGGCATCGATTACACGCTGCCGGTCGCGAGCGCGCAGGTGAAGTCCGCGCTGCTGCTGGCCGGCCTCTACGCCGCGGGCGACACCGTCGTGCGCGAGCCGCATCCGACCCGCGACTACACCGAGCGCATGCTCTCGGCGTTCGGTTGGCCGATCGATTTCGAACCCGGCGTCGCGCGCGTGCGCGGCGGCGCCGGCAATGCGCATGCGCTGCGCGCGACCGATGTGCACGTGCCCGCGGATTTCTCCTCGGCCGCGTTCTTCCTCGTCGCCGCCAGCGTGATTCCGGGTTCCGACCTCGTGCTCGAAGCGGTCGGCATGAATCCGCGCCGCACCGGCCTGCTGCAGGCCCTGCGCGCGATGGGTGCGGACATCGTCGAAACCGACGCGCGCAGCGCCGGCGGCGAAGCGGTGGCCGATCTGCACGTGCGCGCCGCGCCGCTGCGCGGCATCGCGGTGCCGGAGGCGATCGTGCCGGACATGATCGACGAATTCCCGGCGTTGTTCGTGGCCGCGGCCTGCGCCGAAGGTGAGACCCGCATCACCGGCGCCGCCGAGCTGCGGGTGAAGGAGTCCGACCGCCTCGCGACGATGTCGGCCGCGCTGCGCGCGCTGGGCATCCGGGTCGACGAATCCGACGACGGCGCGATCATCCACGGCGGCGCCTTCGCCCTGGATCCGTCGTCGCCGGTCGCGATCGACAGCCACGGCGATCATCGCATCGCGATGGCCTCGGCCATCGCCGGCCAGCGCTGCCCGGGCGAATTCACCATCGGCGACATCGCCAACGTCGCGACCTCGTTCCCGGGATTCGACGCGCTCGCGCGCGGCGTGGGGTTCGCGCTGCGGGAGGCGTGACGGCGATTCAGCATGTCGGCCTTTGGGCCGCCAATCGGTCATGCCCTCGGTAGAGCGGCCTTAAGGCCGCTGCTCTTCATGTCGGAGCTGGATCACCGGATCCGCATTTTCCCGACATTGGCAAGGGGCATTTTCCGATATCGAACGCTGCGGGATGCCAGCAACACTGGCCGCATGACCAGCACACGACTCGCGCGCGGCCGGCGTTCGGAAATCGGTCGCGTTTATTCGATCACCACCGTCGTTCGCGACAGGGAGCCGATCTTCCTCGATGCGGCTTTGGCGGCCATTGTCATCGATGAATTGCGGCAACTGTCTGCCCATGGGCATGTGCAGCATTTCGCATGGGTCTTGATGCCCGAACACCTGCATTGGTTGTTCGCGCTTCGTCGGAGTGAGCTTGGGTATTGCGTGCAATTGTTGAAGGGTCGATGCGCGCGAGCGATCAATATCACGCGTTGCGGCTCCGGCAGCGTGTGGCAGCCGGGATATTTCGACCATGCGCTTCGCAGCGACGAAGCCGTACGGACTCATGCGAGGTATCTCATCGCCAATCCGTTGCGCGCTGGTTTGGTGGAGGAGATCAACGATTATCCGTACCAGTGGTGCGCTTGGGATATTGATGTTCTGTAGCAGGCTCAGCGGCCTGAAGGCCGCTCTACCGGGTTGTGTCGTGGCTCTCAGCTGCCTGAAGGTCGCTCTACTGTGTCTGCTGGGGTCTCAACGCCCCTCGAGCGTGAACGAGATCGGCACGTCCACCGTCGCGGTGACGGCGCGGCCGTTCTGCTGCGCGGGGCGGAAGGTCCAGCGGCGCGCGGCCTGCGCGGCGGCGCGGTCGAGCGAACGCGAGCGGCTGCTGCGCGCGACCTCCACGTTCACCGGTTCGCCGCGTTCGTCGACGGTGATCCGCAGCAGCACGGTGCCGGTTTCGTTGTTGCGCAGCGCGTCGGCCGGATAGCGCGGAGAAGGGCGCGAGATCGGTACCGGCACGCCGCCGGGGGCGGTCGGTCGCGAGGCACCGTCGTTCTGGCCGGACGCATCCGCCAGCGGGCGTTCGGTCGGCGTTTCGGCGGGGCGCGGGGCCTGTTGCACCGGAGGCGGCGCCGGGCGCGGATTGCGCAGTGCCGCTTCCGCGGCCTCGGACAGGCCGCTGGCGCTGCCCGTGCGATCGGTCGCGGGGGCGGGCAGGGGTTCGAAGATCTGGCCGTCGGTGCCGCCGGTCTTGCCCGCGGGGCGGTAGAAATCGCCGTTCTCGCGCATGTCCAGCCACAGCAGGAAGAACATCAGCAGGCCGACGCCGAAGCCGCCGGCCAGCAGCCAGCGCGCGCGCCGCGACAGGGACAGACGGAAGCCCGATGGCGATCCCCGGGACGGCCCCTGCGGCGTGGTGGGTTGAACGGTCGACATGCGGGCGGACGCGGCACGGAAGGTGGCCCGATTGTGGCACAGGCGCCGCGACGCGTTTCCGCGGCCGCATGCGCGGTGGCGCGCGGGGTTTGGCGCCAATTCAGGCGGCGGTTTTCGGCGATAATCGCGGTTCCATCACGCTTCGCGATGCCCCCATGCTCGATCCCGTCCTGCTGCGCAACCAACCCGCCGACCTCGCCGCCCGTCTCAAGGCGACCCGCGGCTACGACCTCAACGTCGCCGATCTGCTGCTGCTCGAAACCGAGCGCAAGCAGATCCAGGTGCGCACCCAGGAGCTGCAGAACCTGCGCAACACCAAGAGCAAGCAGATCGGCATGCTCAAGGCCAAGGGCGAGGACGTGTCGGCGGTGATGGCCGAGGTCGCCGGTTTCGGCGACGAACTCAAGGCCAGCGAAGCGCGCCTGGATGTCATCAAACAGTCGATCGACGCCATCGCGTCGGGCCTGCCGAACCTGCCGCACGAATCGGTGCCGGTCGGCGCCGACGAACACGACAATGTCGAACAGCACCGCTGGGGCACGCCGCGCGCGTTCGACTTCGAGGTCAAGGATCACGTCGAACTCGGCGCCCGCCACGGCTGGCTGGACGGCGAGACCGCCGCCAAGCTCAGCGGCGCGCGCTTCACCGTGCTGCGCGGCCAGCTCGCGCGCCTGCATCGCGCGCTGGCGCAGTTCATGCTCGATCTGCATACGAACGAGCACGGCTACGAGGAAACGAATGTGCCGCTGCTGGTGAATGCGGATTCGATGCGTGGGACGGGGCAGTTGCCGAAGTTCGAGGAGGATTTGTTCAAGACGAAAATGACAAGTGATTCATTTGCCAATCTTTCTTCAGTCCTGACGAATCAGACCAATATGTTGGAGGAAGGCGACCCAAGAAAAGGGTCGCTACGAAGTGCTCTGCCGCAAGCATTAGTGTCTTATAACGAAAGATATTTGATTCCGACGAGCGAGGTTCCGCTTACCAACATCGTCCGCGACGAGATCGTCGACGCCGAGTGCCTGCCGCTGCGGATGACCGCGCATTCGATGTGCTTCCGCGCCGAGGCCGGCAGCGCCGGGCGCGACACCCGCGGCATGATCCGCCAGCACCAGTTCGAGAAGGTCGAACTGGTGTCGATCGCGAAGCCCGAGGACAGCGACGCCGAGCATGAGCGCATGACCCGCTGCGCCGAAACCGTGCTGGAAAAACTCGGTCTGCCGTACCGCAAGGTGCTGCTGTGCACCGGCGACATGGGCTTCGCGGCGCAGAAGACCTACGACCTCGAAGTCTGGCTGCCCTCGCAGAATACGTATCGCGAGATTTCCTCGTGCTCGAACTGCGGCGATTTCCAGGCGCGGCGGATGCAGGCGCGCTGGCGCAATCCGGCCACCGGCAAGCCGGAACTGGTGCACACCCTCAACGGCTCCGGCGTCGCCGTCGGCCGCGCGCTGATCGCGGTGATGGAGAACTACCAGAACGCCGACGGCTCGATCACGGTGCCGGAAGCCCTGCGCGGGTACATGGGCGGCGCAGAAAAGATCGCCTGACGCGGTATCGCATGAAACACGGGCCGCTCTCGCGGCCCGTGTCGTTCGTCGTGCTTGCAGGCGTCGTGCGCACAGCGTGGCGGATCAGAACAGATCGACGTTCGGCCAGGCCGAGACCTCGCTGTCGATGGCCTTCAGCAGGTCGTCCATCTGATCGGGCTTGCCGTTGTCGCCGTTGCCGGCGCCGACCAGACCGTTGCCGCTCGGGCCGACGCGGAACACGGCGGAGGTGCCGCTCATTTCGCCGTAGTGCGCGTAGCCGTTGTTCAGCGCCGTCTGGTAGCGCATGAAGCGCAGCAGATCGAGCGGACGCGCGATCCAGCCGCCGTGCGAATCGAAGCGCTTGGGCTTCACGCTGGAATAGGCGCCGCCGCCGTAGTACACGACCTCGTCGGACTTGCGGTCGGCTTCCTTGTCGCCGCCGATGACCACGTCCGGCGCGCCGGCGGGCTTCATGAAGTTGTCGCGGACATAGGCCTCGTACGACTTGCCGGTCTTCTTCTCGATCACGCGGCCCAGCAGGCAGTAGCCGAAGTTGGAATACATGTCCGAGCCTTCGAGGTCCGCCGGCGTGGTGCCGGGCGTGTAGCCGAGCGGATAGTTCTCCAGCGCCCAGGTGATCAGGCCCGCGTGGTTGGTGCCGGTGTAATCGAACATCGGGTCGCTGCCGTTGCCGTCCTTGTCGATCCGGCGGAAGCCGGCGCGGTGGCGGATCAGGTGATCGATGGTGATGTCCTCGATGTCCGGGTTGCCGGACGGCGTGGGCCAGGTGTTGCCGAGCACGGTATTGCTGCCGAAGACCTTGCTGCCGCTGTCGAGGTCGGTGTCGGCCAGCAGCTTGAGGATGGCGACATGGGTCAGCGGCTTGGAGACGCTGGCCATGCGCAGGCGATGCCGCGGCGACATCGGCAGGCCGCCGTTCTTGTCGGCCACGCCGAAACCGGCGGCGTAGACCAGGCGCTTGCCGCGCATGATCGCGATCGACACGCCCGGCATGCCGGTCTCGCGCAGATACGCGCGCGCCTTGCGGTCGATCAGTTCGAGGTCGGCGCCCTTGAACACGGTGTTGGTCCAGATCGCGTTGACGCGGATCCCGCTGCCGCTGTTGAAGGCCTGCACGTAGGCCGGTTCGTAGCTCTGGTACAGATGATTGTCGAACACCGACTGGTAGTGCGCATCGGGAATGCCGTGCCGCGCGGAGTAGTACGGACCGGCCTGCTTCACCCACAGCGCGGCGTAGCGGTCGCTGTTGCCTTCGCGATAACCGCTGACCACCTTCAACCGATAGCCGTCGCGGGCGAAGCCGTCGAACGCGGTCTGATACTGCGCCGAGGTCAGGCCGTGGCGCGCGACCCATGCCGGTCCACCCTTCTCGAAGATCGCGGCGAACCGCGGCGTACCGCCGACGGTGTAGGCGCTGACATGGCTGAGGCCATAGCCCTGCTTCGACAGATCGTCGACCGCGGCCTGATATTGCGCCGAGGTCAGTCCGTGCCGCGCCGACCACGCCGGGCCGCCGGTCTTGGTCCAGATGCCGGCGTAATACGCGTTGTTGCCGACGGCGTAGCCGTTGACGAACGTGAGGCGATAGCCCTTCTTCGCGTAGTCGTCGAACGCGGCCTGGTACTGCTGGGCGTTGAGGCCATGGCGTGCGGACCACTCCGGTCCCGCCTGCTTCTTCCACACGGCGGCGTAACGCGCGCTGCCGCCGCCGTCGTAGCCGCTGATCGAGGTCAGGCGGAAGCCTTTGCCGGCGTAGTCTTCGAAGGCGGCCTGGTATTGCGCGCCGGTGAGGCCGTGACGCGCGGCCCAATCGGCCGCCATCGCCGGTGCGGCCGAGAGGTGCGCCGCGACGATGGCGACGAAGGCGGTGGCCGCGAAGCGCAGCCGGTGGCGCGGGGTGGAAGGTCTGAAAGCGTGCATGGTCGTGTCTCCTGTGTGGTGTCCTGGGGATGCATCGTGTGTTCGATGCGGGGTCGGGTGCGTCGTCGATCGGGGCCTTGAAGCCCCGGTCGCTGTAGAGGCGATCGTTGAAGCGCCGATCGTTGAAGCGCGGATCGTCGGATGCATGACTGCGAGGCTCACTTGCGCCACACCGCGGCGTAGCGGGCGCTGTCGCCAACGGCATAGCCGGTGACGACGCGGGTGAGGTAGCCGTTGCCGGTCGCGCCTTCCCATTCGGACTGGTACTGCTGACTGCTCAGACCGTGCCGTGCCGACAGCGCGCCGGCGGGTTTCGCGGCGAAGATCGCGGAAAAATAGATCCTGCCGTCGAGGCCGTAGGCGTTGAGATAGACCGGCCTGCGGCCCTGGGCGCCGTTGTCGGCGAAGGCCTGCTGGTATTCGTCCGCGGTGAGCCGCGACTTCGCGATCCAGCTGCCGCCGTCGGATTTCTCGTACAGCGCGGTGTAGCGCGGCTGGCCGCCGACCGCGGTCACCGCGATGTTGCGCGCGCGGAAACCGGCGGCGCTCCAGTCGTCGAAACGCTGCTGGTGCTGCTGCGCGGTCAGGCCGTGGTATGCGCGCGTCTCGGGGCCGCCGTCCTTGCGGAAGATCGCGGCGTAGCGCACCTGGCCGTCGCTGGAATAGCTTTCGACCTGGGTCGGGCGGAAGCCCTGGCCGGTGATCGCATCGAAGCGCTGCTGGTACTGCGCCGCGCTCAGGCCGTGCACGGCCTGCCACGGGACGTTGCCGGCGGGGCGGAAGACCGCGTTGTAGCGCACGTCGCCGCCGACGCTGAAGCCGTCGATCCATTCCAGCGCATAGCCCGCCATCGCCGCCTGTTCGAACACGCACTGGTAATCGCGGGCGGGAATGCCGTGGCGCGCGTACTCGCGGCCGCCGGCCTTGACCACGCCCGGCACGTCGCGCGCGGTGTAGTTGCGACCGGTGACGAAGCGACCGTCGTCGATGCCGCAGATCCGCGGAATGCGGTTGCGCTTGCTGCCGTCGTTGTCGGTGAGGAAGCCGCCGGTCCCGGTGATGCCGTCGGTGGCCTTCGGCACGCCGACCTCGAAATGCAGATGCGGGCCGCTTGCGCAGCCGACTTCGCCCTCGTCGCCGAGGTAGGTGCCGGCCTTCACGAACTGGCCTTCCCTCAGCTTCGCCTTGCCGCTGGACGAGCCCTTGCGCATGTGGGTGTACTTCGTCCATTCGCCGTTGGCGTGTTCGATCCAGACGTAGTTGTTCTTCTGTTCGCTGACCGGCTTGCCCTTGCAGTCCAGGCGCTGGTCGAAGCCGTCGACCACGTGGCGCACGAAGCCGTCGGCCGCGGCGACCACGCGATAGGTGCCGCCGCCGGTGCCGTTCATGTCGATGCGCCCGGGCGGGCTGTGGTCGATGTGGTCGCCGCCGACGCGCAGCTTGGTGCCGTCGTCGTAGGGAATGCGGTACAGGCCTTTCGAGGGGTCGATCGCGAAGGCGGGGCCGGCCAGCAGCAGGGCGGCGAAGCCGGCGAGCGCGATGCGGGGCAGATGGGACATGGTGGTCTCCGGTGAGGATGTGGAATGCGAGGGCGTCGGGCGTTCGGGGCGGTGCGCAGTGGCGATCCGTTGCGCGATCCGGTCCCGCTCGTTTTCGTCAGTCGCGGAACGCGGCGGAATCCCGCCACCCGTGTGTCGTCTTCGTTCACGTTCCCGTGCAGGGCCGTTCGCGGCGCCGTTTCGCGTTGAAACCTGATGCCCTGCAGTTCGTGATCGCGTCACGCGGTCGCGTCATCGATGCGCTGCTGCGGCACATGGCGGGTTTCGCCGTCGTTTCGCGACTCATCGGAAACACGGGATCGCGATCCTTCGCACGCGGCCCGATGTTTCGCATTCCTCATTCGTCCCAGGAGAACCCGCCATGTTCCGCATCCGCACCGCACGCTGTCTGGCCCTCATCGCCGTCGTATCCGCCGCTTCGGTCTGTGCACAGACGCCCACGGCCGAACGCAAACAGACGCCGATGGCCCAGGCGCAGGCCCAGCCGGCCGCGACCGGCACCCTGACCGGGCCCGACGATCCGAACCCGACCCGTCCCGATCCCGATGTGGGCGAAGTGAAGCAGCGGGCGCCGCTGCCGCCGCCCCGGTTGAAGATCGATCTGCTTCTGGTCGGATCGTTCACGCTGGGCGGCACGTCGATTCCGTGGGGCAACATCACGGCGATCGAGGACACCGCCGCGATGTCGCAGAGCAACGGTCGATGTGTGTTCGCCTATCGCTACGCGACGCGGAACCAGGGCGTCATGGCTTCGGTGGCGACCCAGAACCGGATCAGGCTGGACCTGCAGAACGGCCCGTTGCTCGCGTCTTCGCCCTTGCCGGCATTGGCGCCCGGCGCGAGCGGCGGTTCCAGCGGCAAGCTCGTGCTGAGTCCCGGCGAATCCATGCTTTACGTGCATGCCGACGGCGCCGCGTTGAACGCCGAATCGGACGAAGCCAACAACCTGCGTCGGGTGCGGGTGACGGTGAAGGGCGACTGTCGCTGAGCCCGCTTGGTTGAATGGCCGCGTCGGCGCCGGCGCTCAACCCGCGGGCGTGGACAGCCCCGCGGCGGCGAGCGCCTGCGTCGCTTCGCGGGTGCGCGGGTCCTGTGCGCCGAAGGCCTCGTGGCGCAGGCGCCAGGCATCGCGCAGCAGCGATTCGCCCTCGCTGCGCGCGCCGCGCGCGATCAGCAGCGTGCCCAGCGGCAACAGCGCGCTGGCGAATTTCGGATGGTCCGCGGGCAGGCGCTTGCGATAGATCGCGACGCCCTGGCGCATCGCCGTCTCGGCTTCGCCCCAGCGGGCCTTGTCCGGCTGCCGGAACAGCACCGCACCCAGCCGGTTCCAGGCCAGGCCCACACGGTCGTGGTCGTCGCCGTAGCGCGCGCGCCATGCGGCCAGCGTCTCGCGGTAGCGGCGTTCCGCTTCCGCCAGGTCGCCGCGCTTCTCCGCAAGTTCGCCGAGATTGAACACGGTCGCAGGCAGGCCCGGATCGTCGGCGGGATAGGCCGCCAACGCGGCGCGGTAATACGCCTCGGCGCGATCGAAACCGCCGCTTTCGAAATGATTGCGGCCAAGATCGTTGAGATTCAGCGCCACCGCCGGATGGCGTTCGCCGTAGGCCCTGCGCCGGATGTCGAGGCTGCGTTCCAGCAGCGCACGGGCGCCGGCGAAATCGCGGCGTGTCTTCAGGACACGGGCGAGCGACAGCATGCTGGTCGCCACGTCCGGATGGTACGGCCCCAGGCTTTTTTCCTGCGACGCCAGCGCTTCGCGGTAGAGCGCTTCGGCCGAATCGTATTCGCCGAGATCGTTGCGGATCTGGGCGAGGTCGCTGAGGGTGTAGGCGATCGCCGCATGGCCGGGCGGCAGCAGTTGCCGGCGCAGGGTCAGGGCCTGGCTCACCAGCGGCTCGGCACCGATGTAGTCGCCGCTGCGGCGCAGGCTCATGCCCAGCCCGTGCAGGCTTTCGGCCACGTCGGGATGGCGTTCGCCGTGTCGCGCGCGACGGATCGCCAGCGCATCGCGATAGGTCGCCTGCGCGGTCGCGACTTCGCCGCGCAGATCGGCCAGTTCGGCGAGATCCTGCAGCACGTCCGCCGCCTGGACGGTGTCGCCGCCGTCCGTGCGGCCGGCCATGCGTCGATAGTCGCCCAGGGCATCGCGCAGATGCATCTCCGCCAGCGCGTAGTCGCCGCGGTCGATCGCGACGCGGCCGCGGCCGTGGCGCGCGCGCGCCAGCAGCAGGGGTTGCCCGACGGCCCGCTTCGCTGCGCGCAGGCCGCTGTCGGCCAGCGCTTCGGCGCGTTCGTATTCGCCGAGATCGCGATACGCGCCGGCGACCACGTCGAGCAGTTCCGCCTGCACGTCGGGCTGGCCTTCCAGTTCGCGCTCGATCAACGGCCAACCGTTGTCGAGCAATTGCCGTGCCGTCAGCGGCGATTCGCCGGCGACGCTCGGGCCCGCGCCTTCGAACAAACGCCGGGTGAGGGCCGCGATCTGCCGCGCCTTCGCCGCTTCGGCCTGCGCGCGGTCGCGTTCGCGCGCCAGCGCGTCGGCCTGCAGCGTCGCGGTGATCGCATAGCCGAGGATCAGCGCGAAGATCGTCGTCGTCGCCGCCACCGCCCATGCGTTGCGCTTGAGGAACTTGCCGCTGCGATAGGTCCAGGTCTCCGGCCGGGCGCGCACGGTCTGTCCGCGCCGCCAGCGTTCGAGGTCCTCGATCATCAGGGCGACCGAGGCATAACGGCGTTCCGGCGCCTTGCGCACGGCCTTCAGCACGATGTTGTCGAGATCGCCGCGCAGCTTGCGGCGCAGCGCCGCCGGCGTGGTCGCGCGGGCGGCGCAGCGTTCGCGATCGTCGTCGCCGATGCGTTCGCTCGGTCGCACCGGTTCGTGCTCGCAGACCGCAGCCTCGATCGCGCGCGGCGATGCGTCCTGCGCATGCTGCGCGCGGTGTCCGGTCAGCAGTTCGTACAGCAGCAGCCCCAACTGATAGACATCCGTGACCGTGGACGTGGCTTGCCCCAGCACCTGTTCGGGCGCGGCGTAGTCGGGCGTGAACGCGCGCAGCCGCGTGGCCGACGCTTCGGTTGCGCTGTTCGCACTGTCGCCGGCCGACGCCCGCAGCGCCTTGGCGATGCCGAAATCGAGCAGCTTCGGCGCGCCGTCCGCACCGACCAGGATGTTGCCGGGCTTGAGATCGCGATGCGCGACGAGGTTGCGATGCGCATGCGCGACGGCGTCCGCGATCTGCAGGAACACGGCGATGCGCGCATCGATGTCCAGCCCGCGGCGGTCGCAGTCGCGATCCAGCGGCGCACCGTCGACGTATTCCATCACCAGATACGGACGGCCGTCGGCGCTGCGCCCGCCGTCGAGCAGGCGCGCGATGCCCGGATGGGTCAACGTGGCCAGGATGCGGCGCTCTTCGGTGAAGCGGCGCAGGAACTCCTCCGATTCGCTGCCCGGGCGCAGCAGCTTCAGCGCGCCAGTCTGGTGGAAACCATCCGCATCGCGTTCCACCCGGTAGACCGTGCCCATGCCGCCGTGGCCGATGCGCGCCACCGGCGTCCACACGCCGATCCGGTCGGGCAGGGGCGCGTCGTCGCGCGCCAGATCATCGTCGTCGAACAAGGCCGCCCAGCGCGCGGGCCCGGCCGCGGGCAGCGGCAGCGCCGCGTCGTCCGCGCTCGCCCATGCCAGCAGCGCGCGCAGTTCCGCGGCCAGGGCCGCGTCTTCGACCTCGACCCGTCGCAGCAGGGCGTCGCGGGCATCGCCTTCGAGCGACAGGGCTTCGTCGAACCATGCGTCCAGACGGACCCGCGGGTCCGGGCCGCTGCCGTGGTTCACGGCGCTTCCAGCATCTTCAGCAGCCAGGCGCGGGCGCGCATCCAGTCGCGCTGCACCGTGCGCAGCGACGCCTGCAGGGCCTCGGCGGTTTCCTCTTCGGTCATGCCCGCGAAATAACGGCATTCCACCAGCTGCGCCAGCCGGGGATTGAAATCGGCCAGTTTCGTCAGCGCCTCGTCGATCGCCAGCAGATGCTCCGGCTGGCCCTCGCTGGCCATCGCATCCGCGGTCATGCTGACCTCCACCCAGCCGCCACCGCGTTTCGCGGCCAGCCGCCGGCGCGCGTCGTCGACCATGATCCGGCGCATGGCGCGGGCGCAGATCGCGAAGAAATGGCCCCGGTCGCGCCAATCCACGTCGTGTTCGTCCACCAGCCGCAGATAGGCCTCCTGCACCAGGCTGGTGGTGTCCAGCAGCGGGCCGCGCGGCCCGTTGCGCTGCAGCTGGCGGTGGGCGATGGCCCGCAACTGGTCGTAGACCAGCGGCACCATGCGGTCGAAGGCGTCGCGATCGCCCTGGTGATGCCGCTGCAGCAGGTGGGTGATCTCGACGGACATGCGGGGGCTCCGGGGGGCGATGGGGAGGCGGGCGTCGGCCCTCTGCAACCCCATCCGCGAAAACCGCCCGGCAACGGCCACATGACGACCGGTACATTGCATGGGCGCGATAAACTTGGTTCAATTCGCGCCATTGTTCCGGATTTGGAAAGGCCGACGTGAACGATCTCAACGACCTGTACTACTTCGCGATGGTGGTCGAGCATTCCGGTTTCGCCGCCGCCGAACGCGCGCTCGGCATCCCCAAATCGCGCCTCAGCCGCCGCATCAGCCAGCTCGAAACCGATCTCGGCGCCCGCCTGCTGCAGCGCTCCACCCGCCGCTTCGCGGTGACCGACGTGGGCCAGAGCGTCTACCGCCACGCCCAGTCGATGCTCGCCGAGGCCAGCGCCGCGCGCGAAGTCGTCGACCGGCTCAGCGCCGAGCCCCGCGGCCTGGTGCGGGTGAGCGTGCCGGTCGGCATCGCCCAGGAACTGATGCCGAAACTGCTGCCGGATTTCCTCGCGCGCTATCCGCAGGTCCGGGTGCAGATGCACGTCAACAACCGTCGCGTCGATGTCATCAACGAAGGCTTCGACGTGGCCATCCGCGTCCGCGCCAAGCTCGACGACGACGGCAGCCTGGTGATGCGCAGCTTCGGCCAGATCCAGGAACTGCTGGTGGCCAGCCCGAAATATCTCGACCGCGCCGGCCGCCCGCGCGACCCCGACGACCTCGCCGGCCACACCACGCTGAGCATGAGCGAAGACGACGCGCGCCAGCGCTGGGAACTGCAGGGCGAGGGCGGCGAGATCCGCCGGGTCGAACTCAAGCCCCGCGTCGCCGGCTTCGATTTCCCGATGCTGATGGCGCTGGCCAAACAGGGCCTGGGCATCACTCTGCTGCCGGAAACCATCTGCGCCGACGCCGTGCGCAACCGCGAACTGGAAGTGGTGCTGCCCGCCTGGCGCCTGCCGATGGGCATCTGCCACGCCGTCTTCGCCTCCCGCCGCGGCCTGCTGCCGGCGGTGCGCATGTTCATCGACCACCTCGCCGAGAACATGCCCCCGCTGCTCGAAGCCTCCCGCCTCAACTGCCTGCACTGCCCGGGCGGAATGGCGCCGGAGAAGCAGGTTAAAATCGCCGAGACGGTGTGAGCCGACGGGTCCGCGGCCTCGCCAACGCGGGCCCGCAACCCCTCACGATGTCATCCCGAGCCGAAGGCGAGGGACCTGCTGTCATGCTTCAAGGCGTGGCGAAAAGCAGATCCCTCACCCGATGAAGCCGGGTTCGGGATGACAGAAGTTTTTTACGGAGAGATGGCCGAGCGGTTTAAGGCAGCAGTCTTGAAAACTGCCGTGGGTTTACGCCCACCGTGGGTTCGAATCCCACTCTCTCCGCCAGACACGCAAGGGCCCCCGCAAGGGGGCTTTTGCGTGTCTGGCGGAGGGCGGTGTGTGAAAGAACGCACCGGGTTCGACACATCGGCAGGATTGCCGATGTGCACAGCAAAGCTGCCCGAAGGGCGAGGGCCATGGATGGCCCGAGTGAATCCCACTCTCTCCGCCAGACATGCACAGGCCCCCGCAAGGGGGCTTTTGCATATTTGAGATGTGGGATGGACGATGATGGACTCAATACTGTCATAACCGACAGGGTGTTGGTCGAGAGGATGCTGATAGTGTTTTTCTCGGAAGCGATTCGATTTTTCTTGCGCTTCGCTGCAAAGTCACATCAGATCTGACATAAGGGGGATATACATGCAAGCAACAACGAATTCCGGTTCGACGGCGGCTTCCGGCGCGTCATGGATATGTTTGGCGATCGCGTGGATCTGTTTCATCGTTCCGGTTCCCGGCATCGGTTTGTTCATCGGCTGGCCTTTGAATCTGGTGGCGTTCATTCTTGCGATCGTTGCGATGGCGAAACGAGGAGCGATGTCGGGGCTGCTGCAATTGCTGGCGTCGCTCATTGCCTCGCCGATCATCTATTTCATCGGTCTGGCGATTTTTGGTGCAGCCCTGACAAGCGCGGTCGAAGCGGATGGCGCGGGCGCGACCGATTCCACCGCATCTAGCCTTTCCGCTCCCGCATCCGCCGACGTGCCGGACACCAAGCCCGCGATGGTCGATGCGATCGAAATCACTGCCGGCGAACTGTTCGCGGCCTACAAGGCAAACGAGATCGCAGCGGACCAGCAGTACAAGGGAAAAGCGCTCAAGGTCTCCGGCACGGTCGAGGGAATCGCCTCCGATGCGTTTGACAAGCCTGTGGTGCAGTTGCAGGCGGGAGGCTTTATGGAACAGGTCCATGCGAACGTCTCATCCAATGATGCCGCGGCGCGGTTGACGAAGGCCGAGTGGGTCACGTTGGCGTGCGAGGGCGCAGGCGAGGTGTTGGGAATCCCGGTATTGAACGACTGTGTGATCGTCGACTGACCAACACGGAAGTGCCATAACCCGGGGAAGCGCAGCTCATCCTGGATGACCCGACTGTTTCCCCGGGTGCGCTGCGCTTACCCGGGCTACGAATCGCCTCGAACCGATTCGTCCCAACGGACGCTACGCATCGCCGCACCATTTCCGCAATCGGAGACCCAACGGGCGGCGCACAGGAGGTGCGCCGTTTTTCTACGAGACAGGGATGTCTCGTAGAAAAATCCCGGTCATGGTTCCGTCGGCAGATTTGAATTGGACCTGAGTGTTTTCTTTGGTGACTTTCTTTTCAAAAAGAAAGTCACCCGCGCTCCAGCGCGGAAAAGGTTCCAAGCTTCACCCGCAACGCATCATTCGCTGGTGTCGAGAGCGCGAAAGCTCACACATCGCAGCCCAGGATGATCGTGCGATGCAACAGCCGTTGGAAAGCAAAAGCAGATCCCTCACCTCCGGTTCGGGATGACAACCTGTATCGGTTCGGGATGACAGGCTCCACCGAATCTCCATCGGCCACGCCCCACGCCGTGCGGCCGCGTATGTCATCCGGAGGGCGCCCCGTCACCCAACCGGCTAAAATGCCGGATGGCCCCGACCCTCCCCGCCGCGCACGGCGCACCCCCGACCCTCATCCGCAACGCCCACCTCTTCGCCCCCGAAGACAGGGGCCCGCGGCAACTGCTGATCGGCGGCGGCAGGATCCTCTGGATCGGCGCCACCACCGAGGCCTCGCCCACCATCCCCGGCCTCGACACCATCGACCTCGGCGGCAAACGCCTGATTCCAGGCCTGATCGACGGCCACGCCCACGTCACCGGCGGGGGCGGCGAGGGCGGATTCGCGACCCGGGTGCCGCCGGTGCCGCTGTCGCGGTTCACCGCGGCGGGCGTGACCACGGTGGTCGGCGTGCTGGGCACCGACGATTTGGCCCGCAGCCCGGGCGAACTGCTGGCCTCGGTCCATGCGCTACGCGAGCAGGGGCTGGCCGCCTTCGCCTGGTGCGGGGGCTATCACCTGCCGCCGGTCACGCTGACCGGCAGCGTCCGCGGCGACATCGTCTATCTCGATCCGGTGATCGGTGTGGGCGAACTGGCGATCAGCGACCACCGCTCCAGCCAGCCGACCTTCAACGAATGCCTGCGCATCGCCTCCGATTGCCACGTCGCCGGGCTGATGACCGGCAAGGCCGGCGTGCTGCATCTGCATCTGGGTGACGGCCCGCGCGGGCTGGAGCTGGTGCGCCGCGCGCTGGACGAGACCGAACTGCCGGCGCGCACCTTCCACCCGACCCACGTCAATCGCCGCAAAGCGCTGTTCGAGGAAGCGCTGACGCTGGCGCGCCGCGGCTGCACCGTGGACATCACCGCGTTCCCGGTCGACGACGGCGAGGATGCGTGGTCCGCCGCCGATGCCTGGGAGCGTTATCGCGCCGCGGGCGCGCCGGCGGAACGGATCACGATCAGTTCCGACGCCGGCGGTTGCCTGCCGACCTTCGATCACGACGGCCGCCTGTGCCGGATGGACGTGGGCCGCTCGCAGGCGCTGATCGACACGCTGCGCACGCTGCTCGCGCGCGGCCATGCGCTCGACGCCGTGCTGCCGGCCTTCACCCGCAACGTCGCGCGCACGCTGCGCCTGGCCGGCAAGGGCGAGATCGCCGTCGGCGCCGATGCCGATCTCGTCGCGCTGGATGCGGACGGGGGCGTGGCCGATGTCATGGCGCACGGCATGTGGCACGTGCGCGATGGCGACGTGCTGCGGCACGGGCCGTTCGAACATCCGGTCGGACATACGCACGCCTAGCGCACCCATCGCGTAACGACTTCAGCAATTCCACTTTCAGCAAAAAATCCAGGATGTCAGATGTGCCCCAGTAAAATCCCCGACGGCGAAGAGCGCGGTTGGATCATCCCCATCGGCGGCGCCGAGGAAAAAGAAAACGATCGCGCGATCCTCGCCCGCTTCGTGGAACTCTGCGGCGGCGCCGACGCCGACATCGTGGTGATTCCGACCGCGAGCAAGCTGCTGCGCACCGGCCCGCGCTACGTGGAAATCTTCAACGACCTCGGCGTGGGCCGGGTCGACGTGATGGATTTCGACACCCGCCGCGATGCCGACGAGCCGCGCCGGGTGGAACGCATCGAGGAAGCGACCGGCGTGTTCTTCACCGGCGGCAACCAGTTGCGGCTCGGCACGCTGCTCGGCGGCACCGCGGTGGCCAAGGCGATCCGCATCTGCAACGCGCGCGGCACCCACGTGGCCGGCACCAGCGCCGGGGCCGCCTTCCTCAGCGAACACATGATCGCGTTCGGCGAGGAAGGCCCGACCCCGATCGCGGGCATGGTGCGGCTCGCGCCCGGCCTCGGGCTGACCAACCGGTTCGTGATCGACCAGCATTTCCGGCAGCGGGATCGCCTGGGCCGGCTCACCGCGGCGCTGGCCTTCAATCCGTTCGCGATCGGCATCGGCCTGGACGAGGACACCGCGGCGCTCATCTCGCCGGACAACACCGTCGAGGTGCTGGGCAGCGGCGGCGTGACCGTTGTCGACGCCGCCGGGCTGCAGTTCTCGTCGATGGCGCAGGTCGAAGAAGGCGAGCCGGTGTGCCTGCTCGGCCTGAGCTTCCACATCCTCGTCGCCGGTGCTACGTTCAACCTGCATACGCGCAAGGCCTCGGCCGGCGCGCTGCTCAGGCCCAAGGAATAACAGGAGAGTTCGTCCGCATGCGCATCATCGATCGTTCGGTATTCGTCGGCCCCTCGCTGTATGCGCACTTCCCGGTGATCCGGCTGGAGCTGGACCTGGAACGGCTGGAAGACTGGCCCACCGGCAAGCTCGGTCCGGCCTTCGTCGATGCCCTGATCGAAGCGGTGCCCGGGCTGGCCGAACACGGCTGCTCGTATCGCACGCCCGGCGGCCTGATCCGGCGGATGAAGGAAGGCGAGGGCACGTGGCTGGGCCATGTGCTGGAACACGTCGCCATCGAGCTGCAGAACATGGCCGGCGAGGACGTGACTTTCGGCAAGACGCGCAGCATCGACGGTCGTCCGGGCGTGTATTCGGTGGTCTACGAATACGCGCAGCGCGAGGAAGGCATCGAGGCCGGCGAACTCGCGCTGAAGCTGCTGCGCTCGCTGCTGCCGGCGGAACTGCGTTCGGCCGACGCCATCCCTGAAGACTGGAACTGGCCCGATGCGCGCGACGCGTTCATCCGCTACGCACAGCGCCGCGCGCTGGGGCCGTCGACGATGTCGCTGGTCAAGGCCGCGGAAGAGCGCAACATCCCGTGGCTGCGCCTCAACGAACAATCGCTGGTGCAGCTCGGCCACGGCAAATACCAGCAGCGCATCCAGGCCACGGTGACCGGCAAGACGCCGCACATCGCGGTGGAACTGGCCAGCGACAAGGAAGAAACCAACAAGATCCTCGGTTCGCTCGGCCTGCCGGTGCCGCGCCAGGAACTGGTGCAGAGCGAAGGCGCCGCGCGCCGCGCCGCGCGCCGGATCGGTTTCCCGGTGGTCACCAAGCCCTACAACGGCAATCACGGCCGCGGCATTTCCATCCGCCTCACCAGCGACGAGGAAGTGGTCGAAGGCTTCCTGAAGGCGAAGGAGATTTCGCGCTCGGTCATCGTCGAGACCTACCTCGAAGGCGACGACCACCGGCTGCTGGTGGTCAACGGCGAACTCGTGGCCGCGACCAAGCGCACGCCCGGCCATGTCGTCGGCGACGGCACCCACACCATCCGCGAACTGGTCGAGATCGTGAACCAGGACCCGCGGCGCGGCATCGGTCACGAGAAGGTGCTGACGCGGATCGAACTGGATGCGCAGGCCGAGATGATGATGGCGCGCGTCGAGGTGACCGCGGACACCGTGCCCGAAGCCGGCCGCATCATCTATCTGCGCTCCACCGCCAATCTCTCCACCGGCGGCACCGCCACCGACGTGACCGACATCATCCATCCCGACAACCGCGAGATGGCGGTGCGCGCGATCAAGGCGATCGGGCTGGACGTGGGCGGCGTGGATTTCCTCAGCACCAACATCGCCGAGAGCTACAAGACCATCGGCGGCGGCATCTGCGAGGTCAACGCGGCGCCGGGCTTCCGCATGCACGTCGCGCCGAGCGAGGGCAAGCCGCGCGACGTGGCCGGCCCGGTGATCGACATGCTGTTCCCGCAGGGCACGCCGTCGCGGGTGCCGATTGCCGCGATCACCGGCACCAACGGCAAGACCACGACTTCGCGCATGCTCGCGCACATCGTGAAGATGGCCGGCTACACGCCGGGCCTCACCACCACCGACGGCGTCTACATCGACGGCCAGCGCACGGTGGAGGGCGACATGACCGGGCCGGTGTCGGCGCGGATGGTGCTGGCCGACCCGCAGATCGATTTCGCGGTGCTGGAAACCGCGCGCGGCGGCCTGCTGCGCGCCGGCATGGGCGTGCCGAAGGTCGACGTGGGCGCGGTGTTGAACGTGCAGTCCGACCATCTCGGCATGAAGGGCATCGATACGCTGGAACAGCTGGCGGAAGTGAAGCGCATCGTGGTCGAAGTGGCCGAAGACTGCGCAGTGCTCAACGCCGACGATCCGAACGTGCTGAAGATGGGCGGCTACACCGACGCCAAGGTCATCTGCTACGTCACCATGAATCCGTCGCACGGGCTGGTGCGCGAACACATCCGCGCCGGCGGCCGCGCCTGCGCGCTGGAAGGCGGCGTCAACGGCCAGATGATCACGCTGTACGACAAGGGCAGCCACATCCCGCTGCTGTGGACGCACCTGATTCCGGCCACGCTGGAAGGCAAGGCGCTGCACAACGTGCAGAACGCGATGTTCGCGGCGGCCATGGCGTTCTCGATGGGCCTCAAGCTCGACGCGATCCGTGCCGGCCTGCGCACCTTCGACAGCACGTTCTTCCAGGCCCCGGGCCGCATGAACGTGTTCAACGAGCATCCGTTCAAGGTGCTGTTCGACTATGGCCACAACGCGCATGCGGTGGCGGCGATGGCCGATCTGGCCAAGCGTCTCGACGTGAGCGGTCGGCGTCTGGTGGTGGTGGCCGGTCCCGGCGATCGCCGCGACGAAGATCTGCGCGAGATCGCCAGGGCCGTGGCCGGCGGTTTCGATCACTACATCTGCCGGCGCGACGACGGCCTGCGCGGGCGCGCCCCCGACGAGGTGCCGAAGCTGATCGCCGCGACCCTGCGCGAACACGGCGTGCCCGACGAGCGCATCAGCCTGATTCCCGACGAACAGGAAGCGATCGACGCCGGCCTGCGCATGGCCCAGCCCGGCGACGTGCTGCTGATCTTCGCCGACGCGCTGGTGCGTTCGTGGAAGCAGGTGATCAAGTTCAAGCCCGAAGGCGCGCCGGAGAAGGCGCCGCCGCGCGCGCCGGCGACGCTCGACGACAATGAGGCGCCGAGCGCCGAGCCGCGGTTCTCGCCCGAGCAGTGGGAAGGCGTGAGCCGCGACGAGCGCGGCATCTTCATCTCGCGGGAGAGCGACGACTGAGCACCGGGATCCCCACGCCGGGCGAACCGCCCCGCGAGCCTCCCCGCGAGCCTCCCTTCGAGGATTCGCGGCGGCTCACCGGTTCGAACGTGTATTTCGCTGGCTGCGGCGCGGCACTCGAAACCCTCGGTACGCAGGCGCGCGATCCGGTCGCGCTGGCGGCGTGGTGGATGCGCGCGAACGCGGCGCGCGAGGCGCTGGGCTGGCCGACGACCGAACCGGTGGTGCGCGTGCATCGCAGCGGCACCTCGCTGGCCTTCGTCGCGCCGGCCGATCAGCTGTATGCCGCGACCGAGATCAACGAATGGGCGTGGTGCGCCAGCGTCGGTTTCGACGATTTCCACGCGCCCGGACATCCGGCCGCGCACGACACCACGCTCGCGCTGCACACCCTGCAGCGTTTCGCCGCGGCCGAGCGCCGGCCGCGGGTCATGGCGCTGCTCGATGCCGCGTCATCGCATGCGCTGCCCGCGCTGTTCGACGACGATGCGCTGACGCTGGGGCTGGGCGTGCACGGCATGACCTGGGCGCTGGACGACGTGCCCGCTGCGGACGACGTGCCGTGGCCGCGGCTGGGCACCATTCCCGCGGCCCTGGTCACCGGCTCCAACGGCAAGACCACCACCGTGCGCCTGATCGCGGCCATGTTGCGCGCGCACGGCCTGCGCACCGCGCATTCCTGCACCGACGGACTGTTCGTGGGCGATGCCGGCGCCATCGAGCGGCTCGAAAGCGGCGACTATTCCGGCCCCGGCGGCGCGCGCCAGCTGTTGCGGCGCACCGATGTCGAAGCCGCGGTGCTGGAAACCGCGCGCGGTGGCCTGCTGCGCCGCGGGCTGGCGCTGGCGCAGGCCGATGTCGCCGTCGTCGCCAACATCAGCGCCGATCATTTCGGCGAGTACGGCGTGCACTCGGTCGAGGATCTGGCCGAGGTCAAACTCACGGTGGCGCGCGCGGTGTCGGCCGAAGGTTGGCTGGTGCTGAATGCCGAGGATCCGCTGCTGCGACAGTTGGGTCCGGAACGCGCGCCGCGGATCGCATGGTTCGCGGTGGACGACACCGCACTGCCGGCGGACGCGATGGCGCTGCCGCGCTGCGCGACACGCGACGGGCATCTGCTGCTGGACGACGGCAGCGAAACCCACGACCTCGGCGCGATCGTCGCGATGCCGATCACGCTCGGCGGCCGCGCGCGCTACAACATCGCCAACGCCGCCGGTGCCGCGCTCGCCGCATCGCTGATGGGCGTGCCGATCGCGACGCTGCGCGCGGTGCTCGCGGATTTCGGACGCAGCCATGCCGACAACCCCGGTCGACTGCAGCGGTGGACGTTCGCGGGCATCGACGTGTTCCTCGACTATGCCCACAACCCGGATGGTCTCGGCGGACTGCTCGACATCGCCCAAGCGCATCGTCATGGACGATTGGCGCTGCTGCTCGGCCAGGCCGGCAATCGCGAGGACGCGCAGATCCGCGATCTCGCCGCCACCGCCGCGCGTTACGCGCCGGATCTGGTGGTGGTGAAGGACATCGACGGCTATCTGCGCGGCCGCACCGCCGGCGAGGTGGCGCAGGTGATCCGCCAGGAACTGTTGCGCCTGGGCATGCCGGAATCGGCGCTGCCGGTGCGGCTGCGCGAAGCCGACGCGGCGCGCGAAGCGCTGGCGTGGGCGCGGGCCGGCGATGTGCTGGTGCTGCCGGTGCACAGCCTCGACGCGAAGGCCGAAGTGGCGGGTCTGCTCGACGCGCTCGAAGCCGGCGGCTGGCGCCCCGGCGATCCCCTGCCTTCGTTGCCGGCGTCGACCTGAGTCGACGGACTGCGAGAGATCAGCGCGAGTGGCGGTCCCACTCGCGCAGCGCCGCCTCCACCGCGTCGATGCCCTTGGCCGCGGCGGCCGCATCGACCTGTTCGAGCGTGTCGTTCGGGGTGTGGATCACGCTCATCACCTTCGGTCGCGACATCGGGCGCTTGCCGGCGAACATCTCGAGGATGCCGGGAATCTCGTCGGCGCCCGCCAGCGAATAGGACACCGCAGGCCATCCGGCCTTGAGGAAGGCGCGGTGATCCGACGGCGGATACTGCTCGCCGGCGGACAGCGCGAGGCCCTGCGCCCGCACCGCGTCGCGCGTGGCCGCGACCAGCGGATGCGCGGGATCGGGCGTCATCATCCACAGACTGTCGCCCCAGCCGAACACGTCGAAATTCACGTAGAGCGCGGGCCGTTCGCGCTTCTGCTCGACATACGCGGCGGCACCGAGCAGACCGAGCTCCTCCAGATCCCAGAACGCCACCTTGATCCGGTGATGCGCCAGCGGCCTGCGCTGGAAGCGTTCCGCCAGCGCCAGCGCGACCGCGCTGCCGGAGGCGTTGTCGGTCGCGCCGCGTCCGACGCCGACGCGATCGGAATGCGCGCCGATCAGCAGCAGCGGCGCGTCGGCCGGGCCGCCGAGGTCGACGACGAGGTTCTCGCCCTGCAGGCTCTGCGTCGCGAAGGTCTGCTTGTCCACGGTCAGTCCGAGCGACTGCAGCCGCTGTTCGAGATGCGCGCGTCGGCCGGTGTTGTCGGCGGCGTCGGCCATCCGCGCGACATCGGCGTGCCAGCCGTCGCCTGCGGCGTTCGCATCGGCGACCGGTTTCGGCGCCGATGCGCAGCCCGCCAGCAGCGAAACGATCAGCGCGGTGGCCGGCAGGATCTGGCGGCGCGTGAGGAAGGACATCGGGCGACTCCGGAGGATGGCAGCCCGGATCGTGACAGACCCGGCCCGGCGCATGAGGTGTCGGAAGTCATCCGCGCCGATGCCCGCGCCGACGACCCGCGCGGAGCGGGTCGGAATTTTCCGACACGCGGACGCGGCGAACGCCGGTTGAGGGCCGCGCGGGCCTCGCCTAGTCTGTGTCCGGGACGTACTCCACGAGGAACAGGGAATGACCATCCGCGTTTTTCTGCTCGACGACCATGCGCTGGTGCGCACCGGCATGCGCATGATGCTGTCGGCCGAGACCGATATCGAAGTCGTCGGCGAGGCCGACAACGGCGAGACCGCGCTGCCGATGATCCGCAGGCTGCGGCCGGACGTGGTGCTCTGCGATCTGCACCTGCCCGGCATCAGCGGCCTGGAAGTGACCGAGCGCATCGTCAAGGGCGACTACGGCAGCCGCGTCGTCGTGGTGTCGGTGCTGGAAGACGGGCCGATGCCCAAGCGCCTGATCGAAGCCGGCGCTTCGGGCTATGTCGGCAAGGGCGGAGACGCGGGCGAACTGCTGCGCGCGGTGCGCGAGGTGTCCCGCGGCAAGCGCTATCTCGCCAACGGCATCGCGCAGCATCTGGCGCTGGCCGGACTGGGCGGCGAGGCCACGCCGTTCGACAGTCTCTCGCCACGCGAACTGGAAGTGGCGATGCTGCTGGTGCAGGGCCTGCGCCAGGAAGACATCGCGAAACGGCTGAGCCTCAGCGCGAAGACGGTGAACACCCACAAGGCGCGGTTGTTCGAGAAGCTGGGCATCCAGGACAGCATCGCGCTGGCGCGGCTGTCCTCGCAATACGGCCTGAGCGACCCCGCGCACGTCCTCTGACGCGCGCGGGGCGATCTCCGCATCAGGCGTTCTTCGACGCCTCGTCGTCCTGACCGTCGCTGCCCTGCGGCTTGACGTCGGGCAGGGCGTCGAACAACTGCAGGCCGATGCCGTACTGCGGCGCGGCGATGTCCTGCGCGAGTTCCGGCGCGACCTCGGGCGGCGCCACGATCACCGAGGCATCCGCCGCGGCGATGTCGACGGCCTCGACCGGCTGCGGTGCGTCGACGGGTGCCGCTTCGAACGCAGCCGCGACTTCGACGGTGGCCGGTTCGATCACCGTCTGTTCGACCACGACCGGTTCGATGACGGTCTGTTCGATCACGACAGGCTCGACGACGGCCTGCTCGACGACGGCCTGCTCGATCACGCCGGTCTCGATCGCCGGCGTCTCGACCGCGGGGGCTGCGACGACGGGCGTGTCGGCCGCGACTTCGGCAACGGGAGCTTCGACAGCGACGCGCTCGATCATCGGCGCGTCGATCGCCGGGCTGTCCATCGCCGGGGTCTCGATGCGCGGAGCTTCGGGAGCGGCGACGACCGGCGCGGCCATCGCCGGCGCGGCGGAGACCGGGGCGGGCGTCTCCACCGGCAGGCGCTCGATGACGGGCAGATCGTCGAAATCGAACTCAGGCTGGCTGCGGTCGAGCGCGGCCGACTGCGGCTCGTCGCCCGGCAACGCGTCGTCGGCCAGCATTTCGCCGGCGACGACGCCTTCGCCGTTGCCGCGACGGCGGCGACGGCCACCGCGACGACCACGGCGGCGGCGGCCACCGGCTTCCTGGGCGCCATCGTCGCCGGCATCGTTGGCCTGATCGGCGGCGTCGAGTGCCGTGGCTTCGAGCTCGACGTCATGCGCATCGGTGCGGACCGGTGCGTCGACAGGCGCGCCGATCGGTGCGATCGCGGCGACGGCGACCGGTGCCGCGATGGTCTCGACCGGGACCGCGGCGACCGGCTTCGGTGCTTCCGCGGCGGCCGGTGCGCGGTCTTCGCGACGCGGCGGCTGCTGACGCGGGGCATTGTCGGCGTTGGCCGGCTTCTGCGGCTGCGGCGGCTTCTGCTGGTTTTGCTGGGGCTGGTTTTGTTGGGGCGGGGTCTGCTTCTGCCCCTGTTGCTTCTGCGACTGCGGTCCCTGCTGCTTCGGCGATTGCCCCTGCGGCGGGTTGCGGCGCGGTTCGTCCCGACGCTGCTCATCGCGGCGAGGCTCATCGCGGCGCTGTTCGTCGCGACGCGGTTCGCGCGGCTGACCCTTCTGGCCGCGCTCGTCGCGACGCTGATCGCGGCGTCCGTTGCGGTCTTGGCGATCGTTGCGTTCGCCGCGGTTCTGCTGCTGGCCCTGCTGGGGACGGGCGGGTGCCGGCGCCGGCGCGGCATCGCCGCCGCCGAACAGGCCCTTGATCCAGCCCATGAGGCCACCGGGCTTCGCCGCCGCGGCGGGCTGCGCGAACGCAGGCATCGGCGCGGGCGCCTGCACCTGTATGACCGGCTGCGGTTGCGGCTGCGGTGCCGGGCGGGGCGTTTCCTCGCGGTCTTCGCGCAGCGGCGCGGGGCGGGCCGGCTTGACGTTGGTCACCGCCGGCGCGGCCGGGATGTTGAGATTCGCCTTGGTCAGCGCGATCGTCGCCAGCTTCCGAGGGGTGCCGCGCTGGTAGCTCGGCTTCGCGGTTTCCTCGCCCAGTTCGTTCTCGCGCAGGCGGGTGACTTCGTAGTGCGGCGTGTGCAGCGATTCGTCGGCGACGATCACGATCGGCGCGTCGTGGCGCTTCTCGATCTCGCTCAGCGCGCGGCGCTTCTCGTTGAGCAGGTAATTGGCGATTTCCACCGGGGCCTGCACCAGCACCTGGCCGGTGTTGTCCTTCATCGCATGCTCTTCGGCGAGGCGGATGATCGACAGCGACAGCGATTCGATGCTGCGCATGCGGCCGTGGCCGTCGCAGCGCGGGCACACCAGTTGGCTGGATTCGCCGAGGCTGGGACGCAGGCGCTGGCGCGACATTTCCATCAGGCCGAACTTGGAGATGCGGCCGAGCTGGACGCGGGCGCGGTCGTGCTTCAGCGCCTGCGACAGACGGTTCTCGACATCGCGCTGGTGCTTGTTCGAGGTCATGTCGATGAAGTCGATCACGACCAGGCCGCCGAGATCGCGCAGGCGCATCTGGCGCGCCACTTCTTCGGCGGCTTCGAGATTGGTGTTGAACGCGGTTTCCTCGATGTCGCCGCCCTTGGTGGCGCGCGAGGAGTTCACGTCGACCGCGGTCAGCGCTTCCGTCTGGTCGATCACCAGCGAGCCGCCCGAAGGCAGGCGCACCGAGCGCTCGTAGGCGTTCTCGATCTGCGATTCGATCTGGAAGCGGTTGAACAGCGGGGTGTCGTCGGTGTAGTGCTTGAGCTTGCGCAGGTTCTGCGGCATCACCTGTTCGACGAATTCCTTCGCCTCTTCGTACATCTCCGGCGTGTCGACCAGGATCTCGCCGATGTCGGCGCGCATGTAGTCGCGGAGGGCGCGGATGATCAGGCGCGATTCCTGGTAGATCAGGAACGGCGAGGCCTTCTTCAGCGCGGCTTCGGCGATCGCCTTCCAGACGCTGAGCAGGTAGTCGAGGTCCCACTGCAGTTCTTCGGCGTCGCGGCCGACGCCAGCGGTGCGGATGATCACGCCCATGTCGTCCGGGATCGCCAGCACGTCCATCGCCGCCTTCAGCGCGGCGCGGTCGTCGCCTTCGATCCGGCGCGAGACGCCGCCGGCGGTGGGCGAGTTCGGCATCAGCACCATGTAGCGGCCGGCGAGCGAGATGAACGTGGTCAGCGCGGCGCCCTTGTTGCCGCGCTCTTCCTTGTCGACCTGGACGACGATTTCCTGGCCTTCGCGCAGGAGTTCCTTGATGCTGGCCTTGTGGTGGTCCACGCCGCTCTGGAAGTAATCGCGCGAGATTTCCTTCAGCGGCAGGAAGCCGTGGCGCTCCGCGCCGTATTCCACGAAGGCCGCTTCCAGCGACGGTTCGAGCCGGGTGATGCGGCCCTTGTAGATGTTGGATTTCTTCTGTTCCTTCGACGGCCGTTCGATGTCGATGTCGTAAAGGGTCTGGCCGTCGACGATCGCGACGCGCAGTTCTTCGGCCTGCGTCGCATTGATGAGCATGCGTTTCATGGACTTGCGTTCCTCAGCGCTTCGAAACCCGCCTTGGGCGGGCGCACGGAACGCCGGGGCGTTTTCGCCTCTGGAGACTGCCGGCGGCACCGTCGCGCGCAAGGGCGCGCGGCCGGAGGTCCGCTACATGTGTTCCAGCGCTGCAACACCACGGCGGGCCGCGGGAGCGCTTTTCTTCTGGTGTTTTGCCGGGCCGGCTGCCTGCTTCGTTGCGCTTGGGGCGCGACGTCGCGGCGGCGCGGGACGTGTTCAGAGCACGGATGCCATGCACCCGGCGATAAGCGGGTTCGCCGACAAGCCGCTAACATGGCCGCCCCGGGGGCGGTGGCCGCGCACTGCATCGAAGATCGCAAGGGAGGTGGGCTTTCGGCCCGGCGCCGCTGCAAACGAAACCAGCAGCGGCAACTTCCTGCGAAATCAAACCCTTATACCGCCCAACGAGTGTAGCAGATCACGACCCCGATGGCCTCAATCGATTCCAATCCGCGCCCTTCGGGACAGGTCCGCCTGGTCCGCGTGCCCGAGGACCGCGCCGGCCAACGGCTGGACAATTTCCTGCTCGGGCAGCTCAAGGGCGCGCCCAAGTCCCTGATTTACAAGATCGTGCGCAGCGGCCAGGTGCGGGTGAACGGAGGGCGCGCCAAGGCCGAGACCCGGCTGGAGGCGGGCGACGAGGTGCGGATCCCGCCTGTGCGCCTGTCCGAACCGGGCGAGAAGGGCGCCCCGGCGCGCGGGCTGCTGGACGCGATGGCGGCCAGCATCGTGTTCGAGGATGCCCGGCTGCTGGCGATCAGCAAACCCTCCGGGGTCGCCAGTCATGGCGGCAGCGGCATCGGTTTCGGGGTGATCGAGACCCTCCGCGCGCTGCGGCCGAACGAATCGCTGGAGCTGGTGCACCGGCTCGACCGCGACACGTCCGGGCTGATGGTGATCGCCAAGAAGCGCTCGGCGCTGACCGAGTTGCAGGCGTTGATGCGCGAGAGCGATGCCGACGATGGTCGCGGCATCGCCAAGCGCTACCTGGCGCTGCTGGCCGGACGCATGCCCGACGGCACCATGACCGTGGATGCTCCGCTGCACATCGGCCTGCGCCAGGGCGGCGAGCGCCACGTCCAGGTCCATGTTCAGGGCAAGCCCTCGCTGAGTCATTTCCGGGTGCTGGAGCGTCGCGGCGGGCATTCCTACTGCGAGGTGCGGATCGAGACCGGCCGCACCCACCAGATCCGCGTCCACGCCCAGCACATCGGCCATCCGGTCGCGGGCGACGACAAGTACGGCGATGTCGAGGTCAACAAGCGGCTGCGCGAACAGGTCGGCCTGAAGCGCATGTTCCTGCACGCCGCGTCGCTGGAGTTCTCGCTCGATGGCGGTCGCGCCCACTATCTGCTGGACGCGCCGCTGGCGCCGGAACTGGTGGATGTGCTGGATCGTCTGAAGTAACCCTTCCGCATCGCCCGGGTCATCTTCGCTTGCCGTCCGAAACCGCGTTTCAGCGTTGCGCGGCCATGTGTCGTCGCTGCGTGGTGGCGACGCCCGGAGCGTCGTAGCGCACGCTCGCGGCGGCCGCGGCGTCTTCTTCCGCCTGCGCCGCGGCGAACTGGCCGTTCGCGGCCAGGGCATCGGCATGGATGCGCTGCAGATAGGGACCCATGCGGACATCGCGAAAGCCGGTCACGTCCTTCCAGCCGGCGATCGCCGCACCGCTTTCCCGCAGCGCGTCAGCCGTGCGCGCTTCCGCCAGCGCGATCCGCGCCAGACCGCCATGCGCGAGCGCCACATGCGCGAAACTGCGGCCGTCCGCATGCGCCACGACGGTATCGAACTGCGCGCGTGCTTCGTCCAGGCTCCCGCGTTCCAGCAGCCAGCGTCCCCAGCTTTCGCGGATCGCCATCACCGGCTGGTCGCTGTCGGACTGCTGCTGGAGGTATTCGTCGAGCGATGCTTTCAGCATGCGTCCGGCTTCGGCATCGCGTCCTGCGCGCGCATAGGCTTCGCCGAGATAACGGCGCACCAGCCGCACCTTGAACGAATGCAACGTCTGCCGGGCGTAGAGCGCGACCGCGGCTTCGAGCTGCGGGATGGCGAGTTCCGGGCGCCCTTCGCTGGAGAGGCGCTCGCCGTAGACCTCGCGGACCGTGGCGACGTCCGTCGCGTGGCGGCCGTCGTCGGGCAGCAGCGGCAGCAGGCGCGCGAATTCGCGATGCGCGGCCTCGCGTTGACCGGACAGATGCAGCGTGCGCGCCGCATTCACGCGCGGCACCCAGGCGGTGGGAAATTCCGCGCCGGTGGTGCGGTCGGCGTAGTCGGCGGATTTGCGGAACGCCTCCGCGGCCTCGGCGAACTGGCCGAGTTGCTGGTGCGCGAGTCCGAGGTTGCCGTAAAGCGTCTGCAGTTCGGCGTCGTTCCGGTCCGGCAGGGATTCGGCCAGCGCCAGGGTTTCGTTGTACGCCGCGATCGCGCGGGCGTGGTCGAGTTTCATCGATGTGTAGAAGGTGGCCAGTTCCTGCAGTGCCGTCACCATCCCTCGCGAGCGCGGATCGTGGCGCCGATACAGCTCGACGGCGCTGGCGTAGGCGCGCTCGGTCTCGTCGATCCGGCCGTCTTCGCCCTGCAGTTGCAGACCACGCGCCAGCCACCATTGCGCGCGCAGATGCGGGTCTTCGTCGCCGCTCGCTGTCAGCAGGCGATCCGCATCGGCCACGCGCGCGACGCAGATCGCGTGTTCGCCCTGGCTGCAGGCGCGCTGGGCGCTTTCGACCGCGCCGTTGAGAATGTTCGGATGCAGCGGGCCGAAGCGCTCGCGCACTTTCTTCAACTGCAGGGCCTGCAGCGCTTCGTAGCGCGCGTCCTCGTCGAGCTGGGCGTAGAGATCGGCGATGGTGCGCAGCAGTTCGATCTGAAGCTCGGGGTCATCGGCGAAGCGCGATTCGATCTTCGCCGCGCCGGCATCCAGCAGCGCCTTGGCGGTGATGTTGCCGCGTGGCTGGTCGGAGGCCGTGCGCGGATCGCTGGCGGCGAAGATCTCGACCAGGAAATCCTTGATCGCGCTCGCCCGGCGCGCTTCTTCCGCGGCGCGCTGCGACTGCCACAGCACGCCCGCCAGGCCGGTGCCCAGCGCCAGCGCCAGCATCGCGGCGACGGCGACGCCCTGGCGATGCCGATGCATGAACTTCACGGCCCGACGCCAGCGACCGATGCGCCTCGCCTGGATGGGCTGGTGCTCGAGATGGCGCGCGAGATCCGCGGAAAACGCTTCGACCGAGCCGTAACGCTTCGCCGGATCGGGCTCCATGGCCTTGGCCAGGATCGCATCCAGATCGCCGGCGAGTTCCGCGCGCCGCTTGCCGGTGACCCGGGTGGAGGCCAGCGGCGCATCGCCGCGCGCTTCGATCAGCCGGCCCAGTCGCGACCGCGCCGGGAACGGACGCGCGCCGGTCAGCAGTTCGTACAGCATCACCCCAAGGGCATAGACATCGGTCGCGACCGTGATCGCGCCGCCGTCGAACTGTTCCGGCGCGGCATAGTCGGGGGTGGCGGCGCGGCCGCCGAGCTGGGTCAGCCCGCTGTCGGCGGGATCGTCGTCGAGCAGTTTGGCGATGCCGAAGTCCAGCAGCTTGATCTGGCCGTCTTCGGTGGCCATCACGTTCGCCGGTTTCAGGTCGCGATGCACGATCAGCCGCGCATGCGCGGCCTGGACCGCGGCAGCCACCTCGCGCAGCAGCGCCACGCGTTCGCGCACCGACAGCGCGCGACGTTCGCAGTACTCGGTGATCGGCGTGCCCTGGACGTATTCCAGCGCCAGCCACGGCTGTCCGCCGTCGTCGTCGACGCCGGAATCATAGAACCGGGCGATGCGCGGATCGGAGAGCGCCGCGAGCATGTCGCGTTCGCGGCCGAAGCGCTCGCGCAGCGCGCCGCCCAGCAGATGCGCGTGCGGCAGCTTCAGCGCGACTTCGCGTTGATAGGCGCCGTCCGCGCGCGCGGCCAGCCAGACCGCGCCCATGCCGCCGCTGCCGAGCGGCCGCAGCAGCCGCCACGGCCCGATGCGTTCGCCTTCGACGAACGCCGGCGGCTGCGCGTCGACGGCGCCCGCCGGCGTCTCCAGCCAGTCGCTGCTGCATCGCTCGCCGCGCAGCAGCAGCGCCTGCAGCCCGTCGCGGAAACGCCGGTCGTCGCCCGTCAGCGCGTCCAGCCACGCGTCCCGCGCCGCGGGTTCGAGTTCGAGGCACTGGTCGAGCAACGCGGAGAACCGCGGCCAGTCGGAAGGAGGGCAGGGCAGGACGTTCATGCGCGCTCGCAGGGATGGGCGCCCGCACGAACGGGATGCGGTGTCGAGACAGGACATCCGTCCTTGGCGATCATCCGGGCGTCACGCCAGCATCGATGCCAACAACAGCCGCGCCTTTTCCCAATCGCGGCGCACGGTGCGGTCGGTCAGGCCGAGCGCTTCGCCGATCTCCAGCTCGGTCATGCCGCCGAAATAGCGCATTTCCACCACCTGGGCGAGTCGCGGCTCCATCTGCGCCAGCGATTCCAGCGCCTCGTGCACCTGCAGGGCTTCGTCGTCTCCGGTGATGCCATCGCCGAGCGCGGTGTCGAGGGTGACATTGCGCGCACCGCCGCCGCGACGCTCGGCATGGCGTTCGCGCAACTGGTCGACGATCACCGTGCGCATGACCTGTGCGGCATAGGCGAAGAACCGGCGCCGCGTGTCGACCTGCAGGGTCTGCTTGCCCGACAGCCGCAGCCAGATCTCGTTCACCAGCGCGGTACTGTCCAGCAGGGTCATCGGGCCCGAACGCGCCAGCCTGGCGCGCGCGAGCTTCTTGAGCTCGTCGTAGGCGGCACCGAACAGTGCGGCGTTGTCCACGCCGCCGCCGGCATTGCCCGCATCGATCAGTTCGGTGATGTCGCCCACATGCAATCCCTGTCGCGATCGGTTCGTTGGAATATTTTTCGTCGGAAGACCCGGAAGCCTGCCGTCGGCCCGGCGTCCTTCGACCCCGGGAAGCGACGGTGCCGTGTCCGTGCTGGAGCGGTCAGCCGACGAGCGCTTCGGCTTTCGCCGCGCAGATGAAGTCGTTCTCGCTGAGGCCGCCCACGTCGTGGGTGGAGAAGCGCACCACGCAGCGGTCGTAATGCACACCCAGGTCCGGGTGATGGTCTTCGCGATGGGCGATATGGGCCAGCGCGTTCACGAACGCCATCGTGCGGTAGTAGTCGGGAAAGGCGAAGGTCTTGAGCAGCGCATGACCGTTTTCCGCCAGCTCCCAGCCGGGCAATTGCGGCATGAGTTCGGCGATCTGCGCGGGCGGCAGGCGATGTTCGTGGCCGCGACGGGGAATGCAGCGCGCCTGGGCGAGGGGGACGAGGTCGGACATGGGGGAACTCCGGAAGGAATCGCACGAAACTGAACACTGTTCCGCCGGCATGACGAAAAGCAGGCGGGCACGCGACGGGCGGACCGCTAGAATAGCCGCATGATCCAGATTTCCGAATCCGCGCAGTCGCACTTCCGCCGTTTGATCGAACGCGAGGCCCTGCCCGGGCTGGGCGTGCGCCTGAGCGCCCTCCACCCCGGCACGCCGCGTGCCGATGTCCGTCTGGAATTCGCCGAACCCGGCGACCTGCAGGGCGACGAATGGGCGGTGGACTGCGAGGGGTTCACGCTGTGGCTCGATGCCGGCAGCGTGCGCTATCTCGATGGTGCGGAGATCGATTACACCCAGCAGGCCACCGGCGGCCAACTCCAGATCCGCGCCCCGAAGATCAAGGGCGAGACGCCGGGCGAATCCGCGTCGCTGGTCGAGCGTGTGCATTGGGTGGTGGAGCATGAGGTCAATCCGCAGTTGGCCCAGCACAAAGGGCATGTGTCGGTGCGGGAAGTGACCGCCGACGGCGTCGTCATCCTGAGTTTCGGCGGCGGTTGCCACGGCTGCGGCATGGCCGACGTGACGTTGAAGCAGGGCATCGAGAAAACCCTGCTGGAGAAAGTCCCGGGCGTGACCGCCGTGCGCGACGCGACCGACCACGCCAGCGGATCGGCGCCCTACATCGCGCGTTCGTCGGTCTGACCGGGCCCCGCCGCGCGTGTTTTCCGCCGCGGATCTGATCGAAATCCTGCAGGTCCGCCATCGGCGGCGTTTTCCGGTGCATGCCGATCGCCCCTTCGGCGGATTTCCGCCGACCTGGCGCGCCTGGTTCATGGCGATGGGCGAGCGCGTCGGCAGGGTCGCCGGTGCGCCGGTCGCCGATTATCTGGACGTATTCCTGGCGCGACCGCTGCGCCCGCGACCGAAAGCCGCGCCGCCGCTGGATCGCTGGCGTGCGTTCGCGCGACTGGCGCGCCAGCAGTGGGAGCCCGCGCCGCGGGATCAGCGCGGCCTGCGCCGATTCGCGGCGGTGTTCTCGGGTCTGCTGCATCTCGTGTTCGGCGCGCTGCTGCTGTGGCTGGGTTTCGTGCAGCTCGGCGACGCGCCGCCGGAGGCGCAGCAGGCGGGCGAATCGACACTGATCGAATACATCGGCGACGGCACGCCGGCGGAGACCGGCGGTGCGCCCGCGGCAGGCGAAAGCGATGCACCGGCGTCTGCAGCGGCAGCGCCTGCGTCGACATCGGTCCCCGCGGCGGCGGCCGCAGCCAGCGCCCCGTCCGTGCCGCCCGCCCCGGCCGATGCCCGGCAGGCCGATACAACGCCATCGCAAGCCCCGCCATCGCAACCCACGCCGCCCGAACCGACACCGTCGCCACCGGTCGATGCGGCAGCGCCGCAGCCGCTGGCGGTGACCCAGACGCCGACGACCGATATCGATTTCACGCTGCCGGCGCCGGTTCCGATGGACCCGACGATTCCCCGGCTCGCGCTGCGGGTGCCCGAGGTCGCTGCGCAGGCGACCGAAGTCGAAACCTTCAAGGCCACCACGGCGGTACCGAACATCCAGCGACCCACGCCGCGACCGGCGGCGCCGACCGTGCCTGCGCTGCGGACCGAAGTGACCGAAGTGGAAGCGCAGCGCGCGCCGGCCCCGGTCATCGCGCGCCAGGTTTCGCCCAGCGCCCAGCGCACGCCCACGCTGCGGGTGCCCGAACTGCGCACCGTCCCGGGCGAAGTGCAGGTGCGCGCACCGCCCGCGCCGGCCGCTGCCACCACCGGCGCATCCGCAGCGGCGCCCACGCCATCACGCATACCCGCCACCGGCACTGCGCCATCGCCGGGCACCGCGAGCGCGCCCGCGACCGCCGCCACGTCCGGCGGTCGCCCGCAGGCCACGGCGACGGGTCGTCCCACCGCGGCCGCACCGGCCGGCGCGGGGCCGACGCCATCGCCACGCCCGGGCGCCGCCCCCAGCACCGTGCGCAGCGACGATTGGGGCGCGTCCGATCGCAACGTTCCCGGCAACAGCACCGCCGGGCGCTCGCCCGGGCTGTTCAACAGCGACGGCAGCGTGCGCCTGCCGGGCGACGGTGGACGTGTCGGTGGCGGGCTGCCGCCGGGCACGGTCATCGAGGACTTCGAGAAGATCGATCGCATGGGCACGTGGCTCAAACGGCCGCCGCTGGACTACACGCCGACCCGCTTCGATCGTTTCTGGATTCCCAACCGTTCGCTGCTGGAAGAGTGGGTGAGCCGCGGCATCAAGAACGTCGCCATTCCGATCCCCGGGACCACCAAACGCATCATGTGCACCGTTTCCCTGCTGCAGGGCGGTGGTGGCTGCACGATTTACGATCCCAATCTGCAGGATCAGGAAGCCATCGCACGGCCGCCGCCGGACGTGCCGTTCAAGCCGGAACTGCAGGAAGACCGGGACAGCCTGCCACGCACGAACGGGCCCTGAGTCCGGTGCGGGTCGTCATTCCGGGAAGTGGCTGCCCGGGAAGAAAACCGGTGAAGTCGCATCCGGTGCGGTCGAAACGCACGGAACATCGATCCCCGAAAACGCGAACGGGAGCCCTGAGGCTCCCGTCGTCGTCGATCGCGTGGCGCCGTGGGCTTACTTGCCGTGCAGATCGCCCAGCGGGCCGGTCTGGGCGGCGAAATAGGCGGCGAGGTCGGCGATGCCCTGATCGTCGAGCTTGCCTGCATCGGCCGCGCCCTTGATCTGGTTGGTCATCAGCGCGTGCTCGCGGCCGCCGTCGCGGTACTGCTTGATCGCGTGGAAGATGTAGTCCTGGTACTGGCCGGCGAGGACCGGGTAGGTCACGTCGATGGGCTTGGCGCCGCCGGGACCGTGACAGTCGATGCAGGCCTGGCCGGTGCCGCTGAGCTGCTTGTCGGCGGCGATGCGTTCGCCACGGGCGGCGTCGCCGTTGAAGGCGTTGATATGGTCGAACTCGGCCTTGTGCTCGGCCTTGGCGCCTTCGGCGTGCGCGGCGGCGTCGGGTTCGGATTTGCCGCAGCCGCTCAGGGCGATGCCGAGGGTCAGGGCGAGGGCGATGGGCAGGGTGCGCTTCGTCATGCGGGCGTCGCTCACTTCTTCAGGCTCGAAAGGTAGGCGGCGATGTCGGCGATGTCCTGCTCGGAAAAGCTCTGCGCCTGCGCCTGCATGGTCGGGTGCTTGCGCGCGCCCTTGCGGTACTCGATGAGCGCGTTCGCGAGATATTCCGCGGACTGGCCGGTGATTTTCGGCACGCTGTAGGTGGGATAGGCGTTCTTGTAGCCGGTGACGCCGTGGCAGCCCTGGCAGGTGTAAGCCAGCTGTTTGCCTTTTTCGGCGGAACCTGCGGGCGTCTGCGCCTGCACCGCGAAGGCGGCGAACAGGGCGAGGCAACCGGCGAGCAGCGAACAACGATTCGTCGATCGGATCATATCTGGCGTCATGTCGGGGCGTGATGTCGGGAGCGTCCGCAGTCGCGAACGCGCAATCCGGACAGTATAGCCTGAGCCATCGCTCCGACGCAGGCCGTCCGGACCACCTCTCCGATGCGGCGCCCGGGTGTCCCGCGAGTCACCATGACCTCTGGCGGATGCTGGTCATGACTGGGTGATATACCTTGATACAACACCTCACAACCGACCGACGATGCCCACGATGTCCGCCACTCACACTCCGCCCGTATCTGCCGCAAGGACGACGCTCGCCCGCAGTATGGGGGTGGGCGTCCTGCTCGGTTGTCTCGTTCTGGCCGGCTGCAAGCCCGGGGGTCAGGACGCCAAGGCCAAGGACCAGGAGAGCAAGGCCGAAGAGGCGGTGCCGGTCGAAGCCGTGGCGGTCTCCACCCGCGCCATCGCCGCCAGCTACACCGGCACCGCACCGCTCGAAGCCCGCGGCGAGTCCCAGGTGGTGGCCAAGACCTCGGGCGTCGCCCTGCAGGTCATGGCGGAAGTGGGCCAGCAGGTCCGCGCCGGTCAGGTCCTGGTGCGCCTCGATTCGGCCCGCGCCGCCCTGCAGGCCGCGCAGAGCGAAGCCCAGTTGCGCAAGCTGGAGGCCAGTTACAACCGGTCCCGGCAATTGTTCGCGCAGCAGTTGCTCAGCGCCAACGACATCGATCAGCTCAGGTTCGATCTCGAGAACGCCCGCGCGGTGAATCGTCTGGCCAATCTCGAACTGTCGTACGCCAATGTCGTCGCGCCGATTTCCGGCATCATCGCCGAGCGTTCGATCAAGACCGGCAACTTCGTCCAGATCAATACGCCGATTTTCCGGATCGTCGACACCTCGCGACTGGAGGCCACGCTCAACGTGCCCGAACGCGAACTGGCGACGCTCAAGCCCGGGCTGCCGGTGCAATTGATGGTCGATGCGTTGCCCGGGCGCCCGTTCCTAGGGCGCGTCGATCGCGTCGCGCCGGTGGTCGATTCCGGCAGCGGCACCTTCCGCGTGATCTGCGCCTTCGATGGCGGCGGCCTGCTCCAGCCCGGCATGTTCGGACGCATCAAGATCGACTACGACCAGCGCGCCAACGCTCTGGTGATACCGCGCAACGCCCTGCTCGACGACGAGAACGATCCGGCCGTATTCGCGGTGCGCGGCGGCAAGGCCGCGCGGATCACGGTGAAGCTCGGTTACTACGACGGCGAATGGGTCGAAGTCCGTTCCGGTCTGAAGGCGGGCGATCGGGTGGTCACCGCCGGCAAGATCGCACTGCGCGAAGGCGCCAAGGTCCAGGTGATCGGCGATGCCGCGGCCAAGCCGGTGGCCGCAGCCAAACCCGCAGGCGACAAGTCGTGAGCGCGCACGACGCTCCCCCGACCGAGGACGCGTCGGCATACGGATCGGGACTGGTCGAGTTCTCGACCCGCCGCCGGGTCACGGTGGCGATGTTCTGGCTGACGATGTTCCTGTTCGGCGGCCTGGCGCTGATGAGCCTCAAGGTGAATCTGCTGCCCGATCTGAGCTATCCGACGCTCACCGTGCGCACCGAATACACCGGCGCGGCGCCGTCGGAGATCGAGACCCTGATCACCGAGCCGGTGGAAGAGGCCCTCGGCGTGGTCAAGAACCTGCGCAAACTGAAGTCGGTGTCGCGCACGGGCCAGAGCGATGTCGTGCTCGAGTTCGCCTGGGGCACCGACATGGACCAGGCCAGCCTGGAAGTGCGCGACAAGATGGAAGTGCTGCAGTTGCCGCTGGAAGCCAAGGCGCCGGTGCTGCTACGTTTCAATCCTTCGACCGAACCGATCATGCGCCTCGTGCTGGCGCCCAAGACCGCCATCGCCGACGAGGCGCAGGCGCTGCGCCGGCTCACCGAACTGCGTCGCTTCGCCGACGACGATCTGAAGAAGAAACTGGAACCGGTGGAAGGCGTCGCCGCGGTCAAGGTCGGCGGCGGTCTGGAAGACGAGGTGCAGGTCGACATCGATCAGCAGAAGCTCGCCCAGCTCAATCTCTCCATCGACACCGTGATCCAGCGCCTGCAGGCCGAGAACATCAACGTGTCCGGTGGCCGTCTCGAAGAGGGCAGCCAGCGTTACCTCGTGCGCACGGTGAACCAGTTCGCCAGCATCGAGGAAATCCGGCAGATGCTGGTCACCACGCGCAGCGCCGGCAACGACGCCGCGGCGTCGGCGGCGCGTCAGATGGCCGCGGTGGCGGCGTCGACCGGCTCGGCCGCCGCGATCGCGGCCGCCAGCTCGGTGCAGAGCGCCTCCGGCGCCAACGGCGGCACGCCCGCCGGTGGCCTGCCGGTGCGCCTGATGGACATCGCCGAGGTGCGCCAGGGGCACAAGGAACGCGAATCGATCATCCGCCTCGGCGGTCGCGAAGCGGTCGAACTCGCGATCTACAAGGAAGGCGACGCCAACACCGTGTCCTCGGCCGATGCGATCGAGGCCAAGCTGGCCGAGATCCGCAAGGAAATCCCCGACGACATCGAGCTCACCACCGTCGACGACCAGTCGCAGTTCATCCGTCACGCCATCAACGACGTCAAGTTCGACGCCGTGGTCGGCGGTCTGCTCGCGGTATTGATCATCTTCCTGTTCCTGCGCGACGGCTGGAGCACCTTCGTGATCGCGCTGTCGCTGCCGGTCTCGATCGTCACCACGTTCTTCTTCATGGACCAGTTCGGCCTGAGCCTCAACGTCATGTCGCTCGGCGGATTGGCGCTCGCCACCGGTCTGGTGGTGGACGATTCGATCGTGGTGCTGGAAAGCATCGCCAAGGCGCGCGAACGCGGCCTCGGCGTGTTCGCCGCGGCGATCGAGGGCACGCGCGAAGTCAGCATGGCCGTGGTCGCATCCACGCTCACCACCATCGCGGTGTTCCTGCCGCTGGTGTTCGTGCAGGGCATCGCCGGCGAACTGTTCCGCGATCAGGCGCTGACCGTGGCCACCGCGATCGGCATTTCGCTGGTGGTGTCGATGACCTTGATCCCGATGCTCAGCGGCTGGCGCGATCGCGCGCCGATGGCGTTCCCGGAAGAACCGGCGCATCCGAAGTGGGAGCCCGACGGCAAATGGCAGAAGCCGCTCGCCGTCGCCCGCAACGGCCTGGGTACGGCCACGCGCGGCGGCGCGTTCGGCGCGGCCTTCGTGTTCGTGCGGATCTGGCGCGGCCTGTCCGCGGTGATAGGGCCGGTGATGCGCAAGCTCAGCGATCTGGCGATGGCGCCCTACCATCGCATCGAAACGGGCTATCTGCGCCTGCTGCCCGGTGCGATGCGGCGTCCGGCGCTGGTGCTGGTGCTCGCCACGGCGGCGTTCGGCGCCAGCCTGCTTGCGGTGCCGCTGCTCGGTACCGACCTTATCCCGCAGTTGGCGCAGGACCGCTTCGAGATGACGGTGAAACTGCCGCCGGGCACGCCGCTGCGCGACACCGATCGCGTGGTGCGCGAGCTGCAGCAGACGCATGCGAAGGACCAGGGCATCCGCGCGCTGTACGGCGTCAGCGGCAGCGGCACGCGGCTGGACGCCAGCCCGACCGAAAGCGGCGAGAACATCGGCAAGCTCTCGGTGGTGATGAACGACAGCGGCGACGAACAGCGCGAAGCCGCGCTGGTCGAAGGCCTGCGCGAAAGCGCCGGTCGGTACGCCGGTGCCCAGGTCGATTTCAGCCGCCCGGAACTCTTCAGTTTCTCGATGCCGCTGGAAATCGAACTCAGCGGGCAGGACCTGGCGGGCATCGAGCGCGCCGGGCGGAAAATGGCGGCGATGCTGCGCGAGAACCCGCATTACGCCGACGTGAAATCGACGGTCGAGCAGGGCTTTCCTGAAATCCAGATCCACTTCGACCAGGAGCGCGCCGGCGCGCTCGGCCTGACCACGCGCCAGGTGGCCGATGCGGTGGTGAAGAAGGTGCGCGGCGATGTCGCCACCCGCTACAGCTTCCGCAGCCGCAAGATCGATGTGCTGGTGCGCGCGCGCGAGTCGGACCGTGCGACGGTGGACGACATCCGTCGCCTGATCGTGAATCCCGGAAGCGCCAATCCCGTGACCCTCGACTCGGTGGCGGATGTCGTGGCGACCACCGGACCGAGCGAGATCCATCGCGCGGATCAGGTGCGTGTTGCGGTGGTGTCGGCCAACCTGCGCGACATCGATCTGGGGACCGCGGTCCGCGAAGTGCGCGAGATGGTCGACGAGGCCGAAGGCGGCCTGGGCGCGGGCATCGGCATGCACATCGGCGGCCAAGGCGAGGAGTTGTCGCAATCGCTGCAGTCGCTGTTGTTCGCGTTCGGCCTGGCCGTGTTCCTCGTCTATCTGGTCATGGCCTCGCAGTTCGAATCGCTGCTGCATCCGTTCGTGATCCTGTTCACCATCCCGCTGGCGCTGGTGGGTGCGATCCTCGCGCTGCTGGTCACCGGTTCCACGATCTCGGTGGTGGTCTTCATCGGCCTGATCCTGCTGGTGGGTCTGGTGGTGAAGAACGCGATCATCCTGATCGACAAGGTGAACCAGGCGCGCGAGTCGGGCATGCCCAAGCGCGAAGCGCTGGTCGAAGGCGCTCGTTCGCGTCTGCGTCCGATCATGATGACCACGCTTTGCACCCTGTTCGGCTTCCTGCCGCTGGCACTGGCCTTTGGCGAAGGTGCGGAGGTGCGCTCGCCGATGGCGATCACGGTGATCGGCGGTCTGCTGGTGTCGACGCTGCTGACGCTGGTGGTGATTCCGGTGGTCTACGATCTGCTCGATCGCCGGCCGGATGAGCATTACGTGGCCCGCGGCAGGCGCGCCCGCGCCAAGCGCGGCGAGGATTTCGACGCGACCGCAGGAGAGGGCATGTCGTCATGAGCGTCGCCGAGTTCAGCATCAAGCGCCCCGTCACCACGGTGATGTTCTTCGTGTCGCTGTTCGTGGTCGGCCTGATCGCGGCGGTGCGCCTGCCGCTGGAAGCGTTTCCCTCGGTGACGTTCCCGGGCATCTTCCTGCAGTTGCCGTACTCCGGCTCCACGCCGGAAGAGGTCGAGCGTACGGTGCTGCGCCCGGTCGAGGAAGCGGTCTCGACGATGACCGGCATCAAGCGCATGGACGGCAGCGCGAAGGCCGACGGCGCATCGATGTTCATCCAGTTTTCCGACTGGGAGCGCGATGCGTCGATCGCCGCGTCCGATGCGCGCGAGCGCATCGACGCGATCCGCGACGAATTGCCCGACGATCTGCAGCGCTACTTCGTGCTGAAATTCTCGACCAGCGACGAGGCCGTGGTGAAGGTCCGGCTCGCCTCGGATCGCGACATGACCCGCGAATACGACATGATCGACCGCGAGTTCAAGCGCCGGCTCGAGCGGATTCCCGGCGTCGCCCGCGTCGATGTGCTCGGCGCGCCGCCGAGCGAGGTCGAGATCGCGATCTCCTCCGATCGCCTGAACGCCCACGGCGTCGGGCTGAACGACCTCAATGCGCGCCTGCGCAACGTCAATTTCTCGGTGTCGGCCGGCCAGATCGACGATGGCGGAAAGCGCCTGCGGGTCCAGCCGGTCGGCGAGCTCGTCGATCTCGATCAGTACCGCAACATCGTCATCGACGACAAGGGCACGCGCCTCGGCGACGTGGCCGATGTCGTGCTCAAGCCTTCGCGCATGGATTACGGCCGTCGTCTGGACGGCCGGCCGGCGGTGGGGCTGGACATCTTCAAGGAGCGCAGCGCGAACCTGGTGCAGGTCTCGCGCGACGTGCTCGCGGAGGTCAACGCCATCGCCGCGGATCCCGCGCTCAACGGCGTGCAGGTGCTGGTGGTCGGCGATCAGGGCGAATCCGTGACCACCTCGCTGCTGGAGCTGGCCGAGGCCGGTCTGGTCGGGCTGCTGTTGTCGGTGATCGTGTTGTATTTCTTCCTGCGCCACTGGCCGTCGACGCTGATGGTCTGCACCGCGATTCCGATCTGCTTCGTGATGACCCTCGGGTTCATGTACTTCGCCGGGGTCACGCTCAACATCCTGACGATGATGGGCCTGCTGCTCGCGGTCGGCATGCTGGTGGACAACGCGGTCGTGGTGGTGGAGAGCATCTACCAGGAGCGCGAACGCATGCCGGACCAGCCCCGGTTGGCCTCGCTGCTCGGTACGCGCAACGTCGCCATCGCGCTGTCCGCGGGCACGCTCTGCCATTGCATCGTGTTCGTGCCGAACCTGTTCGGCGACCGCAACATGATCAGCATCTTCATGGCCCAGATCGCGATCACCATTTCGGTGTCGCTGCTCGCCTCCTGGCTGGTGGCGGTGAGCCTGATCCCGATGCTCTCGGCGCGGATGAAGACGCCGCCGGCGGTCCGCAACGACCGCGGCCTGATTCCTTCGCTGCAGCGCCGTTACGCCGCGTTCCTGCGCTGGACCCTCGAACACCGCGGCAAGAGCGTGCTCGGGATCGTGCTGATCGTGGCGGTCAGCGTGCTTCCGATGACGCAGATGAAGGTCAACATGTTCGGCGGCGAGGATGCCCTCGAGGCCGACGTCTTCTACCAGTGGAAGGGCGCGTACACGAAGGAGCAGATGTCCGAGGAAATCGAGCGCATCGAGAATTTCCTCGACGCCAACCGCAAGAAGTACGGCATCGTCCAGATCTATTCGTTCTTCAGCGAAGAGGGCTGGGGCGGCACCCAGATCAAGTTCGACGAGGCCCGCAGCGACCAGACGCCGGCGGTCATCGAACAACTGCGCAAGGACCTGCCCAAGTCGGCGCGTGCCCAGATCGGCATCGGCGGCAATCAGGGCGGTCCCGGCGGCGGTGGCGGTTTCGGCGGCGAGACCGTGCAGGTGCAACTGGTCGGCGATTCGTCGGAAACGCTCAGGGAACTGGGGGCCGACATCGTTCCCGTGCTCGCCAGCCGCAAGGAGCTGCGCGACGTGCGCATCAACGCCGGCGACCAGAACAGCGAACTGTCGGTGCGGGTCGACCGCGAGCGCGCGGCGTCCTTCGGCTTCAGCGCGGACAACGTCTCCACGTTCGTCGGCCTGGCCCTGCGCGGCGCGCCGCTGCGCGAATTCCGTCGCGGCGACACCGAAGTCCCGGTCTGGGTGCGTTTCGCCGGCGCGGAGAATTTCGGCACCAAGGACATCGCTTCGTTCACCGTGCGCGCACCGGACGGCCGGATCGTGCCGCTGCTGGCGATGGTCGATGTCGAGGTCAAGGCGGCCGCGACCGAGATCCAGCGCTCCAATCGCCAGACCACGCTGACGCTGCAGGCGAACCTCGCCGACAAGGTCACGCCGCAGGAAGCCCGCGACGCCATGGAGCAGGCGCTGAAGGCGGTGACGTTCCCGCCCGGCTACAGCTTCACCTTCGACGCCGGCGGCGGCCAGGACGACCAGGAGGCGATGCAGCAGATGATGTTCAATCTGTTGATCGCCCTGGTCATGATCTACGTGGTCATGGCCGCGGTGTTCGAATCGCTGCTGTTCCCGACCGCGATCATGAGCGGCGTGCTGTTCTCGGTGTTCGGCGTGTTCTGGCTGTTCTGGCTCACCGGTACCGAGTTCAACGTCATGGCCTTCATCGGCATCCTCGTGCTGATGGGCGTGGTGGTGAACAACGGCATCGTGATGATCGAACACATCAACAATCTGCGACGGCGCGGCATGTCGCGCACCGATGCGCTGGTGGAAGGCAGCCGCGAACGTCTGCGGCCGATCCTGATGACCATGGGCACGGCGATCCTGGCGATGGTGCCGATCGCGCTGGGCCAGACCAAGATGGCCGGCGGCGGGCCGCCGTATTTCCCGATGGCGCGCGCGATCGCCGGCGGATTGGCGTTCTCGACCGTGGTCAGCCTGCTGTTCCTGCCGACGATCTACGCCATGCTCGACGACATGCGCTCTTCCACGATACGGATCGTGCGCAGGGCCCGCGGCCTGCAGGGCGGCGGCGCCGTGGCGGCGATCGAGGCGGAATGACCCTGCGCGTGCGCGTGCCCGGCGCCGCGACGGCGTCGGGCACGCATTGACCGCAAGACGCGTTGCGGTCAATCTCGACCCGGTGTCGCCCGATGCGTCGGGCGACACCGTTGTTCATCGCTCTCAACCGAACGACCTCAAGGATGGATCCGCATGAATCCGAAAACGATCGCCACCTCGCTCGCCGTGGTTTTTCTTGCCGCCGCGATGAGCGCGAAGGCCGACATCGGCACGAAGACCCCGGTGTTCGCCGCCTCCGCTCCCGACGCGGAAGAGACCTGTCTCATCATCATCTGCTGCAACGCCTGGCGCTGCTACTGGAAAGAGCTCTGACCTCGCGGCGATCCCACTGAACGCGCGAAAGGGCCGGAATCAATCCGGCCCTTTCGTTTTTGCGCGGCATGTTTGTCGCGTCGCGTCGGCCGCGACATGCGATGCCCTCAGCCGACCAGCTTGCTCAACAGCCGTGCGCCGCCGGTCCACACGCCGATGGCGGTGCCGAGGCTGGTCAGGAAGAAGTTGAGCAGCGCGCGGGCGACGCGATTGCGCCACCAGCCTTTCACCGACTGCACGTCGTCGCGCAGCGCCATGAAATCGGCATAGGTGGGTTTTCGCGCCCACACTTCGACCAGTGCGCTGAGCGTGCCCGAGGCCAGCGCAGGGTGCAGCGGCGTGATCGGCGAAGACACGAAGGCGGTGAGGATGCTCAGCGGATGGCCGCCGGCGATCGTGCAACCGATCGCCCCCAGCGTGCCGGTGACCAGCACCCACTGCAGCACGAGGTCGCTGCCGACCTCCAGGCCGCCGCGCCAGAAGCCCCAGGCGAAGCCGCCCAGCACGAAGGCCGCGAGCAGCAGGGTGAACCACGGAAACGACGATTTCTGTTCGACCGTTTCGAGTTCGCCGCACAGCGCATCCGGGTCGCGGGCGTCTTCGCCCAGATGCTTCGTCAGACCCTGCAGATGGCCGGCGCCGACCACCGCGAGCACTTCGCGCGCCTTTCCGGCGGAGGCATCCGCACGGTCGCCATGCGCGGCGATCGCGCGCAGCTTCGCCGCCATGTACTCGTCGCGTTCCGCGATCACCGTGCGATAGAGCGCCGGACTGTCCGCGGCGAACTCGCTGAAACTCGCTTCCAGCATGTCGCCTTCCTTCAGCCCTTCGATCTGTTCGTCCGACACCTTCTCGTCGAAGAACAGCGACGCCATCAGGCCGCCGGACACCTTGGCGCGGCCCCACCAGCCGAGCGTCTGCATCGCGCGCTTGAAGGTCAGGCCGACGTCGCGGTCGATCAGATGCAGCGACAGCCCGCGCTCGCGCGCATCCACGACCGCCGCCTTCAACTCGGCGCCCGGCTCGATGCCGAGCTGTTCCGCGAGCCTGCGCTGGTAGGCCGCCAGGCCGAGGTTCGCCGCGAACACCGCGGTCTTGCCTTCGCGCAGCACCTTCACCAGGTCCAGCCGCGCCAGCGCGTCCGGGTCGGTCAGCGACTGCGCGCGCTGCGCGTCGAGTTCCACCGCGATGGTGTCGTAGGCGCCGGAAGCGATCGCGGCGCGCACCGCCTCCACGCTGGCCTTGGACACGTGCGCGGTGCCGAGGAGGGTGTAGCGCACGCCGTCGCGTTCGACGATGGCATGCGGTTGATCGTGGAGCGGGTCGGCGGCGGCCGGGGCGGCGTCGCCCGGCAGGGCGGGATCGAGATCGGTCATCGTGACAATGCGGTGGGGAGGGACCGCCGATCCCGGCCTCACCGATCCTCGGGAGCGAACGCGACGGAACGTGGAGGATAGACGCTCGTGCGCAGGCTGTCGCGTCCGGCCGGGCCGCGACGATTCAGCACACGCCGAACGGCAGATTCGGCGACGAGACGATGCGCGCGCCCACCGTTTCGCGGCGAAGGAAGCGCAGCGCGTTCGCGATCACGTCGGGGTGGTCGGCGATGCGGTTGTGGCCGAAGCCGCGGGTGGTGATCATCCGTGCGTCGTGCCACAGCCGGGCATAGCGTTCGCCTTCGGACCAGGGCACCTCGCGGTCCTCCAGATCGTGCACGATCAGCGCCGGTCGGCCGATCACCGGTGCGTTGCGATGCGCCTGCAGGTCTTCGATCGGCACCCGGGTCTGGCGTTCGAACAGTGCGGCGAGCCGCGCGCCCCAGTGCGTGCCCAGCCAGACGAAGCGGCTGAAGCGCTCCATCGCTGCCAGCGGGTCGGCGGCGGGGGCGATCAGGATCGCGGATTCCGCGGCCAGCCCGCGCGCCAGCGCCACCGCGGTGGCGGCGCCGCCCAGCGAATGCCCGATCACCGCGGTGGCCGGGCCGTAGTGGCGCCCGACCGCCAGCAGATGGCAGGCGAAGTCGGGCAGGGTGGTGCGATCCCCGTCGCTCCGACCGTGGCCTGCCTGATCGAAGGCGACGAGGGCATAGCCCGCGGCACGCAGCGGTTCCACCCATGCCGCGGCGCGGGTGCCGTGGCTGGACCAGCCGTGCGCGAAGAGCACGTAGGGCTGGCGGGATGGATCGCCCCAGACGTAGGTGGCGATGCCGAGTCCGTCGACTTCGATCCGTTCTTCGCGCGCACCGGCGGTCGGCGCGGCGGCGGCGCGCTGGCGGCTGCTGCGGAACGGGGTGCAGAACAGTCTGCCCGCCCGTGTCAGCGTGGCTTCGGGCCAGAGCCGGCCACCGGCGAGGAACAGCAGGCGGGTCGTGTAGAGCACTGCGACATTACGAACGATCGTGCTAATTTTCGCGAATAGAACACCCATGACAAGCCTCCGTCGGCGGAATCAGTCGTGCGGGGAGAGATAGATCGGGAGCAGGTGCTCGAACATCCGTTGCCCGAGGGCGACAGCAGTGTCGTAACCGGCGATCGCCATGTCGTGTTGGACGGCCAGTGCGATCGCATTCACCTCGAAGGCGAACTGCTCGGCGTCGATATCGTTGCGCAGTTCGCCGGAGGCGATGGCCAGGCCGATCGCGCGGACCAGCTCGCCGCGCCAGCGCTGATGGTGGGCCAGGACGCGGTCGCGCAGCGGACCCGGGCGGTCGTCGTACTCGCTGACCGCGGACAGCAAAAGGCAGCCGCCACGGTCCTGGCCCAGCCAGTCGAACCAGTGAACGAGGATCGCACGCAGGCGAGGCAGGCCACGCCCGGCCTTGAGGGCGGGGATCAGCGTGTGTTCGCCGAACCGCTGCGCGGCCAGATCCAGCACCGCAAGCTGCAGGTCCTCGCGCGACCCGAAATGGGCGAACACGCCGCTCTTGGACATGCCCACGGCATCCGCCAACGGTCCGATCGACAAGCCCTCCAGACCGGCCGACGAGGCGATCATGTAGGCGCGTTCCACGATCATGTCGCGGGTGGCGGCGCCTTTGCCGGAGGGACTGGAGGGATTCATGCGCACTTTATAGAACGACCGTTCGTTTCCGTGCAAGTGCCGGAGGCTCGGCACCCATTCCGGAGCGGATCAGTCGCGATAGCGCTTGAGCAGATCGCCGTAGGCATCGATCCGGCGATCGCGCAGGAACGGCCAGATCCGCCGGACATGCTCGCTGCGCGCCATGTCGACTTCGGCCATCAGGATCGTCGGTTCGGTGCCGGCTTCGGCCAGGAATTCGCCCTGCGGCCCGAGGACATGGCTGTTGCCCCAGAAATCGATGCCGGCCGCACCCAGCGGCGACGGTTCATGCCCGACCCGGTTGCAACTGAGCACCGGCACGCCGTTGGCGACCGCATGGCCGCGATGGCTGAGGATCCATGCGCCGCGCTGGCGATCCTTCTCGGCCTGTTCGTCGGACGGGTCCCAGCCGATGGCGGTCGGGTAGAGCAGCAGTTCGGCGCCGGCCAGCGCCATCAGCCGCGCGGCTTCCGGATACCACTGGTCCCAGCACACCAGTACGCCGAGGCGGCCGACCGATGTATCGATCGGCGTGAAACCGAGGTCGCCCGGCGTGAAATAGAACTTCTCGTAGAACCCCGGATCGTCCGGGATGTGCATCTTGCGGTACTTGCCGGCGGTGCTGCCGTCGGCGTCGAACACCACCGCGGTGTTGTGGTACAGACCGGCCGCGCGGCGTTCGAACAGCGAGCTGACCAGGACCACGCCGTGTCGTTTCGCGAGCGACGACAGCCGCCCGGTGCTCGGACCCGGGATCGGTTCGGCGAGATCGAACTCGTCCACAGATTCGTGCTGGCAGAAATACGCGCCGTTGTGGAGTTCCTGCAGCAGCACCAGTTTCGCTCCGCGCTTCGCGGCTTCGCCGACGCGGTCTTCGATCAACGCCAGATTCGCCTCGGTCGAGCCTCGGTTGCTTTCCTGGATCAAAGCGACGGGGAGCGTTTTCTTGTTCATGGTGGGATCGCGACCTGTGACCGTTCGGTCATTGTAGGGCGGGCCCTGGCCCGCCGTTGCGAGGTGCCCGACGACGATGCGCGCCGGGATGCACGCCGATCATCGCGAGCGATGACGCATCAGCCGAGGACGTCCGCGGGCAACTGCATCGTGATGCAGTGCAGGCTGCCGTTCTGCCAGATCAGCGGACGACAGGGGACCGGCACGATCGCGCGGCCAGGGAACGCCTCGGCCATCACTTCCTGCGCGCGCGCATCGGCGACATCCCCGTAGGACGGCATCAGCACCGCACCGTTGACGATCAGGAAATTGGCGTAGCTCGCGGCGAGCCGGCGGCCGTCGTCGAAGATGGGTCTGGGCCACGGCAATGCGAACAGCCGGTAGGGCCTGCCTTCGCGGGTGCGCAACTGCGACAGCTCCGCGGCCATCGCCTGCAGTTCGTCGTAGTGGGTGTCGGCGACATCGTCGCAGGCCTGATAGACGATCGCGTCCGGCGCGGCGAAGCGCGCGAGGGTGTCGATGTGCGCGTCGGTGTCGTCGCCTTCCAGATACCCGCGTTCCAGCCACAGCACACGGTCCTGCGCCAGCCAACCCGCGAGTTTCGCGCCGAGCTGTTCGCGGGTCGCCTGCGGATGGCGCTCGTGCAGACAACGCCAGGTCGTGAGCAGGGTGCCGGCGCCGTCGGTCTCGATGCCGCCGCCCTCCAGCGCGAAATCGATCTCGTGGCGCTCCCCACCCGGGAACAGGCCTCCCGTGCTCAGCGCCTCGATCAGACGGTCGTCGCGGCTGGCCTCGAACTTGCCGCCCCAGCCGGTGAATCGGAAATCGAGCAGACGGAAGTCGCCGGAAGCCCGTGGATTCGCGGCACCAGAATGGCCGGTCTCGCGCGTGAGCGTGATCGGTCCGCTGTCGCGCAGCCAGGTGTCGTCGTATTCGACGGTCACGAAGCGCACGCGGCTCATGTCCACGCGCGCGGAACGCAGGCGGGCTTCGGCGTAGGTCTGCAGATCGTCGTCGGCGATGCAGATCACCGCGTCCTCGAACGAAGTGATCGCCGCGACCAGCGCGATGTAGGTTTCCTCGACATCGACGAGGCGCGGGCCCCAGTCGGTCTCGGGATGCGGCCACGCGATCAGGACGGCGGACTGGGGTTCCCACTCCGCCGGAAAACGGAACTTGTCGGACATCGGATGCGGTAGGCCGGATTACTTGATCGGAGGCTTGGGGCCGACTTCGTTGCTGCCGGCACGGATGGCGACGGCATCGATCACGCGATCCTTCTCGAAATAGACGATGAAGTTCGGATAGGTCCAACGGTTGATCGTCGGCCACTTGCGGCTCTGGCCGCCGCGGGGGTCGAGACGCTGCGCCGGCGCGCCGAACTTGCGTTCGACATCCGCCATGCGCATGCCGCGGGCGGGAAGCGCCATGCCGGCTTCCTGGCCCACGCGTTCGATCAGGAGCGTTTCTGCGAAGGCCTGCGGTGCGGCCGCGAGGAGCGCGGCGGCGATGAGGGCTGCGGGGAGATGGCGCATGGGGGAACCTCCTCAGGCTGATGCGGGGACGCACCCGGCGATCCGGGAGCGGCGTCCGATTGTAAGCACATCGCGTTGCGCGCGCATGGCGACGATGCGCACGCATTGGCGTCGTGAGGGCGAAAAAGACAAAAGCCGCTCGAGGCGGCTTTTGCGGGTGTCTGCAAGCGGGCGTTCGTCGGTAACGAAGGTCGGGCGAATGGCCGACTAAGGTCGGGCGAATGGCCGACTTCAGTGCTGACGCGCCTTGGGCAGACCGTTCGTTCCAGCGCTGGCGCGCCTTGAACGATCCCTTGGTTTCAGCGCTGGCGCGCCTTGAAACGCGGGTTCGACTTGCAGATCACGAAGACCTTGCCACGGCGGCGGACGACTTTGCAGTCGCGGTGACGGGCCTTCGCCGACTTCAGGGAGGACAAGACCTTCATGGGAAACCTCGGCGATAACGCGGTTGAGTGGATGGGAATGGCGCTGGGGGTAAAACAGCCGGCTATTCTGCCGTCATTTCTTTGCGCATTCAAGTGGTTGCGTGTCTCGTGTCCGAAGATGGCGTTGCGCCGGCCGGTCGGGGTGCGCGGCTACAATGAACGCCCCCACCGCCGAACCCGAGTCCATCATGTCCGAACCCGCTGCGCCGGCCCCTTCCGTGGATGTCCTGACCATCGACGGCCCCTCGGGCTCCGGCAAGGGCACCATCAGCCGGCGGGTCGCGGCGCGGCTGGGCTGGCACTACCTGGATTCCGGGGCGTTGTATCGTGGTGTCGGGGTCGCCGCGAGCTGGGCGGACCTCGACCTTGCAGACCCGGCGGCCCTGGTTCGTTGCGCCTTCGATACCCGGATCGGCTTCGAGGATCGCGCCGACGGCGAGTTGCGGGTGATCGTGAACGGCCTGGATGCGACCGACGAACTGCGGACCGAAACCGCCGGTGCCGCGGCGTCCGCCATCGCCGCGGTGCCCGAGGTCAGGTCGGCCCTGAAGGACCGCCAGCGGGCGTTCCGGCGTCCGCCGGGGCTGGTCGCGGATGGCCGGGACATGGGGACGGTGATCTTCCCGGATGCCCGCTACAAGGTGTTTTTGACCGCCAGCCCCGAGGAACGGGCCGAGAGGCGGTATAAGCAGTTGAAAGACAAGGGGGTTTCCGTTATCTTGGACGACCTGCTGCGAGAAATTCTCGCCCGCGACGCCCGCGATGCCAATCGCGCGGTGGCGCCCTTGCGACCGGCCGACGACGCCGTCTGCATCGACACCACCGGCCTCGGCATCGACGCGGTCGTCGAACGCGTTCTGGCCCTCGTGCCCGCGCCGCGTTCCTGACGCCCGCCATCGTTGGTTCGTCGCACGCGCGTTTTCCCGTGGCAGGAGGTCCGGCGCAACGGCACGCGAGTGCCGCGCGGCGGTTTTTTCCATTCATCACTCACTGACGGCCACAGGCAATCCCGCCCAGGCCCGCAACGGGTGGATCGCGCGCTTCACGCCCCGCAGGCATGGCGCCGATCTGTGTCATCAACCGAGATCATCAACCCATGACCGAATCATTCGCAGAACTGTTCGAACAGAGCGCAGCCGCCAATCTGGCCAAGCTCAAGCCCGGTTCGATCGTCAGTGGCGTCGTCGTCGACGTGCGCACCGACGTCGTCGTCATCAACGCCGGCCTGAAGTCCGAGGGCATCGTCCCGATCGAACAGTTCCGTAACGACGCCGGCGAGATCGACGTCGCTGTCGGCGACACCGTGAAGGTGGCGCTGGACTCTCTCGAAAACGGCTTCGGCGAAACCGTCCTCTCGCGCGACAAGGCCAAGCGCGCGATGGTGTGGGACGAGCTGGAAGAAGCGCTGGAAAAGAACGAAACCATCACCGGCCGCATCAGCGGCAAGGTCAAGGGCGGTTTCACCGTCGACATCAAGGACGTCCGCGCGTTCCTGCCGGGTTCGCTGGTCGATGTGCGCCCGGTCCGCGATCCGGTGTACCTGGAAGGCAAGGAACTCGAGTTCAAGCTCATCAAGCTCGACCGCAAGCGCAACAACGTGGTCGTGTCGCGCCGCGCCGTCGTCGAGAGCGAGCATTCGGAAGAGCGCGAGCAGCTGCTCGAGAAGCTGGTCGAGGGCGCCAAGCTCAAGGGCGTGGTCAAGAACCTCACCGATTACGGCGCGTTCGTCGACCTCGGCGGCATCGATGGCCTGCTGCACATCACCGACATGGCGTGGAAGCGCGTGCGCCATCCGTCCGAAGTGGTCGAAGTCGGCCAGGAACTCGAAGTCCGCGTGCTCAAGTACGACCGCGAGCGTAATCGCGTCAGCCTCGGCCTGAAGCAGCTGGGCGAGGATCCGTGGGACAACATCGCCCGCCGTTATCCGTCGAACATGCGCATGTTCGGCAAGGTCTCCAACGTCACCGATTACGGCGCGTTCGTCGAAATCGAGCCGGGCGTCGAGGGCCTGGTCCACGTGTCCGAAATGGACTGGACCAACAAGAACGTCAATCCGTCCAAGGTCGTGCAGGTCGGCGATGAAGTCGAAGTCATGATCCTCGACGTGGATGAAGAGCGCCGCCGCATCTCGCTGGGCATGAAGCAGTGCTCGCAGAATCCGTGGGAAGTGTTCGCCGCGACCCACAAGAAGAACGACAAGGTGTCCGGCCAGATCAAGTCGATCACCGATTTCGGCATCTTCATCGGTCTGGACGGCGGCATCGACGGCCTGATCCATCTGTCGGACCTGAGCTGGAACACCACCGGCGAAGACGTCGTGCGCAACTTCAAGAAGGGCGACACCCTGGAAGCCGTCGTGCTCGCCGTCGATCCGGAACGCGAGCGCATCAGCCTCGGCGTGAAGCAGCTGGAGCAGGATCCGTTCGGCCAGTTCATGGCCTCGTTCCCGAAGGGTTCGAAGGTCACCGGTACGGTCAAGGAAGTGGACGCGAAGGGTGCGGGCATCGACCTGGGCGACGGCATCGAGGGTTATGTCTCGGCCCGCGACATCAGCTACGACCGCGTCGACGACGCCAGCCAGCACCTGAAGGTCGGCGACAAGATCGAAGCCAAGCTCATCGGCATGGACCGCAAGGGCCGTACCCTGCAGCTGTCGATCAAGGCGAAGGACGAAGCCGAAACGCAGGAAGCGCTGGCCGAGTACAACAAGGCCTCCGCCGACGCCGCCAGCGGCACCACCAAGCTGGGCGCGCTGCTGCGCGAACAGCTGGAAAACCGCTCCGAGTGATACGTTCCGTGTAATCCGCGTCACGGCCCGCGGCGATCCGGTGTTCCCGGATCGCCGCGACGCCGACCGGCTGCGGCCCGTTTGAAGGATTGCGAACGCCCATGACCAAATCCGAACTGATCGAGATCCTGTCCCAGCGTCAGAGCCACCTGAAGGCCGATGACGTCGATCTGGCGGTGAAGTCGCTGCTGGAAATGATGGGCGGCTCGTTGTCCCAGGGCGAGCGGATCGAGATTCGCGGCTTCGGCAGTTTTTCCCTGCATTACCGTCCGCCACGCACCGGCCGCAATCCGAAGACCGGCGATGCCGTCGCGCTGCCCGGCAAGCACGTTCCGCACTTCAAGCCCGGCAAGGAACTGCGCGACCGCGTCAGCGACGTCGTCCCGCTTCCGCCGGAAGACTGAGTGCCCCCGCAGGCACCGCCTTCTCCGATCGTGTTGCGTATTGCCGCGCGCGACCGCATCGAACTCCTGCCGCGAACCCTCCGGACGCCGTCCCGCATGGGCCATCGTCATCGACCAGCGACCGGCATACACTGACGCCCGAACCGGCTGTTCCGGCCCCTCCGAGACACGACCGTCCCCATGCGTCCACTGCGCGCGCTCATCGCCATCGTTTTTCTGGCCCTGGGGCTGGTGCTCGGCGTGCTCAACGCCGAACCGGCCAGTGTCGACCTGGGGGTCTTCGAAATTCGCGCGGGGCTCGGCGTGATTCTGCTCTGCACGCTGCTGGCCGGCGTATTGCTCGGTGGTCTGGCCATCGTCGCTTCGGTGGTGTTGCCGTTGCGCCGCGAAGTCCGTCGAGGGCGCATGCCGGCGCCGCCCTCGGAAGCAACCGCCGCGACCGCTGCGCTCCCCACCCCCATTCCCGCCTCTTCGGAGCCTTGAGATGGCCTTCATCTCCGAGTGGTTCTGGTATTTCCTGTTGATTCCGTTGGCCGCCCTGATCGGCTGGGTGGTCGGCCGTCGCGGTGGCGAGCGCCACAGCGACCATCAGGTCAGCCGGCTCTCCACGACGTATTTCCGCGGCCTCAACTATCTGCTCAACGAGCAGCCCGACAAGGCTATCGAACTGTTCCTGCACGTGGCCGAGCTCGACAAGGACACCTTCGAGACCCAGGTCGCGCTCGGTCATCTGTTCCGCCGCCGCGGTGAGGTCGATCGCGCGATCCGCCTGCATCAGGGCCTCGTGCAGCGCTCCGATCTGAGCGACACGCAGCGGGTGCAGGCGCTGCTCGCGCTGGGCGAGGATTACATGCGTTCCGGTCTGCTCGACCGGGCGGAAACCGTGTTCACCGACCTGGCCAAACTCGACGACCGCGCGCCGCAGGCGCTGCGGCACCTGATCGGCATCTATCAGGCGGAGCGCGATTGGCAGAAGGCGATCGACAAGGCATCCCGTTACGAAGCCGTGACCGGCGAGCCGATGGGCAAGCTGATCGCGCAGTTCGAATGCGAGCTGGCCGAACGCCATCGCGCCGCCGGCGAGATCGATCAGGCGCGGGCCGCGATCGCGCGCGCCTATGCGGCCGATTCGACCACGGTACGCGCGGGCATGCTGGAAGGGAGGATCGAATCCGACGCCGGCCGCCATCCCGTCGCCATCCGCGCCTACGAGCGCGCCGCGCGCCACGATCCGGATTACCTCCCCGACATCCTGCCGGCGCTGCTGGTCTGCTACGAGCAGGTCGGCGATCCCAGCGGCGCGCGCACCTTCCTGGCGGAGATGTGCGAGCACTACCGTGGCATCGCGCCGGTGCTGGCGCTGACGAAGCTGGTCGAGGCGGGCGAGGGCGTGCATGCCGCGCGCGATTATCTCGCCCGGCAGCTCAAGGAGCGGCCCTCGGTGCGCGGCGAGGCGGCGCTGATCGATCTGAGTCTGGCCGACCACACCGACCCGACCGCGACCCTGCACGATCTCAAGCACGTCACCGAGCAACTGCTTGTCCGCAATCCGAGCTATCGCTGCAATCGTTGCGGGTTCGGTGCACGCAGTCATCACTGGCAGTGCCCCAGCTGCAAGGAGTGGGGAAGCGTGAAGCCGCTGCTGAACTACGCCGTGGTCTGATGACCCTGCCGGTCGGAATCCTGTTGTGGTGCGCCCTCTTCGCGGCCATCGCCGCGTCGGGCACGTGGGCGGCGCGGGTCTATGCGCTGCGCCGAAGGATGATCGACGAGCCGGGCGAACGCCGCAGCCATGTCACGGCGACACCGCGCGGAGGGGGCATCGCGATCGTGATCGCGATGCTGGTGGCGATCATCGCCGTGGCCCTGCGCCAGCCGCGAGAGATCGTGCTCCTGGTCTGCGCCGGGTTCGGGTTGCTGCTGGTGGCGGGCATCGGCTGGATCGACGATCACCGCCCGCTGTCGCCATGGTCGCGGTTGGCGGTGCACATCGTCGCCTCGGGTTGGCTGATGGCGGGGTTCTACCTGTCCGGCAGCAGCACCGAAGTGTCGCTGCTTGTCTTCCTGCTGTCGCTGGTGCTGGTCAATATCTGGAACTTCATGGACGGCATCGATGGTCTGGCGTCGACCCAGGCGATCATCGCGGCTTCGGCGCTGTCGTGGTTGTCCTGGTTGGCGGGGGCGGCGGCCGCGGTTCATCTGGGGTTGGCGTTCATCGCGGCAGTCTTTGGTTTCCTTCCGTTCAACTTCCCCAGGTCGCGGATCTTTCTGGGGGACGTAGGCAGCGGGACGCTGGGCTTCATGCTGGCGCTGTTGGCCGGGTGGGCGCTCGACGGGCTGCGACCTGCGGCATGGCCGCTGTTGCTGCTGCCGTTCGGGGCGTTCCTGCTCGATGCGGGTCTGACGCTGGCGTCGCGGATGTTGCGCGGCGACCGATGGTGGACCCCGCACGTCGAGCACGCCTATCAACGATGGGCGCGGCACGCCGGCGGGCATGTGCGGGTCACGGCGGGATATGCGGTCTGGACGGCAGTGGGTTGTGCAGCCATGGTGTGGCTCTCGGGGGGGGATGGACGCGGAATCGCCATGTCGGCGGTGTTGTGGGTGGTATTCGGGTGCGGGCTCTGGCGCTGGTTGCGCGGCCGCTACGACCGCATGGAGAACCTGGGAGTGGGCGCATGAGTGGATTGAAAGAACGTCTCGCCGGTGCCTGGCCCAGGACAGCCATCGTGCTCCACGATCTGTGCATGGTCTGGCTGTGCTGGACTGCGCTGGTGCAGTTCCGCTACGCCATGATCGACGCTGCGGCCCGTCCCTCGCTGTGGACGACCGAAGCCCTGCTGGTGCTGATCGCCCAGGGGCTCGTGTTCTGGCAGGTCGGTCTCTATCGCGGCGTATGGCGCTTCGCGAGCGTCCCCGATCTTCTCAATATCCTCAAGGCGAGCATGTTCGGCCTGCTCGCCGTTCTGCTGGTCCTCTTCATCTACAACCGCCTTGGGCAGACACCGCGCTCGGTGCTGGTCATGTATCCCTTCGTGATGACCGTGATGCTGGGCGCGCCTCGACTGCTGTACCGGTCGTGGAAGGACCATGGCCGCATCAACAGCGACAAATCCGCGGTGCGCGTGCTGATCCTCGGCGCGGGCCAGGCCGGTGAGGCGCTGGTCCGCGACCTCCGTCGTACCGGCGCCTACCAGCCCGTCGGTTTCCTCGACGATGCGGTGAAGCTGCGCGGCAGCCATCTGCATGGCGTGCCGGTGCTGGGCAAGATCGAGGAAGTCGCCCGGATCGCGCCCGAGACCGCCGCCAAGCTGCTGGTGATCGCGATGCCGTCGCTGGATGCCCAGCGCATGCGCCGGGTGATCGAGGCCTGCGAACGCACCGGCCTGCCGTTCCGGATGGTGCCGCGCCTCAACGACATTCTGGAAGGCCGATCGCTGCCCGGCGAATTGAAGGAAGTGGCGATCGAGGATCTGCTCGGTCGCGCCCCGGTGGTGCCGGACTGGAAGGCCATGCGCGATTGGCTCGGCGGCCGCACGGTGCTGGTCACCGGCGCCGGCGGCTCGATCGGTTCCGAACTGTGCCGTCAGTGCGCGCGTCATGGCGCCAGCAGGATCGCGCTGGTCGAGATCGACGAACTCTCGCTGGTCACCACGCAGATGCGTCTGCGCCGGGACTTCCCGCAGATCGAACTCGCGCCGGTGCTCGGCGACTGCGGCGATCCGGCGGTGATCCGCTACGCGCTGGAACTGGTGAAGCCCGACGCCGTCTTCCATGCCGCGGCCTACAAGCAGGTGCCGTTGCTGGAAGCGCAGTTGCGTGAAGCGGTCCGCAACAACGTGCTCGCGACCGAAACCGTGGCCCGCGAGAGCGCCGCCGCCGACGTCGGCACGTTCGTGTTGATCTCCACCGACAAGGCGGTCGACCCCGTGAACGTGCTCGGCGCGACCAAGCGACTCGCCGAGATGCTGTGCCAGTCGTTGGCCGTGCCGCGCTCCACGCGCTTCGTGACCGTGCGTTTCGGCAACGTGCTGGATTCCGCCGGCAGCGTGGTGCCGCTGTTCCGCGAGCAGATCCGCAGCGGCGGCCCGGTGACGGTGACCGATCCGGCAGTCACGCGTTTCTTCATGACCATCCCGGAAGCCTGCCAGCTGATCCTGCAGGCGTCGGCGATCGGTTCGCAGCAGGCCATCTACACGCTCGACATGGGCGAGCCGGTGTCGATCCGCGTGCTCGCCGAGCAGATGATCCGGCTCGCCGGCAAGCAGCCGGGCCGCGATGTCGCCATCGTCTACACCGGCCTGCGTCCCGGCGAGAAACTGCACGAAACCCTGTTCCACGCGGACGAGCGCTATCGCCCGACCTCGCATCCCAAGATCCTGCAGGCGGCGCCGCGCCAGGTGCATGCCGACACGATCGCCATCGCCCTGCAGCGCATGCGCGAAGCGAGCGCGCGATACGAGCTCGATGCGCTCGCGGCGATGTTGCGCGAAGCGGTGCCGGAGTTCGCCCCCATGCAGACCCACGACGCCGAGTCTCCGCACGCGGCGACGGTGGTCGCTTTCCCGGCGCGCGTCGCGCGCAGAACCTGATCGCCCGTCGATCGCAGACCCATTCCGCAGGACCCGATGGCCCGTATCCGCAAAGCCGTGTTCCCGGTGGCCGGTCTCGGCACCCGTTTTCTCCCCGCCACCAAGACCGTCCCGAAGGAGATGCTGCCGATCGTCGACCGGCCGCTGATCCAGTACGCCGTGGACGAGGCCATCGAGGCCGGTTGCGACACCCTGATCTTCGTCACCAACCGCTACAAACACTCGGTCGCGGATTATTTCGACAAGGCCTACGAGCTCGAACAGAAGCTGGAGAAATCCGGAAAATTCGAGCAGCTCGAGCTGGTCCGCAACGTGCTGCCACCGCACGTTCGCGCCGTGTTCGTGACCCAGGCCGAAGCCCTGGGCCTGGGCCATGCGGTGCTGTGCGCCAAGCCGATCGTCGGCGACGAACCCTTCGCGGTGCTGTTGCCGGACGATCTGATCTGGAATGGCCGCCAGGGCTCGGGCGGCCCCGGCGCGCTGAAGCAGATGGCCGACGCGGCGGAAGCCACCGGCGCCAGCATCATCGCCGTGCAGGACGTTCCGCGCGAACAGACCGGCAGTTACGGCATCGTCGCGACCGAGGACTTCAGCGGCCGCAGTGGCCGGATCACCCGGATCGTCGAGAAGCCGAAACCGGCCGATGCCCCGAGCAACCTGGCGGTCGTCGGCCGCTACGTTCTCGACGGCCGCATTTTCGGCCTGCTGGAAACCACTACGCCCGGCGCCGGCGGCGAGATCCAGCTCACCGATGCCATCGCGACTTTGCTCACGCACAGCCCGGTGCATGCCTATCGTTTCCAGGGGACGCGTTTCGACTGCGGCACTCATCTGGGCCTGATCGAAGCGACGATCCGTTACGCGCTCGACCACGAGTCGCTCAGCGATGCGGCGCGCGGCATGATGCAGAACGCCCTCAGCGAGTTGGGCGTGGTCGACCTCGACTGACGACTCGGCTGCCGGCACTCCTCTCGACGTGACCTACTACCAGTCGACGCTCGGTGCCGCGCGCGCCTTTCCTGCACTGGACGGGTCCGTCGAGACCCGCGTGTGCATCGTCGGCGGCGGTTTCGCCGGATTGAACACCGCGCTCGGCCTGTGCGAACGGGGGCTGCGCGATGTGGTCCTGCTGGAAGCGCAGACGCTCGGCCATGGCGCTTCGGGTCGCAACGGCGGTTTCGTGTTTTCCGGGTTTTCGCGCGGCGAAGCCGAGCTGCTTCGCGACCTCGGTCCCGAGCGGGCGCGGGCCCTGCATGGCGGCACGGTGGCGGCCGTGAACCTGATTCGAGAACGCGCGCAACGCTACGGCATCGACTGCGACCTCATCGACGAAGGCGTGCTCTGGGCGAACTGGTTCCGCGATCCCGGGCCGCTGCGCGCGCGCCAGCGACTGCTGGCCGAATCGTTCGGCGTGGAATGGCAGTGGGTCGATCGCGACGAGGTGCGCGAACGTCTGCGCAGTGCGCGCTATCACGATGCGCTGTTCGAGCCGAACGCGTTGCATTTCCATCCCCTGAAATACGCGCAGGGTCTGGCCCGCGTCGCCGAAGGGCAGGGGGCGCGGTTGTTCGAACGGACGCCGGCCGTCGCGCTCGATCGCGACGGCGCCGGCTGGCGGGTGCGCACGCCGCACGGCGATGTGCGCGCCGAACAGGTGGTGCTGGCCTGCGGCGGTTATCTCGCCGGCCTGCGTCGCGACGTGGATGCGGGGGTACTGCCGATCGCGACCTACGTGATGGCCACCGAGCCCCTCGGCGCGCGGCTCGGCGAGGCGATGACCAGCCGCGCGGCGGTCTACGACACCCGGTTCGCCTTCGATTACTACCGGCCATTGGCGGATACCCGGCTCCTCTGGGGCGGACGCATCTCGGTGCGCGACCGTTCCCCGGCGTCGGTGCAACGCCTGTTGTACCGCGATCTGCTGAAGGTCTATCCGCAGCTCGAAGGCGTGCGTATCGATAGCGCCTGGTCGGGCCTGATGAGCTACGCCCGACACGAAATGCCGCAGATCGGCCGGATCGACGCAGGGCTCTGGCTGGCCCAGGCCTTTGGAGGGCACGGCGTGGCGCCGACGACCTTCGCCGGCGAGATCCTGGCCGCGGCCATCGCGGACGACGACGACCGCTGGCGTTCGTTCCAGGCCTACGGGCTGGTGTCGGCGCTGAAGCCTGCCGGGTTTCTCGGCGCGCAGTTGAGCTACTGGTGGCTGCAGACGCGCGATGCCCTCCAGGATGCGCGGGAGCGCGTTTTTGGATGAGCACCGGGCCTCCTGCAGTGCTGCCTTGACGCGAACTTGACATCCGTCTCAGTTCGGCGTCCTTTGGCGCCGTGTCTGGAGTATGCTGCACTGCAAAGTCGGCCATGCATGACGGGCCGCCAGGACTCTGGGGCCGGGATGCCGTGTTCGATCATGGGGAAGCCTTGGGGGGCTGGCTGATGGAGAAACGAAGCGTTTGCGAACCGGTCCGCAATGTCGGGGGATCCGGCTCGATGCTCGGCCGAAGATCCGCTGCCGGCTCGTTGAAACCCTCTCCGGCGCGAAATGGAATCCGATGGTCCGATCGCGGCAAACGCTTTCATTCGTCGACATGCCGCTTCGCATGATCCTGAGTGGACCTGACGCGCCACCGCGCCTGCCAGCCATCGTTGCAAAGCTCCGTCCATGCCGGGGAGAGTGGCCATGTCGGTGATCCCTGCCGAGCGCCGTGCTCTTCCCGGGATGCGTACGCACTGGCGGCGCTGGGCGGTCTGTCTGACGGCCGTGCTGATCCTGCGATGCGTGGCCTATTACGCCTCGTGGCTGCTCGAATACGGCCCTTACGCCAGCCTGTGGTTTCCCGCGGCGGCCATCAGCTTCGCCGCCTGCGCCGTCTTCGGCTGGCGTGCGTTGTTTCCCCTGGCGGCGGCCAGCCTGCTGGGGAGTCTGGCCGCCGCCGAACGCAATGCATCGACCGCATCGGCGATCGAGATCCTCTACGGTGGTCTGCTGTACGCGATGTTCCATTGTCTGGCGTATTACGCGCTCGCCAGAGCGGTCATGCGTTCGCTGTCGAAGGAGGGCCGGTCGTCGTTGCCGGCGTCGATCACGCTGTTTCTGGTCTACGGTCTTGTGGCGGCGACATTCGCCGCCTGCGGCGGCGTCGGCAGCTATTACGCGATGGGCGATCTATCCGCGGATGCGGCGAAACGGGCGATTCTTCCGTGGATGATCGGCGACTACACCGCGATCGTCGCCCTGGGCCCGCTGTGCCTGCTCGGCTTCCGCGCGCTCGCGCAGCGCATGCGGGTGCCACTGCAGGACGAACTCTTCGCGCTCGACGACCTGCCGCGCCTGCAGACCGGCAGCCGATGGTTCGCGCTCAAGCTGCCGGCCATCCTGCTGGCCGCCAGCGCTGCGCTGTGGGCGATCGCTTCGGACCCGCATTACGGTCCGCTGATCCTGCTGGTGTTCGTCACCATCGTCCTGCAATTCTGGCTGGTGCACACCCAGACCGTGCTGCAGTCGCTGGTCTCCATCGCGCTGTTCGACACCACCTTCGTGGTGCTGACGAGGGCGTTCGATCTGGGCGAAATGGCGTCGACCCTGCAGTGCGCCATGATCACGCTCGCGGCGGGCAGTTACTTCAGCATGGTGTTGCCCATGCTGTATGCGCGCAGCGAGGAACTGCTGAAACTGTTGACCCACGACACCCTGACCGGCGCCCACACCCGGCATTTCTTCGTGGAGATGGCCGAACGCACGTTGCGACAGAGCCGCGGACACGGACGCCCGGCTTCGATGCTGATGATCGATCTGGACAACCTGAAGCGGATCAACGATCGCGACGGCCATGCCGCCGGCGATTACGCGCTGACGCTGATGGTGCGGATCTGTCGGAAGGTGCTGGGCGACAACGACCTGCTCGGCCGTCTCGGCGGGGACGAGTTCTGCGCGATGTTGCCGGACTGCGATCCTGCGCAGGCGGCTGCGACCGCGCAGAAGATGGTGGACGCGGTGCGCGCGGCGGCGAAGGCGTTTCCGGGCGAGGTCAAGCCGAGCCTGAGCATCGGCGTGGCCACCGCCAAGGGCGACGACGATTACGAGAGCCTGTGGCTGCGCGCCGATACCGCGCTGTACGTCGCCAAGCGCAGCGGGCGCAACCGGGTCGCGCAGGAAGAGGTCGCGCGGCAGGAGGTCGCGGAGATCACCTGAGTCGGCGCGATGTCCGCGACCGCGGGCATCCGGACGCGTCTGCGCCCGGATGCTGTCCCGCCGGTCGGCAATGCCGCGATCAGAGCGCTTCGAAAATGCCCGCCGCGCCCATGCCGGTGCCGATGCACATCGTCACCATGCCGTACTTCTGCTGACGCCGACGCAGGCCGTGCACGATGGTGGCGGTGCGGATCGCACCGGTCGCGCCCAGCGGGTGACCCAACGCGATCGCGCCGCCCAGCGGATTCACCTTCGACGGATCCAGTCCCAGATCGCGGATCACCGCCAGCGCCTGCGCGGCGAAGGCTTCGTTGAGCTCGATCCAGTCGAGCTGATCCCGGCTGAGGCCGGCCTGTTTCAGCGCCTTCGGGATCGCGGCGATCGGCCCGATGCCCATCACTTCCGGGCGCACGCCGGCGACCGAGAAGCTGACGAAACGGGCCAGCGGGGTGAGGCCGTAGTCCTTGATCGCCTGCTCCGAAGCCAGCAGCACCGCGGCGGCACCGTCGCTCATCTGCGATGCGTTGCCGGCGGTGACGGTGCCGCCGAACATGCCGTTGCGAAACACCGGCTTGAGCTTGGCCAGACCTTCGGCCGAGCTGTCCGGGCGCGGACCTTCGTCGAGTTCGATCAGGCTCTTCTTCACGCGCACGGTGTTGCCGGCCAGATCGGGGATGCGCGAGATCACTTCGTACGGCGAAATCTCGGCCCTGAATTCGCCGGCCTGGATCGCCGCGACCGCCTTGCGGTGGGAATCGAGGGCGAAGGCGTCCTGGTCCTCGCGCGAGATCTTCCACTCCTCGGCGACCTTCTCGGCGGTGATGCCCATGCCGTAGGCGATGGCGACGTTCTCGTCCTTCGCGAACACCTGCGGCGACAGCGCCACCTTGTTGCCCATCATCGGCACCATCGACATCGACTCGGTGCCGCCGGCCAGCATCAGATCGGCGTTGCCGAGGCGGATCTGATCGGCGGCCATGGCCACGGCCTGCAGGCCGGACGAACAGAAGCGGTTGATGGTCTGCGCGGCGACGGTGTTCGGCAGCCCGGCGAGCAGCGCGCCGATGCGCGCCACGTTCATGCCCTGTTCGCCCTCGGGCATCGCGCAGCCGATGATGGCGTCGTCGATGCGGTTGACGTCGATGCCCGGTGCCTGCGCGACGACGCTGCGCAGTGCGTGCGCGAGCAATTCGTCGGGACGGGTGTTGCGGAATGCGCCCTTCGGGGCCTTGCCCACCGGTGTGCGGGTGGCGGCGACGATGTAGGCGTCTTGGATCATCTTGCTCATGGAATGACTCCGATCTCTGATGGGGTGAACCGGCACTGGGATGTGCCGGCGCGGCATCGCGTCAGGCGATGCCGCGGCCGGGGGCCGAAAAACCCGGGTTTGGGGACCCGGGGAATAAGTGGGGGATGGTGCCCCGAGGTATTAAAAGGAGTGTTTCCTAGGCGCGTGGCCCGATACGGGACTTTGTTGTTTGCGGG
>WYBC01000016.1 GCA_011526085.1 Lysobacter sp. | reverse complement strand
GTGCGGAAGTGATCTACGAGAACCCGAGCCGGAACATGTGGCGCTGGGCGTTGCCTGTGGGCGGTGGCGTGCAGGCCAGCGAGGTCGGTACGCCGGCCACGGGCTGGACCGTCCTGACCTGGTAAGCGACCGATCGGTCTCCGCCCGCGATGGGCGGAGACCGTGTGGCAGGACGCTTCGAAGCGGTTCCGAAGACAGGAAAAAAGCCGGCATTGCCGGCTTTTTTCCTGTTCGGTGCCCGGAAACGGATCAGAGCGCCGCCTGCAGCTCCGGCAGGATCTTGAACAGATCGCCGACCAGGCCGATGTCGGCGATCTCGAAGATCGGCGCTTCGCCATCCTTGTTGATCGCGACGATCGTGCCGGCGTCCTTGATGCCGGTGAGGTGCTGGATCGCGCCGCTGATGCCGACCGCGATGTACAGCTCCGGCGCGATGATCTTGCCGGTCTGGCCGACCTGCATTTCGTTCGGCACGTAGCCGGCGTCCACCGCCGCGCGCGAAGCGCCGACGCCGGCGCCGAGCTTGTCGGCGAGGTCGTAGATGATCTTGAAGTTCTCGGCCGAACCCACGCCGCGTCCGCCGGAGACCACGCGTCCGGCGCTCTGCAGGTCCGGGCGGTCCGACTTGCCGGCGGCGAGGCCGATGTAGCGCGTGTGGGTCGGCAGTGTGGCGTCGACCGGAACCGCTTCGACGGCGGCGGTGCCGCCGCGGGCGGCTTCGGCCCACGATGCGGTGCGGACGGTGGCGACCACGACGCGGTCGGCGGCGGCTTCGACCGTGACGATCGCGTTGCCGGCGTAGATCGGACGTTTGAAGGTGTGGCTGCCGTCGACGGCCATGATGTCGGAGACCTGCGATACGCCCAGCAGCGCGGCGATGCAGGGCATCAGATCCTTGCCGAAGGTGGTGCTGGGGCCGAAGACGTGGCTGTAGCCGGCGGCGACCTTCGCGACCTGCGGCGCCAGTACCTGGGCGATGGCGTTCGCGTTGGCGGCGTTGGCGACCGCGAGAACCTTCGACACGCCGGCGATCTGCGCGGCTTCGGCGGCGACGCCGGCCGGGTCGGCGGCCAGGACGACGATGTCGATGACCGCCGGATCCAGCGCCTTGGCGGCCGACACGCACTTCGCGGTGGACGCATTGAGTGTGCCGTCGTGGTGTTCGGCAACGATCAGAACCTTGCTGGTCATCAGAGGAGCCCCTTCGCCTTGAGTGCCGCGACCAGTTCGGCCGCATCCTTCACCATCACGCCCTTGCTGCGCTTGGCCGGCGGTGCGTAGTGGGTGGTCTTGAGCGTGTCCGCGGATTCGACGCCGAGATCCGCGAACGCGATCGTCTCCAGCGGCTTGCTCTTGGCCTTCATGATGTCCGGCAGCTTGATGAAGCGCGGCTCGTTGAGGCGCAGGTCGGTGGTGACGACGGCGGGCAGATCGACTTCGAGGGTTTCCAGGCCGGCGTCGACTTCGCGCACCACCGTGGCCTTGCCGTCGGCGATGTCGAGCTTGCCGGCGAAGGTCGCCTGCGGGCGGCCCCACAGCGTGGCCAGCATCTGTCCGGTCTGGTTGGCGTCGTCGTCGATGGCCTGCTTGCCGAGGATGACGAGATCGGGCTGTTCCTTCTCGATCAGCTTCAGCAGCGCGCGCGCGGCGGTCAGCGATTCGATCGGCTGGTCGTTGACGACGTGGATGGCGCGGTTCGCGCCCATCGCCAGACCGTTGCGCAGGTGCGGCTGTGCGTCGGCCGGTGCGATGGTGGCGACCACCACTTCGGTGGCGATGCCCTTGTCGCGCAGCCGCAGCGCTTCTTCCAGCGCGATGTCGTCGAAGGGATTGGGCGACAGCTTGACGCCGTCGGTGACCACGCCGGATCCGTCCGGCTTGACCTGGATGCGGACGTTGTAGTCCACCACGCGCTTGTAGCCGACGAGGATTTTCATCGTTCGGAATGTCCTGGGAGCGGGAGAAGGGCCCGGGAACCGCGGTTGCGGGCCTAGGCCGGGAATTTTAGCGGTTCGGGACAGCGGCCGCGACTTCGTGCCGCGCGCGGGCCGGGCCGGGATGGAGTCAGGCGGCGCGCCCCCGGATGAGGTCGGCGGCGCGCTCCGCGATCATGATCGTGGGCGCGTTGGTGTTGCCGCCGATCAGGTTCGGCATCACCGAGGCGTCGATCACGCGCAGGCCTTCCACGCCGCGGACCCGCAGTTGCGGATCGACCACGGCGCCGGCGTCCGTGCCCATCCGGCAGGTGCCGATCGGGTGGTAGACGCTTTCGGCCTTGGCGCGGACGAACGCCGCCAGCGCGCTGTCGTCGAGGTCGGTGCGGTCGGGGAAGATCGGCGTGCCGCGATAGGGGTCGAAGGCCTTCTGGGCCAGGATCTCGCGCGAGAGTTTCGCGCACTCGACCATCATCTTCAGATCGAACCCTTCCGCGTCGCCGAGATAGTTCGCGAAGATCCGCGGCTTGTCGCCGGCGCGGTTGCTGGCCAGCGAGATCCGGCCGCGGCTGCGCGGGCGCAGGAAGCAGGCGTGCACGGTGTAACCGTCGCCCGGCAGGCGCCGGCGGCCGTGATCGTCCAGCATCGCCGGCACGAAATGGAACTGGATGTCGGCGCGGTCGTCCGGCGCCAGCGGCGAGCGCGCGAAACCGCCGGCTTCGGCGATGTTGCTGCTGCCCGGGCCGCGGCGGCCCCGCAGGTAATAGTCGAAGGCGGTCTTGATGTCGCTGATGCGGTCGTAGGTCACCCGTCTGGTCGAATGGAACAGGGTGCAGATGTCGAGGTGGTCCTGCAGGTTGCCGCCGACGCCGTCGAGATCGGCCAGCACTTCGATGCCCTGTTTGCGGAGATCGTCCGCGGGGCCGATGCCCGACAGCATCAGCAGTTGCGGCGAGTTGATCGCGCCGCCGCACACCAGGACCTCGCGCGCGGCCGGCTGGTGGTGGCCCTGGCCGTTCATCGCATAGGTCACGCCGTTGGCGCGCAGGCCTTCGAAGGTGATGCGGCTGACCTGGGCGCCGGTATGCACGGTCAGGTTGGGGCGCGGGCGGGCCGGATTGAGGTAGGCCACCGCCGAGGAGCACCGCGCGCCCTCGCGTTGGGTCACCTGATAGAAACCGACGCCCTGCTGTTCGGCACCGTTGAAATCCGGGTTGTGCGCGAGTCCGATCTGCTGTGCGGCGTCGATGAACGCCTGCGACAGCGGATTGGTGTAGCGCAGGTCGGAGACCGACAGCGGGCCGTCTGCGCCGTGGAAGGCATCGGCACCACGGCCGTTGCTTTCCGATTTCCTGAAATAGGGCAGCACGCTGTTCCAGTCCCAGCCGTTCGCGCCCTGCGCGGCCCAGTCGTCGTAATCGCCGGCGACGCCGCGGATGTAGCACATCGCGTTGATCGAACTGGAGCCGCCAAGCACCCTGCCGCGCGGCCACCACAGCGTGCGATGGTTGAGGTGCGGCTCGGCGACGGTGTTGTAATCCCAGTTCACGCCCTTCTGGTTGACCAGCTTGGACAAACCGGCGGGCATGTGGATGAAGGGGTGCCAGTCGCGCGGTCCGGCTTCGAGCAGCAGGACCTTCACGGACGGGTCCTCGCTGAGTCGATTGGCGAGCACGCAGCCCGCCGATCCGGCGCCGATGATGATGTAGTCGAACACGCGCGAACCCCTGAAATCGTATGCGGGCGACACTATGCCCGCCGCCTAGAGCAAACACTCCGGAAAATCGCCGCGCAGCGTATGGTGCCCGAGGGCGGCTGCCGTGCCGGCGAGGGATGCCGGATCGGCGGTTCGCGGGTAGAGTACCGGCTCCGCATTGCATGGTAGGTGACGGATGTCGCCCCAGCCCGAACCGGCCGCCGCGCGACCCGCAGACGCATCCGCCGATCCGCCGGCCGGTGCGTTCCGCCGCCTGCGCCAGGAGCTGGCCGAGTCGCCGCCGCTGTGGTGGGCGCTGCTGTATTTCTTCAGCCTGTTGTGCGGTTACTACGTGCTGCGGCCTGTGCGCGACGCGATGGCTGCGTCCGGCGATCTCGCGGCGGTGTTCCCCGATGCGTGGATCGCCTGGGCGTTGGCGCATGGGTTCGCGCTGAAGGATTTCGTGCTCCAGGCGCTGTTCACCGGGACCTTCCTGTCGATGCTGACGCTGCAGCCGCTCTACGGCGCGCTGGTGTCGCGCTATCCGCGGCGGGTCTTCCTGCCGGCGCTCTACCTGATCTTCATCGCCTGCCTCGTCGGCTTCTGGTGGATCTTCGATCGCAACATTTCCGGTCGTGGCGCGCTGTTCTTCGTCTGGACCGCGGTGTTCAATCTGTTCGCGGTCTCGGTGTTCTGGAGTTACATGGCCGATGTCTTCGACAACGCGCATGCCAAACGCGTTTACGGGTACATCGGCGCCGGCGGCACCCTCGGTGCGCTGCTCGGTCCGGCGATCACCCAGCTGCTGGTGGATCGCGTCGGCATCGGCAGCCTGCTGCTGATCTCGGCCGGTTTTCTGGTGGTGTGCCTGCTGTGCATCGTTCGGTTGCGGCCTTGGGCGCTGCTGCGCGAACAGCGCAGCGGCTACCCGGCGTCCGGGGAAGCGATGGGCGGTTCGATGTGGGCCGGTTTCCGGCTCGTCGCGAACGATCCGATGCTGCGCGGCCTCGCCCTGTTGATGTTCTTCGGCGTGGGCGTCGGGACGCTGCTGTACAACGAGCAGGCGGCGATCGTGAAGCAGTTCTATCCCTCGCCGTCGGATGCGGCCAAGTTCTACGCGCGGATCGATCTCGCGATCAACCTGTGCACCATCCTGGTCCAGATCTTCGTCACCCGCTGGCTGCTGCGTCGGCATGGCGTGGGACCGGTGCTGCTGATTCCCGCGTTCGCGATCACCTTCGGTTATTGCCTGCTGGCGATGTCGCCGCTGCCGTTGCTGGTGGCGGTGGTGCAGGTGGCCACGCGTTCGGGCGAATTCTCGCTGGGCAAGCCGGGGCGCGAGACCCTTTACACCCGCGTCGACCGCGAATCGCGGTACAAGGCGAAGGCCTTCATCGACACCGCGGTGTATCGCGGCGGCGACCTGACCTATGTCTGGCTGCACAAATGGCTGGCGCTGTTCGGCAGTCGCGTGGTGTTCGCGGCCGGGATCGCCATCGCCGTCGGCATGACCCTCAGCGCCTGGCAGGTGATCCGCGCGCAGCGCAAGCTGCCGTCGTGATGCGCACGACGGTCCCAACCGCCGCCTTCGCGGCCCGAATCTTGCAAAAGGATTGAACGATGTCGACGATCGCGATGGCCCTGATCGCGCTGGTGGCGCTGCTGCATGTCTGGTTCCTCGTCCTGGAAATGTTCCTGTGGATGAAGCCGCTGGGCATGAAGACTTTCCGCAACACGCCGGAAAAGGCCGAGATCACGAAAGTCCTCGCCGCGAACCAGGGGCTGTACAACGGCTTCCTCGCCGCAGGCCTGCTGTGGGCCGCGTTCGCCGGCAAACAGGATGTGGCGCTGTTCTTCCTCGGCTGCGTCGTGGTCGCCGCGCTGTACGGCGCCTGGAGCGTCAGCAGGCGCATCTTCTACGTGCAGGGCGTGCCGGCGCTGGCGGCGATCGCCGCGGTGCTGTTGCTGCGCTGAGCGCTTCGCTTCGACGCGCCCTCAGCGCTTCGGCGACATCCACATCGAGATCGTGGCCCGGAACACGGTGTCGCCGGCCGGATCGGTGACCACCACCTCTGTCGGCAAATCGTAGCCGGCGTCGGACGCGACGATCGGGATCGCCGGTGTCGCCACCGCGCGCATCGTGCCGACGGCTTTCTTCACGTACTCGACGGTCATGCCCTTGGGAATCCAGCGCATGCCGTCGGGCAGGCTGGCTTCGGTCATCATCCCGCCCACGAGTTCGGCGAGATTGCACAGCGCGATCGCATGCACGGTGCCGAGGTGGTTGGTGACCCGGCGGCGGTGGCGCAGCGTCGCTTCGCAGCGCCCGGGTTCGAGCACCGTGATGAACGGGCGGATGCTGGCGAAGTAGGGCGCCTTGAAGCAGATGGCACGGGTGAACAGCCACTGCCCGGCGGGCCAGCGGCGCATGCGTTCGTAGAGGGCGAGGGTCTTGTTGGCCATGGCCGGACTCCAAAAAGAACGGCGGGTAGAGGCCCGCCGTCCGTTCGATTGCATGATGCGATCCCGTGCCGGCCTTACGCCGCGGCGCGGTGCGCCTTGGTCTGCTTGTCGTCGACATAACCCGCCGAGCGCAGTTCCCACGATTCGAAATCGTCGACCATGATCGTGTCGAGGGTGATCTCGCGGAGTTCTTCCAGCTGGCGACGCTCTTCGGCCGTGATCCAGCCTTCGCGGATGCCCTCGTCGAGCTGGGCCGGGAAGTCCAGCGCTTCGATGTCGCTGTTCTTCAGCGCCTTGAGGAACTTGCGCTCGACCGGCTCGGCCAGGATCACCTTGGCCAGATAGCTGTTCACGCGCGCGGCCGGATTGCGCTCGCCGGGTTCCAGGAACAGATCCTTGGCGAGACGGTCGCGGGCTTCGCACGGGGTCATCAGCAGACTGGCGGCGCGATGGCCCAGGCGATCGCTCGGCGCTTCGGCGCGGCGGCCCCAGGGGAAGATCACCGCCCACAGCAGCCAGCCGACCGGACGGATCGGGAAGTTGCGCAGGGCGCCGGACAGCGCCAGTTCGATCTTGTGGATGGCGTCGTGGAAGGCCCAGGCCAGCAGCGGATGATCCGCGATCGGACGGCCCTGGTCTTCGTAACGCTTCAGCATCGCGCTGGCGATGTACAGCTGGCTGAGCACGTCGCCGAGGCGGCCGGACAGCGATTCCTTGAACTTCAGTTTGCCGCCGAGCAGCAGCATCGAAGTGTCGGCCATCACCGACAGCGCCGCCGAATAGCGGTTGAGCTTGCGGTAACAGCGGCGGGTGTACTCGCCGCCCGGCGTGCTGCCGATGCGGCTGCCGGTGAAACCGAACCACCAGGCGCGGACCGCGTTCGAGACGGCGTAGCTGATGTGGCCGAACAGCGCGTGGTCGAACTGGTCGATGCGCTCCTTCGGGTTCTCCAACTGCGCCGACTTCATTTCCTTCATCACCCAAGGGTGGCAGAGGATCGCGCCCTGGCCGAAGATCATCAGGCTGCGGGTCATGATGTTGGCGCCTTCGACCGTGATCGCGATCGGCACCGACTGCCAGTTGCGGCCGGCGTAGTTGCGCGGGCCCAGGATGATGCCCTTGCCGCCGTGGATGTCCATCACGTCGCGCGCGACTTCACGGCCCATTTCGGTGCAGTGGTACTTCGCGATGGTGGACGGCACCGCCGGGTTCTCGCCGCGCGCCACCGCGGCCGCGGTGGCTTCGGACAATGCGCTGCAGGCGTAGGCGCGGCCGCCGATGCGGGCCAGCGCTTCTTCCACGCCCTCGAAGCGCCCGACCGACAGGCCGAACTGCTTGCGGATGCGGGCGTAAGCGCCAGTCACGATGGCGCCCATCTTGGCGCCGCCGCTGGCGGTGGAGGGCAGGGTGATGGAGCGGCCGATCGACAGGCATTCCATGAGCATCCGCCAGCCCTGGCCGGCGTATTCTTCGCCGCCGATCAACTGGCTGAGGGGGACGAACACGTCCTTGCCGCGGATCGGACCGTTCTGGAACGGGGCGTTGAGCGGGAAGTGGCGGCGGCCGATCTCGAGACCGGCGGCATCGCGCGGCACCAGCGCCAGCGAGATGCCGATGTCGCGCTTGTCGCCGAGCAGGCCGTCGGGGTCGTACATGCGGAAGGCGACGCCGATCAGGGTCGCGACCGGCGCCAGGGTGATGTAGCGCTTGTTGAGCGTCAGCCGGATGCCGAGGACGTTCGCGCCGTTCCACTCGCCCATGCCGACGATGCCGTAATCGGGAATGGAGGTGGCATCGGAGCCGGCGAACGGGCCAGTCAACGCGAAGCACGGGATTTCGCGACCGTCGGCGAGGCGCGGAAGGTAGTAGCGCTTCTGGTCTTCGGTGCCGTAATGCATCAGCAGTTCGGCCGGGCCCAGCGAATTCGGCACGCCGACGGTGGAACTGAGCACGGAGGAGATCGGCGCGAGTTTCTGGATGACCTTGTGGTTCATCAGCGCCGAGAAGCCGAGGCCGCCGTATTCCTTCGGGATGTTGAGGCCGAAGAACTTCTGCTGCTTCAGGTATTCCCACAGTTCGGGCGGCAGGTCGGCGCGGACGTGGGTGATGTCCCAATCGTCGGTCATGCGGCATGCCTCTTCGACCGGGCCATCGAGATAGGCCTGTTCCTCGGCGCTCAGCTCCGGCTTCGGCAGCGACAGCAGCTTGTCCCAGTCGGGCTTGCCCGAGAACAGCTCGCCTTCGAAGCCCACGGTGCCCGATTCCAGCGCGGTGCGCTCGGTGTCGGAAAGCGGCGGCAGCAGCCGGGTGTAGAACTTCAGCAGCGGCGAAGTGATGAGACCCTTGCGCACCGGCGTGATCAGCATCGGGATGGCGATCAGCGCGAGGATGCCAGCCGCAACCAGCGTCGCGGTGTGGTGCGCGCCGAGGAACCAGCAGGCGACCAGCAGCGTGGCGGCGATGGCGGCCCAGACCGCCAGGCGCAGGCGGTGATAGGCGCAGAAGGCCGTGGCGAGGAACAGTGCGAGGAAGGGAATGGCGATGCTCATGACTGCGCTCCGGTGAGCTTCGTTTCGACATGGAGCAGGACGATGGCGGGTGTCCTGCGCGTGACGGCGGAGGAACCGCCGCCCGGGCAGCTCCATACGCCGAAGTATGGAGCTGCTTTTCGCCGGATGTCAATGTGCCGGAAAATCCCGGCAATTCAGTTTGCAATCGTAGTCACACGATACTTTTCGGAAGCGTTCCGTATGGTTACACTAGTGTCATGAACGAAGTCGCCGCCAAAACCGAACGCAACGGCCGCCTCAGCGCGGAAGACTGGGCGCAGGCCGCCCTCGACCTCATCGCCGAACAGGGCGTCGCATCCGTGGCGGTGGAGCCGCTGGCGCGACGGCTGGGCGTCACCAAGGGCAGTTTCTACTGGCATTTCCCTTCCCGCGACGCGCTGCTCTCGGCTGCGCTGGAACGCTGGGAAGCGGTGGAGCAGGAGACGGTCTTCGGCCAGCTCGAAGCGGTGAGCGATCCGCGACAACGCCTGCGCGCGTTGTTCCAGTTGGTCGCGCACGAAGTGAAGCCGCACAAGATCTACAGCCAACTGCTGAAGGCGCTGGATCATCCCGCGGTAGGGCCGGTGATCGGCCGCGTTTCGCAGCGCCGCCTCGATTATCTCGCCGCCTCTTTCCGCCAGGCCGGTCTCGGCCGCACCGATTCGCAGCATCGTGGTCGCCTGGCCTATGCGGCCTACGTCGGCTTCCTGCAGTTGAGCATGCAACTGCATCCGCGCCTCGCCCACGACGAGTTCGAAGCCTATGTCGAACACGTGATGGAAACCCTGATTCCTCCCTTCAATCGCAACGCCTGAGCCTCCGCATGAATGCCATCGCCGTGCCGCCGCATCCGCCCACCCGTCTCGACGAACTCAAACAATGGGTGGAGGACGTCGCCCGGCTGACCCGGCCCGATGCGATCCACTGGTGCGACGGCAGCGATGCCGAAAACGCCGCGCTGATCGCGGGCATGCAGGCCGACGGCACGTTGATCAAACTCAACGAGGAGACCCACCCGGACAGCTGGCTGCATCGCTCGCATCCCGACGACGTGGCGCGTGTCGAACACCTGACGTTCGTCTGCACCCGCCACGCCGACGATGCCGGCCCGAACAACCACTGGATGGCGCCCGACGAAGGCCACGCGCAGATGGACGCGCTGTTCGACGGCTGCATGCGCGGTCGCACGATGTACGTGATTCCGTACTGCATGGGGCCGATCGATTCGCCGCTGTCGCGCTGCGGCGTCGAGATCACCGATTCGCCCTACGTGGTCGCGAACATGCGGATCATGACCCGCATGGGCGCCGCGGCGCTGGCGCGGATCGAACGCGAAGGCCTGGCCGGCGGCGCGTTCGTGAAGGGGCTGCATTCGATCGGCGAACTCGATCCCAACCGTCGCTTCATCATGCATTTCCCGGAAGAACTGACGATCAAGTCCTACGGGTCCGGCTACGGCGGCAATGCGCTGCTCGGCAAGAAGTGCCACGCGCTGCGCATCGCGTCGTACCAGGCGCGCAGCGAAGGCTGGCTGGCCGAGCACATGCTGATCCTCGGCGTGGAAAACCCGCAGGGCGAAACGCATTACATCGCCGCGGCGTTTCCGTCGGCGTGCGGCAAGACCAATCTGGCCATGCTCATCCCGCCGGAGGGCTACCGCAGGGACGGCTGGAAGGTCACCACCATCGGCGACGACATCTGCTGGATGCGCCCGGGCGCCGACGGTCGGCTGTACGCGATCAATCCGGAAGCCGGTTTCTTCGGCGTCGCGCCCGGCACCTCCAGCAAATCCAACCCGAACGCGCTGGCGACGATCCGGAAAAACACGATCTTCACCAACGTCGGTCTGACCGCCGACGGGCAGCCGTGGTGGGAGGGTCTGGACGGCGGCGTCCCCGTCTACGACTGGCGCGGTCATGAATACGATTCCAGTGCGTCCGCTTCGAGCCGCGGCCCCGCCGCCCATCCGAACGCACGCTTCACCGTCAGCGCGAAACAGTGTCCGTCGTACTCGCCGATGGCCGAGCATCCGCAGGGCGTGCCGATCAGCGCGATCGTGTTCGGCGGCCGTCGCGCCTCGCTGGTGCCGCTGGTGTTCGAGGCTCGCGACTGGACCCACGGCGTGCTGGTGGGCGCCGCGATGGGCTCGGAAACCACCGCCGCCGCGACCGGCGCGGTCGGCGTGATGCGTCGCGATCCGATGGCGATGAAGCCGTTCTGCGGCTACAACTTCGCCGACTATTTCGCCCACTGGCTGTCGTTCGGCGATGTCGCCGCGCTGCCGAAGATCTTCCACGTGAACTGGTTCCGCAAGGGCGACGACGGCAAATTCCTGTGGCCGGGCTTCGGCGACAACCTGCGCGTGATCGAATGGATGATCGCCCGCGTGAAGGGCGATGCCGGCGCGCAGGACACGCCGATCGGCGCGCTGCCGCATGCGCACGACCTCAATCTCGACGGCGTCGATCTCGGCGACGAGGCCCGCGCGAAGCTGTTCGGTTTCGACGAGGCCGGCTGGCGCGAGGAGTTCGCCGGCATCGGCGAGTTCCTCGACGAATATGGCCCGCGCATGCCCGCGGCGCTGAAGGCCGAGCAGGCGCGCATCCTCGCCGAACTGGGCGGCTGACGCGTCTCGGCCGGACGGCGCCGCATGGCGTCGTCCGGGCGCGCGGTCGGTCGAAAACGGCCTGCTAGACTTCCCTCATGTCGAACAAGCAGCAGGCGCTCTGGCAGCAGGGCCAGCGCCATACCCAGCACCAGCAGTGGCGCCAGGCCGCCGCCGCCTACCAGGCCATCGTCGACCACGACCGCAGTTTCCTGCCGGCGTGGCTCGAATTGTCGATGGCGAAAGAGAAGCTCGACGGTTATCGCGACGCCTATCGCGCGGTGGTCGAGGCGTCGCGCATCCCGGACGTGCCGCCGATGGCGGCGATGGTGGTCGCGCGTCGGCTGCGGCGTTTCGAGGATCTGCCGCGGCTTCAGGACTACGTTGAACGCACCGGCCTGGCCGGACGGGTGCCGCCGGAGAAGCTGATCGATCTCGCCTCGTTCTTCGCCAGCGCCGGCGCCTACGAGAAGACGCTGGGCTGGATCGAGCACGCCCTGAAACTGCGTCCGGACCTCGCCGAGGCGCACAACATGCACGGCCTGGTGCTGATGTTCGCCGGGCGTTCCGAGGCGTCCGCGGAGGCCTTCGAGCGCGCGCTGAAGATTCGCCCGACCTTCGCGTCGGTGTATTCGATGCTGTCGCGGGTGGCGAAGATCACGCCCGAACATCATCACGTCGACGCGCTGCGGCGATTGCTCGCCCAGCCCGGGCTGTCGACGAAGGACGAAGGTCATCTGGCCTATGCGCTGCACAACGAGCTGCACGAACTGGGCGATCACGAGGGCGCCTGGGACGCGTTGGCGCGGGGCTGCCGCGCGCGCCGCATCGAGCAGCCCTACGATCACGCCGGCACCATGGCGATGTTCGACACCCTGCGTCGCCACTTCGACGCGACCTTTTCCCGCGGCGACGCCTTCGACGATTCGTTGACGCCGATCTTCATCGTCGGCCTGCACCGCAGCGGCACCACGCTGCTGGAGCGCATCCTGTCGGGCCATCCGGACGTGGCCGATGCCGGCGAAACCTACACCTTCTCCGCGCAACTGCGTCTCGCCGCCGACCACGTCTGCAACGTGATCGCCGACGAAACGATCGCGGCGCGCGCGCGGGATCTGGACTACGGTGTGATCGGGCGCGGTTTCCTCGAGGCCATGCGCGGCCGCAGTCGCGGCCGCGCCTTCGTCACCGAGAAGCAGAACCCCAATTTCATCCTGCTCGGGCCGATCGCCAAGGCGTTGCCGCAGGCGCGGCTGCTGCACATGCGCCGCGATCCGGCCGACACCTGCTTCTCGAACCTGCGCACGCTGTTCACCCACGAGGCGGCGTATTCCTACGATCAGATCGAAATGGCCGATTACTGCAAGGCCTACCACGACCTGATGGCGCACTGGCGCGAGGCGTTGCCCGGACGGGTCTTCGACATCGATTACGACGCGATGGTGCGCGAGCCCGAGGCCCAGGCGCGCCGGATCGCCGCGCACTGCGGCTTCGATTTCCGCGAGGACATGCTGCAGGTGGGACGCGAGTCCGGCATGGTCGCCACCGCCAGCTCGCACCAGGTGCGCAAAGGCATCGTCACCAATCGCGGTGGCGTCTGGCGCGCCTACGAGCGCCATCTCGGGCCGATGATGGAACGGCTGGCCGGACACGGGCTGGTCTGAGGCTGGCGAAGCGACGGTCGCGGCGCGGACGGATCCGGACAGCACGGGATTTGATCCGGATCGCGCGTCGGCCGCGGGCCTGCGTTATGGTGCCCGCCATCGCCACCATCGCGGAACGACCGCCATGACCCTGAACGTGTTTTCCGCCTTCGCCGTGCCGATGGCCGAGGCTCACCATCCGGAACCCGCCGCCCTCAACGCGGCGCTGATGCGTCTGGTGCTGGCGTTGGAAGCGCAGGGCGCCGGCTATCGCAATCCCGACCCGGTCGTGCACCAGCCCGAGGGGCTGTTCGAGAGCGATTTCGACTTTTTTTCCCGCGAGGAGGCCTGCGTGCAGGAGTTGCGCGCATTCGTCTGGTCGTCGCTCGGCGAATTCCTCCGCAACATCAATCCGAACCTCGCGGGCGGCATGCATGGGCTGCGCATCGCCAGCCAGACCTGGTTCCACGTCACCCGGGACGGCGGCTATTTCGGCTATCACAACCACCCCATGGCCAGTTGGTCGGGGGTCTATTGCGTGTCCCCGGGCGAACCGGATCCGGCCTACTCGAACAACGGTTGCCTGGTGTTCCCGCACCCGCAGATGGCGGTCAACACCTTCATCGACCCGGCCAACAGCACGCTGCGCTGGCCCTACAGCCACGGCAATTTCGTGCTGACGCTCAAGCCCGGGCAGCTGGTTTTCTTCCCGTCATGGCTGGGTCACTACGTCACGCCCTTCCACGGCGCCGGACAGCGGATCACGGTGGCGTTCAACGCCTGGTTCAGTCGCGGCGACTGAAGCGGCGGTCCGCGGCGGCGATCGCCGCGCGTCGCCGGCATCCCCGAAAAAGAAACGGCCCCCTTGCGGGGGCCGTTCCGTTTGACGCTGTCCAGAAGGGATGGATCAGAACTTCTGGTTGTACTGCAGGTAGAAGAAGCCACCGCCCGGCAGATCGTAGGCGCCGTCGAACGAATGCGCGAACGAGTTGCGGGTGATCGGCGGCTCTTTGCCGAACAGGTTGCGGGCACCGACGGTGACCTTGCCGTTCCACGGGGTCTTCCAACCGGCCTGGACGTCGTGATAGATGGTGCGACCCATCGTGTTCACGCCGCTGTCCGGGCAGATCTCGACCGGGGTGATGCCGTACTCGAAGTAGTTCTGGCCGAAGCACGGATCTTCCAGGCTCGAGTAGTAGCGCATGGCCCACGTCGCGTCCCAGTCACCCTTCTGCCACGAGGTGGTCAGGTTCGAACGGAGACGCCACTGCGGCGCACCGTTGTACTGGCCCACGGTGCCGAACAGGGTGTTGTTCTCGGTGTAGGTGTTGTCCCACTGGAACGCGAACTTGCCCCATGCGGTTTCCGGCATGGCGTAGGTGACCTGGAAGTCGTAACCCTCGACTTCGCCCTCATCCAGGTTGAAGCTCGACTGGCGCAGGTCGATGATCTGACCGGTGGCGTCGCGGGTCACGAACGAACAGAACAGCGCGCGCTGGGCGGCATCTTCCGCCGCACCTGCAGCGCCCGGCAGGCGGTAGCAGGCGTTCAGAACGGCCTGCGCGCCGCGGAACGAGATCACGTCTTCCAGCTTGATCTTGTACCAGTCGAGGGTGAAGTTCAGGCCTTCGGCCCAGCTCGGGCTGTACACGACGCCGAAGCTGCGGGTTTCGCCGAATTCCGGCTGCAGACCGGGGTTACCGCCGGTCAGCGAACGGATCTGCGAGTTGGCCTGGTTCACGCCGGTCACCGGAGCGCCGTCGGCGACGCAACGGGTCGCGTCGGTGGTGGCTGCGCCGATGTTGAAGGTGTTGCAGGGATCGGCCGCCGAGGGGAAGCTTTCGCCGCCACCCTGGTACAGATCGATCACGTCCGGAGCGCGGAACGACTCGGAGTAGGTGCCGCGGAACATCAGGTCGTCGAACACCTGCCACTTCAGGCCGATCTTCTTCGAGGTGTCGCCGCCGAGGTCGGGGCTGATGTTCGCGCCGCCGAAGAAGCCGTTCGTCGAGTAGTCGGACTTGCGGGCCGCCACGTTGAGCTCGAGCAGCTTGATGCCCGGGATGTCGGCGAACAGCGGAACGTTGACTTCGGCGTAGATTTCGTCGACCGACTGGTTGCCGCGGGTCGGCTCGCTGAAGTTGTCGGACGAACCGCCACCGGCGATGAGCGCGTCGGGCTGGTTGACGAAGGAAACGCGACGGTGCTCCAGGCCGAGGGCGAAGCCCAGCGGACCGGCCGGCAGGTCGACGATCGAGCCCGACAGATTGGCGAAGTAATCCTTCGTCGTCATCTGCTGGGATTCGTTCTTCGTGTAGCTGATGTAGTTGATCATCGCGTCGTATTCTTCGCGGCTGATCACACCGGCGCCCAGGCCGAGGTCGGCACCGCCGAACACGTTGAACGGCACGCAGCCCGCGATCACCGCACCGGCGCCGTCAAGGCATTCCAGCGCACCGGTGACCGGGTTGCGACGGGAGTTGCCGACCGCGCGACGCAGGTTGAACAGGTTGATGTAGTTCTCGCCGCGGACGGTGAAGCGCGAGTCCAGGAACGAGTAACCGGCATCCCAGTACATGTCGCGGCCGCCGAGGTCGAACGAACCATCGAACCACAGGGTGACGGCGGTGTTGTCGTTGTTGTAGTACGGCTTGCGCGGGCCGACGGCGGCGGCGCGGAAGTTCATGCTCCGCAGATCCTGGCCGAACGGGTTGAACACGTTGCCGGCGGTCGGGGCGAACGCCCACTGCGGACCGCTGGTGCCGCGCACGTCCATCGTCAGCGGCACTTCGGCCAGCTGCTGGTTGGAATTGCGCTGCACGTAGGTCGCCATCACGTTCGCGTTGATGCGATCGGTCAGGCGCAGGCTGCCCTGGCCGTACACATTGAAGCGTTCGATCGGCTGCAGCAGGTAGTTGACCGGCGCGAAGTTGTAGCGGTCGGAGCTGCCCGAACCGTCGAAGCTGTAGCTGATGAAGCGACGGAAGTCCGTGGCCTGACGACCGTCTTCGCCCTGGATCAGGGTGAACGGACCGCCGGCGACCGGCGTACAGGTCTGGAAGCCGGTGGTGGTCGGGGTGAGGGCCGTGGCGCAACGCACGAAGTTGCCGCGCAGGTTGCTGCCCGAACCGAAGAGACCGCCCGAAGCGATGTCGCCACCGCCGAAGACCGGCACCGACGAGATCTCGCGGTCGCCCGCGTAGACCGGATCCTGCTCGGTGTAGCTCAGGCTGAGCACGGCGTTCCAGCGGTCGCTGTTCGAACCGACGGTGAAGTCGTAGGCCTGCTGGAAGCCGTCGCCCTTCGTGTAGCTGCCGAGGTAAGCGTTGGCTTCGGCGCCGTCGAAGTTCTTGCGGGTGATCACGTTGATCACGCCGGCGATGGCGTCGGAACCGTAGATCGCCGAAGCACCGTCCTTCAGGACTTCGATGCGCTCGACGACCGAGATCGGAATCGTGTTGAGGTCGACCAGCGACGCATTGGTGATGCCGGAGGTCACCCAGCGACGGCCGTTGACGAGCACCAGGGTGCGGGTCGCACCGAGGCCACGCAGCGAGATGTTCTGGGTGCCGTCACTGCCGTTGGTGCTGGTGGTGACGTTGCGCAGCGCGCCGCCATCGCTGGCGGTGATGTTGAACAGGACGTCGCCGACCGAAGTCAGACCCGTCGCCTCGATGGCGGCGCGGTCGATCGACAGCACCGGCGAGGTGCCTTCAACTTCGGAACTGCGAGGAATGCGCGAACCGGTGACGACGACGGTGTCGAGTTCGTCCGATTCGGTGTCCTGGGCGAAAGCGACGCCCGTGCCCGCGAGGGCGGTGGTGCCCACGAGCGCGAAGGAAATCGCATCGCGGAGCTTGTTGGTCTTCAAAGTCATCTCTCTCTCCAAGTGAGTCTTGGGGTTTCCCATGGGAACCTGCCCGCAGGCGACAAGAAAGCCGCCAAAACGGGTCAGGCCGGGGCCGATGGTAGCCCTACTCGGAGAAAAATTAAAGTGTCGTTAACATTCGGCCCGGGAGGCCGAAAAACCCTGCTGGCCGGGGGCTCAGAGGTCCTGTTCGTAGCGGACGTAGGGCACTGCGCCTTCGTCGTCGCCCTCGCCGGATGCCGGTGCGAAGGGGTTCTTGCCACGGGTGACGAGGTTGTCGGCACCGACGGTGAGCTGCCCGCTCCAGGGGGTGCGCCAGCTCAGGCCGAGGCCGAGGCTGCCCCAGCGGTCGCGCCCCGGAGTATCGACGACTTCGCCGATCACGTTGACGCCGAAATCGCCGATGCCGCCGCCGACATTGAGCTGACGGGAGGTCCAGCGGTCGCTGAAGCCCGGGATTTCGGAAGGGCTCTGGAGGCGGGCCTTGGCCACGGTGCCGGCGATCGAGACGTAGCCTTCGCGCGGCAGGGCCTTCTGGCTGAAGATGGTGATGTCGTTGAGATCCACGCGACCGTTGCTGCCGGTGCCCGGTGCCAGCCAGGCCGGAATCGGGGTGCGGCTGTTGCCTGCACCGACGCCGACCTGGGTGCCGTTGCGCTGGAAGATCGCGGTGGCGCCGGTGCGGCGGGCCGGGATCGAGGCCAGCACGCAATTGTCTGCGAGGTTGTTCAATGCGCTGCTGAGGCCGTGTTTGCGGTCGCAGAGCAGGCCGAGCGAATCGCCGGCGTTGAGGCCGAAGGTGCTGTCGAGGTGACGGACGCCGAACCGGGCCAGCGTGCGGGATTTCGCGACATCCGCGGGCTCCAGCACCACGATGGCCTCGATCGAGCCGCTGGACTTGTTCCACACCGGGAGCTCGACCCGGTCGCCGCTGCCCTTCGACTGCGCGTGCGCCGACGTCGCCGCACCGAGTGCGAGCAACAGAAGGAGCGGCAATGTACGAAGGTGGGGGCGCATGGTGCGGGTCAGACCGTCGGACGGCGGCCGAGTTCCCTGTACGGTTTGATCAGGACGTTCAGGCTATCAGATTTATGGTTCTTTAACAATCGCACCGGTCACCTGCGAACTGTGACAGAGCGCGCGGGCACGATCATTGCAGCCGTTCCGGGGCATCCCATTGCGCCGGTCGAGGGGCGAACAGGGCGGCGATTTCGACCCCGGAGTAACGGTAGGTCTCGCCGCAGAACTCGCAGCGGATCTCGGCCACCCCGGCATTGTCCGTGACGGCGGCCATGGCTTCCTCCTCGCCGAGCGACTCCAGCATCGCCGATACCCGTTCCCGCGAGCATGAGCAGGCGAACCGCAGCGGTTTTTCGCCGAGCAGGCGCACGCCGTCCTCGTGGAACAGCCGGTGCAGCACGATTTCGGCGGGGGTTTCCAGCAATTCCGTGGCGCCAAGGGTGTCGAAGAGTGCGTTGGCGCGCTCCCAGCCATCGAGGTCGCCCGCATCGCCGGGCAACTTCTGCAGCATGAGACCGGCCACCCGATCCTCGCCCGCTGCCAGCAACAGCCGGGTCGGCAATTGCTCCGATTGGCGGAAATAGCCTTCGAAGGCCGCGGACAGGGTGTCCGCATCCAGGCCGACCAACCCCTGGTAGCGTGCCGGTTCCTGACCATGGGCCGCGGGGTTTTCGATCGTGATCGCCAGCAGGGCGTCGGTGCCGAGATCGCTCAGTGCATGCGTGGCTGGAAGCTCGCCGTCGGCCAGCTTCGCGATGCCGCGGAGGGTGCCGGCGCCGGTGCATTCGGCGAACAGGGTGCGGATGGCGCCGCTGCCGCGCAGTTGTATCGACAGTCGCCCGTCCACTTTGGCGTGGCCGGTGAACAGCGCGGCGGCCGCCACCGACTCGCCGAGCAGTTCCGCCACGTCGTCGGGGTAATCGGCGCGGCTGCGAATCTGCGCCCAGGTGTCGTCGAGACGGACATGGACGCCGCGGAGCCCGGCCTGTTCGAGCAGGAAACGGGTGAGACGGTCTGGATGGGCGGCGTGGGTCATGTCGGAACGGGCTCGTGAGGAGGTCGCGGCGCCGGGTCGTGAACCGGCGCCGCTTCGTCGATAATGCCGCGCGGCCGGAGTACCGGCGCGCGCAGACGAACAGGTGGGGACGCGTACAAGATGGGGCACGCCGACGAAGTTTCAAACCCCGGTCCGCATGCGACGACCCGCCCGCGCGGCCGGGTCCGCTGGTGGCGCTGGTTGTTCCTGTGGCTGCCGCTGCTGTTCGTGTCGACCACGGTGCTGCAGGTCGCGGTGCTGCGTTTCGTCGATCCGCCGCTGACCGCCTTCATGGTCGGTCGCTATGTCGAGGCCTGGGGCGATGGCGACCGCGGTTTCGCGCTGGCCTACGATTGGCGCGATGCCGACGAGATCTCGACGCTGCTGCCGCTGGCGCTGGTCGCCGCCGAGGACCAGCAGTTCCCGGTCCACGACGGGTTCGACTTCGAGGCCATCGAGAAGGCGCGCAAGCACAACGCCAAGGGTCGCAAGGTGCGCGGCGCCAGCACCATCAGCCAGCAACTCGCCAAAAACCTGTTCCTCTGGCGCGGCAGCGGCTGGACGCGCTGGGCGCGCAAGGGCCTGGAGGTCTGGTACACGGTGCTGCTCGAGGCGATGTGGCCGAAGGCGCGGATCATGGAGGTCTACGCCAACGTCATCGAATACGGCGACGGCGTGTACGGGGCGCAGGCCGCTTCCCGCAGGTTCTTCGGCAAGGACGCAGCGAAACTCACCGCCGCCGAGGCCGCGCGTCTCGCCGCGGTGCTGCCGAACCCCCGCAAGTACAGCGCCGCCAAGCCCGGTCCGTACGTGCAGCGCAGAAGCCGGTCGATCCAGCGCCAGATGCGGGCCCTGGGCGGGACGGCCTACGTCGCGTTCGAGTGACGCGGTCTCGACCGGACGCGGCCCGGCCGTACACTCCTTTCCCATGACCCGCGAACGCCTGACCATCGTCGTCGCCGCCTTCAACGAGGCCGAGGCCCTGCCTGCGCTGCATCCGCGGATCGCGGCGGTGCTGGATGGGCTGGCGGGAGAAGGCGTCGACGGCCATGTGCTCTACGTCGACGACGGCAGTCGCGATCGCACCTGGGCGGTGCTGGACGACCTCGCCGCCGCGGACCCGCGGGTGTCGCTGCTGCGGCTCAGCCGCAACTTCGGCAAGGAGGCGGCGCTCACCGCCGGGTTGGACCGTGTCGAGGCGGGCGCCGCCCTGATCCTCGACGCCGACGGTCAGGACCCGCCGGAACTGATCCCGGCCTTCGTGGCGAAATGGCGCCAGGGCTACGACGACGTCCACGGCACCCGCACCGCGCGCGACGGCGAGGGCTGGTTCAAGCGCGCGACCGCGCACGCGTTCTACCGGGTGATGCAGCGGCTATCGAAAACCCCCATTCCCACCGATACCGGCGACTTCCGCCTGCTGTCGCCGCGGGCCCTGGCGGCCCTGCGCCAGTTGCGCGAGCGGCACCGGTTCATGAAGGGGCTCTTCGGCTGGGTCGGCTTCGAGCAGGTCGCCATCCCCTATCACCGCGAAGCGCGGCTGGCGGGGCGCAGCAAATTCAATGCCTGGCGGCTGTGGAACTTCGCACTGGAGGGTGTGACCAGTTTTTCCACCGCGCCGCTGCGGGTGGCGACCTATCTCGGCGTGATGACCGCGCTGCTGGCGTTCGTCTACGCCCTGTGGATCGTGGTCAAGGCGCTGTTCTGGGGCGACCCGGTCGCCGGTTGGCCGACGATGATGACGGTCATCCTGCTGCTGGGCGGCGTGCAGCTGATGGCGCTGGGCATGATCGGCGAATACCTGGGCCGGCTCTACGAGGAATCCAAGCAGCGGCCGCTGTATCTGGTGGATCGCTGGCGTCCCGCGGCAGGCGTATCCTTGGGCGACCTCGCCCCTGAAGGAGAACGCCCGCATGCGTACCGTCCGTCAGCTGCTGGAAGCGAAGAGTCCCGCGATCCACGCCATCCGACCTGAGGCTCCGGTCCTCGACGCCATCCGCCTGATGGCGGAGGCCCACATCGGCGCGGTGCTGGTGATGGACGGTCCCCGCCTCGTCGGCATCGTTTCCGAGCGCGATTACGCGCGCAAGGTCGTGCTGCAGGGCCGCTCGTCGGCGGAGACGCCGGTGCGTGACATCATGACCGCAGGCGTGCTCACGACCAGATCGCAGGACACTTCCGACCATTGCATGCAGATGATGACCGAACACCGCATCCGCCACCTGCCGGTGATGGAGGGCGACGATGTCGTCGGTGTGGTCTCGATCGGCGATCTGGTGAAGGCGGTGATCGAGGATCAGCGGGCGGAGCTGGATTCGCTGCAACGCTACATCGCGAGCTGACCGTGGCAGGCAGCTGTCTGATCGAGAAGATCGGCTATCACATTCCGCTCAGCGCGACCGATGCGGCGCTGCTGGCGCGGCTGGAGGAGCGGGAAGAGCCGTTCCGCGCGCGGGCCACCGTGCGCGAGACCGGACAGCCGGCCGACCGGCTGTTCGTGGTGCGCGCGGGCTGGTTTTTCTCCTACATGATCCTGCCGAACGGCAGCCGGCAGATCATGCACATCCATTACCCGGGCGACATCGTGGGCATTCCCGACATCGCGTTCGCCCGGACCAGCACGGCACTGGCCGCTGCGACGCCCGGGCGGCTGTGTCCGTTCCCGAAATCCGCGCTCGACGAAGTCTTCATCCGTTCGCCGAGGCTTTCGGCGCTGTTGTTCAGCATCGGCATGGTCGAACATGCGGTGCTGGCCGATCGGATCCGCATCATCAGCAGGATGGGCGCGGAAGCGAGGGTGACGCATTTCCTGCTGGAAGTGGTGTCGCGGCTGCGGGTGACGCGACGCGATCTGCAGGGCCATTTCGAGCTTCCGCTGAGCCAGGGCATGATCGGCGATGCCATCGGCCTCACCAATGTGTACGTCAGCCGCGCCCTGAAGCGGATGCAGGGCGACGGCCTGATCCGCAGGCATGCCCATGGCATCGATCTCCTGGATGAGGGTGAGATGAAGAAACGCGTCGATTTCGAGGATCGGCATTTCCGGATCGATACCTCGTGGTTTCCCGGGAGTTGATCCGTTGTCGGGTCGGTATCGGGTGGGACGCATCGATGGCCGCATTAATCCGGATTAATGCGCGATCGTCCGAACAGGGTTATGGTCCGCGACCCCTTGCCATCGAAAGAACACGACGACATGCCGCACACCCCGGGCTCGACCTGCCGCGCGAGGCTCTCGCACGACAGTGACCATGCCGCAACACGCGCGGAGGGGCCTGCATGAGCGACCTGCATGCGATGGCCTACACGAGTATTGCGTATCCGATGACCCAATCGCAGTTGGCGGCGCTGCTCGATGGCGCGCGGCGCTTCAATGCGGAGGTGGGCGTGACCGGCGTGCTGCTCCACCACGTCGGCCGGTTCTTCCAGTATTTCGAAGGTCCCGTACATGCAGTCCGCGAGGTCCACGGGCGCATTCTCCGCTCCACCCGTCATCATTCGCTGGCGTTCCTGCTCGACACGCCGATCGCTTCGCGGCAGTTTCCGGCGTGGTACATGGGGTTCTGCGAGCCGCCGGTCGACGAATTCCAGACGATCGCGAATGCGGAATGGGCCCAGGCGATGCCGATCACGCGCACGACGATGGAACGGTCGGAGGGAATGTCGCTGGTGATGTCGTACTGGAGTCGTTGGGTCGCTGACCGGCCTGCGCGATTGCCGGACGACGCCGGCGAGACGGCCTGAGGCGACTCCGCCCGCTAGGCGGTAAGCTGTCGCGTCTCCGTCTCCAGGAGTCCGCATGAGCGATCCCGCGTCCGCTGGCCTGTTCGTCTACGCCAAGTCGCTGGCGACGATGGTTGCCTTCTACGAAACCCTGCTCGCGATGACGCGGGTGCATGCGTCCGACGATCTGGTGGTCTTGCAGTCGCCGGATTTCCAGCTGGTGCTGCATGCGATCCCGCGGCACATCGCCGACGACATCGTCATCGAAGTGCCGCCGCGGCCGCGCGAGGATGCCGCGCTGAAGTTTTTCTTCACCGTGCCCAGCCTGGACGTCGCGCGCGCCATGGCGCCGGGATTGGGCGGCGTGGTGATGGCCGATGCATGGCGGGGCGGCGGATTCGTCGCCTGCAACGCCTGCGACCCCGAGGGCAATCTCTTCCAGTTGCGGGAAGTGTCCGCCTGAGCGTGGCGCGCCGGCTGTCGATGCCGGTCGGATGTTCGCGGGTCGATCGTCCGTCGGGCTTCAGCGTGCGGGAATGACCTGCGCCATCACCGCGATGTAGTGGCAGACGCTGCCGGCGATCACGAACAGGTGCCAGATCGCGTGGGCGTAGGGCAGCCGCGGGTGGTGATAGAAGTAGGTGCCCAGGGTGTAGGCGACCCCGCCGGCCATCAGCCAGCCGAAGGTCCAGCCGTCCAGCGCCTGCATCGTGGGTTTGGCCGCGAAGATGATCAGCCAGCCCATGCCGATGTAGATCAGCGTGGAGAGCCGGTGGAAGCGGCCGGTGTAGAACAGTTTGAAGATCACCCCGAAGAACGCCAGCGCCCAGATGATGCCGAACAGCCACCAGCCCACCGGGCCGCGCAGGCCGATCAGGGTGAACGGGGTGTAGGTGCCGGCGATCAGCAGATAGATCGCACAGTGGTCGAAGACCTTGAGCCGGCCCTTCGCCACCGGATGCTGGATGGCGTGATAGAGGGTGGAAGCGACGTACAGCAGCAGCAGGGTGATGCCGAACACGATGGCGGCGCTGAGCTGCCAGCCGTCGCCGAAGAGCGCCGCGAGGGTGATCAGTACCGCGCCGCCCGCCAGTGCCGCGGTGGCGCCCAGCCCGTGGGTCAGGGCGCTGGCGAATTCCTCGCGGAGGCTTTCGATGCGGTCGGTCATCCGGGGACGATGGGGCTTTCGATTGGAGCGATGACTCCAATTGTGCCCGACGCGTCGGTTGCCCGGGGGCCGCTGTGCGATCATGCGCCGATACCCGCGCGCTCCGGCCATGATCGTCTCCCATCTGCACCGTTACATTTTCGTCGCCATGCCCAAGACCGGCACCCATGCGGTGCGGCAGGCGCTGCGCGAGCACCTCGGCCCGGACGACATCGAGCAGGTCGGGCTGTTCGTGAACAAGCGCTTCCCGTTCGACGAGGTGGCGCAGATCCGGCACGGCCACCTGAGCGTGCGCCAGGTCCGCCCGTATCTGGGCGACGAGGTCTGCGACGGGTATTTCAAGTTCAGTTTCGTGCGCAACCCGTTCGACCGCTTCGTCTCCTACTGCGCCTTCATGACCCGCCAGCACGGCGCGTTCGAGCGCGACCCGCAGGGCACGATGCGCAGGATCCTGTTCGAACTGAAGCCGCACGACCACGTGCATTTCCAGCCGCAGTACACCCTGCTGACCAACGACGCGGGCGCGCTGGAGATGGACGTCATCGGCCGGGTCGAACGCATGCAGGAAAGCTACGACGCGATCTGCGCGCGGATCGGGATTCCCGCCCGCGCGCTCGACAAGGTCAACAGCTCCAGGCGCGGCGACTACCGCCAGTATTACGATCAGGCCCTGATCGACGGGGTGGCCGAGCTGTATCGCGGCGACCTCGAGCGTTTCGATTACACCTTCTGAGACGACAGACAGCGACCGCCGCCATGGCCCACGATCCCTACGCCAACCCGCGCAAGACCACGTCCATCCGCCGGCTCGGCCCGGTCGACATCGTCGCGCTGAAAGCCGCGGTGCTGGCGCTCCCCGAGGCGGTGTGGGATGCGGAGAACGCCGGCAAGCCCAATCGTTTCGAGGCGCTGGACAAGACCCGGCACATCGTCTTCCGTTTCGTCGACAGCGTGCGCGACTGGCGCAGTTCGCACGACCGTCCGGCATGGGCGGAGTGGCGTGACCTGCTGGAGCCGGTGCTGCAGGCGGCGGTGATGCCGTACGGCTATGCGAACGGCGCGTTTCCGCGGGTGATGTTCGCACGGATGGCGCCGGGCGGCGAGATCAAGCCGCACCGCGACGCCAACGCCGCGGCGAAGTGGCCGCACAAGATCCATGTGCCGCTGCTGACCAACGACAAGGTCACGTTCTTCATCGAAGGCACGGGGTATCACCTGCCCGAAGGCGAGGCCGCGGAAGTCAACAACATGGGCGTGCATGCGGTGAAGAACGACGGCGACACCGACCGCATCCATCTGATCTTCGAATACTTCGACCCGGATCAGACCACGCCGGACTGGTTGCCGCGGGTGATCGCGGGCGGCTGAGTCGCCGGACCCGGGGCGCCCGGCTTACGCCAATCGGTTCAGGGCGCGCACGCGGTTCAACCGGCGGCGGATGCTGCGCGCATCGTCGAACATGTATTCCTCGACCTCCACCTGCATGCCGTCCTCGGCGCTGAAGACTTCGCGGAGGGCATACAGGCGGCCGTTGCCTTCGAACGCCAGCCAGCGTTCGCCGTCCTGGACGACCTTGATGCTGGAGACCGACGGCACGATGGCCTGCAGCGTTTCGCCGTCGAGCAGCTTCGTCGCCAGCAGCGCCTCCCGGTGCGGGCGCAGCGCGTCGACGCGCTCGCGCGTGGCCCGCAGCGCGTTCTCGCGATCGATGCGGTGGATCGGTTCGAGCTGCGCCAGCGGGACCCGGGTCATGCGCTTGTCGCGACGCTTGCGGTGGATGTCGAGCACGACCTTGGCCATGTACGCATCCTTGTAGTCCATCTGCGCCACTTCGCTGCGCTTGCCGAGCAGGTAGTGCCACCATCGGGACAGGGTCGCGCGCATCGTTCCGGCCGTGGCTTCAGTCGACCGAGACCGCGTGCGCGTGTTCACGCGTCGCCATGAAGGTCACCGCCGGTGCGCGTTCCTGCGCGAGCTGCAGGTTCACGCGGGTCGGGGCGAGATAGACCAGCTGGCCGGCGGCGTCGAGCGCGAGATTCATCGCGTTCTTGTCGCGGAATTCCTCCAGCTTCTTCGCATCGTCGCAGCGGATCCAGCGCGCGGTCGCGACCTGCACCTGCTCGAATGACGCGTCGACGCCATATTCGTCCTTCAGCCGGTAGGCGACCACGTCGAACTGCAGCATGCCCACCGCGCCGAGGATCAGGTCGTTGCTCATCAGCGGACGGAAGAACTGGGTCGCGCCTTCCTCCGACAGCTGCGCCAGGCCCTTCTGCAACTGCTTGAGCTTCAGCGGATCGCGCAGGCGCGCGCGCCGGAACAGTTCGGGCGCGAAGTTGGGAATGCCGGTGAACGACAGGTTTTCGCCTTCGGTGAAACTGTCGCCGATCGAGATGGTGCCGTGGTTGTGGATGCCGATCACGTCGCCGGGATAGGCGGTTTCGGCGATCTCGCGATCGCTGGCCATGAAGGTCAGGGCGTTCGCGAGCTTCACGTCCTTGCCGGTGCGCGGCTGGAAGGTCTTCATGCCGGCGCTGAACCGGCCCGAGCAGATGCGCATGAACGCGACCCGGTCGCGATGCTGCGGATCCATGTTCGCCTGGATCTTGAACACGAAGCCGGTGAGTTTCTCTTCGGTCGGTTGCACCTCGCGGCCGGTCGTGGCGCGGGCCTTCGGCGAGGGCGCATGCTCGACGAAGAAATCCAGCAGCAGCTGCACGCCGAAATTGTTCACGGCCGAGCCGAAGAACACCGGCGTCTGCCGGCCGGAAAGATATGCATCCTTGTCGAACGGATGCGAGGCGCCTTCGACCAGTTCCAGTTCGTCGCGCAGTTCGGCCAGCATCGCGCTGCCGATCTTCGCTTCCAGCGCGGGATCGTCGATCGACGCGAAGATGGTCGAGTCCTGGCGGGTGAAATTGCGGCCGGCTTCGTACAGATGCACTTCGCCGGTGAGCAGATGGACCACGCCCTTGAGCCGCTGGCCCATGCCGATCGGCCAGGTGATCGGCGCGCACTGGATGCCCAGCACCGATTCCACTTCGTCGAGCAGGTCGATCGGCGGCTTGCCTTCGCGGTCGAGCTTGTTGATGAAGGTCATGATCGGCGTGTCGCGCAGCCGGCAGACTTCCATCAGCTTGATCGTGCGTTCCTCCACGCCCTTGGCGACGTCGATCACCATCAGCGCCGAGTCCACGGCGGTGAGCACGCGGTAGGTGTCCTCGCCGAAGTCGGCATGGCCGGGGGTGTCGAGCAGATTGACGATGCGGCCCTCGTAGGGGAACTGCATCACCGAACTGGTCACCGAGATGCCGCGCTCCTTTTCCAGCGCCATCCAGTCGGACGTCGCGTGGCGCGCGGCCTTGCGGCCCTTGACCGAGCCGGCCATCTGGATCGCGCCGCCGAACAGCAGCAGCTTCTCGGTCAGCGTCGTCTTGCCGGCGTCGGGGTGCGAAATGATCGCGAAGGTGCGCCGGCGGGCGGCTTCGATGGAGACATCGGACATGGGGACATCGGCGCCAGGGCGCCGGAAAGCGGCAGGGAGGGGCGAATTATACGGGGGCGGGTCGCCGCCGGCCCGCTGCGGCGGCGGCCCGGCCGGTAGAGCGGCCTTCAGGCCGCTGCGATCTTCCAGCGGGCTGAAGCCCGCGCTACCGACAGCATCTGTCAGCAGCGGGCGGTATCCTGCCGCCATGTCGACCTATTGCGATTTCGCCCCCGGCCACCCGGTCCACGGGCCCTACCACGATCACGAGTACGGGTTCCCGCAGCGCGAGGAGCGCGAGCTGTTCGAAAGGCTGATCCTGGAGATCAACCAGGCCGGGCTGAGCTGGGAGACGATCCTGAAGAAGCGCGAGGGTTTCCGCCGCGCCTACGATGGATTCGACGTGGACACGGTGGCCGCCTACGGCGAAGCCGATCGCGCCCGCCTGCTCGCCGACCCCGGCATCATCCGCAACCGGTTGAAGGTCGAAGCCGCCATCCACAACGCCCAGGTCATCCGCGCTTTGCGCGATTCGCACGGCGGCTTCGCCGCGTGGCTGGATACGCACACGCGGCTCGATGGCGCGCTGCGCGACAAGGCCGCGTGGGTGAAGCTGTTCAAGCAGCGGTTCCGTTTCACCGGCGGCGAGATCGTCGGCGAGTTCCTGATGAGTCTCGGCTATCTGCCCGGCGCGCACCGCGAGAGTTGTCCGGTGCATGCGCGCATCGCGAAGCGGAAGCCGGTGTGGATGCGCGATTCCGCATAGGGTGCGTCTTGGCGCACCGCTGGTCTTCACCGACTTCGATGTCTCCGCAAACTTCGATCGGCCAGTCGCTCGGTGCGCCAGGGCGGATGCTATTGCGCGTCGTCGAAGCGGAGGATGCCGTCCGGTCCGAACATCCGGAACGGGATCGATTCGAGCGCCATGCCGCGATTGACCTGCACCGCGAAATGCAGGTGCGGGCCGCTGGTATAACCGGTGTCGCCCGAGAGGCCGATGACCTCGCCTCGGCGCACGCGCTGGCCGACGCGCACCGTCGCGCCGCCGGTGTCCAGATGCGCGTACAGGCCCATCGTGCCGTCGTCGTGGAGGATGCGGATGTAGTTGGCCTGTCCGAGCGCATCCGGATTGTTCGCACCGCCGCGTGCGTAGCCGACTTCGAGATCCATCACCGTGCCGGCGCGGGCGGCCAGCACCGGCGTGCCGATATCGGCCGCGAAATCGATGCCGTAGCGGTTCTCGGCGTCGCGATGGCTGTAAGCGCCACCCCAGCCCTGTTCGATCCGCAGCGCCGAAGTCTCCAGCGGATAGGCGTATTCCACGTCGTCGGCGCGCGCATCCGGGTCTCCCTGGGTCACATCGAGGTGGAACCGCGCGGTCGTGGTGACGGGCAGCCGGGTCACCATCCGCTGTCCGAGCGGCGCGACCACCGTGCGTGCCGGCAAAGCGGGATCGGCGCCGCGGATCTCGCCGCTCATGGGGCTGAGCACGACTTCGATCGGACCCGCGAGATGGTTGTCGACCCAGGCTTCGATGGCGTCGTCGCGGTTCTCGAATCGCAGCCCGGCGATGGGTGGACGTTCGACCGGCACCGATCGTGTGGCCGCGGGCAGAGGCGCGGCGACCGGTCGCGGCGCTTCGCGCACGAAGCCGCCGTCGCGCCAGCGGAAGAGGTCGCCGGCCAGGGCGACGCCGACCGCGACGCCGACCAGCAGCAGAGCGGCGGCGACCGATGCGCGCATCGACACTACAGACAATTGCGGTCGAGCTTCAGCGCCGCCGCGACCTGGCCCAGGTCGAACGCGGCCACGGCGGTGTCGTCGTGCACCGCGAACAGTGCGCCGTTCGGGAATGCGGCGCTCGGCACGGGGCGCAGGGCGATGCCGTCGGTGGCGGCGACGGTGCGGCCGGTGAAGCTGCCGACCCGCGCCAGCGTCCTGCGGTCGAAGAAATGGAACACGGTGAGGGGCGACAACTGGTCGACCGACACCCAATAGCCGCGGTCGTTGCGGCAGGCCCAGAGGGCGACGCCTTCGGCTTCGAAGGCGAAAGTATCGTCGGGCAGCCGCCGGCCGGTGGCGCGGCCGGCCAGGGTGTATTCGCGCAGGGTCGACTGCGGCTGGTACTCGTCGGCGATCAGCAGGCGGCCGTGCGCGGCGTCGCCGGCGATGGATTCCACGATCCGCAGCGCGTTCCTGTCGCCGGTCTCGCCGAAATGGCCCGCGTCTTCCGCGCGCAGCGCGCCGTCGTCGGCGATCCGCACGCGATAGCGGCGCACGCGCTGGTCCAGTTGCGCCAGCGGCGGCACCACATCGAAACGTTCGCCGTCCATGAAGTTGTCGGTGACGTAGACCTCGATGGCGCCGTCGGCCAGCGGGTTGAGCCACAGCCCGTACGGCGAGCGCAGCGCGGGCTGTCCGAACGACCCGAGCGACCGGAAGGTCGGCAGCGACAGGACCTGGATGCGGTGATTGTCGCGTTCGGCCACGAACAGCAGGTCGCCGTGCACGGCGATGCCGTTCGGCCGCCTGAACTGGCCCGGCTCGCTGCCCTTGGCGCCGACATCGCGCAATCGCGTGCCGTTGCCGGCGTCGAAGACCACGAGGCGGTGGGACGATTTCGCGGTCGCGATCAGCCAGGTGGTGCCATCGGGGTGGCGCCAGGTGGCGAGCGAATCGAGCTCCTCCCCCGGGTTTTCGATGGAGACATAGGCCTCGGCGATCACGGTCGGCGTGATCGGTGGCGCGTCCGGCGGCGCGGGGCCATGGCGTGGCGCCGCGCAGGAAGACAGGGGAAGGGTGATGAGGAGGGCCGCCAGCGGGCCGAAAAAGGCGATGCGCATCACCCCAAGTATCGCCGAATCCCCGGAAGCGGGACAGGCTCCGCGATGAGCATCGCTTTATCCGCATGAAGCGATTGACATTCGCGAAAAGCTCGGGCAAGCTGCGGCCATCCATCAAGACCGGCTGAGGGACAGGCCCGAAGACGCCGGGGCAACCTGATGGAGGCGACGTTCACGCGTGGCTTCCACAAGGTGCCAACTCCTGCGGGGACCCTGTGTCCGCCGTGAAGATGGTTGCGCGTCGCGGGCTCGTGTCGTTTTTGCCGTACGCAGCAGCATGTCTCCGGTCTCCCCGCGGCTTCGATGGCCCTCATCGCCCCGGAGACCGCCATGACCTTCGCCGCCTACACCGAATCGCACGCCGCCGACGCGCGGGCTTTCGAGTGTCGCCCCTTCTCTTCCGACATCCCCGCGACGCCGCAGGCGGTCCGCGGCCGCGTGCCTGCGCGTCTGCGCCTGCGTCATGGCGGCGAGCACGATCTGCAGATCGCCTACGAACTGGTCGGGCCGGCCGATGCACCGGTGGTGCTGGTGGCCGGCGGGATCTCGGCGCATCGGCATGTGATCGCCAGCGATGCCTTTCCCGAAGCCGGCTGGTGGCAGAGCCAGAGCGGCGTCGGCCTCGACACCGCGCGCCTGCGGGTGCTCGCCATCGACTGGCTGGGCGCGGACGGCCGGCTGGATGCGGTGATCGACAGCGCCGACCAGGCCGACGCCATCGCCGCCGTGCTCGACGCCCTGGGCATCGCCGCGGTCGCCGCGTTCCTGGGCAGTTCCTACGGCGCGATGGTCGGCCTGCAGTTCGCCGCGCGCCATCCGCGGCGCGTCGGCCGGCTGGTCGCGATCAGCGGTGCGCATCGTTCGCATCCCTATGCCAGCGCGTGGCGCGCGCTGCAGCGCCAGGCGGTGGCCCTGGGTCAACTGCAGTGCGACGAATCGCAGGGACTGGCGCTGGCGCGGCAGCTGGCGATGCTGAGTTACCGCACGCCGGCCGAATTCGCCGAGCGCTTCGACGCGGCGCCGACCGTCGCCCACGACCGCGTGCGCGTGGCCGCCGAGGATTATCTCGAACACTGCGCTTCGACCTGGGTCGCGCGCACTTCGCCGACCGCGTTCCTGCGGCTGTCCGAGTCGATCGATCTGCATCGTGTCGAACCGCGCGAAGTCGGCGTGCCGACCACCGTGGTCGCCATCGCCGAGGACCGGCTGGTGCCGTTGGAGGATCTGTTCGCGCTGAGCGAAGCGCTGCCGCGTGGCGAGATCCACGTGCTGCGCTCGAAATTCGGCCATGACGCCTTCCTCACCGAGACCCGCGCGATCGGGGATCTGATCGTCGGCGCGCTCGATGCCGCGCTGCAGGGTGCGTGCGGAGGTGCGGCATGAGCCTCGATGCGATCGACCTCGACCGGCCCGGCGCCCGCGCCGCCACCCGCGCCGTGCGTGCGGGCATCGACCGCGATACCGCCTTCGGCGCGGTGACGCCGCCGCTGGTGCTGTCCTCGAATTTCAGCTTCGCCGGCTTCGGCGAGAAGCGCCAGTACGACTACACCCGCAGCGGCAATCCGACCCGCGATCTGCTGGCCGAGGCCCTCGCGGAACTGGAAGGCGGCGCCGGCGCGGTGGTCACGTCCACCGGCATGTCCGCGATCACCCTGTTGCTGCACGCGCTGCTGCAGCCGGGCGACCGTCTGGTCGTGCCGCACGATGCCTACGGCGGCAGCTGGCGGCTGTTCAACGCATTGGCCAGGAAGGGCGCGTTCGAGCTGTCGACGATCGATTTCACCGACCCGCGCGCGCTGGCCGACGCGCTCGCGCAGAAGCCGAAGGTGGTGTGGATCGAGACGCCGTCGAATCCGCTGCTGCGCATCACCGATCTGCGCTTCGTGATCGAGGCGGCGCATGCCGCGGGCGCGCTGGCCGTGGTCGACAACACCTTCCTCTCGCCCGCGCTGCAGACGCCGATCGCGTTCGGCGCCGATTTCGTGGTGCATTCGACCACCAAGTACATCAACGGCCACAGCGATGTGGTCGGCGGCGCTGCGGTGGCGAAAGACGCCGATCAGCATGCGCAACTGGTGTGGTGGGCGAACGCGCTGGGCATCACCGGCGCGCCGTTCGACAGCTTCCTGACGCTGCGCGGGTTGCGCACGCTGGACGTGCGCCTGCGCGCGCACCAGGAAAACACCGCCGCGCTGGTGACGTTGCTGCAGGCGCATCCGGCCGTGCGCGCGCTGCATTATCCGGGTCTGTCCACGCATCCGGGCCATGCCTTGGCCGCGCGCCAGCAGAAGGGCTTCGGCGCGATGCTGAGCCTCGAACTCGACGGCGACACCGAGGCCGTGCGCGCCTTCATCGAAGGTCTCGAATATTTCACCCTGGCCGAATCGCTGGGCGGCGTCGAAAGTCTGATCGCGCATCCGGCGACGATGACGCACGCGGCGATGACCGCCGAGGCGCGCGCCGCCGCCGGCATCGGCGATGGTCTGCTGCGATTGTCCGTGGGCATCGAACATGCGGACGATCTGGTCGCCGACATCGCCGCCGCGCTCGATCGCGCGTACGTGGTGATCGAAGCGGGAAAACAGCCGTCGAAACAGGTCGCGGTATGACCGCCGCCGCGATCGCGACCCGCACGCCCGTCGCGTCGCGGCGGACACCGACGCCCGCTGCCGGCGGCGCGCCGGCGCGGGTCGCGCTGCTGGGTACCGGCACGGTCGGCACGGCGGTGCTGGCGCGGCTCGCGGCCTGGCAGGGTTCGCCTTTGGGCGAGCGCCTGCGATTGGCGCATGTCGCCAATTCGCGTCATGTCTTCCGAACGGCACCCGGCGGCCGCGAATGGCGTGAAGCGACGGACGAGGCTGCGTCGCTGGGCGATGTCGCGCGCGCGCTCGGCACCCGCGGCACGCGCATCGTGATCGACGCGACCGCGAGCGATGCCGTCGCCGAGCGGCAAACGGGATGGCTCGCCGACGGCATCCACGTCGTCACCGCCTGCAAGCTCGGGCAGGGCACCTCGCTCGCGCGCTGGTGTGCCCTCCGCGAGGCCTGCGCGGAGGGCGGCGCGCGCTACGGCGATCGCGCCACCGTCGGCGCCGGTCTGCCATTGCTGACATCGCTGCGTGCGCTGCAGGCCGGCGGCGATCGCATCCACGGCATCGCCGGCGTGCTGTCGGGTTCGCTGGCATGGCTGTTCAACCAGTACGACGGTCTGCGTCCGTTTTCCGGTTTCGTGCGCCAGGCCCGCGAGGCCGGCTATACCGAACCGGATCCGCGCGACGATCTCAACGGCGAGGACGTGCGCCGCAAGCTGCTGATCCTCGCCCGTGCCGCGGGCGTCGCGCTCGACAGTGCCGAAGTCGAGGTCGACTCGCTTGTCCCGCCTGCGCTCGCGGCGTTGCGCGCCTCCGAGGTGGATGCCGCGCTGCCGCAGCTCGACGAGCCGCTGCGCGCGCGTTACGCCGACGCCTACAAGCGCGGCGAAAGGCTGCGCTTCGTCGCGCGATTCGAGCGCGGTCGCGCCCGGGTCGGGCTGGAATCGCTGCCGGCGACGCATCCGCTGGTTGGCGGCGCCGGCACCGACAACCGCGTCGCGATCTGGTCCGATCGCTATCGCGACCAGCCGCTGGTGATCCAGGGCCCGGGGGCGGGCGCGGAGGTGACCGCCGCGGCGCTGCTCGACGATGCGCTCGAGATCGCCTCCGCTTCAGCCGGTCGCTGAGATCGCGATCGCGGGCGCGATCGCGTCGTCCATGTCGCGGAAGTAGTCGTCCAGCGGCTGCGGCCGGTGCAGCAGATAGCCCTGCGCATAATCGATGCCGAGGGTGCGCAGGGTCTGCAGCACGGCCTCGTTTTCGACCTGCTCGGCGATGGTCTTCTTGTCGAGCACGTGCGCGATGTCGGCGATCGAGCGCGCGACCGCCGCGGACAGTTCGGAATCGGCGAGATTGCGGATGAAGCTGCCGTCGATCTTCAGATAGTCGACGTCCAGCGAACGCAGGTAGTCGAACGAGCAGAAGCCGGTGCCGAAGTCGTCCAGCGCGAACGCGCAGCCCAGCGCGCGCAGTTCCATGATCAGCTCCTGCGCGCGCGACAGATCGCGGACCGCGCTGGTCTCGGTGATCTCGAAGCAGAGTTTGCGCGCGGGCAGCGTGCTGCGGCGGACGCGGGCGATGAGGAATTCGCGGAACGATTCGTCGACCATCGACGCGGCGGTGAGATTGATCGCGCACAGGCCGATCCGCGCCGCGGCTTCGGGGCGCGATTCGAACCAGCGCAATGCGAGTTCGATCACGTGGCGGTCCAGCGCCACGCCCAGCTGGAAGCGTTCGGCGGCGGGAATGAACTGCCCGGGCGGCAGCAGTTGTCCGCTCGTGGGGTCGCGCATGCGCAGCAGGATCTCGATGTGCCGTGGTTCCTTCGTGCCGGTGCCGGCGAAGGGCGAGATCGACTGGCAGTGCAGCTCGAACAGGCCGAGGTCGAGCGCTTCGCGGATGCGCACCGCCCAGCGCATGGCCTCGGTGCGGTCCAGCGGGCCGCCATGTCCATCGTCGACATGGCAGACCCGGTTGCCGCCCAGTTCCTTGGCGGTGAAACATGCGGTGTCGGCCAGCGAGAGCAGGTCGCGGCGTGTGGTTTCGCCCGCGCGGAACGGCACCATTCCGATGCTGGCGGTGACATTGAGCACCCGGCCATGCCAGCCCACGCGGTATTGCTCGATCGCTTGGCGGATTTGATCGATCCGCGCGCGCACCTCCGCGGCATCGCCGGTCAGCAGCAGCGCGAATTCGTCGCCGCCGATCCGGAACACCTCGCCCTCCGCGCCGATTTCAGCGCGCAGCAACGAGCCGATGCCGTGCAGCATGGCGTCGCCGGCCGCATGGCCGGTGGTGTCATTGATGACGCTGAGATGATCCAGGTCCAGATACGCCAGTCCCTGCTGTCGGCCCGCGCCGATCAGGGTGAGCTTCATCGCCGACTCGAACGCGGCACGGTTCGGCAGTCCGGTGGCCTCGTCGGTGGTCGCCCGCCGCAACGCGCGCTGGCTGGCCGCGCGCTGCTGCGCCATCGCCGCCATCAGCGTGATCGGAACGTTCGCGAACACGCACATCGAGCCGAGCAGGATCGCCGCTTCCAGGGTGTCGTGGGGCGGCGGAAATCCGGCCAGACCCAGGCCCGCCAGCGAGATCAGCACGAAGACCGTGGCCGTGTTGCCCAGGATCGACCAGATCGGCTCGAAGCGGATGGCACTCCACAGCAGCACGCCCAGCGGCAGCGCGACCAGGCCATAGGCATAGGGGCTGCTCTGGATGCCCACGAGATAGATCGCCAGGTAGGACGCCGGCAGGCAGCCCAGCCAGATCGTTTTCTCCCGTCGTGACGCGTATGTCGCGACCGGTCGGCGCAGCGTGCGCGGTTTCGGCCCCGGGTCGGTGAAGAACAGCACCACCGGCCCCAGGGTCATGATCCCGAGCAGGTCGCCCAGTCCCCACTTGGCCCAGGCCGGCCAGAAATCGTGGGCATCCAGCATCTGTGCCGCGACCAGGCCGCTGCTGCCGATGAGTCCCGACACCAGCGACATCACCATCCCCCCGAGCAGGATGCTGAAGCCGCTGCGCATGCTCAACGGATTGTCCAGGTCCTTCCAGCGCGTACAGGCGTAATGGCCGGCGAGCGCACCCAGCACGTTGCTCAGCAGCGAGAACGGCAGGAACACCGGCGGCACCGGCGCCAGCAGCCAGTGCATCAGCAGCACAGGCAACACCGCGATCAGCGACCAGCGGGGGCCGTAGCGCAGCGTCACGGCGAACGCGATGCCGGCGGGCGGCCACAGCAGGGTGACGTCCGCACCCACACCGACGAACGCGGCCGCGTACCACGCGCCGACGAAGTAGGCTGCGGAGAAGATCAGGAAACGGCGCATCGGGTGGCCCCTTACCAGCCCGGTCACCCGCCGAGTGTACGCCCGGGCTGTGGCCCTGCAAGCGGTCGGGGCATGGCCATTGGTCGAAATCGCGCGACGGAAATCGATTTCTTCACGGATGATGGGGCGGACGTCGGACGGGGCGCATGTCCGGATCGCCCGCGGCGAGGGGCCGTCGGGCGTGGCGCGGATGGGGCGCCGCCGCCCGGCGGCCATGCCGACCTCATCGCCAGGCCATTCCCGATCCCGCCCCCGACGGCTTGCCCGTGATGGCGATGGCCGCGCCGTCACCGTGCCCGGTGCGACGACTGGCGAAGCCTGCCGCTCAGCACTCGATGACGTTCACCGCCAGCCCGCCGCGGCTGGTTTCCTTGTACTTGTCCTGCATGTCGCGGCCGGTGTCGCGCATGGTCTTGATGACCTTGTCGAGGCTGACCTTGTGCTTGCCGTCGCCGCGCAGGGCCATGCGCGAGGCGTTGATCGCTTTCACCGCGCCCATCGCGTTGCGTTCGATGCACGGGATCTGCACCAGGCCGCCGATCGGATCGCAGGTGAGGCCGAGGTTGTGCTCCATGCCGATTTCCGCGGCGTTCTCCACCTGTCCCGGCGTGCCGCCGAGGGCGGCGGTGAGGCCGGCGGCGGCCATCGAACAGGCCACGCCGACTTCGCCCTGGCAGCCGACTTCGGCGCCGGAGATCGATGCGTTTTCCTTGTAGAGGATGCCGATGGCCGCGGCGGTGAGCAGGAAGTCGAACACGCCCTGTTCGTTCGCGCCGGCGCAGAAGCGGTCGTAGTAATGCAGCACGGCCGGGATGATGCCGGCGGCGCCGTTGGTGGGCGCGGTGACGACGCGACCGCCGGCGGCGTTCTCTTCGTTGACCGCGAGCGCGTACAGATTCACCCAGTCGAGCACGGTCAGCGGGTCGCGCATCGCCGCTTCGGGTTTCGCCGACAGCTCGGCTTGCAGGCTGGGCGCGCGCCGGATCACGTGCAGGCCGCCCGGCAGGGTGCCGGTCTCGCGGATGCCGCGCAGCACGCAGGCCTGCATCGCCTCCCAGATCTCGCGCAGCCCCTGGCGGATCTCGGTGCCGGAGCGCCAGGCGTGTTCGTTGGCGAACATGAGATCGGCGATGTTCAGGCCGTTGCGTTCGCACTGTTCCAGCAGCGTGGCGCCGCTGGAGAACGGGTAGGGCAACTCGGTGGTGTCGGCGACGATGCGGTCTTCCGCGGCTTCGTCCTGGTTGACGACGAAACCGCCGCCGACCGAATAGTAATCGCGGGTCGCGATCGTCGCGCCGTCCGCATCGAACGCGGTGAAGCGCATGCCGTTGGTGTGGAACGGCAGTTTCTGGCGCTTGTTCATGATCAGATCGTGCTTCTCGTCGAAGCCGATCTCGTGCCGGCCGAGCAGGCGGATCTTTTTTTCGCCGCGAATGCGGGCGAGCGCTTCAGGAATCACGTCCGGGTCGATCGCGTTCGGCCAGTGGCCTTCGAGCCCCATCAGCACCGCCTTGTCGGTACCGTGTCCGCGGCCGGTCAGCGCGAGCGAGCCGAAGACCTCCGCGCGCACGCGGGCGGTGCGGGCGAGATCGCCGCTCTCCGCCAGCCAGCGATGGGCGAAGCGGCAGGCGGCGCGCATCGGTCCTACGGTGTGCGACGAACTCGGGCCGATGCCGATCTTGAACAGGTCGAAGGTGCTGACGGCCATGCGCGGATTCCGATGTCGTTGTGCCTGCGCGCGCCGACGGTGCTCCGGGCGCGGGAGGTGCGTATTCTATGCGCCATTGTCCTTGTCGCAGCGACGGTGGCGTATGGTGTCCCGAACTCCCGCGTTCGTGCTGTATCAACGCGACGATTGCCATCTGTGCGATCTCGCGCTGGCGGTGCTGGCCGAGGTGCGGCTGCCTGCGTTCGAGAGCGTGTTCATCGACGACGACGCGGCGCTGGAAGCGGCTTACGGCCATCGCGTGCCGGTGCTGCGCGGCGTCGATGGGCAGGAACTCGATTGGCCGTTCGACGCACGGAGCGCAGCGAGGTTCGCGGTACGATCCGCGGAGTCCACGCAGGGAGCGGATCGATGATGCGTTCATGGGCGATGCGTTGCGGCCTGGCCGCGCTGCTGGCGGGCGTGGCGACCATGGGCTGGTCGCTGGCGGTGGCGCGCGAGGGGCCGCCGCGCGATCTGCTGCGGATGCACGACGACTTCGTGCTGGCCTTCGTCGACAGCGCCGGTTTCGGCCGCACCCGGATCACGCCGATGATGCGTGCGATTCAGCGCTACCGGACGCGCGGCGAAACCGAGCTGTGGGTCGTCGATGTGTCGCTGATCGGCATCGCGAAACACGATCCGCCCCAGGTGTTCTCCTCGGCGTTCCAGGGGTTCCAGCATGTCGAGGCAGGCATGCCTCCGATGCCGGGCCCGAAAGGCCGGCCGCTGCGTCCGGAAGAACAGGCGGCGCTGCGCGCGCTGTCCGCGGGCGAGCGGCTGGTGGTGCGCAAGGAAGAGGATGGCCTGCGCGTCACCGGGGCGATCCGCGCCGCGGACGAATGCCTCGGTTGCCACAAGAAACAGCGCGCCGGCGACATGCTCGGCGCGCTGGTCTATACCCTGCGTCCGCTGCCGCCGGAGACGCCCGCGGCGAAGTGAGCGCCGCCGGCTTATTTCGGCTGGAACACGACCTTCGTTGCGATCCGGATCTCGTTCGGGATCACGCCGGTGTCGGCCCACTCGCCGCCGCCCACGCCGAAATCGAGCCGTTTCACGACCGCGGTGCCGGCCAGCACCGGCTGCGCGCCTGCGGTCCAGGTGAAGGTCAGGGTCACCGGTTTGCTCACGCCGCGCAGGCTGAGGGTGCCGTCGGCGGCGTATTTGTTGCCGCCCAGGCTGCGGAACGTCGTCGCGGTGTAGCGCGCCTGCGGGAATTTCTTGCTGTCGAAGAATGCCGACCCGCGCAGTTCGCCGTCGTAGTCGGGATTGCCGGCGGTGGCGCTGGCCAGCGGGATGACCACCGTCAGTCGCGAGCCCGCGGGCTTCGCCGGGTCGAACGAGAACACGGTGGCGAAGCCCGGGAAACGGCCGTTGAAGGCCTCGCCCTGGTATTGGCCGGTGAACGTGAGGGTGGAGCCCTTGGCCTGAACGTAGTTCGCGGCGAACGCGGGTGCGGCGGCCAGCGCGAGTGCGGCCCCCAGGGTCAGGGCATGCAGAGTCTTGTGCGGCATCGGTGGTGTTCCTCGGAAAGTCATTCTGCGGGGGTGCCGGAAGAAGAGGCCGGTGGCGTCGGATCGGGTGCGTCCTCCGTGCGCAGCCAGCCGCGCGGCAGCATGCGGGCAAGGGTCGCGTCGCGCTGGAAGATGTGGTGATAGAACGCGGCGCCGGCATGGGCCACGACCAGCAGCGCCAGCATCCAGAACATCAGTTCGTGCGCTTCCTCGGCCAGCTCGTGCAGGTCGTGGCTTTCGCCGACGATGTGCGGCAGATTCACCAGGCCAAACCACCGCAGCGGAAAGCCCGCGGCCGAATTCAGCACCCAGCCGCTGAGCGGAATGGCGAACAGCAGCAGGTAGATCGCGGCGTGGGTCAGCGATGCGATGCGTTCCTGCCAGCGCGGCGAACCCGGCACCGGCCTGGGCGTGCCCGCATACAGACGCCACAGCAGGCGCAGCGCGACGAGGGCGAGGATGGTGATGCCGATCGATTTGTGCAGCGCATAAGTCTTGATCTTGTCCGGGCCGTTGGGCAGATCGCCCATCGTCAGCCCGAGATAGGCCATGACCAGGATCAGGATGGCGACCATCCAGTGCAGCAGCTGACTGATGCCGCCCCAGCGGTCGGCAGTGTTCTTGAGGCTCATGGTGCGGGTTCCGTGGTGGTGTCGGGGGCCGTTTCGGGCGTGCTGTCCGCAGGGGAAGAGGCGGGGTCGGGCGGATCGGTTGCGTCCTTGTCGTCGCCGTCGGACCGGCTCCGCACCGCTTCGGCCTCGATCCGCAATTCAACGCGGTCGCCGATGACCGTCGGCCATGCGTCGATGCCGAAGGCCTTGCGGCTGAGCGTGGCCGTCGCCGAGAACCCGACCGTGCGCCGGAACGGCGGCAGCGGGTGGCGCTTGGCGGCATTGAGCGTCACGTCGAGAGCGACCTCGCGCGATACGCCGCGCAGGGTCAGGGTGCCGTGGACGGTGGCGCGGTCCGGTGCGCGCGGTTCGACCCGGGTCGAGACGAACTCCGCGGTCGGATGGTCCTCCGCGTCCAGCAGATTGCCGGCGAGGGTGGCCTTGTTCCAGGCGGCGTCGCCCAGGTCGATCCGGTCCATCGGCACGCTCGCCTTCAACTGCGCGCTGCGCCAGTCGTCGGGGTCGAACGTGAGCGTGCCGGTGCTGCCGGAAACGGTGCCGATGGCCTTCGAGAACCCGGCGTGGTCGATCGCGAACATCACCCGGGTGTGGACCGGGTCGAGCCGGTAGTGCTCGGGCTCGTCCGCGGACGTGGCGGCCAACGGCAGGCAGGCCAGCAGAACGAGGATGGCGTGGCGGGCGAAGGACATGGGGCGGCCTTGCGGGAGGTTTGCCCGATTCTAGGGCGATGCCGCAGGATACGTCCGCACCGGAATGCAACGAAGCATTGCGGCACGAGTCGGGGGCGACGCAGGGACGATGTTCAGGAGACGCATGGGCGACGGAAGCGCACACAGCATGGGACTGCGCAGGACGATGCGGAGCGTGGCCGCCGTCATGTGTGGCTTGTGCGCGCTGCTGGCGGCATTCGCGGCGCAGGCCGCACGGCCGGAAACGACGCTGCCGGCGGTCGAGCCGCGTTTCGTCCGTTTCGGCCCCGAGCACGGCCTGCCGATGTACATCAACGACCTTGCCGTCGACCGGCAGGGTTACGTCTGGTTGGCGACCAGCGACGGTCTGGCCCGCTACGACGGTGAACGCTTCCGGTTCTGGCGTCACGAGGCCGGCGTCGATACCTCCTTGCCCGACAACGACCTGATCTCCCTGGCGATCGATGGCGAGGATCGAGTGTGGGTGATTTCGTCTGATTATCTGAGTGTGCTGGACCAGAACAGACAGAGATTCATGCGCATCGATTTTTCTGGTGCTGAGCGCGACTGCGGCAAGGATATCGTCGCGATCTCCTCTGCATCAGCTGGTGGGGTTCGGACAGCAACTTATGGGGGCACCATTTGCATGGTTCAGGAGACCGGGCGTGTGCGCCGTTTGTTGAATATCGAGAATAAAATTGGAGTTCCAGCATTGCCAATCTTTCTCTGGCCACAGGCGAGCGGCGAATGGATGATCACTACTGATGTAGGTGTCTGGCGTCAACGTGGAACTCAATTGACTCCGATTGCGCCGGATCTCATAGGCGGGGCCCATGTATTTGCTCTCACGGAAGATGGCGATGGTAGCTTATGGATCGGGACAGATCGTGGCCTGTTTCTGCATGGGCCAGACGGTGCGGTCCAGCCTGCGCCCTGGCGTTTGCCGCCGCTTGCAAGCAATGCGCTCGTGCGTCCGGATCCACATGGCGGATACTGGATCGGGACAGCGGCCGGTTTGTTCCATGCTGCCTCTCGTACTGCGCCGGCCCGGCCGATTCATGGTGGTCGTCGTAATGACGGTCTGAGTAGTGGCGTGTTCGCGATGACACTGGATCTTGAGGGTGGGCTTTGGATAGCTTCTTATTCGCAGGGAATATCCTATCTTCCTGCGGACTATCGGCGATTCGCTGCGATCGAGGAAATCGCGGATGATCCAGTCGAAAGCGTGGACCCGATGGCGGCGGTCGATGACGGTGTTGGCGGTTTTTGGCTTCTAGGAAGCCGCGAGCTGTATTCTATTCCCTCGGTCGATTCGCATCTTCGCGGCGTTGTCGATGCGGATGCCCTCGGTATCGAGTGGCTGATGACGCTGGAGCGCTGTCCAGATAATCGGCTCTGGTTGGCGGGTTTCGATCGGGCTATTCGATTTGACCCGCATCTTCGACGAAAAGATCACGAGATTCGTTTCGCGGACGATGGGCTGCGTACCCCGCAATCGCTTTTCTGCGACGAGAGCGGTCATCTTTGGGTCTCGTTCTACGGCGGTTCCGTGAAGATTTTTTCCGCAGGTGGAGTGCTGCTGGAAGACATTGATCGAGAACTTGTGGTCGGGGATTCAACGATCAAACAAGTAAAACTGCAGCTCGGCCCCGACGGCGAGCCGTGGTTGTCCGATGGGCGAGTGCTTCGGCGTTGGGACGGCGCGCGTTTCGTGCCCGTTCCGATTTCCTCGGGCGAGGGCGTCGACGCGTTCGCGATCACGCCCGCGAATGATCTCTGGCTGGCGCGTGCCGGGGCGATCGAGCGTTACGCATGGCAGGCCGGGCGTCTGGTGTTCAAAGCGCGATTGGGCGAAGGAGATCTGCCGGCGGTGCGCGTGTCCGGCATTCTCGCCGCTGGAGATCGCCATCTGTGGCTGTCGATGACGCGCGGTCTGATCCAGTACGACATCGAGGCGAAGCGGGCGCGAAGCTACGGGCCTCACGACGGGCTCCCCGATATCGACTATTCGATCGATGCGCCACAGAGGGGAGCCTCCGGCCCGGCGCTCGCCATCTCGAAGCACGGGCTCGTGCTGTTCGATCCCGAACGGCCGCTGCCGCAGCCACGGGCTTCTCCGTTGGCGATCGAGGCGATCGAGTTGCGCCGCGGCGAAGATACCGTGGCATTCGATCGGCCCGATGCGGACGGTGGGGTCGTGAGGATGCTGCCCGGCGACCGCGACCTGCGCGTGGTCGCGCGGGTGATGTCGTTCGCAGATCCCTCGGCGCATCGCTATCGCTTCCGCCTGCAAGGTTACGACCCGGACTGGGTGATGCAGGGCGAGCGCGGTGAGCGCGTGTTCTCCTCGCTGCCGCCGGGCGACTACCGCCTCGAAATCCAGGGTGCGAATGCCGATGGCGTATGGTCGCCGACGCAGCGGATCTCGCTGGTGGTCGAAGCGCCGTGGTGGCGTCGTTGGTGGGCGTTGCTGTTGTATGCCTTCATCGCTTCGGCATTGGTCTGGTGGCTGGCGTATCTGGATCGCATGCGACTGAAGCGCCGGCACGAATACCAGCTGATCCGGCAGAAGCGCGAGCTGGCCGAAGCGGCGTCCGAGGCGAAGAGCCGCTTTCTCGCCAATCTGGGACACGAGGTGCGCACGCCGATGACGGGTGTGCTCGGGATGAGCGAACTGCTGCTCACGACGCGGCTCGACGACCGGCAGCAGGGGCAGGTCTGGGCGATCCGCCGTGCCGGCGAACATCTGCTGCGGCTGGTGAACGACGCGCTGGATCTGGCGCGGATCGAGGCCGGGCGTTTCGAACTGGATGCCGTGGATTTCCCGCTCGATGCGCTGGTGGACGAGGTCGCGGAGTTGATGCGTCCGCTGGCGGAGCGCAAGGGCGTGCGCTTCATCGTCGTCGTCGCGGAAGACGCGCGCGGCGGGTGGTGCGGTGATCCGACGCGCGTCCGCCAGATTCTGCTCAACCTGCTGGGCAATGCGGTGAAATTCACCGCCCAGGGCGAAGTCTCGCTGTCGATCGAGCCGCTGTTGCCGCGGGGCCTGCGCTGCATCGTTCGCGATACCGGTCCGGGGCTCGACGCCGAGCAGCAGCGACGCCTGTTCCGACGTTTCGAACAGGCCGAAGGCGCGCGCACCGCGAGTCGTTATGGCGGCAGCGGGTTGGGGCTGGCGATCTGCGAGGAACTGGCCGTGGCGATGGGCGGCGGCATCGATGTTTCAAGCGTGCCGGGCGAGGGCGCGTGCTTCGTCGTGCGCCTGCCGATCGAGCGCGCCGTGCGTCCGCTGTCTTCGCCCGTGGTTGCGGGCGCCCGCGAAGCCGACCCCCGCGACGTCCTGCTGGTGGAAGACGATGCCATCGTCGCCGATGTGCTCATCGGTCTGCTGCAGGCGCAGGGGCATCGCGCGTCCCATGCCGGCCACGCGCTGGCGGCGCTGACCGCGAACGCCACCCGGCATTTCGATCTGGCGCTGATCGATCTCGATCTGCCGGGCATGGATGGCCTCGCGCTCGCGCGCCAGCTGCGCGCGCAGGGCTTCGATCGCCCGATGATCGCGATCACCGCCCGCGCCGACGCCGAAGCGGAGCCGCAGGCGATGGATGCCGGCTTCGACGCGTTCCTGCGCAAGCCGCTGACCGGCGAACTGCTCGCGGACGCCATCGCAGGGCAATCGTCTCCGGCGTCGACGGATGGGTCTTCGACTACCGAGGGATGACGTGCGCGGACGGTACGAGGTCCGTACCTGTTCGACGATCCGGATGCGGATTCGCCAGTAGCCGCCTTACCGCGCGCTGATCGAGTGCACCGCGTCCACCAGCGCGGCGACGTGGTCGGGATCCATGTCCGGCGACATGCCGTGGCCGAGATTGAAGACGTGGCCGTCGCGCGAGCCGCCGTTGCCGGCGGCATAGCTGTCGAGGGCGCGGCGGACTTCCTCGCGGATCGCGGCGGGCGAGCCGTAGAGCGTCGCGGGATCGAGATTGCCCTGCAGCGCGACCTGGCCGCCGGTGCGGCGCGCGGCGTCGCCCAGTTCGATCAGCCAGTCCACGCCCACGGCTTCGGTGCCGGAGGCGGCGAGGTCTTCGAGGTACGCGGCGTTGCCCTTGCCGAACAGGATCAGCGGCGTGCGCTCGGCGCCATCGCCGCGTTCGAGTTCGCGGGCGATGCGGACAAGGTAGGGCAACGAGAATTCGCGGTACATCGCCGGGCTCAGCACCCCGCCCCAGGTGTCGAAGACCTGCAGCGCCTGCGCGCCGGCCGCGCGCTGTGCGGCGAGATAGGCGATCACCGCGTCGGTGTTCACCGACAGGATGCGATGCAGCAGCCCGGGCGCGTTCAGCGCCATCGCCTTGATCTTCGAGAAGTTGTCGCTGCCGCCGCCTTCGACCATGTAGCAGGCCAGCGTCCACGGGCTGCCGGAGAAGCCGATCAGCGGCACGGCGCCATCGAGTTCGCGGCGGATCGTGCGCACCGCGTCCATCACGTAACGCAGCTCGGTTTCCATGTCCGGCACGGCGAGTTTCGCCACGTCCTCGGCGGTCCGCACCGGGCGTTCGAATTTCGGGCCTTCGCCGTCGGCGAAATACAGGCCCAGGCCCATCGCATCGGGCACGGTGAGGATGTCGGAAAACAGGATGGCGGCGTCCAGCGGAAAGCGGCGCAGCGGTTGCAGGGTGACTTCGCAGGCCAGTTCGGGATTCTTCGCCATCGCCAGGAAGCTGCCGGCCTGTTTGCGGGTGGCGCGGTATTCCGGCAGATAACGTCCTGCCTGGCGCATCAGCCAGACCGGCGTGCGGTCCACGGATTCGCGGCGCAGGGCGCGCAGGAAACGATCGTTGCGAAGCGGGGAGGCCTGGGTCACGGAAGCTCTCTGGGTGCGGGGTGGGGGCGCGGCGGTGCCGTTCGGGCGGCCGTGCGTGCGGGTCAGTTCGGTGCGTCGACGCCTTGCGCGAAGACCAGCTGGAAACCTTTCTTCAGCGTCTGATCGCGGGCGCGCTCGAATGCGGCGAGCGCGCTGGCCTGATCGAGATACTGCTCGCGCTTCAGCGTGCTGCGTTTGCCGATTTGTCCGCTTTCGCGGATCACGGTCCAGCCGCCCAGCAGGTCGGCTTCGAGTTGCAACTGCACGAAGCGTGGGGCTTCGGGGCCGTCAGGGCGTTGTTGCAGGAGGATGCGCATCCGCGAATTGTAAGGGCAGCCGCCCGTTCCGGGGTCGGTTCAGCCTTCCAGCAGGGTTTCCAGCACCGCGTCTTCGGGCACGCCGTCGACGATCCTCGCCGCGCCGGCACGTTCCCAGAGCACGAAGCGCAGGCCGGCGGCGTGGGCCTTCTTGTCCAGGCGCATGCGCTGGATCAACCGGTCGGCATCCAGCCCGGCCGGCAGCGTCGTCGGCAGGCCGTACAGGGTCAGCAGCGCGCGCAGACGTTCGGCGTCGGCGGCAGGGGCCATGCCGAGATGCGCGGACAGCCGTGTCGCCAAGACCATGCCCACGGCCACGGCTTCGCCGTGATTGAGGGCCTCGTTGCCGGCGTCGCTGTACCCCTGCTCGGCCTCGATGGCATGGCCGAAGGTGTGGCCGAAATTCAGCAGCGCGCGCTCGCCGTGTTCGAACGGATCGTGTTCGACGATCGTGGCCTTGTGCAGGCAACTGCGGGCGATGGCCTCGACCAGCGCCTCGCGTTCGCGGGCCAGCAGGGGCGCGGCGTTCGCTTCCAGCCAGTCGAGGAACGGTGCATCCACGATCGCGCCGTACTTGATCACTTCGGACAGGCCCGCGCGCAGTTCGCGCTCCGGCAGCGTGTCCAGCGCCGAGGGGTCGGCGAAGACGGCGCGTGGCGGATGGAAGGCGCCGACCAGGTTCTTGCCCTGCGGCAGGTCGACCGCGGTCTTGCCGCCCACCGAGGAATCCACCATCGCCAGCAGCGAGGTGGGCAACTGGATGCAGTCGATGCCGCGCATCCAGCACGCCGCGGCGAAGCCGGCGAGGTCGCCGACCACGCCGCCGCCCAGCGCGAGGACGCAGGCGTCGCGGGTGGCCCCGAGCGCGGCCAGCGCGTCGATGGCTTCGCCGAACCGGGCGAGGGTCTTGGCCTGTTCCCCCGGCGGGATCACGAACCGGTCCACGCGCAGGTCGGGGCGGGCGTTGTGGAGCGCGATCTCGACTCGGCGCGCGAACAGCGGTGCGACGTGCTCGTCGCTGACGATCAGCGCGTGGCGGCCGCGGATGCGCGCGGTCAGCGCGGTGCCGTCGTCCAGCAGGCCGTCGCCGATCGAAATGGTGTAGGGGTGGGCGCCGCCGATGTGGACGATGCGCGGTGCGGATGCGGTCATGGCGATTCCGAAGCGGGGGCGGGGGCGACGGTGCGGAGCCAGCGGTCCGCCAGCATAGCCGCCAATCGCGACGCCGCCTCGACCGGCCCCGGGTCGGTGGGCGGGAACGTCAGATCGGCGACGGCCTCGTACAGCGGGCCGCGTTCGGCCGCCAGTCGCCGGAGCACCGTCTCGCGGTCGTCGCCGGCGATCAGCGGGCGGCTGCTGCGGTCGTGGGCCAGCCGCGCCAACTGCGCGTCCACGTCGATGCGCAGGTACACCACGAACCCCTGTCGGCGCATGCGGGCGCGGTTGTCGGGATCGAGCACCGCGCCGCCACCGGTGGCCAGGACGCAGGGCGCGCCCTCCAGCAGGTCGGCCAAGGCTTCGCGCTCGCGGCGGCGGAAACCGGCCTCGCCCTCGTGGGCGAAAATCGTCGGAATGTCGGTGCCCGCACGGGTTTCGATCTCGCGGTCCAGATCGACGAACGGCAGCCCGCACGCGTGCGCCAGCCGGCGTCCGATCGAACTCTTGCCGGCGCCCATCGGACCGACCAGAACAAGGTGGGGGGCGGATTCCATGGACGGCATTTTAACAGCGCAGGCGTACGCTACCGGTCCGGCATTCGCCGGATCGGTCGAGGAATCGCGCCATGTCCATCGCCAAGATCATCGAAATCAACGCCGCATCCGCCACCGGCTTCGAAGACGCCGTCCGCACCGGTCTGAAGAAATGCGCCGAGTCGGTCAAGAACATCAAGGGCGCATGGGTGAACGAGACCAAGGTCGTCACCGACGACGCCGGCAACGTGCTGGAGTGGCGCGTGAACATGCGCGTGAGTTTCGTCGTCGAATAATCGCGCCGCCGCGCGTTTCATGCCCGATCGGCCCGGATGCGTCGCCGCGCGTCCAGCGTCAGCGTGCGCGCGGCGATCTTCGGCAGCGTGCGCAGCGCCTGGCGGCTCACGCGTTCGAAGTGCTGCACGAAGCGTTCGACCCCGGCCCGCGACATCGTTCCGCCGATCCGGATCTCCTGTTCGCGGCGCCAGCGGACCACCGGCGCGAAGCCCGGCGGCTGCAGCCACAGCAGGCGGTCGATGCGAGTCCACAGGGCCGGGTAGTCGCGGCCGAGCGCCTCGTTGCAGTAGCTGCGCCAGACGCCATGTGGATCCTCGTCGCGCTCCAGCGCATTGATCGGCGTGCGCAGCGCGGCGGCCGGTTCCGGCGGCACCTGCAGGCACCAGCCCTCGAACAGCACCAGGTCGATGATGCCCGCGGCCGGCCAGCGCGAAGGCGGCAGGCGGCGATCGCTGCGTTTGTCGAAGCGCGGCAGCCGCGTCGCGAGGCCCGCGCGCAGTGCGTCCAGCGTGTCGCAGGCCAGTCCGATGTCATGGGTGCCCGGCGGGCCGCGCGTCGCCAGCAGCGGATGGATGTCGCGCGCCATCCGTCCGCGCTCGCGCGGGCCGAAATACACGTCGTCGATCGACAGCGTCGCGACCCGCAGTCCGCGCGAACGCGCCAGTGCGGCCATCTGTGCGGCGAGCGTGGATTTCCCGGCGCCCTGCAGCCCGGCGATGGCGAACACCCGGGCGTCGTGGGCCAGCGCGTCGTCCAGCGCCTGCGCGACCACGGTCGCGGCGAAGCCCGGCGGCCGCTGCGCCACCGGTGCGCGTGCCGATTTGATCCGGATCGGGTGCGGGGCCTGCGCCATCGGGCGACAATACCCCAACGCCGACGCCGGCATTTCCCCCGGACTACCGCCATGACGCTTTATGCCGAAGCCCTCGCCACGTTCGACGACCTGTATGCCCAGGCCAAGGCTGCGGGCGTTCCCGAACCGACCGCGATGACCGTCGCCACCGTCGATGCCGACGGCCAGCCCTCCGCGCGGATGGTGCTGTTGAAGGACTACGGCGAACGCGGTTTCGTCTTCTACACCCATCTCGACGGCCGCAAGGGCCGCGAACTGCAGGCGCATCCGAAGGCCGCGCTGCTGTTCTTCTGGAAGGCGCTGGGCGACGACGGCGTGCAGGTGCGGATCGAGGGCGACGTGGAGATCGTCGACGACGCCGAGGCCGAAGCGTATTTCGCCCGGCGCCCCCGTGACAGCCAGCTCGGCGCCTGGGCCTCGCACCAGTCGGAAACCCTCGATGCGCGCGAGACGTTCGAGCGTCGTTTCGAGGATGCGAAGGCCCGGTTCGAAGGCGTCGACGTGCCGCGGCCGCCGCGCTGGGGTGGTTTCCGGGTGGTGCCGCGCAACATCGAGTTCTGGTACGGCGCGCAGTTCCGGCTGCACGAGCGTCATCTCTACGAACGCGGCGTGGATGGCGCGTGGACGAAGCGGATGCTGTATCCGTGAGACCCGCGTCGGCGCGCGGCCCGCAGCGCATCGTCTGCCTCACCGAAGAACCGACCGAGGTGCTGTACGCCCTCGGCGAGCAGCATCGCATCGTCGGCATCAGCGGGTTCACGGTGCGGCCGGCGATCGCGCGCCGGGAAAAACCGAAGGTCAGCGCCTTCACCTCGGCGAAGATCGACGAGATCCTGCGGCTCGAACCGGATTTCGTGATCGGGTTTTCCGACATCCAGGCGGAGATCGCTTCGGCGCTGATCAGGCAGGGCGTCGAGGTCTGGATCAGCAATCACCGCAGTGTCGATGGCGTCCTCGATTACATCCGCCGGCTCGGTGCGCTGGTCGGCGCGACCGACAAGGCCAACGCGTATGCCGACGAACTCGCGCGCGGGCTCGACGCCATCGCCGCGCAGGCGGCGACGCTGCCGCGACGGCCGAGCGTCTATTTCGAGGAATGGGACGAGCCGATGATCAGCGGCATCCGCTGGGTGTCGGAACTGGTCGCGATCGCGGGCGGCGACGACATTTTTCCCGAACGCGCGGCGTCGTCGCTGGCCAGGGGCCGCATTCTCGAAGATCCCGGCGAGGTGATCCGGCGCGCGCCGGACATCATCCTGGGCTCGTGGTGCGGCAAGAAATTCCGTCCGGAAAAAGTCGCCGCGCGACCGGGCTGGGACGCGATTCCCGCGGTCCGCGACGGCGCCCTGCACGAGATCAAGTCGCCGATCATCCTGCAGCCCGGGCCGGCGGCGCTGACCGAAGGCGTGCGCGCGATCGCGGACATCGTCCGGGCCTGGGCGACGCGGTAGCGCTGCCCGGCAGAGTGGTCTTCAGGTCGCCCGGGAGGCTGCGGCAACGCGGTTAGCGTGCGGGGCGTGCTTCATTCCGCCGAAAAATCCCGCGAGAACCGCATCGTCGACGCCGCGCCGCCCTCGCGCACGATCTTCAGGTCGAAAGTGAGCGTGTCCGGGGGCGAGACCTCGGTGGCGCCGACGTAGTCGATATAGTCGCCCGAGCGGATCTCGCGCATCGCCAGCGTCTCGCGCTGGCCGTGCAGGTTCGCGACGGTGGCGGTGATCGTGGCCGGCAGCGCGGTCTCCAGACCGTCCGGGCCCTTGCGCACCGAGACCAGCAGCATCAGCCGGCGGTCGCCGCGTTCGATCCCGTAGCTGCGGGCGACGCCTTCGTTGAGGCTGGCGGTCGGCACCAGATTGGCGCGGACGGTGACATCCCCGACCCGGCTCACCGCTTCCTGCGGGGTATCGAGGCGTTTCGCGACCCTGGGTTTGTCGGCGCCGCAGGCGGCGAGGGCAAGACAGAGCAGGGCGGGCACGATCAGCGGGCGGCGGTGGGACATGCGGTGACGGAGCATGCTGCTGGGGGACATGGGTCGATCCTGTCGGCGAGGCGAAGGGCTCACTGCATACGGCCGGGCGCGGCGGACGGATGCCGGCCGGGCCGCGTCGGCGGGTGCATCGCTCAGTCGTTCGCGGCCGACAATTGCCGGCCGCGTTCTGTGGCGTTGGCGATCGCCTGCGCCACCAGTGCGCGGAAGCCGCCGGCTTCGAAGGTCTCGACCGCGGCCTGGGTGGTGCCGCCCGGCGAGGTCACCCGGCGGCGCAGTTCGGCCGGGTCCTCGCCGGACTCGGTGAGCATCCGCGCGGCGCCCAGCACGGTCTCCTGCACGAGGGTGCGCGCGGCGTCGGCCGGCAGGCCTTCGGCGATGGCGGCGGCCTCCATCGCCTCGGCGAGCAGGAAGATGTAGGCCGGGCCGCTGCCGGACGTCGCGGTCACCGCGTCCATCCGCGCCTCGTCCTCGATCCACACGGTCCTGCCGGCGCTGGCGAGCAGATTGGCGGCATGTTCGCGACCGTTGGCGTCCACTTCGGCGCTGGCGAACAGACCGGTGACGCCGGCACCGAGCAGCGCGGGGGTGTTCGGCATCGCCCGGACCACCGCCACGCCGCCGCCAAGCCAGCGCTGCAGCTGGGCCGCGGTGATGCCGGCGGCGATCGACACCACCAGCGGCCGGTTCGCCTGCGCCAGCGGCGCCAGCGCTTCGCAGACCGCGCGCATGACCTGCGGTTTCACCGCCAGCAGCCACAGGCCGGCCGGGCCGGCCGCTTCGGCGTTGTCGGCGCCGACCTGTACCCCGAAATCGCGGGCGAGCGCCTCGCGGAGGACGTCGACGGGTTCCGAGACGCGGATGTCGGCGGCCGGGGTGCCGCGGGCGATCAGGCCGCCGATCAGGCTGCGGGCCATGTTGCCGCCGCCGATGAAGGCGAGGGTCGATACGGAACTCATGCGATCTCCGGAGCGATGGTGGAGGAGGGCTTCGACGGGCGGGCGCCGAACAGGGCGCTGCCGACGCGGACCATCGTCGCACCTTCGGCGATGGCCAGCGCGTAGTCCTCGCTCATGCCCATCGACAGGGTGTCGATGCCCGGCCGGCCGGCGGCGAGGGCGTCGAACAGGCCGCGCATGCGCCGGAAGGCGGCGCGTCGACGCGCCATGTCGGGGTCGGGAGCCGGGATCGCCATCAGTCCGCGCAGGCGCAGGGCCGGCTGGGCGGCGATGGCGGCGGCGAGCGCGTCGATGTCGTCCGGCCGGCAGCCGTGCTTGCTGGCCTCGTCGTCGATATTGACCTGGATGAGCACGTTCAGCGGCGGCTGTCCGGGCGCGCGATGCTTCGCCAGCGCCTCCACCAGCTTGGGCCGGTCCACGGTCTGCACCCAGTCGAACGCGGCGGCGGCTTCCTTCGCCTTGTTCGATTGCAGGTGGCCGATGAGATGCCATTCGATGCCGAGCCCGCCGAGCGACGGCTGTTTCGCCAGCGCTTCCTGCACGTAGTTTTCGCCGAAGGCCACCGGGCCGGCGGCGGGCCGCGCGCGCAGCGCGGCGGCGACGTCCGCGATGGCTTCGGCGGGCTGGGTCTTGCTCACCGCCAGCAGCCGCGCCGGCGCATCGCCCGCGGCTGCGGCCATGCCGGCGAGGAGGGCGTCGAGTGCGGGATGCGGCGGCGTTGCGTCTGACATGGCGTGCGTTCGGATGCGACGGGCGTCGCGGAATGGCGCGGGAAAGGAGCAGTGTATGTCGAACCGGCGATCCGCCGGCAGCGCGACCGCGCCGCACCCGGTGCAAATCCGGAGTGCGGGGCTATACTCCGGCGCATCCCGGGTCTCCGGACTCGCACGACATCGCTACGCGGGGAGTTTGCATGGATATCGCCGAACTATTGGCATTCTCGGTCAAGAACAAGGCGTCGGACCTGCACCTGTCCGCCGGGCTGCCGCCGATGATCCGCGTCGACGGCGACGTGCGCCGCATCAACATCCCCGCGCTGGACCACAAGCAGGTCCATGCGCTGGTCTACGACATCATGTCGGACAAGCAGCGCCGCGACTACGAGGAATTCCTCGAGTGCGACTTCTCGTTCGAGATCCCCGGCCTGGCCCGCTTCCGCGTCAACGCGTTCAACCAGAACCGCGGTGCCGGCGCGGTCTTCCGCACGATTCCCTCGGAAGTGCTGACCCTCGAGGATCTCGGCTGCCCGCCGATCTTCCGCGAGCTGATCGACCAGCCGCAGGGCCTGATCCTGGTGACCGGCCCGACCGGTTCGGGCAAGTCGACCACGCTGGCGGCGATGGTCGATCACGTCAACAAGAGCGAATACGCGCACATCCTCACCGTCGAGGACCCGATCGAATTCGTCCACACCTCGCAGAAGTGCCTGATCAACCAGCGCGAGGTCCACCGCGACACCCACGGCTTCAACGAGGCGCTGCGTTCCGCGCTGCGCGAAGACCCGGACTACATCCTCGTCGGCGAAATGCGCGACATCGAGACCATCCGCCTGGCGCTGACCGCCGCGGAAACCGGCCACCTCGTGTTCGGCACCCTGCACACCAGCTCGGCGGCGAAGACCGTGGACCGCATCATCGACGTGTTCCCCGCCGGCGAGAAGCCGATGGTGCGTTCGATGCTGTCCGAATCGCTGCGCGCGGTGATTTCGCAGGCGCTGCTGAAGAAGGTCGGCGGCGGCCGTACCGCGGCCTGGGAAATCATGGTCGGCACCCCCGCGATCCGCAACCTGATCCGCGAGGACAAGGTGGCGCAGATGTACTCGTCGATCCAGACCGGCCAGAACTTCGGCATGATGACCCTCGACCAGCATCTGCAGGATCTGGTGAAGCGCAGCCTCATCACCCGCCAGCAGGCCAAGGGTTACGCCAAGGACAAGCGGCTGTTCGAATAATCCTCCGGCCGCCACCTCCGCGCCCAGCGTCCAGCGTTCAGATTCAGGGAGTTCCCCCATGAGCACCACCGATTTCACCTCCTTCCTCAAGCTGATGGCGCACCAGAAGGCGTCGGACCTGTTCATCACCGCGGGCATGCCGCCGGCGATGAAGGTGCACGGCAAGCTGTCGCCGATCACCCAGAGCGCGCTCACGCCGCAGCAGAGCCGCGACATGGTGCTGAACGTCATGACGCCGGCGCAGCGCGAGGAGTTCGAAAAGACCCACGAGTGCAACTTCGCCATCGGTGTCTCGGGCGTGGGCCGCTTCCGCGTGAGCTGCTTCTACCAGCGCAACCAGGTGGGCATGGTGCTGCGCCGGATCGAGTCGAAGATCCCGACCGTGGAGGAGCTGGCGCTGCCGCCGATCATCAAGACCCTGGCGATGACCAAGCGCGGCATCATCATCTTCGTCGGCGCCACCGGCACCGGCAAATCGACCTCGCTGGCGGCGATGATCGGCTATCGCAACCAGAATTCCTCGGGCCACATCATCACCATCGAGGACCCGATCGAATTCGTGCACAAGCACGAGGGCTGCATCATCACCCAGCGCGAGGTCGGCATCGACACCGACAGCTGGGAGAACGCGCTGAAGAACACCCTGCGCCAGGCGCCGGACGTGATCATGATCGGCGAGGTGCGCACCCGCGAGGGCATGGACTACGCCATCGCCTTCGCCGAAACCGGCCATCTGGTGCTGTGCACCCTGCACGCCAACAACGCCAACCAGGCGATGGACCGCATCATCAACTTCTTCCCCGAGGATCGCCGCAGCCAGCTGCTGATGGACCTGTCGCTGAACATGAAGGGCGTGGTCGCGCAGCAGTTGATCCCGACCCCGGACGGCAAGGGCCGCAAGGTCGCGATGGAAATCCTGCTCGGCACGCCGCTGGTGCAGGACTACATCCGCGACGGCGAGATCCACAAGCTGAAGGAAGTGATGAAGGAGTCCACCAACCTCGGCATGAAGACCTTCGACCAGGCCCTGTTCGAGCTGTACCAGGCCGGCGAGATCACCTACGAGGACGCGCTGCGCTACGCCGACTCGCAGAACGAGGTTCGCCTGAAGATCAAGCTCGCCCAGGGCGGCGACGCCCGCACCCTGGCCGCCGGCCTGGACGGCGTGGAAGTGGCCGAGGTGCGCTGACCCACCGCTGATCCATCGCTGGCGCCGCCGATCGCGGCGTCGCGATCCGGATCGATCGAAGAAGGACCGCCGGCATGCGCGACGCACGGATCGAAGACGGAACGGGTTTTCCGCCCCCCGGCGGGAACGGCGCCGGCGGAACATGGCTCGCCGAGGGCGAACCGCTGCAGCCGGGGCAGCCGCGCCGTGATCCGCTCCCGGAGCTGCCGGACCCCCGTCCACGGGAACGGGCGGAGTCGCGGACGAACGAATCCCCGCCCGGCGACGCGCCGCCGGCGCGAGGCGACACGCCGGCGCCGAGACCGGACATCGACTGGTGCCCGAAGCTTCCCGAGCAGGATCCGCAGCCGGCGCCCGAGACCTGGGATCCGAACCCCTGCGCGCCGCTGTCGTCCGAAGGGCGCTCGGAAGGCGGGAAATGGGTGCCGGAGACGCCGCTGCTGAACGATCCGGCCCACCCCGATCACAAGCTGTTCAAGCAGGCATTGTCGGAACTGCAGCAGCCCGGGCTGTGCGGCCTGTTCAACTCCGAGGCGCAGCGTGAGCGGGTCGCGGCGGCGATCGCGGCCGAGGCCAAGGAGGCCGGTCTGAAGGGGATCGACCACGTCGTCGCCGGCAGGGACGGCGGAAAATTCATCGCGATCGAAGGTCCGAATCCCTACGCGCCGGAAGCGCGACGGGCAACCGTGGATTACGCGGAGGCGGTCGCCCGCTCGGTGGAGCAGAGCACCGCGAAGATCACCCCCGAAGCCTGCACGCCCAAACCCGGGGAGGGGCTTCTGCTGTCCGAGCTGAGCCCGCCGGCGATGTCGCCACCGTCGGGCGGGATGACGATGCTGCGTTGAAACCGCGGATGAAGGCGTGCGGGAACTTGCGGCCCGATGCCCGGTCACAAGCGGCAGGGACGAAGGAACGACCCTTGGGATGGAACAGCGAGCGCGCCGCCTTCGGGCGGCGCGTTCGTTTCCGGGGACGGAGCCGCATGCCGGGTTTTCAACAAGCTGCCGACCGCGGGTTACAGTAACGATCTTCGAAGACGCGCCGGGACCGCCGGCCGCAAGGGCAGGACGAGGGTGACGGTGTGAATGCAGCAGCAGCCGATGTGGACATGGGCGAACCGCAGGCCGCGATGCCTCCGCCGAGCGACGGCGAGCGGGTCGTCGCCGCGCTGATCGAGAAGGGACGTCTCAAGGAAGCCGATCTGGTCCGCGCCCAGCGCGTGCAGGACGAAACCGGCGGGGAACTGCTCGCCCTCATCGCCCGCATGGGGCTGGTGTCCGAGCGCGACCACGCCGAAGCCTGCGCCGAGGTGCTGGGGCTGCCGCTGATCGCGGTGAAGGAACTGCCCGACCTGCCGCCGGAAGGAGTCGAGCTCAGCCTGAAATTCATGAAACAGTTCGCGGTCGTGCCGGTGGGCGAGAGCGAGGCACACGTCGCCGCGCTGATGGCCGACCCGCAGGACCCCTACACCCTCGATGCGATCCGCCTCGCCAGCCAGCGCGAAGTCCGCCCGCTGGTCGGCCTGCGCTCGGAGATCGGCGATCTGATCGAGCGCTGGCACGGCCAGGGCCGCAGTGCGATGGGCGCGATCGTCGAGACCGCCGAGGGCGAGTCCGGCGACATGGACGACGTCGAACATCTGCGCGATCTGGCCTCGGAAGCGCCGGTCATCCGCCTGGTGAACCTCATCATCCAGCGCGCGGTCGAACTGCGCGCCTCGGACATCCACATCGAACCGTTCGAGAACCGGCTCAAGGTGCGCTACCGCATCGACGGCGTGCTGGAGGAGGGCGAAAGCCCGCCGGCCAATCTCACCGCGGCGGTCATCTCGCGCGTGAAGATCATGGCCAAGCTCAACATCGCCGAGCGCCGCCTGCCGCAGGACGGCCGGATCATGATCCGGGTGCAGGGCAAGGAGCTGGACCTGCGCGTCAGCACCGTGCCGACCGCGCACGGCGAATCGGTGGTGATGCGTCTGCTCGACCGCGAAACCGTGGTCTTCGACTTCAAGAAGCTCGGCTTCACCGACGATTTCCTGCCGCAGTTCCAGCACGTGCTGGAACAGCCGCACGGCATCCTGCTGGTCACCGGCCCCACCGGTTCGGGCAAGACCACCACGCTGTACACGGCGCTGAGCAAGATCAACACCCCCGACGTGAAGATCATCACCGTCGAGGATCCGGTCGAATACCAGATCGAGGGCATCAACCAGATCCAGGCCAAGCCGCAGATCGGGCTGGATTTCGCCCATGCCCTGCGCAGCATCGTGCGCCAGGACCCGGACATCATCATGATCGGCGAAATGCGCGATCTGGAAACGTGCAAGATCGCGATCCAGTCCGCGCTCACCGGCCATCTGGTGCTCAGCACGCTGCACACCAACAACGCCGCCGGCGGCATCACCCGCCTGCTCGACATGGGCGTCGAGGACTATCTGCTGACCTCGACCATCAACGGCATCCTCGCCCAGCGCCTGGTGCGCCGGCTGGAGCCCGTCCACGCCGAACGCTACGAAGCCTCGCCGGAGGAGATCGAGAAGTTCGGTCTGCGCCGCTGGCAGCCGGAAGGCACGATCCATCTGTTCCGGCCGCGCGGTTCCGCGATCGCGCCCACCGGCTATCTCGGCCGCACCACGATCATGGAATTCCTGGTGATGAACGACGAGATCCGCCGCGCGGTGATGCGTCATGCCGGGATGGGCGAGCTGGAGCAGTTGGCGAAACAGGCCGGCATGCGCACGATGTACGAGGACGGCATCGCCAAGGCCCTGGCCGGCGTGACCACGATCGAGGAAGTGCTGCGCGTGACCGAAGATGCGTGATGCGTGGCCGTCGCGCGTCCGCGCGGCCGGGGAATCGAACCGTTTTCCGCAAGAGGGGGCGTGAATGAAGAAGGGAGTTCTCGTCGCAGCCGTGGCCCTGGTGGCCATCGCATCGGCAGCGACCGTGTGGTGGTTCCTGCGCGATCGCGGCGGCACGCCGCCGCAGGAAGACGCCGTGTCCGCCCCAAAAGTCGTGTCGGCGCTGTCGTCGGCGCAGCGCGGCGAACGCGCCGAACGCGTCCGCGCGGCGGTCGCCCACCACCGGCGCCTGTGGCGCGAGGCGACCTATGTCGAGATCCGCGACGCGGCGATGGGCGGCGACGTGGTCGCCCAGCGCCGGCTGTCGGAGATCTACGAGGACTGTCTGGCCTATGCCGGGCAGATGAACGTCGCCCTGCGCATGCTGGGAACGCTGACCAAGGCCGATCCCGCCGCACAGCCCACGGTCAAGGGCATCTACGCCGACTACAAGCATTTCTGCGTCCAGGCCGATGCCGACCTGCGGAAGAACCCGGATGCCGGCCGCTACTGGCTGCACAAGAGCGCCAAGGCCGGGGATCTGGCGTCGGAAATGCGCTATTTCGGGCGCACCGTGCCCACGCTCAACAGCGGCCAGCTGAAATATTTCGTCGACAAGCTGCGCGCGTCCGGCGACCCCGACGCGATCTTCGAAATGGCCCTGCTGCTGGCGAAGGCGAACGAACCCTGGCCCGATCCGGCCGTGGCGTCCGCGTTCCAGGGCGAGCGCGCGCAGAGCGCGTGGATGCTGGCGGCGTGCCGCGCCGGATTCGACTGTGCCCGCGGTTCCCGGGCGTTGAACATGGTCTGCATCACGATGTTCGCCTGCTCGTACACCGACTACGAGCGCTATCTCTGGTTCAACAACGATGCTGCGCCGCAGCGGACGGAGCTGACCCGTCTGGTGACGCTGGTCGAGCGCGACATCCTGCAGATGCAGCCGACCCGGTGACGCCGCCGCGGCGCCCGCCGGTCCGTCGAACGGGCCGGCCGGGAACCTTCGCGGCCGCGGAGGCTCCCAATCGGGGGTGGCCGCCGATATCCTGCCAGTCCCGCCCCGGGTCGACCCGATCCGGGCCCCCCGACGCATCGCCCGCAGATCGAGCCCCATGCCCCTGTACCGCTACAAAGCCCTGAACAGCCGCGGCGAAGTCCTGGATGGCCAGATGGAGGCCGCCAGCGACACCGAAGTCGTGCTGCGTCTGCAGGAACAGGGGCATCTGCCGGTCGAGGCCATCCTGGCGGCGGCCGCGACCGGCGTGGCCTGGGGCAGCCTGTTCAAGCCCAAGCCGTTCGCCGGCGGCCGTCTGGTGCAGTTCACCCAGCAGCTCGCGACCCTGCTCGGCGCCGGGCAACCGCTGGACCGCGCGCTGTCCATCCTGCTCGAGCTGCCGGAAGACGAGGCCGCCCGCCGCACCATTTCCGACATCCGCGACGCCGTCCGCGGCGGCACCTCGCTGTCGGTGGCGCTGGAGCGCCAGCACGGCGTGTTCTCGCGGCTGTACATCAACATGATCCGCGCCGGTGAGACCGGCGGCAGCCTGCACGAAACCCTGCAGCGGCTGGCCGATTACCTCGAGCGCAGCCGCGCGCTGCGCGGCCGCGTGATCAACGCCATGATCTACCCGGCGATCCTGGTGACGATGGTCGGGTTCTCGCTGCTGTTCCTGCTCGGCTACGTGGTGCCGCAGTTCGCGGCGATGTACGAGAACCTCGACGCCGAACTGCCGCTGTTCTCGCGGATGGTGCTGGCGATCGGGCTGGGCGTGCGCGACTGGTGGTGGGTGCTGGTGGGCCTGCCCGCGCTGGGCGTGTGGTGGCTGGGCCGGAAATGGCGGCAGCCGGCGTTCCGCGCCCGTTTCGACGAATGGCTGCTGCGCCAGCGCTTCGCCGGACCGATCGTGGCCCGGATGGAAACCGCTCGGCTGGCGCGCACCGTCGGCACCCTGCTGAAGAACGGCGTGCCGCTGCTCACCGCGCTGGGCATCGGCGGCCGCGTGCTGGGGAACCAAGCGCTGATCGCCGATGTCGAATCCGCGGCAGGCGACGTCAAGAACGGCGTCGGCCTGTCCACCGCGCTGGGCAAGGGCAAGCGTTTCCCGCGTCTGGCCCTGCAGATGATCCAGGTCGGCGAGGAATCCGGCGCGCTCGACGCCATGCTGCTGAAGACCGCCGACACCTTCGAGGCCGAGACGGGCCAGGCGCTGGACCGGATGCTGGCCGCGCTGGTGCCGATGATCACGGTGGTGCTGGCGGTGGTGATCGGCGGGGTCATCCTCGCGGTGCTGATGCCGATGTACCAGCTCACCGGCTCCATCTGATCGTGCTCCACTCGATCATGCTCCATTCGATCCGGCCGCCTTCGATCCAGTCCCTATAATCCGGCGTTCGCGCCGCCCACCCTCATGAACGGATTTCACGCCATGCGCCATCACCGCCCCTACCGCCGTCCCGCTCCGCGCCGTTCGCAGGCCGGCATGACCCTGATCGAGATCATCATCGTGATCGTGCTCATCGGCGGCGTGCTGGCGGTGGTCGGCAGCAGCGTCTTCGGCAACAAGGACAAGGCCAACCACAAGCTGGCCAAGCTGCAGGTCGACAAGCTCGCCGCCAGCATCGAGCAGTACAACTCCGATGTGGGCGAGTACCCGCGCACGCTCGAGGATCTGGTGAACGATCCGCAGATCAACGGCTGGCTGGGCCCGTACGCCAGGGACAAGGATCTCAAGGATCCCTTCAACAAGCCGTTGCAGTACGCGGTGCCCGGCGAGAACGGCGATTTCGACCTGATCAGCTACGGCAAGGACGGGCAGCCGGGCGGCAGCAGCGTCGACAGCGACATCCACTACGGACAGTAACGGCCCGCCGCGCGTCGCCGCCGTCCGCCGCCGGACACGCTCCGCATGACCGTCGCGCGCGCCCGGCGCTCCATGCCCCGGTCGATCATGCGCCGGCCGCGCATCGCGCGCGGCTTCACCCTGCTCGAAATCCTGGTGGTGGTGACCCTGATCGCCGCGCTCAGCCTGATCCTGGTCGGCGCGATGACCGGCGGCATGGACGGTCTGCGCATGCGGTCCGCCGCGAAGGAACTGGTGGCCGAGCTGCGCTTCGCGCGCGCCCAGGCCATCGCCACCGGCACCGTGCAGACGTTTTCGATCGTGCCCGCCGAGCGCACCTGGACCGGCGCCAAGGGCCGCCACGGCGATCTGCCGAAAGCGTTCGAGGTCGCGTTCACCGGCGTGCGCCAGGTGCAGTCGAAGGAAGGCGAGGGCGTGATCCTGTTCTTCGAGGACGGCGCGTCCACCGGCGGCCAGATCCAGCTGCGCCGAGACAACGCCGCCTGGAACATCGATGTCACCTGGCTGACCGGCGAAGTCGCGCTGCGTCGCAACGAGGCGCGGCGATGAACGCCGCCTCGCGCCGCCGCGCCGCCCAGCGCGGTTACACGCTGATCGAAGTGGTGGTCGCGTTCGCGCTGCTCGCCTTCGCCATGAGCCTGCTGCTCGGCTCGCTCACCAATGCGACGAAACAGGTCCGCGCTTCCGACGAATACGGCCGCGCCGCGCTGCATGCGCAATCGCTGCTGGACCAGGCGGGCGTGGGCGAAGCGCTGGCCGTGGGTCAGCGCGGCGGCGCGCTGGAGAACGGGCGCTACCGCTGGGAAATGACGGTGGAGCCGTATGTCGATCCGTCCGCGCCGCCGCGGCAGGCGGAAATCCTCGGTGCGCCGAAGCTGCTGCAGCTGGATCTGACCCTGCGCTGGGGCGACGGCGGGCCGCGGCAGACCCTGCAGTTGCGCTCGCTGCGGCTGGTGACGCCCACCGATCTCAACGCGGCCGGAGGCGGGGCATGAGCCGCCGCACCGCCGCCGGTTTCACCCTGATGGAAGTGCTGGTGGCGACGGCGCTGCTGGCCGCGGCGATGAGCCTCGGTTTCGCGACCCTGCGCGCCGCCTCCACCGCGGCCACCCGCGGCGAACAGCAGGCGCAGCGCAGCGAGCGCATGCGCGCGGTCGAAGGGTTCCTGCGTCGGCGCATCGCCTCGGCGCTGCCGGTGGCCTACGACGTCGACGAGCGTACCGGCATCCCCGCGCGTTTCTCCGGCGAACCGGACCGCATCCGCTTCGTCGCCGACCTGCCAGCGTATCTCGGCCGTGGCGGTCCGCACGTGCACGACATCCGCGTGGTCCAGGACGGCGACAGCCTCCGCCTCCAGGTCGAATTCGCGGTGGTGCTGGCGAACGAGATCGTCGAGGAACCCGATCCGCGTCCGCCCGAGCTGCTGGCCGATGGCCTGCGCGAAGTGAAGCTGTCCTACCGCGCGCTGGACGCGCAGAACCGCGTCGGCGACTGGCAGAACACCTGGCAGCAGGTCGACCGCATGCCGCTGCAGGTGAAGATCGAGATCGTCGATGGTCGCGGCGATCGCTGGCCGCCGGTGGTGGTGTCGATGCCGCAGGCCGGCAGCTTCGGCGGCTTCTCGCAGGCGCAGATCTGATGGCGATGCGTCCGCGCTTCCACGGATCGCCCCCGCGTGCCGCGTCCGGCGCGGCGCTGCTGCTGGTGCTGTGGCTGATCGCGCTGCTGACCGCGGTGGTCGGCGCGTTCGCGATGATCGCGCGGGTGGAATATCTGCAGGGGCGCACGCTCAGCCAGGGCGTGGTCGCCGATCAGGCCGCGCGCGCCGGGCTGGAATACGCCATGACCCGGGTGGTCGATCTCGACCCGACCCGGCAATGGCTTCCGGACGGCCGCGAGTACAGCTGGCGCTTCGGCGACGCCGACGTGACCATCGCCATCGTCGACGAGTCCGGCAAGGTCGACATCAACGCCGCCGATCTGGACCTGCTGGCCGGGCTGATGCAGGCGGTGGGCGTCGAACGCCAGCCGGCGCGGAAGCTCGCGACCGCGATCCTGGACTGGCGCGATCCCGACAGCCTCACCCAGATCGAAGGCGGCGCCGAAGACGGCGACTACGCCAGCGAGGATCTGCCCTACGGCGCCAAGGACGCGCCGTTCGAGACCGTGGCCGAGCTGCAGCTGGTGCTGGGCATGACCCCGGAGCTGTTCGCGAAGCTGGCGCCGCATCTGACCGTCTACAGCGGACAGGGCCGGCCGTCGGAGCAGTACGCCAGCGCGGAAGTGCTGCAGGCGCTGGGCATCGACCCGGAGCGCGCGCTGGCCGAACGTCGCCGCCCGCGGCAGCCCGGCGAGGCCGGAGCGCTCGTCGGTGCCGGCACGGGCACGTATAGTATCGACAGCCGGGCGCGGTTGCGTGGCGGTCGCGTCTCGGTCCTGCGCGCCGTCGTGCGCGCAGGCAACAGCGGCCTGCCGGGCTCGGCCTACACGCCGCTGCGCTGGGAAGAGGGCGCGGTCCTGCGATGACTCCGGGACGCGCCTCGACCCCGCGCCGTCGCATGTCCGCCGGAACGCCGAACCTTTCGGGGCCCCGGAGGTCATGCATTCCGGGGGCGCGCATCCGTGGTCGTGCATCCGTGGCGAGCCGTTCCGGCGGCGCGCTTTCTCATTGATCGAGGACACACAGGTAGAGGACTGGCTCTGAGCACTTCCGTCGACAACGCGACACCCGCCCGGGGCGCCCCGAAGACTCCGCAGGCCGGCATCGGCCGTGCATGGCCGGGCCTGCGCGGCTTCCTGGCCTGGTGGCTGAACGCGCTGGGCAGCTGGCTGCCGCCGCGGCTGCGGGCCGTGTTCGGTCTTGCCCAGCAGCGCCTGCTGCTGCGCTGCGAGGGCGACCAGTTGGCGCTGGTGCTCACCCTGCCCGCGCAGCCCGGCGGTGCCGCCCTGCGCGAACTCGCCGAACTGCCCTGGGGCGCCGCCGAAGCGGCAGGCGAGGAACCGCTGACCCGGATCCTGTCGCCGCGGATCAATGGCCTGCCGCGCTGGCTGCTGCTGCCTGCCCGCAGCGGCCTGCGCCGCCGCCTGACTCTGCCCGCCGCCGCCGCCGATCGCCTGCGCGAGGTGCTGGGCTTCGAAATCGACCGGCAAACGCCGTTCTCGCCGGACGAGGTCTACTACGACGCCCGCCTGCTCGGCCGCCGCGGCGACGGCCAGATCGACGCCGAACTGGTGGTGGTGCCGCGCGCCAGCCTGACCCAGGCGCTGGCCGCGATGGGCGAGTCGATCGGCGCCACGCTCTCGGGTGTGGACATGGCCGGCGCCGATGGCCTGCCGCTGGGCGTGAACCTGCTGCCGGGCGCGCAGCGCCGCCGCCGCCGCGATCCGCGCGCCGTCTGGAACGCCGCGCTGGCGGCGGTCGCGCTGGTGGCGGCCGGCGCCGGTCTGTGGCAGATCCGCGAGAACCGCGAAGCCGCGGCCGACGCCTTCGAGACCGAAGCCAAGCGCCACAGCGCGCAGGCGCGCAAGGTCTCGGCGGAAAAGAAGCAACTGGTCGATCTGGTCGAAGGCATGCGCTTCCTGCAGCAGACCCGCAGCGGCCGCCCCAGCACCGTCGAGGTGCTGGACGAAATCACCCGCCGCCTGCCGGACAACACCTATCTCGAGAAAATCTCGATCGAGGGCGAGCGGATCATGATCATCGGTCTCAGCCCCGAAGCGCCGCGACTGGTCGAACGCCTGCAGTCCTCGAAGCTCTGGCGTTCGATGAACATCACCGGCGCGCTGATGCCCGATCCGACCAAGGGCAAGGACCGCTTCAATCTCTCCGCCGAGCTCGCCGTGACCGCACCCCCGGGCGGCAAGGACAAACCTCGCGGCGGCAACGCCGGCAGCACGGAGCGCGTGCCATGACCCCGGTTGCCGCGACCTCGTCCGCGACCGCCGTGCCCGCGCGCGAGCGCTGGGCCGCGCTCGGCCTGCTGGTCGCAATGCTGCTGGTCGCCTATTTCGTGCTGATCCACCCGTGGTGGACGGTGCCGATGCTGGAACTGCAGGAGCGCATCGACGGCCTGAAGGAACGCGATGCGCGCGCCCGCGCCACGCTGGAACAGGCGCCGGAGATCCGCAAGCGCCTCGGCGCGGTGCGCGAGCAGGCCGCACGACTGCCCGGCTTCATGGCCGAAGGCAGCACCGAACTCGCGACCGCGGCGCTGATCCAGCGCCTCGAAACCGCGGTGCAGGAGGCGAGTCCGAAGAACCGCAGCTGCGCGATCCAGAACCGATCGCCCTTGACCGAGCCGCGCAAGGAACGTTTCGCCCGCGCCGTGGTGCAGGTGCGCCTGCAGTGCGGCACGCCGGAACTCGCGAGCGTGCTGCATTCGCTGGAAAGCGGCTCGCCGCGGCTGTTCGTCGACAACCTCAACGTCACCGCGCAGCGTTTCTATTTCACGCCGGACCAGGCGCCCACCGGCGGCGGTCTGGACGTGAGTTTCGATCTGTACGGCTACGTCGCGCCCGCCGCAGGAGGCTCCGCCGATGCGCGTCGATAGTCTCAGCCCCCGCACCTGGCTTCTCGCCGGCGTCGCCGGCTGGGCGGTGTGCCTCTGGATGGCCGCGCTGTTCGGCCTGGGCGGGCGTCTCGGCGACGTGTCGGAGGACACCGCTCCGCAGTCGTTGCCCTCCACCACGATTCCGCGCGCCGACCGCCCGGGTCCGCAGGCGATGTACACCGAGATCGCGGCGCGGCCGGTGTTCGCCGAAAACCGCAAGCCGCAGGAGTTCCGGATCGGCGGCGGTGGCGACGAGGCGCAGGCCAACACCTTCGATTACACGCTCACCAGCGTGATGATCGCCGGCGATCTGCAGCTGGCCATCCTCAAGCCGGCCGCCGACGGCGCGCAGCCGGTGCGGGTGAAGGTGGGCGACGCGGTCGAAACCGCGCCGCAGTGGACCCTCGCCTCGCTGCTGCCCCGCCAGGCCGTGTTCCGCGGCCCGGACGGCGACAAGACCCTGGAACTGCGGGTGTTCAACGGCGTGGGCGGTGCCGCGCCGCCGCCGGTCGCAGCCGTTCCGTCGCCGGGTTCGGGCGTGATCAACGAAACGCCGCAACCCGGTCAGCCGGGCGGCGTGGTGGGCCCGCAGGGCGTGGTCCCGCCGCCCCCGCCGCCGACCCAGGTCGCCGGTGCCGCGCCGGCCCCGCCGCCCGCCGCGCCGGTGTCCACCGAAGCCCAGCTCGACGCCATCCGCCGGCGGATCGAGGCGCGCCGCGCCCAGCTCCGCCAACAGGCTGCGCAAGAAGCGCAGACCCCCGGTGCCGCACCGGGACAAACTCCCTGAGATCTCCACGATGACCTTGCGATCCACCGCCACCGCCTTCTTCGCCGCCCTGCTCAGCGCGATGCTCGCCGCCTGCGCCGCGACGCCGATGCCGAAGCTGTACCGCGCCGAGGACCGGCCGGTGCGCAGCAGCGACGTGCCGGCCGCGGACGCCGGTGGCGTGCGCAAGGAGCCCCTGGCCGCGCAGGACGATGCACTCGACGAGAACGGTCGCCCGCGCCCGCGCATCCGCCGCGGCAACGGCCAGGTCATCAACAGCGCCGCGGCCAGCGCGCCGATGCCCGACATCGGCGCCACCGGCGGCGAAGCCCGCTTCAACTTCGAAGGCGAATCGCTGCACGCCGTGGTCAAGGCGATCCTCGGCGACATGCTCGGCCAGAACTACACCATCGCCCCGAACGTGCAGGGCACCGTCACCTATTCCACGCCCAAGCCGGTCAGCGCGGCGCAGGCGCTGTCGGTGCTGGAGATGATCCTCGGCTGGAACAACGCGCGCATGATCTACGGCGACGGCCGCTACAGCATCGTGCCCGCCGACCAGGCGCTGGGCACCGGCGTCGTCACCCCGCGCACCGGCTCGCCCGAGGGCGCGCGCGGCTTCGAATCCCGGGTGGTGCCGCTGCGCTACATCTCCGCGGAGGAGATGAAGAAGCTGCTCACGCCCTATGCCCGTCCGAACGCGATCGTCACCGTCGATGCCGGCCGCAACCTGCTGACCATCGCCGGCACCCGCGCCGAGCTGGAGAACTACCTGCGCACGATCGAGATCTTCGATGTCGACTGGATGTCGAGCATGTCGGTCGGCGTGTTCCCGCTGCAGTCGAGCAAGGCCAACAAGGTCGTGCAGGATCTGGAGAAGGTCTTCGGCGAGCAGAGCAAGTCGCCGGTCGCCGGCATGTTCCGCTTCATGCCGCTGGACGGCGCCAACGCGGTGCTGGCGATCACGTCGCAGGCCGATTACCTCGACGACATCGAGCAGTGGATCGAACGCATCGACGGCGCCGGCGAAGGCGTGCGCCTGTATTCCTACGAACTGAAATACGTCACCGCCAAGGAACTCGCCGTGCGCCTGAGCGAGGTGTTCGGCGGTGGCGGCGGCCGCAGCGGTGGCGGCGAAGGCGGCGGTTTCTCGCTGATTCCCGGCGCGCAGGCCACGATGATCGGTGGCGGCGGCGATGGCGGCAGCAAGGACGGCAGCGATCTCGGCAGCTCCAGCGGCAGCCTCGGCGGCAGCAACAGCGGCGGCGGCCTCGGCAGCGGTTCGCTCTCGCTCGGCCCGTCGCAGGGCGGCAGCAGCAGCGTGACCCTCGAAGTCGGCGGCGACAAGGTCGCGATTTCCGCGATCGAAGAGAACAACACCCTGCTGGTGCGCGCGACCGCCTCGGCGTGGCGTTCGATCCTCGACGTGATCGAGAAGCTCGACGTGCTGCCGCTGCAGGTGCACATCGAAGCGCAGGTGGTGCAGGTCGACCTCAGCGGCGATCTGTCCTACGGCGTGAACTGGTTCTTCGAGCGCGCGGTCACCGACAATGGCCTGCCGGATGCGGTCGGCCGCGACACCTGGAGCACCCTCGCAGGCAGCGTGAGGCCGGCCGGCGGCACCAATCCGGGCCTGGCCTGGACCTTCCTCGGCCGCAACGCCGCCGCGGTGATCTCGGCGCTCGATGCGGTCAGCGACGTGAAGCTGCTGCAGACGCCCTCGATCATGGTCCGCAACAACCAGGAAGCGACGCTCAACGTCGGCGACCGCATCCCGGTGACTTCGGTCTCGATCAATCCGATCCTCGGCAGCAACAACACCACCAGCCAGGTGCAGTACCTCGACACCGGCACCATCCTCAAGGTCCGCCCGCGCGTGACCAAGGACGGCACGGTGTTCGTCGAACTGGTGCAGGAAGTCAGCGCGCCGCGCGGCGAGCCGGACGACAACGGCAACGTGCGCATCAGCACCAACCGCATGAAGACCAGCGCGGTCATCCAGAGCGGCGACACCGTGCTGCTGGCGGGCCTCATCACCGATACCGACAGCAAGGGTTCCAGCGGCTTCCCCGGCCTCAGCCGGCTGCCGGTGGTCGGCGGCCTGTTCGGACGCCAGAGCACGACCAAGCGCCGCAGCGAGATCATCATCCTGATCACGCCGACGCTGATCGAAGATCCGCGCGCCGCGCGCGACATGACCGACGAGTACTCGCGTCGCTTCCGCGCGATGCAGCCGCTGCCGAAGGCGGATCCGCCGGTTTCGCAGCCGCATCGCTGAGGACGGCGGCCAAGGCCGGGGCGCGGGGACGGGCGTGGCATGAGCGCGCTCCCGGTCGTGCTGGTCCCCGTGGGCGTCGACGACGACGCCCTTGATGCCTGCCTCGCCGCGCTCGACGCGGGTACGCCCGCCGGCACGCGCGTGTGGCTCGCCGACGACGCGCAGGCCGGTCCGCGCGGCCTCGCCATCGTCGAACGCTGGCTCGCGCGCACCGCGCTGCAGGCCGATTACACCCGCCGCCCGCGCAGCATCGGTGAGGCGGCGCATCTGGACGACATGTTGAAGGCCTGCGGCGACGCCGACGTGCTGGTGCTGTCCAGCGACGCGGTGCCGTGCCCCGGCTGGGCGACCCAGCTGGCCGCCTGCGCCGCCCGCGATCCCGCCATCGCCACCGCCACGCCCTGGTGCAACGCCGGCGAGACCGCGTCCTGGCCGCGCGTCGGCGAAGTGATGCCGGTGCCCGACGAACCCGCGCGGCTGGCGCGCGCCGCCGCCACGCTGCCGCCGCATCATCCTGAACTGCCCGCGGCAGTGGATCACGCCCTGTTCCTGCGCGGCAGCGCGCGACGCAAGGCCGGCGGTCTCGACGCCGCCAGCTACGCTTCGTCCTATGTCGCGCTGATCGACCTGTCGCTGCGCATGGCCGGGCTGGGCTGGCGCAACGCGCTGTGCGAGACCGCGTTCGTCGCCCGCCGAGGCGAGGGCCGGCCGCTGGGCGACGACGTCGAAACCCTCGGCGTGCGCTGGCCCACCTGGCACGCGCGGCTGGCGCAATTCCTGATGCAGGACCCGCTGCACGCGCTGCGCGCGTCGCTCGGCCACGCATTCGAGAACGCGGAGCTCCGCACCCAGCCGGATCTGTTCGGCGATGCCGGCGAAAACGAGCACGCGTCGGGCGAGGGTGCGGCATGAGCGACGCGCCGGACATCGCCGTCGTCGTGGTGACCTACCAGAGCGCCGAGACCATCGGCGAATGCCTGGGGCGCCTGCGCGCCGCCGCCGGCGTCGCCCAGATCCGCGTGGTCGACAACGCATCGAGCGACGGCACCCTGGAGATCGTGCAGCGGCATGCGTTGGCCGATGCGCGCCTGCGGTTCATCGCCAACCCCGACAACCCGGGATTCGGCACCGCCTGCAATCAGGGCGCGGACGACAGCGACGCGCCCTGGCTGGCGTTCGTGAATCCGGATTGCCTGGTCGAAGCCGACACGCTGTCGCGGCTGCGCGCGCATGCGCGGACCTGCGAAGGCGAATCGCTGCTGGGCGCCGATCTTGTCGACGAGGCCGGCGTGCGCGACGGCGCCGCGCGCCGGCGCGATCCGGATTTCGCGGCCATGCTGCGCAGCGCCGCCGCGCGGCGGATCGAGATCGCTGTCGACGACGCGCAGCCGTTGCAGCGCGTGCCGGCGATTTCCGGCGCGCTCATGTGCCTGCCGCGCACGTTGCTGCGACGTCTCGCAGGATTCGATGAGGCATATCGCCTGCACGCCGAAGATCTCGACCTGTGCCGCCGCGCGCGCGAAGCCGGGGCCTGCGTCGCGGTCGCCAACGATGTCCGCGTGGTGCACGTGCGCGGTGTCTCCAGCCGCAGCCGGCCGCTGTTCGTCGAATGGCACAAGCACCGCGGCCTCTGGCGTTACTTCCGCAAGTTCGACGCGCCGCGTCACGGCGTGTCGACGCGCGCGGCGGTGTGGATGATGATATGGGCGCGCGGTTCTTTCGCGCTGGTGAAGAAGATCGGTCGGGCCATCGCTCGCGGGGAACATTGAAGATGTCGGATTCCGGCCGTTGCGCCAACTGCGACCGCGCCATCGACGGCGCGGACCAGAAGTTCTGCCCGGCCTGCGGCCAGCCCACGCCGGCGCATCGCATCGACTGGCATTTCCTCGGCCACGAAATCGAGCACAGCGTGCTGCACATGGATCGCGGCCTCCTGTACACGCTGAAGAACCTCATGATCCGCCCCGGCCATCTGATCCGCGATTACATCGACGGGCGGCGGGCGCATCACGTGAAACCGCTGCTGCTGATCATGATCACGGCCGCCGCCGTGGTCTTCCTCTCCCGGTGGCTGATGGGCGGCGACATCGTGGCGGCGGATCTGTTTCGCGGCGCGGCGGGCGCGGCCGATGCCGAGTCCGACCCGGCGCGTCTCGCCCGGATCCTGGGCGCGGTCAACGAATGGATGAGCCACCATTTCGCCGCCGTCACGCTGCTGCTCCTGCCGCTGGAGGCCGCGGCGTTCAAGTTGGCGTTCTGGCGTTCGCAGAAGCTCAATTACCCCGAATGGCTGGTGGTCACGGCCTTCCTCACCGCGCAGAGCTTCGTCGTGTGGGCGGTTTCGATGCCCCTCCAGCGCTGGGTTCCCGGAGTGACCGGTTGGATGTTGTGGCCGATGATCGGTTATGGCGTTTTTTCGCTGGTGCAGTGCTTCAGCGCGCTGCCGCGCTGGCGCGTCGCGCTTCGCGCGCTCCTGGGGTATGTCCTTTATCTGCTCGCCAACATGGTGCTGACCTTCGTCCTGGTCGCGGTCGTGTTCGTCGCGTCGGGCCGGGCATAGCGGATGGCCGCGGACATTCCATGAAGATCCGCCCATCAAGATCTGCCCATCAAGATCTGCCCATGAAGATCTGCCCATGAAGATCTGCCCATGAAGATCTGCCCATGAAGATCTGCCCATGAAGATCCGCCCATGACGACCCGCGGCTTCGCGCAACGTGTCCGGCATCGCGTGCTCAGCGGCGGCGTTCGCGTGGCGCAGGGCATGTCCGCCGCGCTCGTCTTCGCGCTCGGATTCGCCGGTGTCGCCACCGCCGCCGAACGCGCCGCACATGCGTCCGGCGGCCCCGAGGTCGTCTTCGATCGCCGCGCATCCGCCGAGATCGATCGTCTCGTCCGCGATGTGTGCCGCAGGGACGTCGTGCTGCTCGGCGAGGACGCGAACCATGGCGGCGGGCGCACGCTCGAGATCAAGACCGAAATCGTGAAGCGCTTGGCCGCGCGCTGCGGTTTCGGCGCGGTGGTCTTCGAGAGTCAGTTCTACGATCTGCTGGCGCATGCGCGTGCGGTCCACGCCGGTACCGCGACCGCACGCGATCTGGCAAACGCCATCGGTCCGCTGTGGTCGCGCGCGCAGGAGGCGCAGCCGCTGATCGCGTTCCTGCACGCGGAGACGATGGCCGGGCGACTGCGCGTGGCCGGCATCGACCCGCAGGTGGGCGGCATCAGCGGACACTACGCCCGTCGCGAACTCGGCGGCGCGCTCGCGGCCGCGCTCGATGGCGAACCCGGTGCGGCCTGCCGGGCCGAGATCGATCGTCACAACGGCTGGCGGTACGACGATGCGCAGCCGTTCGACGACGCGGCGCAGCGTCGCCTGCGCGCATGCAGCGACACGATTCGCGCCGCCATCGCGTCCAAAGGCATCGATCCGGCCTCCGACATCGCGGCGATGGCCGCGGCCTATGCGCGCTATCTCGACATGGCGCTGGACGGCGATGGCGACATGCGCGACCTCGGCATGTTCGAAGCGCTGCAGTGGCACCGTGCGCGCTGGCCGAAGGGCACGAAGCTGGTGGTCTGGTGCGCGACCGTGCACGCGGCGAAGCTGTTGGACGGGGTCGCGCCGGAGATGCGCCCGCTCGGCGCGCATGTCCATGCCGCGTACGGCGACCGCGCGGCGGTCATCGGTTTCACCGCCCGATCCGGAACGTTCGGCAATCCCGGCACGTCGGGATTGCCGAACGCGCTGACGCCCGCGGCCCCGCACGCGCTGGAAGCCGTCGCGCTCGGCGACGGCGACGCGGAACTGCGCTACGTCGACCGCAAGCGTCTGCGCAAGCTCGGCACGATCGCCGCGCGGCCGATCAACTACCGCACGACCCACGCGGCTCCGTGGGCCGAGATGCTCGACGGCATCATGGTATTGCGCGAGGAGCGCGCCGCGACGCCGCTGCCGCGCAGGTAGTACAGCCGTCAATTCGCGCAAGGCAGAGCGGCCTTCAGGTCGCTGCCCTTTGTGGGAGGCGCAGCGGCCTGAAGGCCGCTCTACCTCAGCGGTGACGATTGATCTCGTCGCGCAGCGTCCGCGCGGCGTTCGCGGCGGCTTCGGCGTAATCGTCGCCGTTCGAGGCGTACAGGATCGCGCGCGAGGAACTGACGATCAGCCCGGTGCCGTCCGCGGTCTTCGCGTTGCGCACCACCGCTTCGACATCGCCGCCCTGCGCGCCGATGCCCGGCACCAGGAACGGCACGTTGCCGACCAGCGCGCGCACGTCGCGCAGCTGGTCCGGCCAGGTCGCGCCGACCACCAGCGCGCAGTTGCCGTTGTCATTCCACTCGCGGGCGATCTTCTCGGCCACGTGCTGGTAGAGCGGGCGGCCGCCCACGACCATGTCCTGCAGATCGCCCGCGCCGGGATTCGAGGTGCGGCACAGGATCACCACGCCCTTGTCGCCGCGGTCGAGGAAAGGCTGCACCGAATCGCGGCCGAGATACGGGTTCACGGTCACCGCGTCCGCCGCATAGCGCTCGAAGGCTTCGCTGGCGTAGTGCTGCGCGGTGCTGCCGATGTCGCCGCGCTTGCTGTCGAGGATCACCGGGATGCCGGGATAGCGGAAGCCGATGTGCATGATCAGCATGCGCAGCGCTTCCTCGGCGTGCGCCGCCGCGAAGTGCGCGATCTGCGGCTTGAACGCGCAGACATAGGGCGCGGTGGCGTCGATGATGTCGCGGCAGAAGTTGAAGATCGCGTCGGGGTCGTGGGCGAAGCGCGCCGGGAATTTCGCCGGCTCCGGATCCAGCCCGACGCACACGAGGGTGTCGGCGTGCTGCCAGCGGTCCTGCAGTCGGTCGATGAAGCCTCGCATCGGCTCGGGCGTCTTCTTGCTCGGGGTCTCGGTCATGATTTCAAAGTCGCGTGTCGGGCGTAAGGACTTGCGGCCGTTCCGGCGGCGCCGATCCGGTGAACTGTGCCTCAGTTCGGGAAAGTCGTCCGCGGCGGATGCGAAACGCCCGCCATGAAGGCGGGCGTGGGTCTCATTTCAGGGCCTTGAAGCGCAGGCGGTGCGGCTTGGCGCCTTCCTCGCCGAGGCGGCGCTTCTTGTCTTCCTCGTATTCGCGGTAGTTGCCCTGGAAGAACTCGACGTGCGAGTCGCCTTCGAAGGCCAGGATGTGGGTGGCGATGCGGTCGAGGAACCAGCGGTCGTGCGAGATCACGAAGGTGTTGCCCGGGAATTCGAGCAGTGCGTCTTCGAGCGCGCGCAGGGTTTCGATGTCGAGGTCGTTCGACGGTTCGTCGAGCAGCAGCACGTTGCCGCCCTGCAACAGGGTCTTGGCCAGATGCAGGCGGCCGCGTTCGCCGCCCGAGAGCGTGCCGACCATCTTCTGCTGGTCCTGGCCCTTGAAGTTGAAGCGGCCGATGTAGGCGCGCGACTGGATCTCGACGCCGTTGATGTTGAGGATGTCGAGGCCGCCGGACACTTCCTGGAAGACGTTGTGGTTGCCTTCCAGCTTGTCGCGGCTCTGGTCGACGTAGGCCAGCTTCACGGTCGGGCCGACGTTGATCGTGCCCTTGTCCGGCTTCTCGATGCCCATCAGCATCTTGAACAGCGTCGACTTGCCGGCGCCGTTGGGACCGATGATGCCGACGATCGCGCCCGGCGGCACCAGCATGTCGAGATTGTCGATCAGCAGGCGGTCGCCGAACGATTTCGACACGCCCTTGAACTCGATCACCGAGTTGCCCAGGCGTTCGCCCGGCGGGATGAAGATTTCGTTGGTCTCGTTGCGGCGCTGGTAATCGACCGACTGCAGTTCTTCCAGGCGGGCGAGTCGGGCCTTGCCCTTGCTGCGGCCGCCCTTGGCGTTCTGGCGCGACCATTCGAGTTCGCGCGCGATCGCCTTCTGGCGCGCCTTCTCCTGGTTCTCTTCCTGCTTGAGGCGTTCGTCCTTCTGGATCAGCCACTCGGTGTAGTTGCCCTTCCACGGAATGCCGCGGCCGCGGTCGAGTTCGAGGATCCACTCGGCGGCGTTGTCGAGGAAATAGCGGTCATGGGTGACGGCGACCACGGTGCCCGGGAAGCGGGCGAGGAACTGTTCCAGCCACTCCACCGATTCGGCGTCGAGATGGTTGGTCGGTTCGTCGAGCAGCAGCATGTCCGGCTTCTGCAGCAGCAGGCGGCACAGCGCGACGCGGCGCTTCTCGCCGCCCGAGAGCTTGCCGATCACCGCATCCCACGGCGGCAGGCGCAGGGCGTCGGCGGCCACTTCGAGCTGCTGTTCCAGCATGTGCGCGTCGCCGGAGGCGAGGATGGCTTCGAGCCGCTGCTGTTCGGCGGCGAGCTTGTCGAAGTCCGCGCCTTCCTCGGCATACGCGGCGTAGACCGCGTCGAGCGCGGCCTGGGCCTGCAGCACTTCGCCGACGCCTTCCTCGACCGCTTCGCGCACGGTCTTGGTCGGATCGAGTTCGGGTTCCTGCGCCAGATAGCCGACCTTGATGCCCGGCTGCGGACGGGCCTCGCCCTGGAAGTCGGTGTCCACGCCGGCCATGATCTTGAGCACGGTCGACTTGCCGGCGCCGTTCAGGCCGAGCAGGCCGATCTTCGCGCCCGGGAAGAAGGACAGGGAGATGTCCTTGATGATCTGACGCTTCGGCGGCACGATCTTGCTGACGCCGTTCATGGTGTAGATGTATTGCGACATGGGGGTTTCCGGTCGGACGCGGCCTCACCGGAGGACGGTGGCTGCCGCGGGGGCGGGCCGCAGCCGCCTGCGCAGGGCAGGGGCCGCGAAAAAGGTCGGGGATAGCCGGCGATTATACCGGGCCGGGGCGCGGTGACGGCAGGCCGGCGGGCCTGAACGGCTGCTCAAGGCGCACTCAAGGCGGGTTCAAGGGGCGCCTCCGGGACGGAACGCGTTCAGCGGAGCCGGGCCATGCTCGGCCCGTCACCACAACGCCTGCCGACAGGAGGCCCCATGAAGTACGCCACCCGCATTCTTCCGGCCCTGGCCCTCGCCATCGCCGCCGCCGTCTCGGCGCCGGCGATGGCCCGGGACGGTGGCCACCGCGATCGCGGCGACCACCATGGCCGCTACGACGATCGCTACGACCGTCGCGACGATGATCGTTACGACCGCCGCTACGACAACCGCCGTTACGACGACCGCCGCTACCGCCACCACCGCGATCGCGTCGTGTACGTGAATCCGCCGCCGCGGGTCATCTACCGTCCGGGCCCGCCGCCCCATGCCTATCCGCGATGGTCGCGCGGCGTCCGTTACGACACCCGCGGCTACGCCCCGACCTATGTCGTCCACGACTACCGCCAATACCGGGACTACGGCCTGTACGCCCCGCCCCGCGGCTACCACTGGCGTCGGGACGACCGCGGCGACTTCATCCTCGTCGCCGTCGCCACGGGCCTGATCGCCAGCGTGATCTTCCGCTGAGTCCGGGCCCGGCCCGAAGCCGGGCCGGGCGGGTCCCATGCAACTGGAACGGCGCGTCCTCCCGGGCGCGCCGTTTTTCGTGGAAGGGCCGGCCCCGGGGGTGGGCTACAATGTCCGGATCGTCCATCCCCCCGGAGTTCCGATGTTCCCGCGCGATGCCCGCATCGAAGGTTTCGATCCCGAACTGGCCGCGGCGATCGCGGCGGAAAACCGCCGTCAGGAAGACCACGTCGAGCTGATCGCGTCCGAGAACTACGCCAGCCCGCGGGTGATGGAAGCGCAGGGCAGCCAGCTCACCAACAAATACGCCGAGGGCTATGTCGGCAAGCGCTATTACGGCGGCTGCGAGTACGTCGATATCGCCGAGCGGCTCGCCATCGAGCGCCTCAAGCAGCTCTACGGCGCCGACTATGCCAACGTGCAGCCGCATTCCGGCTCGCAGGCCAACCAGGCCGTCTACTTCGCGCTGCTGAAGCCGGGCGACACCGTGCTGGGCATGTCGTTGGCCCACGGCGGCCACCTGACCCACGGCGCCAAGGCCAACATCTCCGGCAAGCTGTTCAACATCGTGTCCTACGGCGTGAACGATCAGGGCCTGATCGATTACGACGAAGTCGAGCGCATCGCACTGGAAAGCAGGCCGAAGATGATCATCGGCGGCTTCAGCGCCTATTCGCAGGTCGTCGACTGGGCGCGCTTCCGTGCCATCGCCGACAAGGTCGGCGCCTATCTGTTCGTCGACATGGCGCACGTGGCCGGCCTCGTCGCCGCCGGCGTGTACCCGAACCCGGTGCCGCATGCGCACGTCGTCACCTCCACCACCCACAAGACCCTGCGCGGCCCGCGTGGTGGTTTCATCATCTGCAAGGCCAACGAGGAGCTGGAGAAGAAGTTCCAGTCGCTGGTGTTCCCCGGCCTGCAGGGCGGCCCGCTGATGCACGTGATCGCGGCCAAGGCGGTCGCGTTCAAGGAAGCGCTGGAGCCCGAATTCAAGATCTACCAGCAGCAGGTGGTGAAGAACGCGCAGGCGATGGCGGAGACGATCATCGCGCGCGGCTACAAGATCGTGTCCGGCGGCACGCAGAACCATCTGATGCTGGTCGACATGATCGGCAAGGGCATTACCGGCAAGGATGCGGAGGAAGCGCTCGGCCGCGCCCACATCACCGTCAACAAGAACGCGGTGCCCAACGATCCGCAGAAGCCGGTCTACACCTCCGGCCTGCGCATCGGCACCCCGGCTGTCACCACCCGCGGTTACCTGGAAGCGGATTGCGTGGAACTCGCGCACTGGATCTGCGACGTGCTGGACGCGCCGACGGATGAGGCGGTGATCGCCCGCGTCCGCGAGGCGGTGACGGCGCAGTGCCGGAAATTCCCGGTCTACGGTTGAACCCACGCGCCCCGTAGGGCGGGCCCAGGCCCGCTATATCGGTCGCTCAATGGAGATCGGCGGGTTTGCGCCCGCCCTACGTCGATCCGACATGCATTGCCCCTTCTGCCAGCACGAGAACACCCGCGTCATCGATTCGCGCGTCAGCGAAGACGGCGCGACGATCCGTCGCCGGCGCGAGTGCGAGGCCTGCGGCGAGCGGTTCAGCACGCTGGAAACGGTGGAACTCAAGCTGCCGGCGATCATCAAGTCCGACGGCCGCCGCGAGCACTTCGACGCGCGCAAGCTGCGCCACGGTTTCGATCGCGCGCTGCACAAGCGCCCGGTGTCGGAAGAGCAGATCGAGGCCGCGGTGCGCTCGGTCGTGCATCAATTGAGGATGACCACCGAACGCGAACTGCCGTCGCGGCGCGTCGGCGAATTCGTGATGGGCGAACTGCGCAAGCTCGATCACGTCGCCTTCGTGCGCTTCGCATCGGTCTATCGCGCGTTCGAGGACGTGGCCGATTTCCGCGAGGAACTCGATCGACTGGAGCGCGAGCTGCCGGGCGAGGGCCAGCTGCCGCTGCTCGGCGGCGATGTCGTGCCGTTCGACCGGCATGCCGACAAGGACAAGAAGAAGCGGTGAACGCGCTCCTGCGGTGCGCGGCGGTGGTGCTGTCGGCGTCGTCGCTGCTCGCGTCGACCGCGCAGGCCGGCGGACCCGTCGGCGGTCACTATTACCTGCAGGGCGTGACCGAAGTCGGTTCCGAACTGCGATTGCGCGACGACGGACGCTTCGAATGGTTCCTCGCCTACGGTGCGATGGATCAGACCGCCCGCGGCCGTTGGTCCGAACGCGACGGCCGCGTGGTGTTGACGACCGAGCGCCCGGCGCCGGACGGCGACCCGTTCCGCCTCGATGCGGTGTTCGCCTGGGATGCGCAGACCGAGGAACGCATGCGCGACATGGAAGCGGCCCGCGCCGGCGATCTGGCCCAGGAGCGCTGCCCGTTCCTGGCAGTGGCCGATGGCGTTTCCGCGCCGCCGATGATCGGCGGGCCCGAGCCTTCGCCTGACGCCCTGGCGCAGGCGGCGCGCGATTCGCTGCCGCCGGTGGCGAGCGCGCGAGCCGTCTTCGAAGCCACCGCGGCATCGGCGCTCGCGGCGCGGGCGTATGTCGTTTCGGTGATGGGCGACGAAAAGCTCCAGCGCGATGCCGACGACGCGATGCGGCTGGCCGTGGCCGCGATGGAAGCGTATCGCGCCAATCTGGCGCAGGCGCGCGACGCTCATTTCGCAGCCGGACTCGATCTGCCCGATCTGCCGGAACCGCGCATCCCCGCGGAATGCGGCATGCCCGTGGCCACCGATGCGCAGGCCGTCGCCGATGCGCAGCCGGGCCGGGGACTGGGCGTCGTGATCGGCGACCCGGCGGCGGGGCTGCGGTTTTCCGGCATCCGCGTCGAATTCGAATTCTCCGACGGGCACCGCGAGGCGCGCGTCACCAACCGCGGCGGTTGGGCGCTGCTGCGGCCACGCCCCGGCGCGACGCTGCGCCGCGTGTCGCTGCGCGATGCCGGCGACGACGACGGCGTGTCTGCCGGCAGGTTCGCCGGCACGATCGAGGTCGATCCTGCGAAGGGCGACGTCCTCGCGATCGCGTTCGACAGTGCGCGTCATTCGGCACCGGCGTTCGAGCGCATGGAACTGCGGGTGGATGGCGATGCGCTCATACCCACCTGGCCCGATGGCGACGAACGGGGACGCTATGTCCGTGAGTGATGCGATGACGTTTTCCGCGACCGACCACGCGATGATGGCGCAGGCCCTGCGTCTCGCCGAGCGCGGCGCCTACACCACGAAACCGAATCCGATGGTCGGCTGCGTGATCGCGCACGGCGACGAGGTGGTCGGAGAAGGCTGGCATGCGATCGCCGGCGGTCCCCACGCCGAGGTCGTCGCGCTGCAGGCCGCGGGCGATCGCGCGCGCGGCGCCACGGTCTACGTGACCCTGGAACCCTGCGCGCACACCGGGCGCACCGGGCCCTGCGCCGATGCGCTGATCGCCGCCGGCGTCGGCCGCGTGATCGCGGCGATGCGCGACCCGTTCCCGCAGGTCGACGGTGCCGGTTTCGAGCGCCTGCGCGCGGCCGGCATCGCGGTCGAACACGGGCTGATGGCCGCCGCCGCGCGGCGATTGAATCATGGCTTCCTGTCGCGGATCGAGCGCAGGCGTCCCTGGGTGCGGGTGAAGCTGGCGACCAGTCTCGACGGCCGCACCGCGCTCGCCAACGGCGACTCGAAATGGATCAGCGGCGAAGCGTCGCGCCGCGACGTGATGCGCTGGCGTGCGCGTGCCGGCGCACTGCTCACCGGCGCCGGCACCGTACTGATCGACGATCCGCAGTTGACCGTGCGCTTCGACGACGACACGCCGTTCGTGCCGCCGCTGCGCGTGGTGCTCGATCCGGGCCTCGCCACCGTCGGTCGCGGCCATATCCGCGCCGGCGATGCGGCCACCCTGTATTTCCATGCGCCCGACGCCAAGCCACCGCGCATGTTCGACGCCGCGCACGCGGCGGTGCGCATGCGCGACGGCCTGCTCGATCTCGATGCGGTGCTGCAGGCGTTGGCCGCGCGCGAGATCAACGAGGTCCAGGTCGAAGCCGGCGCGACGCTGGCGGGTGCGCTGCTGCGCGCCGGGCTGGTGGACGAAGTGCTGCTGTACGTCGCCCCGGTCCTGCTCGGCGCCGAGGCGCGCCCGCTGTTCGACGGCCTGCGCATCGACGAGATGGCCCAGCGCCTGCGTCTGCGCACGGTGGAGACCCGCCGCCTCGGCGACGATCTGCGCCTGCTGCTGCGCCCGGAGCGCGACGCATGAGCGGGCCCGGCCATCCGGTGCAGGCGGACGGCCGTTCGCCCGACGCCTTTCCCGATCACTTTTCGGCGGTCGCCGCGCAGTACGCCAGCGCGCGTCCCGACTATCCGCAGGCTTTGTTCGACTGGATCGCGGGCATCGCGCCGGCGCGCGGCCGCGTCTGGGAAGCCGGTTGCGGCAGCGGTCAGGCCACCGCCGGGCTGGCCTCGGTGTTCGCCGACGTGTTCGCCACCGATCCCAGCGCGCAGCAGATCGCGCAGGCGCCGGACATCGGCAACGTGCGTTTCGCGGTGGAGCCGGCCGAACGCTGCAGCCTCGCCGATGCCAGCGTCGACGCGGTCTGCGTCGCGCAGGCGCTGCACTGGTTCGATCGCGGCGCGTTCTTCGCCGAATGCGCGCGCGTGCTGCGGCCGGGTGGCGTGCTGGTGGCCTGGGGCTATCAGGACATCGAGGTCCCGGATGCGTTGCGCGACAGCGTCGGCGCGTTCGCCGCGCGCATCCGCGATGCGTGGCCGGCCGAGCGCCATCTGGTGGATCGCGCCTATGCCGACATCGCGTTTCCCTTCGAGACCGTCGAAGCCGCCGTGCCGCCGCCGTCCGGGATCGCGGTCGCGTGGCCGCTGTTGCGCATGCTCGACTATTTTTCCAGTTACTCCGCGGTGAAGCGCCATCGCGAGGCGCATGGCGTCGACCCGGTCGCCGCGCACGCCTGGGCGATCGCGCAGGCCTGGGGCGATGCCGGCCCGGTGCCGCTGCGCTGGCCGCTGTTCGTACATGCGAGAAGGAAAACCTGATGTTTACCGGATTGGTGGAGGGCGTGGGCCAGGTGCTCGCGCTGGAACCGCGCGGCGGCGATCTGCGCCTGCGCATCGGCGTCGGCACCCTGCCGTTCGCGGACGTGGCGCTGGGCGAGAGCATCGCGGTGAGCGGCGTCTGCCTCACCGTGGTCGAGTTCGATGCGGCGTCCTTCGCCGCCGATGCGTCCAATGAGACGCTGGCGCTGACCACGCTCGGCGGGCTGGCGGTCGGCCATGCGGTGAACCTCGAACGCGCGATGCGCCCCACCGACCGTCTCGGCGGTCATCTGGTCAGCGGCCATGTCGACGGCATCGGTCGCGTGCTGTCGGTGCATGCCGACGCGCGCGCGCAGCGCTGGCGCTTCGCCGCGCCGGCGCCGCTGCTGAAGTACATCGCGACCAAGGGATCGATCTGCGTCGACGGCGTCAGTCTCACCGTCAACGCGGTGGACGATGCCGGCTTCGACGTCGCGCTGATCCCGCACACCGTGTCGCACACCGCATTCGCGGGCACTGCGGTCGGCGACGCGGTGAACCTGGAAGTCGATCTGGTCGCGCGCTACGTCGAGCGACTGCTGTCCGCACGAGAGGTGTCATGAGTTTCGCAAGCATTCCCGAGCTGCTCGAAGAAATCCGCGCCGGCCGCATGGTGGTCATCGTCGACGACGAAGACCGCGAGAACGAGGGCGACCTGATCATGGCCGCCGAACTGGTGCGGCCGCAGGACATCAATTTCATGGTCACGCACGCGCGCGGCCTGGTGTGCCTGTCGCTGATCCGCGAGCGCTGCCGCCAGCTCGGCCTGCCGCCGATGGTGCGCGACAACACCTCGCCGCACGGCACCAACTTCACCGTGAGCATCGAAGCCGCCGAGGGCGTGACCACCGGCATCAGCGCCTACGATCGCGCGCACACCATCCGCACCGCGGTCCGGCCCGACGCGAAGCCCGAGGATCTGTCGCAGCCGGGCCACATCTTCCCGCTGATGGCGCAGCCCGGCGGCGTGCTCAACCGCGCGGGCCACACCGAGGCCGCGAGCGATCTCGCGCTGCTGGCGGGTTTCGAACCCGCGGGCGTGCTGGTGGAAATCCTCAACGCCGACGGCAGCATGGCGCGCCGGCCGCAGCTCGAAGTCTTCGCGCGCGAGCACGGGCTGAAGATGGGCTCGATCGAGGAACTGATCCGCTATCGCCTGCACAACGAGCACACCATCGAGCGGCTGGACGTGCGCGGCATCGAGACCGAGCACGGGCCGTTCCAGCTCCATACCTATCGCGACCAGATCAGCCGCTGCCTGCATTTCGCGCTGCTGAAGGGCGAGGCCGATGCCGCGGTGCCGACCCTGGTGCGGGTGCACATGCAGAATCCGCTGGCCGATGCCCTGCACTGGCGGCGGGCCGATTTCGGGCCGGCGGTGGGCGACGTGCTGGCCCGGATCGCCGCCGAAGGCCGCGGCGCCCTGGTCCTGCTCGGCGAGCCGCAGACGCCGGAGCATCTGCTCGCGCGCATCCGCGGCGATCAGGGCCAGACGCCGGCCGCCCGCGGTGGCGCGATGGCCGAATGGCGGCGCAACGGCGCCGGCAGCCAGATCCTGGCCGATCTGGGCCTGGGCCGGCTGCGGGTGCTGGGAACGCCGCGCAAACAAGTCGGCCTGGCCGGTTTCGGGCTGGAAGTGGTGGAGTACGTGGCGCCCTGAGAGGGGCCCGAATCCTTCGCATCCGCCGCGATCTTCGCCCGGGGAGAGCCGGTGCGCCGGGGCGCACCCTATAATGCGGAGCCCCGTATCGAGCCCTCCGCATGCCTCACTTCGAAGGCGATCTGCGTGCCCCCGAGGGCACCCGTTTCGCGATCATCGCCAGCCGCTGGAACCCGCGGATCACCGAGCAACTGGTGGCGGGCGCGCGCGAGGCCTTCCTCGCCCACGGCGTGGCCGAGGATGCGGTGGACGTGATCCGCGTGCCGGGCGCCTGGGAACTGCCGGTGACCGCCGCGCGCCTGGCCGCGGCCGGCGGCCATGTCGCGATCCTCGCGCTGGGCTGCGTGGTCCGCGGCGACACCCGCCACTACGAGCAGGTCGCCGACGGTTGTTCCGACGCGCTGATGCGGGTGTCGCTGGACTTCGGCCTGCCGGTCGCCAATGGCGTGCTCGCGGTCGATCACTACGAACACGCCGAGGCCCGCGCCGGCGGCAATCACGGCAACAAGGGCGAAGAGGCGGCGCTGGTCGCGATCGAGATGGCGAATCTGATGGAGAAACTGTCGTGAGCAAACCGCATCATCGCCGGCCTGACGGCGTCGATCCCGTGCTGCGCACCCGCGCGCGCCGACGCGCGCTGCAGGCGGTGTACGCATGGCAGTTGTCCGGCGCCACCGCGCGCGACATCGTCACCCAGTTCGCGCACGAGCAGGCCCGCGAAATCGCGGATCTCGCCTATTTCGAAGACATCATCCATGGCATCGAGACGCATCGCGCCGATCTCGACGCCGCGCTGGAACCGCATCTGGACCGCACGATCGAGGAAGTGGATCCGATCGAGCGCGCCGCGCTGCGGATCGCCGCCTACGAGCTGAAGCATCGCCCGGACGTGCCGTACCGCGTGGTGTTGAACGAAGCGGTGGAGTCGGTGAAGCGCTTCGGTTCCGAGCACGGCCATACCTACGTCAACGGCGTGCTCGACCACGTCGCCGCGGCGCTGCGCAGCGTCGAAATGCAGGCGTCGCGGCGCTGAGCCGCGACGCGATCATTCCTCGCTGACCCCGGGAATTCTGCCGTCCGCGCCGCGGATGCCGGGGGCGACTTCGGCCCACCAGGCCTTCTGCTCCGGGTCTTCGAGGAAGCCGGCGTAGGACACATCGGCGATGGTGTCCAGGGCGTAGTCCGGGCGACCTTCCGCGAGCATCGCCGCGACCGCGCGCAGCAGCGGCACGCCGGGGACGTCGTGTTCCACGAACAGGAACTGGCCGGCCTGGTTGATCTCGATGAAATGCAGTTCGTCGTGTTCGTCGGCCACCAGATCGATGCAGCCGAAGACCAGGCCGAGCGTATTCATCAGCCGGCGCACCGCGACTTCCCACGCGTGAGGCAAGGCCACCGGAGACGACATCGCTCCGCCGCCGATGGACGCGGCGCGCCAGTCGACGACGCCGTCGCCCGCGGTCGGCGTATCGATGCGCACGGCGAAGATGCGATGCCCGACGACGGTCACGCGCAGGTCGTAGCGCTTGCGCACGCAGGCCTGGTAGATGCCGGGGCACAGCCGCAGTGCGGCGTCGTCCCGCAGCGCGTCGGCATCGAGCGCGCGGGTGTAGGTGCTGTAGATCCGGCCGTCTCCGTCGCGCCAGCTGTGGGTCGCGAACGGCTTGTGGACGATGCGTTCGTGCGTGGCGAAGAAGCGCCGGATCTCGTCGGGATCCGACGAGATCAGGGTCGCGGGGAAACGCAGGCCGCAGCGATGCGCCGCCTGCAGTTGCAGCAGTTTGTTCTCGGTCGCGCGGGCGCGGTCGGGGCGATTGACCCAGAGCACGTCGCCGGCCGCCGCGCAGGTCGCATGCACGTTCTCGACGTGGCGTTTCCATTCGTCGCGCACGAAGTCGAGATCGGCGGGCGCCACGCGGTCGAAGGTGTCCGGCAGGCGCGGGCGGCGATACCAGACGCTGGAGGTGCGCGCGGGGTCGATCCCGCCGGAAAAGCGCAGGCCGTCGCGATCGTCGGCATGCAGCGACACCGGCGTCATCGCGTCGTCGGCCAGGGTCCGCGCCCAGACCGGCCGGTAACCGCTGCGGCGCAGGGCCCAGCAGACGGCGGCGGCATGCACGTCGTGCGCCAGGCCGGAGAGGATCAGCGGTTGTCGATCGTGTCGCGGGTGTGCGTTTCCGGGGCTGGCGTCGGCCTGCATGCGCGCTCCGTCGCAGGGTCGGGGTGACATGAAAACGCCGCGCGCCTTGCGGTCGCGCGGCGTGTCGGGCGATGCGTTCCGGGCCGGCGAGTCACCGGCGAACGGATCGAGTCGCGACCGATCGGGAACTCAGATGGCGGTACCCGGATCGCCCGGATCGTCGCCGTTCGGGCCGGTGGCGTGGGTATGGATCGGGATCCTGCCGCCGGCGATCTGCTCGATCTCCTGCTGCGACAGTTCGCGCGCCACGGTGCGGGCGATCGGACGGACGGTGGTGTCCTGGGACTCGTCGAACTTCGACATTGCGTGCACTCCTTCAATCATCCTGAGGAAGAATCGGCGGACGGAAACATTCCGGCCGCTCTACTGCGGTGTCCTTCGCCGACGATCGCGCCCTGGTGCGTCGCCGGCGATCGGAGGGATCGCACGCGACTCGGACGACGATCCGGAACGACGCCCGGACCCGGCTCCCGCAGCGTCCATGTCGGCGCCGTGCGGGAACGACCCGAGTCTATTCGGCGCGATCCGGACGGGTGTTAACTTCCCGTAAGCGAACGTCGACGGCGTCGCATTCCGACAAGGACGGCGAATGGGAGCGCGCGTGGAACTGCGCCTGCGACCAGGCTTCGACGCGTCCGTTGTCGACCATCAGCACGCGGTCCGCGCTGCGGATGGTTTCGGGGCGATGGGCGATGATCAGTCGGGTGATGCGCAGCGCCGCGATCTCGGCGTTGATTCGGCGTTCGCGCGCGACATCGAGATGACTGGTGGCCTCGTCGAGCAGCAGGATGTCCGGGTTGCGGAACAGCGCCCGCGCCAACAGCACGCGCTGCTTCTGCCCGCCGGACAAGGCCGAGCCCATGTCGCCGACCAGGGTCTCGTAGCCCATCGGCATCGCCGCGATTTCGTCGTGGATGCCGGCGCGCCGCGCGGCGGCCATCACCCCTTCCGGCTGCGCGCCGCGATCGAAGAAGGCGATGTTGTCGGCGATGGAGCCGGCGAACAGCGCGTCGTCCTGCATCACCGCGCCGACCCGCGCGCGGAACGCCGACAGCCCGTAACGGGCGATGTCGACGCCGCCGATCCGCACCGTGCCTTCGTCGGGCGGCAGCAGGCCCAGCAGCAGCTTGGCCAGGGTGGTCTTGCCGGCGCCGGACGGGCCGACGATCGCGACCGATTCGCCCGCGGCGATGCGGAAGGAACAGTCGCGCACGATCCAGCTTTCGTCCTCGCCGTAGCGGAAGCCGAGGTTCTCCACCTCCAGCGACGGTTCCGGCGTCGGGCCGGCGTATTCGCCGACGGTGTCGCGCTCCGGCGCCTGCTGCGCGATGTCCGCGATCCGCCGCGCGTGCACGCCGAGCAGGCGCAGATCGATGAACTTGTCGATCAGCCCACCGGCGCGCGCGGCGAACATGTCGGCATAGGCGACGCAGAGCACCAGCGTGCCCGCGGTCATGCCGCCGTCGAGCGCCATCCGCGCGCCGAGCCAGATCAGCAGCACGCGCTGCGCGCCGAACACCAGCCGCGACAGCGCCGAGTACGTGGCGGTCGCGCGCCGCACCGCCGCGTCCTGGCGCGAGGCGTCGTTGGCCGCGTTCGCCAGCCGCGCGCGCCGTTCCGCGTGTTGGTTCGCGAGCTTGATCGCCTGCACGCCGTGCACCGATTCGATCAGCAGCGACTGCTGGCGGGCGAGGGCGGCGAGATGGCCTTCCTTCAGTCGCCACAGCCGCCGGTAGCTCCATGCGCGCAGCAGCGCGTACACCGCGAAGCCGACGATCACCCACACCGTCAGCGTCGGCGAATAGACCAGCAGCAGCGCGAGCACCAGGACCACGGTCAGGCCGTCGAGCAGGGCTTCGACGAAACTCGTGCTCAGCGTCTGCTGCACGCTCTGCACCGAGAGAAACCGCGACAGCACTTCGCCGACGCTGCGCTTCGCGAAGAACGTCAGCGGCAGCCGCAGCAGATGCCCGGCGAGGTGCGTCGACCACTGCGCCTCGAACGCGGCGGCGATGTCGGCCACCACCCAGCCGCGCACGGCCGCGATCGCGGACTGGAAGACGACGGCGGCGAGAAACCCGAGCGCGAGCAGGGTCAGCAGCTCGGCGTCGGCCGAGACCAGCACGCGGTCGATCACCCATTGCATCGACATCGGCAGCAGCAGGGTGAACAGCTCCAGCGCCAGCGCCAGCGAGAACACCTGCACCAGCGAGCGCCGCCAGCCGACGACGTCGCCGATCAGCGCGCGCAGGCGGATCGGTTCGCGCGCGCGCACCGGGCGGAAATCCGCGGTCGGCGTCAGCTCCAGCGCGATGCCGGTGAAGTGACGGCCAAGCTCGGCCATCGGCATCGTCACCGCGCCGCGCGCCGGATCGTGGATCTCGGCCATGCCGCGCGCGACGCGCTTCAGCACCACGAAGTGATTCATGTCCCAGTGCAGGATGCAGGGCATGCGCAGGTCGGACAGATGTTCGGGCTCGGCGCGCAGCGGCCGCGCGCCGAGATCGAGACGATCGGCGATGGCGATGAGCCGCGAGAGCGTCGCGCCCTTGATCGACACCGCGAAGCGCCGGCGCATGCCGGCCATGTCGACATCGTGGCCGTGATACGCCGCGATCATCGCCAGACAGGCGAGGCCGCACTCGGCGATCTCGTTCTGCTGGATCACCGGCAACTCGCCGCGCCGCCCGAAGCCGCTCATGTGCCGCTCCCGCCGCGTTCGCCGGTGTTGCCGCCGGGGAAGAACACGTATTCGTACAGCCGGCGTTTTTCCAGCAACAGATCGGCGTCCAGCGTCATGCTCGCGCGCAGCGGCAGCGCGCGGCCGTTGCTGCGGTCGACCTGCGGGTCGAGCGCGACCAGCACGCGATAGGCCGGAGCGTCGGTCTTCAGGCCGTTGCGCCTGCGGATTTCCTCCGGCGACAGCGCCGAGCGCGAGACCGACACCACGTGTCCGGACTGGACGCCGTAGCGGTGGAACGGAAACGCGCGGTAGCGCAGCGCCACCCGCGTGCCCGGCCCAAGCTCGCCGATCGCATCGCTCGGCGCCCACAGCTCGGCGTGCAGCACCGAGCCTTCCGGAATCAGCGACAGCAGGCGCTGGCCGCGGGCGACCGACTGCCCCGCCTCCACCGCCAACCCGGAGACGATGCCGCGACGCGGCGCGCGCACCAGCGCGCCGCCGTCGGCGGCGTTGCGCGCGGCGACCTGCGACAGATCGGCGAGCCGTCGTTCGAGATCGTTGCGTCGCAGCGTCGACGACGACTGGATTGCCGACAACGCGGTCTCGGCGTCGTCGAGCCGCCGCTGCGCCTGCGAGCGCGCCTGGCGCGCATCTTCGGCGGCGGCGCGCGCTTCGGTGGCGGCGGCTTCGTACTGCGCGATCTGCACGTCGCTGACGATGCGTTCGCGCTGCAGCGGGCGGATGCGTTCCAGCAGTTCGCGCGCCTGCGTCGCCTGGCGTTCGCGCAACTGCAGCGTGCGTTCGGTGGCGGCGATTTCGCCGCGCAGCGCGACCAGCCGTTCGCGCAATGCGCCGGCGTCGCGCGCCTGGGTGGCGGCGAGCACGTCCATGTCCGCTTCGATCAGCCCGCGCTGGCGTTCGAGCTGGCCGGCGACGGTGGCGCCGGCCTCGCCGGCGGACCAGCGCGCACCTTCGACCGAGGACGCGATTTCGATCAGCGGTTGACGCGCATCGACGGTGTCGCCTTCCGCGATCTTCACCGCGGTCACCACGCCGGTGTTCGGCGCGACCGCGGCGAGCAGGCCCTGCGACGGCACCAGCAGGCCCTGCACGCGCACCTTGCGCACGTGCTGGCCGAAGATCAGCAGCGCGGCCACGCAGGCGATCAGTGCCAGCGCGAGCAGGGTCATCGGCCAGGCGATCCGCGGCGACGGCAGGCGCGTGGTGCCGAGCCAGGCATCCCCGCGCGCCTGGCTCACCTCCGGCCTGAACAGGTTGTCCGTCATCCACGTCCTCCATGCCGCCGGAACATTCCCCCGGAGTCGGTCGTCGTGCGGGACCGTCGCGGCGGGCGAGCCGGTATGGTTCCAGAAAGCCCCCGGCTTCGCCAATCGGTCGAGCGAGGGCGCCGGGCGTCGAGTGCCGAAGCGGTCGACGGGCCTGTGTCACCATAGCGCATGGCCACCCGCGCTTCCGAATTCGACCTCATCGCCCGCATCCGCGCGCGCATCGCGGTTCGCGACGACGTGATGCTCGGCATCGGCGACGATGCCGCGATCCTCGCGCCGCCGCCGGACCGGCACCTGGTCGTGGCCATGGATACGCTGAACGCGGGCGTGCATTTCCCGGCGGAGACCGCGGCCGCCGACATCGGCTGGAAAGCACTGGCGGTGAATCTGTCCGATCTCGCCGCGATGGGCGCGCAGCCGGCGTGGTGCACGCTGTCGCTGTCGTTGCCGCAGTCCGACGCGACGTGGATCGATGCCTTCCTCGATGGGTTCCTCGCGCTCGCCGCGCAGCACGCGGTCGCGCTGGTCGGCGGCGACACCACGCGCGGGCCGCTGTCGGTGTGCGTGACCGCGCATGGCCTGATCGAACCGCGTGGCGCGTTGCGTCGCGACGGTGCGCGTGTCGACGACGACGTGTGGGTCACCGGCACGCTCGGCGATGCCGCGGGTGCGTTGCGGCAGTGGCGTGCGGGCGAGGCCATCGACGCGACGCTGCGCGTGCGCCTCGACCGGCCGACGCCGCGGGTCGCCGCGGGACGGGCGCTGGCCGGCATCGCCCATGCCTGCATCGACGTCTCCGACGGTCTGCTCGCCGATCTCGGCCATGTCTGCGCGATGAGCCGCGTCGGCGCCGAGATCGACATCGATGCGCTGCCGGCGTCGGACGCGCTGCGCGCCGCCTGCGATCGCGCGACGCTGCGCGCACTGCAGGCCGCGGGTGGCGACGATTACGAACTCTGCTTCACCGCGCCGAAGACCGCGCGCCTCGCCGTGCAGGCCGCGATGGACGGCTGCGATGTCGCCGCGACGCGGATCGGACGGATCGTCGCCGCAGACGCGGGACGCATCGTCGTCCGCGATGCGACGGGTGTCGAATGGTCGCCGTCGGCTCGCGGCTACGATCATTTCGAAGACGCCGCGTCCCGCACGGATGCGACCGGTTGAACAAGCTGATTGGGCGGGCAGATCGAGCGGGCTGACCGAGCGGGCTGACCGAGCGGGCCGGGCCGATGGCCCGGCCTTTGCGCGTCACCGGGTCACGGCGGCCCGTCGAAGAGCGCGAGAAGCTCGTTGGCGAACAGGGTCGCCCGGTCGTCGCGGAACGCGCGGAAATCCTGCGCTTCCGCGCTGCCGGGGAGGTAGGGGACGAAGAAGCTGGGCTTCGTCAGGCTGCCCGAATTGCTCCAGGTCATCACGTAGGCCATCCGGTTGAGCGACGGGCCGGAGAGGCCGCGCATGCTGGTCAACCATTGCGCGTACCAGAAATCCTGATCGAGGTTGTGCTGCAGGCCGTCCTTGAATCCGGTTTCCGACAGGGCGGGGATCTTGCGGTGGGCGGTCGCGGTTTCCGCGATGATCCGGATGCCGTTGGCGACGTTCATCAGTCGGGTTTGGTCGTCGATGCCCGCGAAATAGCCATCGCCGGCCATGACGTCGACCCATGCGTCGCCAGGATAGTTCTCGAGGTAGGCGCGGTCAGGATCGCAACCGTCGCAGGCCAGGGCGTTGAGGCTCGGCGCATACACGTACAACAACTGGTGGATGCCGCGCCGATCGCGCAGGTAGGTGACGGTCTGCTGCCACAGCGCGTTGTATTCCTCGGGAGAATTGTTCGCCACCTGGTACCAGCGGCCACGCCCATCCTCGCCCTGGTTCATTTCGTGCCACGGGCGGAACAGGACGGGGATCGGCGTGCGGACGCCATTCTTGTAGAACCACGCTTCGTTCGCCAGGAAATCCGCGAAGACATCCATCCAGCGCTTCCATGTCAGGTAGTGGCGTCCCTGCTCGCCCTGCAGGTTCGGCGACAGGACGGTGTCGATCAGGTGGCTGCATCCCGGGCAGTTGCGATCGTCCGTGCCGGTTTGCGGATTCGTCATCGGCCAATGGATGGTGATGATCTCGCCGCGGGCGTGGGCGGCGCGCATTTCCTCGCCCAGCATCTGGATGCCTTTCGGATCGGTGTTGTTTGCGGCATCGAACAGCCAGTTGACGTTGTAGCCGCTGACGCCGGCATCGACGCCGGCGACCTTGAAGAGATCCGAATCGGGCACGACGCCGTTTCCGTCCGGCTTGTCGTCCCAGCCGACGCCGCCGTGATGATCGCCCTGCATGCCGAAGGCGAATCCTTCGCGATAGGCGAGCATCGCCAGATGCACATGCAGGCGACGCGTCTCCGCGGTGGCGGCCGCATCGATGGGCCCGGCCACATCGATGAATTCCGCGGGAAACGGTTGCGATTTCATCCTCGGCTTTTCCGCCGGAATCGATCGCTCTCGAGCTTCGATCAGCGCTTCGCTCCGTGCGGAGAACGGCCGACCGACCTGCGCGGTCGTCACGTTCAGGCTCAACCACAAGGCGGCGAATATTCCGGAGCCGGCAAGAACGTGCTGCAGTCGCGGGGGGAAGGTCATGGCATCTCCTTGTCCTGATGTTGATCGACAGGGGCGGATTCGCCCCGTCCGTGTTGCCGCAACGGCGGCCGGCATGCGCGCAGACCGGATCGGCGTCGGGCCGTTTGCCGGGGCGGTAACGCGTGCCGATCGCAGGCGTTGACATGCGTCCGCGGTGATTTCGGCGCGAATCGACGCCGGACGGACGAGCGGCATCGCCGGGAGGATCGCCGGTGCTTCCTTCCGGCATGCGTCCGTTCCGGAGCGGGACGCGAACGACGCTACGCGAGCGCTTCGCGCACCCGCTCGCGCAGCGCCGGCACCGCATCGCGTTCGAACCAAGGATTCGCCTTGAACCAACCGGTGTTGCGCGGACTGGGATGCGGCAGCGCGAAGAACCGCGGCAGATAATCGGGATACGCCGCCACGGTGGCGGTGAGCGTGGCCCGGCGCCGTTCGCGCAGGAAATACGCCTGCGCGTACTGGCCGATCAACAGCGTCAGCCGTACCTTGTCCAGCAGCGGCAGCAACCGCGGATGCCAGGTCGCGCGGCACTCGGGTCGCGGCGGCGCATCGCCGGCGCCGGTCTTGCCGGGATAACAGAAGCCCATCGGCACGATCGCGATGCGCGCGCTGCCGTAGAAGACATCCGGCGTCATTTGCAGCCAGTCGCGCAGGCGTTTGCCGCTGGCATCGTCCCAGGGCACGCCGCTGGCGTGGACCCGGGTGCCCGGGGCCTGGCCCACGACCAGCAGCCTCGCATCGGCGCTGGCGCGCAACACCGGGTGCGGGCCCAGCGGCAGGTGCGCTTCGCACAGTCGACAGGCGCGGATGCCGGCGAGCAGCGTGTCGAGCGCCTCGCTCACGGCGGCAACAGTTTGCCCGGGTTGAGGATGCCGTCGGGATCGAACGCCGCTTTCACCGCGCGCATCATCGCCAGCGTCGGCGCGTCGATGGCCTGCGGCATGAAGTCGCGCTTGGCCAGGCCGATGCCGTGCTCGCCGGAGAGCGTGCCGCCGAGCGAGAGCGTCAGCGCGAACACGTCGGCCATCGAGGCCTGCGCGCGCGCGCGCTGATCCGGGTCGGCGGGGTCGTACATCAGATTCACGTGCAGGTTGCCGTTGCCGGCATGGCCGAAGCAGACGATCGGCAGCGCGCGGTCGCGCGCGATGGCGCGGACGCCCGCGACCAGCGCGGGGATGCGCGACACCGGCACCACCACGTCTTCGTTGATCTTGCCCGGCGCGAGACTGCGCAGGGCCGGCGACAGCGCCTTGCGTGCGGCCCACAGGCGTTCGCGCGCGGCCTCGTCGGCGGCGGGCAGGGCTTCCAGGCAGCCATCGCCCTGCGCCGCGCGGATCAATGCGTCGACGGCATGCGGCAGCGTGTGCGCGTCGCCGTCCGCTTCGATCATCAGCAGCGCGCCGGTCTCCGCGGGCAGATCGGCGCCGCCGATCTCTCGCGCCAGCCGCACCGCGTCGCCGTCCATGAATTCGAGCATCGACGGCGTCGTCGGCTGCGCCATCAGCCGCGCCACCGCGGTCGCGGCCGATTCGACGTCGCGATAGCGCGCGCGGATGGCGCGACGCGCTGCCGGCAGCGGCGCGAGTTTCAGCGTCGCTTCGACGATCAGCGCCAGCGTGCCTTCGCTGCCGACCAGCAGCCGCTGCAGGTCGTAACCGGTCGCGCCCTTGGTGGTCGCGCTGCCGCAGTGGATCAGTTCGCCGGTGCCGGTCACCGCGGTCAGGGCCAGCACGTTGTCGCGGCTGGCGCCGTATTTCACCGCGCGCGGGCCGCCGGCGTTGCAGGCGAGATTGCCGCCGACGGTGGAGAAGTCGGCGCTGGTCGGGTCCGGCGGCCAGAACAGCCCGTGCGCCTTCAGCGCGCGCTGAAGATCGCCGTTCAGCACGCCCGGTTCGACCACCGCGCAGCGGTCGCCGGGGCGCACGTCGACGATCCGTCGCATGCGTTCGAACGAGACCACGATGCCGCCTGCGATCGGCACCGCCGCGCCGGTGGTGTTGGTGCCGCGCCCGCGCGCGATCACCGGCACGCGATGCGTGCGGCATGCGCGGACCAGCGCGACGACCTGTTCGCGGGTGGTCGGCAGCGCGACCGCATCCGGCAGCGCATGCCGCCGCGAATTGTCGTAACCGTAGGTCAGCCGCTCGTCCGCATCGAGGCGGAAACCGTCGCCGAGCGATGCGGCGAGGGTGCGGAGCAGGTCGGCGGGCAGGTCGCTCATGACGGGATTGTATGCCTGGCGGCTACGGTCGTTGCCGCCAGGCGCGGCGTTCGACGACATGCTTGCGGATCGCCGCCCATTGCAGCGCCAGCATCGCGCACGGGAACCACACCCACTGCAATTCCGACCACAGCACCGCGACGCCGCGGACGCTGAAAAAGCCGACTCCGATCGGCGACACCGCGATCGGCCGCCACGGCGCGAAGAAGCGCTCGTGCGACCACGGCCACAGCAGCGCCACGCCGAGTCCGCCGCTGGTCAGCGCATCCAGCAGCGGATGCGACGCGGTGCAGAACGCGAGGAAACAGAACGCCCGTCCGCGTGTCGTCCGCAGCCACGGTGCGATCATCGCGCCGAGCAGGCCGACCGCCAGCGCGATCGCCAGCGAATGGCTGGCGCCGCGATGCCCGAACTGATCGGCGTAGGCGATGCCGAGCTTGAACGCGACGGTGTCGAAGTCCGGCAGGATCGAGACGAACGCACCGGCCGCCACCAGCCGCGGCGACAGCGCCTTGCGCCCGAGCGCGAGTCCCAGCGAGAGCGGCACGGCGACGTGGGTGAAGATGGTCGGCATGGCCGCGGTTCAGACCGCGAAGAACCAGACGTCCGCGATGACGCCGTCGGACACGCGGTACACCGCCAGCATCTCGACCGGCGCCTCGCCGAGGCCGTGGATGCGTTCGTGATCGACGACCTTGTCGCCGGCCGCGATCCGTGACAACAGTTCCGCGCGCAGGGCCGGGATCGAAAAGCGATGCTTGGCGTAGAACGCGCGCAGCGCCTGCTTACCGATGGTGCCCGGCGTCTCCGCCGGCATCCGGAACAGGCGCACGTCGTCGCTGAAGCAGTCGACGAACGCATCGAGATCGTGCGCGTTGTAGGCATTGAGCTGGCGTTGCACGACATCGGATGGGGTCATGGTCGTGCCGGGCGTGCGCGGGTCGGGCATTTGCGGATCATGCGTCGTCCGCGCGGAACGCGTCGCGCAGCCAGTCGAAATCGGGCGCGTCGGCATCGCCGCTGGCGTCGATCACGTCGAAGCGGCAGGGCAGGCGGGCGTATTCGCGGTGGCCGGCGAGGAAAAGTTCGGCCGCAAGCACGGTCCTGCGCCGTTTCGCGGCGCCGATCGACGCGGCGCCGCCGCCGAAACCCGCGCTCCGGCGATAGCGCACTTCGACGAACACCAGCGTGTCGCCGTCGCGCATCACCAGATCGAGTTCGCCGCCGCGGTAGTTGGCGTTGGCGGCGACCGGCGTCAGCCCCCGGCCCTGCAGGAAATCGCGGGCGAGCGCTTCGATGCGCGCGCCCTGCGTGCGCCGGTTTTCAGTCGCCACTGCGCGCGACGACGACGACCTGGCCGTCGCTGAAGGTCGACCAGGCCGGGCTGCGGACGATGTTGCCGAAACCATCGATGCGCAGCGCGCCGGTGGCGCCGTCGACCTTGCCGTTGGCGTCGCTCGCGAGGCGTTCGAGATAGCCGGTGAGCAGCCACGCGTCGTAGCCGAACGCGAACAGTTTGGCGGCCGGGCCGCGCGCCGTGTTCAGGCCCTTGCCGGTGGCTTCCGCCGACGGCAGCCCGTGGATGCCCTGCACGGACCATGTTTCGGCCGGGAAGGCGATGCCGTCCAGCGCCTTGTCCTGCTCCGGCTTGCCGGTGCCCGACAGCAATTGCGCGGTGGCCACGCGTGGCTTCGCGCCGAGGCCGGCCGCGGCGAGCTGCGGCGCGAGGGCGCGCGCCTGCGCGCCCTTCAGCGCGATGAACACGGCGTCGACGCCGCCTTCCTTCTGCATCGCGGCCTGCAGCGCCGCGGTGCTGTCCGCGGGCTTCTCGGCGACGATCACGGTGTCGACCACGCTGCCGCCGCGGCTGCCCAGGTGCTCGCGGAACGCGGCGACGCTGCGGCGCATGCCGTCGTCGCCGCCGACCAGCACCAGCACCCGGCGCACCTTGCGCGACAGCAGATATTCGGCGGCGGCGATGCCATCGTCCTCGGGCGCCAGCGCGAAGCTGGCGTTGCCGTTCGGCGGCGCCGTGGGGCCGCGGTTGAGGGCCAGCACCGGCACGGTCAGCGACGTGTCCTTGAACAGCGCGCCCACTTCGTCGCGGCCCAGCGGGCCGAGCACGTAATCGGCGCCCTCGGCGGCGGCCTTCTGGTAGGCGGCGACCGCGCCGGCCGGGGTGCCGGTGGTGTCGTAGAAGACCACCTCGGGACGCTGGCGATGTTCGCCGTAATAGCCGGCGAGCAGGCCGTCGCGCACCGGCGAGGCGGCGGTGGCCATGCTGCCGGTCAGCGGCAGCAGCACCGCGAGCTTTCGCGGCGGGCGATAGCCGTCGCGGTCGGCGGGCGCGCGGTCGCCGGCGTTGAAGCGCCAGTTGCCTTCGCGGTCGAACGGGCGCGGCAGCGGCAGCCCGCGGCGCAGCACTTCGCGACCGACGAAGTTGTAGACCGGGTCGCCGGTGCCGATCATCGCCGCCTCGGCGCTGAGGGTGGCGTTGTCGAGACCGGCGATCAGGCGCTCGATCTCGTGCGCGGCGTCGGTTTTGGCCTGGCCGCTGAGGGTTTCGTGGTTCTTCGCCAGCGCCGAGGCCTGGGCGATGGCCGGATTCACGCGATGGGCGACCGGCCTGTTCGGCTTGGTCTGGGTCGGCACGCAGGCGGACAGGCCCAGGGCCATCGTGCCCGCACACAACCACACCATCGCCTTCGACCGCATCGTCATTGACCGCATCGCCTTCGCCATCGCCGCAACCCTTGGAATAGTGAACAGGGGGTCGATCGACCGCCTGTTAGGATTCTACCCGCCCACGACGAAGCCGAGCGAGCCGCACGCCATGTCCAGCCCCACCGCCGCGCGCACCGCCGGAACGCTTTTCGTCGTCGCCACGCCCATCGGCAACCTCGGCGATCTGTCGCCGCGGGCGCTGGACACCCTGCGCGGGGTCGCCGCGATCTGCGCCGAGGACACCCGCCACACCCGCCAGTTGCTGGCGCACTACGGCGTCGAGCAGTCGCTGGTCGCCCTGCACGAGCACAACGAGGCGGGCCTGGCCGAGCGCATCGTCGCCCGGCTGCAGGCCGGGGAATCGCTGGCCCTGGTCTCCGACGCCGGCACCCCGCTGGTCAGCGACCCGGGCTTCCGCGTGGTCGCCGCCGCCCGCGCGGCCGGCCTCCGGGTCAGTCCGATTCCCGGCCCCAGCGCGCTGATCGCCGCGCTCAGCGTCGCCGGGCTGCCCAGCGACCGCTTCGCCTTCGAAGGCTTTCTCCCGGCCAAGGCCGGCGCCCGCCGCGAGCGTCTCGCGCGGCTGGCCGGCGAAGCGCGCACGCTGATCTTCTACGAATCCTCGCACCGGATCGACGACACCCTCGCCGACGCGGTCGCCGCCTTCGGCCCCGACCGTCCCGCCGCGATCGCCCGCGAACTCACCAAGCTGTTCGAAACCGTGCTCGACGGCAGCCTCGCGGCACTTCACGCCCGCGTCGTCGCCGACGCCGATCAGCGCAAGGGCGAGTTCGTTCTGCTGATCCAGGGCATCACCGACGAGGCTGATGCGCAGCTCGCCGAAGGCCGCCGCGTCTATGCCAAGTTGATCGAACACCTGCCGCCGTCGACCGCGGCGAAGCTGGCCGCGGAGCTGACCGGTGCGCCGAGGAAGGCGTTGTACGGTGTCGCGACCGGCTGAGTCGCGACGCGGCATCCATCAGGTGAGCACCACCCGGTTCCGTCCCTGCGCCTTCGCTTCGTACAGCGCGCGATCCGCGCGGATCAGCAGCTGATCGAAGTCGCGATCTTCGGGCGTCAGACTGGCGACGCCGATCGATGCGGTGGGCGCGATGGTCTCGCCCTCGTGGATGACGATGGCGCCGGCGACGGCAGCTCGCAGCCGCTCGGCGGCGGTGGCCACGTGTCCGGGCTGGATGCCGTTCAACAGCACCGCGAACTCTTCACCGCCGTAGCGGCCGAGCAGGTCGGAGTCGCGGCAGACCGCCCGCATCGCGGCGGCGACGGCCTTGAGGACTTCATCGCCGACCGCATGCCCGAAGCGGTCGTTGATCCGTTTGAAATGATCGATGTCGACGACCGCCACCGCGAGGCCATGGCCGGTCGGGTCGTCGCGCGTGCGCTCGACGGCGCGTTCGCCCGCTTCGGTGATGTAGCGGCGGCTGTATACGGAGGTGAGGAAATCGGTGGAGATCGCGATCTCCATCTCGCGTCCGCGCTCGCGCATCATCGCCGCGTGCCTGCGCTGCTGGGCGTACAGGGCCACGACCACGCCGAGCGTGCACAGCACGAGGAGTCCGACCACCAGCGCGAAGCGGAACCGGTTCTCGCTGACGGCCGCGCGCAGCCGCTCGTTTTCGGCCTTGGCGTTGGCGCGCGCGAGCTCGGCGTCGCTCTCGGCGTAACGCAGCCGTTCCTCGAAGTCCGCGGCGGCGGCTTCGCGCTCGGTGCGATTGGTCCGATCGCCCAATGCGATCAATCGTGCGATCGATTCGGGCAGCGTCTCCGGTTGGGTGCCCTCGAGCTGCAGGTCGACGATCGCGCGCGTCGTGCGCAGTTCGTCCTGCTGCAGTTTCAGTTTGGCGAACTCGGCCTGCGCCTTGCGATAAAGCGCCAGCGCCGCGACGTTGTCGCCGCGGATCTGCAGCGCCTGCGCCGTGGTTTCGTAGCCGAGCCCGTGCAACTGGGTGTTCCGGAGGTCGTCGCCGATGCGGCCGATGCGCCTGCCCAGATCCGCGACCGCATCGGCGTCGCCCATCGCCCGCGCCGCGCGCGCTTCTTCCAGCAGGACTTCCGCGGTCAGCTTGGGATCGCGATTGGTCGGCAGGATGGCTTTGGCTTCCCGCATCAGCTCGCGCGCTTCCTGCGGCCGGCCCTGGTTGGAGGCGATGTGCGCCATGTTGCGCAGCAACCGCAGGCGCATCTCCGGCAGGCGGGCGGCGGGGGCGTGGTCCAAGCCCTGTTTCGCGTAGCGGTACGACTCGTCCAGTTTGCCCAGCCGCTCGCTGATGGACGAATACGCCAGCAGCACATCGGCCATCAATTCGTCGTCGGGCGCCGTGCCGAGACGCTGCTGCGCTTCGGCCAGGGTGCGCCCGGCGCTGTTGTAGTCGCCGAGCCGCGACAGCGCGCGTCCCTGCGCGATCCGCGCCCGGACCTGCAGATAGACGCTTGCGGTACGGTCGGCTTCGGCCATGGCGGCGCTGCCGGCGCGGCGCTGGCAGCGATAGTCCGCGATGACGCGGCAGGCATTGGCCTCCGCCAGCGCGAGCTTCGCCAGGCCTTCGTGATCGTTCTTCGCGAGCGCGCCGCGGGCGGCGGGGAGCGCCGCGAGCACCTCGCGCGGCTGGGTCAGCGCCCGCACTTCCAGCGGATGACGCTGGTCGGCGCCGTTTTCATCGCCTGCGGCCGCGAAGCCCTCGCCGACGACCGGGGCGAGGAGCAGAACCATGGCGAAAACGGTGTTGCGCGACAGGCGGGACGTTCCGCGTCGTACGGCGGCTGCCGTCTCCGGGTCGGCTCGTGCTGCGCGCGCAATCGGCAATCGGTGTTCCTCGCATCGGACGATGCCGGCGCTCCCGGGCGATCCGGGGGCACGACGGGCGGAAAAGGACGTCCTGTCGGCGCCGACGAGCGGTCGACCGCCGGCAGGCCTAGCGTAGCGCAACCGGACGCGCGAAGTGTTTCAGGCGATGGGCGTTGCGATGGCGGCGGAAGCGGTGAAGGGAGACGCGGTGGTTCGTGCGACAATGGCCGCGCAGAGCCGGTCAGACAGTCGCGTCATGCGCTTCCATTTCTGTGGGAGCGCATGCCGAGGAAAGTCCGGGCTCCACAGGGCACGGTGCCAGGTAACGCCTGGGCGGCGCGAGTCGACGGAAAGTGCAACAGAAAGATACCGCCGAACGGTTCTTCGGAATGCGTGGCAAGGGTGAAATGGTGCGGTAAGAGCGCACCGCGAGTCCGGCAACGGACCGGCACGGCAAACCCCACCGGGAGCAAGACCAAATAGGGAGACGATGCCGCGGCCCGCGGTGTCTCCGGGTAGGTTGCTTGAGCGTATCGGCGACGATGCGCCTAGAGGAATGACTGTCCACGACAGAACCCGGCTTATCGATCGGCTCTGCCTTGATTTTTCAACGTCTGGCCCGGGACTTCCGGGCCGGACGCTCTTCGCGGTGCGCCGCACGGCCTCACGGGCGCAAGTCCAGAGGGAGACGATGCCGCGGCCCGTGCGCTCCGGGTAGGTTGCTTGAGCGTATCGGCGACGATGCGCCTAGAGGAATGACTGTCCACGACAGAACCCGGCTTATCGATCGGCTCTGCCTTGATTTTTCAACGTCCGGCCCGGGACTCCCGGCCGGACGCTCTTCGCGGTGCGCCGCACGGCCTCGCGGGCGCAAGTCCAGAGGGAGACGATGCCGTGGCCCGTGCGCTCCGGAACGCGGGTTACTCGAGGCCCAGTTTCTCGGCGTATTCCGCTTCCAGCCGCGTGTGCGTGCGCCAGAACGGGCGTGGTGCGCGGCCGGCAAGCCGGTCTTCGAGAATGCCCAGGTGCGTATGCCAGCCGCCGGCGACGCTGAGCAGTTCGTGCGCCTGCAGGCGGCGATGGATCAGGACGAGGCGGACCCGGTCGCCTTCGGCGGTGAGCTCGAAGCTCACTTCGGAATCCTCTTCCTCGACCTCGCCGGGCAGATCCGTCCACGTATAACTCAGCCGGTGCGGTGGTTCGCAGCGGGTGATCCGGCCGAACATGCTGCCGGTGTTCTCGTAGTCGCGATACTTCTCCGGCGCGGGATCGTCGCCTTCGGAGAGTTCCGCATTGCGGAAATGCAGGGCGACATCCCCGCCGGCCTCCGGCGCCATCGGGCCGGCGGCCAGCCACAGCGCGCGTTTCTCGGATTCGACGAGAAAGGCCCAGACGCGTTCGATCGGGCCCGGCAGCAGGCGTTCGAAACGGATCGTATCGTCGGCGATCAGGGTGCCATGGTCGTTCATGGGGGAAGCTCCTTGTCGGTCGTGGCGGGCGTGTTCGCATCGGCGGCCAGCAATGCGTGCAGGGCATCGAGGCGGGTGTTCCAGAACGCGGCATAGCGGCGCAGCCAGGCATCGGCGTCGGCCAGCGGGGCGGCGTCGAGCGCGCAGCGGTGCGTGCGGCCCGAGACCGTGCGCTTCACCAGGCCGGCGCGTTCCAGGGTTTTGATGTGCTTCGAGGCCGCCGCCAGGCTGATCCGGTGCGGGGCGGCCAGCTCGCCCACGCTGCGTTCGCGCTGGCTGAGGTCCGCCAGCATCGCCCGGCGGGTCGGGTCGGCGAGGGCCTGGAAGACCCGGTCGAGATGCTGTGGCTGATATTCAATCATGCGGTTGAATATCGTGGGTGCGTCGCCAATTGTCAACCACTAGGTTGAATTTCGTGCGCGAGCGCCCGCAGGCACGCCTGAAGCGTCTTCGCGGAGCCCGGACCGGGTCGTTCAGGAGCTGAAATCTCAAAATTTGAGACGAAACAGAGGGTTGTGGATAAACCTTGAACTATTCTGTGAACATTGCCGCAAGTCATTGACGCGCCTAGTGAAATTCGGTGCATAAAGTTGTTGACAACCCTGTGCGCCACTTCTAATGTGGCGACTCGTGGGAAAACCGGGCAATTAGTGGTTTTTCCGAGTTGACCAAGCCCGCTGAAGACGGGCACAACCGGGTAGGCAACGTGTTCCAAGGTGAGACCGCCATCACGATCGACGACAAGGGCCGGCTGGCGATCCCGACCAGTTACCGGGACCTGATCGCGCGGGTGTGCGAGAGCCGGCTGGTCATCACCTACAACCCGTTCGAAGCCGGTTCGCTCTACCTCTACCCCCAGCCGGTCTGGGAGAAGGTGCGGGACCAGGTCAACGCGTTGCCGCGCACCAAGAGCGTCAGCCGCAGTCTGCAGCTGAAGCTGGTGGGTGCGGCCACGTTCGTCGAACCCGACGGCAACGGCCGCATCGGTGTTCCGGCGAGCCACCGCAGCGCGGTGGGCATCGACAAGCGCGCCGTGCTGTTGGGCATGGGCGACAAGTTCGAATTGTGGAGCGAGCAGGCGCACCACGCGCAGATCCGCATGACGCTGAGCGATGCGGATCTCGGCGAGGCGATGCTCGATCTGCAGCTGTGACCGCGGGTGGCGCGGGTCCGGTGCCCGCCCACCTGCCGGTGCTGCATTCGCCAGTGCTGCATTTGCCGGTGATGTTCGTGCAGGTCATGGACGGGCTGCGGATTCGGAAGGATGGAACGTATCTCGATGGCACCTTCGGGCGTGGCGGTCATGCCCGTGGCGTGCTGGAACGCCTGAACGACGGAGGCCGATTGCTGCTGATGGACAAGGATCCCGAAGCGATCCGCGTCGCCGAACGCGAGTTCGGCGCGGATGCGCGCGTCGCGATCCATCGCGGTAGTTTCACCGACCTCGCGCACTGGGATCTGGCGCAGCAGGGCCTCGACGGCATCCTCTTCGACCTCGGCGTGTCTTCGCCGCAGCTGGATGTGGCCGAGCGCGGCTTCAGTTTCGGCAAGGACGGCCCGCTCGACATGCGCATGGATCCGGAGTCCGGCGAGAGCGCGGCGCAGTGGCTGGCGCGCGCCGACGAGCGCGAGATCGCCGACGTGCTGTGGACCTGGGGCGAAGAAAAGCAGAGCCGGCGCATCGCCCGCGCGATCGTCGCCCGCCGCGGCGCCGAACCGCTGGCCCGCACCGCGCAGCTCGCCGAGCTGATCGCCTCGGTGGTGCCGCGCGGCGCGCAGAAGATCCATCCCGCGACCCGCAGCTTCCAGGCCATCCGCATCTTCATCAACCGCGAACTCGATGATCTCGAGCGCGGGCTCGACGCCGCCTACGCCGCGCTGAAGCCCGGCGGCCGGCTCGCGGTGATCAGCTTCCATTCGCTGGAAGACCGCATCGTCAAGCGTTTCATCGCTGCCCGTGCCAAGGCGCCGCCGGCCAATCGCCGGATGCCGGTCGAGATCGCGTTCACGCCGACGCTGCGCATGATCGGCGACGCCCGGAAGGCGACCGAAGAGGAAATCGCCGCCAATCCCCGCGCCCGCAGCGCCGTGCTGCGCGTGGCCGAAAAGATCGGCGGTGACGCATGAGCCTGCGCGTGATCGTCGCCGTGCTGGTGCTGGCGTCGCTGGTCTCCGCGATCGGCGTGGTCCATGCCCGCTATCGCCATCGCCAGTTGTTCATCGAGCTGTCGCGGCTGGAGAAGGCGCGCGACGCGCTCAACATCGAATTCAGCCGGCTGCAGCTGGAACAGGCGACCTGGGCGGAAAGCAACCGCATCGACAAGGTCGCGCGTGAGCGCCTCGGCATGAAGACGCCGGAGCCGGCCGACATCGTGGTGCTGCGTCCATGAGCCGACTCCTCGAACGTTTCGCCGACTGGCGCAAGCGCGGCAACGACCGTCGCAGCCCGGGTTCGCGGGCGCGCGCGCAGTTCAACCTGCGCGGCCGGCTGATGCTGGTCTCCGGCGCGCTCGGCGTGTGCGCGCTGGCGCTGGTGGCGCGCGCGGTCGATCTGCAGCTGGTGCGCAACGAGTTCTACCAGAAACAGGGCGACGAGCGCTTCCTGCGCGAGATCGAGATCGCGACCAGTCGCGGCATGATCACCGACCGCAACGGCGAGCCGCTGGCGGTGTCGACGCCGGTGGAATCGATCACCGCGAATCCGAAGGAACTGCTGAAGTATCCGAACCGCCTGCCGCAGCTGGCGACGGCGCTGGGCGTGGATGCCGAGACGCTCACCCGCAAGCTGACCCAGCGCGCGAACAAGGAATTCGTGTATCTCAAGCGCCGCATCAATCCGGCCGAGGCGCGCCGGATCCTGGCGCTGAACGTGCCGGGCGTGTCGTCGCAGCGCGAATACCGCCGCTACTATCCGCAGGGCGAAGCGATCGCGCATGTGCTCGGCTTCACCAACATCGACGACCGCGGCCAGGAAGGCCTGGAGCTGGCGTTCGACGAGATGCTGTCGGGCCGTCCCGGCGCGAAGCGCGTGATCCGCGACAACCGCGGCCGGATCGTCGAGGAAGTCGATCTGATCCGTCCGGCCGAGCCGGGGCAGAACATCACCCTCACCATCGATCGCCGGATCCAGTTCCTGGCCTATCGCGAACTGAAGCGCGCGCTGCAGGAAACCCGCGCCGTCAGCGGCTCGGTGGTGGTGCTGGACGTCGCGACCGGCGAAGTGCTGGCGATGGCCAACCTGCCGTCGTTCAATCCGAACGCGGTGAGCGTGGGCAATCGCGATGCGCACCGCAACCGCGCGGTCACCGACGTGATCGAGCCCGGATCGACCATGAAGCCGCTGACCGTGGCGGCGGCGCTGGAATCCGGAGTCATCACCCCGCAGTCGATCTTCGACACCAATCCCGGCTGGATGCCCAACGGCCGCTGGCGGACCACCGACACCCACAACTACGGCGTGCTCGATACCACCGGCGTGATCCGCAAGAGTTCCAACGTCGGTTCGGCCAAGATCGTGCAGCGCCTGAACAAGGCGCAGTTCCACGGCTTCCTCAGCCGCTTCGGCTACGGCCGCGTCACCGGCAGCGGTTTTCCGGGCGAAAGCCCGGGGAATCTGCCGAAGCCGGAATTCTGGAGCGGTACCACCAAGCAGACGATGTCCTACGGTTACGGCATGAACGCGACGCCGCTGCAGATCGCGCGCGTCTACGCCACGCTGGGCAACGGCGGGCGCGCGGTGGTGCCGACCTTCATCAAGGGCGAAGCCGGCGAAAGCGCGCAGGTGCTGGATCCGAAGATCGCGAACGAAGTGCTGCGGATGATGCAGACCGTGACCGAACCGGGCGGCACCGCGACCCAGGCGGCGATCCTCGGTTATCACGTCGCCGGCAAGACCGGCACAGCGCGCATCTCCTACAACGGCGGCTATTCGCGGCGCTACAACGCGTTCTTCGCCGGCCTGGTGCCGGTGGACAACCCGCGCTTTTCGATGGTCGTGGTGCTGAAGGACCCGGACCCCACGCTCGGCTACACCGGCGGCCTGGTGTCCGCGCCGGTGTTCCGCAACGTGATGGAAGGCGCGCTGCGCCTGATGGACGTGCCGCCGGACGACATCGACACCTGGCTCGCGGCGCAGGCCGCCGCCGATGCCAAGCGCAGCCGCCAGGCGGGCGCGACGGTCGCCATGCCGCGCGCTGCCGTGCCGACGGCGATGCCTGCGGTCGCCGCGCCGCCGGCCGCCCTCGATGCACTGCCGACCGCGGGAGGTGCGCGATGAGCCGCCGCATGCGTCTCGCCGAACTGCTGCCGGATGTCGCCGGCGTGCCGCAGGACCTGAAGATCTCCGGGCTGGTGCAGGACAGCCGTGCGATCCGTGCGGGCGACGCCTTCGTCGCGATCGCCGGCTTCGGTGCGCACGGCCTGAAATTCGTCGCCCAGGCCGAGGCCGCCGGCGCGTCCGCGATCCTGTTCGAACCGCCGCTGCCCGACGAATTCGCGGCGAGCGCATCGACCACCGCTCCGATGATCGCGGTGCCCGGCCTGCGTGCGCGCCTCGGTGCGATGGCCGACGCCTTCCACGGCGCACCGACCCGCGCGATGACCACGGTCGGCGTCACCGGCACCAACGGCAAGACGTCGACGGTGCAACTGCTGGCGCAGGCGTGGACGCTGCGCGGTCGTCGCGCCGGCACCATCGGCACGCTCGGCGCCGGGCTCTACGGCGAAGCGGTGCCGACCGGCTTCACCACGCCGCTGGTGCTGCAACTGCACGCGCTGCTCGCGGATCTGCGCGACCAGGGCGCCGACGCGGTGGCGATGGAAGTCAGCTCGCACGCGCTCGACCAGGGCCGCGTCGACGGCGTGCATTTCCGGGTCGGCGCGTTCACCAATCTCACCCGCGACCATCTCGACTACCACGGCACCATGGACGCCTACGGCGACGCCAAGGCGAAGCTGTTCGCATGGCCGGGGCTGGACGCGGCGGTGATCAATCTCGACGACGCCTTCGGCGAGCGACTGCACGGTGCGCTGCCGGCCCTGGTGCGCGCGGTCGGCGTCAGTTCGCGCGGACATGCCGCCGCCACGGTGCGCGCCGAAGACATCGCGCTCGACATCGCCGGCATCCGCTTCGCGCTGCGCATCGGCGATGCGCGCCATCCGGTGCGTTCGCCGCTGCTCGGCCGGTTCTACGTCGACAACCTGCTGGCGGTGGCCGGCACGCTGCATGCGCTGGGCGAAGCGTCGGTGGACATCGCCGACGTGCTGTCGCGGCTGCATCCGGTGAACGGCCGCATGAACCGTCTCGGCGGCGAGCGCGGCCAGCCGCTCGTCGTCGTCGATTACGCGCATACGCCCGATGCGCTGGAACAGGCGCTGTCGGCCCTGCGCGCGCATGCCGCGGGCCGCGTGATCTGCGTGTTCGGCTGCGGTGGCGACCGCGATCGCGGCAAGCGCCCGCAGATGGCGGCGATTGCCGAAGCGCACGCCGACGCGGTGATCGTGACCGACGACAATCCGCGCACCGAGAACGGCGACGCGATCGTCGCCGATATCCTCGCCGGCTTCGCGCGTCCAGATGCGATCGCGATCCGCCGCGATCGCGCCGCGGCCATCGCCCAGGCGATCGGCATGGCGGTCGACGGCGACATCGTGCTGATCGCCGGCAAGGGCCACGAACCGTACCAGGAGATCGACGGCGTGCAGCATCCCTTCGACGACACCGCCACCGCGCGGACGGTGCTGGAGGCATGCGCATGACCCCGCTGTCGCTCGCGCGCATCGCCAGGGCCGTCAACGGCCGCCTCGTGGGCGTCGATCTCCGGATCGACGTGCTGGTCACCGACACCCGCAAACTCGACGCCGCCGACACGGTCGCGGCGCTGTTCGTCGCGCTGAAGGGCGAAAATTTCGACGGCAACGACTACGTCGAACGCGCGGCCGCGCTCGGCGCGCGCGCCGCGCTGGTCTCGCGCGAGACCCGGGGTCTCGCCATCCCGCAGATCGTGGTCGCGAACACCGAACTCGCGCTGGCGCAACTCGCCACCGCGCTGCAGCGCGAACGCGCGATCAAGGTCGTCGCGGTCACCGGCAGCAACGGCAAGACCAGCGTGAAGACGCTGATCACCGCGATCCTGCAGGGCGCCGGCAAGACCTACGCGACGCCCGGCAACCGCAACAACGAGATCGGCATGCCGCTGGCGGTGATCGAGACGCCCGACGACGCCGAATTCGCGGTGTACGAAATGGGCACGGGCAAGCCCGGCGACATCGCCTATCTCACCGCGATCGCGCCGCCGGACGTGGCCCTGGTCAACAACGTCGCGCCCGCGCATCTCGAACGCATGGGTAGTCTGCTCGAGATCGCCAACACCAAGGCCGCGGTCTACGACGACCTGCGCAGCGGCGGCGCGGCAGCGATCAACGCCGACGACGCCTTCGCGCCGTATTTCGCGGAGCGCGCGCACGGCCATCGCCTGATCCGCTTCGGCCTCGACGCCGATGCCGACGTGACCGCGCGCGACATCGCGCTCGATGCCGAGGGTTCGCGCTTCATCCTGGTCACGCCGGAAGGCGAGGCGCCGGTGACGCTGGCGATGCCGGGCCGTCACAACGTGCTCAACGCGCTGGCCGCGACCGCGCTGGCGATGGGCGCAGGGGTGTCGCTGGCGACGATCGCGGCTGGACTCAACGCCGCGCAGCCGGTCGCCGGTCGTCTCAATCTGCATCGCCTGCCGGGCGGTGCGACGTTGATCGACGACAGCTACAACGCGAACCCCGGTTCGCTGAAGGCGGCGATCGACACGCTGGCCGCGGCCGGCGGCGACGCCTGGCTGGTGCTCGGCGACATGCGCGAACTGGGCGACGATGCCGCCGCGCTGCACGCCGAAGTGGGGCGTCGCGCGAAGGCCTCGGGGATCGCGCGGCTGTACGCGCTCGGCGCGCTCAGCGCCGCGGCGGCCGATGCGTTCGGCGACGGCGCGCGGGTGTTCGACACCCACGCCGCGCTCGTCGCCGCGCTGCGCGAAGACATCGACGGAAGGGAGGCCCCCGGCGCGCTGCGCGTGCTGGTGAAGGGGTCGCGCGGCAGCGCGATGGACAGGATCGTGAAAGACATGCTGGCCGACGGCGTCCATGCCGATCGCGCGGGCGGGGGAGAAACGCATGCTGCTTGAGTTGACGCGCTGGCTGGAACAACTGCAGAGCCTGTTCGGCCTGTTTGGCTACCTGACGTTCCGCGGGATCCTCGCGGCGCTGACCGCGCTCGGGCTGTCGCTGTGGTGGGGGCCGGCGGTGATCGCGCGCCTCGCCACGCTCAAGGGCGGCCAGCCGATCCGCAAGGACGGCCCGCAGTCGCATTTCTCCAAGGCCGGTACGCCGACCATGGGCGGCGCGCTGATCCTGCTGACCGTGATCGCGTCGGTGCTGCTGTGGGGCGATCTGCGCAACCGTTACGTCTGGCTGGTGCTGGCGGTGATGGTCGCGTTCGGCTGGATCGGCTGGTGGGACGACTGGATCAAGATCGTCAAGCGCGATCCCAACGGCATGAAGTCGCGCACCAAGTACGCGCTGCAGTCGCTGTTCGGCCTCGCGGCCGGCCTGTTCCTGTATTTCACCGCCGACGCGCAATCGGCCACGACCCTGTACATCCCGTTCTTCAAGAACGTGGCGCTGCCGCTGGTCGGCATCGGCGGCACGATCTTCTTCGTCGGCGTCGCCTATTTCTGGATCGTGGGCTTCTCCAACGCGGTGAACCTCACCGACGGCCTCGACGGTCTCGCGATCATGCCCACCGTGCTGGTCGCCTGCGCGCTGGGTGTGTTCGCCTACGCCACCGGCAACGTGAAGTTCGCGACCTATCTGCAGATCCCGATCGTGCCGGGCGCGGGCGAACTGGTGATCATCTGCGCGGCGATCGCCGGCGCCGGGCTCGGCTTCCTGTGGTTCAACACCTATCCGGCGATGGTGTTCATGGGCGACATCGGCGCGCTCGCGCTCGGCGCGGTGCTCGGCGCCATCGCCGTGATCGTGCGCCAGGAACTGGTGCTGGTGCTGATGGGCGGCATCTTCGTGATCGAAACCCTGTCGGTGATGATCCAGGTCGCTTCGTTCAAGCTCACCGGCAAGCGCGTGTTCCGGATGGCGCCGATCCATCACCACTTCGAACTGAAGGGCTGGCCGGAGCCGCGCGTCATCGTGCGCTTCTGGATCATCTCGGTGATCCTCGTTCTCGTCGGTCTCGCCACGTTGAAGATCCGCTGATGACGAACTGGCCCGCCCTCCCGCGCTTCGGCCTCGGCCACCAGGCCACGCGTCTCGACGCGTTGCCCGGCCGCTACGACCCGTGGCTGCTCGGCACGTCGATCGCGCTGGCGTGCTTCGGCGTGGTGATGGTGGCGTCCAGTTCGATCGCGATCGGCGAAGGTCTCGACGTCGGCCCGTACTACTTCCTCACCAAACATCTGGTGTTCCTGGCGATGGGCGCGGTCCTCGCCGGCCTGCTGATGCGCACCGAACTGAAGACCATCGAGCAGCAGGATCGCCTGCTGCTGGTGATGTGCTTCGTGCTGCTGATCCTGGTGTTCGTGCCCGGCATCGGCAAGACCGTGAACGGCGCGCGCCGCTGGCTGAACTTCGGAATCATGGGTTTCCAGGCGGTGGAAGCGGTGAAGGTGATGTACGTCGTGTGGCTGGCCAGCTATCTGGTGCGCTTCCGCGACGAAGTCAACGCGACCTGGCGCGCGATGCTCAAGCCGCTGGGGGTCGCCGTCGCGCTGGTGGTGCTGCTGATCAAACAGCCGGACTTCGGTTCGCTGTCGCTGATCCTCGCGATCACCGCCGGCATGCTGGTGCTCGGCGGCGTGCATCTGCCGCGGATGTTCGGGCCGGTGCTGGTCGGCCTGCCGCTGCTCGCGATCATCGCGATCGCCGAACCGTATCGCTGGCGGCGCTTCACCTCGTTCTGGGATCCGTGGGCGGATCCGTTCGACAGCGGTTACCAGTTGACCAATGCGCTGATGGCGATCGGTCGCGGCGAGTGGTTCGGCGTCGGCCTCGGCGGTTCGGTGCAGAAGCTGTCGTACCTGCCCGAAGCGCATACCGACTTCATCCTCGCGGTGATCGCCGAGGAGCTGGGTTTCGTCGGCGTCTGCCTGGTCATCGCGCTGTTCGCGCTGCTGGTCGGCCGCGCGTTCTGGATCGGTCTGAAATGCGTCGAGATGCGCCGTCATTTCGCCGGCTACTGCGCGTTCGGCGTCGCGCTGTCGCTGGGCCTGCAGAGCTTCGTGTCGATCGGGGTGAATCTCGGTCTGCTGCCGACCAAGGGCCTGACCCTGCCGCTGATTTCCTCCGGCGGTTCGAGCGTCCTCGGCACCTGCGCCGCGCTGGGCCTGCTGCTGCGCGTGTCCTACGAACTCGATCGCGCCGAACGCCAGGTCGCGCGCCTGCGCGGCGAGTCGGCGCAGGTGTCCGGCGGCGTGCCGCCCACCGCGCAGCCGGTGGCGACGACGACCGCGTCGGCGCTGGGCAACGTGCGCGGCACCAGCCGTCTGCGCGACCGCGTCGAACCGACCTTCGGGAGGAGCGCATGAGCGCCGTCCCGAATGGCGGTGCGCCGGTGATGATCCTCGCCGGCGGCACCGGCGGACATATTTTCCCGGGCCTCGCGGTCGCCGCCGCGTTGCGCGCGCGCGGCGTGCCGGTGGTCTGGCTGGGCGCGGAAGGCGGCATGGAAACGCGACTGGTGCCGCAGCACGGGATCGAGATCGAGACGATCGCGATCTCCGGCGTGCGCGGCAAGGGCCTGGGCACGCTGCTGCGCGCGCCGCTGCGCGTGCTGGCGGCGATCCGCGCCGCTGCGAAGGTGCTGGGCACGCGCAAGCCGCGCGCGGTGGTGAGCTTCGGCGGCTTCGCGGCCGGCCCGGGCGGCATCGCGTCGGTGCTGGCCGGCATTCCGCTGCTGGTGCACGAACAGAATCGCGCGCCGGGCATGACCAATCGCGTGCTCGCGAAATTCGCGCGCCGGGTGCTCTGCGGCTTCCCCGACGCGTTCCCCGGCAAGGAAATGGTCGTCGGCAATCCGGTGCGCGACGTGATCGCGGCCATCGCGCCGCCGGCCGCGCGTTTCGAAGGTCGCGACGAAGGTCTGCGCCTGCTGGTGCTGGGCGGCAGCCAGGGCGCGCGCGCATTGAACGATGCGGTGCCGCAGGCGCTGCGCCAGTTGCAGGGCGCGGGCATCGAAGTCCGCCACCAGTGCGGCGAGAAGATGCGCGACGCGGCCGTCGCGGCTTACGCCCAAGCCGGCGTCGCGGCGTCGGTCGAGCCGTTCATCGCCGACATGGCCGCGGCCTACGCCTGGGCCGACCTCGTGGTTTGTCGCGCCGGCGCGCTGACCATCGCCGAAGTCTGCGCCGCGGGCGTCGGCAGCATCCTGGTGCCGCTGCCCACCGCGGTCGACGACCACCAGACCAAGAACGCGCAATACGTCGTGCAGCGTCGCGCCGGCGTGCTGCTGAAACAGGACGCGGACCTGGCCGACAAGCTCGCGATGGAACTGCGCAATCTCGTCATCGATCCGGCGAAACGCCTGTTCATGGCCGAAGCGGCGCGCACGCTGGCCAGGGTCGACGCCGCCGAACGCGTCGCCGACGCAGTGCTCGAGGAGGCACGCGCATGATCCGTCGACTGCTCGACATCAAGGACGTTTCGAAAGCTTTTCCGCGGGTGCACTTCGTCGGCATCGGCGGCGTGGGCATGAGCGGCATCGCGGAAGTGCTGTGCACGCTGGGTTATCAGGTTTCCGGCTCGGACAACGCCGACAACGCGACCACGCGCCGGCTGGCGTCGCTCGGCGCCACCGTCTGCCGCGGCCATGCCGCCGCGAACGTGCTCGGCGCCGACTGCGTGGTGGTGTCCAGCGCGATCAAGCGCGACAACCCCGAATGGATGGAGGCGCAGGCGCAACGCATCCCGGTGGTGCCGCGCGCTGAAATGCTGGCCGAACTGATGCGCTTCCGTCGCGGCATCGCGATCGCCGGTACCCACGGCAAGACCACGACCACGTCGCTCAGCGCGAGCGTGCTCGGCGAGGGCGGGCTCGATCCGACCTTCGTGATCGGCGGTCAATTGCTGGCCGCGGGCGCCAACGCGCGTCTGGGCAGCGGTGAATGGCTGGTGGCCGAGGCCGACGAAAGCGATGGCAGCTTCCTGCGCCTGAATCCGCTGATCGCGGTCGTGACCAACATCGATGCCGATCACCTCGAGAACTACGGCGGCGATTTCGCCCGGGTGAAGGCGGCGTTCTCGGAATTCCTGCACCGGCTCCCGTTCTACGGCCTCGCGGTGCTGTGCATCGACGACGCCGAAGTCGCCGCGCTCGCGGCCGACATGCCGCGGCACGTGGTCACCTACGGCTTCGCCGCGCACGCCGACGTGCGCGCCGAAGACGTCGAACAGGCCGGCCCGGCGATGCGCTTCACCCTGTGCCTGCCCGACGGATCGCGCACGCCGGTGACATTGGCGCTACCCGGCCGCCACAACGTGCAGAACGCGCTCGCCGCCGCGACCATCGGTTGGCAGCTCGGTGTCGCGCCGGACGCGATCGCGCGCGCGCTCGAGAAATTCGCCGGCATCGGCCGCCGCTTCAACCTGCTCGCCGAACCGCGCACGGCGCAGGGCGCGAAGGTGCAGCTGGTCGACGATTACGGTCATCACCCGAAAGAACTCGAAGCGGTGTTCCAGGCCGCACGCGGCGGCTGGCCGGATCGCCGGCTGGTGGTCGCGTTCCAGCCGCATCGCTACAGCCGGACGCGCGATCTGTTCGATGATTTCGCCGCGGTCCTGTCGAGCGTCGATGCACTGGTGTTGACCGAGGTTTACCCCGCGGGCGAAGCGCCGATCGCGGGCGCCGACGCCAAGTCGCTGGCGCGCAGCATCCGCGCGCGCGGCCGCATCGATCCGGTCGTGGTCGGCAGCGCCGGCGAACTGTCTTCCGTGCTGCCGGACGTGCTGCGCGACGGCGACCTGCTGCTGATGATGGGTGCGGGCGACATCGGCGCCGCCGCGCAGCAGATCGCCACCCAGGGATTCCCCCAGAGCCTTTCCGAGGACGCCACGTCGTGACCGCCGCTGCGCCACAGCCCCGTTTCCAGGATCCCGCCGTGTTCGGCCGCGTCGCCGTGCTCATGGGCGGCACCAGCGCCGAGCGCGAAGTCTCGCTCGAATCCGGGCGCAACGTGCTCGACGCGCTGCGCGCGCGCGGCATCGACGCGCATGCGGTGGACGGCATTCCGGCGCTGATCGCCGCGCTCATGGACAAGCGTTACGAGCGCGTCTTCAACATACTCCACGGCAACAGGGGCGGCGGCGAGGACGGCGTGCTGCAGGGCGCGCTGGAGGCGCTCGGCGTGCCCTACACCGGCTCCGGCGTGCTCGGATCGGCGCTGAGCATGGACAAGATCCGCACCAAACAGGTGTGGATGAGCGAAGGACTGCCGACGCCGAAATTCGAGCGCCTGCACCCCGGCGCGGACATGCGCGCCGCCGCGCGCGCGCTGGGCCTGCCGGTGTTCATCAAGCCGTCGTGCGAAGGGTCCAGCGTCGGCGTCTTCCGCATCCTCGCCGAGTCCGATCTCGATGCCGCCGAAGCCTTCGCCGCCGGCTACCCGGGCGAACTGCTGATGGAGCAGATGGTGATCGGCGAGGAATTCACCGTCGGCATCTTCGGCGACCTCGCGCTGCCGTCGATCCGGATCGTGCCGGCCGGCGAGTGGTACGACTATCACGCCAAGTACATCGCCGACGACACCCAGTATCTCTGTCCGGGCCTCGAAGGCGACGACGAAACCGCGATCCGCGATCTCGCGCTGCGCGCGTTCCGCGCCGCCGCCTGCAGCGGCTGGGGCCGCGTCGACGTCATGCGCGATCGCCGCCTCGGCCTGCAGCTCATCGAGATCAATACCGCGCCGGGCATGACCAGCCATTCGCTGGTGCCGAAGGCCGCGCGCCAGATCGGCATCGATTTCGAAACCCTGTGCTGGCTGGTGCTGGAAAACACGCTTCCGGGCGCGATGTCTCCGTCCACGGATACCGCGGAGGTGCGCGGCGGATGAGCGCCTTCCTGCGACTGATGGCGTGGCTGCTGGCGCTGGCGCTGGTGGTGTTGCCGGTGGTGGCGGTGATCCGCGGCTGGGTCGGCGCGGAACGCTGGCCGCTGCGCACGGTGCTGGTGAACGGGCAACTCACCCGTGTCACCGACGCGCAGATCGTGTCGGCCGTCTATCCGCACGCGCAGCGCGGTTTCTTCGCCGTGCGTCTCGAGGACGCGCAGGGCGCGGTGGCGCGGTTGCCGTGGATCGAACACGCGGAAGTGCGCAAGCAGTGGCCGGACAAGCTCGTGGTGACGGTGGTCGAACACCGTCCATTCGCATGGTGGGGCCGCGATCGCCTGCTGTCCGAGCGCGGCAGGATCATTCCGGCGAAAGGCGTGGCCGTGCCGAAGGGCCTGCCGCGTTTCGATGGCCCGGAAGCGCGCAGCGGCGATCTGGTGCGGTTGTACAACGAAGCGCGGGCGATGTTCGCCGCCGGCGGCCTCGATGTGCGCACGCTGACGATCGACGATCGCGGCAGTTGGTCGATGACGCTGTCGAACGGCGCCGAAGTGCTGCTCGGCCGCGACGACGCCAGGCTGCGGCTGCAGCGGTTCGCGCGCCTGCTGCCGCAGTTGCCGGCGCAGGACGACCGCACGCTGAAGCGCGCCGATCTTCGTTACACCAACGGGTTTGCGCTCAGCTGGCAGGGGCTTACCCCCGAGCCCACCGGCCCGACGCATGTGCAGGACAAGACATGAACCGCAAAGGCGACAAATCGCTGATCGTCGGCCTCGACATCGGCACATCGAAGGTGGTGACGCTGGTCGGCGAGTATTCGCCGGGCAACCCCATCGAAGTCATCGGCATCGGCACGCACGAATCGCGCGGGCTGAAGCGCGGCGTGGTCGTGGATATCGAATCGACCGTGCAGTCGATCCAGCGCGCGGTCGAGGAAGCCGAACTGATGGCCGGCTGCGAGATCCGCTCGGTCTATGCGTCGATTTCGGGCAACCACGTGCAGTGCCGCAACTCGCCGGGCATCGTGCCGATCCGCGACGGCGAGGTCAGCTACATGGATCTCGATCGCGTGCTGGAGGCGGCGAAGGCCGTGGCCATTCCCGCCGACCAGAAGATCCTGCACGCGATTCCGCGCGACTACGTGCTCGACGACTCGCAGGAAGGCATCCGCAATCCGGTCGGCATGACCGGCGTGCGCCTCGAAGTGCACGCGCATCTCGTGGTCTGCGCGCAGTCGGCGGCGGCGAACATCAGCAAGTGCGTGCAGCGCTGCGGCCTGCAGGTGGACGATCTGATCTTCTCCTCGCTGGCATCCAGCACCGCGGTGCTGACCAGCGACGAGCGCGAACTCGGCGTGGTCCTGGTCGACATCGGCGCCGGCACCACCGACATCGCGGTGTTCGTGCACGGCGCGATCTGCCACACCGCTTCGCTGCCGATCGCCGGCGATCATGTCACCAACGACATCGCGCACATGCTGCGCACGCCGACGCCGGAAGCGGAGCAGATCAAGGTCCGCTACGCCTGCGCGCTGGCGCAGCTGGCCACCGCGGAGGAAAGCATCCAGGTCCCGAGCGTCGGCGATCGCCCGCCGCGGCGGCTGCCGCGGCATGCGCTGGCGCAGGCGGTGCAGGGGCGCTACGAGGAAATCTTCGAAATGGTGCAGGCCGAACTGCGCCGTTCCGGCTTCGAGGAGATGGTGCGCGCCGGCATGGTGCTCACCGGCGGCGCCTCGAAGATGGAAGGCGTGATCGAACTGGCCGAGGAAATGCTGCAGATGCCGGTGCGCGTCGGCATCCCGCAGCACGTCAGCGGTCTGGGCGAGGTCGTCGGCAATCCGGTCCACGCCACCGGCGTCGGCCTGTTGCTGATGGGCAGCCAGATCGAACATCCGCGACGCCCGGTGATTCCCGCCGGTCGCGCGGTCGGCGTGTTCAACAAATTCAGGAACTGGTTCAAGGGCGAGTTCTAGCGGACGCGCTCTCCGGTTCGAGCGGAGCCGCTCGAACCGCCGGCACATCCCGGTGCCGGATCCGCGGCTCCGCGACGGCATCAAGGCAACTCCGGTTTCACGCGGCAACGATCCAACAACAGATACACATATAACTAGACGAGGACACGGCAATGGCATATTTCGAACTGGTAGAGAAGATGGCGCCGAATGCGGTCATCAAGGTCGTGGGCGTGGGCGGCGGCGGCGGCAACGCCGTGGCGCACATGGTCAACGGCAGCATCGAAGGCGTCGAGTTCATCACCGCGAACACCGATTCGCAGGCGATCAAGAACTGCGGCGCGAAACTGCAGCTCCAGCTCGGCGGCAACGTCACCAAGGGCCTGGGCGCAGGCGCGAATCCGGAGGTTGGTCGCCAAGCAGCCTTGGAAGACCGCGAACGCATCATGGACGCGCTGCAGGGCGCCGACATGGTGTTCATCACCGCCGGCATGGGCGGCGGTACCGGCACCGGCGCCGCGCCGGTCGTCGCGCAGCTGGCGAAGGAGATGGGCATCCTGACCGTCGCCGTCGTCACCAAGCCGTTCCCGTTCGAAGGCCGCCGCCGCATGCAGGTCGCGCTCAAGGGCATCGAGGAGCTGTCGCAGCACTGCGATTCGCTGATCACGATCCCGAACGAGAAGCTGATCACCGTGCTCGGCCGCAACGCCACCATGATCCAGGCGTTCCGCGCCGCCAACGACGTGCTGCAGGGCGCGGTGCAGGGCATCGCCGACCTGATCGTGCGTCCGGGCCTGATCAACGTCGACTTCGCCGACGTGCGCACCGTGATGAGCGAGATGGGTCTCGCCATGATGGGCACCGGCACCGCGCGCGGCGATGATCGTGCGCAGGCCGCCGCCGAAGGCGCGATCAACAATCCGCTGCTCGATGACGTCAACCTGGCGGGCGCCAACGGCATCCTGGTCAACATCACCGCCGGTCCGGACTTCACCATGGCCGAGTTCGACGAAGTGGGCCGCACGATCGAGAATTTCGCCTCGGAAGACGCGACGGTCGTGATCGGCACCGTGCTCGATCCGGACATGCAGGACGAGGTGAAGGTCACCGTGGTCGCCACCGGCCTGAACCGCGCCGTCGCCCGTCAGGCCGTGCGCACGCAGGACCGCGACGAAGGCTTCGCCCCGGCGCGCCGTCCGCAGGTGCAGTTGATCAACACCCAGGGCCGTCGCGACGGCAGCACCGGGATGATGATCGACGAGCCCGCCGCGTTCACCCCGGGCGCCGGCATCGCCGCCAACCTGCGTGGCCGCGGTGCCGCCGACACCTCGACCCCGGCTGCCGCCGATTTCGGCAGTGACAGCAGCTATCTGGATATTCCGGCATTCCTGCGTCGTCAGGCCGATTGATGCCGTCCATGGCGCTGAATGACGGATTTCGGGTCGTCCGGCCCGCACATCCGTGTGCGGGCGTTCGGCGATGCGCGAGGCGGTGCCTCGCGACCGCATCGCCTCACCCGGCATTCCTGCGTCGTCAGGCCGACTGATCCGCAAGCCGTTCGATCCAACGCGGTATCGCGCCGCGCCGGTGTGTCCCCGGCGCAGCGCAGCACGACTTTCCTGCCGGGTCCACGGGCCCGGCAGGCTTTCTGCGTCCCGCCCGCCACGCGCCCATGTTGCGCTGCGGGAACAGTGCGTCGCTTCCGTTCAGGTTCAGCCTCGCGCGTGCTAATCTCGCCTCCGATTACGCTGAAACACCGGCATTTCCGGCACGTCCGACCTCCGAACATGGCCCAGCAACGCACCCTCCAGAACACCATCCGCGCCACCGGCGTGGGGCTGCACAGCGGCGAAAAGGTGTACCTGACCCTGCGTCCGGCCCCGGTCGACACCGGCATCGTGTTCCGCCGCGTGGACCTGCAGCCGGTGGTCGAGATCGCGGCCCGCGCCGATTACGTCAGCGAAACCGTGCTGTGCACCGGCCTGTCGCACGATGGCGGCAAGGCGATGACGGTGGAACATCTGATGTCCGCGCTCGCCGGTCTGGGCGTCGACAACATCTATGTCGATCTCTCCGCGCCCGAGGTGCCGATCATGGACGGCTCATCCGGCCCGTTCGTGTTCCTGCTGCAGTCGGCCGGCATCGTCGAACAGAACGCACCCAAGCGTTTCATCCGCATCCTCAAGCCCGTGGAAGTGCGAGACGGCGACAAGATCGCCCGTTTCGAGCCCTACGACGGCTTCCGCCTCGGTTTCACCGTGGAATTCGATCATCCGGCGATTCCCGCCTCGCGCTCGCGCGCGGTGGTCGAGTTCTCGACCGAAAACTACATCCGCGAAGTCAGCCGCGCCCGTACCTTCGGGTTCATGCGCGATCTCGAGTTCATGCGCGAGCGCAACCTCGGCCTCGGCGGCTCAATGGACAACGCGATCGTGCTCGACGAGTTCCGCGTGCTCAACGACGACGGCCTGCGCTATGCCGACGAATTCGTCCGCCACAAGATCCTCGACGCGGTGGGCGACCTGTATCTCGTCGGCCATCCGATCCTCGGCGCCTACGAGGGTTTCAAGTCCGGCCACGCCCTCAACAACAAGCTCGTCCGCGCGCTGCTCGCCGAACGGTCGGCGTGGGAAGAGGTGGTCTTCGAGCGCGACGAACCGGTCCCGGTCGTCTTCGGGACCCCGCAGCTGGCGTGAGCCCCTCGACCCGGATCGTCCGGGTCCCGACAGTCTGAACGCGGCGGGCGGATTGCCCGATCCGTGAACCCTGACCGTGCGTTTTACCAAAACTTAACGAAAAAGCCCCGGCTTCTTAACCTGCCCCGGTTCCCCGGTCGGATACGATGCCCCCTTCGCGCTTGATCGGATCGTCCCCAGGCGGGGCCGGACCGCCGAGCGGACATCAGGAAGGGTCCTCCCGCGTCGAGTCGTCGCGGGATGCGAGCGCGGTCGCGAAGGCTTCGCGTGCGGCCGCGGAGAGGGGAGGGGCAGTGACGGCAGTCGAAGTTCCGGGGGGTTGTGGCCGCATCGCCTGCGGCCCGGTCGCGGTCTTCACCACCAGATCGGTTGCTTCCAGCCCGAAGGAACGGGCCGCGTCGAGGATGTCGGTCGCCGCAAGCCGCAGTCGGGCATGCCAGACCGGTGCATCCACCAGGTAAACGAGTCTTCCGCGATCGACGTTCGCAAGCCGCGCATGCGCGGCGAGCGCAGGCGGAAGGCAGGGACGAAGTTGCTGATCCAGCGCTTCCAGCCACAGCGCCCGGCGAAGAAAGTGATCGCCCGGGCTGCTGGCCTCGTCGCCCAACAGGGCGTCGATGGCGACCTGCGGTCCCGAGGGACGGCCGGGCGGAGGCGGAGTGGGTCGCGAACGAGACATTGAACCCATGACTGTACACAGCTTCATCCAGATTGCGCAGCGCCACGCCACGATCGCCGCCCACGCGGTTCAGAACACTGCCGTGCATACGTGGCAACGACTGCGCCCCGGGGCGATCCGTGCCGCCGAGCTCGGCGCCACCGCGATGCGCGAGAAGCCCGGTTATGCCGCCGTCGTGCTGCTGATGACAGGTGCGCTGTTCGGCACCACCGGCCAGGTCTGGCTGCGCGACGCCGCATCGGTCCGTCTCCAGGCCGAAGTCGCCGCCCAGCGCGACAGCCTCGCCGCGACCCGGCTCGAAGCGCAGCGCGAAGTGAACGCGCTCGCCGCGCGTCTCGGCGAACTGCAGGCCGAGGCCAGCCGTCTCAACGCACTCGGCGAGCGGCTCACCCGCGTCGCCCAGCTCGGCGACGGCGAATTCGATTTCGACAAGCCGGTCGGCGTCGGCGGTGCTGGCCCGGTCCGCGACATGCCGGCTCACGAACTGCGCAAGGGCCTCGCCGGTCTGGACGCGCAGCTCCGCCATTCCGGCAGCCAGCTGTCGGTACTCGAAGCGCTGCTGTTCAACCGCGAGCTCGACAAGAGCACGATGCCCACCGGGCATCCCATCGCCGACAGCTACATCACCTCCGGTTTCGGCTATCGCGCCGATCCGCTGGGCGGCGGCAGCCAGTACCACAAGGGCGTCGATTTCGAAGCCAACACCGGCGATCCGGTGCTGTCGGTGGCCGACGGCGTGGTGACCTTCTCCGGCGTCCGCAACGGTTACGGCAACGTGGTCGAGGTCGATCACGGCAACGGCTATGTCACCCGCTACGCGCACAATTCCCGTCTCGTCGGCCAGGTGGGCGACCTCGTCCGTCGCGGCCAGGAGATCGCCAAGGCCGGCTCCACCGGTCGCTCGACCGGCGCGCATGTGCATTTCGAGGTCTGGGAAAACGGCGCGGTGGTCAATCCGCACCAGTTCCTGGGCGAAGTCCAGCCGGCGAAGCCCGCCGGCAAGGGCTGATCGCGGGGTCGGGGCGCGCCGGGGGGCTTGATACCCCCGCGGGGCGGCACCAAGTACAATCCCGTGTTGCGGAGGGGCGCACTGCGCCCCTTTTTGTTGCGGATGCCCGCCGGACCGGCGGCCTCCGCCCGATTCCCCTTTCGATCATTCCCAACCCATGCTCAATCGCCTGTTGACCAGTATCTTCGGCAGCCGCAACGATCGTCTCGTCAAGCAGCTCGGCGGCATCGTCAAGAAGATCAACGCCCTCGAACCGCAGATGCAGGCGCTGTCAGACGCCGAGCTCCAGGCGAAGACGCCCGAGTTCAGGGAACGCATCGCCAACGGCGAGTCGCTCGACAAACTCCTGCCCGAAGCGTTCGCGGTCTGCCGCGAAGCCTCGAAGCGTGTGCTGGGGATGCGCCATTACGACGTCCAGCTGATCGGCGGCATGGTGCTGCACCTCGGCAAGATCGCCGAAATGCGCACCGGCGAAGGCAAGACCCTGGTCGCGACCCTGCCGGTGTATCTCAACGCCCTCGAAGGCAAGGGCGTGCACGTGGTCACCGTCAATGACTACCTCGCCAAGCGCGACTCGGCGTGGATGGGCAAGCTCTACAGCTGGCTGGGCCTGTCGGTGGGCGTGGTCTATCCGGGCATGAACCACGGCGACAAGGCCGCGGCCTACGGGTCGGACATCACCTACGGCACCAACAACGAATTCGGCTTCGACTACCTGCGCGACAACATGGCGCTGTCGAAGGAAGACCGCCACCAGCGCGGCCTGCATTACGCGATCGTCGACGAAGTCGACTCGATCCTGATCGACGAAGCGCGCACCCCGCTGATCATCTCCGGTCCGGCGGACGAATCGCCGGAACTCTACGTCAAGGTCAACCGCATCGTGCCGCAGCTCAAGCGGCAGGAAGTGGAGGATGGTGTCGGCGATTTCTGGGTCGACGAGAAGAGCAAGCAGGTGCACCTGTCCGAAGCCGGCCAGGAGCACGCCGAGGACCTGCTGCGCCGCGCCGGCATCATCGACGCCGAGGACGGCCTGTACGCCGCGCACAACATCCATGTGGTGCATCACCTCAACGCCGCGATGCGCGCGCACGCGCTGTTCCAGCGCGACGTCGACTACATCGTGCGCGACGGCGAAGTGGTCATCGTCGACGAATTCACCGGCCGCACCCTGCCGGGCCGCCGCTGGTCCGACGGCCTGCACCAGGCGGTGGAGGCGAAGGAAGGCGTGCCGGTGCAGCGCGAGAACCAGACGCTCGCCAGCATCACCTTCCAGAACCTGTTCCGCATGTACAAGAAGCTGTCGGGCATGACCGGCACGGCGGACACCGAAGCCTACGAATTCCAGAACATCTACGCGCTGGAAGTGGTGGTGATCCCGACCCATCGCCCGATGGTGCGCAAGGACCATCCGGACGCGGTGTTCCTCAACAAGGCCGGCAAGTACCGCGCGGTGATCAACGAGATCAAGGACGCCAACGCCAAGCGCCAGCCGGTGCTGGTCGGCACCACGTCGATCGAAGTCTCGGAAATGCTGTCGCAGCAGCTCAAGGACGCGGGCATCACCCACGAGGTGCTGAACGCGAAGCAGCACGAGCGCGAAGCGCACATCGTCGCCCAGGCCGGTCGTCCGGACGCGGTCACCATCGCGACCAACATGGCCGGCCGCGGCACCGACATCGTGCTCGGCGGTTCGCTGGAAGCCGAGCTGGCCGCGCTCGAAGCCGAACGCGGCGGCGAGCTGGACGAAGTCACCCGCGCGCGGGTCAAGGCCGAATGGCAGCAGCGCCACGACGCGGTGAAGGCGAGCGGCGGCCTGCACATCATCGGCACCGAACGCCACGAGTCGCGCCGCATCGACAACCAGCTGCGCGGCCGTTCCGGCCGTCAGGGCGACCCGGGCTCCTCGCGCTTCTACCTGTCGCTCGAAGACAGCCTGATGCGCATCTTCGCGGCCGACTGGGTGCAGCGGATGATGGCGCGGATGGGCCTGAAGGAAGACGACATCATCGAAAGCCCGCTGGTGACCAAGCAGATCGCCGGCGCGCAGCGCAAGGTCGAAGCCCACAACTTCGACATCCGCAAGAACCTGCTCGACTTCGACGACGTCAACAACGACCAGCGCAAGGTCATCTACCGGCAGCGCGACGAGTTGCTGGAAGCCGAGAGCGTCAAGGACAACATCGACGGCATCCGCGCCGACGTGGTCGCCGACCTCGTCGAGCGTTTCGTGCCGCCGAGTTCGATCGACGAGCAGTGGGACCTGCAGGGCCTGCAGTCCGAGCTGGCCGCCGAGTTCAACCTGCAGCTGCCGGTCGCCGAGCACGTCAAGAGCCGCACCGAGATCGACGCCGAAGGCATCGCCGCCTACGTGCAGGACGCGGTCGCGCGGATGTTCGAGGAGAAGGAAGCGGCGGTCGGCGGCGAGACCATGCGCATGCTCGAGAAGCACATCATGCTGACCGTGCTCGATCAGAGCTGGAAGGAGCATCTCGGCCGCATGGACTATCTGCGTCAGGGCATCCACCTGCGTGGGTATGCGCAGAAGCAGCCGAAGCAGGAATACAAGAAGGAAGCGTTCGAACTCTTCAGCGAAATGCTGGAGAGGGTGAAGCGCGAAGTGGTGTCGCTGCTCGCCCGCGTGCGCATCCGCACCGAGGCCGAGATCGCGCAGGCCGAAGCCGCCGAGCGCGCGCGCGCCGAAGCGGTCGCGCGGCAGATGCAGTTCCAGCATGCCGACATGGGCGGCTACGGGACCGACGAGGAAGCCGCCGATCCCGAATACCAGGATCCGTCCGAGGTGCCGAAGGTCGGTCGCAACGATCCGTGCCCCTGCGGTTCCGGCAAGAAGTACAAGCACTGCCACGGCCAGTTGGCGTAAGCCGACCCGCCCCCGCAGGTAGAGCGGCCTGACCAGCCATTCGGCTGTTGAAAACCAGGCCGCTGTTCCCCGGCTGGGTCGAAGCAGTGGCCTGAAGGCCGCTCTACCCATACGCCGAGAAGATCCCCGAAACGCCCGCGGCCACGCGGGCGTTTTCGTTTCCGGCGGCGCGCTTCGCGCTTGCCCGCGCTCCTGTCCGGCGGTACAACAGCGGGCATCGATCGAACGCACGGCGTCTTTTCCGACATGAGCGACAGCGACCGAAGTCGAAGCGGCAAGCACATCCACGTCGTCGCCGGCGTGATCGTCGATGCGCGCGATCGCATCCTGCTGGCGCGTCGCACCGAGGGCCGCGATCTCGCCGGGCTCTGGGAGTTTCCGGGCGGCAAGGTCGACCCGGGCGAAACCCCCGAAGCGGCGCTGGTACGCGAACTGCGCGAAGAACTCGGCATCGAGGCGCGCGTCGGTACGCCGGTGATCGCGGTTCCGCAGCAGTACCCGCACAAACGCCTGCGGCTGGACGTGCGCCGCATCGAGGCCTGGACCGGCACGGTGAAAGGGCTCGACGGCCAGGCGCTGGTCTGGGTGCCGCCGCACAAACTCGCGAGCTACGCGATGCCCGACGCCGATCGCCCGGTGGTCGCGGCGCTGCAGGATCCCGACCGTTATCTGATCACGCCGGAGCCGGGCGAAGACGCTGCGCGCTGGCTCTCGACGCTGCGCGCGGCGCTCGACGCCGGCGTGCGTCGCGTGCAACTGCGTGCGCCCGCATTCGCGGCGGGCGATCCGGGGCGTTGGCGCACGCTCGTGGAACGCGCGCTCGCGCATGCGCGCGACACCGGCGCCGAAGCGTTGATCAACGACGACGCGACGATGGCGGAAGCGCTCGGCATCGGCGTGCATCTACGCGCGGCGCGACTGCGCACGCTGTCGTCGCGTCCGCTGCCGAAGACGCAGCGCGTGATCGCGTCCTGCCACGATCTCGATGAATTGCGCATCGCACAGGCCCTCGGCTGCGATGCCGCGGTGCTCGGCCCGGTGCTGTCGACCGCTTCGCACCCGGATGCGCCCGGCATCGGTTGGGAGCGGTTCGTCGAACTGCGCGAGCAGGTGGCGCTGCCGATCTACGCGCTCGGCGGCATGGTGGCCGGCGATATCGCGCTCGCCCGCAGCCACGGCGCGCAGGGCATCGCCGCGATCCGGGGGCTGTGGCCGGGCTGAGCGTTGCGGCGCACCATGGATGCCGGGCGATCCGGACAAGCTCTCCGCTGCCGCCTGTTGGAGGTACAGTGTCGATCGCGACGGGGCCTGTCATATCCGACAGGCGACTGTCGCCGGGGAGCGGGGCACCATGCCGCGAGGGCGCCACGACATCGTGGCGCCGCACTGCGATTCTGGATGTGCTTCACAAGGAGGGCGCCCGGGACGGCGGCAGATCACGACCGCTCGGCCCATGCGCTCGAACGATCACGCGACGCAAGCGCGAATGGGAGAGGGTCATGATCACACGCAGGGAATTGCTCAAGGCGGGCCTGACGGCAGGTGCCGTATCGGTGTTTTCGGGAACGGTCGGCGGCCTGTCCGCCTTCGCGCAAAGCGGTCCGGTGATGCGGCGCAGCCTGCACGGCATGGCGCTGGACGATCCCGATCTCGCGGCCTATCGCGATTTCGTCGGCCTCATGCTGGCGAAGGACCAGAACGACCCGGTCAGCTGGCTGCAGTATTCGCTGATGCACGGCCGCTACGGCGGCAACTATCGCTATTGCCCGCACGGAGACTGGTACTTCCTGCCCTGGCACCGCGAATTCGTGCTGATGTACGAGCGTGCGGTGCGCGCGCTGACCGGCCACACCGCGTTCGCGATGCCGTACTGGGACTGGACCGTCGATCGCACGATGCCGCAGGCCTTCACCGATCCGACCTACAACGGCAAGCCGAATCCGCTCTACGTCCCCAACCGCACGCTCAACACCTCCAACTGGCCGCTGCCGGACGCCTGGGTGTCGCAGAAGGTGCTGGATGAGAAGGTCTATTCGCAGACCAACTTCCAGCTGTTCGGCACCAGCAAGAACCCGAAGCAGGACAGCCTCGACATGTCCTGGGTCGTGCGCGGCGGCGGCGTGCAGGGATTCCTCGAAGGCACGCCGCACAATCTGATCCACAACTCGATCGGCGCCTTCATGCCGAGCGCGGGTTCGCCGCGCGATCCGATCTTCATGATGCATCACGGCAACATCGATCGGATCTGGGCCAACTGGAACGCGCTGGGGCGGAGCAACACCGACGACATGTCGCCGACGGACCGCAATCTGTGGCTGAACATGTATTTCAAGGACAACTACCTGACGCCGACCGGCCAGACCTACGGCGCCTATCCGCGGGACCTGCAGGACATCCGCGCGCTGGGCTATACCTATCCGGGACTGCCGACGCCCGACAACGCGATGCCTGACGAATCGCGCGACGCGCGATTGCTCTCGCTGCTGTCGGCCGACACGACCCTGGAAAACCTGCGCGTGCTGCCCGCCGCGAACACCGAGGCGGCCACGCTGCGCGCGCCGCTGGTGCGACGCGTGCGGATGCCGTCCACGTTGAAGAGCCAGGTGCTGGCGCCGATGGGAGCCGCCAGGGACGACGCGGAAGTGTTCGCGCTGATCCGCGACATGGAGGTCGGCCCGGACGTGTCGTCGGTCCGCGTCTTCGTCAATGCCGATGCGCTGACGCCGCAGACGCCGGACACCGATCCGCATTTCGCGGGCGAGATCGGTTTCCTCGCGCATCCGGACAGCGGCGAAGGCCACGAGGCGCACGGCAAGGCGCCGCCGTCGGCGATGATCGATCTCACCTCGACGGTGCGCGATCTGGCCGGGCGCGGTCTGCTCAAGGACGATCGCATCTCGGTGCACCTGATTCCCGTCCTGCGCGATGGCGCGCGGGATGGCGCGGGCGCACGCGTGGTGCCGGCCTCTATCGAGATCGTGGTGGCCTGAGTCCGCAGGGTCGCTCCCGTCGCGGCGTCGCGTCGGCGGTATCGCTTCGGAGGTGCGGCGCGATCCCGGCGGGACCTCGAATCCGACCCGCTGAATCGTCGCTGTCCGTCGGCCGGTGTCGCGCAACATCGGCCGGCGGCTGCGGTCGATGATGGCGTCAGCGAAACACGCGGAGGTCGCCATGCGCTTGTCCGGTCTGCGGTCGTTGCCCTTCGGCGCAGCGGCCGTGTGCGTCGCGATGCTGTGCGTCGCGACGGCCTGCGCATCCGCGCAGTCGCGGGTGCGCGCGGCGGATGCGTCGGCGTTCCCGCTGCGCCTGTGCCTGTCCCCGGACGCGGCGACCCGCGCGGGTCTGTCGCGCGGCGACGTCGGGCTCGAGGTGGCGCTGCGTCATCGCGTGCCGCAGCTGCGATACACCCCGGCCTTCCGCGTTTTCGCGGTGCAGGCGGACGGTGCGCGGCAGGAGATCCACGCCTTCGGCATGCAGCCGGACATCGTCGAACGTGGACGCCCGGTGGCGCAGCGGTTCGCGATCGATCTGCGCGGACATGCGCTGACGCCCGATGCGCGCGGCCGGATCTGTTTCGAGATCGAACGCGCCGACGGGTCGCCCGGTGGTGAGGCGGCTCCCCCTGCGATGGATGTGTCGATCGGCTGGCGTTCGTCGCGCACGCCGTAGCGGTCGCGCGCGCAGGTGCGCGCAGCCTGTCGAAGCGCCCGGGTCGCGCACGACGCGACCCGGGGTCAAGCGATCAATCGTCGGAACTCAGCAGGTTCTGTCGCCGCGCCCGCCGCATCCACGCGCGGCGACGACGCTGATCGCGTCGCCACGCGTGGGGTTGATGAATCGCCGTGGCTGTTGAAGGTGCACGTCAGGGCGAAGCGATCACGGATCGGAATTCAGCAGGTTCTGCTGCCAGAACAGCACGCTCGCCGCGCCGAAGTAATCGTTGTTGCTCTTCTTGCGGAAGCCGTGGCCTTCGTCGGCGTAGAGCAGATACCACACCGGCTGGCCGTTGGCGCGGACCGCCTTCACGATCTGCTCGGCTTCGGTGTAGGGCACGCGGGGGTCGTTGCGGCCCTGGGCGACGAACAGTTTGGCCTGGATCTTCGCGGCGTTGTTGAGCGGCGAAATCCGCTCGAAGATCTCCGCCATCTTCGGATCGCGCTCGTCGCCGTATTCCACGCGGCGCAGGTCGCGGCGATAGCTCTCGGTGTTCTTCAGGAAGGTGCCGAAGTGAGAGATGCCGACCACGTCGATGCCGGCGCGGATGCGGTCGCTGTAATGCACCAGCGAGGCCAGCACCATGTACCCGCCGTAGCTGCCGCCGACCACGCCGACGCGCGAGGCGTCGAGTTCGGGCTGCTGCGCGATCCAGTCGAGCAGGGCGCCGATGTCCTTGACCGAGTCTTCGCGCTTTTCGGCGTTGTCCAGCGACAGCCAGGTCTTGCCGTAACCGGTGGAGCCGCGCACGTTCGGCACCAGCATCGCCACGCCGAGTTCGTTCGCCATGAACTGCGCGGTCGGATTGAACGTCGGCAGCGACTGCCCTTCGGGCCCGCCGTGGATGTTGATCACCACCGGGAGCTTGCGGCCGGCCGGCACGTTCGCGGGCCGGTAGTAGAACGCCGGGATGGTGCGTCGCCTGCCGTCGACGCTGTCGAAGGTCGGGTAGCGGATCAGCGTCGGTGCGACGAACTTCGAGGCGTCCAGGCCGCCGACTTCGCTCTGCGTCCAGCGCGTCATCGTCGCCTTGGGCAGATCGATCACGAACACGTCGCTGGGCGAGGTCGCGCTGTTGATGGTGAGCGCGAGGCGATTGCCGTCGGCCGAGAACGCACCGGCGCCGAACACGCCGACCGGCAGCGCCGGCAGTTTCACTTCGCGATACGACGGCAGCGCGAGCACCCGCAGCCGGCTGATGCCGTCCTCGTTGGTGACGTAGGCCAGGTGGCGGCCGTCGTCGGACAGAGAGAAGCCTTCCACGTCCCAGGCGATGCCCTTGCTGATCACGGTGAGCTTGCCGGTGGCCGGGTCGTGATGGCGCAGGGTCTTGAACTCCTGCGCCACGCCGTCGAGCGGTTCGTCGGAGATGAAGTACACCGACTTGCCGTCGTGGCTGTAGGCGAAGCCGCCGAACGACGCCTTGCCGCCGTCGACCGGGAACATCGTCAGCGCGCCGGTCTCCAGGTTCACTTCGCCCGGATACGATTCCGCCGCCGACACGCCCTTCATCACCAGCAGCGTCCTGTTGTCCGGCGAGAAATCCATCGCGCTCCAACTGCCGCCGGCGGTGACCACGGCCCGGGCCTGGCCGCTGGCGACATCGCGCACCCACACGTCGGTGTCGGTGCCGTTGCGCGCGGTGCTGCGATAGGCCATCCACTTGCCGTCGCGCGAGAACAGCGCGCCGGAGTTCTGCGTGCGCTTGCCGTCGGTGAGCAGACGCACGTCGCGGCTGGCGTTGTCGAACCAGTACAACTGCGAGAATTCGTCGCCGCCCTTGTCCTTCGAGAACACGAAACCGTCCAGCGACGATTCCAACGGCGCGGGCGAGACGCCGCCGACCGGTTCGGAATAGAACGTCAGCTGTTCGCGCATGCCCATCGGCTGGCAGACGCGATGGACCTGGTTGGTCTCGGCGAAGCGCGTGCCGATCAACAGGCAGCCGTTCTTCGTCCAGCCGGCCACGCCGGCGCCGCGGGTGTTCTGGTAGCGGTTGAGCCGTTCGAGGAGTTCGGGCGGAATCGCGGGAATGTTCTCGCTGATGCGGTTGCCGACCTCCTGGCGCACGACCGCGGGCGGCGATGTCGTCTGGGCGAAGGCGGGCAGGGTGCAGGCGGCGCCGAGCAGCGCGGCGGCGAGGATGGTGCGATGCGACATGGATGGGCCTCGTTGTGGAGCGCTCCGCGAGCATAGCCGCTGCGACCACGGACCGGCTTGGCCGGAAGTCACGGGTCCGGCCGGGGGTCGGCCGGACCGGCGCTTGAAAGCGGCACGGGCGGCCGCAGATTGCGGGTTCAGCACAATGATTCCGGGGGATGGCATGGCGATCGTCGAAACGCAGCCGATGGCGGCACGCGACCCGGTCGCGGCGGCCGCGACCCTCAATGGCGGCTGCGAATGCATCCGGCTCGATCGCGACGCGCTGCGTCGCGCGCTCGCCGACGATCTCCAGGATGCGGAATCGCTCGTCGCGCCGGGCCCCGGGCCGGGTGGCCTGTTCTCGGATGTCGCCCTGTTCGTGCCCGAGGCCGAGCTGTCGGCGATGGCCGGGATCATGCGGGCCATCGAAGCGGTCGCCGCGCTCCCCGCCTATCGCGAGACGGTGCTCGCCGATGCCCCCGACATTGCTCGCGCCGCCCCCGGCCCCGTCGGCGCACTGATGGGGTACGACTTCCATCTCGCGTCCGACGGCCCCCGGTTGATCGAGGTGAACACCAATGCCGGCGGCGCTTTTCTCAATGCCCGTCTGCTCGCCGCGCAGCGGGCCTGCTGCGCCATGTTCGAGCCCGCGATGACGCCGGCGGTCGCCCGCGATCCCGAATCCGCGCTGGTCGACATGTTCCGCCGCGAATGGTCCCTGCAGCGTGGTGCGGCCCCATTGTCGCGGGTCGCGATCGTCGACGATGATCCGCCCGGCCAGTACCTCTACCCCGACATGCGTCTGGCGGCATGCCTGTTGCGCCGCCACGGCATCGATGCGGTGATCGTGGACGCCGCGACGCTGACGTACGCCCATGGACGACTTCGTGCCGGCGATCTGCCGATCGACCTGGTCTACAACCGGCTGGTCGACTTCATGCTCGATCGGCCGGAGCATGCCGCGCTGCATGCGGCCTACCGCGACGGTGCCGTGGTTCTGACGCCGCATCCGCACGCGCACGCGTTGTTGGCGGACAAACGCAATCTGACGCTGTTGTCCGACCCGGCGCGCCTGCGCGCCCTGGGCGCGGACCAGGACCTCGTCGCGCGGTTGCAGCACGGGATTCCGCGCACGGTCGCGGTGACCGCGGACGCTGCGGACCGCCTGTGGGCGGAGCGCAGGACGCTGTTCTTCAAGCCTGCGTGCGGCTACGGCAGCAAGGCGACCTATCGTGGCGACAAACTCACCCGCGGAGTCTGGTCCACGATCCTGGGCGGTGACTACGTGGCGCAGACGATCGCCGCCCCGGGCGAACGCTTCGTGAAGGTGGATGGCGAACGCATGCCGCTGAAGACGGATCTGCGCCTGTATGCCTACGCCGGCGAACCGCTGCTGGTGGCGGCCCGGTTGTATCGCGGCCAGACCACCAATTTCCGTACGCCGGGCGGGGGGTTCGCTCCGGTGTTCCGCACCTGAACTCGATTCGTCCGCGGTCTGGTGGGCATGATACGAAGCGCGACGTGATACAAAGCCCGGGAATGCGGGATGGAACAACGAACGGCGTCGCGGCGGCCACTGCGGCCGCCTTCGCCATGCGGAGGAGGCGATATGCCCGGGCGTCGTGAAGCGTTGAAAGGATTGGGATCGGCTGCGTTGATGCTGACTCTCGCGCCCGGGGCGGCGTTCGCGGGCGGTTCGGCGCGAAGGCGTGCGGGTTCCGCGCCGGCATGGGCGCCGTATCGCAGCACGATCGCCATCGACGGTGCCGGCGGCACCGGTCTGCTGTGGTTCGAGGACGATGCGGCCGCGACCGCAGCGGAACTCGATGCGATCCGCGCCTCCGGACTGACGGCGGCCGTGCTCACGATCGCGCCGTCCGGCCGGTTCTGGCTGGACGATGCCGCGTTCGAAAAGACCCGGGCCACGCTGGCGAAGTGGGACGCGATCGTCGCCCGCCATCCCGCGCATCTGCTGGCGGTGCGCACCGCCGCCGATCTCGAACGCGCGCGGCGCGAGCGCAGGCTCGGCCTGATCTACACCTTCCAGGGCACCGAATCGCTGGGCGAGGATGCGGACCGCGTCGCGCTGTTCCGCGGACTGGGCGTGCGGGTGATCCAGCTCACCCACAATCGCCGCAACCTCGTCGGCGACGGCTGCATGGAGCCGGGCAACGCCGGGCTGAGCAATTTCGGACGCGAGGTCGTCGCGCGCCTCAACGCGGAGAAGATCGTGGTCGACGTCGCCCACGGTTCCGCGCGCACCATGGCCGAAGGCATCGCCGCGACGACCGCGCCGCCGCTGATCAGCCACACCGGCTGCCGCGCGCTCGCCGACCTGCCGCGCAACACCGACGATGCGACGCTGCGCGCGCTGGCGGAGAAGGGCGGCGTCGCCGGCATCATCTTCTGGCCGTATCTGCGCACCGATACCCAGCCGATGGCCGAGGACGTGATCCGCCACATCGAACACGCGGTGAAGGTCTGCGGCGAGGACCATGTCGGCATCGGCACCGATGCCGGCGTCGCGCCGGTGGCGCGCACGCCCGAATTCGAAAAGGACAATCGCGAGTGGGTCGCCGGTGCGGTCGAGGATGGCGTGTTCGAACGCGGACGCCCGTCGGATCTCTACACCTTCATTCCCGATCTCAATACCGCCGACCGCTTCGACACGCTTGCGGCGCTGCTGTCGAAGCGCGGGCATTCCGATGCGCGCATCGACAAGATCCTCGGCGGAAATTTCGCGCGGGTGATGCGGGAAGTCTGGGGCTGATCCCGAGCGGCCCCTTCGGCCGCGAGGCGACGCCGGAGGGCATCGCCCCGCCATGCCGATGCGGATCACTCAATATCCCGCGCGGACCCAGCCCTGCTCGAACGGATATTCGTGCTTGTCCTTCTTGTCGAAGACGTAGACCCGGCCGTATCGCAGCGTCTGTTGCCCGTTGCCGATGTTCTCCATCGTCCTGTCGCCGTAGCGCAGGATGCCGCGCGGTCCGTAGACGACGATCCCGGGCATCCGCTCTCTCAGGCGCATGCTCAACTGCTGGGTGAAGGTGGGCGAGAATCGCGTCTTCCGCTGGTCCTGCAATCCCGAATTGCACGCGGCGACCCACAGTTCGCGGGTGCCGGCCGCTTCGATGCCGAGCGCGAACAGATCGGCCGCGACCTGGTCGGCATCGAGTCCGCTGAAGGTCGTCGCGCTGCCGTGCGCATTGATGACGAGGATGCCGGGGTCGCCGCTCATGTCGCCGAGCGTGGTTCCCTGTTTCAGGGCCATCGCCATGGCATGCGTCTGCGTGTCCTTTTTCTCCGGAGCGAACTCCGGCCATTGCTTGAACGCGAAGAAATGACTGCGCAGTGCGGCGAGTCGTGCGAATCGGCTCAGGTTCTCGTCGTCATCGAGATCGTGCATGGGCTTTCCATAGAACAGAAGCATGTGGCGTCTCCTTGGGGTCGATGTGTGGCGTCGGGGTGAGAAGGCGGTCAGGGGCAATTCTGGTCGACCGTGCGGTGATGCACGGCGCCGGCGATCCGGAAGCACCTGTTCGTCGGTGCCTTCAGCTCGGTATTGATCGTTTCCGCCCACCGGTTCCATGCCAGCCCCGTGTAAGCGTAGGCGCGGATGCGGATGCCCTCGGCATCGCCCGGGAAATGCCGGGTGTGGGTCCAGCCGGCGGTCTGGGAACCCGAGCGCCACTGTCTTTCGACCGGCGCGCCGGAGTCGTCGAATTCCCGCCAGTCGATCTCGAAGCGCGCCACGTAGGCGCCGTCGTGGCGAAGCCGGATGTAGGCGTTCTGACGTCGCGTGCACGACCACTCCGTATGATCCGCGGTGAATCGCATCGCGGCGATCGCATGGTCGCGGAGGAAGGTCACGGTGTAGGAAATGGGGACGCCGGGGTTCGCGCGCCCGAACGTGGCGCCGGAACGGATCGCGCGCTGCAGGCCGGCCATGCCGGTGACCGCCGCCGCATCCTGTGCGTTGCCGCCGATCGCGAGTACCGTGATGCGCGCGTTCTGCGCGAGGTTCTGATAACGGCTGGCCACATCGGCATTGACGGACGTATCCTGGCCCGCCGCATAGCGGAGCGCGCCGTCGATCTCGATGTCGCTCACGCTGTTCTCGGTGTCGATGCGGATCAGCAGCAGCCGCCCGTAATCGACGGAGCGCACGAACCCGGGCGGGTTGTCGTTGTCGATCTGCTGGCGCAGCGATGCCAGCGTCACCTGCGGCGCGAACACCGCCGACGGCGCTTTGGGAAGGTCGGCGATCGCGCTGTAATAGATCTGGCGGAACAGTGCGATGTGGGTTTTGGTCTCGCGCTCGTGCGCGCCGCGGATGTTGGCGGTGAAGGAATTGTTGATCCACTGCGCATTGAGTCCCAGCGAGGCGGCGACCTGTTCGCGGCTGTAGGCGCGCTGCGTATTCAGCGTATGCCGTGCCGGTGCGTTGAAGCCATGCGTGGGCTGCGCGTCGATCCAGTCGATCAGGATGTTGTCGATCGCGGACTGGACATTGGAAAACGACGGCTGTTCGACCCGGGTTCCCGCATGGCGTTGCCCGGGAAGATCGAGCCGGAGGGTCACCGGCGCGCGCGGCGCGGGGAGCGCCTGCGGCCGTCCTTCCACCAGCGCGTCATTCACCCGCACCAGCGCGCCCGGGTAGATCGTGCCTGCGGTCGGAGAGAGGATGGAGATGTCGTTGGTCTCTCCGCTCGCATTGCGTTGCGTGGCCTTGCAGATCGTGACGCCGTTGCCGTCATTGCGTCGCGCGGGCAAGGCCTGGGTCGCGTCGGACGCATGCGCCGAAAGGATGCGCCGTGCGTCGAAGTCCATGGTCCGGACGAAACGATCGATATCGCTCCTGTCTTCCGCGCCGCTGGATGCCAGTGGCGCCAGCGCAGCGGAGAGCAATGCCGCCGAGGCCAGTCGTCGCAGCGCGATGCCGCGGTTGCGGACAGCAACGGCATCATGCAAAGTCCGGGCCGATTCGTACGGCGCGGTTCGAATGGAATCCATCTTCATTTGCGAAGGTCCTTCCGTTGGGGTCATGAGTGCCTCGTCCGCGAAGGGACGAGTGCGCGATGTCCGCGGTCACGTCGGCGTTCGTTCGCTCCGGTGCCCGCGGAATTCATGTTCGAAAGACCGCTCTCGTCCTGCAAGTCCAAATTCCGCATGCATCCTGCAGGGGGTTGGCGGCGCGCGTGACCGATGACGAGCGATACCTGCGCGCCTGCATGCGTTACACCGATCAGGTCTACCGGATGTTCATCGGGGCGCGCCTGATCAACAAAGTCTTCGCCCGCGTCTTCCAGTCACACGCGATGGGGCGCCTGGTGATCGCGCACTTCGAAGCCGAAGCCAGGACCGATGCGCGCAGGCCCACCGTCGCATGGCTGCAGGCGCAGACGGGTTGCGGGCGCACGCTCGCGGCCTTCATCGGTATCGCGAAGGTGTTCGGGCTGGTGATGTCCGCGGCGAATCCGGTCGATCGCCGCGAGAAATATCTCATCCCGGGCCGGCCCGTCGTCGAAGGTTTGCGCGACTGGCTCGCGCATCATTTCGTCTTCGCGGAGGCGATCGGGATCCTGCCGACGGGCAGCGCGGATCGCCTGCATCGCGATGCCGACTATTTCGAGCGTTTCGTCAGGTCATCGTTGCCCGTGATCGACGGTATCGCCGGGAATCGACGGCGTTTCGGCCAATGGCAGTGGTTCGAGGATCGCGAGTGCGGTCTTCGCATTGCATATGCCTATCTGAATGCGCACTGCGCCGCGTGCCTGCGTGTCTCGCCGTGCGTGGATGCGCCGATATGGTTCGAGATCAGCGGGGAGCGCGTCGCCCAGTCGCTCGGGGTGTCGAAGTCGCATGTGCGCAACGTCATCAATGGCGCCGAGGGCCGAGGCATCCTCGACCACGATCTGCGTCGTCGGCGCGCGCGATTCTCCGCCGATTTCCTCGCGGAAGCCCGCGGCAGTCTGCATGCCCTGCTGCGTTCGATGGCCGATGCGCACCGGCGCGCCGAACGGCTGCCGCGGAGGACGCGGAGCCCCCGCGGTTGAGGCCCGGCGCTGTCTTCGGCGACGGCGATTACTGCCGGGGTCGCACCTTCTCGAGCAGCAGGGCGCGCAGTTCCGCCTTGTCGTCGTCGTCGAGGCCGATCTCGCGCTGCTTGGCCTGCAGTTCGTCGATCCGCTGCTGCACGGTCTGCCGTTCCAGCTGCGCCATGGCGTCGAGGAATTCCTCCTGCCATTTCGCTTCCTCGCCGGGCATGTCCTGCGAGGCGAGTTTCTGCAATGCCGCGAGTTCCTCGCGATCGGCGAAATGTTCGAGCACGCCGCCGGTGGTGATCTCCGGGCGTGCGCGCACCAGCGACACCAGTTCGGCCAGCAGCGGAATGCCGGGCTGGCGCAGGGCGCTGAAGCCGTCGGGCGGCGCGAGATCCAGCGCCAGCGCCGGGCGCTGCAGCAGCAGCGCGATCGCGCCGCGCACGAGGCTGCGCTTCTGGGTCTGCTGGGGCTGCAGGCGCGCACGCGCCGGCGATTGCGGCGTGGCGTTGTCGCGCGCGCCGACGCCGGTGAGTTCGGTCAGGCGCTGGCGCATCAGATCGCCGAACGCGCCGTCGGGAATCTGCGCGAGCAATGGCTTCGCGCGTTCGGCCAGACGCGCCTTGCCGTCGAGCGTGCCGAGGTTCACGTCCTTCGCCAGTTCGTCGAAGAAGAACGTCGACAACGGCGTGGCGTCGCGCAGGCGCGCATCGAATCCTTCGCGGCCTTCGCTGCGCACCAGCGTGTCGGGATCTTCGCCATCGGGCAGGAACAGGAAGAACGCCTGGCGTCCGTCCTTCATCCGCGGCAGCACCGATTCCATCGCCTTGCCGGCGGCGCGACGCCCGGCGGCGTCGCCGTCGAAGCAGAAATACGCGTCGGGCGCGTTGCGGAACAGCAGTTCGGCGTGATCGGGCGTGGTCGCGGTGCCCAGGGTCGCCACCGCCTGCGCGATGCCGTGCTGGAACAGCGCGATCACGTCCATGTAGCCTTCGACCACGATCAGGCGTTCGATCTTCGAATTCGCCTGTCGCACCTGCCACAGGCCGTAGAGTTCGCGGCCCTTGTGGAACAGCGCGGTCTCCGGCGAGTTGAGATATTTCGGGCCGTCGTCTTTCTGCAGCACGCGACCGCCGAACGCGATCGTGCGTCCGCGCCGGTCGTGGATCGGGAACATCACCCGGTCGCGGAACTTGTCGTAGACATGACCCTTGTCGTTCTTCGAGAACAGGCCGACGCGTTCCAGCAGCTTCATCCGGCGTTCGTCGGTGCCGAGCGCATCGCGCAGCGCCGAGAATCCGTCCGGCGCGTAACCGAGCCCGAACTGCGCGCGGATTTCCGCGCTCACGCCGCGACGCTCGAAATACGCCAGCGCCTTCGGTGTCGCCGCGAGCTGGCGCTGGAAGAACGCGTTCGCGGCTTCCAGTGCGGCGTACTGGTCGATGCTGTCGGGATTGACGTTGCGCTGCTGGGTGTCGCGCGGGATCTCCATCCCGACGCGCTTGGCCAGTTCGTCCACCGCGTCGAGGAATTCGAGGCGGTCGTAATTCATCAGGAAGCTGATCGCGGTGCCGTGCGCGCCGCAGCCGAAGCAGTGGTAGAACTGCTTGGTCGGCGACACCGTGAACGAGGGCGAGCGTTCGTCGTGGAACGGGCACCGCGCGGAGTATTCGCGGCCCTGGCGCTTCAGGGGCACGCGCGACCCGATCAGCTCGACGATATCGGTGCGAGCGAGCAGGTCGTCGATGAAAGCGTCGGGGATGCGGGCCATGTGCGGGTCGGAAACGGGCACCGGCAGTGTATCAGGGGGGCGATCGACGCATGCCCCGATGGCGCGGCCGACCATGCGTGGGTGCGGTGTCGCCGCGCTTTATCGTCCGGGGCCGATGTTTCATCCGGGCGCCCGGGCGGTTGTCGGGCCCGGCGTGCCGCGGGAACGTCGTTGTGAGCCGATCGGTTGACGCGAACTTTTGCCGTCCGCAATAGTCTGTGCCCGGATCTCAGCCACGGAAGAATCGTCCATGTCGTCAATGCCCCGGATCGCCTCGGCGTCCGCCCGTTCGTCGGTACGCTGTCAAGCCCGGATCGTCCGGAGCCTGCGACCGCTCGCCTGCGCGGCGCTGCTTGCCGGCGCCGCTGCGGGCCACGTTCACGCGCAGTCGACGGCGTCGTCTCCTTCGGCGGAGCTGTACGAGAAGGTGTCGGTCAATCGCAATCGCCACTCGGGCGTCATCTGGGGCGACAATCCGGCATCCGTGGAAGACATCCGCGACATCATCCGCACGCTCGAATCCGATCTGACGGCGATGGAGGAGCCGTTGCCGAGGGAACTCGCCGAAGGCAACGTCTATCTGCGGTATCGCCGCTACAACATTCTCGTGGATCTGGTGCGGCTGCATGCCCGCATCGGCGAGAGCGATCGCGCGCTGGCGCGCTGGCGCGAACTGATGACGTTCCAATGGTCCGCCCTGCCGGGGGCGTTGCAGAAGACGGCCGACGGGACGGGAACGGGCGTCGGCGACGTCGCGATCCGGTCGCTGAAGGAACTGCCCGGATATGCGGAGATCGCGAGGCAGAAGCGGGTCGCCGAATGGTGGTCGAACGCGCCGTCGCTCAGCACCGCGCACCGCGCGCAACTGCCTGTCGACGAGCGGATCGCGGGCGTTTCGCTGATCTGGAGCAAGGCCCGCGATGGTTTCGTGTGGTTCGATCACGTACCCGACCTCGACTGGGATCGGGCCTATCGCGAGACCTTGGCCGAGGCCATCGCCGAACCGGACACGCTCGCCTATTACCGGGTGCTGGAACGCTTCGTGGCACGCCTGCAGGATGGGCATTCGAATGTCTATCTGCCGGAGCCGCTGCGCTCGCATCAGGCCCGTCCCGGGCTGCGCACGCGCATGGTCGAGGGCAAGGTGGTGGTGGTCTCGATCGCGGACGCGGGGCTGGTGGAGGCGGGCCTGAAGGTCGGCGACGAGTTGCTGGCGATCGACGGGCAGCCGGCCCGCGACTACGCCGAGCGCACCATCCGACCCTACGTCGGCGCGTCCACCCCGCAGGACATGGCGGTACGCATGTTCGAATACCGATTGCTCGCCGGCGAAGAGGCGAAGCCGGCGGCACTGCGATTCTCCGGCGCGAACGGCCGAACGTTCGACGTCGCCGCGCCGCGATCCGGCTATCGCACCGGACCGAAACCCGCCGACGTGCCGTTGTTCCGCCTGCGCGACGACGGCATCGCGGTCCTGCGTGCGGCCCAGTTCGAAAACGATGCGTCCGCGCGCGCCCTGGGCGAATCCTTCGAGCAGATGGGCAACGCCAGGGGGCTGATCGTCGATCTGAGAGGGAACGGCGGCGGAAACACGTCGCATGGGTTGAAGATCCTGGCGCATCTCACCCGGGAGCGCATCCCGTCGATGCGCTCCTACTATCGCGAAAACGTACCCTTCAACGCCGCGTCGAGCAGTGTCCCCTCGGACACCTGGCGCAGGATCCTCGAGTCGGACAGCGCGCCCACCGAAACGCGGCAGTTCGATGGGCCGGTCGTCGTGCTGATCGACGCGCGCACGTTTTCCGCAGCCGAAGACACCGCTGCGATCTTCAGGTTGATGCGACGCGGGACCATCATCGGCATGCCCAGCGGCGGCAGCACCGGGCAGCCGTTGCTGTTCGATCTGCCCGGCGGCGGCAAGGCGCGCATCTGCGTCAAGCGCGACACCTATCCGGATGGCACCACGTTCGTCGGCAGCGGCGTGCAGCCGGACATCGAAGTCGCCGAAACGATCGAGGACATCCGAACGGGGCGCGATGGCGCGCTCGATCGCGCCGTCGCCGAGATCCTCGGATCGGGTCCGCGCTGAGCGCATCGTTCCCGGACAGCGAAACGCCCCGGACTTGCCGGGGCGTTTCGCGTTTCAGTCCCTGAAAAAAAGTCGTGCCGTTCGACGCCTTCGTAACGGCCGCTGCCGAGGCAGCAGTGTTTTGAACCTCCGGAGCGAGCCGCACGGACAGGGATCGTTGCGTCCCAGTTTCTCGACGAGTTCCTTGTCGCCGTGGACGAAGCGGCGGCCGCGTTTCACCCGGGTTTCGGAGGGGAAGCCCCTGCGACGCTTACTGGTGACCTCGAAAGCACGGGTCGTGGAAGGGGTTGCGTTTCATGTGACACCTCCTGCAACGGCGGCCCGGGATGGGTCGCGGAAAACGATCAGGATTCGCGATCCTGCGCGGCCAGCGCTTTCAGCGCATCGCCGCCGACGCGCTGCACGGTCCATTCATCCAGACCGGCCGCGCCGAGGCTGCGATAGAAGTCGATGGCCGGCGTGTTCCAGTCCAGCACCGACCATTCGAAACGGCCGCAGTCGCGTTCCAGCGCGATCCGCGCCAACCGCACCATCAGCCGTTTGCCCAGGCCGAGGCCGCGGAACGCCGGGCGCACGAACAGATCTTCGAGATACAGCCCGGGTTTGCCGACGAACGTGGAAAAGTTGTGGAAGAACAGGGCGAAGCCGGCGGGGTCTCCGTCGACCTCGGCGATCAGCGCCTCGGCGCAGGGGCGCTCGCCGAACAGGTGGGCGGCGAGGCCAGCTTCGTCGGCCACCGCCTCGTGGGCGAGCTTTTCGTATTCGGCCAACTCGCGGATGAAGGCGAGGATCTGCCCGGCGTCCTCGCGGACGGCCGGGCGGATGACGATGACGGGCGGGGCGGCGGACATCGGCGCGATGCTCAGCCGGCGAGGCGCTGCTTGATCAGCTTCGAGACTTCGCCCATGTCCGCCTGGCCGGCCAGGCGCGGCTTGAGCACGCCCATCAGCTTGCCCATGTCGGCCGGGCTCGAGGCGCCGGTCTCCGCCACCGCGGCCTCGATCGCGGCGCGGATCTCGGCTTCGCCCATCTTCGCCGGCAGGTATTGTTCGATGATCGCCATTTCGGCGCGTTCGACCGCGGCCAGATCCTCGCGGCCGGCCTTGTCGTACTGCTCGATCGAATCCTTGCGCTGCTTGACCATCTTCTCGAGGACGGCGAGGACGCGGGCGTCGTCCATCTCGACGCGTTCGTCGACTTCCTTCTGCTTGATCGCGGCGTTGATCAGGCGGATGGTGCCGAGGCGGTCCTTTTCGCCAGCCTTCATCGCGGTCTTCATGTCGTCGGTGAGGCGTTGCTTGAGGCTCATGGTGTCGCTCCGTGGTGCGCGGCCCGCGGCATGCGGACCGGATGGGTGATTTCGGGGAAACGATCTGCGGGAAGCGGAAAACACAAAAAGCCGGCTGCGCAGAGCGCGGCCGGCTTCGGGATTCGCTGTAGGCCGCGACCCGGGGGTCGCGCAGGAATCGGGCGTACTGGGATCAGTACAGACGCTGACGCTTGGTGGCGTCGCGCGAGGTGCGGCGCGCCTGACGCTTCACCGCGGCGGCCGCCTTGCGCTTGCGTTCCTGGGTCGGCTTTTCGTAGAACTCGCGCTTGCGGACTTCGGCGAGGACGCCGGCTTTTTCGCAGGTGCGCTTGAAGCGACGCAGGGCAAACTCGAACGGCTCGTTTTCGCGGACTTTGACGCTGGGCATGTGGGATCTCGGGATTTTTGGAGAAACCGGCCGTCCGGCCGGGCTCTGGCGAAGGGACTCGCACCACCCGGTCCGTCCGGGCGAGCCGCGCATGATAACGGCCCGAATCCCGCGGGGCAAGCCGAGGCGGAGGGTGGCGGGGCGGGCAGGGTAAGCTATGCGGCTTGCCCGTGCCCTCAGCCGCCCCCATCCCGCCTCCGTGAACGTCCTCGGCATCGAAACCAGCTGCGACGAGACCGGCGTGGCCGTCTACGACACGGCCCGTCCCGGCGCGGCCGGGCTGCGCGCGCACGCGGTCTACAGCCAGATCGCCCTGCATGCCGAATACGGCGGGGTGGTGCCCGAACTGGCCAGCCGCGACCACGTCCGCAAGCTGTTGCCCCTGATCCGCCAGACCCTGGCCGACGCCGGGCTGGGGGTCCGCGACCTCGACGGGGTGGCCTACACCGCCGGCCCCGGGCTGGTCGGGGCGCTGCTGGTCGGCGCCGGCGTGGCGCGGGCGCTGGCCTGGGCGCTGGATCTGCCGGCGATCGGGGTGCACCACATGGAGGGCCATCTGCTGGCGCCGCTGATGGAGGACGACCCGCCCGAACCGCCGTTCGTGGCCCTGCTGGTCTCGGGCGGCCACAGCCAGTTGGTGGCGGTGGATGCCATCGGGCGCTACCGGCTGCTCGGCGACACCCTCGACGATGCCGCCGGCGAGGCCTTCGACAAGAGCGCCAAGCTGATGGGCCTGCCGTATCCGGGCGGCCCGCAGCTCGCCGCGCTCGCGCAGACCGGCACGCCGGGTCGATTCAGGTTTCCGCGACCGATGACCGATCGCCCGGGACTGGATTTCAGCTTCAGCGGCCTGAAGACCCAAGTGTTGCTGGCCTGGCGCGATTCGGACCAGAGCGACACGACCCGCGCCGACATCGCCCGCAGTTTCGAGGACGCGGTCGTGGATACGCTTGCGATCAAGTGCGAACGCGCGCTGGACGCCGCCGGTTCGAAGGTGCTGGTGGTCGCCGGCGGCGTCGGCGCCAATCGGCGCCTGCGCGAGCGCCTGCACGCGATGGCGGCGAAGCGCGGCGGCCGCGTCTGCTTTCCGCGTCCGGAGCTGTGCACCGACAACGGCGCGATGATCGCCTTCGCCGGTGCGCTGCGCCTGCAGGCCGGCCAGCGCAGCGATGCGTCGGTGCAGGTCGCGCCGCGCTGGGACATGGCGACGCTCGATCCGGTGGCCTGATCGCGAGCCTCCGCCGCTCCCGCGGAGGCTTCGGTTACGATGCACGCCTCTCGTTCTCCTCCGCACGGCCATGGACAAAGTCTTCATCGAAGCGCTCGAGATCGAGACGCTGATCGGCATCTACGACTGGGAGCGGCGCATCCGCCAGCCGCTGCAGTTCGACATCGAGATGGCGTTCGACAACCGCAGGCCCGCGGCCACCGACGACATCGCCGACACCCTGGATTACAAGGCGGTCAGCAAGCGGTTGATCGAATACGTGTCGCAGTCGTCGTTCGGGCTGGTCGAAACCCTGGCCGAGCGCTGCGCCGGGATCATCCTCGACGAATTCGCGGTCTCGCACGTGCGCCTGAAGCTGAGCAAGCCCGGCGCGGTGCGCGGCGCGCGCGCGGTGGGCGTGATGATCGAGCGCAGCAAGGCCTGAGGGCGCCGGCGGACATGGGCAAGGCCTATCTGAGTCTCGGCAGCAATCTCGCACCTGAGGACAATCTGCGTTCGGCCTTCGCCGCGCTGCGCGAGCGTTTCGGCGACATCGTCGCTTCGGCCGTCTATCGCTTCCCCGCGGTCGGATTCGACGGTCCGGATTTCCTCAATGCGGCGGCGGCGATCGACAGCGATCTGGATCCGTTCGCGCTCAACGACTGGCTGCACGCGCTGGAAGATGCGCATGGGCGCGACCGCAGCGGTCCGCGCTTCGGCAATCGGCCGCTGGACATCGACATCGTGCTCTACGACGACCGGGTGCTGGACGGGCCCGGGCATCTGCAGCTGCCGCGCGACGATCTGAAGCATGCGTTCGTGCTGATGCCGCTGGTGGAGATCGCGCCGGACTTCGTCGAGCCGCGCAGCGGGCGCACGCTGGCGGCGCTGTGGGCGGCATCGCCCGAACGCGACGTGCGGTTCGCGCATGTCTTCGATCCGGATGCCGGCGGCTGACGCGCCGCGCATGACGGCTCTGGAATGACGCTTCTCACCCGCGACGGGTGACTTCCAGCGCTTGCGGGAGACACGGCTGCGACCGACGATGGCGACTCCACACACCGTGTCCGGGGAGGACGCAGGCGATGTTCGAGAAATTTTCGCGGAGTTGGGGTCTGGTCAAGGCGAGCGCGTCGGTGCTCCGCGCCGACAAGGAGCTGATGCTGTTCCCGATCCTGTCCTCGCTGGCCACGCTGGTGGTGCTGGCGACGTTCGCGCTGCCGGCGTTCACGCTGAAGTTGTTCGCGGGCGAATCGCAGGTGCTCGCCGCGGTGTTCGCCTTCGTGTTCTATTTCTGCCAGTACAGCGTGATCGTGTTCTTCAACAGCGCGCTGGTGGCCGCCGCCACGATCCGGCTGGAAGGCGGCGATCCGACCTTCTCCGACGGCATCCGCGCGGCGAAGGCGCGCCTGCCGGCGATTCTCGGCTATGCCGCCATCGCCGCGACGGTCGGCGTGATCCTGCAGGCGCTGAAGGATCGCGACAACAACATCATCGTGCGCATGATCGGCAGCGGCCTGGGCATGGCCTGGACGCTGGCGACGTTCCTGGTGGTGCCGGTGCTGGTGAACCGCGATATCGGCCCGGTCGACGCGCTCAAGGAAAGCGTGTCGCTGCTGAAGAAGACGTGGGGCGAGAACGCGATCGGCAACGTCGGCATCGGCGCCGCGTTCGGCCTGATCACGACCCTCGTGGTGCTGTTGGGCGTCGGTGCGACCTTCCTCGCCTGGCAGGCGTCGGTGACCGCCGCGATCGTGGTCGCCGCGCTGTTCGTGATCGGCGTGCTGGTGCTGGGCGTCACCCAGTCGGCGCTGAGCGGCATTTATTCCGCCGCCCTGTACCGCTATGCGGTGTCGCACGAAGCGCCGGCGGAGTTTCGCGGCATGGCGCTGGAATCGGCGTTCGCGCCGAAGCGCTGAACCCCGCGACCCGGGAAGGCAGGCGATCCGTCCGGCATGCGTCGGACGGATCGTCTCCAGCCATCAGCATCAGCCATCAGCCGTCGAGCAGGCGGCCGCCGTCGACGCGGATCGTCTGTCCGGTGGTGTAGGTCGCGTCCTGCAGCAGCCAGCGCGCGGCTTCCGCGATCTCCGCTTCGCTGCCGATCCGGCCCAGCGGCGTCTTCGCCAGCAAGGCGGCTTTCGCCGCGTCGGGCTTGCCTTCCTCGGGCCACAGGATCGCGCCGGGCGCGATCGCGTTCACGCGCACCTCCGGGGCGAGTTCCAGCGCCAGCGCGCGGGTGCCGGCGAGCAGGGCGGCCTTGCTCATGCCGTACACGATGTGATCGCGCAGCGGCCGCTCGGCGTAGATGTCGACCAGGTTCACGATGGCGCCGCGCGCGGCCTTCAGATGCGGTGCGGCTGCCTGGGCGAGGATCAGCGGCGCACGGGCGTTGATCAGGAACTGCGAGTCCCAGTCGGCGGGCGTGATCGTGCCCAGCGGCGTCGGCGTGAAGGCGGAGGCGTTGTTCACCAGTGCATCGAGCCGGCCGAAGCGGCCCACCGTCCGCGCCACCAGTTCCGGCAGGCGGTCGTAGTCGGCCAGTTCCGCCTGCAGGGCGATCACGCTGCCCGGGCGCTCGGTGTCCAGCGCTGCGGCCAGCGCGGCCATCTCGCCCGCGGAATGGCGGTAGTGCAGGGCGAGGTCGTAGCCGGCCGCGTGCAGTCGGCGGGCGATGGCGGCACCCAGCCGGCGGGCGGCGCCGGTGATCAGTGCGGCGGGACGAGAAGCGGGCATGGCAGGATCCGGAGGTCGTTGCGAGATCATTTGACCATAATCAAGCCATGCCTCGAACCGCGGCGCATGCTTGCGCCAGTCCACAGCGGAGCAGCGCAATGCACCCGATCGTTTCTGAACTCCTCACCCAACCCGTGGGCTGGATGACCCTCGGCGGGATCGCCTTCATGATCCTGATGGGCGGCTACATCTGGTGGTTCGCGAGGAAGAAGATCCGCGAAGAAGAAGCCGCGAAATAGACCCTCCCGCCGCGGAGGATTCGTTATCCTGTGCGGCCCCGCAACGGAGCTGCCGCATGACGTACGACGACGATCTGGAACCGGACGCCAAAGCCCACAGCGAACGCCTTGCGGCGCTGATCCGGGATCAGATCGCGAGCAACGGCGGCGCGCTTCCGTTCTGGCGTTTCATGGAGCTGGCGCTGTACGCGCCCGGGTTGGGCTATTACAGCGCGGGCGCGACCAAGCTCGGGGAAGGCGGCGATTTCGTCACCGCGCCCGAACTGGGGCCGCTGTTCGCCGAATGCGTCGCCGACGCGCTCGCGCCGGTGCTCGCCGGGCTCGGCGACGATGCGGTGTTCATGGAAATCGGCGGCGGTACCGGCGCCTTCGCCGAGGCCGCGCTCGAACGCCTGGCGGCGTCGCATCGTCTGCCGGCGCGCTACGCCATCCTCGAACCGAGCGCCGATCTGCGCCAGCGCCAGCAGCTGCGGCTGCGCGAACGCCTGGCGCCGGACGTGTTCGCGCGCGTGGAATGGCTGCAGAGCCCGGTGAACAATCGCTGGAACGGCGTTGTGTTCGCGAACGAAGTCATCGACGCGTTGCCGACCTCGCGATTCGCGGTCCTCGACGGCGAGATCTACGAGGAGCATGTCGCGCTCGATGCCGCGGGCGGTTTCGTCCGCCAGGACCGTCCCGCCGATGCGCTGCTGGCGGCGGCCGTGCGCCATGTCGAGCGCCAGTGCGAGCATCCGTTCAAGGACGGCTACCGCTCCGAAGTGCTGCCGCAACTGCCGTACTGGGTGCAGGCGGTGGTGGGCGGGATGGAGACCGGCGCCATGCTGTTCGTCGACTACGGTTATCCGCGTCGGGAGTACTACGATCCGCGGCGTGCGGACGGCACCCTGCGCGCGTTCCACCGCCATCGTCTCGCCGACAACGTGTTCGCGCGGGTGGGGCTGCAGGATGTCACCGTCTCGGTGGATTTCACCGCGCTGGCGGAGGCGGGCACCAGCGCCGGTTTCGAGTTCGCCGGCTACTGCTCGCAGACGAGTTTCCTGATCGGCAATGGCCTGGAACAGCGGTTGCAGGCGCATGAGGATCGCTCCGGCGACGAGGCCGCGCGCTACGCGCTGCGCCAGCAGGCGAAGAAGCTCACCTTGCCCGGCGAGATGGGCGAGCGCTTCCAGGCGATCGGCTTCGCGCGCAAATCCAGCCTCGCCCACGCCTTCCTGGCCGGCGATCTGAGCCATCGGCTCTGACCCGCGAAACTCCGGGAATCGATTCCGGCATGATCCGCATCGCATGACCGCCTACCGCTTCGGCCGTTCGCTCAAACCGTTCCGCCGCCCGTGGCTCTGGGCGGGGTTGTGGTGCGTCGCCATCGCCGCGACCGTGGTCCTGTCGCTGATGCCGGTGCCGGACCTGGGCCGGCTGCCGTCCGGCGGCGACAAGCTGGAACACTTCGTGACCTACGCGTTGCTCGCCGCGGGTGCGGTGCAGTTGTATCCGCGCTGGCGTTCACTGCTCAGCGTCGGCATCGGTCTGGTGGTGATGGGCATCGGCCTGGAATACGCACAGGGTGCGCTGACCACATACCGGATGATGGATCGTGCCGACGCCTTCGCGAACACGCTCGGCGTGATCGCGGGCCTGGGTCTGCAGCTTACGCCGTGGCGGGATCTGCTGTTGCGATTCGATCGACGGCCCTGAGCGTGAATCCGTACCCCGGCTCATGGCGCTCGCTGTCTGCACCTGCGCCTTGTCGTGCCATCGACTCATCCGGATGGCGGCATGCGGCAGAACTCGCCGTTGCGGAATCGGGAGACATCCCGGAGGCATGATCGGCGTGACGAACGGTTTCAGTCCGGGCTGTCGAACTCGAGCTCTGCGCTGCGTGTCGCGCCCGGTGCCCCATGCTCGGTGATACGGCTGCCGTCCGCCACGATGAATCGATGCGGGTATGCCGGTTTGAGCAGATGCCAGACCACTTTTCTGCCGTTGGGGGCGGTGATGCTGGCACGATGGAAGTCGCTGTTCCCGTATTGTTTGAGCAAGGCGAGGACTTCTGCGCTGCGCTTCATGCATGCCCGCAGTCCATCGCGCAGTTTGTCCGGCAGATCCGTATCCGAGAGCGTATACAGCGGAGGGCCGGAGATGGTGATGCGGAAGTCATCGGCTTTCCGGCCGCGCTTGAAGATGGAAGCTTCCATCGTGCACGTCATCGCGAAATCGCGGTCGGAGGTGAAGAAGAACGTGGCCGCCGGCACCAGTTCGATGCGGTCGTCGGGCTTTTCGGGAGATCGGGAAAATTCCGGGTCGGCCTCACCCAGCATGTCCGCAAGGTTGTTTTCGAAAAGCGCGCCATTCCCGGCTTTCGCCTTCGCGGCGCCCTGCAGTTTTGCCCCATGAACGATGCCGCCGAGTGCGCCGAGCGCACCGAGTACATTGCTGGATTTCTGATGGCTGAAAATGCCGTAGTAGGAGTCTGGGACGGCGTAGCTGCCGCCCCTCAGGCTCTTCGAAGGAAGTTCGCCGGAGATGATGGTCGGGACGTTTCGCGGGATTTCCGGGATTTTCGGACCTGCCGCCAGTGCAGGTGCCGCAGCGACAATCAGCGCTGCGGCAATGGACAAGAGATGCGAACGTTTCGGCATGATGGAATGGCTCTGTGTCGATATCTTTCAGTGATGCGGCAAGGATCTGGATTCGGCGATCGCGGCGATCCTCGCGCGCCGCAGCGCGTCGCCGATCGCCGGGCCGTCCATGCCCGGTTTTGCCACGTCGGCGCCGCGCACCGCCATCGCCGCCGCATGCAGGCGCACCAGCTCGGCGCCCTGCGGATAGTCGGACTCGGCCATGCCGCCGCGACCGCGCTTGTCGGCTTCGCAGACCTGCGCCAGCAGCGCGATCCGCTGCGGCTGGCGGAAGCCGTCGTTGCGCGCGATGAGGTCGTGGACGCTGGCGTTGCGCAGTTCCATCAGGCGATGCACGTTGAGATGCTCGCGGCAGGCGCCGATCGCGAGGTCGCGGTGCGCCAGCGGCACCTTCAGCCGCGCGCACAGCGCCTTCAGCGGTTCGACGCCGCGCTCCTCGTGCAGGATATGTTTCGGCAGCTCAGCTTCGGGCGTCAGCGCCTTGCCCAGATCGTGGGCGAGCGCGGCGAACCCGACGAGGTCGTCGCCCGGCGCGATCCGCGCGGCCATGTCGCAGACCATTTCGGTGTGCACGCCGGTGTCGATTTCGGGGTGATATTCCGCGCGCTGCGGCACGCCGTACAGCGCGTCCACTTCCGGCAGCACCACCGCCAGCGCGCCGCAGTCGCGCAGGGTGCGCAGGAACGCCGACGGTCGCGGCTGGCGCAGCGCCCGCGACAGTTCCTGCCAGACCCGTTCGGCGGTGAGGTCGGCGAGTTCGCCGTCGGCCACCATGTCGCGCATCAGCGACATCGTTTCCGGGGCGACGCTGAAGCCGTGCGTCGCGAACCGCGACATGAAGCGCGCCGCGCGCAGCACCCGCAGCGGATCTTCGACGAAGGCCGGGCCGACGTGGCGCAGCACCCGGGCATCGAGATCGCGCGCGCCGCCGTAAGGATCGACGAGGGTGCCGTCGTCGGCTTCGGCGATGGCGTTGATGGTGAAGTCGCGGCGGATCAGATCGTCCTCGAGCGTCACCGTCGGCTCGGCGTGCACCACGAAACCCCGGTGGCCGCGCGCGGACTTGCGTTCGGTACGCGCCAGCGCGTACTCCTCGCCGGTTTCGGGATGCAGGAACACCGGGAAATCCTTGCCCACGGTCTGGAAACCCGCGGCGATCATCGACTCCGGGGTTTCGCCGACCACGACGTAGTCGCGATCGCCGCAGGGCAGGCCGAGCAGTTTGTCGCGGACGGCGCCGCCGACGAGATAGGTCTTCACTTCGGTGCGTGCTGGGCCAGCAGGGCGACGATGTGCTGCGCGCCGGAGCCGCGACCGAGATGCAGTTCGATCGGCGCCGGTTGGCCGGACAACCAGATCCTCAGTTCGGCTTCCAGGTCGAAATGACCGGCGGTCTCCAGCGAGAACATCGTGATCGCGCGGTAGGGAACGCTGCGGTACTCGGTCTTCTTCGCGGTCACGCCCTGTTTGTTCACCAGCATGACGCGGCGGTCGGTGAACACGATCAGGTCGCGGATCGTCGAGAACGCGCGCTGGATGACTTCTCCGGGCGCGAGCAGCGGGGCGAATTCTTCTTCGATCTTTTCCACCGGCTTCTCGCCGGCATGGCCCAGCAGGGCGTCGAGCAGTCCCATCGCGGTGTCCTCTTGGTGCGGTGTGGTGCGGTGATGCGGCGATTATGCCGCGGCGGTGCGCCGATCAGGCGCGGACGCCGAGAATCTCCGGCAGCTTCGCGCGCACGTCGGTCGGTGCGATGCCGAGTGCCGGCAGGCCGTTGTCGTCGCTGGTGGAATCGCGCTGCAGCGAGCGCCAGTTGTCGCGGCTGATCGGCTTGCCGGGCAGGTGTTCGCCGACTTCGGCCTGCAGTCGTCCGAGTGCGCCGGGCAGCGGCAGCACGAAGCGCGTCCAGCCCTTGGTGCGTGCGGTGAGTTTCACGATGCCGCCCAGGGTCATGACCTCGGGGCCGAGCAGGTCGTAGCTGCGGCCGATGGTCGCGTCGTCGTCGAGCGCGCGCACGAACGCGTCGGCGACATCCCCCACCCACACCGGCTGGAAGCGCACATCGGCGCCGCCCAGCGGCAGGCCGGGCGCGAACCGCAGCAGTTGCGCGAAGCGGCAGAACAGGCCGTCGCCGGGACCCGCGATCACCGAGGGCCTGAACAGCGTCCAGTCGAGCGTGGACGCGCGCACGCGCGCTTCGGCTTCGCCGCGCGCCTTCAGGTAATGGCTTTCGCCGTCGCCGGCGTGCAGCGCGCTCATCTGCAGCAGCCGGCGCGGGCCGACGGTCCGCATCGCCGCGATGACGGCCTCGGCCAGTTCGACATAGACCTTGTGGAACCCGCGGCCGTCGTCGCCGCGTTCGTTGAGGATGCCGACGAGATTGATCACCGCGTCCGCGCCGTCGAAGGCCTCGCGCAGGAACGCCGCATCGAACACATCGCCGGCCAGCAGCGTCGCATCGGCAGGCACGCGGGTGCGGGTCTGCGCATCGCGGGTGAGCACGCGGACCCGATGGCCCTGCGCCAGCAGCCTCGCGACCAGCGTGCGCCCGACGAAGCCGCTGCCGCCGAGCACGGCGACGGTGCGACTCATCGCTGCGGCTTCCGTGCAGGCGCGGGTGCGGGTTTCGCGGCCGGGACGGCGGCGGGCGGCGCCGGCGGTTCGGGCGGCAGCGGACAGACGAACGCCCTGCGGGTATCGACGATCCGCCCGGCGAGACGGTCGGTGATCGGCATCGCCTTGCCGTTGAGCCGCCAGTCGTAGATCACGCTGAAGGCGAGGATGCGCGCGACGTAGTCGCGGGTTTCCTTGTAGCTGATGGTTTCGATCCAGAAGTCGGCGTCCATGTCCGGACGCTGCGACTGCCAGCGCGCCACCGGCGCCGGGCCGGCGTTGTAGGCGGCGATGGCGACGTAGGTGTAGCCGTATTTGTCTTCCAGTTCGCGCAGATAGGCGGTGCCGAGCTGGATGTTGAATTCGGGTTCGTACAGGCTGTCGCCGCCGCGCCACGGCAGGCCGAGCCGCCTGGCGATGCCGGCGCCGGTGCCCGGCAGCACCTGCATCAGGCCGCGGGCGTCGGCATGCGAACGCGCGCGGGGATTGAACACGCTCTCGGCGCGGATCTCGGCCGCGACCCAGGTCGGGTCGATGTTGTGCTTCGCGGCCTCGCGACGGATGACGGTGTCGTGGTGCAGCGGGAAGCGCAGTTCGTACAGCCGCGATTCTTCGGGATACGACTTGCCGCCGACGTTCACCAGTCCGAACACGCCGCGGTCGAACCAGCCGTTGTCCTGCGCGATGTCGACCGCGATCCGGCGCTGCTCGGGCGTGAACCGCGCCAGCGCGTCGCTCCATTCGCGTTCGGCCCAGCCGCCGCGTTCGAGGCGGTACAACAGCATCGCCCGGACCATGCCCGGGTCGCGGGTGATCGCGGCCTTCGCGGCGGCGTCGGTTTTCGGCGTCCACGGACACAGCGCGTAGGGCGCGCCGATGCGGTCCGCGGCGAGGAAACCGTGGAACTCGGGTTTGTTCGCGGCATCGCGATAGAGAATGTCGGCGTTGGTCTTGTCGCCGCCCATTTCCAGCAGCCGCGCCTCGAAATAGCGCCAGCGCGAATCCCGCCGCTGCCTGTCGCCCATCTTCCGGATCGCCGCGAGCGCGGCGCGCCAGTCGGAGCGGGCCATGGCCTCGCGCACGCGCCACTCGTGCAGCTTCTCGTCGTAGGCTATCTCGGGCACGGCGTTGAGCCGTCGTGCCGACTCCGGTTCGTAGGAGGCCACGGTCCAGAGCGCGGCCTGGTACAGCGCCCGACCGCGCTCGGCATCGTTCATGCCCAGCGCTTCGGCGAACTTCGGCAGACGGGTTTCGGCCGAGGACGGCTGCGCCTTCGCGAGCTTCGCCAGGCCGTGCGAGGCGATCAGCCGGCTGCGCGGCGTCTTCGGCCAGTTGAGGGCGCGGTCGTGCGGCGATTCGACGAAGGCGGCATAGTCGTTCGCCAGCGCGAATTCTTCCGCCGGCAGGCCGCGGGCCGCGGCGCGCATCACGCCCGGCTGCCACTCGGCGGCGGCCTTTTCGATCCGCTCCCAGCGCAGCGCGGGCGGCAGCCCGCCCTTGGCCGCCAGGATCGCCATCGGCGCATCGCATTCGCCCGGCAGCGATTTCGCGGCGCCGCGCCAGAGTGCCTGCGCGTCGGCGGTCCAGTCGGCATCGGTCGCGCCGAGCGCCTGGCGGGCGTTGAGTTCGGAACAGCGCAGGGCGGCGCTTTTGATCGATGCCGACCAGGCGCCGCGGAAGGCGGGCCAGTCCTCGCGCCGGGCCAGCGCCGCCAGCCACTGCTCGCGGAACACCTCGGCGACGGGTTGGCCGCGATGGCGGTTGAGGAAGGCCTGGCCGCTGGCGGCGGGCAGGGTGTCGATGTCGCGGCGGATCGCGGCGTACTCCGCCCAGCCCGCCAGCGGGTGATCCGCGGGCAACGTCGACCCCTCTTCGCCGCGCTCGGCGGCATCGAGGGCGGCGCGGGCGCGGCTCAGGGAAGCGGGATCGGTCTGGGCGTGGCAGGCGGTCGGCAGCAGGGCGGTCAACAGGACTGCGACGATGCTCGGTGGGGAGATTCGCATGCCGGGGACTATAGCCCAGCCGGGTTTCGGGGTCAGGCGCGGGCGCTGGCCGGCGGGCCTCGACCGGCTGAGGTTTCGACTGCCTGTCGAGGCCGCCCGGGCGGACGGTGTTGATGGGAGGTGTGTGCAACCGATTGATTCGTCGATGGTTGTCCTGGCGCGCGCGGGTTTCGTGGCTCGAAAAACGCCCGTGGCGGGTCTTTCTCCGCGGATGCCGTGCCGCCCGGCATCTTGCCCCTGTTTCACATTTTGTTTACAAAGTCGCGATACCGCCCAAGGAGGGGGCCGACAGGCGGTGGCCGCGTCAACCTCAAAACGAATGGAGAGAACCCAATGAGCAAGCTGCGCCGTAATCGCCTGACGGCCGCCGTCCACCTGACCTTGCTTCTCGCGTTGCCCGCCGTGGCTGCAGCGCAGGACGCACCGAAGGAAGAGAACACCCTCGACACGATCAGTGTCACCGGCTCTCGCATCAAGCAGACCAATGCCGTCACCGCCCAGCCGGTGTACGTGATGGACCGCGCCAAGATCGAAGAAACCGGCGTCGCCAGCGTCGGCGAACTGCTGCAGCAGCTGACCGCCAGCGGCAAGGCGCTGAACGCCAAGTTCAATTCCTCCGGCAACTTCGGCTACCCGTCGGACGGCGGCGGCATCGGCGCCGGTTCCGCGCAGGTCGATCTGCGCAACCTCGGCTCGCAGCGCGTGCTGGTCCTCGTCGACGGCATCCGCTGGGTCAACGAATCCTCGGCCTCCGGCGTCAGCGGCAGCGCCGACCTCAACACCATTCCGCTGGCCATCGTCGAGCGCGTCGAAGTGCTCGAAGACGGCGCGTCGGCCATCTACGGCTCCGACGCCATCGCTGGCGTGGTCAACATCATCACCCGCAAGAATTTCCAGGGCGCCGAAGTCCATACCTATTACGGCCAGTACAGCCGCGGCGGCGACACCAAGGAAGCCTCCTTCACCTTCGGCACAGGCGGCGACGGCTGGACGGCGGTGTTCGGCGCCAGCTACTACGATCAGGAACGCATCAGTTCCGCCGAGTGGGGTCAGTCCTCGTTCCCGGTGCCCGGCGGCGGCCTCGACTTCGGCAGCTCGGGTACGCCCCAGGGCCGGTTCCGTTTCTGCGATCCGGCGATCGCCGCTGGCCCGGGCTCCTGCAGCAGCGCGGATACCTACTACAACATCACGCTGAATACCGGCACCACGACGCCGATCTTCGTTCCGGGCAATCCGAACGGCGGCACCTACAACCAGTTCGACAGCGCCGATCGTTTCAACTTCGCGCCGTTCAACCTGCTGCTGACCCCGAGCGAGCGCAAATCGCTGTTCGCCAGCATCAACATCGACCTGAGCGACAACACCCGCCTGCACGTCAAGACGCTGTTCAACAACCGCCAGTCCGCCAACCAGGCGGCGCCGGAACCGATCTTCGTCGGCCCGGGCGCGGGCACCGGCGGCATCGCCGACACCATCTCGATTCCGGCGAACCATCCGTTCAATCCGTTCGGGATCGCGCTCGACGCGAACAGCAATTTCCTGTTCATCGGTCGTCGTCCGCTGGAAGTCGGCCCGCGCATCTTCGAACAGAACGTCGATACCTGGTATTTCAACGTCGGCCTCGACGGCCTGCTGGACATCGGCGGCCGCAGTTTCGGCTGGGACGCCAATTACGTGCATACCCGCAACTCGGCCACCCAGCGCTTCACCAACGGGTACAACATCGCGCATATCCGCACCGCGCTCGGTGATCCGGCGGTCTGCGCCGCCACCCCGGGCTGCACGCCGCTGGATCTGTTCGGCGGCCAGGGCCGTCCGTTCACCCGCGCGATGATCGACTGGATCGTGACCGACCAACGCGACGCCAGCACCCAGGAACTGGACATCTTTTCGGCCAACATCACCGGCGATCTGTTCGCCATCGGCGACCGCACCGCCGGCTTCGCCTCGGGCATCGAGCACCGCCGCTACAAGGGCGACTTCGATCCGGATCCGCTGCGCCAGACCGGCGAATCGCAGGACTCCTTCGCGGCCCCGATCTCCGCCAGCTACGACGTCACCGAGGTCTACGGCGAATTCAACTTCCCGGTCATGGCCACCCTGGATCTGACCGCCGCACTGCGTTTCTCCGACTATTCGACCTTCGGCAGCGCCACCACCGGCAAGGCCGGCTTCCGCTGGCAGCCGATCGAAGACCTGGTCGTCCGCGGCACGTACTCGCAGGGCTTCCGCGCGCCGAACCTCGGCGAGCTGTACGGCCTGACCCAGTTCGGCGCCACCCTGGTCGACCCCTGCGGCCCGACCAATCAGATCGTCGTCGATACCACGAACGGGATTTCGCCGGGGCTGGAAGCGGCCTGCGTCGCGGCCGGCGTGCCGAACAACTTCGAACAGGCCAATACCCAGATCACGACCTTCACCGGCGGCAATCCGGACCTGGATCCGGAAGAGTCCGACAGCTGGACGATCGGTGCGGTCTACAGCCCGGGTTGGGCAGAAGACAAATCGTGGTCGCGCAAGCTCGACTTCGAGCTGGGTTACTACCGGCACAAGATCGAAGGCGCCATCCAGGCCAACGATCTGCAGGGTCTGCTCGATACCTGCTACAACTCGCAGAACGGCACCGGCCCGGCTTGCGCGCCCTTCACCCGCATCTCCAGCGGCGATCTGCGTCCGCCGAACAACTTCCTCGCCAACCTCGGCCAGATCGAAACCGACGGCGTCGACATCAAGGTCAACTGGCTGAGCCCGGAATGGGGCTTCGGCAATCTCAGCGCTTCGCTGCAGTCGACCTTCGTCAACGACTACGAGGCGGTCGATGCCGCGGGCAACGTGTCCTCCCGGACCGTCGGCGTCGAAGTCGGGGACAGCGCCATTCCCGAATGGCAGTCCAATCTCCAGCTCGGCTGGCAGCGCGGCGGCCTCGGCTTCACCCTCAGCACGCGTTACATCAGCAGCGTCGAGGAGACCTGCGCGGGACTTGAAGGCCTGCCGGGCTGCGATGGCGTCGCCACCAACAAGCTGGGCGCGACGACCTATCACGACGTGCAGTTCGCGTGGAAGAACGCCTTCACGATGGAAGGCCTGAAGCTCTCGGTGGGCGCCAACAACGTGTTCGGGAAAGAGGCGCCGATCTGCCTCGGTTGCTCGTTGAACGGCTACGACGCCGGTACCTACGACCTGCCGGGTGCGTTCTGGTACGTCAGCGCCGATTACCGGTTCTGATTGCGGTCGCACAACAGGTCTGGACGAAACGGCCGGGGAAACCCGGCCGTTTTTCATGGCGGCGGCATCGTCGACACCGCCTCGACGGCAATGGATCGCCGAGTCGTCCGCATCCCGCGCGGCCACCCTGCCATATCCGCCGGGGGCGACGGTCGCGATATCGGCCTAGGATGCGGAAGCGATCAACGCAGGGAGCGGCGCATGCGGACGAACGGTCGGGACGTTCCGGAAGGAACCGAGTTGAAGGCACAGGTCTGCGTCGTCGGCTCCGGTCCGGCGGGCATCACCGTGGCCTGGTACCTGCAGAAGGCCGGGATCGACGTGATCCTGATCGAGGGCAGCCGCGAGCACGGCGGCGTGCTGTCGCGGAGTTGGCCGGACAAGGATCTGCTGTACGCGGGCGATGCGGTCGGCCTGTTCGAGCACAACGAGCCCGGGTTCCTGACCAGCCCGCTGTATCAGGGGCAGTCGCCGTCCGAACGCGAGCGCTTCTTCGGCGGCACCTCCACCCACTGGGGTGGGCAGTCGAGACCGCTGGATGCCGTCGACTTCGAGGCGCGTCCGGGTTTTCCGGGCTGGCCGATCGCGCGCGCGGACCTCGATCCCTGGTATGCCGAGGCGGCCGATTTCTGCATGCTGCACGGCGACGACTTCACCGCGGAGTACTGGGCGGGCACGCTGGGATTGCCGCCATCGGCCGTGCCGCGGATCCCGGGTTTCGACACCTGCATGTACCAGTTCCTCGGCGGCGATTTCCTCGACTTCGCCACGCGCAAGTTTCCGGACGGTTCGACCATTTCCGACAGCAGGGCGCGGGTGATCCTCAACGCCAGCCTGCTGGAGATCGAACAGCAGGATGGGAGCGTCGCGTGCCTGCGCGTGGCCAGCATGACCGACACCGATCCGCCGGAAAAGAACGGCGAGTTCTTCATCCGTGCCGATGTCTGCGTCCTCGCCTGCGGCGCGGTGGCCAATGCCCAGCAATTGCTGCTGTCGAACATCGGCAACGAACACGACCAGGTCGGCCGTTACTTCATGTGCCACCCGCTGTCGATGGGCACGAATGTCTCGATCACCCAGCCGTTCCTGACCGCCGCGCAGAACGATCTGGTGGGCGGAAACCGGGCCGACGGCAGTTTGTGGCGCGACGCCAACGGCGTCCGGGTCACCGGTCGTTTCCAGCTCGATGCGGACACGCTGCGCCAGTACGGCATCGGCAATTGCTGGATGCGCAGCTACAGCGCCGCGGTGTATTTCGAGATGGCGCCGAATCCCGACAGCCGGATCACGCTGATCGCCGACACCGATCCGGTCTTCGGCCAGCGTCAGGTGCAGATCGACTGGCAGTTGTCGCCGCTCGATCAGACCACCTACGAAACCTCCACCGCGCTGTTCAAGGCCGCGGTGAATACGCTGGGCGGCGACATCAACGCGCCGCCATGGTCGCGGATGCTCTCCGCGTTCGTGGTCAACGGCCATCATCTCGGCACCACCCGGATGTCGAGCGATCCGACCCAAGGCGTGGTCGATGCGAACCTCAAGGTGCATTCGCTCGACAATCTCTACGTCGCCGGCGCATCGGTGTTCGTCACCGCGGGCGTCTCCAATCCGACCTTCACCATCATCGCGCTGTCGATCCGGCTGGCCGATCATCTCCGCGCGAAGCTCGCCGCGACCTGAGCGCGACTGGAGCGTGTTGTGTGCTTTTCCAAAAGTACACAACACACTCTGATCTTCAACCGGTGGCCACGACCGGACGGTAGCGGCTGGGGTTCGCGCCGGTGGTTTTCTTCATCAGCCGGCGCAGGGCGGTGGCATCGCCATAGCCCACGGCTTCGGCGACCTGTTCGACCGTCATCCGGCTGGTTTCCAGCAGGATGCGCGCGCGCCTGAGGCGGATGCCCTGCACCAGCGCGGCCGTGCTCTTGCCGGTCGCGCGATGCAGATGGCGCGACAGCGTGCGTTCGGACATGCCGAATTCCTGCGCGAGTTCGAAGACCGTCGGCGGATTCGGCAGTGCGGATTCGATCCGGGTCGCGATCCGCGCGACCAGTGCGTTGCCGCCGGCCTGCTGCTCCGCCACGATGAACGGCGCCTGCGCCGGGCGGCCATCGATCAGCAGCGATCGCGACACCGCCTCGACCAGCGCGCCGCCGCAGCGCTCGCGCAGGAGATGCAGCATCAGGTCGGCCTGCGCGAAGGCGGCGCCAGCGGTGACGATCGGTCCATCGACGCACACCATGCGGTCGGCATCGACCGTGCATCCCGGCGCCATCCGCTTCAGCAGTGGCGCGAGCCACCAGGTCGTGGTGACGCGCCGCCCGTCGAGCAGGCCGGCGGCCATGAGCAGGAAGACCGACGAGCACGAGGCTGCGACGCGTCCGCCCTGTTTCGCGTGGCGCGCGATGGCGTCGATCGCGCCGATCGCATCGGCATGTTCGAGTCGCGTTTGCAGCGCCGCGGGCGTGGCATGACCGAGCCCGGGCAGGACCCACGTCGAACGATCCTGCCTTGATCTCGCGGGCAATCGGGAGGTTTCGATGGAAAAGCCGCCCTGCAGCCGGACCTGGCCGCCGTCGATCGAACACAGCCGCCATCGCGGTGCCGTGGCGGCGGTGCGCGCCGCCAATACGCCGGCGGCCGCGAGAATGTCGTGGGTGGCCGCCACGCTGGTGGGGTGCGCATCCTCGAGCACCAGAACGGTGAAATCGTGCATGTCGGATAAAGCCCGAAAAATGTCTGGACAGACACTGTCATTCTTCCCCTCGCGTCGTTCCAATACAAGCACCGGACAGCTTGAGGTGCGACGCGGCGATGACAGGGGATCGGGACATGAATCGACACGATGCGCTCGACGACTTCGAGCCGCGCGAACTGACCATCGACGGCATCGCGAAGCGCGTGCATGTGGCCGGCCGCGGCCCGGCGGTCATCGTGATGACGGAAATGCCCGGCATCAGTCCGCACGTCGCGCGGTTCGCGCGCTGGGTCCGCGAAGCCGGATTCACCGTCTACATGCCGTCGCTGTTCGGCCGCGATGGCGCCGTCCCGGACGCGGAGGAAGGCCTGGCGATTATGAAGCGGGCCTGCGTCAGCGCGGAGTTCCGCGCCTTCGCTTCCAACGAATCCAGTCCGGTCACGCAGTGGCTGCGCGCGCTCGCGCGACGGGCGCATGCGGAGTGCGGCGGTCCGGGCGTGGGTGCGATCGGCATGTGTTTCACCGGCAATTTCGCGCTGTCGATGATGCTGGAGTCCGCGATGCTGGCGCCGGTCGTCTGTCAGCCCTCGCTGCCCATCGACGATCCCGCGGGCATGAATGTGGCCGCGGACGAACTGGCGGCGGTGCGCGCAAGGTTGGAGCGCGAGGACCTGACCGTCATGGCCTATCGCTTCGAAGGCGACCGTCACTGCCGGGCGGAACGGTTCGCGGCGTTCGCGACGGCGCTCGGTCCGCGCTTCGTCGCGCGGGTGCTGCCCGACAGCGCGGCCAATCCGGAGACGCCGCCGTTTTTCGACAAGGTGGTCGCGTCGCCGCACAGCGTGGTCACCGCGCATCTCATCGATGCCGATGGCCAGCCCACCATCGCTGCGCGCGACGAGATCCTCGCGTTCTTCGCGCAGCGCCTCCACGCGCCGCATGCCGATGCCGCAGGCGGCTGAGACCATGGCGCACGTCCCGATCCTCCCTGCCGTCGACGACTGCGCGGCATGGACAGTCGTGTCCGACGCGGCTGCCGACATCCGCAAGGATACCGGCGGTCGCCACGACCAGGCGCTCCGCGACGCATGCGATCCCGACCGGGTCGCGCATGTTTCGGCGTGGCCATCCCTCGCCGATGCCCGCCGCTTTTTCCAATCGCCCCCGTGGGTCCGCCTGCGCGCCGAAGCCGGCGTGCACGCACCGGAATCCCTCCATTCGCACACGACAGCGGAAGACCATCCGTGAAGGAATGCGCATGAAACTCGAGTTCTGGTTCGAATTCGCAAGCACGTATTCGTATGTCGCCGCGATGCGGATCGAGGACGCGGCCGCGCGCGCCGGCGTCGAGGTCGAATGGCGCGCGTTCCTGCTCGGCCCGATCTTCCGGCAGCAGGGATGGACCGATTCGCCGTTCAATCTGTTTCCGGCGAAGGGCCGCTACATGTGGCAGGACCTGCAGCGGCAATGCCGCAAGCATGGGCTGCCGCTGCGTATGCCGTCGACGTTCCCGCGCAATGGTCTGCTCGCGGCGCGCATCGCCTGCGCGCATGCCGATGCCCCGTGGTTGCCCGCGTTCGTGCGTGCGGTGTATCGCGCCAATTTCGTGCACGACGAAGACATCGCCAGCGACGCCGTCATCGCCGCCTGCCTCGCGCACGCCGGCCAGGATGCGGCATCGATCCTGGCCGAAGCGCAGCTGCCCGCGGTGAAGCAGGCGCTGATCGTGCGCACCGAGGACGCGATCCGGCACGGCCTGTTCGGGGCGCCGTCGTTCCGGGTCGGCGACGACCTGTTCTGGGGCGACGATCGTCTGGCGGACGCGCTGAAGGCCTGCACCGCCCTGCGGTCGCGATGACCGGTTCGCGCGCGATGCCATGCCCGGGCCGCGGGATCCGGACCGGCGGGCCGGCCTGCGTGGCACTGGCCGGGGTGGAATCGTTCCCCGGTACAGGGCTCGCCGCCTGAGTCGGCGGGCCGTTCTGTCTGCCGCCGCCGATCCGCGGCCCCGCGCCGGCCGGTGCATCGAAGCCCCTTGAAAGCCTTCGCGGCCGCCCCATATCCGCCGGGTCCCGGCCTGCCGGGGTTTCTTTGCCCGCGGTTTTGGCACTCTCCCCCGGAGACTGCTAGAATCGCCGGCCTTTTCTCCACCAATCAATCACTTGCGAGGGTTCCCATGAATCTGAAGCCGCTCTACGACCGCGTGGTCGTCAAGCCGATCGAAGCCGAAGAAATGACCGTCGGCGGGATCATCATCCCCGACGCCGCCAAGGAAAAGCCGACCAAGGGCGAAGTGGTCGCCGTCGGCGAAGGCAAGTTCATCGACGCCACCGGCGGCGTGCGCGCGCCGAAGGTCAAGGCCGGCGACAAGGTCATCTACGGCCAGTACGCCGGTTCGGCCTACAAGCACGAAGGCGTCGAATACAAGGTCATCAAGGAAGACGACATCCTCGCGATCGTCGGCTGATGCGCGCGGGCGAAGCGATCGCTTCGCCAAGCTGCGCTGATCCTTCTGATGTCGCAACGGCGGGCCAGAGCCCGCCCTACGAAACCCATCAAATTCCGGAGTTGCATCAATGGCTGCCAAAGATATCCGTTTCGGTGAAGATGCCCGCGTCCGCATGGTCCGCGGCGTCAACGTCCTCGCCAATGCCGTCAAGGCCACCCTCGGTCCGAAGGGCCGCAACGTCGTGCTCGAGAAGAGCTTCGGCGCCCCGACCATCACCAAGGACGGCGTGTCCGTCGCCAAGGAAATCGAACTGGCCGACAAGTTCGAGAACATGGGCGCGCAGATGGTGAAGGAAGTCGCCTCGAAGACCTCCGACAACGCCGGCGACGGCACCACCACCGCCACCGTGCTGGCCCAGGCCCTGATCCGCGAAGGCATGAAGGCGGTCGCCGCCGGCATGAACCCGATGGACCTCAAGCGCGGCATCGACAAGGCCGTCGTGGCCGCGACCGCCGAACTGAAGGCGATCAGCAAGCCCACCGCCGACGACAAGGCCATCGCCCAGGTCGGCACGATCTCGGCCAACTCCGACGAATCGATCGGCAACATCATCGCCGACGCGATGAAGAAGGTCGGCAAGGAAGGCGTGATCACGGTCGAGGAAGGCTCGGGCCTGGACAATGAACTCGACGTCGTCGAGGGCATGCAGTTCGACCGCGGCTACCTGTCGCCGTACTTCGTCAACAACCAGCAGTCGATGTCGGCCGAGCTCGACGACCCGTTCATCCTGCTGCACGACAAGAAGATCTCGAACGTCCGCGACCTGCTGCCCGTGCTCGAAGGCGTGGCCAAGGCCGGCAAGCCGCTGCTGATCGTCGCCGAGGAAGTCGAAGGCGAGGCCCTCGCGACCCTCGTCGTCAACACCATCCGCGGCATCGTCAAGGTCTGCGCCGTGAAGGCCCCGGGCTTCGGCGACCGTCGCAAGGCGATGCTGGAAGACATGGCCATCCTCACCGGCGGCACCGTGATTTCGGAAGAAGTCGGCCTGTCGCTGGAGAAGGCCACGATCAAGGACCTCGGTCGCGCCAAGAAGGTGCAGGTCTCGAAGGAAAACACCACGATCATCGACGGCGCCGGCGCCGCCGACGGCATCCAGGCCCGCATCAAGCAGATCAAGGCCCAGATCGAAGAGACCTCTTCGGACTACGATCGCGAGAAGCTGCAGGAGCGCGTCGCCAAGCTCGCCGGCGGCGTGGCCGTGATCAAGGTCGGCGCCTCGACCGAAATCGAAATGAAGGAAAAGAAGGCCCGCGTCGAAGACGCGCTGCACGCGACCCGCGCTGCGGTGGAAGAGGGCATCGTCCCGGGCGGCGGCGTCGCGCTGATCCGCGCGCTGGCCTCGATCTCCGGCCTGAAGGGTATCAACGAAGACCAGAACCACGGCATCCAGATCGCCCTGCGCGCGATGGAAGCCCCGCTGCGCGAAATCGTCACCAACGCCGGCGAAGAGCCCTCGGTCATCGTCAACAAGGTGAAGGAAGGCACGGGCAACTTCGGCTACAACGCGGCCACCGGCGAATTCGTCGACATGGTCGAGGCCGGCATCCTGGATCCGACCAAGGTCACCCGCACCGCGCTGCAGAACGCGGCTTCGATCGCCGGTCTGATGATCACGACCGAAGCGATGGTCGCCGAAGCGCCGAAGAAGGAAGAACCCGCCGGCGGCATGGGCGGTGGCGGCATGGGCGGCATGGGCGGCATGGATTTCTGATCCGTCCCACCCGCGATGCGCACGAAAAACCCCGCAGCGATGCGGGGTTTTTCTTTGTGCGCCGTCGATCCGGCGCCACCCGTGGAGATGTCGACGCCCGTGCGAGACCCGGGGCGAACATCGATGGCAATGCGGGTATTCGCCGGCATTCATCGACGCCGTCGATCAGGAAAATATCTCGCTTGCGCGGAGAGATGTCTCGGCCGCGGGCTCCTCGACACGGATCACGCTTCGCCTGCGGTGCGATCCCTAGGATGCCGCCCGCGCCGGAGCCGCTCGACCTCCGCCGCCGATGCCCCCGGTCGAGCCCGCCGCCGCCGCGATGTGGTCCCACACGATCCGATCCGCACGCGGCCTGCGGCCCAACAAGGAACGAAACACATGAAGGAATCCGTTCGTACACGCCTGCGGTTGTTCGCCGCCATGGCGATGCTCACCGCCGCGACCGCGCAGGCCCAGACCTGGTCGCAACTCAATGCATTGCCCGGCACGATGGAGGGCATGCCGCTGATCAACAGCAACAACCCCGAAAGCGTCAGTCGGGAAGGGTTGCTGCTGGCGACCGAGCCGATGCTGTCGGCCGACGCCACCAAGGTCACGCGGACGCTGGGCACCGGCACCCTGGACTCCGCCTGTCCCAGCGGCAGCCTGCGCGAGTTCGCGTTCTACATGCATCACCTCGTGGCCGCGGCCAGCGGGACCGATGCCCAGGTGCAGCGGGTGTTCGTGATTCTGGAACCGGCGGGCGCGAGCGCCACCTTCAACGCCTACGGCGCCGCGATCTCGCAGCGCGACATCACCGTGCCGGCGGGGCAGACCACGCTGGATCCCGGCAGGAGCCCGAGTTATTCGGTGTCGCTGGCGTCGCTCACCGGCACCCTGCCGAGCTGGGTCAGCAGCAGCGCCAACGGTTCGAGCTTCATCAACGTGAGCGGACAGACCATCACCGGCGCCTATGCGCTCGCGAATGTCGGCGGCACCCAGGGGGCGTCGCTGGATGCGCGGATCAAGGTGCGTGCCACGGCCGGTTGCCTGAAGGTCCGCGTGGTCGCCGCGTCCGCCAACAACAACACGCTGGCGCTCGCCAACAATCTGGGCAAGCGTCTGTATGCCTGGGGCAATGTGGCGTCCACGTACAACGCCTCGGGCCAGCAACTGGTCTTCGGCGGCGCGCCCTGCTCCAGCCGCCAGCCGGTCAACGGCAACGGCACCTACGACTGGATCGGCTGGGGCCGTTCGGCGGGTGTCTATCGCTACGAGCGCTGGAGCGGGACCAACAGCGTCTCGTTCACGTCGACAAACCAGAACTTCGGCTACAAGTTCCTGGCCGCGCCGTCGAACCTGATCAACACCACCAGCACCGGCACGGTCACGCCCACCGGCGCCTGCAACCCCACCACCGCCGATCCCTCGCCTTCCAGCAACGCGCAGCGCGCGCCGGCGCTGCGGTATTACGGCACCAACACCTCCGGGGTGACCGGTGGCCGCGACAGCGACCCGTGGTCGACCGCCAACTACGGTGCCGAGTACCTCATGACCCATCGCGTGACCAACAGCAGCGGCGCCTGCGTCACCGCCCGGCTGCAGATCACGATGTATCCGGCCCAGCAGCAGTGCTCGGTGTACGGCGGTTCCGCCACCCGCCACTGGGACGGCGCGTTCAAGGTCACCCAGAACGGTACGGTGCAGCCGATCGTGCGCAATTACGTGAAGTGCAACGAATCGCCCGGTTCGACCAACCCCAACATCCCGGCGGCACGGGTTCCGGTGAGCACCATCGCGTCGAAAGTGATGATCCCCGGCGAAACCGTGACCTGGCTGGTGCAGGGATTCGTGCCCGGCCTGATCTCGGCGCCGGGTGCCTTCCTGGTGAATTCCACGCCCGCGACCTGCCCCTGACGGATGCCCACGCCGTCCGTGCCGGCGCGGCCGGTGCGGGATGACGTTCTGCAGCCTTCCGCGGCATCCGACGGCCACGCGAGCGATCGCGGGGCCGTCGTGATCTGCGATCGTGGCGGGTGCGGGGCCGACCTCTGGCACATGCCGGTACGCCGGATTCGGGCATCCTCCGACGAGGTCCGTGCGGCGATGTCGTGCGGGGGACGCATTCCCTTCCGGAGATTCCCATGATCCGTGGCATCACCACCGCGCTGCTCGCGGCGCTGTGCGCGGGGGCGTTCGCGCCCGCGCAGGCGCAGGCGAAGAAAGAACCGTTCACCGTCGAACGCAGTTGGCAGATCCAGCGCATCGGCGCGCCCACGCTGTCGCCCGACGGCCGCACCGTCATCGCGCCGGTCACGCGCGTCGCGATGGACGAGGACAAATCCTACGTCGATCTGTGGATCTGGAATGCCGCCGACGGCAGCGGCCAGCGGCGTTTCACCACCGATGCCGCGAACGACGGTGCGCCGACGATCAGCCCCGACGGAAAATACGTGGCCTTCACCTCGCAGCGCGGCGACGACAAGGCGCCGCAGCTGTACGTGATGCCGATCGGCGGCGGCGAAGCGCGGCGACTCACGAAACTCGCGACCGGCGTGCAGAGTCCGAAGTGGTTCGGTGACGGCAAGCGCCTGGCGTTCGTGTCGCGGGTGTTCGCGGATCTGGCGCTGGACCAGCAGGGCAAGCGCCTGGACGAGCGCAAGGACCGCAAGATGACCGCGATGGTCTGGGATGCCGGCCCGGTGTCCGCCTGGGACCAGTATCTCGACGAACGCCAGTACCACGTGTTCTCGGTGGCGTTCGACGCCGGCGCCGATGGCGCCGAACTGCCGACGATCCGGGCGCTGACCCAGCCCAGCGGCCTGCAACTGCCGCGCAATGCGGTGCTGGGCACCGACGGCCATTACGCGATCTCGCCCGACGGCCGCGAACTGGCGTTCGTCGCCGACAGCAATCCCGCGATCAACGTCGCCAACAACGATGTCTTCACCGTCGCGATCGCCGCCGACGGCAGCGGCGGCAAGGACCCGCGCAACCTCTCCGCGGGCAATGTCGGCGGTGATGTTTCGCCGCTCTACAGCCCGGATGGCCGCCATCTGAGTTTCGTGCAGCAGCGCATCCGTGCCTTCTATGCCGACAAGGGCCGACTGATGCTGCGCGATCGCGCCAGCGGCACGACGCGCGAACTGTTCGCAGACTGGGACCGCAGCGTGAGCGGCCTGGTGTGGGCGCGCGACAGCCGCCGTCTGTACGGCACGATCGACGACGCCGGCAACGTGCGCGTGTACGAACTGCCGCTGGACGGCGCGCCGCGCAAGGTGACCGGCGCGATGTCGTTCGGCGGCCTCGCGCTGGCGGACAACGGCACCTTGGTCGCGCTGCGCGAAAGTTTCGTCGAGCCGCCGACGCTGGTGCGCCTGGATGCGAAGAGCGGTGCCGCGACCAAGCTGTCGACGATCAACGACGCGCTGCTGGCCGCGACCGACTTCGGCACCTACGAGTCGGTGACCTACAAGGGCGCGAACGGCAGGGACATCCAGATGTGGGTGAACTATCCGCCGGGCTTCGACAAATCCAAACGATATCCGTTCTTCATGTTGATCCACGGCGGCCCGCACAATGCGATCACCGACGGCATGGCGTTCCGCTGGAACGCGCAGGTGTTCGGCAGTTGGGGTTACGTCACCGCGTGGCCGAATTTCCACGGCAGTTCCGGCTTCGGCCAGGCCTTCCTCGATTCGATCAACCCGGAGTGGGCCGAACAGCCCTACCAGGACGTGATCAAGGCGGCGGAGTGGTTCGCCGCACAGCCCTGGATCGACAAGGACCGCATGGTCGCGGGCGGCGGCAGCTATGGCGGTTATCTCACCACCGTGATCCTCGGCCGCGAGCATCCGTTCAAGGCGCTGCTCGCGCATGCGGCGGTGTACAACCTCTACACCCAGCAGGCCGCGGATTTCTCGGCGGAACCCGCGCGTTTCGGCGGTTTCTGGGAAGGCGACAACCGCGCGGCGGTGGAGCGCAATTCGCCGCATCTGCGCGCCGCGCACTTCAAGACGCCGACCCTCGTCGTGCATGGACAGACCGATCTGCGCGTGCCGGTGAACCACGGCCTGGAGTTGTACCAGACGCTCTTGAACAAGGGCGTGCCCAGCCGCTACCTCTACTATCCGAACGAGAATCACTGGGTGCTGAAGCCGCAGAATTCGGTGTTCTGGTATCAGCAGGTGAAGAAGTGGTTCGATGAACACAATCCGCCGCAGCGCCTTGGCACGAACGTGTCCGCGACCGCGACCGCGACTGCCGGAGCCGCCGCCACCGACTGATCGCGGCGGCATCGTCCGAAAGCAGAGGGCCCGCTTCGCAGCGGGCCCTCTGTCGTTCGGCGTCGTGACGAGGGGGGCGGCGGACGCGGTCGTCCCCGCGTCCGCCGTCGCGCTCAATGGCAGGTGGTGTAGCAGGAGATCGCGCCGAAGGCGTAGTCGTCGGCCGCTTCGGTCCATTCGTCGCCGCAGGCGCCGAGCTGCGAGTTGTGGTCGCGATTGCAGATGTCGTGATCGAGGCAATCCTGGTACCAGGCGCCGAGGCCATCGCCCACGCCGCAGCCCGCGCCGCAGCGGCCCGGGCAGGAACTCGCGCCGCAGCCGTAGGCCACGCTCTTGCTGCTGTAGCCGTGCGAAGGGCAGAAGTCGTGCGCCGAGGAACGATAGAACACGCGGTCGTCGTCGCAGACATCGACGATGGCGTGCAGGTTGGTGAAGCTGCCGCCGCCCTGTTCGTTGCACGCGGCCGCGGCCACGATCGGCTGCCGGCTGAGCGCCTGCGCGCCGGGCACGATGCTGCCGGACTCGCGGTCGAAATCGCGCGCCTGCGGTGCGATCGGCTTGGCGTCGCCGCGCTTCACCACCCATTCCGCAGCGAAGGTCTTGCCCAGCGGGACTTCCGAATACATCTCCGCCAGACGCCACAGCATGTCGTGCGATTTCGGCACGCGCTGTCCGCTGGCCAGCGTGGGCAGGGTGCGGCCGAGTTCGGTCTGGAAGCTCTTGAGGACGGTGCGGTCCTGTTCGTCGATGATCACGCGCTCCGCGGTGCGCACCGTCATGGTGCCGGCGGCGTAGTCGATGTCGTGATCGATCACGGCGCCGTTGACTTCCAGCCGCACGGTCACGCGATCGGGGGAGACGCCCTTCGCCGTGGATTTCCCGGCGGAGAGACTGTTCGTGCGGAACGAGAGCGCGCCGGACGGCGTGACCAGCGTGCCGGAGACGTCGTCGCCCGCGGCGGCGAGCACTTTCATCTGCCCGGGCTGCGCCGGCGCTTCCGCCGCGGCGGCGGACGCGGCATCCGGAGATGCGGCCGACACCGGCCGCGACGGCCATGCGCCCAGGGTCAACAACAGACTGCATGCGCCTGCAGCCAACAACATTTTCAGGTTCGGGTTCATTCGGAAACGCTCCTTGTCGATGCGGTGGCGGGGGAGTCGGCAGGATGGCCGGCTGCGCGTCGCGTCCCCGCGCCTGATGTCGGGCGCGGATCGCGCATGTCGCGAAGGCTTCCGGGGCCCCGTCCCCGGAGAGCCGCATTGTGCCTCCAATCCGTGCGGCACGACGCTCGCTTCGCGGTTGGCCGGAGGTGCGGACATCCGTCGAGGGCAATTAAATGTACCTGCCGGTTCTTTTTTGCACCGCAGCGTGATTTGTCCTAACGCTTCCTTCACGATGCTCGCGCATCCCGACGTGGGGGAGGGAGCAAGCCCGCTACCGGTTCGACCGGGGCGGGCTTTTTTATTGCCCCGCATCGCCACCCGCATCGGTCTCCCGCAGGGGATGCCAGAATCCGCGCATGGATCCCGCCGAGCCTTCCGCCCTCCAATCGCCCGCCGCATCGGCATCCGTCGCCGCCCGGGTCGAGCGTGCCGTCGCCCGTCTGCGCACGGCGCATGCGGCGCTGCCGGCGGACGCCGGGCCGCGCATCCGCGCCCTGGCCCTGGTCAGCGATTTCGCGGTCGACGTCTGCCTGCGCCAGCCGGCACTGTTGCCCACGCTGCTGGCCGACGACGGCGTGTCGCCGATGACGATCCCGGCCCTGACCGCGGATCTGCGCACCGAATGGCCGACCCTGCTGCGGCGCCACCGCCAAGCCGAGTCGGTGCGGCTGATCTGGCGCGACGTGCACGGGCTGGACACGCTGGACCAGACGCTGGCGGGGATCACCGCGCTGGCCGAGACCTGCCTGCAGGCCGCGCTGGATGCGCTGGAACGCGACTTCACCGAGCGTTTCGGCACGGTGCGCGATCCCGACGGTGCGCCGGTGCGGCTGGTCGTGTTCGCGCTGGGCAAACTGGGCGGCGGCGAACTGAACTTCAGCTCCGACATCGACCTGGTCTACGCCTACGCGCAGGACGGGGACAGCGACGGGTCGCGCACGCTGGCGGCGGAGGATTACTTCGCGCGGCTCGGCCAGCAGTTGGCGAAGCTGCTCGACGAAGTCACCGCGGAGGGCTTTTGTCATCGCGTGGACCTGCGCCTGCGGCCGTTCGGCACCGCCGGACGCATCGCGCTGTCCTTCGCGGCGATGGAGCAGTATTTCCAGCGCGAAGGTCGCGACTGGGAGCGCTACGCCTGGCAGAAGGCGCGGCCGGTGGCCGGCGACCTCGACGCCGGCGCGCGCTTCCTCGACACCCTGCGGCCGTTCGTCTATCGGCGCTATCTCGATTACGGCGCGCTCGACGGCCTGCGCGAGATGAAGGCGAGCATCGCCGCCGAAGTCGCGCGCAAGGATATGGCCGACGACATCAAGCGCGGCCCCGGCGGTATCCGCGAAGTGGAATTCCTGGCCCAGGCGCTGCAGCTGATCCGCGGCGGGCGCGAGCCGGCGCTGCGTGAGCGCCGGTTGCAGCCCGCGCTGTCGGCGCTGCGCGATGCGCGCCATCTGTCCGCGGAGGCCTGCGACGCGCTGCTCGCGGCGTATCGTTTTCTGCGCCTGCTCGAAAACCGGCTGCAGATGCTGGGCGACGCGCAGACCCAGCGGCTCCCGGACGACCCGGCGACCCGGGGGCGACTCGCGCAGGGGCTCGGCGAAGCCGACTGGGATGCGCTGCATGCCCGGCTGCAGGCGCATCGCGAACGGGTGACGCAGGAATTCGATGCGCTGCTCGCGCCCCGTGGACATGCCGTGCAGCCCGATGCGCTGGTGTCCTATTGGCGCGGGCTGCGCGACGGCGGAGGCCGCGACGGCGAGGACGAGGATGCGGCGCGGACGCTGCGCGACGCCGGCTTCGCGGAGGCGATCGAGGTCGATCGCGCGCTGCGCGATTTCGCGCGCGCGCCGGGCGTGCGCGACCTGTCGGATGCGGCGCGCGCGCGGCTGGATCGGCTGATGCCGGCGCTGCTCGCGGGCGTGGCCGGATCTGCCGAACCGCTGCTGGCGCTGCGGCGTGCGCTGGCGCTGCTGCAGGCGATCCTGCGCCGCGCGAGTTATCTCGCATTGCTGGACGAACAACCCGCGGCGCTGTCGCGGCTGGTCGATACCTTGGCGCGCAGCGCCTTGCTGGGCGACCGCCTCGCCGCGCATCCGCTGCTGCTGGACGAACTGCTGGACATCCGCGTCGCCGGGCCGCTGCCGAAGCCGGAAGCGTTCGCCGCGGCGGCCGACGCCGCGCTGCAGGCGGAGGATTCGGAAGCGGCGCTGCTGGCGCTCAACGAAGCCCGGCAGACCCTGAGCTTCCGCATCGCCCTCGTCACTCTCGACCGGCGCATGCGCGCCGTCGACACCGCGCGGCTGCTGGCGGCGTTGGCGGATGCGCTGCTGGCGGCGGTCTACCGGCTGGCGCTGCGCGAGCTCGAAGCGCAGCACGGCCGCATCGACGGTTTCCGTTTCGCGGTGCTGGGCTACGGCAGCCTCGGCGGCCGCGAACTCGGTTTCGGCTCCGACCTCGACGTGGTCTTCGTCTACGACGCGCCCGTGAACGCGCTGTCCGACGGCGCCCGCGCGCTCGATGCGCCGCGCTGGAGCGCGCGCCTAGCGCAGAAGATCGTCGCGCTGCTGGGCGCGCCGACCGGCGCCGGCCGGCTGTACGACGTCGACGTCCGCCTGCGGCCCGACGGCGCCAAGGGATTGCTGGTGTCCACGCTCGCCAGTTTCGAGGAGTACCAGCGCCATCGCGCTTGGACCTGGGAACATCAGGCGCTGGTGCGCGCCCACGCCATCGCCGGCGACGCGGATCTGCGCGCCGCGTTCGAACGGGTGCGCGCGGATACCCTGGCGCAGCCGCGCGATGCCGGGAAGTTGCGCGAGGATGTGGCCGCGATGCGCGCGCGGATGCGTGCGGAGCTGGATCGTTCCGGCTTGGATCGTTTCGATCTCAAGCAGGGGCAGGGCGGTCTGGTCGACCTCGAATTCCTGCTGCAATACCTCGTGCTGCGCGATGCCGCGGCGAAGCCGGCCCTGCTCGCTCCACGCGACACCCCGGGTCTGATCGATGCGCTGCGCGCGGAAGCGGTGCTGGATGCGGAGACCGCGGCGCGTCTGCACGCGGCGCACGACGCGCTGCTCGGCGCCGGGCTGGCCTGCACGCTCGACCGCCGGACCCGGATCGTCGATGCCGGCGGCGAAGGGCTCGACGCCGCGCGTCGCGCCGTGATCGCGGCCACGCAGGGCATTCTGCACACCGAAGGCGCATGATTCGTGCCGGATGCCTGTCCGCAGGCGGGCCTCCGCCGCATTCCTGACGGGTCCCGCAACCGGATCGCCCGGGAATCGGATGCGCTTGCGATTCCATCGCCGATGCGCGCTATGCTCGACCCCGTTCTTGCCAATCACTCCGCCAACCCCCGAGGAGCTGCACATGTCGAAGAATCATTATCTGGACACCGAAGAACTCGTCACCGACGCCAAGGTCGTGTTGGAGGATGTCGAGGCCATTCTGGAAGAAGCCGCCGGTGCCACCGGCGAGCGCGCGCAGGCGCTCCGCGCACGCGCCAGCGAAGCGCTGAGTCGTGCCAAGCAGCGTCTGCAGGACGCGCAGACCGCGGTCGCCACCAACACCAAGGCCGCCGCGCGCGCCGCGGACGATCTGGTGCATGAGCATCCGTGGGGCGCGATCGGCGTCGCCGCGGGCGTCGGCTTCCTGGTCGGCCTGCTCGTCTCGCGGCGCTGAGCCGCCTCCGGGCCATGGCGTCCCCGTTCGCTTCCGTGCGCCGCCTCTCGGCGGCCGCGGTCAATCTGCTGGTGTCGCGCGCCGAGTTCGCGTCGCTCGAACTCGCGCAGACCCGCGCGCAGTTGATGCGCTGGCTGGTGCTGGCGCTGCTGGGCGCGGTGCTGGCGTTGCTCGCGCTGGTCGCGGGTTCGGCGCTGCTGACGGTGGTGTTGTGGCCGCGGTTCGGCTGGATCACGCTCGCGGCGCTGCTTGCGCTGTACGCGCTTGGCGCGATCTGGCTGTTCCGCACGCTCGCCGCCGAGATGGCGGCCGCGCCGCCGGTGCTGTCGGAGACCCTGCGCGAGTTGTCCAACGATCGCGACGCGTTCCTCGCGGGACGCGGTCGCGGCGACGCCGGGGAGGGGCCATGAGCGATCAGGCGAAGATGCGCGAACTGCGCATGGAAATGCTGCGCATGCGCGCGACCGTCGAACGCGCCGAAGTCGCTTCCGCGATGCGTGAACTGCGTGGCGGCACCGACCGTCTCCGCTCCTTCGGCAACGCCGCCGGCGGCATCGGTGCGGCGTTGGCCGGGCGCAGCGGCTGGGTCGGTCTGCTCGCCGCGCTCGCGCGCAAACCCTGGGCGACGGCCTTCGCGCTCGGCGCGGTGCGGTCGCTGAAGCGCCGGCCGGTCCTCGCCGCCGTGGCGGTGGCCGCCGTGGTCGTCGGCTTGCGCGTTGCGCGCTCGTCGGCCGTCGAGCGGACGAGGCGTTAACCCGGCATCAGCCGCGCGCGCACTTCCGCCGCCACCCGCGCGGTCTCGCGCAGCGGTTCCACGTCGAAGGCATCGAGCCGCGCGTCCATCGCGCGGATGCGGCCGCGCGCGAGCAGGGCATCGAGGAAGGCGCGCGGACGCCCATGGACGCGCTGCGGGTCGAACACGAACACCGGCGCGCGGGTGGCGCAGGCTTCCGAAATCATGTTCACCGAATCCGGCGAACACACGATGCGGTCCGCCCAGGCGAGCAGGCCGGGATACGGGTTGGGGCCGTCCGCGGCATCGCGCCAGACCAGCCCGGGCGTGCCGTCGTAACGATGCCGGAGCACATCGCGGAGCTCCTTCGGCGTGCGGCGCGAGGTCGTGAGCAGCACGCTGCCGCCGTCGCGGGCGAGTACCGCTTCGAATTTCGAAGCCATCACCTCGAACGCCATCCGGTCGAAGCGGGCATGGGCGCTCATGCCGCCGAGCAGGAAGGCGGTGCGCGGCGCGGGCAGGGCGGCGAACGCGGAGAAGTCCGTGCGTGCCTGCGCCAGCCACGCGTCGTCGACCGGATGCAGGCTCCCGAGCATGGGGATGACGTTCGATCCGCGCAGGCGGTCGTGCTCCGGCACCACCACCACGTCCCAGTGCGACGGATGCAGGCGCGGATCGAGGATCTGCACGGCGCGGGCGCCGCGTTCCCGCAGCAGGCGGGTGGCGAGCGCGGCCTGGCGGCCGCAGCCGATGGCGATCCCCGGCGGCGATGCCAGACGAGCGGCGAAGTCCGGGCCGAACGCATGCGCGACACCGGGCAGACGCCGCGGCGCGGCCCAGCGCCAGGGCGCGCGCGGTATCAGAAGATGATGAGAGGCCGGAGTGCCCTCGTCCGTGAGCCGCGCCGCCAGCGCTTCGGCCTGACGTGTATTCCCGGCGCGGCCATCGCTGAAAGCACAAATATGGGTTGAATCGACGGTTTGATTGCTCATTGTTCCGGATTTGACCCGATACGTTCTCGCGGTGCCGCTGCCACGGGCCTGCGCGGACTCTACACTGCCGCCTCGCTTTCATCTTCACACGCCCGGGACGACTCCGCCGATGTTCTCTTCGCTCAACGACACCGCTCTGGATCAACTCTTCCGCAGCGCCCGTACCTACAACGCCTTTTCGGGCGACATCGACGACGCCACCCTGCAGCGTCTCTACGATCTGCTGAAGTGGGGCCCGACCGCCGCCAACGCCGGCCCGGCGCGGTTCGTGTTCGTGAAGTCGCCCGAGGCCAAGGCCCGCCTCGCCCCGGCGCTGGATCCGGGCAATCGCGACAAGACCCTCGCGGCGCCGGTCACCGTCATCGTCGGCTACGACATGGCCTTCTACAACAAGCTGCCGGTGCTGTTCCCGCACACCGATGCGCGGTCCTGGTTCGCCGGCAAGCCCGAGCCGGTGCTGGAGACCGTGGCCCTGCGCAACGGCAGCCTGCAGGGCGCCTATCTGATCCTCGCCGCCCGCGCCCTCGGCCTCGATTGCGGCCCGATGTCGGGCTTCAACAATGCGCTGCTGGACGAGGCCTTCTTCGCCGGCACCGCGATCCGCTCTAACTTCCTGGTCAACCTCGGCAAGGGCGACCCGGCCTCGATTTTCCCCCGCTCGCCGCGCCTGGGCTTCGACGAAGCCTGCCGCATCGAGTGATGCTCCGCGCACCGTTCCGGCGGCGTGCCGCCTCTGTGTTCCGTCTTCACACCCTCTTCGCCGCACCCCCTTCCGTTTCCAGGAGAATTCCGATGAAACCCGCCCTGTTCAAGCGTCCGCTGCTCGCCGCCGCCCTCGCGCTGGCTTCCACCGCCGCCTTCGCCGCGCCGCTGACCTACAAGATCGACGCCAACCACACCGACGTGGTCGCCAGTTGGAGCCATTTCGGGTTTTCCAATCCGATCGCCCATTTCGGCAAGGTCGACGGCTTCATCACCTACGATCCCGACAAGGTCGGTGCGTCGAAGGTCGAAGTGACGATCCCGCTCTCGGGCCTGAATTCGCATGTCGGCGATTTCGACGACCATCTGCGCAGCGACGATTTCTTCGACGCCGAGAAATTCCCGACCATCACCTTCAAGAGCACGTCGGTGAAGGCCGCCGGCCAGGGCAAGCTGTCGGTCACCGGCGACCTCACCATCAAGGGCATCACCAAGCCGGTGACCCTCGACGTGACCATCAACAAGATCGGCGTGCAGCCGATGGCCAAGCGCGAGGCCGCCGGTTTCGCGGCCACCGCCACGATCAAGCGCAGCGATTTCGGCGTCGGCAAATACGCGCCGAACGTCAGCGACGAAGTCACGCTGTCGATCACCACCGAAGCGATCGTGCCGAAGCCGGCGCCGGCGGTCGAAGCCGGGTCGACGAAGTAATCGACAGCCAGCGATGATCGTCCGGGACGGGCCGCCTCGCGCGGCCCGTTTCCGTTGCGGCCTCAGCCAATGACTTCCGGCGGCGGCGCGTCGAAGCGATAGGGCGTCGCCCGCGCCGACGCGCGCTGGCCGAATTCGCCTGCGAACCCGGTGAGTCGCGGCATCCGCGAGAGATCCATCGGATTGCGGAACGGCAGGTGTTCCAGCAGACAGAACAGCCCGAGATCGAACAGCGCGATCCGTTCCGCCGGCAGTTCGGCGTGGATCGCGTCGAGATGCGCGTCCAGCCAGGCGAGGCACAGCGCCAGACTGGTGCGCCGTTTGCGCGAGGTCGCATCCGCTGGCCGCTTCGAGACGATGTCGTGGAAGACCACTTCCACCTGCGCGGCCATCGCATGCGCCACCACCTCGTGCGCGTTCATCAGCAGCGGTGTCGTGGCGTCTTCGGGCCAGGCGACGCGCGTCGCGCCGCCGGGCGCCTGCCGGGCGATCCAGCGGCAGGCATTGAGGCTGCCCCAGATCACGACGTCGCCCTGGCGCACGGCCGGCAGTTTCAGCGCCGGATTGCCGGCGAACGTGGCCGGGTCCTCGCCGAGCAGGTCGTGGATGGGCTGCAGCGTGTAATCCACGCCCAGTTCGTGCGCCAGCAGGCGGACCTGGCGGGTGTAGTGCGAACTCTGGCGGCCGACGATCTCGATCGGGGGAGACATGGGCGCGATCCCTGGGGCGGTGCGCGTATCGTAGCGTCGCGGCCGGGTTAAAATGCGGCTTCCGCGCAGGATGACCGCCATGACCGCCCAGTCCACCCAAGCCAACGCCCAGCAACGCTACGAAGTCCGCCATGGCGATCTGCCGCTGAGCTGCCCGACCGCCGAGATGGCGCTGTGGAATTCGCATCCGCGGGTCTATCTGCCGATCGAAGCCGAAGGCGGCACGTCGACCTGCCCGTACTGCGGCGCGGTCTATCATCTCGTCGACTGAATCCGCGTCGTCGCCAGATCCCACCATGCGTCGTCTGACCGTGGTGCAACTGCTGCCGGCCCTGCAGTCCGGCGGCGTCGAACGTTCCACCCTCGAGATCGCCGATGCGCTGTTGCGCGCGGGACATCGCGCCATCGTGGTCTCGGCCGGCGGCCGTCTCGTGCCTGCGCTCGAAGCCGCGGGCGCCGAACACGTCGCTCTCGACATCGGCCGCAAATCGCCGCTCACCTTCCGCCATGTCCGCCGTCTGCGCGCGCTGTTCGCCGACTGCGGCGCCGACATCGTCCACGCGCGTTCGCGGCTGCCGGCATGGGTCGGCCGCTTCGCGCTGCGCGGCATGCCGGCGGTGCGGCGACCGCATTTCGTCACCACCGTGCATGGACTGAATTCGCCATCGCGCTACAGCGCGATCATGGCCGCCGGCGAGCGCGTGATCTGCGTGTCCGACACCGTCCGCGCGCATGTGCTGCGGCATTACCCGGCGACCGATCCGGCGCTGCTGCGCACGATTCCGCGCGGCATCGATCCCGCCGCGTTTCCGCACGCGCCGCATCCGGACCGCGCGGCGCGGGCGCGGATCGCCGCGCTGCATCCCGCACTGCGCGGCGATGGCCCGCTGCTGCTGCTGCCGGGGCGCGGAACGCGGCTGAAGGGCCATGCCGATGCGTTGGCGCTGCTGGCCGCGCTGCGCGGCGACGGGCTCGATGCGCGGCTGTGGATGCCAGGCGCGCGCGAACCCGGGCGCGAGGCCTACATCGCCGGTCTCGAACGCGACGCCGCGCAGGCCGGATGCGCCGACGCGCTGGCGATCACGCCGCCGACCGCCGCGATCGCCGAGGCTTATGCCGCGAGCGATCTGGTGCTGCAGGTCTCGCGCAAGCCCGAAGCCTTCGGCCGCACCGTGATCGAGGCGCTCTCGGTCGGCCGTCCGGTGGTCGGCTGGGCCCACGGCGGCGTCGGCGAACTGCTGCGCGAACTGCAGCCGGCCGGCGCGGTGGCGCCGTTCGACGCGGACGCGCTGCGCCGCGCCGCAGGCGCGATGCTTCTGCAGCCCGAGATTTCGCAGGCCAAGATTTTGCAGGCCAAGCCCGCTACGATGCCGCAGCGGCTGCAGCGTTATTCGCTCGAAACGATGCAAGCCGCGACCCTGGCCTGCTATCGCGAACTCTGTCCGGAATGACCGCCGCACCGACCACCGCAAACGACATCGACACCGTGCCCGCGCTTCCCGCGGGCTGGCGTTGGGCGCCGTTCTGGGTGCTGGCTTTCGTCGCGCTGTGGCCGGCGCCGGGCATCGCCGAAGCCGTGCTCGGCCTCGGCGCGCTGGTCGCGCTGGGCCGGCTGCTGTTCGTGCGCTTCCGCGGCGGTGGCGCGCTGCTCGGTGCGCAGGCCTGGGCGCTGACCAGCGTGATGTTCTTCGCCTACTGGCTGCCGGAACTCATCGGCGCGATCGACGCGATCGACAGGGCGCGTGCCTTTCGTGAAGTGGCGTCGGATCTGCGCTATCTGCCGTTCCTGTGGCTGGCCGCGGCCGCGGTGGCCGATGCGCGCGGGCGCCGCATCACCTTCGGCGGCCTGGCCGTCATCGTTGGCGTATGGAGTCTCGACGCACTGATCCAGGCGATCTCCGGCACCAGCCCGCTGTTCGCCGGCATGGATGCGGCGAAGCTGGCGATCAGCGGGCATCGTCTCTGCGACGCCAACGACTATCTGCTGCTCGATCGTCTCGGTGGCGTGCTCGGTCCCTGCAATCTCAAGCTCGGCGTGGTGCTCGCCAGTCTCTCGCCGTTCGCGCTCTACATGGCCGGCCGTCGATTCGGCCAATGGGGCTGGCTGGCCGCCGCCGCGCTGATCGGCCTGGTGATCCTGCTCGCCGGTTCGCGCGCGTCGTGGATCACCTATGGCCTGGTGCTGCTGCTGTCCGGCTGGCGGTTGCTTGGCCGCAAACGGTTGCTGGCGGTGTTCGCGCTCGGCGCCGTGCTGCTGCTGGGCCTCGGCGCGGTGTCGCCGCAGGTGCGCGAACGCATCGAACGCACCACGCATGCCTTCAGCGCGGATCGGGAAGGCGTCGACAGCGCGTTGTCCGGACGCGGCCGGATCTGGGGCGCGGCCTGGTGCATCGCGACGTCGCATCCGGTCAACGGCGTGGGGCCGCGCGGATTCCGCGAGGCGTTCCCGGCCTGCGATCCCGAATCCGGCGCGCTGGCCGAATGGGGCCTGGGGCCGGCGCTGCATGCGCATCAGATCGTGCTGGAAATCCTCAGCGAAACCGGCGTCATCGGCCTGTTGTTGTGGCTGGCCGGCGTGGCGACGGCGCGACGCGCATGGCGTTACGCCGAGCCTGCGGGCCGCCGCGCGGCCGAGCCGGCGATGCTGGCGCTGGCGGTGACGGTGTTCCCGTTCAACACCCATCTCGCGTTCTACTCGACCTTCTGGGGCGGCGCGACGCTGCTGCTGGCGGCGCTGTACGCGGGCAGTCTGCTCGGTCGCGAAGTGCCCGCACCGGCACCCGCTCAGTCGTAGACGCGTCCGCCGTCGGGGCGGCGTTTGAAGCGGCGGTGGATCCACAGATACTGCTCGGGCGCCTCGCGCGCCATCGTCTCGATCGCGGCGATCACCCGCGCGGTGTCGGCATCGGCGTCGTCGGAAGGAAACGCGTCGAACGCCGGCCAGAAGCGCAGCGTGTAGCCGCCGTCGTCGCGGCGGAAGTGCTGGAACATCACCACCGCCGCGCCCGAGAGGCGCGCCAGCTGATGCGTGGACTTCAGGCTCTTCGCCGGCTGTCCGAAAAACGGTACGAACGCGCTGTCGCCCTTGCTCGGGTCCTGATCCGGCGCGTACCACAGCAGGCCGCCGCGTTTGAGATGCCGCGCCACGCCGCGCACGTCGTCCTTGGCGAACATGCCCGCGGCGTAGCGCGAACGCCCGCGCAGCACCGCCCATTCCATCGCCGGTTGCGGATAGGGCCGGTACATGCCGGCCAGCGGTACGTGGTCGCAGGCCAGGCGCGCGCACATCTCCAGGGTCGTGAAATGTCCCGAGACCACGATCACGCCGCGGCCGGCGGCGCGCGCTGACTCGATGTGCTCCACGCCTTCGACCACCAGCCCGCGGCGCTGCGGTTCCACCGATCCCCACCAGGCGCGGCCGAATTCGAACAGCGCGGTCCCCAGCGCCGCGAAGTGGCGGCGCAGCAGCGCGTCGCGCGCGCCGGCGTCCAGTTCGGGAAAGCACAGTTCGAGATTGCGTGCGGCGACCCGCCGCCGATCGCGCAGCGTCCAGCGCAGGACATGGCCGATGCCGGCGCCGAGCGCACGCTGCAGCGGCCACGGCAGCCGCGCCAGCAGCGCCAGCGCGCCGATGCCCAGCCACGTGGGCCAGTGTCGGGGCGAACGCGGCGGCGGGGCATCGAACGTGAAGGACATGACGCATTGTAAGGGCGCGGCCGGGCCCTTCGACCCGCGTCACCGATCATCGCGACCCGGTATCCTGTGCCGATGCGGGCTGGCACCTTCGAGCGCACGATCGAACTCACCCTGCGCGGCCTGTATTCGGCCGCGCTGTACCTGCTGCTGCCGGTCACCGTCTACCACCTGATCTGGCGCGGTTTCCGCCAGCGGGCCTATCTGCTGCGCTGGCATGAGCGTTACGCCCGCTACGGCACCGCGGCGGAAGGTGGCGGCCACCTCTGGGTGCATGCGGTGTCGGTGGGCGAAGTGAACGCCGCCGCGCCGCTGATCAATGCGCTGCTGCGCGAACATCCCCGGCGCCGCGTGCTGGTCACCACGATCACGCCGACGGGCTCGGACCGGGTGCGCGCGCTCTGGGACACGCGCGTGGCGCATGTCTATCTGCCCTACGACCTCACCGGCGCGGTCGACCGATTCCTCCGCCATTTCCGGCCGTGCATCGCGCTGATCGTCGAGACAGAGCTGTGGCCGAATCTGTTGTTCGCCTGTCGCGACCACGGCATTCCGGCGCATCTCATCAATGCCCGGCTGTCCGAGCGTTCTCTGCGCGGCTATCGCGCGCTGCGTCCGCTGGTGGGCCGCGCGCTGCGCACGCTGCGGACCGTCGCCGCGCAGTCCGATGCCGATGCCGGGCGTTTCGCGCGACTCGGTGCCCGCGACGACCAGCTCGTCGTCTACGGCAATCTGAAGTTCGACATGCGCGTGGATCCGACCATCGCGACGTCGGCGCTCGCGCTGCGCAGCCGCATTCCGGGCCGTCCGGTCTGGATCGCGGCGAGCACTCATCCGGACGAGGAGGCGCTGATGCTCGCGATCGACCGCCGGCTGCGCCTGCGCTGGCCCGACCTGCTGATGCTCTGGGCGCCGCGGCATCCCGAACGCTTCCGTCCCGCGACCCAGTTGGCGATCGAAACCGGACTGCAGGTGGCGACGCGCACGCTCACCGTGGCGCCGGAAGCCGACGACGCGGTGTTCGTGATCGATACGCTCGGCGAGCTGATGCTGTTCTACGCCTGCGCGGATGTCGCCTTCGTCGGCGGCAGCCTGCAGCCGGTGGGCGGGCACAATCTGCTGGAGCCCGCCGCGGTCGGCACCGCCATCGTCACCGGTCCGCACCTGCACAACTTCAGCGACATCGCCGAACAACTGCGCGGGGTGGACGCCGTGCGCATCGCCGCCGACGCCGACGCCGTGGCCGCGGAACTCGAAGCGCTGTTGTCCGATCCCGATGCGCGCGCGCGCATGGCCGAAGCGGGGCGTGCGCTGGTCGAACAGGGACGCGGCGCGTTGCGTCGCACGATGGAGATGATCGATCGATCGATCTGAACGGGTCGATTCGAATCTTTCCATCAGGACGCTTGATCGAAGCCATCTGCAGGCGAGGTCCGCATTCGACGGGCTCGATCCAAAACGCATTCCCGATCAAAACGATTTTCCTGTTGGTCGCGTCGGCTTGATCCAGATCGGTTCCTCGCGAGACCCATCGCGCTACAACGACATTGCGGGGCATCGCCCATCGGTCGATGTCCGCCGCAACCCTTGTTGAAGATGAGGAGACGTGTCATGCGACGTGCTTTTCTTACTGCATTGGCGGCAACCGCACTGGCGTTCGGCATGGCCGCGCCGGCCCCCGCCCAGGCTGCCACGGAGCTGTCCCTGTGCACGGAGGCCAACGTGTGGTCGGTCGAGGTGATCGACCTGCCGATCCTGGGCGGTTATGCGCAGCTGTATTACCTGTGCACGCCCGATGGCTGGATGCTGTTCGGCGCGACCTATTGCGTCGGCGGGGACTGCAGCTCCGATTGACGCCGCGCATGCCGCAGCGTGCGATCGCCGCTGCGACTCCGGAGTTCCCATGTCCGGAAACGTCGAAGGGCCGCACCTTGCGGTGCGGCCCTTCGCGCGATGCGTTGTACCCGGACGCCGTCAGGGCGAGGACTTCGGCGCCGCGTCCACGGTCAGCAGGCGGTTGATGTCCTGCAGATCTTCGATGTCCAGGGTGCCGGCGGCCTGTTCGAGCAACAGCCGGTTCTGCAGGAAGTTGTAGCGCGACTGCGCGTATTCCTGCTCGGCGTTGAACAACGTCTGCTGGTTGTTCAAGACGTCCAGCACCGTGCGCGTGCCGACTTCAAGGCCGACCTGCGAAGCCTCGTAGGCGCTGCGCGCCGAGAACACCGCGGCCTTGCGCGCTTCGACTTCGCTGACGCCCGCCACCAGCGTGCGGTAGGCATTGCGGGTGTTGCGCACCAGCGCGCGCTTTTGCTGTTCGAGCTCGTCGTTGGTGGCATCGCGCTGGGAGATGGCCTGGCGTACGCCGGACTGGGTGCCGCCGCCGGCGAAGATCGGGATCGACAGCGTCAGCCCGAGGCTGCGCGAAGCGCTTTCGCGCTCGAAGTCGGCGGTGGCATTGAGCAGGTTGTCGGTGGAGTCGCCGTCGGTGCGGGTGCGGCCGAGGTTGGCGCCGAAATACACCGTGGGATAGTGTCCGCCGCGCGCGACTTCGATGCCGGATTCGGCCGACTTCACGCGATATTCCTGGGCCTTGAGGCTCGGATTGTTGTCCAGCGCGGACTGCACCCAGCCTTCCGCGTCCATCGAGGACGGAAGTTCGGGCTGGAAATCCTGCGGCAGCGCCTTCAGCGCGCGCACGTCGCGGCCGGTGATCTCTTCCAGCGCGCGATACGCGTCTTCCAGCGCGTTGGCGGTGACGATGGTGTTGGCGCGGGCGCGATCGTACTGCGCGCGGGCTTCGTGCACGTCGGTGATCGGAGCCAGACCCACTTCGAGGCGCTTGTCCGCGAAATCGAACTGCTTCTTCAGCGCGGTTTCCTGCGCCTGCGCCGCGGCCAGCGTTTCCATCGCGATCAGGACGTTGAAATACGCCGTCGACGTGCGCGTGATCAGCTGGTCGCCGGCCGCCTCGAGCTGGAAGTCGCCGGCCTGCGCCAGGGCGTTCTGGCTGCGCGCGCGATTGATCGCGCTGTGGTCGTACACCATCTGGTTCAGACGTACCCCGATGTCGCGGGTGGTCGAATCGCTGCTGCCGTCGGAGACGGTGGGCGCGGACGACTCGTCGTCGCCGTCGGAGCGGGTATAGGACGCCGTGCCGTTGACCTGCGGCAGCAGCAACGAGCGCGCCTGCACCGCGCCTTCGCGCGAGATCAGGCGATTGGCTTCGGCCGCGGACAACTGGGGATCGCTGTTGCGCGCGAGCTCGTAGGATTGGAGCAGGTCTTCGGCCTGCGCGCCGAGCGGCAGCACCAGCAATGCGAGGGCGAGGGCGAGGGGGCGGCGAGTCATGGGGTTCCTTCTTGATCTTGATTGGACGATCCGCGTCCGCGGGTCGGTCGGATCACAAATGGAATTGCGGAATGGGGGCGCCGCCGACGAGATACGGCAACTCGGTCTCGAACAGCGACTCGATCTCGAAACCGGCGGCGTTGTCCGCAGGCTTCACGAGCGCCGCTTCCATCGCCGGTGCGCGGCCATGGACCAGGAACATGCGGCCACCGGGGCGCAGCCATTTCAGGAAGCGGGTGGGCACCGCCGCGACCGCACCACCGACGCAGATCGCGTCGAAGCGGCGTTCGCCATCCCAGCCGAAGGCATCGGCGACATCGATGCGCACGTTGCCGATGCCCTGCGCCTGCAGCCGCTGGCGCGCGGTCTCGGCCAGGTCGGCATGCAGTTCGAGGCCGACGACGTCGCGCGCGAGGCTGCCGAGACAGGCCGAGAGGTAACCGCTGCCGACGCCGATCTCCAGCACGTCCTCGCCCGCGGCGACGGACAGCGCCTGCAGCGTGCGGCCTTCCAGCACCGGTTTCATCATCGACTCGCCGTGGCCGATGGGCAGCGCCAGATCGGCATAGGCCAGCGCGCGGTGCGCCTCCACCACGAAACGCTCGCGCGGCAGCCGCGCCAGGGTCTCCAGGACGCGGGCATCGAACACGTCCCAGGGGCGGACCTGCTGTTCGACCATGGTTTCTCGGGCTTTGGCGTAATCGATCGTCATGCGGGTGTCTCTCGCAGCGGCTGCGTTGGCGGGTCTGGTTCGGAGGGCAAGTTTAACGGGACAGCGCTGCATCCGTTGACGCCAGCATCGCTGCAACCGGGGTTTTCGGCTGAGTGCCGGAAGTCACCGGGACCGTGGTCACGGACTCGGCTGGGCCTGGAGTCGCGGTAACGGGAGTCATTCCCGGGGGCTCCGGCCGGTGCCGTAGGCGCGCAGGAACAGATCCACCGTGGCTTCGATATGGCATTCGACCTCGCTGCTCGAGGGCGTGCCGGCGCACATGCCGCAGAGCATCTGCATGTGCATTTCGCCCTTGATCAGGCAGAAGAACTGCGATGAGGCGCGGGCGATGTCGGGAACCTCCAGTTCGCCGCGGGCCACGCGGGCGCGCAGGAATTCGGCGAACGTGTCCTTCACCTGCTGCGGGCCCGCCTGCCAGAACAGCTCGCGGACATGGTCGTCTCCGGTGCCCGGCATCATCATCATGCGCTGCATGCCGATGGCCTCCTCGCTGGCGGCGAGGGCGAAGAACGCGCGGGCGATCACGGTGAGCTGTTGGCGCAGGTCGCCTTCCAGGCCGGCCAGGAACAGCGTCGTCGGCAGCTGTTCCTCGCATTTGGCGCGGATCGCGGCGCTGAACAGCGAATCCTTGTCGCCGAAATGGCTGTAGACGGTCAGCTTGGACACGCCGGCATCGGCGGCGATCTGGTCCATGCTCACGCCATCGAAGCCGTGCTGGGAGAACAGGCGCTTGGCGACATCGAGGATCGCGGCGCGCTTGCCGAGATCCTTGGGGCGCCCCGGACCCGCCGCTTTGGGCAGGTCGCTCGGCTCGGGCGGGTGGTTCGTGGCCATCATGTCTTCAATACTAGACTAATTGGTTTGTTATTTATACGATACCGGCAAGTTCATTAATCCCGGATCCCGGGCACACGAGGCAGGACCATGGCGATCGGCAGGAAAGCGGGCTTCAAGGCGGCGGGAATGCTGCTGGTGGCGGTGGTGCTGTCCGCATGCGGCCATGGCGAGGAGACGCCCTCGCCGGCGCGGCCGGTACTCGTGGCGCGGGCCGGGGCCGTCTCCGGTCACGGCCAGGACAACCTGACCGCCTACGCCGGCGAAGTCCGGGCACGCGAGGAAACGGCGCTGTCGTTCCGGGTCGGCGGCAAGCTGGTGCGTCGTCTGGTGGATGTCGGCGATCGCGTGCGCAGCGGCGATGTCCTCGCCGAAATCGATCCGGGCGATCTGCGCCTGCAGGTCGAGGCGCTGCAGGCACAGTCGTCGGCCGCCGAGGCCCAACTCGCCCGTGTGCGGGCCGATCATGCCCGCATCGCGAGCCTCGCCAAGGACCAGCTCGTCAGCCGTTCCGCGCTCGACCAGCAGACCGCGGCGCTGCGTGCCGCCGAAGGCGAGGCCCGCGCCGCCCGCGCCCAGCTCGATCTCGCCCGCAACCAGGCCGGTTACAGCCAGTTGCGCGCGCCGCGCGACGGTGCGATCGCCAGCCGCCAGGCCGAAGCCGGGCAGGTCGTCGCCGCGGGGCAGGCCGTGTTCGGGCTGGCCGCCGATGGTGGTCGCGAAGTCGCCTTCGCATTGCCCGAAAGCAACATCCGCGACTTCCGGATCGGCCAGCCGGTGGTGATCGAGCTGTGGAGCGCCGCCGGCGTGCGGATTCCGGGCCGGATCCGCGAGATCGCACCCGCGGCCGATCCGCAGGCGCGCACCTACGCCGCACGCGCGACGCTCGACGGCGCCGAGGGTCAACGCATCGATCTCGGCCAGAGCGCGCGGGTCTACATTCCCGCAGGCGGCGAGGTCGGCGCGATGCGCCTGCCGCTGTCGGCCCTGCATCGCGGCGACGGTGGTCAGACCATCGTCTGGGTGGTGGATCCCAAGGCGGGCAAGGTGCGCCGCGTGCCGGTGAAGACCGGGCCCTACGCCGCCGATGGCGCCGCCGTCCTTGCCGGCCTGAAGCCGGCCGACTGGGTGGTGATGGCGGGTGGCCATCTGCTGCACGAGGGCCAGGACGTGGTGCCGGTCGATCGCAGCAACCGCCCGATCGCGTCGAACTGACCGGAGCGCCGACATGACCCTCGACCGTTCCGGCGCGAACCGCGCTCCCCGTGCGTCCGTGCCGACCCGCGGCATCCGCGGAGAGCCCTGACCATGCGTCGATTCAATATTTCCGAGTGGGCGCTGGCGAACCGTTCGCTGGTGCTCTACATGATGCTGGTGCTGGCGATCGTCGGATTCATTTCGTACCGAAGCCTCGGTCAGTCGGAAGATCCGCCGTTCACCTTCAAGGTGATGGTGGTGCGGACGATCTGGCCGGGCGCCACCGCCGAGGAGGTCTCGCGCGAGATCACCGACCGCATCGAAAAGAAATTGATGGAGACCGGCAACTACGAGGAGGTGCTCTCGTATTCCCGGCCCGGCGAATCGCAGGTGTTCTTCATCGCGCGCGATTCGATGCACAGCCGCGAACTGCCCGAGCTGTGGTACCAGGTGCGCAAGAAGGTCGGCGACATCCGCCCGACCTTGCCCGAAGGCACGGTCGGCCCGTTCTTCAACGACGAATTCGGCGACACCTACGGCAACATCTATGCGCTCTCCGGCAAGGGCTTCGACTATGCCCTGCTGAAGGATTACGCCGAGCGCCTCGAACTCGAACTGCAGCGCGTGCCGAACGTCGCCAAGATCGAACTGATCGGCCTGCAGGACGAGAAGATCTGGATCGAGCTGTCGAACACGAAGCTCGCCACCCTCGGCATTCCGCTGCCGGTGGTGCAGCAGGCGCTGGCCGAGCAGAACGCGGTGACCTCCGCGGGGTTCTTCGAGACCGGCACCGACCGCGTGCAACTGCGGGTGACCGGCGCGTTCCGGTCGGTGGAAGAGATCCGCGCCTTCCCGATCCGGGTCGGCGACCGCACGCTGCGTCTGGGCGACATCGCCACGGTCAGCCGCGGCTACGCCGATCCCGCGCAACCGCGCATCCGTTACATGGGCGAGGACGCGATCGGCATCGGCGTGTCGATGAAGCACGGCGGCGACATCCTGAAGCTCGGTCAGGCGCTGGACGAAGCGACCGAACGCCTGCGTCCGACCCTGCCCGTGGGCATGGAACTGCACCGCGTCGCCGACCAGCCCGCCGCGGTCCACGATTCGGTCGGCGAATTCCTGCGCGTGCTCGCCGAGGCGGTGATCATCGTGCTGCTGGTGAGTTTCTTCTCGCTCGGCCTGCGCACGGGGCTGGTGGTCGCGGTCAGCATCCCGCTGGTGCTGGCGATGACCTTCGCGGTGATGCAGTACTTCGGCATCGGCCTGCACAAGATCTCGCTGGGCGCGCTGGTGCTGGCGCTGGGCCTGCTGGTCGACGACGCGATCATCGCGGTCGAGATGATGGCGATCAAGATGGAGCAGGGCTATTCGCGCCTGCGCGCGGCGGCGTTCGCGTACGAAAGCACGGCCTTCCCGATGCTCACCGGCACGCTGGTGACCGCGGCCGGTTTCCTGCCGATCGCGACCGCGGCGTCGAGCACCGGCGAGTACACGCGGTCGCTGTTCCAGGTGGTGACGATCGCGCTGCTGGTGTCGTGGGTGGCGGCGGTGCTGTTCATTCCGTATCTCGGCGACAAGATGCTGCCGGAGCCGAACACCCTGCCGAAACCGGGGTCGCTCGAAGGCCGCATCCGCGCGTTCCGCGAGCGTCTGGCCGATCGCTGGCCGCAGTACGCCGGTCTGCTCGGTCCAGCCCCCGTCGCGGCCGAAGGCGCGCACGCGCACGATCCCTATCACACCGCGTTTTACCAGCGCTTCCGTGGCGTCGTGCGCTGGTGCATCCGTCGTCGCTGGCTGGTGATCGGCGCGACCCTGCTGGCCTTCGTCGTCTCGATCGCGCTGTTCCGCTTCGTGCCGCAGCAGTTCTTCCCGGATTCGACCCGGCTCGAACTGATGATCGACGTGGAGCTGGCCGAAGGCAGCTCGTTGAAGGCGACCGAGGCCGCGGCGCACCGGCTGGAGAAACTGCTCTCCACCCGCAGGGAAGTCGAGAACTACGTCGCTTACGTCGGCACCGGTTCGCCGCGTTTCTATCTGCCGCTGGATCAGCAGCTGCCGGCGTCCAACTTCACCCAGTTCGTGGTCCGCACCCGCGACATCGACGCGCGCGAAACGCTGCGCGAATGGCTGATGCACGACGTGCGCCTGCAGTTCCCCGAGCTGCAGGTGCGCGTGACCCGGCTCGAGAACGGCCCGCCGGTGGGTTATCCGATCCAGTACCACATCTCCGGTGAGCACGTCGAACGCGTCCGCGCCATCGCGGAAGAGGTGATGGCGAAGGTTCGCGAGAATCCGAACGTCATCAACGTCAACCTCGACTGGGGCGAACAGAGCCGGGTCGTGCGCCTGGTCATCGATCAGGACCGCGCCCGCGCTCTCGGCGTGAGCACCGAGCATCTGGCCAATTTCCTGTCCAGCTCGTTGTCGGGCCTGCGCGTGAGCACCTATCGCGAGGACAACGAACTGATCGAGATCCTGCTGCGCGGGCCGGAAGAAGAACGCGCGCGGCTGGAACTGCTCGGCAGCCTCGCGGTGCCGACCACCGGAGGCGGCACGGTGCCGGTGATGCAGGTCGCGCGGCTCGAATCGACGTTCGAGGACGGCGTGATCTGGCATCGCAACCGTCTGCCGACCATCAACGTGCGCGCCGACATCGGCAACGGGCTGACGCCGGACACGGTGACGAAGCAGATCGACGGCACGCTCGACGGCATTCGCACCAAGCTGCCCAGCGGCTATCAGCTCAGCGTCGGCGGCAGCGTCGAGGATTCCGCGCGCGGCCAGAATTCGATCAAGGCCGGCATGCCGCTGTTCGTGTTCGTGGTGATCACGCTGCTGATGCTGCAGTTGCGCAGCCTGTCGCGGGTGTTCCTGGTGATGACCACCGCACCGCTGGGCCTGATCGGCGTGACCCTGTTCCTGCTGGTGTTCCGGGTGCCGTTCGGCTTCGTCGCGATGCTCGGCGTGATCGCGCTGTCGGGCATGATCATGCGCAACTCGGTGATCCTGGTCGACCAGATCGAACAGGACATCGCCAGCGGTCACGACCGCTGGACCGCGATCGTCGAATCCACCGTGCGCCGCTTCCGTCCGATCGTGCTGACCGCGCTGGCCGCGATCCTGGCGATGGTGCCGCTGTCGCGCAGCGCCTTCTTCGGGCCGATGGCGGTGGCGATCATGGGCGGCCTGATCGTGGCCACCGCGCTCACGCTGCTGTTCCTGCCCGCGCTGTACGCCGCCTGGTTCCGCGTGCGCGCCAGCGAAGTCGGCACCGGCACCGCATCCTGATCGTTCTTCTCGTTTAGCGCTTTCGCATCCGGGCCGTCCTGCGGCTTCCTCCCCCTCCCACCGCGGGCGGCCCGGGTTGCGATTTATGACTTGATCTGGGCTGCGCTCGTGGCAATGCCTGTCATCCCGAGCCGCAGGCGAGGGACCTGCTTTCGAGCATCGCATCCAGCCGTATTTCACGATGAGGCGATGACGCCATCTGCGATGCATCGCGCTCCCGACGTCGCGCTGGCATATCTTGGTAGAGCGGCCTTCAGGCCGCAGCCCCCGTGCACGCGAGCGAAAGCAGCGGCCTGAAGGCCGCTCTACCGGCTCAGCAACCGTTCGCGCAGCGCCGCGTCGTCCGCCGCAAGCGCTTCGCCATGCGCCGGCCGCGCGAGACATTCCGCAAGCGCCGGCGGCACCGCCACCGCATGCCCCACCAGCGGTTCGACGATGGTGTCGAACTTCGCCGGATGCGCGGTGGCGACCACCGCCCAGGGGCGCGTATCGCCCTGGGCGCGCAGGGCTTCCAGCACGTGCAGTCCGCAGGCGGTGTGCGGGCAGGGGACGATGCCGTGGCGTTCCGGTGCGATGGCAATCGTCGTGCGGATGGTGGCGTCGTCGATCGTGTGCGCCGATACCGCGGCGCGCAGTGCGTCGTCGTCGGCATGCCAATGGCGCAGGCGTTCGAAATTGCTCGGAGCGCCGACATCCATCGCGTTCGCGAGCGTCGCCTTCGTCGCTTCGGGCGCGTAATCGCCGCCGGCGAAGAACCGCGGCAGCACGTCGTTGGCGTTGGTGGCGAGCACGAGGTCGCCGATCGGGAAGCCCATGCGTTTCGCCAGCAGCGCGGCGGCGGCGTTGCCGAGGTTGCCGGTGGGCACGATCAGGTTCAACGTGCTCCCGTGCCGCGCGAAAAAATTGCGCGCGGTGTGCGCGTAATAGGCCAACTGCGGCAACAGCCGGCCGAGGCTGATGCTGTTGGCCGAGGTCATCGCCATGCGTTCGCGCAGGTCGCGGTCGGACAGCGCGGTCTTCGCCATGCGCTGGCAATCGTCGAAGCTGCCGTCGACCCGGAACGTGCGCACGTTGTCGCCCCAGCATTCCAGCCCGTGCGCCTGGCGCGGCGAGACGCGGCCGTCGGGGTAGAGGATGACGACCTCGAACCCCGGGCGGCGATGGAACGCGCCCGCGACCGCCGCACCGGTATCGCCAGAGGTGGCGACGAGAATCGTCGTGACCGGTGCGTCTGGTGCGCGCAGCGCCGACAGGCATTCGGCCAGGAAACGCGCGGCGTAATCCTTGAACGCGGCGGTCGGGCCGTGGAAGAGTTCCAGCAGATGATCGCCGTCGCCGCGCATCGGCACCAGCGGCGCATCGAAATCGTAGGCGCGCGCGCACAGCACGGGGAGGCGTTCGCGCAGGGACGAATCGACGAAGAACGGCGCCAGCGCTTCAGTCGCGGTCGCGGCCAGCGATGGCGATGCCGCCTGCGTCGCCGACGGCGCGAATGCGGGAATGCGTTCCGGCACGTAGAGGCCGCCGTCGGGCGCGAGGCCGGCGATCAAGGCCGCATCGATGCCGGTCGGCGGGGTGCCGCCGCGGGTACTGACGAAACGCATCAGAGCACCTCCGCACGTCGGGCCGCGACAGGCGACACGTAGGCGCGCGCGTCGTAGCCCGCGGCGACGAAGGCCGCGCGCATCGCGGGCGCCGCCGCTTCCGCCTTCGCCTTCGACGCGAACCACGCGAACACGCTCGGGCCCGCGCCGGAAATGCTGGCGCCGAGCGCGTCGTGGTCGAGCGCGGCCTGCTTCACCGCGGCGAAGCCGGGGATCAGCGGCGCGCGGCGCGGTTCGACCAGCACGTCGTGCAGGCCTTCGCGGATCATCCGCGCGTCGCCGCGCTGCAGGCCGGTGAGGAACAGCGCGAGATGGGTGGATTGGGCGACGAACCGCGACAGCGGATACGGGTCGGACAGCGCCGCGCGCGCGCGACGCGTTTCCAGCATCTGGTCGGGATGCACCACCACGCAATGCAGCCAACTCGGCACCGGTAGCGGAATCATGCGTTCCTGCGTCGCCAGGACCACGCCGCCGAGCAGCATCGGCGCGACGTTGTCGCCGTGCAGGCTGCCGCTGGCGACCGCTTCGCCCTGCAGCGAGAACGGATACAGCGCGTCGCGCGACAGCGGCGTGTCGAGCAGTGCGTTCGCGGCGATCAGTGCGGCCACGCACGAGGCCGCGGAACCGCCGAGCCCGGAGCCCAGCGGAATGCCTTTCTCCAGTTCGATCGCGAAACCGCAGGGCAGGGCCAGCGCTTCGCGCAGCGCGATCAGCGCGCGGCCGGCGGTGTTGCGCGCGGCCTCGAGCGGCAGCGCGTCGACGCCGGGCACGTCGCCGCGGATCGCGTCGATCCGCACCTCGGGCGCATCGATGCGGCGCACGATCGCGATGTCGCGCGGGCCATCGATGGCGTGACCGAGCAGATCGAAGCCGACGCCGATGTTGCCGACGCTGGCGGGCGCGAACGCGCGGGCGGTGTCGCCGGCGTGTCGCTGTCGTGGTTCGGCATCGGCCGGGGATGCGCTCATGCATGGGCTCCGAACGGACGCGCACCGAGCGTGCCCGCGATCGCGAGGATATCGCCGAACACGCCCGCGGCGGTCACGTCGGCGCCGGCGCCCGGGCCCTGCACCACCAGCGGGTTGTGCGCGTAGCGGCGGGTGCGGAACTGGATGAGGTTGTCGGTGAGCCGGCTGGACAGACTGGCGTGGCCCGGTTCGGGCATGGCGAGGCCGACCCGCGCCCGACCGTCGGCATCGAGTTGCGCGAGATAGCGCAGCCCGCGGCCCTGCGCGCGCGCGGCGTCGAGTCGGGCCTGCATCGGAGCGTCGAGTTCGGACAGCCGTTCGAGGAATGCCTCGCGCGACACCGACTGCAGTTCCGCCGGCACCAGGCTCTCGATGTCGATGTCGGACAACGACAGCGAAGCGCCGGCCTCGCGCGCCAGGATCACGAGTTTGCGCGCGACATCGGTGCCGCTGAGGTCGTCGCGCGGATCCGGTTCGGTGTAGCCCAGGGCCTTGGCTTCGGCGACGAGCGCGGAGAACGGCACGCTACCGTCGTAGCGGTTGAACAGCCACGCCAGCGTGCCCGAGAGCACGCCTTCGATGCCGGTGAGCGCATCGCCGGTGTCCAGCAGCGAGCGCAGGGTCTGGATCACCGGCAGGCCGGCGCCGACGGTGGCCTCGTAGCGGAAGAGGCCGCCGCGTTTCTCGGCCTCGCGGATCGCGCGGTAGCGCGCCCAGTCGCCGCTGCCCGCGTGCTTGCTCGGCGTGACCACGTGGATGCCCATCGCCAGCCATTCGGGATAGCGCGCGGCGACCGCGTCGCTGCCGCTGCAGTCGACGATCAGCGCGTGCGGAAGATGCTCGGCGCGGATGTGCGCGGCGAAGCGATCCAGGTCGAGGGCTTCGCCCCCGGCGAGCGCGTCGATCGCGGCGGTCGGATCGAGACGGCCGTTGGCCAGCGCCATCCGCCGGCTCGACGCCACCGCGCGCAGGCGCAGGTCGAGGCGGTGTTCCATCCGCGGCTCGTCGGCGAACCGCGGCAGCGCATCGGCCAACTGCGCGAGCAGCGCGCGGCCGACGTTGCCCGGACCGATGAGGCCGACCGACAGGGTCGCCGGCGACAGCCAGAACGCGCTGTGCGCGGCGCGCAGGCCGCGCACGGCGTCGGCATCGTCGATGGCGACCGAGATGTTGCGTTCGCTCGCGCCCTGGGCGATCGCGCGGATGTTCACCCGCGCCCGCGCCAGCCCTTCGAACAGCCGCGCGGACACGCCGGGCATGCCGACCATGCCGTCGCCCACCGCGGCGAGCACGGCGATGCCCGGGGTGGCGTCCACGCCTTCGACCTGGCCGTCGGCGATGGCGTCGGCGAAGGCGCCGCGCACCGCGTCGCGCGCGCGCTCCGCCTGCGCCGCCGGCACCACGCAGCAGATCGAATGTTCGCTGGACCCCTGCGAAATCACGGTCACCGACACGCCGGCCGCATGCAGCGCGGCGAACATGCGTTCGGCGGTGCCGGGCACGCCGATCAGGCCGGCGCCGGAGAGTTCCAGAAGCGCCATGTCGCGCACCAGGCTCAGGCCCTTCACCGGCGATGCGCCGGTGCTTCGCGAATCGTCGGCGATGCGGGTGCCGGGCGCATCGGGATTGCGCGAATTGCGGATCAGGATCGGCAGGCGCGCCTGCATCGCCGGCGCCATCGTCTGCGGGTGCAGCACCTTGGCGCCGAAATACGCGAGTTCGCAGGCTTCGGCATAGGACATCGCCGGCAGGCACACGGCGTCGGGCACCAGTCGCGGGTCGGCGCTGAGCACGCCGTCGACGTCGGTCCAGATGGTGAGGTCTTCGGCGTCGAACAGCACCGCGAAGATCGCGCCGGAATAGTCGCTGCCGTTGCGGCCGAGCGTGGCCGGGCGGCCATCGGCGTCGCGGGCGACGAAGCCGGTGATCACCACGTCGGGCTGCGGATGGCGCGCGCGCCACGTGGCGAAGCGTTCGCGGGTGCGCGGCCAGTCCACGGCGACGCCGAGTTCGCCCGGATGCGCGACCAGCACCTCGCGGGCGTCGAGCCGGGCCCAGCCGGCGTCTTCGCCGCCGAGCGCGGCCTGCAGCAGCCGCGACGACCACACTTCGCCGAGGCCCTGCACCGCGGCGAAATCGTGCGCGTCGAGCGCGCCGTGCTCGGCGATGCGGGTGAGCAATGCGGAGAGCATCGTGCATTCGGCGTCCAGCCACGACACCAGCGCGTGGCGATCCGCGCCGTCCAGACGGGAGGCGGTGGCCAGATGCTGGTCGCGCAGCGTCGACCAGGCGTCCTGCCAGTCGCGGCCGGCCGCTGCGGATTCGGCGAGCGCGGTCAATGCGTCGGTGACGCCCTGCATCGCGGAAACGACCACGGCGCGCGGCTGCGCGGCGTCCTTCAGCAGGGCGGCGACGTGGCGATAGCGGTCGGCATCGGCGACGCTGCTGCCGCCGAACTTGTGCGCGCGGTGGCGCGGCTGCGCCGTTTCGGGCGCAGAGCGTTGCGCGGGGCGTTCGGCGGAAGCGTGTTGCGCGGGCGAATCCATGGGTCAGGCTCCTGGTGGGAGCCCCGCATCCTCAGGTCCGTCGGGCGCCAGCCCCGCGGACCCTGGTCGGGCGCGGGGCGGAAGTCGAAGGGGTCAATCCGTTTCGCTGCCGCAGCCCGCACCGCCGGTGGTACCGGTCCCGGTGGAGGTGGTCGTGGTCGCGATCGACGCGGCGCAGATCCCGCGCGGAGCGCGGGCGGCGGCGGTGTCGATGGCGAACGGGCTGTGCATGGAACAGGTGTAAACGATGCGGGGGCGGGGCGTCAAATGGTTTTTCGGTCAACAGCGATGACCACGTCGTATGTCTGTAGCGCTGTGGTAGAGCGGGCTTCAGCCCGCTGCTTCCACGCGCGGTAACGGCAGCGGGCTGAAGCCCGCTCTACCGTCCGTCCGATCGGCATGCACTCAATCGCGCAGCACCACCGCCTCGCATTCGACTTCGAGCCGTGCGATCACCGCGGCGGCCATGGCGTCGGTGCCGAGTGGTCGGCGCGCTGCGGTGCCCGTGGGCGCGAGATCCGCCGTGAGCGCGCCGCCGTCGATCGCATCGGCCACCGCCTTCTCGATGCAGCGCGCTTCGGCGTCCAGGCCCAGCGAATGCCGCAGCAGCATCGCCGCGCTGAGGATCGCGCCGCACGGGTTGGCGATGCCGCGGCCGGCGATGTCGGGGGCCGAGCCGTGGATCGGCTCGTACACACCGCCGCGACCTTCGCCGAGCGAGGCCGACGGCAGCAGGCCCATCGAGCCTGCGAGCATCGACGCCTCGTCGGTGAGGATGTCGCCGAACATGTTCTCGGTGACGATCACGTCGTATTCGCGCGGCTTGGCGATCAGGTGCATCGCCATGCTGTCGACCAGCTGATGTTCCAGGCGCACGTCGGGGAATTCGCCGCGCGCCACGCGGGTGGCGACCTGGCGCCACAGGCGCGAGGTTTCCAGTACGTTGGCCTTGTCGACCGAGACCACGAACTTGCGCCGGCCGCGCGCGAGCGTGCAGGCGCGGCGGACCACGCGCTCGATCTCCGCGACGGTGTATTCGCACAGATCCGACGCGGCGGTGTCGGTGCGCGTGCGCTGGCCGAAGTACACGCCGCCGGTGAGTTCGCGCACCACGATCATGTCGACGCCGGTCAGCAGGTGCGACTTGATCGGCGACGCGGTCAGCGCCACCGGATGGGTGCGCACCGGGCGCAGGTTCGCGTACAGGCCCAGCGCCTTGCGCAGTTTCAGCAGGCCCTGTTCCGGGCGGATCTCGCCGTCGGCCCACTTCGGCCCGCCGACCGCGCCGAGCAGGATCGCGTCGGCCTTGCGGCAGGCGTCGAGGGTGGCGTCGGACAGCGGCGCGCCTTCGGCGTCGATGGCCGCGCCGCCGATCAGCCGGGTCTCGAAGCGGAAGGTGTGGCCGTAGCGGCGGCCCGCGGCCTGCAGCACCGCGACCGCTGCGGCGGTCACCTCCGGGCCGATGCCGTCGCCCGGCAATACGACGATGTCAGCGTGCATGGAAAGCGTCCTCGTAACGTTGGATGTGGGGTGTCTGTTTCAGCAGATAGCCGAGCTGGTCGACGCCTTCGAGCAGGCAGGTGCGTGCGAAGCCGTCGATCGGGAAGGCGAAGCGGCGGCCGTCGGGCAGTGCGACGGTGGCGGCGGCGACATCGATCTCGAGTTCGATGCCCGGCGTCGCCAGCAGTTCGTCGACCACGGCCGCATCCAGCACCACCGGCAGCAGGCCGTTCTTCAGCGCGTTGCTGCGGAAGATGTCGGCGATCTCGGCGCTGATCACCGCGCGCAGGCCGAAGTCGCGCAGTGCCCACGGTGCGTGCTCGCGCGAGGAGCCGCAGCCGAAATTGCGTCCGGCCACCAGGATCCGCGCGCCCTGCGCCTCGGGGCGGTTGAGCGGAAAATCCGGATCGGGCGTGCCGTCGTCGCGCCAGCGCCAGTCGTTGAAGGCATGCTTGCCGAGGCCTTCGCGCGAGGTGGTGGTGAGGAACCGCGCCGGGATGATGCGGTCGGTGTCGATGTTGCGCTCCGGCAGGCAGACGGTGCGCGAGCGGACGTGGGTCAAGGGTTCGGCGCTCATGCCGCGTGCTCCTGCAGGAAATCGCGTGGATCGACCAGTTGGCCGGCGATCGCGCAGGCCGCCGCCGTGTACGGCGAAGCCAGCACGGTGCGCGCCTCGCGGCCCTGGCGGCCTTCGAAATTGCGGTTGCTGGTGGACACCGCGAGTTGTCCCGGCCCGACCAGATCGCCGTTCATCGCGATGCACATCGAGCAGCCGGGCTCGCGCCATTCGGCGCCCGCGGCGCGGACGATGCGGTCGATGCCTTCGGCTTCGGCCTCGCGCTTGACCTGCACCGAGCCGGGCACCACCAGCATCCGCACCCGCGGGTGCACGGTCTGGTCGCGCAGCACGGCCGCGACCTGGCGCATGTCGCTCAGGCGGCCGTTGGTGCAACTGCCGACGAACACCACATCCACCGGCTGGCCGAGGAGCGATTTGCCGCCGTCGAAACGCATGTAGTCGAGCGCGCGCTGCGCGTCGGCGCCGTCCGCGACCGGAATCCGGGCGTCGATGGCCGCGACCTGGCCCGGATGCGTGCCCCAGGTGACGGTCGGCCGGATCTCGCGCGCATCGATCCGCACGACGCGGTCGAAGCGCGCGCCGTCGTCACTGCGCAGCGTGCGCCACTGCGCCAGCGCCGCATCCCACGCGTCGCCCTTCGGCGCGCGCGGCGTGTTCGCGAGCCATGCGAAGGTGACGTCGTCCGGTGCGATCAGTCCGGCGCGCGCGCCGGCCTCTATCGACATGTTGCAGACCGTCATCCGCTCTTCCATCGACAGCGCCCGGATCGCGCTGCCGCGGTATTCGATGACGTGGCCGGTGCCGCCGTCGACGCCGATCGCGCCGATCACGTGCAGGATCAGATCCTTCGCGGTGACGCCGGGACCGAGCGCGCCGTCGACCTCGATCGCGAGGGTCTTCGCCTTGCGCTGCAGCAGGCACTGGGTGGCCAGCACGTGGCCGACCTCGCTGGTGCCGATGCCGAAGGCCAGCGCGCCGAACGCGCCGTGCGTGGCGGTGTGGCTGTCGCCGCAGACGATGGTCGAGCCGGGCAGGGTCAGGCCGAGTTCGGGGCCGATGACGTGGACGATGCCGCGGTGGTCGCTGCCGAAATCGAACAGTTCGACGCCGTGGCGCGCGCAGTTCGCGCGCAGCGTGCGCACCTGGTGCTCGGCGTCGGCGGTGTAATACGACAGCACACCGTCGGCATCCGGCTGCGTGGTCGGCGTGCTGTGGTCGAGGGTGCCCTTGGTGCGGTCCGGGCGGCGCACGGGCAGCCCGCGCGCTTCGAGTTCGGCGAACGCCTGCGGCGTCGTCACTTCGTGGATCAGATGCAGGTCGATGTAGAGCACGGCGGGTGCGTCGGCGGTCTCGGGGACGACGACGTGCGCATCCCAGAGTTTTTCGAACAGCGTGCGCGGCGCGTCAGGCGTCGCGATGTCGGGCGTCGGATCGGAGGTCATGGGTGGTGGCGGGTCGATGGCATGCGGGAAAGGATCAGGCGGTCGCGACGCGCGCCGGGACGGATTGCGGCCCGGCATCGGCATCGGGGCCGACGGTGGTCGCGGCGGGCGCGCGGCGGCGCAGCAGGCGGTTGACGATGTCGAGCCAGGCCAGCGCGCTGGCTTCGAGGATGTCGGTGCTGGTGCCGCTGCCGGTGACTTCCTCGCCGAGCATGCGTGCGGTGAGGCTGGCCTGGCCCTGCGCGTCCTCGCCGGTGGTGACGCTGGAGACCTGATAGCTCTCGATGTCCAGATGCGTGCCGGTGCCGCGCGCCAGCGCCGCGAACAGCGCGTGCACCGGACCGTCGCCGGTCGCGGCCTCGGTGATGCGTTCGCCATCGGGCGAACACAGTTCGACGCTCGCCGTCGGCAGGATGCCGTCGCCGACGCCGGTGCTGACGTGCAGCCGGTTCAGGCGCCAGCCGCCGAGCGTACGACCGTCGATGCCCAGCGCCAATGCTTCGAGATCGGCGTCGAAGACTTCGCGCTTCTTTTCGGTCAGCGCCTTGAAGCGACCGAAGACCTGGTTCAGTTGCGCCTCGTCCAGCGCGAAACCCAGTTCCTTCAACCGGTCCGCCAGCGCGGCGCGACCGCTGTGGCGGCCCATGATCATCTGCGACTTCGCCCAGCCCACGGCCTCGGGCCGCAGGATTTCGTAGGTGCCGCGATGCTTGAGCATGCCGTGCTGGTGGATGCCGGATTCGTGGGCGAAGGCGTTGGCGCCGACGATGGCCTTGTTGCGCTGCACACCCATGCCGGTGATGCGGGTGAGCAGGCGCGAGGTCGGCACCAGGCGCTCGGTGTGGATGCCGGTGGTCGCGCCGAAGTAGGCGCGCCGCGTTTCCAGCGCCATCACCAGTTCTTCCATCGCGCAGTTGCCGGCGCGCTCGCCGATGCCGTTGACGGTGCACTCGACCTGGCGCGCGCCGCCTTCGATCGCGGCGAGACTGTTCGCCACCGCCAGGCCGAGGTCGTCGTGGCAGTGCGCGCTGAAGATGGCCTTGTGCGCGTCCTTCACGTGCGCGCGCAGGTATTCGAACAGCGCGCGGATCTCCGCCGGCGTGGTGTAGCCGACGGTGTCGGGAATGTTCAGCGTGCGCGCGCCGGCCGCCAGCGCCGCGCCGCAGATCTCGGCGAGGAACTCCGGCTCGGTGCGCAGCGCGTCCTCGGCCGAGAATTCCACGTCGTCGACATAGCGTCGCGCCTGCTCGACGCCGGCGACCGCGCGTGCGAGCACGTCGTCGCGGCTCATGCCGAGCTTGTGTTCGCGATGCAGCGGGCTGGTGGAGATGAAGACGTGGATGCGCGGGCGCTCGGCGTGTTCCAGCGCCCGCGCGCAGGCTTCGATGTCGCCGCTGTTGCAGCGCGCGAGCGTGGCGACGCCGGCGCCGCGCACGTCGCGGGCGATGGCAGCGCAGCCGTTGAGGTCGCTGTCCGAACTCGCCGGGAAGCCGGCCTCGATCGTGTCCACGCCGAGTTCGGCGAGCGCGTGCGCGAAGCGGAGTTTCTGTGCGGCGGTCATGCTGCAGCCCGGCGATTGCTCGCCGTCGCGCAGGCTGGTGTCGAAGATGGCGACCCGTGCGGGCGCCTCCGGACGAACGTCGGTGTCCATCAGGCGATGGCCTCCAGTGCGGGAAATTCGGGGGATGACCACTCTTGGGCGGGCGGTTCGAGGGCGATGGGTTGCGCCAGCCGGACGACAGCGGGAGAGATCGCTGTCGCCCGGCCGACGCCGGGGGCGGGAAGACGGGTGTCGGCGCGACGCGCGGCGGGTTTCGCCGTGGACGGCGCTGCGTCGTCGTGGGCGCGGCGACGCGGCTTGCGCGGCGCGCGCGGGCGCACGTCGGCGAGCAGGCCGGCGAGCACCGCGGCGTCGATGTTGCCGCCGGAGACGACGGCGCATTTGCGTTTGCCGGCGACGCGGCGGCCGGCGGCCAGCGCCAGCGCGCCGGCGCCTTCGGCGATGACGTGTTCTTCCAGCGCCAGGCGCACCAGGGTTTCGCGCAGTTCGGCCTCGCGCACGATCACCAGATCGTCGAGCAGCTCGGCGAGGATGCGGCGGGTCAGCAGGCCGGGCTGTTTGACGCGCACGCCGTCGGCGAGGGTGGCGACCGGCGGCGCGCCCTCGGGTTCGCCCTTGAGCGCGCGATGCATGGCGTCTACGTGTTCGACCTGCGCGCCGACGATGCGCACGCCCTGCGTTTTCAGCGCCAGGGCCACGCCCGCGGCGAGGCCGCCGCCGCCGATCGGCACCAGCACCACGTCCGGCGCCAGCGATGCGATCTCCATGCCGACCGTGCCCTGGCCGGCGATCACGTCGGGGTCGTCGAACGCGGAGAGGAAGCGGTAGCCGTTCTTCTCGGCCAGTTGCATGGCGAACAGGCGCGCTTCGTCGAAGGTGTCGCCGTGCAGGCGCACGGTGGCGCCCCAGTGGGCGACGCCCGCGATCTTGGTCTGCGGCGCGCCGTGCGGCATCACCGCGATCGCCGGCACGTTGAGCCGGTACGCGGCCCAGGCCAGGCCCTGCGCGTGATTGCCGGCGGACGCGGCGATCACGGGGCGGTCGTCGCCGCGTTCGCGCGCGGCGAGCAGGGCGTTCAGCGCGCCGCGCACCTTGTACGAACCGGTGCGCTGCAGGTTTTCGAGCTTGAGCCAGCAGCCGAAACGTTCGGCGTGATGCAGCGGCGTCGGCGGCAGATAGCGGCGCAGGCGGGCCTGCGCAGCGAGGACATCGCTTGCGCTGACCCGTTGCATGGCATCACCGACGTCGCTGCCGTCCATGCTCAGACCTCGGTCAGCCAGCTGGCCGACCACGCGCTGTCGCCGCGGACGGTGCGCGCGTAGACGGCGGCGATCTCGCGACCCACCGGGCTCTGCGCGTCGTACGCGCGGCCATCGATCTCGGCGATCGGCGTGACTTCCGCCGCGGTGCCGCAGGCGAACACTTCGTCGGCGTCCAGCAGTTCCTCGCGCGTGACCGGGCGCGATTCGGCGCCGATCAGCCGGATCAGGGTGTCGCGGGTGATGCCGGGCAGGGCGTCGCGATGTTCCACCGCGGTCACGCGGCCGTCGCGCACCACGAACAGGTTCGCACCGGTGCACTCGACCACGAAATCGTCGTCGTCGACGAACATCGCTTCGTCGAAGCCGCGCGCCTTCACTTCGCGCTTGGCGAGGATCGAGTTGACGTACGCGCCGCACAGCTTCAGCGGCGGCAACGCGCTGGCCGGATTGCGGCGCCAGCCCGACACCGAGACGCGGGTGCGATTGCCGTTGAGATGCACGTTGGTGGACGAGGTGGCGACCATCAGATGCTGCGGATGGCCGGCCACGTCCAAGCCGAAGCTGCCGTCGCCGTACCACGCGAGCGGACGGATGTAGGCGTCGCCCTGGCGGTTCGCGCGCAGCGTCGCCAGCACCGCTTCGGTGGCCTCGGCGACATCGAAGGTCATGCCCAGCAGTTCGGCGCCCCTGCGCATGCGTTCCAGATGCTCGGGCAGGCGGAACACCGCCGCGCCGCGCTTCGTCGCATACGCGCGGATGCCCTCGAACACGCCGCTGCCGTAATGCAGCGCATGCGTGTGCACGGTGGCCTGCAGGCGGCCGGTGTCGACCAGTTCGCCGTCGTACCACAGCTTCTGCGGCGCGGTCGCGGGTTCGGCCTGCGTCGGCGCGGCGACGGCCGGGCGCTCCAGCGTGGCGGCGTGGTTCAGAGACATGGCTGCACCTGCACGTCGAGGCAGTCGTAGAGCTTGGCGAGCTGCTGATGCAGGCCTTCGGCGGGGCGTTCGCCTTCCACAGTCATCTGCAGATGCCAGCGGTCGCCGTCGGAATGGGTTTCGCCTTCGACCGTGAGCGGGCGGAAGCCGCGGCGTTCGGCGGTGCCCAGCACGCGGGTGAGCGCGCCTTCGGACTGGCGCAGGGTCAGATCGAGTCGGTAGCGCATGAGGGAGATTCCTGGGACGAGGAGGGGAGGGAAGCGGTGGCGGCAGCGGCGACCGTCGCTGCGACCGCGGCGGGCGCCGCGGGCGCGGCCGAGGCCGGGGCGCTGGCCGGCGACGCCGGCATGACGATGCGGTCCAGCGTGGTCGCTTCGTCGGCGTCCATCATTTCGGTGTTGTTGCGGTTCGGCGGCACCAGCGGCCACACGTTCGCGGCCTGGTCGATCGCGACATGCAGCAGCGCCGGACCTTCGGTGGCGAGCAGCGCCTGCAGCGCGTCCTCGACCTTGGCGGCGCTGTCGAGCTTCAGCGTCTTCACTCCGAAGGCCTGCGCCAGCGCGCAGAAATCCGGGTTGTCGCTGAGGTCGATCTCGGAATAGCGGCGCTCGAAGAACAGTTCCTGCCACTGTCTCACCATGCCCAGCGCCTGATTGTCGAGCAGCACGATCTTCACCGGCAGCCGGTAGCGCGCGACCGTGGCCAGCTCCTGCACGTTCATCAGGAACGAACCGTCGCCGCTGACGCAGATCACCTGCGCGGCCGGGTCCTGCAACTGCGCGCCGATCGCCGCCGGCAGGCCGAAGCCCATCGCGCCGAGCGCGCCGCTGGTGAGGTGGTCGCGCGGATGATCGAAGGCCCAGTGCTGCGCCACCCACATCTGGTGCTGGCCCACGTCGCAGCAGACCACGGCTTCCGGCGCCAGGGTCGACAGCCGCTTCAGCAGCGCCGGCGCGTACACGGTGTCGCCGGGCGCGTCGTAACGCGGCGCGGCCAGGGTCTTCGCGTGCAGGCAGGCGTCGCGCCACGCGTGCCGGGCGACGCCGTGGCGACCGCGCAGATGCGCGGCCGACGCCGCCATCATCCGCTGCAGGCTGGTCGCGATGTCGCCCTGCACCGGCGCATCGGCGGCGCGCAGCTTGCCGATCTCGCAGGCGTCGATGTCCAGATGCACCACGCGCGCGTTCGGCGCGAACTCCGCCAGCTTGCCGGTGGCGCGGTCGTCGAAGCGGGCGCCGACCACGAACAGCAGGTCGCATTCGTGCACCGCGAGATTCGCGGCGCGGTTGCCGTGCATGCCGAGCATGCCCAGATTCAGCGGATGCGCCGCCGGCAGCGCGCCCAGGCCCTTGAGCGTGAGCACGGTCGGGATCTGGGTGGCGTCGACGAAGTCGCGGAACGCCTGCACCGCATCGCCCAGCGCGATGCCGCCGCCGCCGTAGATCACCGGTTTCTGCGCCAGCGCCAGTTGCGCCAGCGCCGCGTGCAGCGCGGCGTCGCTCGCGCCGGCCGGCGGCGCCACCGCGGCCGGCACGTGCGCCGGCAGATGCGAAGCGTCGGCGTTCTGCACGTCCTTCGGCAGATCGATCAGCACCGGGCCGGGCCGGCCTTCGCGCGCGAGGCGGAAGGCTTCGCGCACGACGTTCGGCAGATCGTCGACGCTGCGCGGCAGGAAGTTGTGCTTCACGATCGGCATGGTCATGCCGAACACGTCCAGTTCCTGGAACGCGTCGGTGCCCATCAGTGGCGTGCCCACCTGGCCGGTGATGCAGACCATTGGTACCGAATCCAGCATCGCATCGGCGATGCCGGTGACCAGATTCGAGGCGCCCGGACCGGAGGTCGCGACGCAGACGCCGACGCGCCCGCCGGCGCGCGCATAACCGTTCGCCGCGAACGCGGCGCCCTGTTCGTGCCGCACCAGCACGTGTTTGAGGGACGATCCGTGCAGAGCGTCGTAGAAGGGCATGATCGCGCCGCCGGGATACCCGAACAGCGTGTCCACGTCTTCCGCGAGCAACGCCTGCACCAGCCAGCGGGCACCGTTCATCAGGCGGTCTCGGCAATGGGATTGGTGGGTTGCGACGGGGTCGCGGCCGGCTTCGCCGCGGCCGGCGCGGCGGCCTGCGGCGCGCCGTTCTGCTGCAGCCACTGCATCTTGGCGCGCAGTTCCTTGCCGACCTTCTCGATCGGATGGTCGAGATCGGCTTGCTGGAATTTCCTGTAGTTCGGCAGGCCGGCGTCGTACTCGGCCACCCAGCGCTGGATGAAGGTGCCGTCCTGGATCTCGCTCAGGATGTCCTTCATCCGCGCCTTGGTCTCGGCGTTGATCACCCGCGGGCCGCTGACGAAATCGCCGTACTGCGCGGTCTCGGACACGAATTCCAGCATGCGGGTGATGCCGCCTTCGTAGAACAGGTCGACGATGAGCTTCAGCTCGTGCAGGACTTCGTAGTAGGCGATCTCCGGCTGGTAGCCGGCTTCCACGAGGGTCTCGAAGCCGGCCTGCACCAGCGCGCTGGCGCCGCCGCAGAGCACCGCCTGTTCGCCGAAGAGATCGGTCTCGGTCTCTTCCTTGAAGGTGGTCTTGATGAGGTTGGCGCGGGCGCCGCCGAGGCCGGTGGCATAGAGTTTGGCGAGCTCCTCGGCGCGACCGCTGCGGTCCTGGTGGATCGCGTAGATGCAGGGCACGCCGCGGCCGATCTCGTATTCGCGACGCACCAGCGCACCCGGGCCCTTCGGCGCGACCAGCACCACGTCGAGGTCGGCGCGCGGCGAGATCATTCCGAAATGCACGTTCAGGCCGTGCGCGAACAGCAGGCAGGCGCCCTGTTTCATGCTCGGCGCGAGCACGTCGGCGTAGAGCTTCTTCTGCACCATGTCCGGGGTGAGCACGGCGACCAGATCGGCCTGCGCGGCCGCTTCGGCCGGCGATTTCACGGTGAAGCCGTCGGCGAGCGCCTTCACTTCGGTCGGCCCGCCCGGACGCAGGCCGACGACGACATCGAAACCGGAGTCGCGGAGGTTCAGCGCGTGGGCGCGGCCCTGGCTGCCGTAACCGATGACTGCGATCTGGGGCTTGGAGGAGGTGTTCATGGCGGGATCTCGTGTAGGAGGGGCTTCAGCCCCGATGTTTTGGAAAATCGAATCGAAGGTGGAATCGGAATTGCGTTTTTGTGTCATTCCGGGCGGAGCGAACGATCTGTTGTCGATCTTTCTTGGTTGGCGAAAGCAGATCCCTCACCTGTGGTTCGGGATGACAATGTTTTTTGTTCAGGCGGGCACCGCTTTCTCGCTGTCCGCAGCGGCCGTCAGCGCAACATCGATCCGTCGCGTGTCGTCCAGCAGCCCGGGCGACGTCACCGCGCCCTGCGACGCCGAACGCACGTCGCGCGCGTACTTCGCGAGCACGCCGTGGCGCACGCGCGGCGCGATGCGGGCGGCGCTGCGGGTCGACAGATCGGCGGCGACATCGAGCCGGCGCGTGGTCGCATCGATGGTCACCACGTCGCCGTCGCGCAGCTTGGCGATCGGTCCGCCGTGCGCGGCTTCCGGCGAGACGTGGCCGACCATGAAGCCGTGGGTCGCGCCGCTGAAACGGCCGTCGGTGAGCAGGGCGACGTCGTTGCTCAGGCCCTGGCCGACCAGCGCGGCGGTCACCGCCAGCATCTCGCGCATGCCGGGGCCGCCGGCGGGACCTTCGAAGCGGATCACCACCACGTCGCCGGCCCGGATCTGCCGCGCCTGCACCGCGGCGAACGCGGCTTCCTCGCTGTCGAACACGCGCGCCGGGCCGGTGTGCTTCTCGCGACCGTGGCCGGCGAGCTTCACGATGCAGCCTTCCGGCGCCAGATCGCCGTAGAGGATCGAATAGCCGCCGCGCGGCTTGATCGGATCGCCGACCGGACGCACGACATCCTGCGTGGGGGAGGTGGTCGCCGCGTTCGCGTCCGCAAAAAAACTCTGGCCGGCGACCGTTGGGACATCCACGATCAGACCGGCCAGTTGCAGTGCCTGCGCCACCAGTGCGGTGCCGCCTTGTTGGAACATTTCCGCCGCGGTGTAGCGGCCGCCCGGTTTCAGGTCGGCGATCACCGGGGTGTTGGCGCTCGCGGCCTCGAATTCTTCCAGGTCGAAGCGCACGCCGGCTTCGTGCGCGATCGCCAGCAGATGCAGCGCGGCGTTGGTGGAGCCGGCGGTCGCCGACACCGCGCGCGCGGCGTTGCGCAGTGCATCGAGGCTCAGCAACTGACGCGGCGTCGGGCCGCCTTCGTTCAACAGCTTCATCACCAGCGCGCCGCAGCGCTCGGCCGCCTTCGGCTTGTCCGGATGCGTCGCCGGAATGTCGTTCTCGCCCAGGGGCGACAGGCCGAGGAAGGTGAGCACCATCGCCATCGTGTTCGCGGTGAACTGGCCGCCGCAGGCGCCGGCGCCGGGACAGGCCTTGCGCTCGATCTCGCCCAGTTCGGCGTCGTCGATGCGCCCGGCCGAATGCGCGCCCACCGCTTCGAACACGTCCTGCACGGTCAGCGCCTTTTCGCCGCCGTCCTTCGATTTGCAGCGGCCGGGCATGATCGTGCCGCCGTAGAGGATCACGGTCGGGATGTCGAGGCGCGCGGCGGCCATCGCCGCGGCCGGAATGGTCTTGTCGCAGCCGACCAGCAGCACCATCGCGTCGAGGCAGTGGCCGGTCACCGCCAGTTCGATCGAATCGGCGATGGTCTCGCGCGACGCCAGCGACGCGCGCATGCCGTCGCTGCCCATCGCGATGCCGTCGGTCACCGCGATCGTGTTGAACTCGATCGGCGTGCCGCCCGCCGCCATCACGCCGCGGCGCACGTCCTGGGCCAGATCGCGCAGGGTGATGTTGCAGGGCGAAACGTCGGACCAGGTCGACACCACCGCCACCAGCGGTTTGGCGATGGCGGCGTCGTCGAGCCCGGTCGCGCGGAGCATGGCGCGGGCGGGGGCGCGGGCGGGGCCGGATTTGATCGCGTCGCTGTGCATCGGTCTGTGGTCTCTCGGATCGTGGTCGGTGAAGCGGTCGTGGAAAAAGCGGAACCCCAGAAAGCGAAAACCCCCGCACCTTCTTCAGGGGCGGGGGTTTCTAGAAACCCGGGTCGTGTGTCGCGCAACCCTATCCCGCACCTGTGGGCGTGGTAATAAGGACGACGACGACAAGAACGAGCGCCGCGATCGCGGCGTGCATGACGCTGACTGCGAGCCCCTCGTTGCGCGCTGCGACCGACGCACGCGCCGCGGAACGGGCGTGGTCGTGGAGCGGTCGATGGATGCTGCGCTGCGTCATGACTGCAGAGAACCATGCCCTTTCACGCGATGTCAAGCCCCCGGCTGCTGACGGATCGGAATAAGCGCCGGCATCGCCTCTGCGCCGGGTGCGAAATCCTGTCCGATCAATGCGATAGCCGCGTGCCGCCGGGCTTCGACTTTGGTCGCAATGCACCCGCAGGCGACCGCGATGGGTCGAATTGAAACCGTATGCAACCGACGGAATGCGCAAAAACAGATCACCCGACAGAGCTGCCGAACGGTGCCCGATATCACCTCGCCGGCCATGTGCGGACCGCGTGACGGCAGGGCGAGCGCGGGGCTAGACTCGGGCTGCAACGCGTTGACCGACGCTCTCGGTCGGATGCCAGCCGCGAGGTCGCAGTGAAGCCGACCGATATCCGCAATCCCGACACCTTCCACAAGGTCGTCGACTGTCAATGGGCCTGTCCCGCGCACACCCCGGTTCCCGAATACATCCGCCTGATCGCCTCCGGCCGCTACGCCGATGCCTACATGGTGAACTGGCGCAGCAACGTCTTCCCCGGAATCCTCGGCCGCACCTGTGATCGCCCCTGCGAACCGGCGTGCCGGCGCGGGCGGGTGGAGGAAAACAACGGCGGTGCGCTCGACGAGGGCGGGCCCGAGCCCGTCGCGATTTGCCGCCTCAAGCGCGTCGCCGCCGACTTCAAGGGCGACGTGTCCGCCCTGATGCCGGCTCCGGCCGCACGCCACAACGGCCGCCGCATCGCCTGCGTCGGTGCCGGACCGTCCTCGATGACCGTGGCCCGCGACCTGGCGCCGCTGGGCTATCAGGTGACCGTGTTCGAAGCCGACCCCAAGCCGGGCGGCTTCATGCGCACCCAGGTGCCGCGCTTCCGCCTGCCGGAAGAGGTCATCGACGAAGAGACCGGCTACATCCTGTCGCTCGGGGTCGAGTTCGTCGGCAACCGCCGCATCGAATCGATGCGCGAGCTGCTGGCCCAGGGCTACGACGCCGTGTTCGTCGGCAGCGGCGCGCCGCGCGGTCGCGACCTCGACATTCCCGGCCGCCAGGAAGCCGCCGCGCAGATCCACGTCGGCCTGGACTGGCTGGCCAGCGTCTACTTCGGGCACGTGACGAAGGTGGGCAAGCGCGTCCTCGTCCTCGGCGGCGGCAACACCGCGATGGACTGCTGCCGCTCCGCGCGCCGTCTCGGCGGCGAAGAGGTGAAGGTGATCGTGCGCTCCGGCTTCGACGAGATGAAGGCCAGCGCATGGGAGAAGGAGGACGCGATGCACGAAGGCATCCCGATCCTCGACTACCGGGTGCCGAAGAGTTTCGTCCACGCCAGCGGCCGCCTGACCGGCATGACCTTCGAGAAGGTGCGCGCCGAATACGACGACCGCGGCCGGCGCAGGCTGGTGCCCACCGGCGAGCCGGACGAATTCTTCCCCTGCGACGAAGTCCTGATCGCGGTCGGCCAGGAGAACGCGTTCCCGTGGATCGAGCGCGATCTCGGCCTCGACTTCGACGAATGGGGCATGCCGGTCGTCGACAAGGTCACGCACCAGTCGACCCTGCCGCACGTGCTGTTCGGCGGCGACGCCGCGTTCGGGCCGAAGAACATCATCTGGGCGGTGGCGCACGGTCATGCCGCCGCGGTCAGCATCGACAAACTGCTCAACGGCGAGGACACCCGCGAACGTCCGGCGCCGGACGTGTCGCTGATCTCGCAGAAGATGGGCATCCACGAGTGGAGCTACGATAACGGCGTGTCGAACGACGAACGCTACAAGGTCCCGTGGTCGGAAGCGGCGAAGAAGCTGGACAGCATCAGCGTCGAGGTCGAGCTGGGCTTCGACCCCGCCACCGCCTGGAAGGAAACCCAGCGCTGCCTCAACTGCGACGTGCAGACCGTGTTCGCGAAGGACAAATGCATCGAATGCGACGCCTGCGTCGACATCTGTCCCACCGACTGCATCACCTTCACCGCCAACGGCGAGGAAGCGGATCTGCGCACGCGCCTGACCGCGCCCGCGCTCAACGCCGACCAGGATCTCTACGTGTCCGAACCGCTGAAGACGCTGCGGGTGATGGTGAAGGACGAGGACGTGTGCCTGCACTGCGGGCTCTGCGCCGAACGCTGTCCGACCGGGGCCTGGGACATGCAGAAATTCCTGCTGCAGGAAACGCAGGCCGGTCCGCGTTGCCGCAGCGCACAGAAGAAGGAGGCGGCATGACGCCCGCTCAATCCGCCGCCCCGGGTTCGCCGCAGCCGGCGCTGCTGCAGCATCCGCCGCTGCAATCGATCAACGATTTCGTGGTCAAGTTCGCCAACGTCAACGGCTCCGGTTCGGCTTCGGCCAACGAACTCTTCGCCAAGTCCATCCTGCGCATGGGCGTGCCGGTCAGCCCGCGCAACATCTTCCCGTCGAACATCCAGGGGCTGCCGACCTGGTACGAAGTGCGCGTCTGCGAAGCCGGCTGGCTGGGGCGCCGCGGCGGCGTCGACATGATGGTCGCGATGAACCCGCAGACCTGGGACACGGACATCGCCGAGATCGAACCGGGCGGCTATCTGTTCTACGACAGCAGCAAGCCGCTGCCGAAGTCGAAGTTCCGCGACGACATCCAGGTGCTCGGCGTGCCGCTGACCGAGATCTGCAACGCCACCTACAGCGACCCGCGCCAGCGCCAGTTGTTCAAGAACATCATGTACGTCGGCGCGCTCAGCGCGCTGCTGGATGTCGACGTGCCGTCGATCGAGGCGCTGATCGCCGAGCAGTACAAGGGCAAGGAAAAACTGCTCAAGCCGAACATCGAAGCCCTGCATCTGGGCCGCGACTGGGCCCTGAAGCACCTGCCGTGCCCGATCGGCCTGCGCGTGCGCAAGGCCGATGCGGTCGGCGACCGGATCTTCGTCGAGGGCAACGCCGCGGCCGCGCTGGGCTGCGTGTACGGCGGCGCCACGGTCTGCGCGTGGTATCCGATCACGCCATCGTCGTCGCTGGCCGAGGCCTTCCAGAAGTACTGCCAGAAGTTCCGGGTCGACCCGGAGACCGGCGCCAACCGCTACGCGATCATCCAGGCCGAGGACGAGATCGCCTCGATCGGCATGGTGGTCGGCGCGGGCTGGAACGGCGCGCGCGCCTTCACCGCGACCTCCGGCCCGGGCGTGTCGCTGATGAACGAATTCATCGGCCTGGCGTATTTCGCCGAGATCCCGATCACCATCATCGACGTGCAGCGCGGCGGCCCGTCGACCGGCATGCCCACGCGCACGCAGCAATCCGACATCCTCGCCGCCGCGTACGCGTCGCACGGCGACACCAAGCACATCCTGCTGCTGCCGGAAGATCCGCACGAATGCTTCGCGTTCTCGGCGGATGCGCTTGACCTCGCCGACCGCCTGCAGACGCCGGTGTTCGTGATGACCGATCTGGACATCGGCATGAACCAGCGGCTGTGCGCGCCGTTCGCATGGGACGACGCGCGCAGCTACGACCGCGGCAAGGTCCTGACCCGCGAGGATCTTGAAGCGGGCAAGGAGTTCGCCCGCTACAAGGACATCGACGGCGACGGCATTCCGTACCGCACCTACCCCGGCACGCATCCGGAGAAGGGCGCGTATTTCACCCGCGGCACCTCGCGCAACCCGCAGGCGCAATATTCGGAGCGCGGCGCGGATTACGTCTACAACATGCAGCGGCTGTTGCAGAAGTTCGACACCGCGCGCGGTCTGGTGCCGCAGCCGGTCGTGTCGCGTTCCGATGTGCCCGCGCGTCACGGTGCGATCCACTACGGGTCCACCAGTCCGGCGATGCAGGAGGCCATCGAACGCCTGCGCGGGCAGAACATCGCGTTGGACACGATGCGCCTGCGCGCGTTCCCGTTTCCGGACTCGGTGCGCGCGTTCATCGATGCGCACGAGTCGGTGTTCGTGGTGGAGCAGAACCGCGACGGCCAGCTGCGGACGTTGCTGATCAACGAGTTCGGGATCGACCCGGCGCGGCTGATCGCGGTGCTGCACTACGACGGCACGCCGATCACCGCGCGGTTCATCGCCGATGCCATCACAGCGCGCATCCGGCCCGCGCACCAACAGGACAAGGTGGCCTGAGCCATGACCTATCTCGCCAAACCCAAGCTGCACCATCCCACCCTGGCCTGCAACGCGATCGGCTTCACCCGGCGCGACTACGAAGGCAAGATCAGCACGCTCTGCGCGGGCTGCGGCCACGATTCGATCTCCGCGGCGATCATCCAGGCCTGCTGGGAGCTGGACATCGAGCCGCACCGCGTCGCCAAGCTGTCGGGCATCGGCTGCAGCAGCAAGACGCCGGACTATTTCCTCGGCCAGTCGCACGGCTTCAACACCGTGCACGGACGCATGCCGTCGGTGCTCACCGGCGCCAACCTCGCCAACCGGGAACTGATCTATCTCGGCGTTTCCGGCGACGGCGATTCCGCGTCGATCGGCATCGGCCAGTTCGTGCATGCGATCCGCCGCGGCGTGAACATGGTCTACATCGTCGAGAACAACGGCGTGTACGGGCTGACCAAGGGCCAGTTCTCGGCCACCGCCGACCAGGGCTCGGTGTCGAAGAAGGGTGTCGCCAACACCGACAGTCCGTTGGATCTGGTGACGATGGCGCTGCAGCTCGGCGCCAGCTACGTCGCGCGCGGCTTCTCCGGCGACAAGAAGCAGCTGGTGCCGCTGATCAAGGGCGCGCTCTCGCACCGCGGCGCCGCCTTCATCGACGTCATCAGCCCCTGCGTCGCCTTCAACAATCACGCGGGCAGCACCAAGAGCTACGACTACGTGCGCGAGCACAACGACGCGGTGAACCAGCTCGACGTGATGGTGCCGCGCAGCGAGATCGCGGTCGACTACGCGGCCGGCGACACCATCGCGGTCGAGCAGCACGACGGCTCGGTGCTGCGCCTGCACAAGCTCGACGCGGCCTACGATCCGCGCGACCGGATCGGAGCGATGAACCTGATCCAGCAGCGCCATGCGCGCGGCGAGGTCGTCACCGGCCTGCTGTACGTCGATCCGGGCGCCGACGACCTGCACGGGCATCTGAAGACCGTCGCCCGGCCGCTGAACGCGCTGGACGCCGCGGAGCTGAACCCCGGTGCCGCCGCGCTGGCGAAGATCAACGCCGGGCTGCGCTGAGGACGGTCCGGAACATGAACGGCCCGGCCGCCGTCCGCACGGCTGGCGGCCGGGGCCGCGGAATGGTTCAATGACGGCCACGAGAAGCGGGGGTATCGCCGGTCCGTCCGGCGATTGAGACACACCCTTCGAACCTGATCCGGTTGAGACCGGCGTAGGGAAGCTTCGCAGCCATCGGCGGCCGGTTCGGCCGTCCGTGGCGCGCCGCCGCTTCGTCCCTGTTACGACACACGTCACGAGAGACGTCAGGACGAACGCCGATGAATGCCATTCCCGCCTCCCTGCTGCAGCAGACCGAGCAGCTTTCCGAATCCGTCACCCGGCCGATCCCCGGCTCGCGCAAGATCCATGTCGAAGGCTCGCGTCCCGACATCCGGGTCGCGATGCGCGAAGTCGCGCTGTCGCAGACGCCGACGCTGTTCGGCGGCGAAGCCAATCCGCCGGTGAGCATCTACGACCCCTCGGGCCCGTATACCGATCCGGCCGTCGCCATCGATCTCGCCGCCGGCCTCGCGCCGCTGCGTGCCGGCTGGATCGAGGAACGCGGCGACACCGAGCGCCTGGCCGCGCTGAGCTCTGAGTTCGGCCGTGCGCGCGAGACCAACGCCAGGCTCGACAGCGTGCGCTTCCCGAACCGCGCACTGCCGCGGCGTGCGCTCGCCGGCGCCAACGTCTCGCAGATGCATTACGCCAGGCGCGGGATCGTGACGCCGGAAATGGAGTACGTCGCGATCCGCGAGAACCAGCGCCTCGACGCGGTGCGCGAAGCCCATCTGCTGATGCAGCATCCGGGCGAGAGCTTTGGCGCGAACATCCAGAAGATCATCACCCCGGAATTCGTGCGCGACGAGATCGCCCGCGGCCGCGCGATCCTGCCGAACAACATCAACCACCCGGAAAGCGAGCCGATGATCATCGGTCGCAATTTCCTCACCAAGATCAACGCGAATATCGGCAATTCCGCGGTGAGCTCCGGTATCGCCGAGGAAGTCGAGAAGCTGGTGTGGGCGATCCGCTGGGGCGCCGACACGGTGATGGACCTCAGCACCGGCAAGCACATCCACGAAACCCGCGAGTGGATCATCCGCAACGCGCCGGTGCCGATCGGCACGGTGCCGATCTACCAGGCGCTGGAAAAGGTCGACGGCCGCGCCGAGGAACTGACCTGGGAGATCTTCCGCGACACGCTGATCGAACAGGCGGAGCAGGGCGTCGATTACTTCACCATCCATGCCGGCGTGCTGCTGCGCTACGTGCCGCTGACCGCGAAGCGCACCACCGGCATCGTCTCCCGCGGCGGTTCGATTCTCGCCAAGTGGTGCCTCGCGCATCACAGGGAAAACTTCCTCTACACGCACTTCGAGGACATCTGCGAGATCATGAAGGCCTACGACGTGGCCTTCTCGCTGGGCGATGGCCTGCGCCCGGGCTGCCTCGCCGACGCCAACGATGCCGCGCAGTTCGGCGAGTTGGAAACGCTGGGCGAACTGACGAAGATCGCGTGGAAGCACGACGTGCAGACCATGATCGAAGGCCCCGGCCACGTGCCGATGCACCTGATCAAGGAAAACATGGACAAACAGCTGCGCGAATGCGGCGAAGCGCCGTTCTACACCCTCGGCCCGCTGACCACCGACATCGCGCCGGGCTACGACCACATCACCAGCGCGATCGGCGCCGCGATGATCGGCTGGTACGGCACCGCGATGCTCTGCTACGTCACGCCCAAGGAACATCTGGGCCTGCCGAACCGCCAGGACGTGCGCGACGGCATCATGGCCTACAAGATCGCCGCGCACGCCGCCGACCTCGCCAAGGGCCATCCCGGCGCGCAGGTGCGCGACAACGCGCTGAGCAAGGCGCGCTTCGAATTCCGCTGGGAAGACCAGTTCCATCTCGGCCTCGATCCCGAGAAGGCCAAGGAATTCCACGACGAGACTCTGCCGAAGGACGCGCACAAGGTCGCGCATTTCTGCAGCATGTGCGGTCCGCATTTCTGCTCGATGAAGATCACCCAGGACGTGCGCGACTACGCCGCCGAGAAGGGTGTCGCCGACGAAGCCGCCGCGCTGGAAGCGGGCATGGCCGAAAAGGCCGCAGAATTCCGCGCGCAGGGTGCGGAGGTCTATCGCAAGGAGTGATGGCCGTATCGGATGAGCGGCCTGAAGGCCGCTCATCCGCGATATCGCAAGCCCTGTAGGAGCGACGCAAGTCGCGACCGGCCCAAGGAAAGATTGTCCGCGGCCGGTCGCGCCTTGACCAGCCATTCGGCTGTTGAAAGCCGGCGCTCCTACAGGGAGATTTCGGCAAACGGGTACATCGCGCTCAGCGCAGCGAAGGCCGCACGGTCGAACCCGCCCGTGCGACAGGCGCCATGCCCCGAGGTGTCGGCAGGTCGCTGTCGTCTCCGTGCGCGGGCGCATCGCCCGTTCCGTGCCCGTCGCTGCCGGCGTCGTCGTCCCGGGCGGCGAGACCCGCCGCCGCGCGCAGCCGCCGGCTCAAGCCCCAGGTCGCGCTGCGCAGTTCGTTGATCGCGGTCAGCTCCCAGCAGTCGCCGCGCGCGAGCGCGCCGACGCAATACAGGCCCGACACCGGTTGGCCGTCGGCGTCCAGGACCTCGAAGGTCGGCGACACCCGCACGCCCAGTCCCAGCGGGTCGGGCTGCAGGGTGCCGGCCGCGACCAGATGCTGGATCAGCGGATGCGTGGTCCGGGTGATGTCGGTGTCCATCCCGGTCGCCCGGATCAACACGTCGAAATCGTGGCGCTCCGCATCGACGCTGCCGCGCGGCCGGATCAGGGCGGACAGGCCGGTGTCGGTGATTCCCGCGCGCAGCAGGCGTCCGGAGACGATCCGCAGCTGTCCACTGGCGATCGCATCGTCGATCTCCGCCGCTGCCTTCGGCGGCATGCGGTGGCGGTGCGATTCCCAGTACGCGCGCACATGGCGCAGGAACCGTCCGCGCTGCGTCTGCGACATCCCGCGCCAGCAGGCCTGGATCTCGGGCCGGATCGCATCGATCACGACGCGCCAGTCCTCGACCACGCGGGTCACCGAGCGCACCGCCGCGACCAGCGCGTGCAGATCGCTCTCGCGCAGCGCCTTGCGCAGGTTGGGCGGCAGTTCCACCGGGTCGGCGGGCGCTTCTGTGTGCCGCTGCGGCAGCAGGCCGTGCCGCGACAGCGCGACGATCCGCCCGCGATGCCCGCGCCGGTTCAGGGTGGCGACGATGTCGACCATCGTCAGCCCGGTGCCGACGATCAGCAGTTCGGCATCGCGATCGATGCGATCGAGATCGCCCTCCTGCCACGGCGACGCGATGTAGCGCGAATGCCGGGCCAGCCGCGGACCCACGCCCGGGAGCCGTTGCGGCGGCAGCGTGCCCACGGCGAGGACGACGCGGTCGCTCATGAAACTGCTGCCGTCGTCGAGATGCACGCGATAGCCCTTGCCGTGCACGCGATCGATCTCGATCACCTCGTTTTCCAGCGAGGTCAGATTGGTCGAGTTGACTTCGGCCTCGTGCAGGCGGTCGAGCAGATATTCGCCGTAGGCCACGCGCGGCAGGAACGCATCGCGCGCCCGTTCCGACAGATTCAGCCATCGCGCGAAACCGGCGGGTTTGTCGGCGGTCGCGCCGAGGTGCCCCGCGCGCGCGTTCAACAGATGTTCGCCGCGCGCATCGCCGTAGGCGACGCCGCCGCCGAAATTCCCCGGCGTGCCGACCAGGCACACGTCGAGGTCGGTGTCGCGTGAGGTCGCGAGTTCGGTGGCGAGCGTGCTGCCGGTGTAACCGGCGCCGACGATGGTGATGCGCATGCGGAGTGTCTCCATGCCCGGGGGGTGGGCCGAGTATGCGAACGACTTCCGCTGCGCGTGTGAAAATTCGGTTTTGGTCGAAATGCCGGGGAAAATCGACTATTTGGATGCGCATCCCGCGATTGCGCGGTTTCCGGGGCATCGTGCGCACGACATGCGCGATCGGCATGTCGTCATGCGGGCGCGTCGCGATGATGCGCATGGCCGGTAGTGGCCTGATCAGTCTTCGACTGCTGAAAACCAGGCCGCTGCATCGTGTGCGCAGAGGGACAGCGGCCTGAAGGCCGCTCTACCGGGACGGAAGGTCAGCCTTCGACGATCTTGAACGTCAATCCGGCCTTCGCCTGCAGGCGTTCCACCAGGGTCATGCCCATCGCCGCCGCGGGCGTCCACACGCCGCCGGGCGTGCGGCTGCGATCGACGTCGCGGGCGAGGCAAAGCGCGGCTTCCGCGATCATTTTCGAAGTAGAGCCGTAGCCGGGGTCGCGGTCGCCGGCGACGCTGGCGGTGAGCGTGCGGCCGTCGGCGGTCTGGCCGAAGAACAGCGTTTCGTGACGGCCTTTCTCGCGCTGTTCGAGGCTCGGGCCTTCGCCGGGCTTGGGCAGCGAAAAACGGCGCAGCAGGGCGCGGGTCGGCGCGAAGGCGAGCATCAGGTTCTGCAGCTTCGACTGTCGCAGCATCTTCCTGGCGCGCTTCTCGCCCGCGGGGCCGTCGCCGGTGAGCATGCGTTCGCTGTAGACGAAGTCGGTGCCCCACGGGTGGCCGAGCAGGGCATGACTGCGGTGCACGTTCTTGGTGTTGATCAGCGCCATCACGAACGGCGCGGTCCAGCTCTTCGCCAGCATGTCGTATTCGGCGACGTGGTCGTTGGGCTGGCGCGGACCCTTGAAGCCCGGGGTCAGCGCGAACGGATCGACCAGCGCGCGACGCAGCGCGGGCGCGTGCTTCGTGGCTTCGATGGTGGCCAGCATGCTCGCCACGGTACCGCCGGAGAACGTGCCCTTCAGCACCTTCACCCGGCCATGCACGCGCTGCAGTGGCGCGCCGAGCCGTTGCTGCGCTTCGTGCTGGGCATAGAACACGCCGAGATCGAACGGAATCGAGTCGAAGCCGCAGGAGAACACGATGCGCGCGCCGCTGGCGTGGGCCTTGTCCTGCAGTTCGGGGATCATCTTCGCCATCCAGCCCGGTTCGCCGCAGAGATCGACATAATCGGTGCCGGCCTCGGCGCAGGCGTGGATCAGCGGTTCGCCATAAGTCTGGTAAGGGCCGACGGTGGTCAGCACCACCCGGGTCTGCCGGACCAGCCCGGCCAGTGCGGCGGGATCGCTGGCGTCGGCGACCAGCAGCGGCAGGGCCGCGTCGATGCCGAGGGCGTCGCGCACTTCGGCCAGCCGGGCCGCGCTGCGTCCGGCCATGGCCCAGCGCACGTCGCCGCCGACGCCATGGGTCCTGTTGAGATATTCGGCGACCAGCCGGCCGGTGAAGCCGGTGGCGCCGAAGACGATGATGTCGAAGGGGATGGCGTCGGAGGGTTTGTCCATCCGCCTATCTTGTCAGACTCGCCGCGGATTGGCGCGGCCGGCGGAACGGCCGCCCCGATGGAACGGAGCGGCCGCGGATGGACGGATGTCGCAGTGCGGACTCAGAACGGCGTGGCTTCGGCCGTCGCCCGCAGGATCGCGCCCGGATTCGGGCTCGGGTGGTTGCAGGAGGCCGCGTTGATCTCGTAGATGTCGAACTTGTAGTCAGGATTCAGCGAGATCCACGAGACGGTCGAGCTCCCCGCCGCCGTTTCGCAATGCACCAGCGACGTGCCGCCCGGAATGCGGACGTAGATGCCGTACTTCCTGCCGGTCGGCGGTTTGGCCCAGCGGAGGCCGACGCTGCACGGGAAGCTGGCCTTGGTGGTGCAGTCGATGTCCTTCACGCCCAGGAAGTCGGCATTGCTGGACGTGATGTGCATCTTGCGGACGCCGAGCATCGTCGTCTGATAGTTCGAGAACGTGGTGGTGGTGACGAGCGAGTCGACGATCGGGCGCGAGAAGTGCGCCGCGCCGGGTGCGGTCGGCCATTGCCCGAAGAACGCCACGTTCAGGAACTCGTACTGGTTCAGTGCGGCCTGCGCTTCCTGCGCGGTCTGCGCGCGGTTGAAATAGGTTTCGATCAGATGGATCGGCTGGTTCCGCAGCGGGCCCATCTCGTTGTACATCTGGCCGAAGCCGGTGGTCATGTTGTCGTAGATGTCGACGCCCCACATCTTCGGCAGCACGCCGGTGGTCGCCAGCAGGTTCTTCAGCCGGGTGAAGCGGCCAGGCGCCCAGGCGATCGAATAGCCCACGGTATCGTCGTTGCCGAACGAATAGGTGTAGTCCTGCCACAGGCGCACCATGAACGGTTCGAGCTGGCCGCCGCTGAGGCCGCCGGATTCGCCGCCCAGGTCGAAGATCAGGATGTTGTTCGGCGACGCGTACAGGTGCGACAGACCGCGGCTGTTCACTTCCTCGCGGGCGGCATTGCGCGCGTCGACGATGAAATTCCAGGCCTGCTGGTAGCGGGTCTCGTTCCATTGCGTCCAGCCGTCCGGATTGTTGTTGTAGCCGAAGCGGATGTAGATCCGCCGGAACCCGGCGTCGAGCGCGGTGCCGATGACGGCCTTGAGGTTGGCGCGATGCTGCGGGCGCATCGCGTATTGCGAGTCGTCGATGACTTCGCCCCACACGCCGTCGTACACGCCGTCGTTGCAGGCGTTGTATTCGCAATCTCCGATGCTCGAGTGGTGGAGGATGAGGCCGTAGCCGGTCTGGCCGCTGGCCTTCAGCGAATAGATCTGCGACTGCACGAGTTTCGGATTGAGATGGTAGAAGGCGACCGGGGTCCTCAGGTTCTGCGCGGGGACGTACCAGGTGTTGTTCGGATTGTTGCCGTCGGTGGTGCCGTAGGAATGGATGAAGTGGATGGTGCCGCCGAAGTTCGCGCGTTTGGCCGCGGAGACGTCGGCGCAGGCGAACAGCAGCAGTGCGGCTGCGAAGATCCTGACGAGTGCCGTCATGTGAGCGATTCCTTGCATGGAAGGGGGATGATGGAATCCGCTCGACGCGATGGGCCGTCGACGATGCCGCTATCGACCATGATGTCCTGGAGGGTGCGGCGCGCGGGTTTCCGAAAGGATCAGCGGAATCCGCGGCCGAAGAGGATCAGCGCAGGTGCGGCGGACGGCGGTCGACTTCGCGCCGTGACGATGAAAGGCGAGGAGGTTGGCTTGCGAGCCCGATGCGTCGTCGCAGGCTGTCTTTCAACAGCCTGCGACGCGGAGCGCGGGTGCGCGTCGCGCGCACCCGCGGAAGGCATTACTCGGCAACGACCGACCCGCTGCGCGGATAGATGCGGTAGTTGCGGGCCGTGCCGTTGTTGCGGACGCGGATTTCGTCGCCGGCCACTCCGTCGAGGTTGGCGTAGTTCAGCAGCGACCACCAGGTGCCGAAGGTGCCGGTGCCGTTGATGAGCTGCACGCTGCCGGTGCGCGGATAGATGATGTTGATGTGACCGTCGTTGCGGGCGACCGCGATCTCGTTGCCGGCGGTGCCGTTGAAATCGCGCACGCCGTCGGAGAGGATCGCGTACTGGGCATTGATGATGTAGTTGTTCATCGAACCGGTGACGTAGCTGTAGACGCTGATGTAGTTGGGCAGGATCAGCACGAGCTCGGCGCCCGCGGTGCCGTTCATGTCGCTGACGCAGTTGGGGATGCCCGGATCGTTGCAGATGGCCCAGCTGCCGCTGCTGATCGGCGTGCTGCTCATGCTGCGGGTGCGGTAGTTGTAGATGCGCAGCGCGGAGCCGTTCGCGATCGGGATCTCGGCGCCGGGCTGGCCGTCGAGATCCTTGATGCCGTAGACCGCGATGGCGTAGGTGCCGGACATCGGTGTCGAACTGGTGCTGCGCGCGCGGTGGTCGACGATCCGCAGCGAATCCGACGCCACGATGGCGATCTCGTTGCCGGCGATGCCGTTGAGGTCGGTGATGCCTCCGGGCGACGCGGCCCACGAGCCGCCCATCTGGTAGTTGTAGCTGCTGCGCGAATTGTGGTTGATCACCTTCAGCGCGCCGCCGATGTTGATCGGAATCTCGGCGCCGGGGGTGCCGTCCAGGTCCTTCACGCTGGTGAAGTTGCCGTACAGCAGGGCCCACGAGCCGGTGCTGATCTGGTAGTTGTAGCTGCTGCCGCTGGTGTTCCTGACGGTGATGTACGAGCCGTTGTTGTAGACCGTTTCGGCGATGTTGTCGCCGTCGAGGTCGGCGCTGCCCATCAGGACGCCCTGGGCGGACGCGGTGCCGGGCAACCATGCGCAGGCGGCGAGGGCCAGCGCGACCAGCGCGGTGCGGAACGGATGTGTCATGTGTGCTCTCCTTGAGCGGGATCGGGGGGATCGATGCGCCAGCACTGGCGCATGGGCCGGGACGAACGGATGCGTCTCCGTCCCGCACGCCCGGGCGCCGGCGGTCGTGTCGTTCCGACGAGCGGTCGGGCATGCCCGCGAAACGTGACGCGCTCGCACATCGCCCGCGCCCGCGACATCCGACGAGGCGGCGCACGACCCTCGCGCTTCAACCGGCGTAGGTGTAGACGAAGTACAGATGCATCAGCGCGAGCGCCGCGAGCAGGCAGCCGGCGCCGATGTGCATCGCGGTGGTCCACTGCCCCCAGGTACCCAGGCGATGGGCGGGCAGCAGATTGAGCAGCGCGCCGGCGACCACCACCAGCATCGTCACCGCGAACGTGGCATGCAGGAATCCGGCGTGCGCGAATCCCGCGTGCAGCACCAGCATCGCCAGCATGGTCAGGCCGAGGATGCGATGCGCCAGCTGCAGCGTGCGCTGCGCGCGCCCGCCGATCAGGCGGCGCTTGATCAGCGCCAGCGAGAGGTCGAAGCCCAGCAGCCCGACCAGCACATAGCCGGTGGCCTGCTTGTAGGCGTCGATCCGCTGCAGCGCCAGCAGCGACTGCAGGCTCGGGGCCCACAGCCAGGCGATGCACGACACCACGACGCCCAGCAGGCCGCACCACGACGCCGCGACCAGTGCGGTCTGATAGGCGGACTTCGATGCGGTCCTGTTGCGTTGCAGCGAAGCGCTCACGGCGCGGTGCCCGCGTTGTCGGGCGCCCCGGCGCCGCCCCGGGTGGGTGGCGCGGCCGCCGTGGCGACCGTGCGCTGCGGATCCGGACGATCTGCGGCCGCGCGCGTCTGCAGCAGCAGATTCAGCGAGGCGATCGAATTCTTTTCCTCCACCCGCCTGCGGAATGCGTCGGCGTCGGGCAGATACAGGCCCTCCTTCGGCCAGCGTGCGCCCAGTTGCGGGCGCGTCGCCGCGTCGAAGCTCGCGGACTTCTTCAGATACGCGCCATAGGCGTCCATCGCCGAAGCGCGGTAGGCGGCGAGGATCTCGATCACCTCGTCGGTCGACAGCGTCTTCCTCGCGAAGGACCAGGTGGTGGCGCCCATCACGTCGTCCTGCTTCCAGTCCTTGCGCGGACTCTTCGCATGGTCGTTGTGGCAACTGACGCAGGCCGGCGCGGAGGCGATGTCCGGGAACATCGCGGTGTAGCGTCCGGTGCTGTCGTCGCGGAAGAACCGCGGCTTGCGATCGCGCTCGATCGCGGCGAAATAGGTCGACTGCGCGCCCTTGAACATGTTCGACGCTTCGATCGGATAGGTCGAGCCGAGGAACAGGTTGACCTCGGGCACGCGCTGCTGCAGGCGATTGGCGGTTTCGCGCAGCAGCAGCGCCGGCAGCGGGCCGGCATGCACGTCCTTCGTCTTCCAGTCCTCGCGATATTTCAGGCCGATCTTCAGGCCCGGGGTGACGATCTCGCCGGTGTAGATCGCGCGGATCGAGGCGTTCTCCGCGTCGAGCAGGCGGAACAGGGTTTCGACCGGTACGTCGCGCGTGGCGGTGGCGTCGTCGAGATCGGCCGGCGCGGTGGCGAAGAAATAGATGCCGGCCACGGCCAGTGCGGCGAGGGCGAGGACGGAACGGGGAATCTTCGGCAGCGTCATTGCGTGGGCTCCGGCGGCTTGGCTTTCACGACGGTCTCGCCGTAGGGCGAATCGGCGTTCTTGAGATAGGCGGCGACGACGCCCGGCGCCAGCGCGTCGTCGAGGTCGTCGGGCGCGTCGTGGCCGTGGTTGCCGTGGAAGTCGTGGCAGGTCAGGCAGGTATCCCAGCGTTCTTCGCTGAAGAGCACGGCGTGGGTCGGCGTCGTGGGGTCGTCCTTCACCTTCGTGTCGCTGTGGCAGGCCGCGCAGAATCCGCTGTCGGTCTGGCTCACGCGGCTGCCGGTGTGTTCGCGATGGCAGCTCACGCACTGTTCGGGCGCGAGCCTGCGTCGTGCCGCCTCGAATCGCGGCTCCAGGAAACGATGCGCGGGATGGCGGTCGTCGGGGTTGTCGTGGCAGCCGATGCAGGTCGGGTTGCCGACCGCGCGCATGCCGAAATCGGTATCACCGCGCAGTCCCAGCAGATGTTTCGCCTTGGCCTGCAACTGCTGCCGCATCGTGCCCGGGGCTTCGCGATGGCAATCGGCGCAGGCCAGGTCTTCGTGGCCCGGATTGTGCGCCGCATTCGGGACGAACTTCGCCAGCGCCGGCGCCAGCAGCAGCAGCGGCAGGAAAGCCGCCGCCAGGCCGGCGGCATACGCGAGCCGGCGCACGCTGCGCCGCGGTTTCGCATGCGATTTCAGGAAGAACGCTTCCACCCGCACGTCGGCATCGGGCACGCCGGCCTCGCGCAGGCCGTCGACCACGTTGCCGGTGTAGCCCTGCGGGCCGCAGACGTAGAAACGCGCGCCGGGGAACTCCTGCACCGTCTGCAGGATGTCCTTGGCGTCGATATGGCCGTCGACGTCGTCGGTGCGCAGGCAGCAGCTCACCTCGCGACTGCTCGCTGCCGACGCTTCGATGCGGTCGGCGTAGACCATGTCGCCGCGGTTCGACGCGCTGTAGTCCACGTGCAGCATCTGCCCCGGCTGGCGTCCGTTGAGCAGCGACAGCGCGAGCGTCACGCCGACGCCGGCCGCGAAGCACACCACCGGCCGGCCGTCGCCGGGATCGGCCTCGCCGGTCGGGATCGCGATGCGCATCGGGATCGCCGCGAAGATGGTTTCGTCGGCATCGAGCAGGCGCGTCGTCAGTTCGCCGTAGGGCAGGCGACGCATGGCGATGCTGACCGTGTTGCCGTCCTCGGACTGCTTCACCACCGTGTACGTGCGCGTGACCCAGGCGTCGTCGATCCACGCCTGCAGCACCACGTGCTGCGCCGGCTTCGCCTGCGGATAGGGCGGAAAGCCCACCAGCTGCAGGTCCAGCTGCACGATGCTGCGCTGCGGGAAGCGCCCGTCGGTGAGCGTGGTGCGGGTGGCGTTCGCGACTTCGTACCAGGGCGATTCGCCCAGCAGTTCCTGCACCAGCGGCCGGCAGCAGCCGCAGTGCACGCCGCAGCCGAGCTGGCTGCCGAGGGATTCGAGCGTGGAGGCCGGCGCGGTGGCGATGGCGGCCTTGATGCGTGCGCGGCCGACGCCCGCGCAATGACAGACCAGATCGTTCTGGTCCTGATTCTCGCGAACCGGTATCGCGTCCATGCCACCCCTGACGACAGGCAATGCCGTACTGTCGGCGGCCGTGGGCCACCGGATTCCCTTCCATCCCCGGTATTCCGATGCCGGGCACCTGCGCGAGCCTCCTGTCGACGTCCCCGGCGCTTATGCACCTGGACGCCGCTCGCTGGCGATATGGTTATCAGCAGTGCCTTGCTTTTTCAAGCGCAGTCCGGCGCATCGTCGACCATGGTCGCAGTTGCGGCCTCGGGCACGCGCACGATGCCCTGCGACGGATTAGCATGTCGGGCTCGCTGCAACGCCTTCTTCCCGCTGCAACAGGATGTTTCCGTGGCCAATCCTCTCTACGACCGCCTGTTCGCACCGCTCGCCGCGCGACCGCACTGCCTGATCCTCGCCGACGACAGCGCGATCGGCGGCGCGGCATTCCTCGCCATGGTCCATCGCACCGCCAACGCCCTGCGTGCGCAGGGCGTCGTCGCCGGCGACCGCATCGCGGTGCAGGTGGCGAAGACGCCGGAAGCGCTGGCGCTCTACGGTGCGGCGGTCGCGATCGGCGCGGTGTTCCTGCCGCTCAACACCGCATACACGCCGGCCGAAGTCGATTACTTCGTCGGCGATGCGACGCCGCGACTGCTGCTGGCCGATCCGGGCAGGGCCGATGCGCTGGCGCCGATCGCGGCCAGGCACGGCGCCGCGATCATGACCCTCGACGCCGCCGGCCGCGGCAACTTCCGCGACCTCTGCGATGCGCAGGACGATTCGCTCGCGGTCGAGCCGCGCGGCGACGACGATCTCGCCGCGCTGCTGTACACCTCCGGCACCACCGGGCGCTCGAAGGGCGCGATGCTCAGCCATGGCAATCTGCTGTCGAACGCGGAAACGCTCGCGCGCGAATGGCGCTTCGACGCGGAAGACGTGCTGCTGCACGCGCTGCCGATCTTCCACACCCACGGCCTGTTCGTCGCCAGCAATGTCTCGCTCATCGCCGGCGCGACGATGCGCTTCCTGCCGGGCTTCGATCTCGACGCGATCCTGCGCCTGCTGCCGAAAGCGACGGTGCTGATGGGCGTGCCGACGTTCTACACGCGCCTGCTCGACGACGCGCGCTTCGATCGCGATCTGGTCGCGGGGATGCGGTTGTTCGTGTCCGGCTCCGCGCCGCTGCTGGCGGAAACCCATGTCGGGTTCGAGGCGCGCACCGGCCATCGCATCCTCGAACGCTACGGCATGACCGAAACCAACATGAACACCTCGAACCCGTACGACGGCGATCGTCGCGCCGGCACCGTCGGGCGCGCGCTGCCGGGCGTCGATGTGCGCGTGGTCGACCCCGAGACCGGCACGCCGCTGGCGGCGGGCGAGACCGGCATGGTCGAGGTGCGCGGCCCCAACGTGTTCAAGGGCTACTGGAACCTGCCGGAGAAGACCCGCGACGAATTCCGCGACGACGGTTTCTTCATCACCGGCGACCTCGGCGTGCTCGCAGACGACGGTTATCTCACCCTCGTCGGCCGCCAGAAGGACCTGATCATCACCGGCGGCTTCAATGTCTATCCGAAGGAAGTCGAACTGCTGCTCGACGAACAGCCCGGCGTGCTCGAATCCGCGGTGATCGGCGTCCCGCATCCGGATTTCGGCGAAGCGGTGATGGCGGTGCTGGTGCCGCAGCCCGGCGCGACACTGGACCCCGCCGCGATCGACGCCGTCCTGCGCGAGCAACTCGCGCGCTACAAACAGCCGAAGGCGCTGGACATCCTGCCCGAACTGCCCCGCAACACGATGGGCAAGGTGCAGAAGAATCTGCTGCGCGAGCGCTTCGCGACGCGTTTCGCATCGAAGCCGTAGGGCGGGCTCAAGCCCGCCGTTTGTGATGTTTGAATCCGCTTCGCAACGATTAAAATGGTTTTAATCGGAATGCGGCAGGTTCGGCGACAACGCGGCGGCGGGCGAGAGCCCGGCCTGCGATCTTGCGGTCACGCCCGCAGCCAGCGCAGCATCCGCGGATAACGCACCGGCAGCGGCTCCGGCGCGAAGCCGGGCGCGGCGGTCATGCCGGTGGCGCACAGGCCCTGCAGCCCGGGATACACGCCGAAGGTGTACATCTGCAGCAGGTCGCGCGATTTGCCGTTGTAGCCGCCCTCGTGGATCAGCACGTCCGGCGGCAGCCCGAGCTCGACCACCGCCGCCCAGGCCCAGGCCATCGCTTCGAGTTCGCCCGCATGGTCGACGCCGAATTCGACGGCCAGATCGTCGTTCGCCATGCCCCGCATCGCCGCGGGCAGCACCGCAAGATGACCCGCCTCGTGCAACAGATCGCCGGGCCAGACCAGCGCGTCCGGATCGACCCGCAGCCCGCCGTCGCGCAGCGCGACGCCGGGCAGGAAGGTGTCCGCGGGCAACGTCTCTTCGGCGATGTCCAGGCCGATGCCGGCGATGAAATCGACGATGGCCCGATAGTGGTCGGCGTGATGCATGCGGCGATGCTGCCGGAACTCAGTCCCCGCCGCCACCGCCGCCGTCGCCGCCACCCCCGCTGTCACCGCCCGCGTCGCAGTTGTCGGAACCGCCGCTGTCGTTGTTGTCGCAATCGTCGTTGCGGTCGCTCCACGACGCGCTGTCGCTGCCGGTGTAGGTGGTGTCGCTGCTCTCCGATCGCCGGTTCGACCCGGAGGCGCGCGATGCGGCGTACACCACGAAGAGGCCGACGAAGACGACGCTGAGGGCGATCCAGAGGGCCATGGGGAAGCGTTCAGAAGGGGTGAGGGGATACGGTATCGCAATTCCGCTTTCAGGTTTCAGGACATGGCGCATCCGGTCCCCACGCAATCCCGGCCGCGCTGACTTTCAGGCCGGCATGGCGCTTCATCAGCACCCACGGCGTCGCGTCGGTGTCGTATTCGAGGATCTCGTAGTCCCGGCCGCAGGTGCGCCAGTCCCGGCAAGGTGCACCTGCGGCAGCGCATCCCAGGGGATCGTCGACAGACGCTGAAGCGTATTCCATGCTTCCCGCAGCGAAGGGAATTCCCCGATTTGCTCGGCATGTTGCTGGTCTTCAATGACGAAGCGTTCGGCCATGTGCCTGATCCACGCAGATGCAGGGGAAGAGATGATCCTCTGCCTGAATTTCCAACCTGCAGCGGGTTTCCCCGGTCGAAGGCCGGTGCGCCGGGGCGCACCCTATGGAAGTCGGGCGAGTTCGAATTGCGTACGGCCGCTGGCGGCGGTGATGAGGGCGAGGACGCGGGTGGCTTCGCCGTCGACCATGTCCCAGGTGAAACGCCAGGTCCAGTTGTGGTCGCCGACGGTGCCGGGGGTGTTCATGCGGTGCTCGACGCCGAGGCCGAGGACGTCCTGCAACTGGCAGACGGCGAGGTTGGCGACCGAGTTGCAGCAGGCGCGGATCATCGCCCAGTGCACATCGCCGTCGCTGGCGGGGAGATAGCTGCCGGCGTAGGCGCGTTCGCGCGCGGGTGCGCTCTGCCACCAGCCGCGGACGGTGTGGTTGTCGTGGGTGCCGGTGTAGGCGACGAAGGGGCGGCCCCAGTTGTGCGGCAGGAAATCGTCGGTGGCGTCGGTGCCGAAGCCGAACTGCAGGATCTTCATGCCGGGGAAGCCGCAGCCGTCGCGCAGTTCGACCACGTCGGGCGTGATCAGGCCGAGGTCTTCGGCGACGATGGGCAAGGGACCGAGCACGCGTTCGATCGCGTCGAACAGCGCCTTGCCCGGGCCCGGGCGCCACTCGCCTTCCTCGGCGGTGGGACAGGTGGCGGGAATCTCGTAATAGCCCGCGAAACCGCGGAAGTGGTCGATGCGGAACACGTCGGCCTGGTCCAGCGCGCGGCGCAAGCGTGCGGTCCACCACGCGAAATCCTCCTTCGCCATCCGGTCCCAGCGATACAGCGGGTTGCCCCAGCGCTGGCCGGTGGGCGCCATCGCGTCCGGCGGGCAGCCGGCGACCGAGGTGGGCTGGTGCGCGGCGTCGAGCAGATACAGATCGGGACGCGACCAGCAGTCGGCGCTGTGGTGCGCGATGAAGATCGGCAGGTCGCCCATGATCGCGATGCCGCGCGCGTTGGCGTAGGTCTTCAGCGCGTGCGCCTGGGTGTCGAAACACCACTGCACGAAGGCCCAGAAACCGATCTCGGCGGCGTGCTGTTTCCGCGCGGTGTCGAGTGCGGCCTTGTCACGCGCGCACAGCGGCGCCGGCCACTGCCACCAGGGCTGGCCGTCGTGCGCGGTTTCCAGGGCCATGAACAGGGTGTAGTCGTCGAGCCAGTCGGCCTGCGCCTCGCACCACTGCGCGAACGCGGCGTGTTCGGTCTTGGTGCCCTTCGCGATGAAGCCGGCATGCGCGGCGCGCAACTGCGCCTGGCGCCAGCCGATGACCTTGCCGAAGTCGACCTGATGCGGTGCGAAGCCGCCGTCGGGCAGGGTCGGCGCGGGCAGCCAGCCGGCGCCGATCAGCGGTTCCAGCGCGACCATCAGCGGGCTGCCGGCGAACGCGGACACGCTCTGGTACGGCGAATTGCCGGGACCGATGGGATTGGTCGGCAGCCACTGCCAGATGCGCTGGCCGGCGGACTGCAGCCAATCGACGAAGCGATAGGCGTCGGGTCCGAAATCGCCGATGCCGTGCGGGCCGGGCAACGACGTCACGTGCAACAGCACGCCGGCCGCACGTTGTTCGAGATCGATCATCGGTCACTCTCCTGGGAATGCGGGTCATCGCCATGCGTGGCGCGGCGCAGCAGCAGCAACGCGCGGGACGGTACCTCAAGCGCGCCGTCGGCGGCCTGTGCGGTTGGTCCTGCGTCGAGCGTGCCGCTGCTGTCGATGGCGAGCCGCCATGGGCCGTGCGGCAGGCGGAAACGGGCCGGCTGCGCGCCGGGATTGAAGACGATGCACCAGCGCGGCGTCGACGCGGCGTCGCTCGCGAGCTGGCAGGCGAAGGCGTGCGCATGCGCGTCGTGCCAGTCGTCCACCTGCATCGCGTCGCCATCGGGGCGCAGCCAGTGGACCGCCGGCTCGTGCGCCTCGGGCGTCGACGAGAACCAGCGCGCGTGGCGCAGCAGCGGCTCTTCGCGACGCAGGGCGATGAGCGCGGCGACGAAATCGATGTCGTCGTCCGCTTCACCAGGCGCCGGCCAGTCCAGCCAGCCGGTGGCGTTGTCCTGGCAGTAGGCGTTGTTGTTGCCGCGCTGGCTGTTGCCGAACTCGTCGCCCGCGCACAGCATCGGCGTGCCCTGCGCGAGCAGCACGGTGGCGAGCAGCGCGCGGCGCACGCGACGGCGGGTGTCGACGAGCTGCGGATGATCGCTCGGGCCTTCGCTGCCGAAGTTCGCGCAGACCTCGTGCGAATGACCGTCGCGGTTGTGCTCGCCGTTGGCGAGGTTGTGCTTGTCGCGATAGGCCACGACATCGGCGAGCGTGCGGCCGTCGTGCGCGGCGACGAAGTTGACGCTGGCCGCGGGCAGGCGATGGCCGTGGTGGAACAGATCGCTCGACGCGGTGAAGCGGCGCGCGAATTCGCTGCGGCCGACCTGCGCGCCGGCGTCGTGGCCGAGCCAGTAGCCGCGCGCGGCGTCGCGGAAGCGGTCGTTCCATTCGAGGAAGCGGCCGGGGAGGCGGCCCAGTTGATAGCCGTCGTGGCCGCAGTCCCAGGGCTCGGCGATCAGATGCACCTGCGACAGCACCGGGTCCTGGCGCAATGCGATCCAGAACGGCGCGGTGGGATCGAAGCCATGGCGCGTGCGCCCGAGCGCGGGCGCGAGATCGAAACGGAAACCGTCGACGCCCATCACTTCGACCCAGTAGCGCAGCGAGTCGAGCACGAACTGGGTCACGCGCGGATGGATCAGCCGCAGCGTGTTGCCGCAGCCGCTGGCGTTGTCGCAGCGGCTGCGGTCGTCGGCCATCAGCCGGTACCAGCTGGCGTTGTCGAGACCGCGGAACGAAATCGTCGGCCCGTGTTCGTCGCCCTCGGCGGTGTGGTTGTAGACAACGTCGAGCACGACCTCGAAGCCGGCGGCCTGCAGGGTCGCGACCATCGCCCTGAATTCCGCGATCGCGCCGCCGGGCGAGCGGTCGCGGGCGTAGCGCGCGTCGGGGCAGAAGAAGCCGAGCGTGTTGTAGCCCCAGTAGTTGGTGAGCCCGCGCGCGCGCAGCGCCTGTTCGTCCAGCGCGGTCTGCACCGGCAACAGCGACAGCGCGGTGACGCCGAGCCGCTGCAGATGCGCGATCGCGACCGGATGTGCCAGCGCCGCGTAGGTGCCGCGCAGCGCGTCCGGGATGCCGGGCAACGTCATCGTGAAGCCCTTGACGTGCAGTTCGTACAGCACCAGCTCCGAGAGCGCGCGGCGCGGTTGTCGCGCAGATCGCGACGCCGGCGCATCGGGCGCGGCGACCCGCGCCTTCAGCGCGAACGCCGCGTTGTCGCGGGTGTCGAGGACGCGCGCGCCGTCCGGATGGCCGCTGGCATGGGCGAAGTGTTCGGAACGCCATTCGAAGCGACCGACGATCTCGCGCGCGTACGGGTCCAGCAGCAGCTTGTGCGGATTGAAGCGATAGCCCGATTCCGGCTTCCAGCTGCCGTGCGCGCGATAGCCGTAGACCAGGCCCGGGCCGGCATCGGGCAGCACGCCGGCGAACACGCCGTCCTCGACGTGCGGAAGTTCGTATCTGGCGCGTTCGTACCGGCCGTCGTCGTCGAACACGCACAGCTCGATCCGCTTCGCGCGCTGCGAGAACACCGCGAAGTTCACGCCGCCATCCACGACATGCGCGCCCAGCGGCGCGATGCGGCCGGGCCGAAGCGATGTGGGCGTTGGCTCAGACATGATGCGAGGTAGCGTTTTTCATAGGAGCGACGCGAGTCGCGACCTGCCTGCAATCCGACGAACTCGGCCGCCCAGTCGCGACTTGCGTCGCTCCTGCGAAGGGCGTTGATCCGCGAGCGAGGAGGCAATCGATCATGCCGGCACCAGGACCAGCGTCGACAGCGGCGGCAGGGTGAGCGCGAGCGAACGCGCGTGGCCGCCGGCCGGCACCGGTTCGACGTACAGCGCCTGGGCGCAGTTGCCGAGGTCGCTGCCGCCGTAGTGGCGCGAGTCGGTGTTGAGGGCTTCGCGCCACGCGGCGGCGCCGTCGTCGGGCACGCCCAGGCGATAGCCCTGTCGCGGCACCGGCGTGAAATTGCAGATCACCAGCGCGCTGCCGCCGTCGCCGTCGCGGCGGATCCACGCGAACACCGACTGGTCGCGGTCGTCGCCGACCAGCCATGCGAAGCCGGCGGCGACGCAGTCGAGCCGATGCAGCGCCGGGGTCTCGCGATAGACGCGATTGAGATCGCGGACGAGATCGCGCATGCCGGCGTGGCGGCTGTGATCGGGGTGCCCGTCTTCGAGCAGATGCCAGGGCAGCGCTTCGTCGTGGCGCCATTCGTAAGGCTGCGCGAATTCCTGGCCCATGAACAGCAGTTTCTTGCCCGGATGGCCCCACATGAAGCCGAGATAGGCGCGCAGGTTGGCGAAGCGCTGCCAGTCGTCGCCGGGCATCTTGTCCAGCAGCGAGCCCTTGCCGTGCACCACTTCGTCGTGCGACAGCGGCAGCACGAAGTTCTCGCTGAAGGCGTAGACCAGGCCGAAGGTCATCAGGTCGTGATGCCAGCGCCGATGCACGGGATCTTCGTGCACGTAGCGCAGCGTGTCGTTCATCCAGCCCATGTTCCATTTGTAGTGGAAGCCGAGGCCGCCGACGTGCGTGGGCGCGGACACGCCGGGAAAACTGGTGGACTCTTCGGCGAGCGTGATCGCGCCGGGCATGTCGCCGCCGATGCGCGCGTTGATCGTCTGCAGCAGCGAGATCGCTTCGAGGTTCTCGCGGCCGCCGAACGCGTTCGGGATCCACTCGCCTTCGTTGCGGGAGTAGTCGCGATACAGCATCGACGCCACCGCGTCCACGCGCAGGCCGTCGATGCCGTACTGCTCCAGCCAGTGCAGCGCGCTGCCGGCGAGGAAGGCGCGCACTTCGGTGCGGCCGAAGTTGTAGATCAGCGTGCCCCAGTCGCGGTGTTCGCCTTCCTTCGGGTCGGCGTATTCGAACAGCGCGGTGCCGTCGAAGCGCGCGAGGCCGTGCGCGTCCTTCGGGAAATGCGCCGGCACCCAGTCGATCAGCACGCCGAGCCCGCGCGCGTGGCAGGCGTCGACGAAGCGCGCGAACCCTTCGGGCGTGCCGAAGCGCGCGGTCGGCGCGAACATCCCCAGGGTCTGGTAGCCCCAGGAGCCGTCGAACGGATGCTCGGACACCGGCAGCAGTTCGATGTGGGTGAAGCCGAGGTCGGCGGCATAGGCCGGCAACTGCGCGGCGAGCGCATCCCAGTCGAGAAAGCCGTTGTGCGCATCGCGCCGCCACGAACCCGGATGCACTTCGTAGATGCTGACCGGCGCGTGGCGGTCGTTGGCGGCGGCGCGTTCCGGCGGCAGCATGCGCGGCGGCATCGACGCGGCGACCCGGCTGGCGGTGCCCGGACGCAGTTCCGAGGCGCGCGCGAACGGATCGGCCTTGGCCGGCAGCAGGGTGCCGTCGCCCGCGAGCAGTTCGAACTTGTAGAGATCGCCGGGGACGACATGCGGCACGAAGATTTCCCACACGCCGGCGGTGTGGCGCAGGCGCATCGGGTGGCGGCGGCCGTCCCAGCCGTTGAAATCGCCGACGACGCTGACGCGGCGCGCGTTCGGCGCCCACACCGCGAAGCGCACGCCGTCGATGCCGGCGATGGTGCAGGGATGCGCGCCGAGGAAGGTATGCGGCCGCAGTTCGCGGCCGTCGCGGAAATCCGCGAGCTGGTCTTCGTCGAGCTGCGGGCCGAAGGCGTAGGCGTCGCAATAGGTGCCGGTTTCGCCGCTCTGCCAGCGCACGCGCAGCCGGTAGTCGAAGCGCTTGCGCCGCAGCGGCACGCGCGCCTCGAAGAAACCGTCGCGATGGTGCAGCAGGTCGGTCAGCGCGCGGCCGTTGGCGGCATCCAGCACTTCCACCGATTCCGCGCCGGGCAACAGCGCGCGCAGCCACAGCTTGCCGTCGGCATCGGCGTGCAACCCCAGCACCGCGAACGGGTCGGCGTGCCGCGCGTCCAGCAGTGCCGCGATGTCCCCCTGTGCGAGCATGCTCAGCCCGACATCCGTCCGGGTTCCGGTGCCAGTGCGTGGCCGGACCAGACCTTGTCGGCGTATTCGCGCACGGTGCGATCGGTGGAGAAGAAGCCCATGCCGGCGATGTTGCGCAGCGCGCGGGCGTTCCATGCGGCGGGGTCGCGATACAGCGCGTCGACGCGCGCCTGGGTGGCGATGTAGTCGGCGAAGTCCGCGAGCAGCAGATAGGGATCGGCGCCGAGCAGGCCGTCGACCAGCGCGCGGTAGCGCTTCGGTTCGCCCGGGCTGAAGCCGCCGTTGCCGATGGCGTCGAGCACGTTGCGCAGGGCTGCGTTCTGGCCGGCGATCCAGCGCGGGTCGTAGCCGACCGCGCGCAGTTTCGCGATGTCGTCGGTGCGCAGGCCGAAAACGAACATGTTCTCTTCGCCCATGGCCTGCGCCATTTCGATGTTGGCGCCGTCCCAGGTGCCGATGGTCAGCGCGCCGTTCATCGCGAACTTCATGTTGCCGGTGCCCGAGGCCTCGGTGCCGGCGGTGGAGATCTGTTCGGAGAGATCGGCGGCGGGAATGATGGTTTCGGCGAGGCTCACGCCGTAGTTCGGCAGGAACACCACCTTCAGCTTGCCGCCGAGCCGCGGGTCGCTGTTGACGGTACGGCCGATGTCGTGGGCGAGGCGGATGATCTGCTTGGCGGTGTGGTACGCCGAGGCGGCCTTGCCGGCGAGGATCACGGTGCGCGGCACCCAGCCGCGACCGTCGGGGCCGTCGGGCTGCGCCAGCATCGCCTGGTAGCGCGCGACCACATGCAGCAGATTCAGCAGTTGCCGCTTGTATTCGTGGATGCGCTTGATCTGCACGTCGAACAGCGAATCCGGGTCGACCTCGATGCCGAGTTCGTCGCGGATCAGCGCGGTGAGCCGCAGCTTGTTCGTGCGCTTGACCGCGGCCAGGCGCGTGCCGAGCGCGACGTCGTCCGCGCGCGCGCGCAGCGCGTCGAGCCCGCCGAGGTCGCGGCGCCAGCCGCTGCCGATGGTGTCGTCGAGCAGCGCCGACAGGCCGGGGTTGGCCTGCTGCAGCCAGCGCCGCGGCGTGACGCCGTTGGTGACGTTGATGAAGCGCTCGGGAAAGAGCTTCGCGAAGTCGGCGAAGATGGTGTCGACCATCAGGTCCGAATGCAGCTTGGCGACGCCGTTGACGCGGTGCGAGGCCAGCACCGCCAGCGCGGCCATCTTCACCCGGCGGCCCTGGGTTTCGTCGATCAGCGAAACGCTGCGCACCAGCGCTTCCGCGCCGGGATGACGCTGGCGGACGCCGTTGAGGAAGTCGTGGTTGAGGCGATAGATGATTTCGAGATGGCGCGGCAGCAGCGCTTCGAACATCCGCAGCGGCCAGGTTTCCAGCGCTTCGGGCATCAGCGTGTGGTTGGTGTACGACACCGCGCGGCGGGTGATCGCCCAGGCGTCGTCCCAGGCGAGATTGTGTTCGTCCACCAGCAGGCGCATCAGTTCGGCCGGCGCCAGCGCGGGGTGGGTATCGTTGAGATGGATGGCGTTGCCGTGGCCCAGTTGTTCCAGCGCGCGGCCTTCGCCGAGATGGCGGGCGATGAGATCCTGCAGCGAGGCGCTGACCAGAAGCGCTTCCTGTTTCAGGCGCAGTTCGCGGCCGGCATCGGTGCTGTCGTCGGGGTAGAGCACCCAGTTCAACGCATCGGCGGCGACCTGATGGCGCGGGGCGCCGGCATGGTCGCCGCGGCAGAACGCCGCGAAGTCGATCGGTTCCTCGGCGCTGGCCTGCCATTGGCGCAATGTGGACACGCGCTGGCCGTGATGCGCGGGCACCACGAAATCGAAGGCGCGCGCGATCACGCGTTCGGCCGGCTGCCAGCGGCGGCCGCCGATGCCGTCGGAGCCGACGCTGCCGCCGAAGCCGACGACGTATTCGACGTCGGGGCGTTCGATGTCCCAGAGCGCGCCGTGGCGCAGCCAGTCGTCGGGGCGCTCGATCTGGCGGCCGTCCTGGGTCGCCTGCGCGAACATGCCGTAGCGGTAGCGCAGGCCGTAGCCGAACGACGCCAGCCCGGTTTCGGCGAACGAATCGAGGAAGCAGGCGGCGAGCCGGCCGAGGCCGCCGTTGCCGAGCGCGGCGTCGGGTTCGGCTTCGAGCACATCGGCCAGCGACAGTCCGCGCGCGGCCAGTTCGCGCTGCAGCTCCGGCTCCAGTTTCAGCGCCGCCAGCGCGTTGCGCAGGGCGCGGCCCATCAGGAATTCCATCGACAGGTAATGCACGCGGCGTTGCGACGGGTCGCGACGCGCGTCTTCGGCCTGGGTCGCGGCCCAGCGTGCGGCCAGCGCATCGCGGCAGGTGTCGGCGGCGGCGCGCAGCGCGGCGCGCGCGGCCGGCACCGCATCGGCCCCGGTCCCGGTCCCGGTCCCGGTCCCGGCCTCGCCGCGGGCGGTCGCCAGCGCGGCGCGGAACGCCGGCAGGAGATCCTTCGCGGCAGGTGCCGTCGTCGGCGTCCCGGTGTCGTCGCGCGTCGCGCTGGAATCGATCTGATGCATGTAGGTATCGCTCTCCGCAGTGGACCTGCACGGGCCCGGGGCACGGCGGTCGCGAGCGACCCCGTCTCATAAACCCACGAAGCTTAGGAGCCGCATGCCGCCGGGGCGACCCCGCTACAATCGTATTCACCGGGAGAGTGGGCGCCGCGGCCCGGAACGCCGTGTTGCATACGTATTCATGCCGTGCCTTCCGCACGCCGTTTATTGCGATGCAGCATCGTTCGCCGCAGATCGCGGCGCGAATCCCGACGCGAATCCCGACGCGGCGGATGTCGCCACCGCCATCCCACGACGAGGCCCATTGCATGCATCGACGCGAATTCCTGGCTCTCGGTGCGTTGAGCCTGGGCGGGGCCATGAGCGCACGCTCGGCGCCTGCGGGCGCGCCGGTCGAGGCGATCTGGTCCGAGGTCTTCGCGCGGATGCCGCCGGCACTGGCCGCGGTCGCGCGCGATCCCGTCCATGCAGTGCAGGTGCGCTGGCTTCGCGGCGTGCGCGATGCCGATGGCGCGCGGCGCTGGTCCACGCACGACTGGGGCATGACCCCGCGACGCTGGTTTCCCGCGGCCAGCGTGGCCAAGTTGCCGATGGCGTTGCTGATGGCCGAAGCGGTGCAGGCCGCGGGCGGCGATGCCGACAGCGTGCTGCGCCTGCATGCGGCGCCGATCAGCGGCGAATGGGGCAACGAGCCGCTCGACGAATCGTTCGCCCGCGGGTTGGCCCGCACCTTCGCGGTCAGCGGGAACATGCCGTTCAACCGCTGGTACGAACTGCTCGGCGTCGACGCGGCGCACCGGCGCCTGGCCGAGCTTGGCTATCCGCACGTGCGCCTGATCGCGCGACTGGGATCCTCCGACATCGACGCGAACCGCCGCAGCGGCGGCGGCCAGTTGCTGTCTTCGCGCGGCGATCTGCTGCGGAGTTTTCCGCCCGCCGTCGCCATCGCGCGAAGGTTTCCGTTCGGTGCGGCGTTGCTGGGCGAAGGCTGGCGCAACGACGACGGGAGCATCACCCCCGGGCCGCACGATTTCTCGCATGCGAATTTCCTGCCGCTGGCCGACGCGCTGCGCATGCTGCAGGCCTTCCTGCGCCCGGACTCGGTGCCGGCGTCGCAGCGCTGGCGCATCGACGATCCGCTGCGCGCGCGGCTGCTGCGCGCCTTGAGCCTGCGTCCGCGCGACAGCGTCGATCCGGTCTATCCCGAGACCGATCATCCGGACGGCTATGCGCGCTGGTTCTTCGTCGGAGATGGCCGTGCGCGCTATCCCGACGACGTGACCGTGTTCGGCAAGAGCGGCATGGCCTACGGGTCGCTCAGCGAAGTCGCCTGCGTGGTCGATCGCGCATCGGGCGCGGAATGCCTGCTGGCCGCCAGCATCCGGGTCAACGCCGACGGCATCTACAACGACGACCGTTACGAATACGACGGCATCGGCCTGCCATTCATGGCAGCATTGGGGCGTGCGGTGCTCGATGTCGAGCGCCATCGCAGTGCGGGAGGCGCGCGCGGATGAACATGACGATGCGGCGGTGGATGCGGAATCCCTCGCGGACGCTGCTGTGGGTGCAACTGCTCGCGCTGCTGCTGTATCCCTTCGTCGGCGACAGCCGCGCGGGCCAGATCGTGTCGACCGCGATCAGCGTCGGCGTGCTGTCGGCCGCGGTGTGGATGGTGCACCGTTCGCCGCGACCGGGTTGGATCGCGGGCGTGCTGGCGGCGATCGGCGTCGGCGCGTGGATCGCCCACAACGTCACCGGCAGCGTCGCGCTCGGTGCGTTGGGGGCCGCCGGTTACGCCGCCGCCTATTTCTACGCCGCGGTGTCGCTGATCTCGTACATGATGAGCGACGAGCGCGCGACCCGCGACGAACTGTGGGCGGCCGGTGCGACCTTCATGCTGTTCGCCGAGGCCTACGCCTGGCTGTTCATGCTTTGCCAGCAGTGGCAGCCCGATGCGTTCCTGGCGCCGGGCGGCAAGGTCCGTCCGCTGGACTGGGTGGAACTGCTGTTCCTCAGCGCGACCAACTTCTCGGCCACCGGCCTGAGCGACATCATTCCGTTGTCGCCGCATGCGCGCACCCTGGTCATCGTCGAACAGTGGAACGGCGTGATGTACATGGCGCTGATCGTGTCGCGGCTCGCGGGCATGCTCGGCCGCACGCGCGCGAACTGAGGCGCGCGGGCGCTGTGCCGAGTTTGGCGGCCTGGATGTCCTTCCTTGACCCGTCATCCAGTGACCTGCGGCACTGTGTCGAATGGCGGGTTGGGTGCAGTCTGCTGCGACGGCCTTTCGCCACGACCGGCGCGCATGCGTCCCACTCCGGGCTTTGCCGATGCTGAAATCCCACGCCAACCTGCTTGAGCCGCGCCCCTCCGATCGTCTGCGGATCGGCGACCGCGTCGTCGACATTCCGCTGCGCGAGATCGCGCCGCTGGACGGCGGCGAGCCGGTGCGGGTGACGCTGAAGTCGCTCGGCGTGCTGCTGGTGCTGGTGGCGCATGCGGGCCGGCTGGTGAGTCGCGAGGCGCTGCTGGAATGGGTGTGGCCGGACACGTTGCCGACCGACGACGTGATCACCCAGGCGATCACGCAACTGCGCAAGGCGCTGGGCGACGAACGCGAGCGCCCGCGTTACATCGAGACGCTGGCGAAACAGGGCTACCGGTTGATCGCGCCGATCGAATGGCTGGTGGCGCCGGACGCGCCGCCCGTGGACATGCCGGCGGCCGCCGCGACGCCGGTGCCGTCCGCGCCGCGCGCGCGCAGGCGCTGGGTCGTGCCGGCGTCCGCCGCTGCCGGTGTGGCGCTGAGCCTGTTCGTCGCCGGTCATCTGCTCGAACTGCGCCCGAAGGCCGGAACCGCAGGCCTCGCGACGTCGGCGGGCGCGCCGGTCACCGCCCAGCGCCTCGAATTCCAGCGGATCGCCTCGATGCCTGCCGCCGAGGAACGGCCCAGCCTCTCGCCCGACGGCGCCCTGGTGGTCTACACCCGCAGCGCGGACCGCGGCGCCAGCGCGACCCTGATGCTGCAGACCTCCACCGCCACGCCGCCGCGCGCGCTGACCGAGGCGGTGCCCGGACAGTACGACCTGATGCCGGCGTGGTCGCCCGACGGTCGCGAGATCGCGTTCGTGCGCAGCGGTCCCGACCGTTGCCAGGTGATGGTGATTCCCGCCGCCGGCGGCAGCGCGCGCGAGATCGGCGACTGCATCGAAGGCGAGTCGCACCCGCTGGCGTGGTATCCCGACGGCCGGGCGCTGGTCGGTGCGCGCCGCACCGGATACGCGAGCACGACCGGCGCCGAGAAGGCCCTGTACCGGATGGCGCTCGACATCGGCCGCTGGGAACGGATTCCCTACACCCGCTCGCCCGCGGACGAAGACCTGTCGCCGGTGGTGTCGCCGGACGGGCGCTGGATCGCGTTCCAGCGCAACGTCTCGCTGGCCGACCTGTGGCGGATCCCGGTCGGCGGCGGCACGCCGCAGCGGCTGACCGATCTGCGTACCAACATCTATGGTCTGGCGTGGACGCCGGACAGCCGCGGCCTGCTGTTCACGCGCTACCGCGACGGCAAGGTGGTGCTGTCGACGCTGGATCTGGACAGCGGCAACATCGTCGACCACCCGGGCGGCGAAAGCAGCTTCATGTTCCCGTCGGTCTCCGCCGGCGACGGCACGGTCGCGTTCGAGGTCGAGAACATGCGTTCGATCGCCCGCCGGCTCGCGATCGACGATGGCGAAGCGGCGCTGGGCAAATCGGAGATCGTGTTCGAGAGTACCGGTTCCAACATCCTGCCCTCGGTCGCGCCGGATGGCCGCCAGGTGCTGTTCGTGTCCGACCGCACCGGCGACATGCGCCTGTGGTGGCAGGACGCGACCCGGCCGGACACCCTGCGTTCGTTCGCGGGCTTCATCCCGATGCCGCGACATCCGGTGATGTGGCATCCGGAGTCGCAGCGCGCGCTCGCCATCGGCCGCGCGCCGGGCGGTACCGCGGGCGTTTACGAGATCGAGCCCGCACGCGGTCGCATGACCCGGCTGGCGGTGCCCGACCGCGATCCCGTGCACGTCGCCTACCATCCCGACCCGAACCGCCTGCTGGTGGTGGCCGACCGCGGCGGCGGCCGGCTCGGGGTCACGCTCTACGACCGCAGCGCGCGCCCATGGCGCGCGCTCGCGCAGGTGGCCGACATGGCGGTGGCGGTGGCCGACCCGCGCCACAACCGCATCGTGCTGGCCAGTACGTCCACGCCGGAACTCTTCAGCGCCGATCTCGACCTGGGCCATGTCCGCGCCGTCGACCGGGTGATCAACCAGCGCCGCAACCGCATGCTGGTGAGCACCTCGGACGGCGTGCGGGTGATGGATGCGCGCGGCTGCGCCCTGTACTGGCGACGGGTCGCCGTCGATGCCGCGGATGCGGACGCGCGCCGGAGCGGCCGCTGCCTCGGCAGCGAGGGATGGTGGCTCGAAGGCGTGACCTACGCCGCCACCGAAGGCGCGGTCTACGTGTCGGTGATCCAGGACATGCAGACCGACATCGGCGTCGCGCCGATCCCGAACGTCGGCGGTGGTCCGGCGTCGACCGTCCGCCCTGTCGCAAGCCGTTGATTCGCATGGTTTCGGAACGATTTCGGAACGGATTCGCGTTGATTTAGGCGAAATCTCCACGGAATTTCCTGCCGCTCCGCCGCGATCCGGTCACACCGGAGACCACACTCGGCACGGAGCGCAGACATGCAACTCGAACACACGGCAGCGACCCCTCGCATTCCCCTGTCCATGGTCCGCCATCACGCGCTGGCGGATCGGGGCGGCTCGGTGGATCTCGAACACGGCCCCCAGCCGAGCGCCGCCCGCTGGCTCGCGGTCGCCCGCATGGGCAGCGTCCGCGGCGCGGGCGGTTTCTCGGTCTGGTTCCAACTGCGCGGACGCACCCGGGTGCAGGCGCGGGAAGGCAGTTTCGTCCTCAACCCCGGGGAGTGGCTGGCGCTGGATCGCGATTCGGCCCCGGAGCTGGTGGCCGGACGGCATGGCGCGACCCTCGGCCTGCTGTTGCCGGCCGATCCCGGCGGCGCCCGGCGCGCCGACCTGTTGCCGGGGCGCGGCGGCATGAGTCGCCGCGATCTGCGCATCGCCATCCGCCTGTGGCGCAACGGCCGCGATGCCGGCGCCGGCCGGCCGGGCGGCCAGGATGCGGCCGCGCGCGCGCTCGGCGCGATGCTGCTGCACCTGTGCGCGCTGCAGCGCGATCTGGATCGCGGCATCTCGCGTTGCCCGGGGCGCTCGGTGCGGCGCAAGCGCCAGGTGTTCGGACGCCTGCAGCGCGCGCGGTTGTTCCTGGACGGGCATCGCGACCGCGTGGTGCGCCTCGGCGAACTGGCCGAGCTGACCAGTTTCTCGAGCTGGTATCTGTCGAAGACCTTCCACGAGATCTACGACGAGAGTCCGCAGGCCGCGTCGGTGCGCCTGCGTCTGGAGCACGCCTGCGAACTGCTCGCCGCCACCGACTATGCGATCAGCGAGATCGGCGCGTGCTGCGGTTTCGACAACAGCTGCAGCTTCGCGCGCGCGTTCCGCACACGCTATCGCACCACCGCCACCGCCTGGCGCGAAGCGTCGCGGCGTGATGCCAAGGTCGGCACAGGCACGAAACCCGCCGCGCAAAGCGGCGCATCGACGCGAAACGTAATGTGGTCCGAGCTTTAACGCCGCGCTAACGCATGCCGCGCAATGCCGCGCGGCGATGCGTCCGCGCACCGCTGCGCGCCTGCTTCGAACGCATTCGCACATTCATGCCCCACTTCGCATGCCCACTTCTCATGGAGACGACGATGACCCCATCCCATCCGCACGCCATCGCGCCGGCCGCGCTGCCGTTCGCCATCGCGGCCGCGCTCGCTTCGGGCGCGCTCATGCCTGCCGCCGTGCAGGCCCAGGACGCCGAAACGCAGGACGAACTCGACACCGTCGTCGTCACCGGTTCGCGCATCCCGCGCGCCGCCGAAGTGGAAAGCACCTCCCCGGTGCTGACCATCGATCGCGCCGCGATCGAGGCCACCGGCCTGACCTCGGTCGGCGACATCCTGTTCAACATCGCAGCCAGCGACGGCGGCGCGCTGCGCAACGTCACCACCGGCACCAACGGCAGCGACGGCACCCAGAACATCTCGCTGCGCGGCCTCGGCGCCAACCGCACGCTGATCCTGGTCAACGGTCACCGCTGGATCACCGCCGGCATCACCAACGCCGCGGTGGTCGATCTCAACTCCATCCCGATCTCGGTGGTCGAACGCATCGAAGTGCTGAAGGACGGCGCTTCGGCGATCTACGGTTCCGACGCCATCGCCGGCGTGATCAACGTCATCACCCGCAAGAATTTCGAAGGCGCCGAAGCCAACGTCTATCTCGGCGGCTACAGCAAGGGCGACGGCTTCCAGCAGTCCTACGATTTCACGGTCGGCGCGGGCAGCGATCGCTGGAACGCGGTGTTCAGCATCGCCTACCAGGACCAGGAGCCGGTGTATGCCGGCGATCGCGAGATCTCGTCGGTGCCGGTGTTCGGCGGCGGCGATCTGGCCTCGGGCGGCCTGTTCGGTTCGGGCACCAGCCTGCGCGGCAATTTCACCCGCTGCGCCGGCGCGCTCACGCCCACCGCGTCCGGTTTCCAGACCTGCACGCCGGTCGCCGGCGGCCCGTACACGCTCACGCCGGGCGAAGACGGCCGCCAGGCCACCGATTTCCGCGCCTTCATCAACTACACCGTCGACGGCTCCGGCAGTTCCGACCGCTACAACTTCGCGCCGGTGAACTATCTGCTGCAGCCGATCGAACGCTTCAACGTCTACGGCCAAGCCAGCCTGCGCCTGACCGACAGCATCAACTTCAACGCGATGGCGACCTACGTGCAGCGCAGTTCGGACCAGCAGCTGGCCGAAGTGCCGCTGACCATGGACGTGCGCGGTCTCGCCGGCCCGCAGTGGGCGTTCGCGCCGACCGCCGGCAACGTCTTCAACCCGTTCGGGCAGGATCTGCGCCAGGCCAATTTCCGCGCGCTCGCGGTCGGCCCGCGCAAACCCTATTTCGACAACGACAACCTCGCGGTGACGCTGTCGTTCGACGGCGCGTTCGATCTGGCCGGTCGCGATCTGTACTGGGATGTCGGCTATTCCTACCTGGATTCGCGCATCGCCCAGCGCGGCGAGAATTTCATCAACCTGTTCAACCTGCGCCGCGCGGTCGGCGACTCCCGCCGCAACCCGGTCACCGGCGCGCTGGAATGCCTCGACGGCGCCGGTGCGGTGATCGCCGGCTGCGTGCCGTTCAACGTCTTCGGCGGTCCCGATCTCGGCCTCGGCGCGGGCGTGATCACGCGCGAAGAATACGAGGCGATGGTCGACTACATCAGCTACACGCAGAACGCGCTGCAGCAGATGACGACGAAGGACTACTTCGCCAACCTGTCGGGCTCGATCGTCGACCTGCCGGCCGGTCCGCTGGGCTTCGCGGTCGGTCTCGAACATCGTCGCACCGCCTTCAACAACCAGCCCGATGCGCTGGTGGCCGGCGGCGGTTCCTCGTCCAACTTCACCGAGCCGACCAACGGCAAGGTCAACGTCGACGAGATCTACGCCGAACTGAACATTCCGCTGCTGGCCGACCTGCCGTTCGCCAAGCTGCTGGAAGTGAACCTCGCTGCGCGCAAGTCGGACTACGACTCCAGCGGTTTCTTCGGCGGCACCTCGGTCAACCCCGACATCGGCGGCGACACCTCGAAGAAGATCGGCATCAAGTGGCAGGTGATGGACGACCTGATGTTCCGCGGCACCTTCTCCGAATCCTTCCGCGCGCCCGACGTGCTCGACCTGTATCTCGGCGGCGCCGAAAGCTTCCCGGCCGCGATCGATCCCTGCAACACCGCGAACATCGCCCTCGCCACCACCGATGCCGCGCGCTGCGCCGCTGACGGCGTGCCCGGCGCCGGCGTGGCCCAGCCCAACGGGCAGATCCGTTCGCTGCAGGGCGGCAACCCGGACCTGCAGCCGGAATTCGGCGAGACGAAGAGTTTCGGCGTGGTCTACAGCCCGAGTTGGGCGCCGGGCCTGAACTTCACGCTCGACTGGTACAACATCACGCTCGAGGACGTGATCACCTTCCGCGGCACCCAGGCCATCCTCACCGCCTGCTACGGCGCGCCGGGCAGCGTCGGCGCCGCGCCGGACCCGGCCCAGCGCGCGCTATTCTGCTCGTTCGTCACCCGCGACAACGTCGGCAACATCATCGACGTGCGCCAGAGCCAGTTCAATCTGGCGCAGGGCGAAGTCGAGGGCTACGACTTCCAGGTCACCTATGCCATGCCGGAGACCGCATGGGGCAAGTTCTCGTTCCAGTGGGACAACACCTACTCGACCGACAACACCCTGTTCGGCGTGGTCGGCCAGTACAACGGCGCGCCGGCCTGGCGCCTGCGTTCGAACCTCACCACCTCGTGGCGCAAGGGCGACTGGGACGCGACCTGGGCGGTGCGCTACTACTCGGCGATGGACGAGGGCTGCCCGTTCGGCCCGAACTACTTCGAGTACGGCATCACCCCCACCGAACTGTGCGACAACGATGTGCTCGACGCGAACGGCAACCCGCTGCGCTTCGAGAACCGCATCGGCGCGCGGTTCTATCACGACGTGCAGGTCGGCTGGAAAACGCCGTGGAACGGCAAGATCAGCGTCGGCGCGCGCAATCTGTTCGGCAAGGAACCGCCGATCACCCGCAATTCGTTCGCGCATTCGTTCGACGGCGCCTACGACCTGCCGGGCGGTGGATTCTTCTATCTGCAGTACAACCAGAAGTTCTGAGCGCCGGGTTCGGGATCTCGGCGAGGGGTCTCTCTTGTCGATGCAGGCGGACGACAGTCCGCCTGCATCGAATCAGGGATCCCCCTGTGGGAGCGACGGAAGTCGCGACAGGCTGCGGAAGGAATCTCTGCAATCCGTCGCGACTTCCATCGTTCCCACAGGGGCTTCGATCATCGATCGGACCGCTCCATGGGCGGTATGGCCCCGGTCTCCCCGGGGCCGTGCCGTGTCCGGGCGTCCCGTCGGGCCGCCGGCCCGGGTTTGATCGGGCGCAAGCGGCAGGCGCGCGGAATCGGCCTAAAATGCCCGCCATCGCCAGCAATCCGGGGCCGCGGCCTTGAAACTCCAGGTACCTTTCATCCAGTTGCCGCTGCTGTTCGACGCGGCCGTGCTCGCGCAGGAAATCGAGGCGTTGGGCGAATCGGTGTGGAAACCGCATCCGCAGGGTTTCGCCGGCAATTCGATGCTGCCGCTGCTGGCGGTGGACGGCGACCCGGACAACGAAGCCTTCGCCGGACGCATGCGTCCGACGCCGCACCTGCAGCGCTGCCCGTATCTGAAGCAGACGATCGCCAGCTTCGGCGCCACCATCGGCCGCACCCGGCTGATGCGTCTGGCCGGGCAGGCCGAAGTCGCGCGCCACGCCGATCAGGGCTATTACTGGGTTGAACGCGTGCGCGTGCACGTGCCGCTGGTGACCCAGCCGACGGTCGCGTTCGAATGCGACGGCCACACCATCCACATGGCCGCCGGCGAATGCTGGATCTTCGATACCTGGCGCCAGCATCGCGTGCTCAACGACGCCGTGCAGTCGCGCATCCATCTGGTCTGCGACACCGTCGGTGGCGGCGCGTTCTGGGATCTGGTCGGCCACGGCCGCCCGCACGATGCCGACATCCCCGGCTGGCAGCCGCGACGCGTGGTGCCCGATCCCGCGGCGCCGGCCGATTTCGCCTGCGAAGCGGTGAACCTGCCGACGGTGATGAGCCCGTGGGAACTCGGCCAGCACCTGTCGTTCCTGCTCGGCGAATGCCTGCCGCATCCGCAACTGCCGCAGTTGCAGCAGCACACCGCGCGGCTGATGCGGCAGTGGAAGGGCCTGTGGGCGCAGTACGGCGACGCCGCCGAAGGCCGCGCCAGCTTCCGCGCCGCGCTCGATGCCTATGCGCTGGGCGTGCGCCCGCTCGCGCAGGGCGTGATGCTGCGCAACGAGATGCCCTGGCTGCAGGTGATGACGGTGATGCTGGCGCGCACCGCGGTGGCCTCCGCCGACGCCCGCGCGGCGGCGAAACCGGCGGGCGAGTACGCCTGATCGTGCGGCGCGTGATCGGGCGTCGCGAGACTCACGCCGCCCGCTGTCTCCCGTCCGCGGCCGCGTCGCATTCCAGCGCCGCATTGACGAAGAAATCGCGCTGCAGGTCGGCGAAGCTGCGGTAGCCCTCGCGGGCGAGTTCGAGGATGCGTTCGCGCGGTTCCGGGCGATAGCGCGCCGCGAGTTCCAGCGCCTTCATCGCTTCGGCGAGGTGTTCGGCCTCGACGCCCTGCGATTCGAAGGTGGCGTGGATCGTGATCCATGCATACGCATGCACCAGTTTGCCGCCGAGCTCGACGCGGTAGTCGCGTTCGCGCAGGTACTGGTAGAAGCCTTCCTCGTGGCGTTCGGCGCGGAACACGCGGTCGATGATCGCGTACTCGCGGTCGGCCATCGACTCCGAAGCGATATGCGTGCCGATCGAGCGGATCAGGGCCTCGGCGTCGTGCGCGACGCTGCCGTAGCAGGTGAAGGTGCGCGCGACCACGTCGCGCAGCCAGGCCGGTGGTTCGGAGCGCGCATTGCGTTCCGACAACGTCAGCCCGGCGTAATCGGCCGCGGCCTTGCGCATGGCCTGGGCGAGGGTGCGATGCGGGACGCGATGGCCCTTGTCGAGGTGTTCGTCGACGGTGGCGTCCAGCACGTGCCCGGCGACATCCATGCCGCGCACGGCCTGCGCGCGATCGGGTTCGTTGGGATCGAGGAACAGGTCCTGCGATTCGCCGAGGTTGCCGGAAAGCTTCGCGACCAGCGCGCCGGCATACCCGTTCCAGCGGGTGTAGCGGTCGATGAACAGGAACTGCGCGAACGGATCGCGCACGGCGGCGTCGCAGGCGCGGCGGATCGTGGCCTCCATGGCCTCCAGTTCGGCGGCGGTCTGGAATTCTTCGAGACGGAACATCGGTTCTCCGGCGGGGGCGGGGGGCTCGGCCTTCTGTATCCGCGGAGCGCACGGGGTCTGTCAAGCCGCGGGCGGCCCCGCGCGGTCCGCAACGGAAAAGCCCGCGCGGGCGCGGGCTTTTCGGTGGAAGCATGCGGGTCGCTGCGGACTCAGAACTTCGGCTTCTCGCCTTCCGGAGTCTCGTTGTAGCGCTCGATCGACTCCAGGATGATGCGCTTGGCTTCGTCGGCGTCGCCCCAGCCGTCGAGCTTCACCCACTTGCCCTTCTCCAGATCCTTGTAGTGCTCGAAGAAGTGGCCGATGCGCTCCAGCCAGTGCGGGCTGACCTGGCCGATGTCGGCGATGTGGCTGTAACCGGAGAACACCTTGTCCACCGGCACCGCCAGCAGTTTCTCGTCGCTGCCGGCTTCGTCCTTCATGCGCAGCACGCCGACCGGGCGCACGCGGATCACCGAGCCCGGCACCAGCGGCAGCGGCAGGATCACCAGCACGTCGGCCGGGTCGCCGTCGCCACAGAGCGTGTGCGGGACATAGCCGTAGTTGCAGGGGTAACGCATGGGCGTGGACAGGATGCGGTCGACGAAGATCGCGCCGGTGGCCTTGTCCACTTCGTACTTGACCGGCTCCGCGTCCTTCGGGATTTCGATGATGACGTTGATTTCTTCCGGCGGATTCTTGCCGGTGGGGACGAGGTCCAGGCCCATGGCGGGTTCCATACGATGCGGGGAGGCGCGCATTCTACGCCGCCGCCTGCTGCGTCGCAGCATCCGCGGCGGCGATCCGCGCCGGAGTAGGTCGATGGCCGGGGCGATCTGAGGGGCGATGCCCGGGCCGAAGTGCCGGCGGCAGACGCGCGAACGGCGGCCCGGAGGCCGCCGTTCGGGGTGACGCGCCGTGGGTCCCGCTTACGGCATCTTCACCCGCACTTCCACCCGGCGGGCCTCGTCGGGGTTGCCGTCGCCGGTGGTCAGGGCCGGTTTCTCCAGATCGATCATGCCTTCGCCCACGCCTGCGGCGTACAGCGCTTCCTGCACCGCCTGGGCGCGCTTGCGCGCGATGTCGGCGTTCTTCGCCGGATCGCCGCTGGCGTCGTGGAACCCCGAGATCACCGCGCGGGCCTGCGGGTTGGCCTTCAGCGTCGCGACCACCTTCTCCAGGGTCTGGGCGGCATCGGCCGGCACCGCGGTCGAGCCGGTGGGGAAATACAGCTTGGCGAGTCCATCCGCCGCATCCGCGCCGGCCGCAGCGGCCTGCACCTCCGCGGCGGTCTGGGCCGCGCCCGGGGCCTGCGCGGCCACGGCGGCCGCTTCCGCCGCAGCGGCTTCGGCCGCGGCGGTGGCTTCGGCGACGGCCGCGTCGTGACCGGCCGGCATGCCGCCTTCGGCCTTGTCCATCGGCAGCATCGGCACCAGCAGCAGGGCGACGATGTTGATGATCTTGATCAACGGGTTGATCGCCGGGCCGGCGGTGTCCTTGTAGGGATCGCCGACGGTATCGCCGGTCACCGCGGCCTTGTGGGCCTCGCTGCCCTTGCCGCCGTGGTGGCCTTCCTCGATGTACTTCTTGGCGTTGTCCCAGGCGCCGCCGCCGGTGCACATGGAGATGGCGACGAACAGGCCGGTGACGATCGTGCCCATCAGCAGGCCGCCGAGCGCGGCCGGGCCGAGGAACAGGCCGACCAGGATCGGGATGATCAGCGGCAGCAGCGACGGCAGGATCATTTCCTTGATCGCGGCGCGGGTCAGCAGGTCGACGGCCTTGTCGTATTCCGGCTTGCCGGTGCCTTCCATGATCCCCTTGATCTCGCGGAACTGGCGGCGCACTTCCTCCACCACCGCGCCGGCGGCGCGGCCCACGGCCTGCATGGCGAAGGCGCCGAACAGGAACGGGATCATGCCGCCGATCAGCAGGCCGATCAGCACGTCGGGACGATCGATCGAGAAGTCCACCGCGTTCACGCCGAACTTGTCGTCGAGCTTGTGCGCGTAATCGGCGAACAGCACCAGCGCGGCCAGGCCGGCCGAACCGATGGCGTAGCCCTTGGTGACCGCCTTGGTGGTGTTGCCCACCGCGTCGAGGGCATCGGTGGTCTTGCGGATCTCCGGGCCGAGCTCGCTCATCTCGGCGATGCCGCCGGCGTTGTCGGTAATCGGGCCGTAGGCGTCGAGCGCGACGATCACGCCCGCCATCGACAGCATCGACACCGCGGCGACCGCGATGCCGAACAGCCCGGCGAGTTCGTAGCAACCGTAGATGGCCGCGGCCACCGCGAGCACCGGTGCGGCGGTCGACTTCATCGACACCGCCAGACCGGCGATGACGTTGGTGCCGTGGCCGGTTTCGGAAGCCTTCGCCACCTGCTGCACCGGCGCGTATTCGGTCGCGGTGTAGTACTCGGTGATCACCACCATCGCCGCGGTCAGCGCCAGGCCGATCAGCGCGCAGTAGAAGACCTCGCGGGCGTTGGTCTGGATCATCGCGTCGGTGACGAACCAGAAGCCGATCGCGGACAGCGCGCCGGCGACGATCAGGCCCTTGTACAGCGCCTTCATGATCTTGCCGTCGCTGCCCACCTTCACGAAGAAGGTGCCGACGATCGAGGCGACGATCGAGACCGCGCCCAGTACCATCGGATACATCACGCCGCCGTACCCGTAGGTGGCGAACGAGATGCCGGCGATCAGCATCGACGCGACGATGGTCACCGCGTAGGTTTCGAACAGGTCGGCGGCCATGCCGGCGCAGTCGCCGACGTTGTCGCCCACGTTGTCCGCGATCACCGCCGGGTTGCGCGGGTCGTCCTCGGGGATGCCGGCCTCGACCTTGCCCACCAGATCGGCGCCGACGTCGGCGCCCTTGGTGAAGATGCCGCCGCCGAGGCGCGCGAAGATCGAGATCAGCGACGAGCCGAACGCCAGGCCGATCATCGGCTGCAGCGCGGCCTTGATCGCCGCTTCGTCATCGACGAAGCCGCCGACGATCGCGAAGTAGCCGGCCACGCCGAGCAGACCCAGGCCGACCACCAGCATGCCGGTGATCGCGCCGCCGCGGAAACTCACCGCCAGCGCGTCGTTGAGGCCTTTCGTCGCCGCCTGCGTGGTCCGCACGTTGGCGCGCACGGACACGAACATGCCGATGAAGCCGGCGACGCCGGACAACACCGCGCCGATCGCGAAACCGATCGCCGTGGGCCAGCCCAGGCCGGGCACCAGCCCGATGACGACGAACAACACGGCGCCGACGATGGCGATCGTGGTGTATTGCCGGCGCAGATACGCACCGGCGCCTTCCTGGATGGCCGCCGCGATCGTCTGCATGCGTTCGTTGCCGGCAGGTTGCGCCATGATCCAGCGCGCGGACACGATGCCGTAGAGAATCGCGATGGCCGCTGCGGCCAGTGCGATCCACAAAGCGTGTTGCTCGAGCATGAAACCCTCCCCAGAGTCTTGAAGTTGTGACAACAGGCGCGGATCGTGATCCGCGACCGGAACGATGCCGCGCCGATGCATCCATGGCCACGGACAACCGCCCGACTATGGCATAGCGGCCGCCCGGGTTGGAACCGGCATGCATGCGGATACGGATGCGAATGGATGTCCGCGACGGATGGTGCGTTGCAGCATGCACGGATTCGCGCCCGGAAAATTTGATCCAGCCCAAGTTCACCCGCATTCGGGCAGTGTCCGGGTCCCGCAACCCGCAGGACATCGACATGTCGTTCGCTCCGTCCCGCCATGCGACCGCGTTCGCTTTAGTGCTGGCGCTGGTTCTGCCGCCGGCGCCGGCCAGGGCGCAGACCCCGGAAATCCGGCGCGCGCCGTTCCCGCCGCAGACCACCGGCAGCGTTCACACCATCCGCATCATTCCCGAGACCTGCGCCTATCTGCAGGGCGGTTTCGTCGCCGATCCGGCGCGACCCTATCGTTTCGGCGCCGCGCGCACCTCGAAGCGCTGCCAGGCGCGGGCGCGTCTGGTCGATCCGGCCCAGGCGCAGCCTTCCGCCGCCACCGGCTGGATCCTCAACGATCTCATCCGCATTCCGAGCGCCGACTGCCCCGCGCGACAGGCGGTGATCCACGTCTGGCGCAAACCCGCGAACAACGTGCCGCCGCCGGCCGATGCCCAGGGCCGGCCGCGGATCTATCTCGAAGACGCGAAACGCCAGGCCGAGGCCGGCAGGATCGCACCGCTGGCGCAATACGCCGCGGTGCTGACGATGGAAGGCGCACCCTGTCGCTGACCCGCGTTCAATGCCGCAGCGGCACGCCCACGCTGCGCAGGAAGGCTTCGACTTCGCGGGTGTAGGCGTTGTCCTCGCCGAGGTCGCGGTTGATCTCCATGTGCGACAGCGGCTTGGGCAGCAGTTCGGCGCGACCGCCGAGGCCACTGGCCTTGTCGACGAAGCCGCGGTTGTCGTCGCAGGAATCGCGCCGAAGGCTGGCGCAGACCGCCAGGATCGGCGCGGTCTTCGCCTGCAGCTGATGCAGCGGCGAGGCCGCGCGCCAGAACGCCGGATCGTCGCCGAAGGCGCTCTCGAGCAACGCCGGCGCGCCGCCGTCGAGCCGCGACACCACGTCGATCGCACCCGCGTCCAACAGCACGCTCGCGCGCCAGGGTTTCATGTCGAATTCGCGTGCCATCGCCGGCGACGCCGCGAGCAGCGCCACCAGATGCCCGCCGGCGGAATGTCCCATCAGCACGAAACCGTCCGGATCGCCGCCGAGGCCCGCGACGACGGCCTGTGCCCTGGCGACGGCCCGCGCCACGTCGCGTGCCTGTTCCACCGGATCGGCATCGGGCATGAGCCGGTAATTCGTCGAAATCACGATCGCGCCGGCCGCGGTCCAGCGCCGCTGCTTCGCTTCGATCAAGCCGCGCATCGCCTTGTCGCCGCGCTGCCAGCCGCCGCCGTGCACGTAGAGGATCGTCGGCGCGCCCTGCGGCCGGGCCGGCAGATAGACATCGAACCGCTGTCGCGGATGCGGGCCGTACGCGATGTCGCGCATCGCGGCGGCATCGGTCGTCTGTGCTGCGACCGGCGCCGGATCGCGCAGCAGCGCGCCGGTGGCCAGCACCAGCATGAACGCGAACGACGGCCACGGATGTTTGCGGCCGAGCGCGTTCACGGCGTTGTCCCATTCCGCCGACGATGCGTGCGCAGCCATTCGCGGCGCTGTTCGGGCGTCATCGCGTTCCATTGCCGATGCATCGCATCGCGCTGTTCCGGCGTCATCGTCCGCAGGTGCTCGCGCAGCGGGCCGCGCTGTTCCGGCGGCATCGCCTTCAGCTGCCCGCGCAGGGTCGCGCGCTGTTCCTTCGTCTGCCCGCGGCTCTGTTCGTAGGCCGCACGCGCGCGCTTGCGTTCTTCCGGCGACATCTGTTCCCAGCGGCGCTGGCCGTGCTGCGCGTCGCGCCGCTGCTCGGGCGTCATCTGCCGCCAGCGCTGGGCGTGCTGCAGCATCCGCTCGCGTTCGCCCGGCTTGCTGTTCCAGCGTTCGCGGACCACCGCGATCACCGCCTCGCGCTGCGCCGGCGTGAGCTTGTCCCACTCCGGCAGCGCGGTCGCGCTGCGTGCGGGCGCGCCGGCAGGCGGCGGAGGCGGACGGTTCTGCGCAGCGGCGATGCCGCTGCAGGCGAGCGCCGCGCACAGCAGCAAGCGCGGCAGATACGAGCGGCTCATAGCGCCTCCGTGACATCGGCCTGGCCTTCGTTCGCGGCCAGCCACAGGTAGAAATCGGGATTTTCTTCGAGCGAATCGAGGCCCACGGCCTGGTCGCCGGCCGCGAACTCCGCCGCGAGCAAATCGTCGGGCAGGGCGCCGACCTCGACGCGCGCGTCCGCGGCCGCCGTCGCGGGGCCGTCGTTCGTCGCGACGGCGGGTGTCTGCGCGGGCACCTGCCCGGGCACCTGTTCTGGCGCGACCTGCGGCAGCGCGGCCGGCGCGGTGTCGGGTTCGACCGCCACCGCCGGCGGCGCCACGGTGGCGGCATCGTCCGCACCGCGCAGCGCGAACAGGCCCACGGCCAGCGCCAGCGCGGCGGTGCTGCCCAGCGCCAGCATCGGCCAGGCCTTGATGCCGGTATCGCGCGGCCCGGCCAGCGCGGCGCGACGACGCTGCGCCAACTGCGCGCGGACCCGCGGCGACAGGCGATCGAGCGAGGCCCGATGCGCGCGGCGCGCGGCGTCCTCGAACGGCAGGGCCGGATCGCGGTCGTGGGAATGGGGCGAGTGGTCCGAGGTCATCGGAAATCCTCCAACTGCTTCTGCAAAGACTCGCGGGCGCGGGAGAGGTGGGTTTTCACCGACCCTTCGCTGCAGCCCATGATGCGGGCGGTGGTGGCGACATCGCAGTCCTCCAGCACCCGCAGGGTGAAGGCCTCGCGCTGGCGCGCGGGCAGCGCGCGCAGGGCCGAGGCCAGGGTGTCGTACGCCTCGCGGTGATCGTGGGCGCCCGACGGGTCGGGGCCGGTGTCCGCGGCCTGGTCGGCCCAGTCGATCCCGTCGTCGTCGCGTCCGCTCCGCGCCGGCACCAGCCAGCGCATCCGGAACAGGCCGCGCCGCTGCATGTCCACGATCCGGCTGCGCAGGATGCTCCAGAACAGCGGCGTCCATTCCGCGGCGGGGCGTTCGCGATAGCCCATCATCCTGATCATCGCGTCCTGCACCGCGTCCAGCGCGTCTTCGCGATGGCGCAGCCCCAGTTCGGCGAAGCGGAACGCACGCGTCGCGATGCCTTCGAGGAAGGCATCGAAAGAAAGGCCCTCGGCCGCCACCGGGGTGGAGACGGCCGAGGGAACGCGTTGTCCGGAATCCGGGCTCACGCGGGAAAGCATAGAGGGGGAACGCTCATCGTGGGCGCTGCCGTCCGCCATGGGGGCATCGATCCGTCCGCAGGCTCAATGACGGCGGTCCCAGCGGCGGTCGAAGCGCTCGCCGCGGCGATCCAGACGGTTGTCGGCATGGTCGCCCTTGCGGTCGAGACGGTTCTCGATGCGGTCGCCGCGGTCGTCGAAGTAGGTCGCGCGGCGCTCATGGCTGCGGTTCTCGGCGATCTCGGCGCGGTGGTCCAGGCGCTCGTCGATGCGGTCGCCCCGGCGGTCGAGGCGGCGGTCGATCTGGTCGCCCTGACGATCGAAGCGGCGTTCGACGCGGTCGCCGCGGTCGGCGGCCAGGGCGGTGCCGGCGGCCAGCGAGGCCAGGAGGAGGCAGGAGGCGATGAGGGATTTCATGGGCTGTCCTTCGGGGATGGGAGGCGGGGTTCGCATGCCGGCCGGCGGGACAGGAAACGCCCCCGTGGCGCGGCGGTTGACAGCCACCCGCCGTATTCATCAGCCGGTTATGATGCGGGCAGACCCCCGAACAGGACGACGAACGTGGATGGTTTTGTGGCGCTGTACATCTTCATGCTGGCGGCCATCGCCGGCCATGTGATCATTTCGCGCGTGCCGGTGATCCTGCACACCCCGCTGATGTCGGGCAGCAACTTCATCCATGGCATCGTGCTGATCGGCGCCATGGTCGTGCTCGGCCACGCCGACACCACGCTGGAGAAGGCGGTGGGCTTCGTCGCCGTCCTGCTCGGCGCCGGCAACGCGGCCGGCGGCTATGTCGTCACCGAACGCATGCTCGACATGTTCAAGTCCTCGAAGAAGCCCGACGGCAAGGGAGACAAGGCATGAGCACGCCCGAACTGCTGTCGCTGCTGGTCAAGATCAGCTATTTCGTCGCCGCCACCCTGTTCCTGCTCGGCCTGCAGCGCATGGCCTCGCCGAAGACCGCGCGCAGCGGCATCCAGTGGGCCGGCGTAGGCATGGTGCTGGCCACCGCCGCCACCTTCTTCCTCCCCGGCCTGCACAACATCCCGCTCATCGCCCTGGCCATCGCGCTGGGCCTCGTCGTCAACTGGGTCTGGGGCAAGAAGGTCGCCATCACCGACATGCCGCAGATGGTCGCCCTGTTCAACGGCATGGGCGGCGGCTCGGCCGCGGCCATCGGCGCGGTGGAACTGCTGCGCTTCTCGGCCGAAGGCAAGGCGCCGAACATGGTGACCCTCGGTCTTGCGGTGGTCGGCGCGCTGATCGGCGCGGTCTCGCTCACCGGCTCCGTCATCGCCTGGGCCAAGCTCGACGGCCGCATGGACAAGCGCTACACCTTCCCGGGCCAGCAGATCTTCAACGCCCTGGTCGCCATCGCCGCGGTCGTGCTGGGCGTGCTCGCCCTCACCACCCTGCAGGTGCCGTACATCATCGCGTTCTTCGTCGCCGCGCTGGCGCTGGGCGTGCTGATGACCCTGCCCATCGGCGGCGCCGACATGCCGGTGGTGATCTCGCTCTACAACGCCTTCACCGGCCTCGCGGTCGCGTTCGAAGGCTACGTGCTGGGCAACGAGGCCCTGATCATCGCCGGCATGATGGTCGGCGCCGCGGGCATGCTGCTGACCAAGCTCATGGCCAAGGCGATGAACCGCTCGATCAACTCGGTGCTGTTCTCCAACTTCGGGGCGACAGGTGAAGCGGCGGCCATCGAAGGCAGCCAGAAACCCATCGACGCCAGCGACGTGGCCGCGATGATGGCCTTCGCCGAACGCGTGGTGATCGTGCCGGGCTACGGCCTCGCGGTCGCCCAGGCGCAGCACAAGATCTGGGAACTCAGCCAGCGCCTGATCGAACGCGGCGTGAAGGTGAAGTTCGCGATCCATCCGGTCGCAGGCCGCATGCCCGGCCACATGAACGTGCTGCTCGCCGAAGCCGGCGTGCCCTACGACCTGATCGTGGACATGGACGACATCAACCCCGAATTCGCGAACACCGACGTCTCGCTGGTGATCGGCGCGAACGACGTGGTCAACCCCGTCGCCAAGACCGACCCCAACTCACCGATCTACGGCATGCCGATCCTGGACGTGGTCAATTCGAAGAACACCATCGTCATCAAGCGCGGCAAGGGCACCGGGTTCGCCGGCATCGAGAATGCGCTGTTCTACGCGGACAACACGCGGATGTTGTACGGCGATGGGGCGGAGATGGCGAATCAGCTTGTGAGCGAGTTGAAGGCGTTGGATGGGGGGCATTGATTGCCGCTTTGTCCGAAATTTTGTAGCCCGGCTGAGCGCTGAGTGCACAGCCGGAACGAAGTGGAATATGCATCTCGCGATATCCCAGGTGTTCTTCGCTTGCGCGGGTAAAGGTGTTGGATGGGGCGAATGTAGGCTGCGTCATTGACCCTGCTTATGAGCTATTAGGATTAGAAGGCTCATGGACTTTGTCTTGAATTCTTGTGGCAAAAAGGAGAGGGATGATGGGCGCGGAAAATTCTCATGAGGATTCTTCGCCGGCAGTGACTGTGCCTGCTACAGGTCATGAAAGGCACTGCTTTGTGGTGATGCCATTTGGGCGAGACTCGTCCGAACAAAAGTGGTTTAAGGGCTGGTATGAGGTAGTAATTAAACCCGCGATTATCGAGGCGGGATATGAGCCCAAACTGGCTGCTGCAGAGGAGCAGCCGGGTGCGATCAATGATGAGATTCGAGCCCACTTGGCCCTTGATCCTATGGTGGTTGTTGATCTTGCGGGTGTTGATCCTGAGGATGAGCCGAATCCAAATGTCATGTACGAGCTGGGAATTCGGCATGCTTTGGGGCTGCCGTTAGTGATGATGGCTTGGAAGGGGCAGCGACTGCCTTTTGATGTCAGTAACCAGCGAATTATCATGGAGGAGCGAGATCTGGTTGATCTTGATGTGAATCGGAAGCGGCTTGTGGCATTTATTAATGCGGCTCAACAGGGGCGTTACTATCGACCTATGGAGGCCGTTGGAAGAATTGCAACTATTGCGGCTGCTTCAGAGTCGCTGGGCGAAGATTCCCTGCTTCGTGCATTAGCGCAGGAGGTGCGTGATTTGCGCAGTGCAATTGCGTCTTCGGCGTCACATAAGCTGAATAGGCAATTCAAAGAGCGAGTTTTGACGATTAAAAAAGTGATCGTTGGGAGGGTTTTTAGAAAAGAACTTTTTCCTTACTTCCAAGGCTTGGGTGGTACCAGCGATGCTTGGTCAAGGATTCTTAGAGTTCAGCTTAGCCAAGAGCAATTCCGGGCAATGCAGCAATGGGATGGGGAGGAGTGGAAGAAATACATTGAATCTACCTGGCAGGAAATGAAGGAGTCGGGCGCTCTCCCTGACTTGCCGAGTGATCTTGGGATTGTTGTTGAATTTGATGAAGAGCTTCTCGCGCAAGTAAAGTCGTTAATGCCGTCGCAACCTTGGCCAACTGGCGCGCACAAGGAAGTTGCTGAAAAGATTGGAGTCTCGCCCGGCCAGGTTGCCAAGTGCATCAATCTTCTTATCAAAAGGGGGGAGTTCCTGAATCAAATTGATGGCCAGTTATTTCCCTCGGAGGCTTAAAGAATGAGGGCTAGGTGATAACGCCCTAAGGCGCATACGCTGTTGTAGAGCGCATAATCGAAGCGTTACGCGCCTTCTTTCGGATCGCCGCAACTCTTCTGTGTCATGGCGCATGAAGCCTTCGGCTTATGCGTCCTGCGGTTCTACGGCAAAGGTACGCGCGCGCTAATAACTCGTAAGGCGGGCTTGAGCCCGCCCTACAGCCGGGCAAGAAAATGCTTTTCGTAGGGCGGGCCCTGGGCCCGCCGATGCCGAGGCGGACAACACGGCAGGCGTGCCGAAATCAAAGGCGACAAGCTGACCCAATAGCGGGGAAAAATAGCGCGTAAGGTGGACTTGTAGGGTGGGGTGAGCGCAGCGATGCCCACCCATGAAGCGCCGGTGTCGCTTGATGTTCTCGGGGTCTGATGCGTCGGGATGGTGGGCATCGCTGCGCTCACCCCACCCTACGAAACTACGGAGCTGTTCGTGGTGTGTGCCGGAGTACCGATATGACCTCTGTTGTTGACATCATCCTGCGCTGCCCGGAATGCGGGGGTCTCAATCGGGATTCCGTCATCGCCTCCTCGATGCCCTGCCTGAGGCTCGCCTGGAGCGATGGGGATTCCATCCGGCCCTGCAGAACGTTGCCGTTTCTCCGCTGCGCATTGTGCGGTCGTTTGAACGCAAGATCTTCATTCGAGCCTCTGGGGCCGATCAATCATGGCCGCCACGAGTTTTTCCTTTGTCTGGGCGGGCTGGGCCCCGAGCCAGTGAAGGTGATGAAACGTTTGCGTGGCGCATTCGGATGGGATGTTGGCGAGATCAAGTCCCGCCTCGCATCGCTCCCCGCTGATCTGCCGAAGATGGTTTCCTTGGAGGATTCGCAGAAGTTGCATGCGGGGTTGACCGAAGACGGCGCGTGCTGCGAGATCATGAAGATCGTGATCGAAGCGGCGGATCCGCCCGAGCGACTGGATGCGCCATGGGCGATCTCGGCCGAGTCTCCGTCGAAGCTGGAAGGGGCGATTCATCAATTTATGCCCGGGGAAAAACAGGGGGCAGAGTAGATATTCTGTTGAACACGCCTGAACGTATGACACCTTCGGCTCATGCGCCCCGCGGTGCCGACGCAGTCCCGTGCGGACGTGCATCGAAGTGAAGCCGGGCCCGCTCCCGAGGTGCGGGCCCGACGGGACGAATCACGGGATCGTGATCGTGGCCGACTTTGACGTCCAGACCGGCTGCAGGACGTTGTTCACCGTGAGGCGGTGCGTGCAGGTCGCGTACATCCGCTCTCCGCGGTGGTAGAGCTGCGCCGTTTCGGCATAGCCCCAGACGGGCCCTCGTGTGTTCGTCGCCGAATAATACCCGCCGGTTGCGGCGCTGCCCCAGCCGGGAACGATGAGATTGCATTGCGTGCTGATCCAGGTCGACAACACGGTGTTGCTGGTATAACCGTAGCCCGTGATCATCGTGCCATCGGTCCTGATGTAGCTGTTCCCGGAATAGGTCGCGGCGAACGCCACGCCCAACATCAGCAATCCGAATGTTGTGACTCCTGCCTTGATAAGCGTCTTCGACTTCATGAGAGTGTCCTTTCTCGTGCGTGTTGACTGGTGATTGGTGCGGTCCGGCGCACCTCGGTCGACTCGATCCGCATGTCCTGCCGTTGCGGCCATCATCAGCACCGGTTCAACGATGCGCCTGGGCTGTGGCACTGTCAATCGCATGCCACCCGAAGAAGAATCGGCGAATCACGGGGCCAGGTTCAATTTTTGAGCTCGCGAGGCGGGCATGAATCCGCCCCGCGAAAGTCCGTTGCGGTGTGGCGGACCGCCAACCGACGCGATCTCCCGATATGCGAAAATCCGCGGCATTCGAATTCACGGGATCGGACCATGCGCAATACCCTCTGTCTGCTTGTCCTGCTGGCGGCGAACTTCGCGACGGGACACGCCGTCGCCCGCAAGCTGGACTATGCGATGCCGCCGACGCCGGCGATCGCCGAAGGGCTGACGTTCAAGGTGGCGGCGCCGGTACCGGCGGATGCGGTCCCGGCGGATGCGAAGCCGAAGCGCGGTCTGCTCGTCGCCACCAACACGCTCTATCTGGACGATGCGCGTCGCATCAGCTACCGCCAGGATTTCGGCGGCGGCGGTCTGGCGACCGGCCTGCTGCTCGGTCCGCTGGGCGCGGCCGCGAACGCGAAGGCGATCCAGAACGCCAACGAGCGCGAGTCGGCGGCGCTGCGCGGCAAGTTTCCGTTCACGCCGGACGATCTGCTGGGGCGCGCGCTGGCGGCGCGACCCGCGGTCGCAGGCGCCACGGTCGAAGCCGAACTGACGCCCAGTCTGTTCGTCACCCGCGACGCCAACGAGCGTCTGATCTTCTGGGCGATCGTCGACGTGTCGATCGGCGAATGGCGCGGCCGCTACAGCGCGCTGATGCAGGGACGCGTGCCGCTCGCCGACGCGACGCAGGGGCTCTCCGGCGACCCGCTGCGCAATCTCGAATGGGGCCTGCAGAGCGCCTACGCGAACGCGCTCGATGCGATGACGGCCGACATCGCCGGCCAGCTCATCGGGTTCTCGAAACAGCACGCGAAGATCGAAGCGCTGTCGCCGCGTTTCGCCGGGATGGTGAAGTACGAGCATGTGCTCCGCACCGAGGAGCGCGTGATCGTGCGCGCGCTCGCGCCCGGCAAGTATCTTGCCCAGGGCATGGGGTTCATCGGCGTGCTGGTCGTGCCGGCGTCGGACGTGAAGTTCGGTCCCTGAGCCCTGCGCCTCCCGGGATAAGCGGGCAACGCCACTTCCGCGACGCGCAGGGCGGGTTCGCAGCGCGGACCCGCCCCGCGAAACCCATCAGGCGGGCTGGTCGCGCTTGAGCAGTCGTCGGTTGCGTTTCAGCAGAAGATCTTCCGGGCAGGGTGTCGGCTTGAAGCCGGCGCCGTCTCCGCCGATGACCGGCACGTCGGGCCGGTCGTTGCCCGTGCCGATCACGACATCGCCGGTGCCGCGCCCATCTCCATCGCTCGGTCCCACGCGAATCGGTCCGAGCACGGGCTTCCTGCGATTGATGCGCGGTCTGGCGCCGACCGGCGCGGCGCCCTGCGGGTTCAACCATTCCTTGCGTTCGAGACTGCCGGATGGCGTGCCGTCGGCGCCATCGTGGTACGCGCCGTTGTCGGTATGCCCTTCCGGCGGCGGAATCACCGCCGGATCGCCCGTGGGCTCGGGATAGTCGCCTTTCGACGTGTTGGTGTCGGTCGATTCGTCGCTGTCGTTCGATCCGTCCTGCTTCGCCCGGTCGTCGTCCTGTTGTTTGTGGTCGTCGGAGGGCGGGTTCTCGTTCGACCGCGGCGGTGCGGGCGTCGAACCCGCAGGCGTTCCGCCGGACTGCGAGCCGCCGGATGTCGAGCTCCCGGATGTCGAGCTGCCCGAACCGCGGGTGATGTCCTCCGGCGTCGTGACCTTGATCGGCCCACCGACTTTCCCCGTTCCCAGCCCGAACGAATAGCCTTTCTCGTCGTGGACGGCACCGATGCCCACTCCGCCCAGGCCGAGGCCGCCGCCGGGGTCGCCGATCACGCCGAAGCTCTGTTTGCCGCCCTTGCCGCCGCCGAATGTCGTGCTGAAACCGATTCCGATGCCGCCATCCTGTCGCTCTCGGCCGATCTCGCCGAGCCCCTGCTCGATGCGTTCGCGCGTTTCGTCGCCGCGTCCGGCTTCGCCCAGCCATTCTTCTCCCTGCGCACGCCCGCGACCTTCGAGCGAAGGCTCGTCCAGCGCAGGATGCGAGGTTCCGATCCGCTCCCGCAGCGATGCGTCCCGATCCAGGTCCGGGGTCTGATCCGCCACCGGTCGCTTGACGGCCGTTCGCGCACCGATCCGCGAAGACTTCGTCGGGCGCGCGTTGCGCGGAATGGGGCGTGTCGGGTCGCGATCCTTCGGCATGTCGTCGTTCTTCCTGTGCGTTCGAGAGGTGGCATCCATGAGGCGCGGCGCGACGCGCGGCGGTCCCGCGTGTCGTTCCGGATGCGATGCCTCTGTAGACACGCCGTTTCCACAGGAGGGAGGCCAGCGGGCAGGGCGGGGCCGTTCGACGTCCGGTCACTTGCCCGCGATGGCGTCGTTGGCAATAATCGCCCCGCCCGCGGGATCGCGGTGTGCATGAATCAGGTTCCGATCGCGCGTGCCGGATCGCCGCGGGTCGAAGCGTCCAGGGGGAAATCGAAGATGACATCGCGAATGCTCGCGGCCGCGCTGCTGGCCGTGTCGCTGTCCGGCTGCGCGACCGGATATCACAGCGCCACCAATCCTCTTCTCGGCTGGACCGGCGGCTACTGGGACGAAAAGGGGCCCGGCAGCACGATCAAGGTCGGCTTTTCCGGCAACGGCTACATCAAGCCGGAAAAGGTCGGCGTCTACCTGATGTACCGCAGCGCGGAGGTCACCCAGCGCGAAGGCGGCACGCACTTCGTGTTGTACAAATCGCTGTACGACGCCGTCGGCGACGTGCGCAGCAGCGAGCGCAAGGTGAACAGCGTCTGGGGCAAGCCGACCACGCATGCCTACATCTGGATCGTGCCCGCCGGCGAGCGCGATGCGCTGTCCGCGGCCGAGATCCTCGAACGCTACGCCGCCGAGGTCAAACCCGGCAACGACGGCAAGGAGAACAAGTGATGCGACGTCCGCTTTCCCTGTTCGCGCTCGGCCTCGTCGCGCTGTCGACCGCGGGCTGCATGAGCGTCTACAAGCTGCCTGCGGGCGCGCCGGCCACGGTGATCGAAGTGCCGAAGGGCGTCACGCCCTGGATCTGCGCGAACACCGAGCCGCAGCTGCTCACGCGCAATCCCGAGGGCAAGGTGATGATTCCGACCGGCGAACGCATCGTCGTCGGCGCGAACTTCGCCAGCAGCGACGGCTACATGAACTACTACTGCTCCGCCAGCGCCAGCCTCGTGCCCAGCGTCGACCATCAATACCAGCAGGACTTCGAGATCGAGGGCCGTTATTGCTCCTCGATCGTGTATCGAAAGGCGCCGGACGACACCCGCATCGGTCTCGCGTTCGAACCGACGCTGCGTGCGGACAATCAGGCCTGCCGCTTCAAGAAATAGCGGACGCGGGGCAGGTTCCGGCCTGCCCCGGGGCTTCTGTCGACGAATGATCGAGGCGAGCGTTCGAGGGCGTCGTGTCGTCGCGAAGAGGGCGGTTCGCGGGTGCAGCATGCGCCCGGGTTGCGGATGCCGCATGCGCTCGCTCCGATCATTGCGCCAATCGTTGTGATCGAGATGCGGGACTCGATTGATCGAGTCGATCATGATCGCGGGCAGGTGCGGAAATCCCCTTGAATTCATGCATTTCCGCGCGTGACGACGGCATCGACCGCGGTCGTGCGTCGCATTGACAAACATGAACGACGCGCTCTAGATTGCGTGCGGGGAAGCTTGAACCGAATCGCCCCCACATCCGTCTCCAGCCCAAGGATCTGGCGCAGGTTTCTTCCGGGTCTGTCGTCGATCCCTCGCAGGTTTTCCGATGCGAGGGACGCTGCCGTCCCGCATGCCGATGCAGTTCCCCTTTCCGACATGGTCCGGCGTTCGCTGCCTCCGGTCGGATTGCGGAAATCCGTATCCAGACAAGGAACTGGTCAATTCGTTTTTGTTCATCAACTACGGAGATTGCCAATGTCTAGCTCGCATGTGTTGTATGGGGTCGCGATGCAGCAAGCGCTGAAGAGCGGCCTGCTCGCCGACCTGCAGAACGCCCGTGACGCCGCGGTCCAGCACCTCGCCGATGCGGCGGAGATCGCGCGCCTGTTGCCGGAAGTGGAGAAAGCGCTGGCGGCCCAGGGCGCCGTCCCCCGGCCCCTGTATGCGGTGACGATCCAGGATGCGCTGGCGCGCGGGGACCAGACGGAAATCGCGCGCATCAAGAGCGAAATCGCCGCTTATTCGCAGATGATCTCCAACCCGGAAAGCGGCGCGGTGTCGGTGACGCCGTACGGGCTCGCCATCCAGCAGGCGAAGGATCGCGGCGATCAGGCCGAAGTGGAGCGGCTGACCCGGGTCGCGGAAGGTCTGCTCGCCCAGTTGAACGCCGGCAAGTCCTGACAGCGGCGTCCCGATCGGCGAGCTCCGGTCGGGACGTCATCATCGGCACGTCATGATCTCCGGAGCGACCGGCCGTTCGCGGCCCGTCGCGCCTTCGTGCACGGGAATGCGCAGCAGTCGAAAGGGAGGAGTCGAGATGGAGCAGCATGCTGCACCGCAACCGGTGCGCGCGCGCAGCCTGAACGACGTGAACCGGCATGTGCCGGTGCATGTCGTCTGGGAAATCACGCTGTCCTGCAATCTGAAATGCCAGCACTGCGGGTCCCGCGCCGGCAAGCGACGCAGCAACGAATTGAGCACCGAGGAAGCGTTTTCGGTGATCGATCAGCTGGCGGCGCTCGGCACCCGCGAAATCACCCTGATCGGCGGCGAAGCGTATCTGCGCAGGGATTGGCTGCAACTCGTCGAGCGCATCGCCGGCCATGGCATCCGCTGCGGGATGCAGACCGGCGCCCGCGCACTGACCCGCAAGCGGCTGGAAGACGGCAAACAGGCCGGGCTGTTCGGCATCGGCGTGTCGCTCGACGGCATGGAAGACCTGCACGATCGCCTGCGCGGCGTGAAGGGATCGTGGCGCGAAGGTCTCCTCGCGATCGAGACCGCGAAGGAGATCGGCCTCGGCGCGAGCTGCAATACGCAGATCGGCGCCGAGACGATCGATCATCTCGAACCCCTGTTCAACCGCTTGATCCAGGCCGGCGCCAGTCATTGGCAACTGCAGATCACGGTGGCGATGGGCAATGCCGTCGAGAACGATCATCTGCTGCTGCAGCCGCATCGCATCCTGGAGCTGATGCCGCTGCTGGCGCGCCTGTACAGCGAAGGGCTCGCCCGCGAATTCCTGCTGACGTTCGGCAACAATCTCGGCTATTTCGGGCCCTATGAGCACCAGTGGCGCGGATTCGGCGACGAACGACTGCACTGGACCGGCTGCGCCGCGGGCCAGAACGTGATCGGACTGGAAGCCGACGGCACCATCAAGGGCTGTCCGTCGCTCGCCACCGAAACCTATGGCGGCGGCAACGTGCGCCTGGAGAGCGTGGCCGATCTCTGGAATCATTCGCCCGAACTGCACTTCGGCCGATTGCGCGACATCGATTCGCTGTGGGGCTTCTGCCGCACGTGTTATTACGCCGATGTCTGCCGCGGCGGGTGCACCTGGACCTCCGACTCCCTGTTCGGGAAACCCGGCAACAATCCGTACTGTCACTACCGCGCGCTGGAACTGGAAAAGCGCGGCGTCCGCGAAACCATACGCAAGGTCGCGCCGGCGCCGAACAAGCCCTTCGCCACCGGCCTTTTCGAGTTGATCGAAGAGGCCATCCCCGGTCGCGAAGTCGTGCCCGCCACGCCCAGGCCGGAGCCGTTCCGGCCGCTGCGCAATGCAGGCGAACCGTTGCCGCAGATGAATCTGTGCCGCAACTGCTCGCAGTACGTCTGGCCGCACGAGCGGACGTGCCCGCATTGCAGCGCCGACATCGCCGCGGCGCAGGCGCACCACGATCGGGAGATCGCGCGGCAGCAGGCGGTCCTGCAGGAACTGCGCACGGTGCTCTATCGCCTGAAGCAATTGACGACGCCCTGAAATCCGGCAGTGCGGCCCAGGGCCTCCGCGCCTCCGGGCCCGCCATCCGGCATGCAGGCGCGATGCCGGGTGCCGCGCGCGTCTCCATCGCTGAGACGCCCGGTCACTACACTGTGCTTCGCACGGCGACGCCGTCGCCGCTGCGATGATCCCTCATCAGAAAAGGACCTTTCATGAAGCGCATGTGCCTCGCCGCGCTCGCGGCGTTGCTGTTTTCCGGTTCCGCTTCCGCCGCCGGCTGGCAGTCGCTCGGGCGTCTCAACGCCCTGACCGCCACGCCCGACGCCGTGCTGTGCAAGCAGCGCGTGATCAATCACTACTGGAGTTCCAAGCCGACGTTCTACCCGAACGCGGTCAACGTCTACTGGGCCAACAACATCCAGTTCGTGTTCGATCTCGACGTGCGCTCGCTCAGCAACCTCGTCAGCAACTCGCCGTCCAACTCGCGCTTCCCGACCGCCGTGAACGCGTACAACGCGCAGGCCGGCGCCAAGAGCCTCTACGGCACGGTGTCCGTCGGCCAGTATCCGGGCGTGGGCATCAACACCTCCTACGTCGACGCCAACGGCCTGGTGCAGGGCCTCGGCTGGAGCGTGGTGGCCTCCGAGCTGCAGTACTACGAAGTGCAGCAGTACTGCCCGCAGTAAGTCGTTCTCCGGCCTTCCCATGGGCCACGGGCACCGCTTGCGGTGCCCGTTTTCGTTTGCGGATCGAAAATTGATGTTCGCGGCGGATCGTTCGACAGGTGCCTCTCGCGATCGCCCGCACGATCGATCTGCCGGCCCGCCATCGCGAGGCGCGATCCCGTGGCGTCTTCAGCGTGCGCGCGTCGATGTGATGTTCCGACGCGAAGTGCCGAATCCCGGACGCCGGACACGACGACGTGCAGGACGATGTCCTGCACGTCGCGTCGCATGCGCCGCGTCGCGGCTTACTCGGTGTAAAGCTCGCTGCTGGACAGCTTGACGTTGGTCGAGGTGCTGCCGCCGGCGAGCACGGCCTTGCCGTTGCCGGCGAGACCGGCGCCGAGCAGGTAGCGACCCTGGGTCAGATTGCCTGCGCTGGACCAGGTGTTGGTCGCCGGATCGTAGAGCTGGGCCGCGGTGGTGGTGGCGGGCCAACCGCCGGCGATCAGCACTTTGCCGCTGGGCATGGTGATGGCGACATGCTGTTGCCGCGCCGCCGACAGCGCGCCGGCGCTGCTCCAGGTGTTGGTCGCGGCGCTGTAGCGTTCCGTGCCGGTGATCGCGCCGTTGTTGCCGGCACCGCCGACCACCAGGAGATCGCCGTTGGCCAGCGCGGTCGCGGTATGCCAGGTGCGGACGGAGGCGAGGTTGCCGGCGGGGCTCCAGGTGTTGGTGGCCGGATCGTAGAGTTCGGCGCTGGAGAGCTTGATCCAGTTGAGACCTTCGCCGCCGGCGACCAGCACCTTGCCGTTGCTCAGCAGCGTCGCCGAGTGATCGCGGCGCGGCGTCGCCATCGGCGCGACCAGGGTCCAGGTGTTGGTCGTCGGGTTGTAACGCTCGACCGTCGTCTGCGGCGTGCCGCTGGTCACCGCGCCGCCGATCGCCAGCACGTCGCCGTTCTGCAGGGCGACGAGCGTGTGCGCGTAGCGGTTCTGGTTCAGCGGAGAGGCGATCGTCCACGCGTTGGTGGCGGGGTTGTAGATTTCGGCGGTGCTCTGGATGCCGGCATTGCCCAGACCGCCCGCGATCAGCACCTTGCCGTTCTGCAGCAGCGCGACACCGGGCAGATAATGCGGGGCGATGCTGTAGCTGCTCTGGGTCCAGGTGTTGGTGGCGGGGTTGTAGAGATCGGCGGTGTAGAAGGCGAAGGCCGAGCGCTTCGCATCGCTGCCGCCCACCAGCATGACCCGGCCGTCGGCCAGCGACACCGAGCCGGCGCCGCCGCGGGCATTGGTCATGGCGGGACCCGCGGTCCAGCCCGCGGCGCTGGCGAGGCCCGAGGCGGCGAAGCAGGCGGTGAGGGTGGCGGTGGCGAGCAATCGCCGGGAAACCGTGCGATGAGGCGCGGTGCGACGCGAAGCGGTGTGGCGGACAGGGTACGTCGTTGTCATGGTCGTCCTTTGCGTTCTGAAGTGGAGGAGCGCACCGCGCGCGGCGCATGGACCGCCCGGAGGCGGCTGCGACGTCGTCGCGTGGCATGCGGCGATTCGGGATGTGGCCGATCGGATCGCGTGCGGCCCATTCTTGAGCCGTCGAATCGCCGACCGCCATGATCGCCCGACGATGTATCGCGGATTGAGACTGCGCGTATCGAAGCGTATGCCGCCATCCGCCTGCGGGCCGTCGCGATCGCAGACGATGCATGGCCGGCGCGTGGCCGACGCGCGTGGTGCCGGAATGTGACGATGCCTGACGGCACATGCGTCGATGAAGGCAGGCTGCGATCTTCGTGTCCGCAGCCAACCGGGAGTGGTGACATGGCATCCAGCCCCTCGACCGTCTTCCTGAAAGCCCTGTGCGGGTTTCTGGTCGGCATGAACGCGTTCGCGCTGGTCGTGTTCGCGTTGGCGTTCGCGCTGGACTTCGGTACGTCCGAACAGCGATGGGAATGGATCCGGCATTGGAGCCTGTCGATCCTGGTGCAGTGGCCGCTGCTGGCGATGATGCGGCAGGCGGAGCGCCGGGCGCGCGCGTTCGGAGCCGTAGGCGGCTGATCGACCGCTGGACTGCGATCCGTCGACGCGGTCATGCTTCTTCCGCCGATTTTCTGCCCGCCGCAGGTGTGTCCGCATGTCGCACGTCGTCGTCGATCCGTATTCCACCCGATGGCCCGTCGCGTTCGACGCCGTTCGCGGCGAACTGTCGTCCGCGTTCGTCCCGGTCGAGGCGGCGATCGAGCACATCGGCAGCACCTCGGTGCCCGGCCTCGCGGCGAAGCCCGTGATCGATGTGCTGGTGGGCGTGCGCGCGCTCGCCGACGTCGAGTCGAGGATCGCCGCGCTCGGTGCCTGCGGTTACGACTACATCCACAAGTACGAGCGCGAGTTGCCGATGCGGCGGTATTTCGTGAAGCCGTCGGTGTCGTCGCTGCGCATCCACGTGCATGCGGTCGAGCGGGGTTCACGGCTGTGGCGCGAGCACCTCGCGTTCCGCGATGCGCTGCGCGCGGATGCCGGGCTGCGCGTGCGCTATCAGCAGCTGAAGCTCCAGCTCGCTGCAGCGCATGCCGACGACAAGTCAGCCTACACCGCGGCGAAGGCGCCCTTCATCCAGTCGGTGCTGGCCTCGCTCGCCGATGCCGGCGAGCGCGACTGATCGCGACGATGCGCGGCCTTCAATCGTCGTCGCACTGCGCCAGCATGGCTTCGACCGACGTGCCGGTGCCGGGCAGCGCGTTCCAGCAGGCCTGGCCTTCGCGGCATTGCGTCATGTAGGCCCAGTGCGCGACCTGCCGGCTGTCGCTGCCGGTCGCCATCTGCATCACGAACGCCCAGCCGTCGGGCGTTTCGCTCATCTCGCCGGTACCGCCGGTGATGGCGGGCTGGCCTCGCGCGGGCTGCGAATTGAAGGCGATGTACACGCGGCCGGCCGGCGTGATCGAACCGATCATGTACTGGCACATCGCCGATCCGCCATCGAGCTGGGCCACGGCCGGGCCGAAGAAATAGCCGTTCTCGAAACGTTCGATGTGCCAGACCGTCTGGTCGCTCACCTGGGTGGCGGCGGCCGGGTCGTCGGTGTTCCATCGATAGGCCGGCAGATAGGCGGTCGGGACGTACCAGTAGGTGCCGCCCTCCGCGCCGACCCAGGCCCAGCGCGAGGCGGTGGACGATGCGGCCGTCGGCGCATCGGCGGCCTGCGCGGCGTTGGACAGCAGCAGCGCGCAGATCAGCAGGGAACGGGAAAGCAGACGGGTCATGTCGCAGGTCCTTTGCGTGCGCCGGCAGCCGGCCGCACCAGCGTAGCGGAATGACGATGCTGATGGGCGAGTGCGATGGGCGGGTTACCATGCGCGCTCTTCCGATGACGACGTTGGAGCGGTCGTGAACGTACGCAGGCGCCTGTGGTTGATGTTCTTCGTGCTGTGGACCGTTGCGGTCCGGGCGCAGGGGCCGACGGCACCGTCCGTGGCCACGCCGCCGGTCGCCGCGACAGCCGGAACTGAGCCCGCGAGCGAGGTCGGGAGCGAGCCTGAGCCGGATGCTCCCGCGCCCGGCGAAAAGCGGGAAGGCATCGACAGGGCCGCGGCCCTCGCGCAATGCGCGCGTCCCGAGTATCGCGGTTGTCTGGCGTTGGACGTCGCCGGATGCGAGGCGGTCACCGCGGTCGCCGTGGACAAGGCCAACGCCGAAGTCGAGGCGCTCGCCGCGAAGCGCACGGAGGAACAGATCCAGTCGCCGTTCTTCCAGGGCATGGTGCTCGGTGTCTACATCCGGCACATGGATGCGGGCACGGACGGCCGCTTCATGGCCTGCATGCAGCAGCGGGAATAGGCGGCATGCCGCTCACAACAACCGCTGCGTGATCGCCTTCAGCACCGCATGCGTGCGGTCGCGGCAGTCCAGTTTCACCAGCAGTTCGGAGACGTAGTTCTTCACCGTGCCTTCGGACAGATGCAGGCTGCGGCCGATCTCCTTGTTCGAATAGCCGCCCGCCACCAGGCGCAGGATCGAACGCTCGCGTTCGGTCAGGCGCACCGCGCTGTCGGCGACGGCATCGCCGGTCCACGCCGCGCGCACCGGCCCCAGGCTCACCGGCTGCAGCAGGGTTTCGCCCGCGGCCACGCGCTGGATCGCGGCCTTCAGATCCTCGGGCGACGCGTCCTTGAGCAGGAAGCCCTGCGCGCCGGCGTCCACCGCCTGCATCATCAGCCCGGGGTCGTCGAAGGTGGTGAGCAGGATCACCGGCGTGGCGTCGCCGCGTCCGCGCAGGGTGCGGATCAGGCCGATGCCGCCGAGCCCGGGCATGCGGATGTCGCTGACGATCAGATCGACCGGGCGCTGCGGCAGGGCCGCGAGCAGGCGCTCGGCGTCGCTGCATTCCAGCGCGATCTCGACACCGAGATCGGCCAGCAGGCTCGACAATCCGCGGAGCACCAGCGCCTGGTCGTCGCACAGCGCGATGCGCACCGCGCGCGCGGCGGACGCGCTCATGCCGTGCGCTCCGGCAGGCGGGCGAGGACGCGCAGGCCGCGCGGTGGCGTCGGCACCAGATCGAGCGTGCCGCCGAGCGCGGCGATGCGCTCGCGCATGCCGGTGAGGCCGTTGCCGGCGTCGATCTTCGCCGGCGCGATGCCGTCGTTCGCCACCGCGAGTTCCAGCGCGCCGCCGCGGCGATGCAGGCGCACGGCGATGCGGGTCGCGCGGCCGTGGCGCAGGGCATTGGTGATCGCTTCCTGCGCGCAGCGCAGCAGCGCTTCGGCCTGATCGAGATCGTCGACGCGCAGGCCGTCTTCGACATCGACCTCGATCCGCGTGCCCGCCACCGGATGCGCCAGCGCTTCCAGCGCCGCGCGCAGATCAAGCCCGTCGTGCGCGCGCAGCGTCGACACCACCTGGCGGATCTGGCCGAGCAGCTCGTCCGCCAGCGTCGCCGACATGCGGACCTCCTCGCGTTCGGCGAGCGCCGGGTCGCGCGCCAGCCGGGCGAGGTTCAATTTCAGCGCGGTCAGCGAATGCCCGGCGACATCGTGCAGTTCGCGCGAGAGTTTGAGGCGTTCGCCTGAGCGCGCGGATTCTTCCAGCAGCCGTCGCGTCGCCAGCAGTTCGGCATTGACCCGCGCCAGATGCTCGCGGGCCAGTTCGCGGCTGCCGGCGTAGTGGCCGGTCAGCGCGGCGAAGGCCTGGAAGCCGAGCACCGGCAACAGCGACAGCAGCACCGGCGGCAGCGAGCCCGCACGTTCGAACCACATCGCGCCGATCGCGACGTTGAGCGCGAGCATGTAGGCGACGAAGGCCCGCATCGGCCACAGCAGCACCATCTGGCCGGCGACGATGATCAGCAGCACCGCGGTCTGCCCGCCGCGCAGCGACCATTCCGCGAGCAGCACCAGCAGCCCTTCGGCGGCGACCAGCCACGGCACGCGCTGCATGCCGGCGGACACGGCGCGCGCGGCGCAGGCGACGAACAGCGCGAGGAAGGCGAGCAGTGCGGTGACACCGAGCCATTCGCGCGGATCGCCCGCGCGCAGTTCGGCGAAGTCGATCACCGCCAGGCACACCGCCAGCCAGGTCACGTAGGCGGCGATGTTCAGCGGCGTGAACAGGCGTTGCGCGCAGCTGCCGTGGTGCGGCTGCAGCAGGCTCGGCACGTGGCCGTCCAGGGCAGTGGTGTCCGACGCGGTGGCGGGATCGTTCATGGCCGCCAGCATGGCAGCGGCACGGCGCGCGTGGAAGGTGCGCCGCGCGGAAGGTGACTTTTCTCACCCCCCGCGGGTGACCTCGGGCATCTGCGCCCATGGTCCGGCGAACCGGAGACTGTGCCCATCCTTTCCGGAGTCGCGCCATGGAAACCGCCTATCAGTCTTTGCTGCTCGTTCACGGCCTCTGCGGCCTCGTCGCCCTGATCACGTTCTGGTTCGCGGCGTTCGCGAGAAAAGGCTCGCCGCTGCATCTGCGCGTGGGCAGGGTCTACCTGCTGTCGATGATCGGCATCGTTCTCACCGCCCTGCCGATGGCCGCGATCATCGCCGGCAAGGGCAAGCCGGGCATCGCGACGTTCCTGGTCTATCTGGTGGTCATCACCGCGAGCGGGATGTGGCTGGGCTGGCGCGCGGTGAAGCGCAAGCGCGATCAGCCGGCGTTCCGCGACCGCGCCTACGTCGTCGTCGCCGCGCTCAACCTGCTGGCCTCGGCGATCGTGTTCGCGATCGGCCTGCGGATGTCGCAGCCGCTGCTGATGGGCTTCAGCGCGGTCGGCACGATCACCGGCGTGCAGATGCTGATGCGTCGCGCACGGCCCATGGAGACGCCGCGCTGGTGGCTGCAGGAACATTTCAGCGCGATGATCGGCTGCGGCGTGGCCACCCACATCGCGTTCCTGGCGATCGGCCTGGACCGGATCATCCGCGCGGTCGGCATCGATCCGCCGTCGTGGTATCACCTGATCGCGTGGTTCCTGCCGCTGTCGCTGTCGTTCGTGGTCGCCGCGTGGCTCAAGCGCAAGTACATGCCGAAGACCGACGGCGGCGCGGCGGTGATGAGTCGCGCCTGATGGCCTGTCACGCATCGAGCCGCGCTGCGTGATCGACCGGGTGGTGATTCTTGTGATCGCCCGGTTGAAAGGTGAATCTGGTGTGTGCCGCGTCGACGCCCGTGGCCATGCCAGGGCCACGACGGACATGATTTTCGTCGCGCTGGTACTGAGGATTGATCAGCTGCTGCGCTGCATCATCCAGGCGGGCTCGGCGGCACCGGGAGGCCGCTGGAAGCGCGCCTCGTGATCCCGACTTCGGCGGATGTTCGCAGGAGGCTCGATCCGTCGGACGTGTATCGCGGTTTCGTCGGGAGTGGACTTCGCCGCGTTCATTCTCACCCTGCGCCAGGCCTGTCAGCCCATACAGGTTGGCGGCATGTTGTCGGATCAGATACGGTCGAGGCGGAAGTCGAAAAAGAGGGGGCATGATTCTGCCATCGCTTTGGGCAGGAATCGGGGTCATCGGGACGGCTCATGCGAAACACGAGAGCGACAAGTACGCGGATCAAGGATGAGAGCGGTCCGGCCCCGGGGTGAGAGTGGTTTCGCCAAGCCGCGCGCTTGCGTCATGTGCGGCGACGATCAATCCGAACCAACCTACAAGGAGTCGTAGATCATGAACACGTTTCGATTGCAGCACCTGCTGTATGGCCGCTATCGGCTGGGTACGCTGGTCCTGGCATTCCTGCTCGCTGCACCAACCGCATTCGCACAGACGGAGCCGAGCGAAGAGGTGAAATACGTTGAAGTGCCCGCAGACGAGGGCCCCGATCCATTCGAGAAGCCCGAGCAGCGCGAGCGGGTGTCGCCGATGCCTTGGGTCGAGGACGATGGCGGCGGCGCGGTGAAGAGCCCCGGCGGCAAGGCCGCCGACGGGCGGGCCCGGCCCGGCATCGTCGCAGGCGGAGCAGCGGGTGCGAACGCCAAAGCGCGTGCGAAAGCCGCGTTTCCCGCCGCTTGGGCGGAGCTCGAGGAGATGGATCGGATGATCGAGAGCGGCGAGGTCGAGCTCGATCCCCGGATCAACACCCGGCAGTTCGCGCCTTTGGGGACTGCAGGCGTATTCACCCGCTATTCCGGCAACATCAACACCCAGATGTGGCAGTTCTCGCCCTGGAACAAGATCGGCAAGCTTTATTTCACCACGCCGGGCGGCGGCAGCAGCTACTGCACCGCCAATGTGATCAGCCAACGCAACATCATCGTCACCGCGGCCCATTGCCTGTACACCCGTGGGCAGGGCTGGCACCGCAATTTCCGTTTCGTGCCTGCCGATCGCTTCGGCGTCGCGCCGTACGGCGTCTATGGCTGGCAGTCGGCCGGCATCATGACCAACTGGATCACGATCGGCGGGCGGCGCTGGGACATCGGCATGATCCGGCTGAGCAACAACCTGAGCACCGGTATCCCGGTCACCAGCTATGTCGGCTGGCTGGGCCGGACATGGGATCAGCCCTACATCATGAACCTGCACTCGGTCGGCTATGCCAGCAACCTGAGCACCCAGTACACCCACATCTGCACGGCGGAAAGCTTCAACGGTGGGCTGGATGTCCTGGCGAAGGGCTGCGACATGACCTACGGCAGCAGCGGTGGCGGCTGGTTGCTGCGCTATCACCCGTACTCGAATACGCAGAACATCGTCACCGGCGTGACCAGCGGCCCGTACCCCGGTGGATTCGGCACGACCTTCGTCGGACCGCGCTTCAGTTCGGCCAACTTCGTTCCGCTGTGCAGCTTCTACGGCTGCTGATTGCCGCCGGCTCGCTGCTTGCGGACAGGAATTCGATGGGTCCGCAAGCAGCACCTGCGTCGGCTCGACCGCAGACGTGCCAAAAGCCAGCGCCGCGTCAGCGTGACGATTCGCGCCTGAAGGCTCAACCGCCGAAGCGCGCGCGCACCAACAACACCACCTGCGCCTCGGCTTCGCCGGGGCGCAGCGCGTCGACGAAGCGATCGGGGCGCAGGCGGTGGTCGCCATCGAGCACGCGTCGCAGCGCAGGCGCGATCTCGCGGGCGTCGCGCAGCCGCAGCGCCACGCCGGCCGCGTCCAGCCGCGCGGCGTGATCGAACTGGTCGTAATCCTTCGGCAACACCAGCGCCGGCACACCGGCGCGCAGACATTCCCACATCACCCCGGCGCCGCCGTGATGCAGCACCGCGCGCATCCGCGGAATCCACGTCGGATAATCGATCCACGCATGGCGCCGCAGCGCGGCGTGGGCGGTGTCCGCGGCGGCCTGCAGGCGGCCATCGCTGAAATGCAGCCGCACCTGCGGCATCGTGCGCGCGATGCCGTCCAGCGTCGCTGCCAGCGGATCCTTGGCGAAGCCCAGATGCGTGCCCAGCGTCGCCAGCACCCGCGGCGCATCGTCGTCCGGCGGCGGCGCGCCGATGCCGGGCGGGCTCCACAGCATCGGGCCGACGAAACGCAGCGCCTGCGGCCAGTCGCGTTCGAATTCGAGCGCGCGCAATCCAAGCCCCAGGATGCATTCGTCCGAATACGCCGCTTCGCTGCTGTCGTCGCGATACAGCGACGGAAAGCCGAGCGCGCGCAGCCGTTGCCGATGCAGGCGATGCACGCCGCGCTTGAACGTGCGCACCGCACTCGCCGCGACCGCATCGCGCGCGCGGCCGAACGCCCCGATGCCCGGCATCCAGCCGCCCAGATAGGCCGGCGGGCCGCCGCGCGCTTCGATCACGCACGGCGACGGATGCGAGGTCCACCACGGAATGCCACGCCTGCGCGCCACGGCGCCGGCCACCGGCAGCGTGAAGTCGGCGATGAGCAGATCCGGGCGTCGTTCGGCGTAGCGCGCATCGAGCGCGGCGGCGAAGGCGTCCAGCAGATCCAGGCTGCGCTGGAACTGTGCGTGCAGACGCAGCGGATGCGCGCCGACCGGATACGGCGGATCGGTGATCGCGCGCAGCGCCGCGTCGGCGCCGGGCACCACGGCGACGCCGGCCAGACCGGCGGCGCGGATCCGCGCCTGCGCGGCGTCGGTGGAGATCACGGTGATGTCGGCGATGTCGCGCAGCGCGCGGCCGATGGCGAGGATCGGATGCAGATGTCCCGCGAACGGCGGCGCCAGCAGATCGATTTTCGGACGATTCATGCCGGCCGGTTCATGCCGCGCCCCGCAGCCACGCGAGATGCGCGCGCGCGGCTTCGACGACCGCGTTGCCGCCGAGATAATCCATGTGCCCGTGATCGACCGCGATGGGGCGCGGGCCGTCGGCGGGACCGAGCCACGCGGCGATGCGGTCGCGACTGCCGCGCAGCTGGCTGCCGTGAATGCCGGCCGGCCAGCGCGGCGCGACCCCGCCGTAACTCACCGCCCGCAGTCGCGCGCGCTGCGCGGCATCGAACGGTGCGATCAGCGCGTCGAGCACCACCAGCCCGCAACTGCCGACCAGCAGCAGCGTGCGCGGTGCGGCCAGCAGATGCGCGCGCGCGGCATCGCGTTCGGATGCCGACAGGCCGGGCAGGTCGCCGCCACGCGCCGCGAGATATTGCCGGCCGTTGGCGACGCTCGCGCGAAGCAGCCGCACCGGGCGCCACGGCGCGGTGTCGGCGGTCCACGGAAAATTGTGCGGTTGCAGATCGACGTCCCCGGCATGCGGCGCCAGCGCATCGAGCGTCGCGCATTGCACCGGCGACAGCGCGCAGCGGCCGGGATCGCTCTGGCCGGTGAGGAAGGCGATCCGCGGCTTCATCCGAGCTTCCCGCCCGGATCGATGTCCTCGAAGCGGTCGTTCGCGTGGACCCGGTAGCGATGCGCGCGCCAGCGGATGCGCCGGTCGACGAGCGCGTGCGCGAGATGCAGCGGCAGCAGCAGCGCGACCAGCAGCGAGGTCAGCGGCTGCATCGCGGCGGCGGCTCCGACGCAGGCCCGCTGCAGCGCGCGTCGGCCGACGACGTGCAGCAGCAGCCCCGCCGACAGCGCGACCGCGCCGGGCCATGTCGGCAGCAGCGCGAAGGCCAGCAGCGACAGCCACGGCGCACAGGTCGGCAGTCCCTGGCCGAAGGCGATCCGCAGCCGCGACGGCCACGGTTCGCTGCGCACCAGCAGCAGCGCGAACAGCATCCAGCGATGCATCTGGCGCACGTAGGCGACGACATCCGGCAGGTCGGTGCGCAGCCAGACCGGCTCGCTGCGCTGTTCGATGCGTCCGCCCGCGGCCAGCACCGCGCGCGCCATCGCCAGATCGTCGGTGAGGTGCCGCAGCCGCGGGGCGAAACCGCCGATCGCGTGCATCGCGTCGCGACGCATCGCCCAGCACATGCCGTTGATCGTCGGCGTTCTGTCGCCGAGCCGCGGCGGCAGATAGGTCACGGCGGCGCTGTCGTTGACGAAGCGGGCGAGCAGGCGCGCACCTGCGCCGCGGGCGGGCAGATAGATCGGCAATGCGGTGGCGATGACCGCCCGGTTGTCGCCGTCTTCAGCGCCGAGCGCCATCGTCAGCGCCTCCAGCGTCGCCGCCGGCAGGCGCGCGTCGTCGTCGAGCACCAGCACGACATCGCCGCGGCACTGCGCGAGCGCGCGATCGAGCTTGAACAGCTTCGGATTGACGCCCTGCGGGCACGGCGGGTGCACGCTCACCGCGACCTGTGCGGCCAGTGCGGGCTGCATGCGCAGCGCGGCGCGCACGGCGCTCGCCGCGGCGGTGTCGTCCTCGTCGATCAGCCAGTGCAGGCGTGCGCCGCGGCCGCCGAGCGTGCGCAGGCTCGCGCCGAGCGCCTCCGACAGCGACGGATCGCCGCTGCGGATCGGCTGCAGCGCATCGACGTGCGCGAATCGCTGCGCGTCGTCCGCATGTGCGGGTGGTGTCGAACGCGGCATCGCGCGCAGCGCGCGCCAGGCGGCCAGTTGCCGCCACAGTTCCAGCACCGGCCAGAGCAGGCAGGCGGCCAGGGCGATGAGCGCCAGGTCGCCGCTCATGGCGCCTGCGCCTTCTGCCAGGCGACGAAGGTCTCGACGCCTTCGGCCAGCGTCTGCGACGGCGCGCCGAGCACCGCGCGCGCCTTCGCGATGTCGAAGGTCTTGCTGAAGCTCAATACGTCGATGCCGAAGCGCGTCACCGGCGGTTCGCCGCGCAGCGGCAGCAGGGTCCAGGCCAGTTCGGCCGCATGCGCCGCGGTGCGCGCGACGCGATACGACACCGTGCGCGTCGGCGGCGGCAGATCCAGTCGGCGGAAGATGTCGGCGATGAACGCCTGCATCTCCACCGGCTCGCCGTGGCTGAGATTGAATGCGCCGACCGCGTCGGGTCGCTGCGCCGCGCGCAGCATGTAGTCGGCCAGCGCGTCGACGCTGATGAGGTCGCCGACCGCCGGCGGCCCGTCGCGCACGATCCGTGGCAGCCGGCCGCGTTCCGCCGCCGCCAGCAGGCGCGGGAACAGCACCGTGTCGCCGGGACCGAACACCGCGCGCGGACGCAGGATGGTCCAGGCGCCGGGATAGTCGCGCACCAGGGTTTCGCCCGCGGCCTTGGTCTCGGCGTAGGTGTTCGCGAACACCGGGCCGATCGGATCGTCCTCGCGGATGCCGAGCTGATCGCGGGGCCGGTAATGCACCGAGCTCGACGAGATGTAGATCAGTTTCGGCAGGCCGTGCGCGCGGCACCAGTCGATCACGTGCCGGGTCGCATCGACGTTGTGGCGCAGGTATTCGCGGCGCGGCGCGAACGGCGACGACAGCGCCGCGGCGTGGATCACCACGTCCGGCGCGAAGTCGAGATCGAACGGCCGCGACAGATCCACCGCGCGATAGTCGGCGTCGGCCATGGCGCGACGGCCGACGCCCAGCAGGTCCAACCCGGGCGTGCCGCGGAAGCGCTGCATGAAGCGTCCGCCGATGAAACCCGAGGCGCCGGTGAGCAGCAGCTTCACGGCGTGCCCCGCATCGCGACCGGCAGCCGCGCGTAACTGTCGGCGCAGTGCGACGGCAGCACGCAGCGGCTGTCGTCGGTGGCGTCGAGCACGCGCTGCAGTTTCGACAGCGTGTCGCGCTGCGCGGCCCAGTCGTCGGCGAGCAGCCGCGTGGGCCACGCGGACGCGCGCGCGGTCCGCGATGCGGCATGCCCGATCCGCCAGGTCGCATCGCCGGCGAGCAGATATTCGCGGTCGTCCTCGTGGCGCAGGAGCAGGCCGAAATGCCCGCGGGCATGGCCCGGCAGCGGCACCGCGCGCAGGCTGCCGTCGCCGAGCAGATCGAAGCCGTCGCCCAGCGCGCGCCACGCATGCGGCAATGCCGATGCGGGCAGCGACTCGATCGCGCTGCCGCGCGCATCGAAATCGTCCGGCAACAGGTCGAGCAGCGTCGCTTTGCGCAGCCGCGCGATGCGGCCTGCGGCGCGTGCGGCGCGCAGCGCGGAGGCGCCATGCCAGATCGTCGCGCGGGGCAGATCGCGCAGGCCTGCGATGTGGTCGGCGTGCAGATGAGACGCGAAGACATGGTGCACTTCATGCAGGGCGATGCCATGACGCGCCAGCTGCGGCTGCAGGCATTCGTTCGCGGGCAGCGTCACCGGTGTCGTCCAGCGATACAGCCGTTCCGGAAAACGCGCGGTGGCGTGTTCGAAGTGTTCCGAATAGCCGGTGTCGAACAGGATCGCGCCGGCGTCGGGATGGCGGATCAGTCCGACCAGCGCCGGAAACGTGCCGCTGCGCCAGGCGCCGCCGCGCAGGGCGAGGCATTCGGGATGCACGCAATGGCCGACGCGCAGCATCGTCAGCGACGTGCGCGGGAAGGTCTGCGCGCGCATCGCGCTCACAGCCGCAGCACCGCGCCGCCGAGGGTCACGCCGGCGGCGGTGCCGATCAGCAGTGCGGTGTCGCCCGGGCGCAGGCGGCCGGAGGCCAGCGCGTGATGCAGCGCCGTCGGCAGCGACGCCGAGACCTGGTTGCCGTGGCCGGCGAAGATGTCCTCCACCCGATCCCGCGAGACACCGATGCGCTTGAACACGTGCTGCATGCCGAGCAGCGAGGCCTGATGCGGCACCACCCGATCGATCGCGGTGAGTTCGACGCCGGCTTCGTCGAGCAGCGCGCCGACGAAGCGGTCGAACTGTTCCGCCGCGACCCGGTACAGGCGTTTGCCGTCCATGCGGAAGGTGCAGACCTCGGCGTAGTCGCCGTCGTGGCGCGACGGCGGCAGGCGCGAGCCGCCGCCGGGGATCTCGCAGGCATGCGCCGCTTCCGACCAGGTTTCGAAGCGCGCGGCGAGCAGGGCCGGCGGCGCAGGCTGTTGCGATGTGTCCGCGGTGAGGACCGCCGCGGCGGCGCCGTCGCCGAACAGGCCGAGGCTGTCGATGTCGTTGGGATCGAGCGCGCGCGAAGCCAGATCGCAGGAGGTCAGCAGGACGCGGCGATAGCGGCCGTCCGCGAGCAGCGACGCGACCAGATCCAGCCCCATCAGGAAGCCGAGGCAACTGGCGTTGACGTCGAAGGCGGGCACGCGCGACAGGCCCAGCGCGCGATGCAGCAGCGCGGCATTGCAGGGCATCGCCTGGTCGAGGCTAGCGTTGGCGCAGACCACCGCGTCGATGTCGTCGCGTGCGAGGCCAGCGGCCTGCAGCGCCGCGCGCGCGGCCTCCGCGGCGACGTCGGCGGCGTTGCGATCCGGCTCGATGCCGCGGCGCGCCACGCCGGTGCGCGCCTCCACCGTGCCGGGCGCGAGCCCGAGACGCGCGTCGAGCGCGGTGCTCGGCAGCCACTGTGCCGGCGTCGACAGGCCGGTACCGAGGATGCGCAGCGGACGGGGGCGATTCGATGACATGGCGGGGCGCGTCGGGGAGTGCGCGCAATGTAGCGTGTCGCGCCGGAATGCGCCCGCCGTCGCGACCGGTCGCGGCGGACGATACCGGCCGGCGACGCGATCGCGACTTCGGCGCGCGACGTCAGCTGTTGCCGTTGAACAGCTCGCGGCCGATCAGCATCCGGCGGATTTCGTTGGTGCCGGCGCCGATGGCGTACAGCTTCGCGTCGCGCAGGATGCGGCCGGCGGGGTATTCGTTGATGTAGCCGTTGCCGCCGAGGGTCTGGATCGCTTCCAGCGCGACCTGCACCGCCGATTCCGACGCGTGCAGCAGGCAACTGGCGGCGTCGATGCGGCTCTTGCTGCCTGCGTCGTAGTCGCGTGCGATCTGGTAGGCGAAGGCGCGGCTGGACTGCAGCGCGGTGTACATGTCGGCGATCTTCGCCTGCATGATCCCGAAGGTGCCGATCGCCTGGCCGAACTGGCGGCGTTCGCGCACGTAGGGCAGGGCGATGTCGAGCGCGGCCTGCATCAGGCCGATCGGGCCGCCGCTGAGCACCAGGCGCTCGGTGTTCAGGCCGCTCATCAGCACCTTGACGCCGTTGTTCACGTCGCCCAGCACGTTTTCGGCGGGGATCTCGCAATTGCGGAACACCAGCTCGCAGGTGTTGCTGCCGCGCATGCCCAGCTTGTCCAGCTTCTGCGCGGTGCTGAAGCCGGGCATGCCGCGCTCGACGATGAAGGCGGTCATGCACTTCGAGCCCAGCTCGCGGCTGGCGGTGCGCATGTAGACCACCAGCACGTCGGCCTCGGGGCCGTTGGTGATCCACATCTTGTTGCCGTTGGCGATCCACACGTCGCCCTTGAGTTCGGCGCGGCAGCTCATCGAACCGACCACGTCGGAACCCGCGCCGGGCTCGCTCATCGCCAGCGCGCCCTTCCACTCGCCGCTGCACAGCTTCGGCAGATACTTCCGGCGCTGCGCGTCGTTGGCGTTGACGTAGAGATTGCTCACGCACAGGTTCGAATGCGCGCCGTAACTCAGGCCGACCGAACCGGACGCGCGGGAGATTTCCTCCATCGCCACCAGATGCGCGAGATAGCCCATGTCGCTGCCGCCGTATTCCCCCGGCACGGTCATGCCCAGCAGGCCCAGCTCGCCGAGCTTGGGCCACAGGTCCTGCGGGAACGCGTTCTCTTCGTCGATCCTGGCCGCACGCGGCGCGATTTCCGCGTCCGCGAAACGGCGGACCGCATCGCGCAGCGCATCGATGTCTTCACCCAGCGGAAACGGACGCATGTCGGTGGGAAATCCTTGAAGATGGGAAGTGATCCGGTAGAGCGGGCTTTAGCCCGCTGCTGCCGGTGCAGCCATGCACAGCGGGCTGAAGCCGCTCTACCGCGTTGGAATGTCAATGACCGCGCATGCGCCCCAGGAAACGCGGCGCGGTGCGGCCCATCGGCAGCTTCAACTTGCCGATCGCCGAAATGCGCTCTTCCGCCAGACGATCGGCGGCGCGGTAGGTCGGAATGTTGTCGCGGTCGGAAATTTCGTAGATGCGCGCGAGGTTGTGGTAGATCGTGCGCATCATCCGCATCGCGCGCTCGCGGTTGTAGCCGTCGATCTCCAGCGACACGTTCATCACGCCGCCCGCGTTCACAGCGTAATCCGGCGCATAGACGATGCCGCGCTTCATCACTTCGTCGCCGATCGCGTTGTTGGCCAACTGGTTGTTGGCGGCGCCGCAGATGATCTTGGCCTTCAGGCGCGGCAGGGTCTGTTCGTTGACGGTGCCGCCCAGCGCGCACGGCGAGTACACGTCGGCGGGCACGTCGTAGATCTCGTCCGGGGCCACCGCTTCGGCGCCGTAGTCATCCACCGCGCGCTCGACCAGTTCCCGGTTGATGTCGGTGACGAAGATTTTCGCGCCGCGTTCCTTCAGCAGTTTCACGAACTCCATGCCGACGTGGCCCAGGCCCTGCACCGCGTAGCTGTGGCGGCCGACTTCCTCGTCGCCGTACTTCTTGTTGAGCGTGGCCATCAGGCCCTGCAGCGTGCCGTAGGCGGTGAACGGCGAGGGATCGCCCGAGCCGCCGTGCACCTGGTGCACGCCGGTGACGTATTCGGTTTCGCGATACACGTATTCCATGTCGTTGACGTCGATGCCGACGTCCTCGGCGGTGATGTAGCGGCCGCCCAGCGAATCGACGAACTTGCCGAACGCGCGGAACAGCGCTTCGGACTTGTCCTTCGACGGATCGCCGATGATCACCGCCTTGCCGCCGCCGATGTTCAGGCCGGCGACCGCGTTCTTGTAGGTCATGCCGCGCGAGAGGCGGAGCACGTCGTTCAGCGCGTCCTGCTCTGTCTTGTACGGCCACATCCGCAGGCCGCCGAGGGCCGGGCCGAGCACGGTGTTGTGGATCGCGATGATGGCCTTCAGCCCCGCGTCCTTGTTGTGACAGAACACGACCTGTTCGTGGCCGTTGTTTTCGATGTGTTCGAAGATCATCGGAAGCTCCAGTGCGCGGGCGTCGGAAGGTTCCGATACGCCGAGGTATGTTGCAAGTCGTTGAATCGAAAGGTCTCGACGACTCGGTGGCGTGGCCGTCGCGGGCCGCAGGCGCGCAAGTGTAATGCAATCGAATACAGCGGGCGCGTGACCGCGGCCCCCTGTCGCAGGCGCTCCGGAAGCACGTCCGGCATCACCCTGCATCCGGACCATCGTCACACCCGTATGTCCTGTCGGGGCCGCGATGAAGCGCGTCGTGCGCCATCGGTACAGACCATCAACACGGACCATTCATACCGGCCATCGACACGGATCGCCGCAACAGGGGAGAGAGACGGAATGAGATCGATCAGGGCACTGGCCTGCGTCGCGGGCGGGTTGTTCATGCTGGCTTCGCAGGTCCATGCGGCGCCGGACGGCGCGAAACCGGTCGCGAACATCGAAGGCCACCTCGAACTGGCGGCAGGCGGCGGGCAGACCGTGGCGGCGGGCGAAGTCGCCGACGGCGTGGTGTATTTCCTTCCGAAGGCCGGGGCCACGCCGCCGCGGCCGGGACGCTTCAGCGTCGACACCCGCAGCAAGGGATTCTCGCCCGCGGTGCTCGCGGTGCCGGTCGGCAGCACGGTCGCGTTTCCGAACTCCGACACGATCCTGCACAACGTGTTTTCGCGCAGCGGCAGCAACGGTTTCGATCTCGGCTTCTACGGCGCCGGACAGGTGCGGCAGCACACCTTCGGCCGTGCCGGGCTGGTGCTGGTGAACTGCAGCGTGCATCAGTCGATGCGCGCGAACATCCTGGTGCTCGCGACGCCGCATTACGCGCGGCCCGATCGCAACGGCCGCTTCCGCCTCGAAGGCGTGCCGCAGGGCCCGGGCACGCTGGTGTTCTGGCATCCGCGCGGCGCACCGGCCAGCGTGCAGCTGGACGCGCCCGGCCCGGTGCCGAAGCAGCGCATCGTCGCCACCAAGCCGCCGCTGGTCGCCGGCCAGCACGAGGGGCACTGACCATGCGCTCGCCTTACGCCGTTGTTTCAGCGCTGCTGATCGTCCTCGCCGCTTCGGCGGTTCTCGCCATCGGCGCCTGGCACGAGGCGCGGTTGTCGCGCGCGCTCGCCGCCGGGGATCTGCGCGACCTGCGCGCGATGCATCGCGTGGTCGAACGACAGCACGCCCGCGAAACCGCGCTGCGCGCCGAGATGATCGCCGGCAATCAGGCCGTCACCGGTTACATCGGGCAGGCGCTCGATGGCGCGCTGCCGGGCATCGAGCCCGATTACACCTCGGTGGTGGATCTCCTCGAAGAACGCCGCGCGCAGTTGGGTCTGTCGATGGTGGCCATCCTCGGCGCCGACGGCCAGGTGCTGGCGTCCACCGACCGCCTCACCGGCCCGCTCTCGTTCGGCGATTCGCCGCTGTTCCGCGAGGTGCGCGAGCGCAAGCTCGCGCGCGGCGGGCTGCTGGTGGAAGGCGAGCGCCTGATGGACATGCTGGTGCTGCCGCTCGCGGAATACGGTTTCAGCGAAATCTATCTGCTGGTCGCGTCGCCGGTGGATCAGCGTTTCGTGCAGTCGATCGCGGACGGCATCGGTGCGGGTCCGAGTGCCGACAAGCCGGGCGTCGACATCGCGGTCGTCGCGCAGGGGCCGCAGGGCGATCGGATCGCCGCGACCACGCTCGCCGCCAAACCCGCCGCTGCCCTGCCGTTGAACCTGCCCGCCAACGCGCCCGCACCCGCCACGCTCGACATCGACGGCGTGCCTCGCGCGGCGGTTGCGGTTCCGCTGTTCGGCGATGCCAGGGCCCGCGTACTGCTGATCTCGGCGCCCGACAGCGGCGCGACCACGCGCGCGGCCGCGCGGCTGCCGCTGCTGGTCGGTGGCGCGGCCGTGTTGTTCGCGCTGCTCGTCGCGCTGTGGTGGATCCGCCGCCGCTGGTGGACGCCGTTCGACGCCTTGTCGCGCCTCGTGATCTATGCCGCCGACAGCGGCGATCTGCATCTGAAGGCGCCGGTCGCCGGGGCCGCGCCGGTCGCGCGTCTGGCCGATGCGTTCAACCGCCTGTGCGCGCGCGCCGCGGCGGCGATTCCGAAACAGTGATCCCAAAACCATGACGCACGCGACGACGTCGGCATGCGCCGGCGTCGATCCGCTTCGACCGCTTTCCATCCGCATTCCAGCCAAGGACACCGACCGATGCCGCTGTTTTCGATCCCGTTTCCCCTGCGCCCATGCGTGGCCGCCTGCGCGCTCGCGCTGCTGGCGACGCCCGCGTTCGCGCAGGAGCTGTCCGACCTCGATCCGGGCGAAGACCCCGCGACCGTCGAGCCCGACAATCCGAAGACCGGCGGCAAGCTGCTGCTCACCGCGGGCGTGACCCAGGTCGAGGGCGCGGCCGGCGGCGGGCTCACGCCGTGGGCCACGATCGGCGGGTACGGCGAACGCGGCCAGTTCGGCGCCAACGCCTTCTACACCCGGGTCGATGTCGACGACTACGGCCTCGAAAGCTACGGCGCGATGGTCGGCTTCCACGATCGCGTCGAACTGAGCGTGTCGCGCCAGGTGTTCGACACGCAGGACGTGGGCGCTGCCCTCGGTCTCGGCCGGGGTTTCGAGATTTCGCAGGACACACTCGGCGTGAAGGTGAAGCTGTTCGGCGACGCCATCCTCGAACAGGATCGCTGGCTGCCGCAGGTCGCGCTCGGCGTGCAGCGCAAGCGCAACGACCGCGGTGCGCTGGTGCGCGCGATCGGCGCGAAGGACGACAGCGGCACCGATGTCTATCTCAGCGCCACCAAGCTCTACCTCGACAAGAGCCTGTTGCTGAACGCCACCGTGCGTTTCACCGAAGCCAACCAGTTCGGCATTCTCGGCTTCGGCGGCGACCGCAACGATGGCCGGTCCGCGCAGTTCGAGGGCTCGGTGGCGTATCTGCTCGACCGCCGCTTCGCGATCGGCGCCGAATACCGCACCAAGCCCGACAATCTCAACATCGCCGACGAAGACGATGCATGGGACGTGTTCGCGGCCTGGACCCCGAACCGCCATGTGTCGCTGACCGTCGCCTATGTCGACCTCGGCAACATCGTCATCCGCGATCGCCAGCGCGGCGTCTACGCCTCGCTGCAGGTCGGCTTCTGAACCCGGAGAACCCCATGTCCACGACACCATTTTTGATCGCGCGCGCTTCGATCCCGCACGCTTCGATCGCGCGGTCTCTCGCCGCGCTGCCGCTGCTCATCGCCGGCATCTGCTTCGATGCCTCGGCGCAGTCTGCCGCGAGCCCGGCACCCGACCCCGCACCGGTTCATCCGGAACTCACCGGCGTCTACGAACAGTTCGGCGGCGCGCCCGGCATGGCCGCGCTGATGGACGAATTCATGGCGATCCTGCTCGACGACCCGCGCATGCGTCCGTTCTTCGAGAAAGTCGATCACGACCGGGTCAAGCGCCAGCTCGCCGAGCAGTTCTGCGCGATCCTCGGCGGCGGCTGCGCCTACAGCGGGCGCGACATGCGCGAGACGCATGCGGGCTTCGCCATCGACCGCGCCGATTTCAACGCGCTGGTCGAAGACCTGCAGATCGCGATGGATCGTCGCGGCATTCCGTTCCGCGCGCAGAACCGTCTACTCGCGATCCTGGCGCCGATGCATCGCGAAGTGATCAATCGCTGAGCGTCTGTCCGCAATGTTCCGATGACATCGGCGAGAGGCCCGATCTCTCGCCGAAGCCCCTGTAGGAGCCACGCAAGTCGCGACGGGTTGCTGATGCACTTTCCGCAGACGGTCGCGACTTGCGTCGCTCCTACAGGGTGTTTGCGGATTCGATGCGGCTCGGTAAGTGCGAGCGCACATGTCCGCGCTCACCAGTGACGATATCGCCGCTGCCGGATCCACAGCGTCGCCAGCCATTTCTCGCCGCGTTCCACCGGCGTGCCGGCGTGCAGCGAATCCGGATCGGGACGGCCGTCGGCGAACAGGTTGTCGAACACCACCGCGCGCCCCGGCAGCGGTTCCACGCGCAGGCCGGGCACCGGGAATTCGGTGGCGCCGCCGGCATCGACCGCGTTGAGATACACGATGGTGGTGCGCGCGCGGTTGCCGGCATGCGGGCGATCCATCTGCAGCGTCGCCGCCGGCAGATAATCGCGATGCGGACGGTACTGCTGGCCCGGCGCGTAGCGCAGCACGGTCAGCTGCTCGGCGTTGGGCAGATCGAACCCCGCGGCGTGCGTCATCCGCAGTTGCGCCATGCGCAGCGCGCTGTTTTCCATCACCGGATCGAAACTGGCCTCGCTGCTGGTGCGCACCGGCAGCGTGTACGGCACGCCGGTCACCGGGTCCGCGGTCTGCGAGGCGTGCAGATGCGGCTGCGCGCTGGCGATGAACAGCCGGCATTCGTCGGCGGAGAAAAAGCGATCGATCACCGCGACCCGCGGGATCGCGCTCAACGCCTCCGCCCGCGGCGGACGCAGCGCGTCTTCCAGCGCCAGCTGGCGCGGCGGCCCCGGCTCGCCCGGCGGCGGCAGGGTGAAATCCGGCAGTCGCGACGCGCCGTTCGCCTCGAGCTGCGTCCACAGGTCCGCGGCGGCATCGGCGTCGGCTTCGCAGCCTTCGCCATGCGCCAGACGCTCGGCCAGCAGCGCCGCCGCCACCGCGTTGCCGCGCGCGGCGGCGCGCTGCAGCAATTGCATGCACAGCGCCTGGTCCTCGGCCTGCGGCTTGCGTCCGAAATGGATCGCCGCGGCCAGCAGCGCCGGCGGGACATTCGCCTGCACCGCGCGATGCAGGCGTTCGTTGATGCGTGCGTCGCGCGGCAGCGCCGCGCCACCCAGCGCGATGTTCGTCAACAGCTCGCTCGCGGCCGGATGCCCGGCCTGTTCGGCGCGCTGCAGCCACTGCGCCGCGGTCTCCGGCGCGACCGGTCCGGCCATGCCGTAGAGCCGCATCCGCGCGTATTCGATCTGCGCAAGCGGATGCCCGGCCTCGGCCGCGCGCAGATGCCAGCGCTGCGCCTCGTCCATCCGCTGCGCATCGACCAGCGCCAGCGCCAGCCGGAACGCATCCTCGGCCGATCCGGTCCCGGCCGCCGCCTGCAGCGCGTCCAATGTCATGGATGCGTTCACAGTTGCGACTCCACGGGCAGCCACGAAATCGCGTGCGCGCTGAAGCGCTGCCAGCCGCCGGTGTCCGGCTCCCGCGTCATCGACCGCGGCGGTCGCGCGGCGCGATCCAGCCAGCGCGGCGCGTTGGAGGCATCGAGATACATCCAGTAACTCAGGTCGGGACTCGACAACCGGAGATATTCGTCGCGCACCGCGCGCGCGAGGCCGGCGTCGTCGAACATCACGCCCATCTCGGTGTTCAGATACGCCGAGCGCGCGTCGAGATTGAACGAGCCGATGAAGCCGCGGGTATCGTCGACGCTGTAGGCCTTGGTGTGCAGGCTGGCGCCGCTGCTGCCGAACAGGCTGCTGTCGGGATGGCCCTGCGCGCGCAGTTCATGCACGCGCACGCCGCCGCGCAGCAGGTCGTCGCGATACGGCCGGTACGCGCCGTAGACCGCGGCCACGTCGTTCGCGGCCAGCGAATTGGTGACCACGCCCACGGTCAGGCCCTTGTCGACCAGCCCGTTGAGTTCCTGCGTCACCTCCGCGCCGGGCACGAAGTACGGCGAGATCAACAGCACCTTGCGCTTCGCGCCGGCGAGATCGCGCGCGATCCGGTGCACCAGCCACTCGTCGCGGCTGTCCTCGTCCCACTTCAGCGGCGGGTCCGCGACCAGATGCAGGCGATCGGTCCAAAACGGTTCCAGCCGCTTGCCGGCGTAATCGCGCACGTTCGGCGACGACGCCACGCGCTGCAGATACCGCTGCGCCTGCGGGCCCGCGGCTTCGGCCTCGATCGCCTCGCCGATGCTGTCGAAGCCGCCCGCCGGCGCGCGCGCCAGCCCGGCCAGCGGCACCGCGGCCTCGCTGTTCCAGTAGCGGTCGAACATCGCGCTGGTTTCCAGCACCGCCGGCCCGAACAGCACCATGTCGAGGTCGCGGAAATTCACCTCGTCGCCGGCGCCGAAATACTCCACGCCGATGTTGCGCCCGCCGACCACCGCCACCCGGTTGTCGGCGATCCACGCCTTGTTGTGCATGCGGTGGTTGACGCTGAAGACGCGCTGGATCAGTTCGACGATCCGCGCCGGCCCGGTGCGGTTGCGGAACGGGTTGTAGAGCCGGATCTCGACGTTCGGATGGCCGTCGAGCAGCAGCAGCTTGGAATCCATGCCCTCGGCGTTCATGTCGTCCAGCAGCATGCGCACGCGCACGCCGCGTTCGGCCGCGCGCCAGGCCTCGCGCCCGAGCAGGCGGCCGGTGAGATCGTCGTGCCAGATGTAGTACTGCAGATCGAGGCTGCGTCCGGCCTTCTGCGCGGACAGCGCCCGCGCCGCGAACGCGTCGACGCCGTCGGTGACCAGCAGCGCGCCGGTCTTGCCGGGGTGCTGGGCCAGCAGCGGCGCCAGTTCGCGGTCCAGTTCGGTGGCGTCGGCCTGCACCGGCAGGGCCGCGCTGGCGACGCCGTTGGCCGGCGGCGTGAAGTGATTGGCCAGCAGCAGGCCGCTGCCGATCAGGGCCACCAGCGAAAACGCGCCCCAGCGCGCGATCCGCCAGCACCTTGCCATCGAGAACCGACCCATCCGCACCACCCCTGCCTGCGCCATGCGGGGCAGTATCCCCGCCGCCGCCGGTCGCCGGCAAGGCGCGGGCCACCGTACGGTGGGGTCGGCCCGTGTGAGGTCCGTTCGGGCGGCAGGCTAGAATACGGAATCGCCACAATCGCAGGACGCGCGCCATGAGCACGCCCGCCGCACCCGCTCTGAACGAGCACACGCCCTCCGTGCAGAGCGAATCCTCGCCGCTGCGTTTCGTCACCGCCGCCAGCCTGTTCGACGGCCACGACGCCGCGATCAACATCATGCGCCGGCTGATCCAGGCCCAGGGCGCCGAGGTCATCCACCTCGGCCACAACCGCAGCGTCGAGGACGTGGTCCGCGCCGCGCTGCAGGAAGACGCCGACGCCATCGCCCTGTCCAGCTACCAGGGCGGCCACGTCGAATACTTCAAGTACATGGTGGACATGCTGAAGGAACGCGGCGCAGGCCACATCAAGGTCTTCGGCGGCGGCGGCGGCACCATCACCCCGGAAGAGATCCGCGAGCTGCAGGCCTACGGCGTCGAGCGCATCTACCATCCCAACGACGGCATGCACATGGGCCTCGTCGCGATGATCGAGGACGTGGTGCGCCGCGCCTCGCAGTCGCGCGATGCCGTAGGGCGGGCTCAAGCCCGCCATTCCTCGCATCCGGCGACCAAAAACGGCGGGCTTGAGCCCGCCCTACGCGACGAAATTTCGATCGGGCACATGCTGAGCCTGATCGAAGACGATGCGTTGACCGAATCCGAACTCGCCCACCTGCGCAAGGAATGGCAACTGGCCGGCGGCAGGACCCCGGTCGTCGGCATCACCGGCACCGGCGGCGCCGGCAAGTCCTCGGTCACCGACGAACTGCTCAACCGCTTCCTCGCCAGCTTCCCCGACATGCGCATGGCGGTGATCTCGGTCGATCCCACCCGCCGCCGCACCGGCGGCGCCCTGCTCGGCGACCGCATCCGCATGAACTCGCTGCGGTCGAAGCGCGTCTTCATGCGCTCGATGGCCACCCGCCGCCAGCACATGGCGACGAACATCGTGCTGAAGGATTGCATCGCGTTCCTCAAGTCGCTGGGCTACGACCTCGTCATCGTCGAGACCGCCGGCATCGGCCAGAGCGATTCGGAGATCGTCGACCTCGTCGATTTCCCGATGTACGTGATGACCAGCGACTTCGGCGCGCCCAGCCAGCTCGAAAAGATCGACATGCTGGATTTCGCCGAACTCGTCGTGCTCAACAAGTTCGACAAGCGCGGCGCCGAAGACGCGCTGCGCGACGTGCGCAAGCAGTGGAAGCGCAACCGCGTCGCGTTCAACGTCGCCGACGAGGACGTGCCGGTCTACCCGACGATCGCCAGCCAGTTCAACGACCCCGGCATCAGCTGGATGTTCGCCAACCTCTGCCGCCTGCTGCGCGAGAAGCTGTCGCTGCCGGAGGCCGCGTGGTCGCCGTCCGTCGACACCACGCTGAAGGAACCGCGCGCCACGGTGCTGATCCCCGGCCACCGCGTGCGTTACCTCGCCGAGATCGCCGAGCAGGGCCGCGGCATCAACCGCCGCATCGAATCGCAGGCCGAGATCGCCGACCGCGCGCAGTCGTACTGGCAGTCGCTGCACGATCTGGGCGATGCGGCGCTGCCGAAGATGCTGGACCTCTACGCCCCCGATGCCCTCGTAGGGCGGGCTCAAGCCCGCCTTCCGGAACCGCCGGCGAACCCGAACGGCGGGCTTGAGCCCGCCCTACAGGTCGATGTCACCCTGCTCACCCTCCGCCAACGCTACAACGACGCCGTCCAGTCGCTCGATTCCGAAGCGGTCAAGCTGCTGCGCGAATGGCCCGCGCGGCTGAAATCCATCGTCGACGAGGTCAACGAATACCAGGTCCGCGACAAGACCATCCGCGTCGAGAACTACCGCGAATCGCTGTCGCACCAGAAGGTGCCGAAGATCGCCGCGCCCACCTACCGGAGCTGGGGCGAACTGCTGACCTTCCTGCAGAAGGAAAATCTGCCCGGTTCCTATCCGTACACCGGCGGCGTGTATCCGTACCGGCGCACCGGCGAAGACCCGATCCGCATGTTCGCGGGCGAGGGCACGCCGGAGCGCACCAACCGCCGCTTCCACTACCTCAGCGTCGGCCAGCCGGCCGCGCGCCTGTCCACCGCCTTCGACAGCGTGACCCTGTACGGCGAAGACCCGGCGCCGCGCCCCGACATCTACGGCAAGATCGGCAACTCCGGCGTCAACATCGCCACGCTCGACGACATGAAGAAGCTGTACTCCGGCTTCGACCTCTGCGCGCCCAGCACATCGGTGTCGATGACCATCAACGGCCCGGCGCCGATCATCCTCGCGATGTTCATGAACACCGCGATCGACCAGCAGGTCGAGAAATACCTGCGCGCCGACCAGGCGCGCTGGGACGCCGCGCATGCGGTCATCGAGACACTGTTCGAAGGCCGCGCGCGCCCCGAATACAGCGGCGCGCTGCCCGAGACCAACGACGGCCTCGGCCTCGGCCTGCTCGGCGTCACCGGCGACCAGGTGGTCGACGCCGAGACCTACGCCAACATCAAGGCGCAGACCCTCGCCAGCGTGCGCGGCACGGTGCAGGCCGACATCCTCAAGGAAGACCAGGCCCAGAACACCTGCATCTTCAGCACCGAATTCGCGATGCGGATGATGGGCGACATCCAGCAGTACTTCGTCGAGAAGAACGTCCGCAACTTTTATTCGGTGTCGATCAGCGGCTACCACATCGCCGAAGCCGGCGCGAACCCGATCAGCCAGCTCGCCTTCACCCTGTCGAACGGCTTCACCATCGTCGAGTACTACCTCGCCCGCGGCATGAAGATCGACGACTTCGCGCCCAACCTGTCGTTCTTCTTCAGCAACGGCATGGACCCGGAATACACCGTCATCGGCCGCGTCGCCCGCCGCATCTGGGCAAGAGCGATGCGCGAACGCTACGGCGCCAGCGCCCGCAGCCAGATGATGAAGTACCACATCCAGACCTCGGGCCGTTCGCTGCACGCCCAGGAAATCCAGTTCAACGACATCCGGACGACCTTGCAGGCGTTGTACGCCCTGTTCGACAACTGCAACAGCCTGCACACCAACGCCTACGACGAAGCCATCACCACGCCGACCGAAGAGTCGGTGCGCCGCGCCGTGGCCATCCAGATGATCATCAACAAGGAACTCGGCCTCAACTTCTGCGAGAACCCCTGGCAGGGCAGCTTCATCGTCGACAAGCTCACCGACATCGTCGAGGAAGCCGTCTACAAGGAGTTCGAAGCCATCAGCGAACGCGGCGGTGTGCTCGGCGCCATGGACACCATGTACCAGCGCGGCAAGATTCAGGAAGAGTCGCTGTACTACGAACACAAGAAGCACGACGGCTCGCTGCCGCTGATCGGCGTGAACACCTTCCTGCCGAAGGATCATGGTGGGGATATCGTCACCGAGATCGAACTCATCCGCTCGACGGAGGGGGAGAAGGGGCAGCAGATTGCGAATGTGGCGGGGTATCAGGCCCTGCGTAACATGCCGGAAGGGCTGGGCTACCTGCAGAAGACTGCGCGGGATCGGGCAAATGTGTTCGCGGCATTGATGGAAGCTGTCAAATCTTACAGTCTGGGGCAGATCTCACATGCGCTTTATGATGTGGGTGGGGAGTATCGGCGGAATATGTGAGCCAACCGCAACTGTTCCTAAGGAATATGTGCTTTAAGCTATGAGGCTCTTTGCCCTTGAGCTAAGCGCGCCATCGTGTTTGATCTGGGGCGCACACCGCAAACCGTCGTGAACGAAGTCTGTTGCTCCGACCATAAGCTTGTCGGTCGGAAAGCGCGAATATCTCCACACCGCTGCAGAGCTAGGGGGGCTCACATGGACTTGGACAAAACTAAAACCAATCCAGGCGTCCACAAGACGTTCCTATTGCAACGCTTTCCCGAGCGCGAGCGGGAGATACTCAAGCGGCTATCTGGATGGTGGTATCTAACCAACAGTGGTGACGACATCGTGCTGGGCGCCAACGCGCGCATGTCGTATTTTTTGATGAAGCCCAACACGTCATTTGCAGAAGGCTTCAACCTTGATCGCGAAATCGTTACGGTCTTCAGCAATTATCGAAACTTCGAGCCGCGAACCTTGGACGCGTTTGATGTCGCCGCAAGCCGACACCAAAATCTCCGAGTCGAGACCATTTGTCGAATCGTTGTTAGCGGCGATCCAAATGTTGAGTCCAAGCTCCAAGACTTGTTGAAAAGCGATCCTGAGAGCCCGATCGTTGTTCCTTTTACTTACGAGGAACTGGAAACGTGTAACGAGGATTTTATTAAGAACCGCTTTCGCAAGCATTTTTACTCACGAGATTTGTTCGGGTTCCTCTCCCCGCTGAAGCGAGACCTCTACTTCTTCGGACGCTCAGACCTCATCCTTGACCATATAAACCGGCACGCAAGTGGAGAGCATTCCGGCCTCTTTGGGCTCAGAAAGAGCGGAAAGACGTCGATTATCTACGCGATTGAGCGTCGCCTAAAGTCGCAAGGATCGCGCTTTGTGTCCTTAGACTGCGAAAGCCCATCTATCCATCAGCTTAGGTGGAACGAGCTGCTGTATAGAATCGTTATGCTTTATCACGCACAGCATCATTCGGCCGTCAAGGTGCCTGACAGCGATAAGTATGACGAGAAGAATTGTGCTGATCAATTCGCTGCTGACATGGCGCAAATCTATCGGTCAGATACGCCCTCGTCCACGATGTTCATCTTCGACGAAATTGAACGTATATCGCCAGGGACAGCTTCGTCTTTGCACTGGCGCGACGGGGACGATTTCGTCTATTTTTGGCAAACGTTGCGTGCGTTCTATCAGCGCAATCCCGAGGTGTTCACCTACATGCTTGTCGGAACGAACCCGAAGTGTGTAGAAAGCCCTACGTTAAATGGGCATGAGAACCCATTGTTTAAGTCGGTGCCCGAGTCTTACGTCCCCCCGTTTGACGTGTCGAAGGTTCGCGAGATGGTGCGAAAGCTCGGGCGGTACATGGGGCTGAAGTTCGACGAACAGATCTACGCTTCCCTTTGCGATGATTTTGGCGGTCATCCCTTTCTAATTCGCCAGTTTTGTAGCGAACTTCACCAGAACACGAAGGGAGATCGGCCGCAAGTCATTCGAAAGCCAGCATATCTCGCGGTTAAACGCGATGTCGAGGTCAAGCTTTCTGAGTACTTGGATATGATATTGGCCGTCCTCAAGGACCACTTTGAGGACGAGTACGACCTGCTACGAATGCTTGCTGCGGACGATTACGACTCGTTTAACCAGTTCGCGTTGGAGAACCCTAGGATCGTTAAGCATCTAATGGGGTATGGTCTCATTCTCCGCGATAAGGATCACTTCGCCTTTAACATCGAGGCCATCCGAACCTACGTCAAGACAAAGCATCGTTTCGATCGTGTCAATCTAACGCAGGACGAAAAGCGCACTGAGATCTCCCTTCGTCGGAACAAGATGGAGGCTCAACTCCGTGGCGTGTCTTACAAGGTTTTGCTTTCGCGCCTCGGGAAAAATAAGATCAAAGAGGCAGTTCTCGCCGCGGTGCCAGAGACTAGGCGGCCGAGACTCGAGAACTTCGCTGCGGATGAGTTGCTGGATCCCGCTAAGAGCCCGCTGTTCTTTCTGGAGATAATCGAGCTCGTTAACAAGAATTGGGACTTCTTCCAGCATATTTTTGAGATGAGGAAGGATAAGGTTCTGGCTGCGCTCAGAGACATTAACGAGTTTGGCCGTCCGGACTGTCATGCTAAGAGTGTGGAAGACGACGAGTTCCAGCAGTTGCGTTTGCATTTTCGGGCAATCGAAGACAAGCTGGCCGGATGGTAATCGGCGATGCCAAGAAATAAGGCAATAAGGGGTCAGGTTCATTTAAAGCCTGATCTCGGCGGAAAAGCGCGATCTGACACTCTTCATTGGTAGTGCCCACCGTTGTCGTCCCAGCATCGCACCGTGCTTGGCGCGTCAAGGTCGAGGCGAGTTGCGGTGCAAACCTTGACGCGCCTGCGCGCGATGCGATCCGTGATCGCCAACGGCGCTCACTCCGGGCGTCGGGCGAAACGGAGTACCGTCATGTCCAAGCCCAAGTCGCCGCCTGCGCCCCGCGCCGCGGTGTCGAACGTCCTGCTGGTCGAAGTCCCGCCCCAGTTCATCGCCCTGTGCGAAGCCAGCGGCGCCACCCCGCAAGCCACCCTGCGCGGCATGGCCGCCATGCTCTGCGGCCTGCGGTACGATGCCCACAACCGTCTGGTGCCGCTGGAAGGCGCCGCCGCGTAAGTTTTACCCGGGCGCAGATACCCTCTGCGCCCAGGCTGTTCATGTATTCGTGATCCTTCACTATCCCTTGCAAGCATGAAGATCGTTGGTGCGCAGAACAATCGGAATGAATCGGAACTCGTAAGGCGGGCTTGAGCCCGCCCTACGCACCACTGCAAAACTTTTCGTAGGGCGGGCCCTGGGCCCGCCAATGCCGAAGCCGACGGCACGCGAGACGCGACAAGCCTGAAGGTTTTCTGACCCCGATGCCGGGTGTCTGCTGATGGTGGTCTGCCGGTGTCGGCGCGACGCTGCGGGGATGTCGAACTATCGTCGCGTCCGTGTGCCCGGCGGCACCTGTTTCTTCACCGTCAATCTGCTGGAGCGCCGTCGCAGGTTGTTGGTGGAGCGGGTGGACGATCTGCGTGCCTCGTTCCGGGCGGCGCAGGCGGCTCGGCCGTTCGATATGCTGGCGATCGTGGTGCTGCCCGATCACCTGCATTGCGTGTGGCGTCTGCCGGCCGGTGATGCCGACAATGCCAATCGCTGGGCACAGATCAAGGCAGGTTTCTCTCGTCGTCTGCCCCGGGATGAATGGCGAAGCGAACGGCGCATCGCCTGCCGGGAGCGAGGTGTCTGGCAACGACGCTATTGGGAGCATCTGATTCGTGACGATGATGATCTCCGTCGACATGTCGATTACATCCATTACAACCCGGTCAAAGGCCGTAAGGCGGATACGCTCTTGTAGGGTGCATAAGCGAAGCGTCATGCACCGTTTTTGGGTGTCCGACACCGGTAACGTTTGATGGCGCATGACGCCTTCGGCTTATGCGCCCTACGGTGGGGCGGACCAATCGGCTGGGAGGAGGCCTCGTCGGATGTGGCGGTGCAGGCTGGAGTGGGGCCAATCGGTGGCGCGTTGGACTAGTCGGTGTTTTACCGGGTTGTAATGGATGTAATCGACATGTCGACGGAGATCATCATCGTCACGAATCAGATGCTCCCAATACCGACGTTGCCAGATGCCACGTTCGCCACGTCGCTGACGTACAGTCGATCGATGTTCGGTGACGGGTATCTGCTTGCTGAAAGTCTTCTTGATCCGCCGCCAGCGGCTCGCGAAATCGCTGTCTCCGGGCGGAAGGGTGGCGATGCAATGCAGATGCTCGGGCAGGACGACCCATGCGTCGACCCGGAAGCGTCGCCATCGTACGGTGTCTACGACGGCATGCTTGAGGAGGTCCAGCCTCCGGACGAGCAGGTCGTTGCCGCGCCGTTCCAGCAGGTTCACTGTGAAGAAGTAGGTGCCACCCTGGTGCCAAAGACGTCTGTAATCGGGCATGTCGCGGGAAAGTGAGTCGAGGTTCCGTATCGTCGTTGGCGTTGCGGCTCCAAGGTATCGGCGATGTCGGATCTCTTTGTAGGAGAACTCTGATACTGCGGTGTTGCTTCGAGGTGTGCCGGCTCGGACAGTCGTTCGGCGCATGACGCCTTCGGCTTATGCGCCCTACAAAAGCTAACGGCGGGCTTGAGCCCGCCCTACAAAGGCAAAAGCTTGCGCGGATAGGGTGCCGAGAGGTGCCCACCGTTGTCGTCCCAGCATCGCACCGTGCTCGGCGCGTCAAGGTCGAGGCGAGTTGCGTTGCAGGCCTTGACGCGCCTGCGCGAGATGCGGTTTGGACTCGCCAACGGCGTCCACAGTGGTTGCCGGGCGAAACGGAGTTCCGTCATGTCCAAGTCCAAAGCGCAGCCTGCCTCCAACATCCCGGCTTTGAATGTGTTGATCGTCGAAGTTCCGCCCCAGTTCATCGCCCTGTGCGAAGCCAGTGACGCTACCCCGCAAGCCGCCCTGCGCGGCATGGCCGCCATGCTCTGCGGCCTGCAGTACGATGCCGGCAACCGTCTGCTGCCGCTCGAGGGCGCCGCCGCGTAAGCTTCACCCGGGCGCAGGCGGTGTCTGCGCCCGAGTGTTCTCTGCATCTGATTGCTCTCATGAAGCGCCACAATGACCGGCATCGGTACTTCTATCACCATCCACGCATCTGAACGTGGTCTGCGTTGGCCGAGCGGCTGCTACGACGAGATCGCGACGATCGACATCGGCGAAGATGAGGTCATCGCCAAGCTCGGACGTCCTTTGCTTGAAGGCGTCGAAGAGGGATTGGGCGGATGGAAAGCTGACGGGTTCTTCTTGTCGACGGGGGAAATGATGGAGCTGATTCTCTACCTGCCGATCGCGAGGGAGGGCTTCATCCTTCGGGTCGATTACGGTGTGCCAGTCGATACAGCCATCGCGCACTTTCTTTCGGCCTTTGAACTTCCTCCTGATCGTGTGCGCTGGCGTCGCGATCAGGTGCCCGCCGATGAATAAGGACGCAAGGCGCACAGACTGTCGACCAAAAAAACACGGGTCAGAGTAGAGTTTCGAGGCGCCCCCCGTATTCGTCATCAGGACATGGGCATGGATCGCGCAGCCTTCGCGAGGGGCGATCTCCCGCAGGTCCGTACGGTAGCGGAGATGGTCCGCATCCGCGAAGAAGCATGGCTGTCGATCGTTGCCGCGCCGGATGACGCGCTGCAGGGAAGCTCCACTCCGACCCCGGTTTTGGTTTTCATAGTTATCGGCAAGCGACGATCATTTTTCTATTCAGAGCGCCAATGAAAGCCGGCGCGCAGACGTCAATGTTCATGTGATGTCACGCACTGATGGTGCGCTTCGTCGATGCTAGAGTTCCTGCAGGAGGGATCCGACCCGTTTGCGCCCTGCAAATGGTCCACACTTGAATATGGAGATTTAAGTCATGGAATCATCCCGCACACTGATGCCGTTCCTGATGGCTGCGGCCATCTCGGTCCTCGCGCCATCGACCGCGTTCGCGGCAGACACCCCCGCAACGCCAAAGGCATCGGCCGACATCATTCGTCTGGCGCACAAGCCATCGACCGACATCACCGCCGCCGACATCGAAAAGGTCTTCGATGCGATCGCGGGCAATCGCATCGATGTCGAGAATCTCGCGGTTTTCATGGGAAAGCTCGACCATCACCAGCGGGACGCCATGCGGCTCCTGCTCGCGGAAAGGGCGAACATCGACGTCAGGGCTTTCGCCCCGAATGATGCGTCGACCACGCAGCCGGAATTCTCCACCCGGCTCGCGTATACCTACGTCGAGACCATCGAAAACGTCTGGACCTGGGATTACAACCCCAAGATTTTTGCCAGTTTCTACTATCAGGACAGGAATTGCGACGGGGACCCGAACGACAACGAATACGTGTTCTATTACCCGGTGTCGACATCATCGTCGACCAAAGGCAACCTGCGCTGGACCACGACGAGCCCCCTGGTCTATGCCGCCTTCAGTCTGGCGTACGGGGGCAATATCAGCGCCTTCGGGACTTCCTGGAGCGAGGTGCGCTTGTGCATCGGCGATAACGGCGTTTCTGCTGCGGGCGGCGCGGGCCACGTCGCATCGACCGTGTTCATCCACTACTGAGACCGCGATCCTGCACGTTCGGGGCATCGTTTCGATGCCCCGAACGGCAAGGCGAATCCAGGAAATTTGGGGTCGGCGTGGCGTTTCGAGACGCGCGTCGGTTGATGCTCTCGCGTCGCGTCGCGTCGCGTCGTACCGTGCCCGGTGCGTCATGCTCGCAAGGCGGGCTTGCGACCGCCCCGCGCCCCATGGGATGGCGCGCCGGCTTCTTCTTACGGCAGCGGTCGGCGTCCGGACGGGCTGCGTGAATGCGCTGACTGCGATCGCGGCTCGCGCGGCTTCACGCATTGGCCAGGCGGCAGCCGACGGGATTTTGCCGGATCGCGCGGGCGCAGCGTGCATTTGTCCCGCGATCCGCGCGACATCCTTGCAAAAAGATCGGTGGAGCGCGCTCGCGTGGCCGGTTCACTGCGGGGTTAGCGATGCGCGTGCAGGCTGCGGTTCCCCCGGATATTCCAGGAACCCGCCATGTCTTCGATGCCATCGATCAAACGCGTCGCGATCCTCGCCACCAACGGTTTCGAGCAGTCGGAACTGATGGTGCCTCGGCAGCAGCTCAAGGAGGCCGGCTTCGCCGTCGTGGTGGTCGCGCCGAAGGGCCCGCAAATCCGCGGATGGAAGGACAAGGACTGGGGCGAGGGCGTCGATGTCGATGCGGAGCTGGCCAGCGTGTCGCCGAACGATTACGACGCGCTGGTGCTGCCGGGAGGCGTGATCAACCCCGACATGCTGCGCATCGATGCGGCGGCGATCGCGTTCATCAAGGCCTTCGACGATGCGGGCAAGCCGCTGGCGGCGATCTGTCACGGCCCGTGGCTGCTGGTGGAATCCGGCGCTGCCAAGAACCGCAACGTCACGTCGTGGCCGTCGCTGAAGACTGATCTGACCAACGCCGGCGCGCGCTGGCAGGACGCCGAGGTCGTGGTGGACGGCCATGTCATCACCAGCCGCAAGCCGGACGATCTGCCTGCATTCTGCGCCGCGATCATCGATGCGCTGAATCGGTAGGACAACCCGCAAGGCGGGCTTGAGCCCGCCCTGCGATCGAGCAGCTAAATGATTTTCGCAGGGCGAGCCCCGGGCCCGCCGGTGTCGAAGCGGACGGTACGCGGGATGCGATGAGGTCGAAGCACTCCGAATCGCAAGCCGGGTCCCGACCCGATGAAGACCGAACGTCGCGTCGGTTGGCGGTGTTTATGTTTTCGTGGCCGCCTCGAACCCGCCGTCGGACTCAAGGGGCGCCGTCGCGGCGCTTCGCCATGCGCGCTCTTTCCTCCGCCAGCGTGAGCTGGCACTGCGCGACGCACACGTCCCGATCGAGCAGACACTGTTCGATGGGCGGTGGCGTCGGAACGGTGTCGTCGCCCCTCGGCGGCAGCGGTATCGGTTGCGGGGGCGGCCTCTGACTGCCCAGGCAACCGGCGAAGCCCGCGTCGCACCGATCCAGGCAGACGGCGGCATCCTCCGCCATCCGCGCACGCGCTTCGCGTCTCGACTGCCCGTGTGCGGGCACTGCCATGAGGGCCACGATGCAAGCGGCGAGCAACCATCGTGCGTTCATGCGTCCTCCTTGTGGAAACCACTGGAATTCCGGCGTCCGGCCGTGGGCCGCCGCGCGCATGGGGATCATCGGCTGCACGCGCATAGCGCTTCCGAAACTTCGTCGTTCCGTCTGTCGCTGATGTAGCCCAGTTGGCCCGTGCGCGTCAGCTTCCAGCCTTTGCCGTCGACATGTTCCCACATGTACAGCGTGCAGTTGGCGCTGACCTTGTACGAGGAGATGCGGTCGTTCCAGTCCGGTCGATAGTAGTAGCCATCGCCTCTGTTATCGACCATCTTCGCGTGCTCGTTGTCTCTCAGGACAAGCACCTCGCCGGCGAAATCGCGGTGTTCGTAAAGCAGGCATTTCGCCTGCGCCGATGCGGTGGTCCCGAAGGTTGCGGCCATGAGAAGCGCGGACGCCAGTGAGGATTTTCCGTTCATGTTGATCTCCGTGCGTTGCGTTGGAATAGAATCCCCCTGTCCGGAATGACGGAGCGTCGTTTTTTCAGCCACTCGACGCGCTCATCAAGGGCATACGCACTCGACAAGAAGAATCGGCCAGCCGGCCGGCCTCTCATGACAACCCGCGACGAGGACACACTCACCAGGCGGGCTTGAGTCCGCCCCGCGCCGCATGAGGTCTGCGGCGGATGCGCCTTGCGGCATTGACAGGCTCAATCGCATCCTGCCCGCTTGCCGGATACCATGCGCTTCCTCCACTGTGGAATCGATTCATGTCCCTCTCGATGCATGCCGCGTCCGTTCCCGTGTTCCAGCAGATGCTCACTGCGCTCGCTGGCGTGCTGCACAAGGCCGAAACCCATGCGGACGCGCGCAAGATCGAACCCGCCGCGCTGCTGCAGGCGCGCTTGTTCCCCCGACATGTTCCCCATGACGCGACAGGTGCAGATCGCCTGCGATTTCGCCACCAGCGTTTCGGCGCGGCTCGCCGGCGAGGACGTCCCGGCCTACGAGATCGGCGACCAGACGTTCGCAGACCTGCAGCAACGGATCGCCGCGACCTTGGCTTTCATCGGTGGATTGGACGCCGCGCGCTTCGAAGGCGGCGAGGCGCGCGAGATCCTGTTGCGCCCCGGCACGCCGAAGGAACGCCGCATCGGCGGCCAGGCCTATCTGCTGTCGTACGGCTTGCCGCAGTTCTTCTTCCATGTCACCACGGCGTACGACCTGCTGCGCCACAACGGCGTGGAGATCGGCAAGAAGGATTTCATGGGCGCGTACTGACCGGCAGGAAAATCGACGCGTGCGATGCGATCTCTGGATCGTCGACGGCGGCCACGATCGCGGCCGGGAAAATCCCGATCGGAGTCTGAGGTATCCTCACTTTTTCCTTCAATAGATCATCGGGTTGCGATGATTCTGGATACGACTTTCATCCCGAGCCGCAGGCGAGGGACCTGTTTGTGATCGATCGAATCCAACGCGCTACAAAGGCTGATGGAACGATCTGCCGCAGGCCTTGGTTTCGCTCGCTGCCGCGAGCGAGTCACTTTTCTTTGCTTGTGCAAAGAAAAGTAACCCAAAGAAAGCACACCCCGTCGGTCGCGCCCGGCGCGTTGCGCCGCGTCCACGGGTTCCGCGGGGTTTTTCGACAGGACATCCATGTCCTGTCGAAAAACGCGCGGCGTCCTGCCGCGCGCCCGATGGGCCTGATCCGCGAAACCCGTCGCGACCAGGGGCCCCGGTAGATCAAGACCAGAACCGGATCACGAATACCTTCGGAACTGAAAATTACTGTGTTTCATGGAACATTCGTGGGGATACCTCAGGATCAGAGTCGTGTTTCGAACGCGTATGGCAAGCTCGGTCATCCGGCGAAAAAGCCGCGATCTGCGCACCATATGGATGCATCCGATCGCAGGCGGCGCATGTCGGCGTGTTGAAAATCATGCACAGGCGATGCAACGCGCGACGCATGCGTGAGCGGTTGACTATCGCGTGCGATCCCGGCATAACGACGGTCGTCGTGAAATCGCGACGCATGCTGTCGATGCAGGCACGGGGCGCCCACGGGATGCCGCTGGGGACGCCATGCATCGCAAGTGGCACTTCCGCGGACACGGTTGCGCGACTGCGCATCGCAGTCGGCCGTCGGCGGGCGTGCGACGAATGTCCTGCAACCTGCGGCCCGTCTCCCGGGCCCTCAATTCAACGGAGTCATTGGATGAGTATCCGTTTCGGAACCCTGTTCTACAGCGCTCTTTTCCTGCTGTTCGCGGTGCCCGCCGGCCAGGCGTCGGCCGCGCCCGATTTCCAGATGCCGTTCCCGTGCAATCAGGTCTGGACCGGTTCGACCTGGAGCGGGCACAACCCGCTGTACGCCGTGGACCTCAACCGGCCCGACGATCTCGGCGATACGGTCGTGGCCTCCGCGGGCGGCACCGTGACCACGTCGGCGTATTCCACCACCAGCGGTTACGGCAACTACATCATCATCGACCACGGCGGTGGCTGGCAGACGCTGTACGCGCACCTGCAATCGCGCGCGGTGTCGCGCGGCGCCTCGGTCAGCAGGGGCCAGCGCATCGGCACGGTGGGCAACACCAGCGCGACGGCGAGCATCGGCGTGCATCTGCATTACGAACAGCGCTACAGCGGCACGGTGCGGAAGATCGTCTGGAACGGCAACGCCATTCCGTATTACGCCAAGCAGAACTACACCAGCCGCAACTGCGGCTCGACCGGAGCGGCCACCGGCACGGTCCGCACCAGCGGCGCCAACCTCAACGTGCGCTCGGGCCCCAGCACCGACCATGCGATCGTGGGCTCGCTGGCGAACGGCACCACGGTGACCATCCAGTGCCAGACCCGCGGAGAGTCGATCACCGGCACGTACGGCACCAGCACGCTGTGGAACCGGATCGGCAGCGGCCGGTTCATCCCGGACGCCTATACGTACACGGGTTCGGACGGCCGCGTCGCGCCGGATTGTTGATCGCGTCCCGATGATCCCGGCACCGGATGGCGGAACAGCCGCCGGTGCCGGCGAACCCGCTGGCAGGAGGAAGGATTCGTCTCATGCATGCGCGCCCGTCACGCCTCGCGTTGCCCGCCGCCGTCGCGCTCGTGGCGATCGTGGGCGCATGGGTGGCGTTCGGTCGGCACGAGGCGGCGGATTCCGCGGCCCGCGTGGCGACGCCCGCGGGTCGCGCGGATCGGGCCGATGCCACGACGGCGCCCGCGGTCGCGAACGGCGCGGGCCGTCCCGGGGCGAACGGAATCGACCTGCGGGAGTTGATGCGTCGTTACACGCTCGAGACGGAACTGGACAAGCGCGGCGCGCTGCTGGCGACCCTGCAGGCCAATCCCGACGACGAGGTGAAGCGATTCGCCCTCGCGCTGGCCGCGAGCCGCGAGCCAGTCGCCCGACAGGAAGGACTCGAACTGCTCAAGGCCTTTCCCCTGAGCGATGCGGACGTGCGCGGTTTCCTGGTGAGCGAGATCGACCGGGAACGGGATCCCGCCATGCTCACGAAACTGGTCGACATGCTGGCGCCGACCATGATCGCGTCCGAAGACGCCGCGCCGCTCGTGGCCCGGCTGACCGACCTGCGCGCGCATCCCGACCCGGAAGTCCGTGCCGCGAGCGTCCTGCAGACATCGCAGTGGGATCGCGGCGACGGGCTGGAGAACGCGCTGCGCGAAGCCATGCGCGATCCCGACGAACGGGTGAGGCTGGCGGCCATCGGCGGGATCACCGCCGAGCGCGTGCGGTCGGATCCGTTGAAGGAGATCCTGCTGGCGATCGCCGGCGATCCGCGGACCAGCGGCGAGGAGCGGAGCCGCGCGCTGTTCGCACTGGAAGGCTTCGCGTTGAATCGGGCCGAATACGAGATCTATCGGCAGGCCGCGCAGCTCGGCGCGCCCGGGCACGGGCATGGGCATTGAGCGCACGCGGGTCGGCGTTGGCGGTGTTCCCGTGAATCGCTCCCGGGGAAAGCGCAGGTCGGTTCCGCGGGTCTGGCCGGATTTCGGGCAGCGGTGCGTATTGGCTGGAACGGAATGAGGAGGCGTCGCGCATGGCGAAGATCACGCTGATCAACAGGACCGACGAGATGGTGCGCCTGGCGCTGTTCATGGCGCCGGCGCTCAATCCCAATCTGGCCGCCATCGCATGGAAGATCGTGTCGCCGCCTCCGGGCGGTTCGACGACGGTGAACATTCCTCCCGATTTCGCGGTGCAGGCCCGCTATGCCGGCGATCCATCCAGGCCCTCCGAACTGGATACCACGACGGCGACCGTCGCCTTCGCCGAGACCACCGCCGCGTTCTCGATCGACAGCATCACGTCCGAGGATCGGCAGGCCACCGGCGCGGTCATCCACCAGATCTTCACGGATCTGGTGGTGAACGAGGTGCGCGTCGCCAACCGCTTTCCGATCGGTGTCGAAGTGTCGATCCTCAAGGGCGGCGATCCGGTCTATCCGCCGCAGGTGGTCTGGCCCGGTGGGATTCTGATGGAGGACGTCCGCGGATCGATCTCCGTCGCCGTGGTGTCGCAGTTCGCGACCAGGGGCCAGCGGCTGGTGCAGGAGGAAATCAGCCTGAGCCGGACCGAGGTGATCGATGGCGGGACGCTGCAGGTCACGGGATCGCAGTGGACGGGATACGCGCTGATGGCGTTGTAGCTGTCAAGCAGAAAGACCCACTCTGCGAAAGGCGACGGCCGAAATGAAGATCATTCGTGCGCAGAACGTAAGAAATGAATCGATGATCGAATTCGTTTCGGATGACGTGTCCTTGCACGACTCTCCGGAAAGGTTCTATGCGGCCGCAATGCGCGCCCTGTTCCGCGGCACGGACTCGGATGAGAACTTTGAAAAATATCTATCGAGCGCCAGACAGAAGTCGCGCAGTGCTGCAGAACTCCGATCGGCGATTGCTCAACTCCTGAAGATCACGCCAATGCCGGACTACACGCCGGAGCTTGGCGACGTATCCTCGGTCTGCTCATTCAGAACCGAATGGAATGCAGAAGAGTATGTCTGGAGATCGGGTCAGCTGTATTGGCTGGTGTGTTGGGGGACTGCTGCCTAGTGCGCCAGGGCGGCTGTGTTGTGGCGATGGCGCGCACAGGGTAGGCTCGCAGGATGGCGATGAGCACGGCGAACTCCGCCAGAATCACGTAAACGGCGGTAATACTTCGAGGCGCTGATGATTCAACTGGACCAGGCGCCGCCGTATTACCCGAGCGGCTATCGCGACTGTCTCGCCTTCAAGTTGTCTCACGAGGACATGCTTCGCCGTTTCGGTGAGGCGCATCGACGGATGGATGCGGAAGACGGCGAGCCGGGTCCATGCGAGTACTGGGGATATCGTGTCGATGGCCATGATGTGCTGATCGTGTTTCATTTCGCGATTCCGGATGGGCCGGAGGCCATTGTCGAATCGGCGATGACGGACATCGACCGGCTGATCGATGTTCTGGATGTTCGTGAGATCGTTTCTTGGCGGTCCGACGCGGCGATGTGACCCGCGGGCTTGAATTCAGCCGATCACGCGGTGTTGGTTGCGGGGTGGTGTTGAATGCAGCACCACGTCGTTCCGCACGGTGCTGATCCCCATTCGAGAGGGCTTACTGATCCAGCGCGTGGTGGATCAGGGTCACGCATTGCGACGCGAACAGCATGGTCGGTCCCAGCGTGATCTTCTTCGCGCCCATGCGTTCGAGGCCGGGGATGATCTTCTTCGGCATCGGGATATGGTCGGTGAGCAGGAAGCAGGGCTTGTCCGCGAACGTGATGTCGCGGATCGGCGTGCCCTTGCGGTCCATCAGGAACAGCTGGTGGTCTTCTGCGAGCGTCTGCACCAGTTTTTCGAAGCTCAGCGTCCGCACGTCGACGCCCGATTCCACCGGGCGGGTCTCTTCCTTGCCCATGCCCCGCGATGCGTCCAGCGCCTTGGCCACCTTGCTCAGCAGGGCGCGCTCGTCGAAGCCGCCGAGCGCGTGCATCGCATTGATCTCGAACCGGATCGTGCGCGAGAAATCGCGGGTGCTTTCCAGCACGAGGTAGACGACGACGTCCGGGCGATGCGACTGGGCGATGAAGATCGCGTTCATCAGCGTATGCGCCAGGATCTCGGTGTGGGCCTCGCCGCCGACCGATTCCCACAGTTTCTGGCTCTCGGTCGGTGCCGCCCGTGCCCTGAGTACGAAAGTCCGCATGTCTGTTCGCCGCTGTCCGATCCTGCGCGGCACCGCGCGTGCCGTGCGGTCATTGTCGCGCGAAACGGCGCCTGCGGTCATGCCGCAGGGCGGTGGGCGCGATCCGTCGCGAGCGAGGGCGGGTCGTCAGTTCGTGTATCCCAGTTCCATCGCCAACTGCTGCGTTTCCGGTTCGAGCTTGTCCCACAGATGCGCATGCCGCTTCCATTCGCCCGCGCGCGAGGACTCGATCTTGCCGGCCATGAAGATCTGGTTCGGGTCGCCGATCTCCCAGTTCCAGAACGCGCCCAGGATCGATCCGATCGTATCCGGAGCCTTCTTGCGCTCGTAGGCATCGATGGCCTTGCGCGGGTCCGCGTCGATGCCCAGAAACGCGTACAGCGCGGCCAGGGTGCCTTCCGGATCCCGGACCAGCGACTCGAACGCGTAGACGAACTTCTGGTCTTCCGGGATCCGCTTCAGGTACTCGACCGTGCGGCGGTTTTCGTACAGCCACCACGATTCCAGGATCTTGAACTTGTCGAAGTCGTACTTCAGCTGCGCCTCCATCTTGTAGTCCTGGAATTCCTTGAAGGCTTCGCGCTTCGCGAACGCCATCGCGAAGAGTCCGATCTCGCCGCGTTTGTGCTTTTCCTGCGCCTGCATTCCGAATTTCCGGAACCGCGCGTCGGACAGCGAGTCGAGCTGCGTCTTCTGCGACTGGATCACCGACAACGGATGGCGATAGACGTAGATGTATTTCGCTTTCGGATACCGCTGCAGGAACAGCTCATCCGACAGATACGACAGATAAAACGGCGTCTTGTCGATGAAGACGGGCGCCGCACGGGCCTGCAGGTAGGCGTAGAGGTCGGACGTCGCGCGGTCCTGCCGTTCCGCGTCCTTCATCTTCGCGTATCCGGCCGCCAGTGAGGTGCGATCGGCGCGGGAGAGCGCCTGCGCGAGCCCGATCCGCACCGCCTTGTAGATGGTCTGCTCCAGCATGTCCTTGCGCTGACGCAGCGTGTCGTACGTCGCCAGGTACAGTTCCGGCGGGCTGGTGATGCCGTCGGTGTAATCGAGCAGGATCGAGGACAGCGTGGTGCCGCTTCTGGGCGACCCCAGCAGAAAGCACAGTGTCTTGTCGTCCGCGGCGGCGGCCGCGGGCTCGAACCGGCTGGACGACCGCTTGAACAGCGCGCCGATCTCCAGAAACGGGCGTTTGACCAGATTGTGGAACACCAGTGCGTTCAGGATCGACGAACTGAACTTGATCAACGCCTTTTTCATCCCTGCCCCGGCTGTCCTTGTGGTCCGGACAGTGTAAGGGGGAACCCCGTGCCGGGGAATCGCGATGAGGGCGTGGGCGCGCTCCTGCGGTCCGGGAGTCGAGCCCGCAGGCGGGAGGCGCATCCGCGAAGCGCCGTTTCGCCATGCAACGGCCCACGATCGTTTGCTTCGGGCCCGCGGCATTTTTCTTCCGCATGCCGCCGTGCGGGCATCGTCGGATACGCCGCGTCCATGCGCTGGTACGCGTGCGCATCGCTGGCTGCGTTCGTTCAGTTTTTCGCCACGCTGCGCGCGCCGATGCCTGTCGTTCTGCCGGGATGCACATGATTTCCGTGCGCGCGTTCACACCTCGCCGCGGATGCGATGCGGGTGCTGGTGGTGCGTGTCGAGTCGGGCGATAATTCGCGCACTGAAGGCGTCGAGGGGCGCGCCCAGCCATCGATGGCATCGATGTGCGATGACGGCCCGCATCCTCGTGATGCGCCCTCAGGGACGCGTGCGCAAGGTCACCGATGGCCGGCTTGCTCCGGTTCCGCTTCGCCCTGACGCCTTTTCCATCCACGCCTGCTGTCAACCGCACGTCCTTCGGCGCGTTCCATTGCGATGGCGTCGCCGCGACGCTGTCGGCGCACCGCACCCATGGCCATACCGATCCGTCCCATGCGTTCCACCGAAAAGCCTTCCATTCTGTCCCGTGTTTCCGCCGCCATGCCGTGGGTGTCCATCCTCTCTGTCGCGGTGGTGCTGTTCGGTCTACGCGCGAAACTGGTTTCGATTCCGCTGTCGGAAGAGATCAGCTGCGACAGCTGTCTGGTGAAATTGCAGCTGCTGGAAGACCTGCCGTTGATCCTGCTGGCGCTGTGCGCGTACGCGCTGTCGCGATTCCTGAAGACGCGGGCATGGGTCGTGCCACTGCGACTTTTCACGCTCGCCATCGGCATCGTCTATCTGCTGGATCTGGCGATCTACCGGAACTTCTTCGTGCGCCTCGACCTGCGCGACGTGGTGGTTTACGGGCAACAGTTCGACGTGGTGTGGAGACAGCTGCTTCATGCCGCTGGGCGGACGGTCGTTTACGGCACGGGGGCGATGCTGGCCGCGATCGTCCTCGGCTGCGTGCTGATCAGGCCCGCGCGCAGCGTCGCGGCGAAGCGGGTGGCCGTCGTCCTCGCGGTCGCGCTGCTGGTCGCGCAGTCGGCCAGGATGATGCTGCCCTACGAATCGCCCAGCATCTGGGCGATCCGCAACGTGATCGCCCACAACATGACGGATGGCGCGTCTGCGGCGTACTCCGACGACATGCAGGCGCAGATCGAGCAGCGACTGGCGGGCGGCCCCGCGAGTTGTCTCGCCGGAAGCGCGCGCCGGCCGAACATCGTCGTGCTGATCGCGGAGTCGTGGTCGCCGTATCACAGCCGGTTGTTTTCGGGCCTCAACGACTGGACGCCGCGACTGGACGATCTGGCCCGCCAGGGCCGTTATTACCCCAACTTCCATGCGGGCGGTTCGAATACCAACGCGGGCCTGGTCTCGCTGCTGCTCGGGCGCCCGATCTACTCGCCGATCAAGGCGCCGCTGCAGCTGGGGCCGTTCGAAGGCGCGTGGTCGCCGGATTCGAGCCTGCCGAAGGTCATGGGCATTCTCGGGTACGAGACGGTGTTCATGACCAACGGCAACCTGGCGTTTTCCGACAAGGGGAAGTGGCTGGCCTCGATCGGCTTCTCCGACATCAGCGGTCACGATGCGCCCGAATACGACGGCCTGCCTCGCCTGGCGTTCGATGCGCCGGCCGACGATCATCTGTATCGCAAGGCGCTCGCGAGGCTGCAGCAGGATCGTGGCAAGCCGCGCCTGCTGGTGCTGGAGAACGTCTCGACGCACCATCCGTACGTGCATCCCTACACGCTCGAGAGCGGCGAAAGGGCCGTCTTCGAATACATGGACCAGTCGATGGACGAGTTCGTCCGGCGACTGGCGCAAAGCGGGTTCCTGGACGAGAACGTTCTGGTGGTCGTTTCCGATCACCGGGCGATGACGATGGTCTCCGGCGCCGAGCGCCGGATGTTCGGCATGGCGGCGGGCGCGCGGATTCCGGCCTTCGTGCTGTCGGGGCTGGTGCCCGCGGGCCGCGACGACACGCCCTTCCACCAGGCGGACCTGTTCGCGAGCCTGGCCGCTCTCGTGTCGGACGGCGCCTGCACGCAGCGCAAGACCGCGGACATCTTCGGCTTCACCCCGACGCCGCCGCGTTGCCTGTTCCATGCGCCGATGTCGGACTGGAATTCGGTGCACGCCTACTGCGGTCGTGCGCAGGCCCGAATCCGGCTCAAGGGCGACGATTCCCGGGTCGAGTGGGTGGTGGGGCGCGATGCCGAAGCCGATCTGCTGATGGAGACCGCGATGCGGCGGCTGTCGATGAAGTATTCCGACGTCTTGCCCGGCACGCGCCGGCAGGCGAAGGTCGCCGCGCCCGTCGCGCCGCTGGCCCTGCGACGCTGGACGCCGGATGCCGCGCGTGCGCACGGAGGCGCGACGATCGTGGCGGCGGCGCCTTCGCGCAGGCATCGGGACTGCAACATCGAGTTCATCAACGGCAGGCCCATGGAAGGGAACGTTCCGGAGCTGGATCCCTTCGCCGATCTGGTCGTTTCGGGATGGGTCTCCGATCCGAAGGCGAAGAACTCGGCACCCGATGCCCGGTTGCTGCTGCGTGAGCGGAGCACGGGCCGGCTGTGGCGCCTGCCCGCACTGCGGCGGTCGCCGCGTCCCGATGTCGTCGACGCGCGGGAGGCGCCATGGTTGTCGGATTCCGGATTCCTGGCGCGTGTTCCGCTGGAACTGCTCGCTCCGGGCGAGTACGCGTTGACGCTCGCCCATGGCGACGGTGCGCTGGCGGCGGCCTGCGGCGAGGTGGCCTTTCGTCTGTCGGCGCCTACCCGGACTGCGGTCGCCGTCGAATAGCGGTGCCGGGCCGACCGGCTGCGCGGCGCCTCGTCTCCAGGGCGCCCGCCCCGTGGTCCGGTGTCGATGTTCGCCGCGGATTGTGGACCGCGGTGAGTGCGGCAACCCGCAGGGCGGGCTCGAGTTCGTCCTGCGACGCTGCGCGGGGACGCTTCAGTCGTCCCGGATCCGTTGCACGCGCTGCCGGTAGGCAGAGACGTTGTCGCCTTCGACGCGCGAGCGCTGCGTGCCGGTGATCTCGTCGACCTTCTCGTCCGAACCGGTCACCGGCTTCGCGTCGACTTTCGTCTCGCGCTCGAAGCCGTGCGACTTGTCGGTGTTGCGGTAGTACCGGTACAGCGTCCAGTACAGCGCGGTCGCGCCGGCCGGGCCGGCCAGCAGAAGCCAGAGTCCGCCGTCGTCGCTCATGCGCTGCCTGCCAGAATCGCGATCGCAATGCCTTCGATGATGGTGCCGGTGGTCAGTGCGGCCAGCAGCAGTTTCCACTGCTGCACCGGGACGCTGCCCATGGTTTCGCCGGTGCGGCCGTTGACCGCGATGTAGTGCAGCATGCCGCCATTGGCGCCGGGCTGATGGTACGAATACAACCAGACCGGCAGATACATCGAGACCCAGCGCGTGCCGTGGACGTCGAGTTTTTCCTGCTCCCAGCGCACGCCGCGATCGTAGCGGCGCACGGAGGCTTCGACTTGTGCGCGGGCGATCGACAGCAGTTGGTCTTCCAGCCGCGGCTGCAGGTGCTCGACGTTGCTGTTGCGCTTTTCCGAGGTGAAGCCGGACAGATACGACGCGTTCCACTTCACCGCGTTCTTGGTGTCGAACGGCAGGATGGTGTTGATGATGTTGTTGGTGTTGACCCGGGTGTCGAGATTGCCGCGCTCGGTGGACGATTCCAGCGGCAGGTCGTCGACGGTGAAGTCCACGTGCCGTTCCACCTGGTAGATGTCGGCGTCGTAGTAGGTCTTCTTGTTGTTGTCGGTGCCGCGCGTGTATTCGCGGGTCTTGATCTCGCCCTTGCCGGCGACGTCGGCGCTCGCGTTGCCGTCGACGATCATGTAGGGCAGGTAGACGCCGACGACGTTCTCGGGCGTGAACTGTTCCTTGAATTCCTTCAGCGCGAACAGCCGCCGCTTGTCGACGAACTGGCGGATGCGCGCGACCGCGTCGTCCTTCTTGATGCGGAAGGGCAGGACCGCGTCGGGCACCGCGCCGTTGGGCACCTGTTCGTTCACGCCGAAGACGTGGCGGCACCAGTGGCAGCGCGCGGTCATCGCGCTTTCGGTGTTGACCGTGACCTCGGCGCCGCAGCCGGTGCACTTGAAGGTCATCAGGACGGCGGCATCGGCGGTGATGTCGCGCGCGCCGGAGGCGACGACCGTGCCCCTGAGCTGGTCGATGCCTTCGCCGAATCCGAACAGTTCCTCGACCCGCGCGCCTTCCCATTCGTTGCGGCAGTACAGGCAGACGAGCAGATCGCTGCCGGGCTTGTGGCGGATGTCGGTCGAGCCGCACTTCGGACAGCGGTTGAGGCCGTCGGCGAGTTCGGCCGAAGCGGTGTCGATGGCGACCGGATCGGGCGCTTCGAGTTCCTCGCGGATCGCGTCGGGCAACTTCGACGTGTCGATCGGATGCGTGCCGGGCAGCGGCGGGACGTCCCGGGGCGAACCGGGACCGTCCACGGACCGCGGCGGCAGTGGCGGCGGCGTCTTGGGGTCGGACATGATCGCTGCGCGCCCGGTGCTTAGAGGCCCAGCGCCTTGGCCTTGAGCGCGTCGTAGTCGTCCTGGGTGATCAGGCCGAGGTCGAGCATCTCCTTGGCCTTCTTCAGCTTGGCGACCGGGTCGTCCGCGGCAGGTGCGGCGGGCGCGGCCGGTTGCTGCAGGCCGGCGAGGCCGCCGGTCATGCCGGTGGCCATGCCGATGCCGACGAGGCCCGCGGCGCCGCTGTGCTCGCCCGCCGACTGGATGCCCTGCGCCACGCTGGCCTGCAGGTTCGAGTTGCCGCGCGCGCCGGACAGCGCGTCTGCGCGCTGCACGGTCTTGAGCAGTTCGCGGGTGTTGGCGTCGTACTCGATCGAGACGATGGCGGTCTTGACGATCGCCAGGCCGCGGTCGGATTTCCACTGGTAGCCGTTTTCGACCGCATCGGACAGGCTCTTCGCGAAGCCGACCGAGTCCTGCTGGATCTTGGTGATGCGGTTGCCCTTGCTCGGGTCGTTCGTGTACAGGCTGAACGCGGGCGCGAGCGAGCCGACCACTTCGTTGAACAACTGGCTGGCGGCGGCGTTGTCGAGATCGGTGAAATCGAAGACCTTGCCCGGCTGCAGGTAGCTGGCCGGCACGAAGTTCTTCACGAACAGGATCGGGTCGACGATCTTCAGCGTGTACGAGCCGCGCGTGACCGCGCCGACCTGGGTGTTGAGGAAACCATCGTCCCAGTAGATCTCGGACTGCGTGCCGAAACGGTTGTCCGGCAGTTCCTTCAGCGAGACGAAGAAGGCGGCCTGCTGCGAGCCCGGCTGACCGCCGAACTTGAAGCGCTCCCAGCTCTGCTTGATCAGCGGGCTGACGATGCCGTCGCCGGCGAAGATGGACTGCGAGTTGAGGTCGTCCGATCGCCACTCGTAACCGCCCGGTTCGGCGACGAACGCGGTGATCTTGCCGTCCTGGAACAGCAGCAGGCCGTAGCCTTCGGGGACGACGATCTTCGAGCCGTTGGTGATGATGTTGGAGGAGCCGCTGGTGTTCGACCCGCGCCCGGCATTCGTGCCCTGCGGAACGGCCGCGAACAGCGCCGCCGTCGACGGCAGGCCGGCCGGCACCGTGTAGAAGTCTTTCCACTGGTCCGCGAACATGCCGCCGACCGCACCCGTGACCGCCTGTACAAGACCCATGACTGCTCTCCGCGATTCGTGGCCGGGCGCCATGCCCGCCGTGCCGACGAACTATACACGCGCGTCACGGGCACGACCGGCCACGCATGTCGGATGGCGAGACGGAACGCCGGCTGGACACCCTTTCCGGCATGGTCCGATGCTCTCGACATGCGGGGCGAGGCATCCGGCGCGGCGTATGCGACGGATGCGCTACTTCCACGAACGCTCAACCGCGCCTTGCCGCCTCGATGGCGGCGATGTCGATCCTGCCCATCGTCATCATCGCGTCGAAGGCGCGTTTGGCCGCGGCGCGGTCGGGGTCGGTATAGGCCTCGATCAGCGCGCGCGGCGTGATCTGCCACGACAGGCCCCATCGGTCCCTGCACCAGCCGCAGGCGCTTTCCTGTCCGCCGTTGTCGACGATCGCGTTCCACAGGCGATCGGTTTCGGCCTGATCTTCGGTCGCGACCTGGAATGAGAAGGCTTCGCTGTGCGGCCGTCCCGGGCCGCCGTTCATGCCGAGGCAGGGGATGCCCAGCACGGTGAACTCGACCGTCAGCACGTCGCCCTGCTGGCCCGACGGATAGTCGCCCGGGGCGTGGTGCACGGCCTTCACCGCGCTGTCGGGGAAGGTCTCGGCGTAGAAGGTCGCGGCGTCGAGCGCGGTGCCGTTGAACCAGAGGCAGACCGCATTCCTGGGGATCGTATGGCTGGGGGGCATGTCGTTGGTCATGATGGTCTCCGGGCGATGTGTGTCGTGAAGGATGCGGCCTGTCTTGCTCGACGCCCGAAGGCCCCGGGAATCGACAGACGTCGCGCAGAAGGAGACCTGGTCGGGTGCAGGGCGGCGGACGACGGCCCGCGAACGCACTTCGCGCCCGCTTCACATATCCCCCGTCGTGGGCTCACCTGTCCGGCCGACCCTGACGGCCACCCTGCTTCCGGAGACCGTGCCATGTCCGACCACGCCGCCAACGGCAACGACCGCCCCGGGAACCGGCTGCGACCCTTCATCTGGAGCGCCGCAGGCCTGCTCCTGCTGCTGCCGGCGGTGGCGATGCAGTTCACCCGCGAGGTCCAGTGGACCGCCCTCGACTTCGTCGTCATGGGTGCGATGCTGGCGACGGCCTGCGCACTGTACGAACTGGGCGCGTGGTTGAGCGACCAGTTCGCGTACCGCGTCGCCTTCGGGCTCGCGATCGCGACGGGCTTTCTCACGGTGTGGGTGAATCTGGCGGTGGGCATGCTCGGCGACGAGACCGATGCGATCAATCTGATGTTCGCCGGGGTGCTGTGCGTCGCGGCGGCCGGGGCCGTCTTCGCCCGCTTCCGCGCGCGCCGCATGGCGCATGCGATGTTCGCGACGGCGATCGCGCAACTCGTGGCGGTGTGCGTCGCGTTGCCGATGGGCTTCGCATCGCTCGAACTCGCGCTGACGGCGATGTTCGCGCTGCCGTGGCTGGCGTCGGGACTGCTGTTCCGTCTTGCGGCGCGGCGCCGGGAAACGTCGGGCACCGCGTCGGCGTGATCCCGGAAGGGCTCGCGGCGCGGGGCCTGTCGCGGCGATCATCGAGCAGGCTCCTGCCATGCACGATCCTGGCATGCACGATACGGGGCGCGGCATGCGCATTGCACGAAAAGTCGGCGCTTTTCCGCGTGCATCGCAATCGGGCGTGAACCCTTCGCGGCTCTTCGTTCCGGTTCATCCGGCGGCCAGAAGTGACGCCCACACTCGTCCTCCAAGTCATCGGGAGATCGAGTGCCATGTCGGACAATGGAACCCTCCGTACGCAATGCGTTTCGACCATGCCTGGGAAAGATGCGTCGGCGCGCGTCGATGTCGGGCGCGCACTCGCCGCGGCGAAGGCGCATTTCGTGGCCCGGGGGTGGCGCCCGCTCGCGATCCAGCCACCATCGCTGCGCGAGCGATGCGAGGATGTCGTGGTCTCTCTGCTCATGAACGATGCGGGCGAGACGCTCTGGCTCAGTAGCCGCGACTGGTCGGCGTTGCCGCATCCGCAGGATGCCTTCCGCCGGGAAATGGCCTGTGTGCGAGAGGCGCGCGTGGACCAGGCGATCCTGGTCCATGACGGCGATTTTCCGGACGGTGTGGTGGAGGCCGCCGCGCATATGCCGCGGCTCAGACTGATCGATGCCGCGATCCTGCGTGAGATGCCGGCCGCCGGGCTTTCCCGGAGCGCTGCGGGCGCTGCGGTCGCCGCCGCCCCCGGTGCGTCGGCATCGGCGGTTCGCGCGGCGACGTATCGGCAACGCCTCGCGCAGCCCGCACGGAGGGCGGCGCGCTATCTGTCGCAGGTGGTCGACGCGCGCCCGGTGGCGGCCGCGGAGCGCTATTTCCACGACACGTTCGCGCGCAGGTTGCGTCAGGTCGACGGCGAACGTCGCCGCCTGAAGACGCTGGGCACCGCGGCGCTGATGGCGATCGGCGCTTCGATCGGATTCTTCGCGTTCAATCTGGTGTGGTTGAAGCATGCGCCCGAAGGCGACGACGACGCGTCGCTGCGCGTGGCCCAGGCCGAGACCCGGCCGCTGCCGCAACCGCTGCCGCCGCCGCAAGGGTATGTCGCACAGGCCGCCGGCGTCTCTTCGTCCATGCAGCGCACCATGCCCGCCCATGCGGCGTTCGGCGGGGAGACGCATCCCCCGAACGCGACGCGGTCGTCGACCGCATCGATCGCGCCGGTGCAGGCGACGACGGTCGCGATGGCCGGCGATGCGGACACCGCGCATGCGCAGTACCCTCTCGATGTCGGCGAAGCGCGGCGCCGCGCGGACGAAGCCATCGACGTGATCGCGTCGTCGACGCCTGAAGTCCGTGGATCGTATCCATCCGTGGCTCCGGCGCGCGACGCGGTCGACATGGACGCTGCGGCCTTGCCGGAGGATCCCGCCCGGGTCGACTGAACCTGCGCCGGGCGCGGCTTCGACGAACGGACCGTCCCGGCCTCGGGCGCAGGTTTGATACCCTTGCCGGTCTTCCCCGCCCGGGCCGATGGCCGGTGTCCCCCATGGTGTGGTTCCGCGTCGCCCCGATCCTGCTGCTGATCGTGGCCAATACTCTCGTCCATGCCCTGCCGCTGCTGGCGGTGGCGGTGGTCAAGGCGCTCCTGCCGTTCAAGCGGGCGCGGCTGGCCTGCAATCCGGTGCTGATCGGCTTCGCGGAAGGCTGGATCGCGGTCAACAGCCGGATGATCGATCACCTGACCCGCACCCGGTTCCGGGTCGAGATGCCGTCCTCGCTGCAGCCGGACGGTCACTACCTCGTGCTGGCCAACCACCAGAGCTGGGTGGACATCGTGGTGCTGCAGAAGATCTTCAACCGGCGCATTCCGTTCCTGCGTTTCTTCCTGAAGCGGCAGTTGTTCTGGGTGCCGGTGCTCGGCCTGTGCTGGTGGGCGCTGGATTTCCCGTTCATGGGCCGCTATACGCGCAAGCAGATCGCGAAGAATCCGGAGCTGGGTCGCCGCGACATGGAGGCCACGCGCCGCGCCTGCGAGAAGTTCCTCGACATTCCGGTGTCGGTGATGAATTTCGTCGAGGGCACCCGTTTCACGCCGCAGAAGCATGCCACGCAGGCGTCGCCGTATCGTCATCTGCTCAAGCCGAAGTCCGGCGGCGTGGCGTTCGTGATCGGCGCGATGGGCCAGAGCCTGCAGGCGGTGCTGGACGTGACCATCGTCTATCCCGGCGGCCGGCCGACGATCGTGGATCTGATCGGGGGGCGCATCCCGGAGGTGCGGGTGATCGTGCGCCAGCGTCCGATTCCCGAGGCGCTGATCGACGGCGATTATCAGGAAGACCGCGCGTTCCGCGCCCGGTTCCAGCAGTGGATGAACGGGCTGTGGGACGAGAAGGACGCGGAGATCGAACGCCTGCAGGGGTGACGCCGGCAAGCCTCGTCAGTCTGTTTCAGCGCCGCACCGCCAACACCCCATCCAACGCCAGCTCCGCCCTGAATCCGGCCTTCTCCAGTCGCTTCGCGACTTCGCGCGGCACGTCGCGGCCGCTGGTCAGCGCGTTCGGCGTGCCCGTGTAGTGGAACAGCCGCCCGCCGCGGCGGAGCACGCGCGCGAGCTGGTCGTAGAACGCCTGCGAATACAGTTCGCCGGCGATGCCGAAGCGCGGCGGGTCGTGGAGCAGGGCATCCACGGATGCATCCGGGATCTGCACGATCGCCTGCGAGATATCGCCATGGGTCAGTTGCAGGCGGCCGCCGTGTTCGGGCGCGTCGGGATCGGGCGACCATGGATTGAGCGTGCGCAGCCACAGCACGTCGGGATTCTTCTCGAACGACAGGATGCGCGCCGCGCCGGCGTCGAGACAGCACGCGGCGAAATAGCCGAGGCCGCCGCAGGTATCGAGCACGGTCCTGCCCTGCGGCTGCACCAGCGCGACCTTGCACCGCGCGTCGTCGATGGGCGATGCCTTCGCGGTGGGCAGCATCTTGATGCCGTCGATCTCGAAGGTCGGCGCGCCCCATTCGGTGGGCACCAGCTTGATCAGCGCGCCGTCGTAGCGCGAAACCGCCGAGAAGTCCTCGCCGTCCCAGTGGTGGATCGTGCGGTCCCTGAGTTTGCCGGGATACGGATAGCGCTGCCCGCGCCAGATCCATGCGTCGGTGTCCAGCGGCACCGTGTCGGTCGAACGGCCGAGATCCAGCGAGCCGGTCCAGGTCTGCGCACCGGCATCGCGTGCGGCGAGCAGCGCCTCGGCGAGCGGACGGGTGAGCAGGGGGCCTGGTTTGTGGGGCATGACGGGCGGAGCTCGGGACGGGCGAGCAGAGTACCGGTTGCGTCGTCGGCATGCGCGCGCACCGCCGGGCGGGCATGCGCCCGTCCGGCGGTGTGGTCTTTCGGTGGGGACGTTCCCCTGTCCGGTCAGCGGTTGAACGCGGGCCCGTTCACGCCCGCATAACCGCTGGCGCAGCCCGTGGTGCAGGTGGTCGCGAGCATGTTGTAGACGATCCGCCCGGCGTTGGTCTTGGAGCGGAAATGGCCGACGCCGCCGCTGGTGTCGCCGCCGCCGGCGTTGTACGGGCTGCCGTCGGCCCAGTCCCAATCGTAGGCGTAGGCGCTGCTGCCGAAGCCGATGTCCACCTGCGCCTTCACGTTCGTGCCGGCGTTGAACAGCGCGCCGTTGCTGCAGCCGCTGCTGTAGCTGGTGGTGAAGCAGTGGACCTGGTCGTAGAGGCCGGCGGTGATCGTGTAGAAGCCGATGCCGGTGTAACTCGCCGGGGTCGCGCGCAGGCTGGTGCTGCCGCTGCCGGTCCAGCGGTTGTAGCCGTAGAAGCTCACGCCGGTGCTGGGGTAGTAGCCGAAGGTGTAGTAGTCGTAGGGCCAGACGTAGGCCTCGGCGTTGCAGGTGGGTGCGTAGGGCGACTGATAGCCGGTGGCGTAGCAGGTGTTGAGCCCGCGCAGGCCGCCGCTGATGTTGATGAAGCGGCGCACGCTGCCCTGGTAACCGTAGTAACGCACCATGGCCAGCGCCATGCTCGATCCCATCGAGTGCGCGACGATGTCCACCTGGCTGCGGCCGGTGTGGGTCTTCACCGCGTCGATGAAGGTCTTGAGGATCTGGTACTTCGCGGGGCTGTGGTAGTTGTTCTGCGGCGCGCCGCGCTCGCTGGCGTTGAGATAGGTCACGCCGAACAGTTCGCAGTCCTTGTAGCCGCGCGACTTGAGTTCGTCGTAGATCGAGTACGTCGGCGTGGTGTAGCCGCTGACGGCGCCGGGCGGCATGTCGAAGCTGATCGCGCTGTCGCCGTTGCCGTGGATGAAGACCACCGGCGTGCGCGTGGGCGTGCAGGCGGCGGCGCCGCCGAACCCGCCGCTGCCGACGCCCGGGCTGAAGCCGCCGGCGTACTGCGTGGCAGTGCCGGTGCAGGTGAAGCCGTTGTTGGCGCCGCAGTCGAGCGCCTGCGCGCGGCCGGGGAGCAGCAGGGCCGCGGCGCCGAGCGTGGGCAGGGCGAGCGCGAAGAGGGCGGCGGATGCGGTGGACAACAGGGCCGGAATGACGCGGAGCGTGCGGCGGTGCATGGGTATCCTCCCCGGAGAGTCGGCGCGACGGAAGCGAAGGCCGATCTCCCGAGCTTGCGCCCGCGCGACCGAGGCAGCCATTGCACGAAAGGGCATGATGCGGTGCGTCATGCCGGCCGCGATGGCGATGGGCGTCGCAGTGCCGGGCCTATACTCGCGCGTCCCCACGCGCAGACGGTCCATGAAGTACGACGACGCCGAGTATTACTTTCTGAACTTCGAGACCGATCTGCCGAACGAGAACGGCGGACGGCACATGGGGCTGTTCCTGGAATGGGCGATCCGGCGCGGACTGGCCAACGACGAGCTGATGGCGGAGGCCGATGCCCTGCGCCGCGGACAGACCACCGGCCTCGACCTGCTGTTCGATCATTGCGACGGCAAGCTGTTCGACGACGATCTCAACGAAGAGGGCAATGCCTTCGCCGCCGATGTGTACGAACGCTTCCACATCCACGACTTCATCGAGGCGATGAACCTCAAGCCCGACGCTTCGGTCGACGAGATCTTCGGCGCGGAGCTGACCGCGCAGCGGCACGCGCGGGTGCTGTGGCAACTGGACCGCCGTTATTCGGACTGGCGGCGCCGATTCGGCTTGCCCGACAAACAGGCGCTGCTCGATCGCTGCCTCGAGACCCTCCAGCCCGCGATCGAGGCCGCCGGGTTCCCGCGCGTGGAAGCCAGCGTCTGGGGCACGCACGAAGTACATGCCACCTTCGAGCGACGCGGCACTTGGGGCTATCAGCGACTGGGCATCGTCGCGGTCGACAATCCGGAGTGGTTCTACGGCGTGCGCGTCGAATGCAGCGTCCACATCGGCGGTTTCTACGACCTGCTGTGCGCCGAGAAGCGGCAGGACCTGGGCAGCATCACCGCGCTGCAGAATTCGGCCGAGATCCCGTTCGCGCGCGTGGCCGAGGGCTGGTCGGGCCCGATCAACGATTACGGCAACGACCGCGGTTTCTGGATCTTCCGCGAAGACGACGTCGCGCCGCTGATCGCGTGGCTGGTGCCGCGCCTGCGCGATGGCATGCTGCCGGTGTTGCGCGATCTCGATGGCGTCGATGGCCTCGCGCTCGCCTACGGGACGCGGCCGATGTCGGCATCGCCGATCCACCGTTCCCACGACCCGTATGCGGCGCTGCTGTCGGCCGAACAGGCCCGGCATCCGCGGCTGGGCGCGATGCTCGACGAGACCGAGGCCGCGATCCGCGACCTCCCGCCGCGCCGGCAAAGCCAGGATCAGCGCGGCGCGATGGATCTCATCCAACGCATCCGCCAGCGCTCGAAGGGCTGGATCGGCTGAGGTCGCGTCGGTCGTTCATGCTGCGGGCGAAGTACCCGAGTGCGGGTTGCCGCACGGAATGCGGGAGCGCCGGAGCGCTCCCGCAGGACGGTCGAAGGGAGTCGAAGCGCGATCGCGCTCAGTTGCGAGACTTCACGCCGGAATCTCCGGGCCTCGCGTGTTCGATGCGATCCCATGCCGCGCGGACGGCCTGTTTGGCCTTGTCCCATCCGATGCGGGCCGAGCCCTTCGCCTGTTCCCAGTCGTTCTGCAGGTCCGATTCGATCTGCTCGAACCGTTTTCCGGCGTAACGCTCGCGGGCTTCGGCGCCGACGCGATAGGCCGGATCGTAGTCCGAGAACGTGCGGCCGGACTCGTAGTAGGGCTCCTTCTCGAACTGCTGTTTCCAGTGCGTGCGCTCGTTCGCATACAGGGATTGATCCATCTGCTTCGCATGCGACGTGTTCGGCGTGTTCCGGTTCGAGGTGTTGGGGGTGTTGTGATGTGTCATGCCGTCTCCTTGTGAGGGTACGTGCGACCGGATGTCCGATCGCGCGACCATCGTGGCGCCGGCGCGGTAAACAACGGTTATGCGGGCGGAAACAATTCGTGATGCGTCGCGGGCATTGACGCATGGTTCAGTCGCGCGATTCCGCCATCGTCGCGCGCGTTCATGGATTCCGGCCATCGCGATGACGCGAATAATCCACGGGCATCAGCCGCCGATCGACCAGCGTGTAGCTTCTCTGGTCGGCGGCATCCGGGAACAGATGCCGGAACGTGTCCGCAGGCATGATCTCGCGGAAGCGGTCGAGCAACGTGCGGAAATCGTCGTTCACCTGGCCCGCGTATTCGTCGTGGAATGCGTCGTTGGTGGTCCGGTACAGGCGGTTGTCGATGAGATTCTTGCGGTTCGAGAACGCCCGGTCCAGGTTCACGATCTCGGCGGCGGCGGTCTGGTCGGACAGGCGCAGCGTTTCCGGCAGATGGTCGAGGATGCCGCGGACTTCGTGGGCGCGGGCCTCGCCGCGGGTCGGGTCGCGCAGCGCATGCATGACATGATGCTGCATCACGTCGCGTGCCAGCGCGTGCGCCTTCTGCAGTTCGCCCTCGTCGGCCCGATCGCCCAGCAGCGCCTTCACCACCAGTGCCGAAGCCAGGATCATCGCCGCATCCGCGGCCTTGCCGTGGAAGCCGTAGACCCAGTAGCTGGCCGACAGGCTCGGCGGCCAGTTCACCGGGCCGAAAAGGAAGCCGCCCTGCAGCGACGACCACAGGATGCGGTTGCAGGCCTGATGGCAGACGCCGGTGATCGCATACACCAGTCCGGCCCAGCACGACGGACTGAGTCCGTTGAGCGACGGATTGCGTCGCCAGTAGTCGTCCCAGTCGCCGCCCGTCCAGTCGTATGCGGGCAGCAGCGTGAACTGCGCCATGCCCAGCGCCACCGAGAGATTGGCGGGCAGGGCGTTGCCCAGGAACCGGGGAAACAGGATCGTGGCGGACCACAGATCCGCCGGGAAACGCACGCCGGTGTTGCCGCGTTCGCCTTCGAGCAGGGCGAACGAACCGAAGCAGGGCATCGCGAACTGTCGCCCGTCCCGGTCCGCGATCGCATAGGTGTGGTGCGCCAGGTCGACGCCGCCGAGATTGTAGAAACCGGCGCGGATGCTGCAGTCGTAGTAGGTCGCCGTTGCCTGTTCGTTTTCGGCGTCGAGCATGTCGATCTCTCCTGTCGGTCACGATCGCGAGGATGCGGGGACGGTGGTTCGAGGATGCCGCGGGTGACGTCGAGGCGGCTCCGGGCCTAGTCTCCGGCGATGGCGGTTTGTCGCGAGTGCAGGCTCTCGTCGGATGGCAGCGGGCAATGCAAGGGCGCCTGCTGCGCGGCCACGGCTTCGAGCGTGCGGATGCGCGCGTCGAGCATACGCCAGCGCGGCGTGTCGCGCCGCGCCAGCACCGTGGCGGAATGCGCGCGGAAGCGGGCGTCGCCGAAGCGCAGGTCGCCGGCATCGATGCCCGTGCCGTCGACATCCATGCCGTCGACATCCGCATACATCCGTCGCAGTGCAGCGGCGAGCGCATCTTCGCCGCGCATCAGCGCATCGAAGTCGACCTCCACCGCGGCCGGTTCCGACAGGGCGTCGCGCGCCCGCAGCAGGCCCGACAGCAGGCGGTCGATGTCGTGCTCGCCGGTCGCCGCGGCGCGCGCGGGATAGCGCCAGCCCGCTTCGAGCATCGACCATGCGACATCGGCCAGCGGGCGTCGCACGCGCAGCACGCGCGGCGCGTGTCCACGCGCCTGCGCCAGCGCGAGCCAGCGCGCGCACACGAACGGCTGCACCACGTCCTTGTAGGCGCGGCCGCGCGGATGCACGACATCGTCGAGGAACCGCGTCCATTGCTCGAAACGCGCGACCTCGTGCGTGGTCGTGAAGCGATCGCCGTCGTCCTCGCGCGCGAGCATGCGCCAGCGCCCGGTGTTGAGGATCTCGCCGGCGCTGGTCCACGCCGGAGCGGCCAGCGACAGCGCCGAGCGCGCGCGTTCGAAGATCGCGGTCGACAGCGACCGCGGCAGGGCGACGACGAACAGCGACGGCGTCGTCGATCGGGCAGCGGAGTCGTCGGGCATCGCGTTCATGCCGGCACCGCGTCGCGGCGTGCGGCCAGTGCGGCAAGATCCCGACGCACCTGCAGCAGCGGCGTGGACCAGTCGCCGGGCGTCGTCTGGCGATACAGGCGCATCGACGGATACCACGGCGAGTCGTCGCGCCCGCATTGCCAGCGCCAGTCGCAGGGCGTCGACAGCAGGGTCCAGACCGGATGCCCGAGCGCGCCGCACAGGTGCGCCATCGCGGTATCGACGGTGATCACCAGATCCATCGCCCGCACGATCGCCGCGGTCCGCGCGAAATCGCCCAGCACCGGCGCGAGGTCGACGATCGGCCAGTTCTGCGCCTGCACCGCCGCGCTGCCGGCCGCGCCGAACTGCAGGCTGTGCAGTGCGACCTGCGGAAGCTCCGACAGCACGCGCAGCAGCGGCAGCGGGCAATCGCGTCGCGTCGCCGCGGGATGATCGGCGCGGCTCGCGAACACCACGCCGACGCGCAGGCCGCCCGCGCCGGCGGGCAACTGCGCCGCGTCGGCGGACAGATAGGGCGCGCGGGGGATGTCGGGCACGGTGGCGCGCAGGGCATGGGGCAGGCTCAGCAGCGGGATCTGCAGATCGAAGCCCGCGGGGACTTCGCCTTCGTCGACGAAGCGCTCGACCGCGCCCAGCGAAGCCAGCAGCGGTTGCAGCACCCGTGGCGCCTGCAGCCAGACCCGCCCGCCCGCGGCGACGATCGCCGGCAGATAGCGGCAGAACTGCAGTTGATCGCCGAGCCCCTGTTCCAGCCAGACCATCACGATCTCGCCCCGCAGCGGGCGGCCATCCCACACCGGCGCATGGGTGCCGGGATAGGCCGGCACCTGCCCGCCCTGGCCGAAGCGCCAGTCGTAATCGCGCCAGCCGTCCGCGTGGTCGCCGTGTTGCAGCCGCGTTTCCGCGAGCGCGACCCGCGCCGCCGCATCGGCGGGATCGCGCGTCGTCGCGTCGAGCAGCAGCGCGATCGCATCGGCGATGCGGCCGCGATCGCGCCACAGCCGCGCCAGATTCAACCGCGGGGCGTTCCACGGTCCCGTGCAGGCGACGGCGCGTTCGAGCACGGCCGTCGCCTGCACGGGATCGATGGTTTCCAGCAGACAGCCGAGACGATTGAGCGCCTGCGGCCAGTCGTCGCGCAGGGCCACGGCCGTGGTCGCGGCGTCGAGCGCCTGCGCAAGATCGCCGGTCCGGTGCAGCAGGCCGGCGAGCCGATGCCATCCTTCCGCGGATCGCGGCGAACGGGCGACGAAGCCGCGCAGCGAGGCGATGGCGTCCATCGTCGCGCCGGTCGCTTCCAGCAGATCGGCGAGCGCCGATGCGAGCGGCCAGCAGGCGGGGGACTCCTGCAGGTGCGGTTGGATCGTCGCGATGGCCTCGGGCCATCTGCCCGCGCGCGCCAGCGAGGCGGCCGTGGCCAACACCTCGGGCGCAGGCGATGCATCGGCGGCGCGCGCATCCGGGGGAAGAGCGCTCGCCGGCACGGTGCTCGGCCGTTGCGGATCGGCAGTCATCGGGAACATCGACGTGGCGACCGGGCGGGCGGAACGGCCGCCGTTGCCGGCCGCGCCACCCGCCCCGCCCGTCGTCGGGACCGGCCGGCTTACTTCTGGTTCGCGAAGACGAAGGTCTGCGGGTGGTTCGGGCCGGCCGGGAAGGCCATCCAGAAGGTCACCATCGCGTCGTTGCTGTCCACCATCACCGGCTGGGCCTGGTACGAATGGTTCACGTAGCCCAGGGTCACCTTGTACGGGCCGTTGCCGGTCGCGGTGGCGTCGATGCTCTGGTAATGGCCCGCAGCGACTTCGCCGCTCAGCGTGCTCTTGGAGCCGCTGACGCTGTAGGAAATGGCGCGGAAGTTGAATTCGACGAGCTGGTTGGACGTGACCTGGCCGTCCGCGATCGAATTGATGATCATGAAAACGCTCCTTGTTGATCCGGCGCTGGAAAGAATCGGGGCGCGCGACCCGGAATCGCCCCGCGCCGGATGATACGCGCCGCGTTTTGCCTCCGGTGGCGACGACGACCTGTCACAACTGACAGGTGTCGCCGCATACCGGCTCGTGTTGCGCATGACCGCGCGCGTCGCCCGCTGCGCGGCGGTTCCTGCGAGAATATGCGCCCGGTCCGGGCGTTCGCGCCGCGACCTTTGTCCAGGCATCCATGAAGACCCCCACCGCGCTGCAGGCGCTGATCGACGACGGCGTCATCGACGAGGTGCTTCGTCCCCTCAAGAGCGGCAAGGAAGCGGCGGTCTACGTGGTCCGCAGCGGCGACGACGTGCGCTGCGCGAAGGTCTACAAGGACATGGCGCAGCGCAGTTTCCAGCAGCGCGTGCAGTATCAGGAAGGCCGCAAGGTCCGCGGCAGCCGCGAGACGCGCGCGATCGGCAAGGCGACGAAATACGGCCGGAAGCAGCAGGAGACCGCCTGGAAGAACGCCGAGGTCGACGCCCTCTACCTGCTGCGCGACGCCGGCGTGCGCGTGCCCGAGCCCTACGGCTACTACCACGGCGTCCTGGTGATGGAGCTGGTGACCGACGCCGGCGGCTTCTCTGCGCCGCGACTGGGCGAAGTCGAACTGACGCCGGAACAGGCCCGCGAATTCCACGCGGTGCTGATCCGCCAGGTCGTGCGCATGCTGTGCTGCGGCCTGATCCACGGCGACCTGTCGCAGTACAACGTGCTGGTCGGACCGGACGGCCCGATCGTCATCGATTTTCCGCAGGTGGTCAGCGCCGCCGGCAACAACGCCGCGCGGCGGATGCTGCTGCGCGACGTCAACAACCTCACCGCGAGTCTCGGGCGCTGGGCGCCGGAGCTGCTCGACACCTGGTACGGCGAGGAAATGTGGGCGATCTTCGAAGCCGGAGCGCTCCTGCCCGACACCCCGTTGACCGGTGCGTTCGAGCACGACGAACGCGAGGCCGATCTCGACAGCGTCCGCGACGCGATCAACGACGCGCGCCAGGAAGCGCTGATCCGGCAGCAGGGACGCGAGGCCGCGGCGCAGGACGATTGATCCGGCGCCGCCCGGCGCATGTACAGTGTCCGGTACGCTCCAGGCGTGTCGAACCTCCGAACCTTTGAACTTCCGACCTCAGGCGTGCCCCGTACTCCATGATCAACAACGATGTGCTGCGCAGCATCCGCTACATGCTCGATCTGGGCGACGGCAAGGTCGTCGCGATCGCGAAGCTGGCGGACCCCGCCTTGCCGTTCGAAAAGGAAGAGGTGCGGGATTTCGTGCGCAGGGAAGACGATCCCGAGTACGTGGCCTGCAGCGATCGCGTCCTCGCGCACTTCCTCGATGGGCTGGTGATCCATTGCCGCGGCCGCAACGACAGCCTGCCGCCGCGGCCGGTGCCGACGCGCATCACCAACAATCTCGTGCTGAAGAAGTTGCGCGTCGCGTTCGAACTGAAAGACGTCGATCTGCATGCGATCTTCGCCGCGGCCGGTTTCCCGATCTCGAAACCCGAGCTGAGCGCGCTGTTCCGCCAGCCCGGACATCACAATTACCGGGCCTGCGGCGACCAGCTGCTGCGCAATTTCCTCAAGGGCCTGACCCTGCGCATCCGCGGCGAGTGAGCGGATGCCGGCGGGCTCGGGTCGAACGTCGACGTCGCGGGCATCGGCGCGTTCGTTCCCGGTGACGCGGTCAGAACTTCTCGCCCACCGGCAGATAGCGCCATTCGCCCACCGGCAGCTTGCCCAGCGGAATCCGGCCGATGCGCAGGCGCCGCATCGCGACCACCCGCAGCCCCACCTGCGCGCACATGTCGCGGATCTGCCCGGGCTGTACGGCCTTGATCGCGAAACGCAGCCGGAATTCGTTCTGCCAGCTGACCTTGCACGGCGGCAGCGCCTGCCCGCGGAAGCTCAGTCCGTGGTTCAGGCGGTTCAGGCCGTAGGGCGCGATCTCGCCGTCGACCTCGACGACGTATTCGTGCTCGATCTGCTCGGCATCCTCGGTCAGCCGCCGCCACACGCGGCCGTCCTGGGTCAGCACCATCAGGCCGCTGGCCTCGGTGTCGAGCGGCACCAGCGGGGTCAGCCGCACGAAATGCCGCTGCAGCAGGCGCAGGCCGCTGGGATCGTCCGCCCAGCGCGAGGCCGGTGCGACCAGCGCGGCGGCCGGTTTCCGGCCGCCGATCGCATCGAACCCCACCGGCTTGTGCAGCAGCACGGTCGCGGGTTCCGGCGTTTCCAGCACCGCGGCGGGATCGAGTTCGACGCGCTCGGTCGAGACCATCCGCTGCGGCGATTCGACGATGACGCCGTCCACCGACACCCAGCCGCCTTCGATGTAGCGCTCGGCATCGCCGCGCGAGCAGCGCGCGAGCTCTGACACGCGCCGGGAGAGTCGGATGGGTTCGGACATGGGCGGTCTCGGTCGGGGCGGTTACTGTGCACGAGAATCGCGGAAAAGGGGCGGGTCGGCGCATCGCGGCAGTACACTGCGCGCTTCCACGACCGACCAGCAGCGAGCGACGCGATGAACGACACGGCCTCCTACCCGATCGGCACGCCAGGCCAGCCCTGGGGCGCAGCCGAAGTCGCAGCATGGCGCGCGCGGCAGGTCCGCCATCGCAGTTACGAGGTCGACGTGGTGCGCGCGATCCAAGGTCTGCGCGAACGCTTCGACGTGATCGAGTACGGCCGCCTGGAATACCCGCCGGACATCTATCCGCTGTTCGCGATCCGCAGCCGCGACTGGAACGATGCGCTGCCGTGCATGCTGGTCACCGGCGGCGTCCACGGCTACGAGACCAGCGGCGTCCACGGCGCGCTGCGCTTCGTCGACCTGCACGCGGCGGACTATGCCGGCCGCGCGAACCTGCTGGTCGCGCCCTGCATCAGCCCATGGGCCTACGAGCGCATCCATCGCTGGAACCACGACGCGATCGATCCGAACCGTTCGTTCCGCGAGCCCAGCCCGGCGGAAGAGTCTGCGGCGCTGATGCGGCTGGTCGCGCCGCTGCGAGACCGCATCCTCATGCACATCGATCTGCACGAGACCACCGATACCGACGAATCCGAATTCCGGCCGGCGCTGGCCGCGCGCGACGGCAAACCCTTCGAGCCCGGCACGATTCCCGACGGGTTCTATCTGGTCGACGACACCGAACGTCCGCAGCCGGCGTTCCAGCAGGCGATCATCGCGGCGGTCGAACGGGTGACCCATATCGCGCCCGCCGACGAACGCGGCGAGATCATCGGTTCCACCGTCGTCGCGCCGGGCGTCATCCGCTATCCGCTGGCCGCGCTCGGCCTGTGCGCCGGCATGACCGGCGCGCGCTACGTCACCACCACCGAGGTCTATCCCGACAGCCCGCGCGCCACGCCCGAGCAGTGCAACGCCGCGCAGGCCGCGGCGGTGTGCGCGGCGATCGACCACGCGCTGGCGCATTCCTGATCGACCCCGCGCAGCCCCCGCACACGCAGGAGTTCCCCATGCGCGGTCTCGATTTCAGTTCCTGGCAGTCGATGCTCTCGACGCTGGCCGCTCTGGCGGCGATCACCCTGATCGGCGTCGGCATCCGCCTGATCGTGATGCAGACGGTGCAGCAGCGGCGCGAGCGCGAAAACCGCCAGATCAACGAGCGTCTGCGCACGCTGATCGCGGCCTACAAGACGCTCGGCGGTTCGTTCACCGGCGATCTCGCGGTCGATCCCACCCATCTGCGCGACCTGCGCCGGCGCGGCGTTTCCGCCGATGCCGGTATGGTCGTGGACGATGCCCTCGAACGCGATGCGAACAGTTCCGACCGCTCGCGGCGCATCCGCGATGCGGTCGAAGCGGCGTTGTCGGACATCCTGCTGCTCGGCACCGACGAACAGGTGCGGCTCGCCGCGCGCGCGGCGACCGAACTGGCCGAAGGCCGCCCGGTGCGCACCGCCGAACTGGTGGTCTCGCTGCGCGATTTCATCCGCCGCGTGCTCGATCTGGAACCGGTGCCGGCCGATCTGTCGATTCCGATGCAGGGGCCGACGCGCCCGTCCGGCGGCGCGAAAGGCAAGGGCGAGAGCGGCGGCCGCGACGGCCAGGGCGGCGGCGGTCGCGGCGGTGGCGGTGGCGCCATGGGCGCGGGCGGCGGTGCCGCCGCCGGCATCGGCGTCGGCGGCATGCTCGCGGACAACGACGAGCGCCCGCCCGCCGCCTGAACGGACGCGCGCCTACCGTCCCGCGGCGACGGGTTGACCCGTTCCGCCGCCTTCCGTAGCGTTGGACCGTCGAATCGTCGACAGGGAGCGTGCCCCATGTCTTTCAGGTGTCTGTCCGTCATCGCCGGCATATCGATCGCGTTTTCCGCGGCTTTGCCCGCACGCGCCGGCAAGCCGTCCACGTTCGATGGCGAGTGGGCGGTGCAGTGGTGCGACCGCGACGATCCCAAGGCCGAATGCGGCGGTTTCTTCCTGTCGCTGGTGCAGCGCGGCGACCGCCTCTGCGGCACCTACGACGGTGCGCGCGTCCGCCTGTCGCAACTGGATGAGGGCGACGCCCGCGCCATCCACGGCGTCGCGATCGGCAAGGATGCGGTGCTCACCATCGAAAGCGCGCGCAGCGGCGATATCCATCTGGTGCGTGCGACCGTGCGTGGCGACGCCATGCGTTGGCGGATCGTCGACACCATCCGTGATGCCGACGGCGACATCGATGTGCTCGCCTACGACAACACGCTCAAACGGCAACCGCCGAAGACGCCGGTGTCCGAACGCCGCGCCGGCGTGCTCAAGGATTGCACGCCGGGCACGGCCGCACCCTGAAAGACGGCAATTTCGCGATCTCCGGAGGCGTCAACGCCCGGGGCGACCGCATCGGATTCGAAACCAGGGCCGCGATGCCGGCCGCAACGTCGGGGGAGTGATGGATTACCGTGAACTGACCGAGCAGCAATACAACGAACGCCTGCGGACCGCGATCGTCGGTTCGGAGGGGTTGCATGCGCGCGCGCAGGATGTCGGCGACGGCCGCGCGACCATCGGCTGGGGTTACACCTTCAATCGTGGCAACAACGTCGAGATCTGGCGCAATTCGGGCGTCGAACTGTCGCAGGGCGAATGGCGCGCGCTGGCGGCCATCGATGCGGCGCCGGCCGGCGACCGCACCCGCCTCGGGCTGGCGTTCCCGCGGACGTTGAACGAGGCGGAGTCGGACCAGCTCCTGCGCGCCTCGATGCGCGAATACGAAGGGCCGGCGAACACGCTGAACATGCCGCTTTCCGACGAGCGCGTCGCGCTGGTGTCGCTGACCTACAACCGCGGGGTCGGCGCCATCGCCGGCAATGCCGCGCGCAACACGCCCGAGCATCCGATCATGGATGCGATCCGCGATGGCGATCGCGCCGAGGCCTGGTTCCAGATGCGCTACAACTGCTGGGGCTCGCGCGACGACATGGAAGGCGGCCTGCGCAAGCGGCGCTATGCCGAGTCGCAGGCGTTCGGCCTTTACGACGATCCCAACAACGTCACGCCCGAGGAAGCGCGCAGCGTCTATCGCACGTTCCAGTTGCACCGCGACGAGATCGACCGGGTCGAGCGCAATTTCGGCGTCACCGTCGACGGCGAGCGCGCCGCGACCAACCGCATCGCCCAGGCGAACCGCGATTACCCCGACATGGTGGCGCAGTACGGCCAAGTGCAGACCATCGCCGACGCGCTCGGGCCCGCGCGCACCGTGCTGCTGCGCGAGCTGCGCCAGGAACATCCGGATCTGGCCGATCGCCTGACTGATGCGAATTTCAACGCCGGCCGCATCCATCTCGATCCGGGTCGCGATCTGCGCACCGGCGAGAACCTCGGGCGCGAGCAGCGCAACGCGACCACCCAGGACGTCGATCCCGATCACGCCGCCACCATCGATTCGCGGCGCACCACCCGCGGCAACAACCCGCGCGAGATCGACAGCAACGACCTGCTGATCGGCGAGGGCGGCAACGACACCCTGCGCGCCCATCGCGGCGACGACATCCTGATCGGCGGGGCCGGGCGCGATCGCATGGAAGGCGGCGTCGGTCGCGACACCTACGTCGTCGGTGCCGGCGATACCGTGATGGACAGCGACGGCCGCGGCGAACTGCGCTGGAACGGCCGCGTACTCACCGGCGGCACCCGCACCGACGCCGATCCGGCGAACACCTGGCGCAGCGCGGACGGCAACGACACCTATGCCTTGAACGGCAGCACCCTGACGATCACCAATCGCCAGGGCGAATCGATGCAGGTCGAGAACTATGCCCGTGGCGATCTGGGCCTGCGCCTGCAGGACCCGCCCGCGCGCGCGACGCCCGGCAATGGCGACGCGCGCCCCGAGGATCGTGCCGGCCAGGCGCAGGATCCGCTGTCGATCGAGCGCCTGGGCCCGCAGGACCGCGCGCTTTACGACCGCATGCATGCGGAGGTGCAGGCCCGCGGCGGCTATACCGCGGAACAGGCGCAGAACATCGCCGCCGCCGGCCTCGCCGAATACCACCGGCGCGACAGTCTCGTGCGCGAACCGCAGCAGGTCGGGATCTACGGCGATCGCCTGTTCACCGCCTATTTTCCAAACGGCCAGGGTCGCGAACCCAACTTCCACGCCAACGTCCGCTTGGACGACGTCGCCAATACGCCCGCGCGCGAAAGCCTGCAGCAGATCGACGCGCAGAACCGCGAACGCGCGATCGCGGCGCCGGCGCAGCAGCAGGATCCGCAGAACCAAAGGCAGGATCAGGAGGCGCCGACGCGCGGCGGTCGCTGACGGATGCGGCGCGGGGATGATCCTGTTCGCGCCCCGATACCGCTGACTGGATTGCAGGGCCGGCGCGATGCGCGGTTCGCGTATATTCCCGATCGTCCGTTCACCCACGGTGCCACGATGCCCGACATTTCGTTCATCCCGATCCGTTTCGCGCTGGTCCCGCTGCTGTCGTTCGGCCTGGCGGCCTGCTCGGAGGCGGGCCCGCCGGCGCCGCAGGCCGCGCATCGGGCGCCTGCACCGCGCGCGCCGTCGCCGCCGAAGCTGGTGGTCGACGACGCCATCGACTGGGATGCGCTGCTGCTGCGGATGCAGGAGGCGGACAGGATCGACGACGACGTCGAGCGCTGCCTGAACTATCCGGACGTTCCCGGAATGACCTGGGATCGCGCGATCGTCGAAGCGCGCTGCGCGCTGCAGCGCAGGCCGAAGTACGATCTCGAGGCCATCGGGCAGCGGATCGCGAGCGCGCAGGGGCGCGTCGCGCTGGAAAAGGATTTCGCCGCACTGCTGCAGGCGCATTACGACACGCCGTCGGAGCGCGACCAGATCGGCAACGCGTTCGAGATCTTCGACGCGAGCCCGGAGGCGCAGGACATCGCCAGACGTTGGCATGAGCTGAGTCCCGACAGCGCCTACGGCCGACTCGCCTACGGCAACGCGCTGTTCGCCGCGGCGCAGGCGATGCGCGGGACCCGGAGCGCGTCCGCGACGGCGGACGTCGACATGCGCAACGCGCGCGAAACCGCCGCCCGGGCGGCGAAGCTGCTGGCGGAGGCGCACGCCGCCGAGCCGCGGTTGACCCCGGCCTGCAACGCCCGGGTCGCCGCGCTGCGGTTGTCCGGTGGCGACGAGGATGCGTTCGCGCTCGGCCGTCGCTGCGCGCAGAACGATCCGATGTCCTACAGCGCGGCGGTGGGTTGGAAGACCGCCGCCGAGCCTCGCTGGGGCGGCAGCGAAGCGCAGTTGAGCGAGGTCGAACGGCACCTGCTCAAGCATCGCGGCGACGCGCCGCTGCTGAATTCGGTGCTGGCGTCGCTGGCGGCGGACCCGCTGTTGAACCGCGAGCCGGATCCGGACGACGCCGTGGTCGCGGCGCTGGAACGTGCGGCCCGCATCGCCCCGCACGGGCTGGTGCTGAACCAGCTGTCGGCATCCTGGTTCGCGCGCGGCGACGAGAAGCGTGGATTGGCCTATCTGTCGCAGGCGGTGCGCTTCAATATCGGCAGCACGAGCTATCGCGGGTTCCGCACGCATCAGAACCTCTTCACCCGGCCGGCCTGGGCGAAGCTCGACATCGAATACGTGCTGCGGCGCTTTCCGAATTCCATCTACCACAAACAGCAGCTGGTGCAGGTGGAAGAGAACCTCCGCAACGACACGCCGGCGCTGCTGGCGCGCGACGGGACTGTCAGCTTCGACCACGACGGCCAGGGGCGGAAGGCCACGCTGATGGCCGAATGCGAGCAGTACGGGTTGTCCGGACAGCAGTCGTCCGAGGTCATGAACGACTGCTCCGACAGCCTGGTGATGGAATGGCCGGAAGATCCGGAGGTCTGGCGCGTGCGCGCCGACGTGCTGCACGCCCGCGGCGATCCGCGCGCGCTCGATGCGGCACGGAAATATCTGGAGATCGCGCCCGCCGATGCGCCCGATCATGCCAAGCGCGCCGCGCGCTACCGCCAGTGGCTGAAGGCCGCCGGTGGCTGAAGGCCGGCAGCGAAGATCGCGGCCAGCGGAGGGCGCGCCGCGCGCGATGTGCGGCGCGCGAAGCGCCGATGCCTGACCGCCGCGAGCGGCATTCGCCGTTCCCAGCAGTGTTGATCAGTCCGTAGCGCTCCATCACCGGCCCGTGGACGGCCGCCGTCCGGGAGAACGTGGTGACCCTGTCTGTGAAGCGTGCGGTCGTGGCGGCCCTCGTCGGCCTCGTGCTGCTGGTCGGCGGCATCGTTTACGTCAAGGCGCAGGACCGCTTCGGCGACTGCGACAGCGTCGATTACCTGCGGCAGTTCGACGCCCGCCTCGGCACGGGGCTCGGGGCGCTGGGGCGCGACGATTTCCAGTGCACGGTGACGCTGGAGGTGCCGGTCGACACGCCCGACGGCGAGAAGCACATCCGCGTGATCCGTCATGTCGTGTCCGACTGGGCCGAAGCCCCGGGCGTTGGCGCGGCGGTTGCCGCGGGCGTGAACGCCAGCGCGGCGGCGCTGCCGCGGCTCGACGATTACCGTCTCGGCAACACCACGATCCTGCTGCTCGACGATCTCGGCCCGGCCGGCGAGCACGAGAATTTCGGCGCGATCGCCGCGGAGACCAGCCTCGGCGCCAACGACGAATGCCTGATCGTGTTCTGGCTCATCGGTGCCGCCGATGCGTCCGAGGTGGGCGGGCTGATCGCCCACGAACTGTTCCATTGCGTGCAGATCGCGTCGCTGAGCAATGCGCAGATGACCAGCGCGGCTGCGGGCGGCCATGGCGGCGGCGGCACCTGGTGGATGGAGGGCTCGGCCGACTGGTTCAGCACCTTCGCGCTGCCGGCGGCGCCGTTCATCCCCGGCCGTGTCGCCACCTTCGACCGCGATTCGCCGACGGTGCCCCTGAACCGGATGAGCTACGAGGCCTTCGTGTTCTTCGCGTGGATCGGCACGACCTCGGGGCCGCAGCGCATGATCCCGTTCTTGCGCCGCATGGCCGGCAGCAGCGACGAGTCCGCGCAGCGCGCGGCGATGCGCGATGCGATGACGGCGGCGGAGTGGCTGCAGTTCGCGAAGGATTATCTCGACCAGCGCATCCGCGACGGGCAGGGCGCTTCGATCGATTCGGCGCCCGCGGGCGGCGACGACTGGACCTGGAACGACACCCGCACCGAACGCGTGACGCTGGCGCCGTTCGTGCTCAAGCGCGGTTACGCCAACCTCGAATGCGGGCGCTGGGCGTTCCGCGCGACGCCCGCCGAACACCATGCCGCCAAGCCGTCCGGGGCCGGCGGCGCATGGGCGCCGTTCCCGGCGACCATCGATGCGCTGGACGGCCGGCCGCGGCAGTTCCGGTTCGCGGCGATGGCCGCGACCGATGACGCGGTCGCGCTGTCGCTGGCGGCGACCCGCGAAGCCGCCTGCGAGGAATGCGCCGGCAGCCGCGAGATCGATCGCTGCCTCGTCGGCACCTGGCGGATGACGAACAGCGGCATGGCCGAGTTCGCCAACCGGATGATGGGCGGGCATGCGCGGGTGGCCGGGGTGGCGCCCGACACCACGATGGTGCTGCGCGAGGACCGTACGTTCGCCAACACCACCGGAGACGCCACCAGCACCATCGTGGCGCCGAAGGGCCGCGCGGACGGACGCATGCGCGGCACCAGCACCGGTCGATGGTCGGCGGCGGGCGGCATGCTCAACGCCTGCCCCGACAGCCATGCCACCGCCGGGACCATCACCGGCAGCGGCGCCGGGACCCATGGGACCATGCCGATGCCGGCGTCCACGGCGCGGCCGATGCGCAATGCCTACACCTGCGACGGCGACACGCTGCGGATCCGGCCCGACCTCGGCCGCGCCGGCAGCCTCCACAACACCTTCGAACGGGTGTCTCCGCCCGCGGAGGCGCCCCGCCCCTGAGACCTTCGTCGCGGTCTGCCTTGTCCGGCCCCGGCGAGGCCACAGCCGAACCTGAATGTGGCACACTGCGGTGGAGACCGGGACGTGTGGGGGACATGCGTCGTACCGGTCGCAACAGGGGTTCGAAGCCGGTCCACGGATGTCTGTCGCCTTTCGGGCGACCCGGGTGATCCACGGCTGCCACAGATAGGTCTGGGGGACAAACAACATGAGTCGCAGTTCGATGATGACGCGCCTGCAGCGCGTCGCGCGCCTCGCCGCGCAATGCGAAACCACGGGACAGAGCGCGCAGGAAGCGATCGAGGGAGAAGCCGCGCGCCGCGAGGCGATCGCGCAGGACGGCGTCCGCGACGCCGGCCGCCGCCGATTCACGCAGGGCGCGATGGCGGCGGCGGTGACCGCTGCGGCCGGCGCGGGCTCGATGAGCCCGGTGGCGATGGCCGGCATGGCGCGGCTGCGTCGCGCGATGACCGGCAGCGGCTCCGGGATCGCGGTGGTCGGTGCCGGTCTGGCCGGCCTCAGCTGCGCCTTCGAGCTGGCCCGCAACGGCGTCAACGCCAAGGTGTTCGAAGCCTCGGGCCGCGTCGGCGGCCGCTGCTTCAGCCTGCGCGGGCATTTCCCGGGCCAGGTCGCCGAGCGCGGCGCCGAGTTCATCGGCAACTCGCACCACACCATGCTGGGCTACGCGCGCGCCTTCGGCCTGCAGCTCGAAGACGCCTCGATGCTGCCGGGCGCGAGCTACTACCACTTCGACGGCCGCACGTACTCCGAAGCCCAGGTCGTCGAGGAATACCGCGCGTTCTCCGCGTCGATGCAGCAGGATCTGGCCGCGATCGGTTCGCCGACCGCCGACCGCCACAGCGAGGCCGACGAACTGTTCGACCTCATGAGCCTCGACGATTACCTGCAGCTCAACGGCGCCGGCGGCCTGCTGCGCAAGGTCATCGGCGCGGCCTATTCCGCCGAGTACGGCGCGGGTATCGACGAACTCAGTTCGATCAGCTTCCTGCGCTTCCTGCACGGCGACCGCCGCGGCAAATTCGCGCAGGTCGGTGCGGGCAACGCGATTCCGGGCGGCGAAGGCTTCCACGTCGTCGATGGCAACGATCGCATCGCGACCGAACTCGCCGCGCGCCTGCCCACGCCGGTGCAGGTGGGCCACAGGCTGGTGGCGATGCGCAAGCTCGCCGACGGCCGCGTGCGCCTGACCTTCGATCTCGGCGGCCGCACCATCCAGACCGACCACGATGCGGTGGTGCTGGCGCTGCCGTTCAGCGTGCTGCGCGACGTGAAGCTCGATCCGAGCCTGGAACTGCCGGCGTGGAAGCGCTATGCGATCAAGTACGCGGCGATGGGCGACAACGCCAAGCTGATGGTCGGCTTCAACCAGCCGTACTGGTACATCCAGCACGGCACCAACGGCAACGGTTTCAGCGACCGCTCGCGGCTGCAGTCGACCTGGGAAACCAACGCGTTCAACGGCAACGAGAATCGCGCGGTGCTCACCAGCCATCTCGGCGGCGAAGCGGCGCGCGCGCTCGACGCCCGCAACGTGCAGGCCGACGCCAACGTCTTCCTCGACCAGCTCGAGATCGCGCTGCCGGGCGCGAAGCGCGCGGCCATGCGCAACGCGAAGGGCGAGGTGGTGGCGTTCTCGCAGAACTGGAGCCGCAACCCGCTGAGCAAGGGCGCCTACAGCTGCCAGCGCCCGGGCTACTTCACGACCATCGCGCACAACGAAGCCAAGGCCGTCGGCAATGTGCTGTTCGCCGGCGAACACACCAGCAGCTTCTACGAATGGCAGGGCTTCATGGAAGGCGCCGCGCTGTCCGGCCTGCGCGCCGCGGCCGAAACCCTCGCGCTGTCGCGCACCGGCCTCGGCAGGCTGCGCGCGATGCTCTGAGTCGAGATGCTCTGAGTCGCGAGGCCTGCGTCCGATCGCAACGCCCTCTCCGGCAACGGGGAGGGCGTTTCGTTTTGCGCGCCGCGCATGCCGCGACACTGACAGAAACGACAGGTCGGCGCGGCTTGACCCTGTCGCCGCCCGCGCCGTAGCGTGGGCGCAACGCACATGGGGAGCGCAACGATGCAGGACGCAACGCGACGGACGACCGTGAAGGGCAATGCTTCGCCCGATGCCGGTTCACTGCATGAGATCCACCGGTTCGCATTGTCGCGTCGCGCGTTCCTGCGCGCCGGCGCCTGCGCCGCTTTGGGGCTCGGCCTGCCGGCGTGGCTGGGCGGCTGCGCATCGCTGCCGGAGAACGCGTCGCCGGCGTGGAAGGAACTCGCGGCGAGTCTGCAGGGCACGCTGCTGATGCCGGACGCGGCGGAGTTCGCGAAGCGCGCCGCGCCGTGGGCGCTGCAATACGCATCGACGCTGCCGCAGGGCATCGCGCAGTGCGCGGACGAAGCCGACGTGCGCACCTGCCTGCGCTGGGCGCAGGCCAACGACATGCCGCTGGTCGCGCGCAGCGGCGGGCATTCCTACGCGGGCTATTCCACCACCACCGGACTGATGATCGACGTGTCCGCGATGCACGCCGTCGACATCGATCCGTCGACCGGCATCGCCACCCTCGGCGGCGGCGCGCGCAACCGCAACGTGTATGCCGCCTGCCGGCCGTTCTCGCGCGCGGTCACCCATGGACGCTGCAAGGAAGTGGGCGTCGCCGGGCTGGTGCTGGGCGGCGGCATCGGCTTCAACATGCGCCTGCACGGACTCACCTGCGACGGCATGAAGGCCACCCGGATCGTGCTGGCCGACGGCCGCGCGCTGGCGTGCAGCGAACGCGAACACGACGACCTGTTCTGGGCCTGCCGCGGCGCTGGCGGCGGCAACTTCGGCATCCACACCGAGTTCACGTTCGAGACCTTTCCGGTCGGCGAATACACGGTGTTCGAGCTGACCTGGCGCGACCGTTTCGCCGAGGTGTTCGAGGCGCTGCAGGCGATGGCGCTGTCGGCGCCCGACAGTCTCGGCATGAAACTCAGCGTGAAGGCCGAGGCCGGCAAACCCGGCCTCGCGCTGACGATCCTCGGCCAGCTCGCGGATTCGAAAGACGCGCTGATGGCGATGCTGGCACCGGTGTTCGCGGTGCGGCCGCCGTCGACGTCGAAGATCGACGCGTTGCCGTACTGGGATGCGCAGGAATTCCTGTCCGAGCAGGGCGATCCCGAGTTCTCGCACGAACGTTCGCGGTTCGTGAAGGGCGCGCTGTCGACCGGGGCGATCCACGCCATCCTCGCCAACCTGGGGGCTTGGCCGGGCACGCACGTCGCCGCGACCTGGAAGTTCTTCCTGATGGGCGGTCGCATCGACGCGAAGCGGCCCACCGAGATGGCGTTCGTGCATCGTGGCTGCTCGATGATCTCCAGCATCGAGCTGGAATGGACCGAGGCGGATTCGCCGGAAACGCTGACGAAGAATGAGGCGTGGCTCACCGGCTTCCACGATGCGATGGCGCGGTACACCACGCCGTACTGCTACCAGAACTTCATCGATCCGAGCCAGCGCGATCATCTCGACGCCTACTACGGCGAAAACCTGCCGCGGCTGCGCGAGGTCAAGCGCCGCTACGACCCGACCGATGTGTTCCGCTATCCGCAGTCGATTCCGGTGTGATCGGCGTCGTCGGCCTACAATGCGTGCACGTCCGGGTCACGGGAATTCCGCGGGGGGCGGAATGTCGGGTCTGAAGAATGTCCGCGAACGGCGCGACGACGCGCTGAGCCGCATCGGTTGGGACGAACTGGAACGCGTGCTCGCGGCCTATTACCGCGACGTGGGCTGGTGGGTGGAGCACATCGGCACCGGCGGCACGGGCGCGAAGACCGACGGCGGCGTCGACCTGCGGCTGCGTCGCGACGACGAGGTCGTGCTGGTGCAGTGCAAACACTGGAACGCGAAGCAGGTGCCGCACAACGCGGTGCACGAACTGCTGGGCGTGATGGTGAACGAGGGCGCGACCGGCGCGATCCTGATCACCAGCGGCGAGTTCACCCGCGCGGCGATCGACGCCGGGAATCGGCAGGGCAAGGTGAAGCTGATCGACGGCGACGCGCTGCGTGCGATGCTCGGCACCCTGCCGGAGACGCCGACACCCGGGGATCCTTTCGTGGGGCTGTCCGTGCGCACCGCGACGCCGCGTGCGGCCGTTCGTCCGCGCCCGGCGCAGGGCCGGCCGTGGCTGTGGCTGATCGCGCTGGCCGCCGCGATCGGTTTCCTGTTGATCGTCCGCGCGATGCTGGCCCGCACCGCCGACACCGCGATCGAACCGCTTGCCGATCCGCCGCGTGCGGTCACGCCGACCATCGTGATCCACGCACCGGTGCCGGTGGCCGCGCCCGACGCGCCGTCACCGCCCCCGCCGCGCGCGCAGACCGAAGCGGAGATCCGCGAGTCGCAGCGCAAGGCGGATGAAGCGATGAAACTGATCGAAGACACCACGCCGGAGATGTGAGTCCGCGATGACAGCATGCTTTGGCGTCGGAAGCCCGGAAAAAGTCGGCTGCCCCCTGTGGGAGCGACGGAAGTCGCGACGCTTTTTCTGGACGTTTTCCGCAGCCTGTCGCGACTCGCGTCGCTCCCACAGGGGCTCCGGTGACATGGCGGGCAGCACGGCCCGATCAGCCTTCCGGTTGTCGGAAACCGGGCCGCCGCATCGGGTCTTCTGCGGTTGATGGCGTCGGGGACTGCGATCCTGGCTGGCGCTCGGCGAAAATCGGCCCCCTGTAGGAGCGACGCGAGTCGCGACGCTTTTCCAAAAAAATTTCCCTGAACCTGTCGCGACTCCCGTCGCTCCTACAAGGCATCTGGCGACATATCGGGCGCGGCGGCCTGAAGGCCGCTCGACCAGGGCAGCGACATTCCGTTGCCCTCAGCCTTTCTTCGCCTTCGCCATGCAGCGGGTGTAGCGCTGGTTCACGCGCGTCGCGAACCATTCGGTGGTCAGCTTGCGGGTGATCTTGGGGCTGTGCAGGCGGATGCGCGGCAGCGTGGCGCGCGGCAGCGGTTTGCCGTTGCGGCGGTCGGCGATCTCGAACACGCCGGTGTACAGCGCGCTGTCTTCGAAGCGGCGCAGATGGCTGTCTTCCAGCACGTCGCGGATCTGCGCCGGGGTCATGCCGAGCTTGTCGGCGAGGGTGAGCATCGCGCGCTCGGTGGCGCTGGCGTCGCCGCGCGCCTTGCCCTTGCGATAGCGGACCAGATCGCCGTCGAGATCCAGCGGAATGCCGGTGGCCACCGCGACCGCGTTCTGGAAGGCGGCGTTGCGGCTGGCGTAGCGGCCGGCGTTGAAATCCGCGAAGCGGAACAGCGGTTTGTCGTAGGCGGCCGGGTAGCCCAGCAGATGGGCGATGCCGAAATACATGCCGCCGCGACGGGTGAAGACTTCGTGGCGGATCGAGCCGTCGACCGCGTACGGATAGCTGCGTTCCTGCGCATGCGCTTCGGCGAAGGCGATGCTGACCTGCATCGGACCGCCGGTGCGCACCGGATTGGCCCGCGCGAGCAGCCGCGAGCCCATCGGCACCTTCGCGATCATTTCCTCGAACAGATCGCTCAGTTCCTTCTCGGTGCGCACGCGCGAGATCCGTGTCTGCCAGCTCTCGCCGTTGGGCGATTCCAGTCGCAGCGCGCCGCGCACGACGAAGGCCGGAATCCTGTAGCGGGCGGCGCGGGTCTCGATTTCGCCGATCGCGATCTTGCCTAGCCCGGGCACCGCGGGGTTGGCGGTGTAGGTGGATTCCTGTTCGGTCACCGCCAGCACCGCGCAGAGATTCTGCGGCGAGGGCTCGATCTCCAGCGCCGCGAGCGCGCCCTGGATGTCCGCGGCCCAGCCTGCGCGATCCGGCACCGAGGCCGGAATCAACTGCCGCAGCTGCGCGCGCACCTCCTCCGGCGTGCGCTGCGATGCGGTGTCGGCGCAACCGCCGAGCCCGACGGCCAGGGCTGCAGCGAGGAAGGCATGGCGCGCGCTGCGCCACGCGCGGGGACGGGAAGCAGGGCAAGGGTCGGTCATAGGCCCGACTGTAGCCGCCCGGAGGCGAGGCGGGAAAGCGGCGGTGGATCGCAACCGCTGTCACAGCGTGCGGCCGGTGCGGCTGAACGGGTCGCTGGCATCGGGTCCTGCCCACCGGCACCGCAGGTATGATCGGCGCCAGCCGCGCGTCCGCCGCGGCGCATCGTTCCGCTCCGGAGTTCCGCCATGCCGCATCGCCGCCGTCCCGTCCTCCTCCGCCTGTGCGCAACTGCTGTGGTGAGTGTTGGCGCCTTGTTGAGCATCGCCGCGCTGCCCGCGATGGCGGCGCAGTCCAACAAGTGGCGGCTGCAGTTCAGCGGCGCCGCCGAATCCGCGGGCGAACTGGTGTTGGAGATCGTGCCGGTCGGCCGGGCGCCGGTGCGGGTGACGGTGCCGATCGAACGCAACGACGGCGAGAACCGGGTCGCGCGCAAGGTGAAGACCGCGATCGACCGTCAGGCCGGCGACTGGGTGGACGCGGAACTCGACGACGGCGAGGACGTGCTGGTGAAGCGGCACTTCTTCCGCCGGTTTTCCATCGTGCTTGTCTCGAGCACGGTGAAGGACGTCAGGATCAACTTCGACCAGGAATGATCGCGCGCGATCCGCGATGAAATCCGGCGCACGTCCGTGTGCGCCGGTCCGGTCGCATCGAGGGAACCGCATTCATGAAAGCGGAATGCGGCAACGAAGAGGATCATGGGATCGCGATGCGACCGCATCGCGGTGAGGGCGCCGCGAGGCCGCAGGGCCATGGCGCCGCGATCCGCCAAGCCCGGCCATGACAATCGCCGCGGCGGGGCAGAGAATCGACAGGCACGCGCCTGTGCCCGCAACCGCGGCCATCGCATCTTTCCGGAGGCTCCGTCATGGCCATCGATCCGCGCGTCCCGTCGCCCCGCCACGCATGGCCGCTGATCGCGGTCTGCCTGATCGCGTCCTGCGACCGTCCCGCCGCGGACCGCGCCGCAGCGCATGCGTCGTCCGCGGGCGCCGCATCGGCCCACGTTGCATCAGCGACCGCGGCCGAAAAGCCGCGCATCACCGGCGGTCCGCAGCGTCCGGGCGCGGTGGGGGCCGTGGCGTATGTCGCGTCCGGGACGTCGCCGCTCGCGGCGGGTTGCGATGGCACGCCCGGCTCGGGCGTGCTCTACGCCGGTGCCGAGGTCGAGCCGCATCTCGCGATCCATCCCGACAATCCGCACATCCTCGTCGGCGCCTGGCAGCAGGACCGCTGGTCGAACGGTTCGGCGCGCGCGCTGGTCGCCGCGACTTCGCTGGACGGCGGCCGCAGCTGGATCCGCACGCCGCTGCCGTTTTCGCGCTGCGGCGGCGGCAACGTGCTCAACGGCGGCGATTACGAGCGCGCGTCCGATCCGTGGGTGTCCTATTCGCCCAACGGCGTCGTCCACGCGATGTCGCTGTCGACCACCGGCGGCGCGTACCAGCCGGGCTCCGCGAACGCGATGCTCGCCAGCCGTTCGTTCGATCACGGCCGTACCTGGACGGCGCCCGCGACCCTGATCCGCGACAGCACCGCGGCGTTCAACGACAAGAACGCGATCACCGCCGATCCCTTCGATGCCGCTTACGTCTACGCGGTATGGGATCGTCTGATCGCGGTGACCGATCGCGGCCCGACCTATTTCGCGCGCAGCACCAACGGCGGCGCCAGCTGGGAACCGGCGCGCGCGATCTACGATCCGGGCACCCGCAACCAGACCATCGGCAACATCGTGGCGGTGTTGCCCGGCGGCGTGCTGGTGAACGTGTTCAACCGCATCGACAATCCGCTGGGCGGGCCGCAGCGCGCGCGGGTGACGGTGATCCGCTCCATCGATCGCGGCGCGACCTGGTCGGCGCCGATCGATGTCGCCGAACTGCTGGCGGTCGGCACCCGCGATCCGGTGTCCGGGCTCGCGGTGCGCGACGGTGCGATCGTGCCCACCATCGCCGCGGGTCCTGGCGGTGAGCTGTACGTCGCCTGGCAGGATTCGCGCTTCTCCGCCGGGGTGCGCGACGGCATCGCCCTGTCGCGTTCGAACGACGGCGGCCTGAGCTGGTCGACGCCGGTACGCGTGAACGGCGCGCCCGGCGTGCCGGCCTTCACGCCGAGCCTGCATGTCGCCGCCGACGGCACCGTCGGCGTGAGCTATTACGATCTGCGCAGCGACACCGCCACCGCGCCACTGTCCACCGACGCGTGGCTGGCGCGCTCGCGCGACGGCGGCGCGACCTGGACCGATCTGCGCATCGGTGACACCTTCGATCTGACCACCGCGCCGTTCGCGAACGGCCTGTTCGTCGGCGACTACACCGGTCTGGCCGACATCGACGGCCGCTTCGTGCCGTTCCACGCGCGCACGACCGCGCAGGGCGAAGACAACCTCACCGACGTGGTGGCGGTGTCGCTGGCGAAGGTGCCGGCCTTGGCCGCCGCGCAGACGGCGGCGGCGAAGCGTGCCGAGATCCGCGCACGCCAGGCGCCGCCGGGGTTCGTGCCGGATCACCGGCTGCGCATGCGCGTCGACGCGAACCTGCGTCGTCGCCTCAAATCGCCGCCCGCACTGGGCGAACCTTCGCGCTGGATGCCGCACTACGCGACGCTGGCGCTCCTGCGGCGTTAGCGCGGAGGCGCGAAGAATCGTCGTCCCGGCGAAGGCCCGGACCCCGCACGGATTCGGGATGGCATCCGTTGCGGAAGAAGCGTCGGCGGGTGTCGATCATCATCGGCGGCCCGCAGGCGCCCGCGGTCGTCATGCACGGCGAAACGCCGGGCCCCGGCCTGCGCCGGGGCGACGGTCAAAGTCGATGTCGTCGCGAGCGTGGCGCTGCGTCGATTCCGATCTGTCGATGTGGGTGCGTCGATGCGCGTTCCGCGGGTCGCAGCGCATACCCGCATCGACTCACCAGAACTTCCAGAACGGTTTCTTCTTCGCGCCTGCATCCAACGCCTCGGCGACCATGCGCTTCAGTTCGGCCTGCTGGTCCTGCAGTGCGGCACGGTCGCGCGCGAAATCCGGGTTGTGCGCTTCGTGGCCGAACCAGGGCACGCGGATGCCGTTGAATTCGTCCATGCCCGGATCGAGCCGGCGCAGATGCTGCGCGACCCACGGGGGATGCTGCGCGACGAGCGCGTCGGAGACCGCGTTCGACAGGATCAGGAAACCGTGGGTGTCGCTGCCGCCGATGCTCTCGGGATCGCCCCAGACGGTGTAGCGGTCCTTCACGATCTCGGCGACCGAATGGATCATCACGTAGCGGTCGCTGCCGGTGCCGGTCAGCGGGATGGCATGGGCCTCGCCGCGCCAGACGACCGTGCGCGCGTCGTCTTCGTCCGTGCAGGTCAACGCGTCTTCGGCCGTCATGTACTCGCTGAAGCCTTCGACGACTTCGCGCTCCTCCGAGCGCCAGTCGATCCAGCAGAAGCGTTCCTGCAATGCCTCCTCGTCCAACGCGACGAGTGCGGCGATGTCGTTCGTGGTGATGAGGTTTGCGGTCATCGGCGGTCGTGCTCCGTTGCGGTGATCAGGCCCATTCGCCGGGATCGACGCTGGCCGCGCGCGTCAGCCGGTCCAGCACGTCGCGCCAGTCTTCGGACGGCGGCGGCGCTTCGATCCAGATCGCGTCCGCGCCCGCGGCATCGGCGTCGTGCAGCGCGTCGTACATCGCTTGCGCGTAGCCGGCCTTGTCCGCGGGCAGCCGGATGTCGCGGACCACGCCGCGCAGCGGTCCGTCCGGCAGCTCGCTGCGATGGACCACCACGATCCGCGCGTCGTCGGCCTTCGCGCGCAGGCGCGATGGCAACGCGGCGCCGTCGACGAGATACAGCGGCGTGCGCGGCTGGTAGTGCACCGCGACGTTGCCGGGCACCGCGGCATCGTGCCGTTCGGGGAAGGCGACCGGACGGCCGAGCACCGCTTCCAGCTGGCGGCGGGTGATCGGGCCGGCGCGCAGGATCCGCGGCGTGTCGCCATCGGGACCTTCGCCGGTGAGATCGACGATGGTCGATTCCAGGCCGACCGCGCACGGGCCGCCGTCGAGCACGGCATCGATGCGTCCGTCGAGTCCGGCGAGCACCTGCGCGGCCGTGGTCGGGCTGAGGCGCTTGTGCGGATTCGCCGACGGCGCCGCGAGCCCGCCGCCGAGCGTCGCCAGCAGCCGCAGCAGCACCGGATGATCCGGCACGCGCAGGCCGATGGTGTCGCGGCCGCCGGTGACCGCGGGAGAGACGTGCGCGGCCTTGTGCAGCAGCAGCGTGAGCGGGCCGGGCCAGAACGCCGCGGCGAGCGCGCGCGCGCTGTCGGGAATCGCGCGCGCCCAGGCGTCGATGCGGCCGGCATCGGCCAGATGCACGATCAGCGGATGATTCGCGGGCCGCTGCTTGGCTTCGAAAATACGGCCGACCGCGACCGGATCGCCGGCATCCGCGGCGAGCCCGTACACGGTTTCGGTGGGCACGGCGACCAGTCGCCCGGCGCGCAGCAGGCGGACGGCGTCGTCGAAATCCCGGGGATCGTCCGCCCGCAGCAGGCGGGTGTCGAGAGGCGCTGACATGCCGGCAGGGTAACAAAGCGCCGCCGCAGCGAACAGGAAGCGCCTACAATCCGCGTCCACTCACGTCCTTTTCGGCCAGGCCCGGCATGTCGCCCAAATCCACCGTGGTCAAGGTCGAGCTGCAGGTCAGCGACATGGACCGGCACTACTACGCCCAGCACAACCTGACGATGGCGCAGCATCCGTCGGAAACCGACGCGCGGCTGATGGTGCGGCTGCTGGCGTTCGCGCTCTACGCCGACGAACGTCTGGAGTTCGGTCGCGGCCTCAGCGAAGAAGGCGAGCCGGACCTGTGGCAGCGCGATTACGTCGGCGACATCCTGTGCTGGATCGATCTCGGCCAGCCCGACGAAAGCCGCATCCGCAAGGCCTGCGCCCGCGCGCAGCGGGTGGTGGTGGTCAACTACGGCGGCAACGCCGCCGATGTCTGGTGGAACCGCAACGCCGCGGCGCTGGCGCGGTTCGACAATCTCACCGTGATCGACATCGATCCGCAGGCGATCGAAGGCATCGTCGGCCACGTCCAGCGCGGGATGCGCCTGACCGCGATGATCCAGGACACCGAACTGCAGTTGATGAGCGACAGTCTCAACGTCGCGCTCACACCGCGCGTGCGCAAGGCCGCCACGGCATAGCCATTCAATCGCGATCGGGCGCGCCCAGCGGGAAGTACGCCCGATACGGCCGCCCGCCGTCCACCGCGCGCATCACCGACGGCCGCGCCAGCAGGCGCTCGCGATAGCGGCGGACGTTCTTGAATCGTGCGTCGATCGCGTGGGTCCAGTCTGCGTAGAACAGGAACGGCGCCGCGCCGCAGTCGGCGAGGCTGAAGGCGTCGTTCGCCGCCCAGGTGCGACCGGCCATGTGGCTATCCAGCCACGCATAGGCCGTTTCCAGCATCGCCCGCGCGTCGGCGACGCCCTGCGGATCGCGCAGCGCGTCCTCCGCGCGCAGGCGGTCGAAGACCACCTTCTGCTGCGGCGTCGACACGTAGTTGTCGAAGAAGCGATCCAGCATCCGCACCTCCAGCGCCGCGTCCGCGTCGTCGGGGATCAGGCGCACGGGCCCGGGATGATGCAGGTGCAGGTATTCGACGATGCAGGTCGCCTCCATCACTTGGCGCGCGCCATCCACCAGCAGCGGGAAACGACGGATCGGCCAACGTCGCGCGAATTCGATGAAGTCCGGATGCTCCGGATGTTCCAGCACGCGGAACTCGAACGGCGTGTCGTTTTCGTACAGCGCGATCAGCGCCTTCTGCGAGTACGAGGAGAACGGGTGGGCGAACAGTTGCAGGGGCATGGCGGGTCCTTCGAAGGGCTGTTCTGGCAGGAGTGTTCGGATGCGACGAACGGGAGGCGCGCGGATCGACAGTCATGATCGACAGCCGTGCTCGACATCGCCCATGGCGGCGGCGCTATCATCGCCTTCCAGCGATTCGACCGGGAGGCGGCGATGGCAACGGGTTGGGCGGGCGACGGCGCCGTGCAGGATCAGATCGACGCGACCATCAAGGACGGCATCCAGCGGGTGCGCAGCCGCCTGCCGCAGGGTCCCGGACTGGAGCGCTGCGAGGATTGCGACGCGCCGATTCCCGAAGCCCGGCGCAAGGCCGTGCCCGGCGTGCGCCTGTGCGTGACCTGCCAGGACGCGCACGACCGCGAGGAGACCGCCAGCAGCGGTTACAACCGCCGCGGCAGCAAGGACAGCCAGCTGCGCTGAGGGCTGGTCTGGTCCCGACGCGCTGGAACACCCCTGTCCCCTGTGGGAGCGACGCGCGTCGCGCCGGGGGGCGGGCGGACACACTGCCAACC
>WYBC01000015.1 GCA_011526085.1 Lysobacter sp. | reverse complement strand
TGGTGCTCACCGGCGAGAAGGCGGGTCTGTGGACCGACCGCGCCAACAATACCGGCGGCGACATCTTCGACCTGATCGCGGCGCACTTCCGGATCGATGCACACGCCGAGTTTCCGCGCGTGCTGGACGAGGCGGGTCGCTTGCTCGGACGTGCGTCCGCGATGCCGATCGCGAAACCGAAAAAATCGCCGCCGATCGACGACCTCGGCCCGGCGACCGCGAAGTGGGATTACCTCGACGCCGACGGCCAGTTGATTGCGGTGGTGTACCGCTACGACCCACTGGGCGGCAAGAAGGAGTTCCGGCCGTGGGACGCCAAGCGCCGCAAGATGGCGCCGCCGGAGCCGCGCCCGCTGTACCACCAGCCGGGCATCACGACCGCGGACACCGTTGTCCTGGTCGAGGGCGAGAAGTGCGCCCAGGCGCTGATCGACGCGGGTATCGTCGCGACCACCGCGATGCACGGTGCGAACGCGCCGGTCGACAAGACCGACTGGTCGCCGCTGGCCGGCAAGACCGTGGTGATCTGGCCCGACAAGGACAAGCCCGGCTGGGAGTACGCCGAGAGCGCCGCCCAGGCGATCCTGGCCGCGGGCGCGCATGGATGCCGGATTCTCTATCCGCCGGAAGACAAACCCGAAGGCTGGGATGTGGCCGATGCGATCGCCGAGGGCTTCGATGTCGCCGGATTCCTGGTCGCCGGCCCATGCACGCCGGTCCGGTATGCGGGCGATCTTCTGGCGACGCAGACCGCGCAGGCGGGCGATCCTGCGGCCGGGCACGGCCTGTTCGAGGATCTGGACTGGACCTCGGAAGCCGGATTGGCGCGGGCGTTCACCCGGCGCAACGGTCAGGACTGGCGCTACTGCGCACCGTGGGGCAAGTGGCTGGCCTGGACAGGCACGCGGTGGAACGCCGACCAGCGCCTGTACGTCATGCACTTGGCGCGCGAGATGTGTTGCGCGGCGGCATTGATGTCGAAGTCACCGCCGTTGAGCCGCCGGCTGGCCAGCGCCGCTTCGATCGGCGCGGTCGAGCGGATCGCACGATCCGAGCCCGAACTCAGTTCGATTCCGGACGAGTGGGATGCGAACCTCTGGGCGCTCAACACGCCGGGCGGGGTCGTCAATCTGCGCAACGGCCGATTGGCGGCACATCGGCGCGAGGATGCGATGACCCGAATCGCCACGGCGACGCCGCGCGGCGACTGCGCCCGCTGGCGCGCGTTCCTTGGCGATGTCACCGGCGGCGACGCGGAGTTGCAGGCATACCTGCAGCGGATGGCCGGGTACTGCCTCACCGGCGCGACCAGCGCGCACGCGCTGTTCTTCCTGTACGGCACCGGCGCGAACGGCAAGTCGGTGTTCGTGACCGCACTGGCGACGATCCTCGGCGACTACGCGACCAACGCGCCGATGGACACGTTCATGGAGGCCCGCGGCGATCGCCACCCGACCGATCTGGCCGGACTGCGCGGCGCGCGCTTCGTCGCCTCGGTCGAGACCGAGCAGGGCCGGCGTTGGAACGAGTCGAAGGTCAAGGCCATCACCGGCGGCGACAAGGTCTCGGCGCGCTTCATGCGCCAGGACTTCTTCGAGTACACGCCGCAATTCAAGCTCGTGATCGCCGGCAACCACAAGCCCGCCATCCGCAACGTCGACGAGGCGATGAAGCGGCGCATGCACCTGATCCCGTTCACGGTGACGATCCCGCCCCAGCGCCGCGATCCGAAACTCACCGAGAAGCTGCTCGCCGAGCGCGACGGCATCCTCGCCTGGGCGCTGGCCGGCTGTCTGCAGTGGCAGCGCATGGGCCTGCAGCCGCCCGCGAGCGTGCTCTCGGCGACCGAGGAGTATTTCGAGGCCGAGGACGCGCTGGGGCGGTGGATCGACGAGCGGTGCGTCCGCGACGCGAACGCCAAGGCGTTGACCGGCGAGTTGTTCAACGACTGGAAGGCTTGGGCCGAAGCGGCGGGCGAGTTCGTCGGCTCGCAGCGCCGGTTCTCCGACCAGATGGTCGCCCGCGGTATCGAGAAATGGCGTAACCCGTTGGGTGTCCGCGGCTTCCAGGGCATCGGCTTGAAGATCGCGCCGAAGGTCGGATTCACACCCTACGCCGACTTCGACTAACACGCCTGACACAGCCGACACGGCTCATGATTTACGCCCATACCCGCGCGCGTAAGAGATTAACCATGAACTGAGTCGGCTGTGTCAGACCTGATCCCCCACAGGACTTCGGAATGACCAGAACCCTCCTCGCGCTCGACCTCGGCACCACCACGGGCTGGGCGCTGCGCACCCCCGATCGCCGCATCGTGAGCGGCACCCAATCGTTCAAGCCGCAACGCTTCGAGGGCGGCGGCATGCGCTTCCTGCGCTTCATGCGTTGGCTGGACGAACTGCAGACGCTCTCGGGCGGACTGCAGCACCTCGTGTTCGAGGAAGTGCGCCGGCATGCGTCCACGGATGCCGCGCACGCCTACGGCGGCTTCCTCGGCCAGCTCTCGGCCTGGTGTGAGCAACGCCAGATCCCGTACCAGGGCGTGCCCGTGGGCACGATCAAGAAGCACGCCACCGGCAAGGGCAATGCGAACAAGGACGCGATGCTCGCCGCGGTGCGGGGCTGGGGCTACGCACCCGTCGACGACAACGAAGCGGACGCGCTCGCGCTGCTGCACTGGGCCATCGCGCAGGAGCGCTCGGCATGACCGTGTGGACGTTCGACGAGGTCGAGCACCGCTTCCACGAAGCCGCAGCGACGTCGTACCGCTTGCCCGCCGCGCGCGTGGCCGGCTACGTCAGTCTGTGGCCCGAGATCGCGCGCCAGTCGTGGGAGGGCTACGCGGACGAGCGGATCGTATTGCGCTTCCCGGCGACGCCCGCGGCGGTCGATCGCCTGGCCGAGACCACGCAGTGGCTGCAGTGGCTGAGTGTCGAGCAGCGCAAGCTGGTGTGGGCGCGCGCCCGCTACGTGCCGTGGCGTGCGATCTGCGAAGCGCACCAATGCTCCAAGCCCACCGCGTGGCGGCGTTGGCGGCACGCGCTCACATTGATCGTGGTGCAGCTCAACGGCCAGCCACCACGCATCGTGGAGGCGATTACGCAGCATGACGCGACGTGACGCAATCGAACGTAAGCACGCGCGCCGGATCGTAAAACCCTGCGAAAATCGATGAAACACTCCCCCCGATTGCAGGGTATCTTTTGTGCCACGGTGGTCATGCGTCCTAAAGCAGCACGCTTCGGACGCGATGGCGACCCACGAGGTCAGTTGTAGACCCACAAGGTCTACGGGTCCTCCCTGTCGCACTGCAACAGCGGGCGGCAGAGCCGCAGAACCCCGCTACCGTCTGACTGCAAACCGAGGTTTGCGCCGGTTTGCGGGTTTGCAGGTTTGCGGTGCAACCCAGCGTTTGCACCGCGACGATCTTCCACTTCTCTCCAACCCACCGGCCATTGCGTTCGCGTTCCCCCCTGTTCCCGGGCGCGATGGTCGGTGGGTTTCTTTTTCGAGCCCACGATGCCTCACGCCCTCACCGTCGAGACCCGCCGGGTCGAGGCGCTGATTCCTTATGCGAAGAACCCGCGCACGCACAGCGATGCGCAGATCGCGCAGATCGCCGCGAGCATCGTGGAGTTCGGCTGGACCAATCCGGTCCTGGTGGATGGCGACAACGGGGTGATTGCGGGCCACGGCCGGCTGATGGCCGCG
>WYBC01000014.1 GCA_011526085.1 Lysobacter sp. | reverse complement strand
CCCATTGCTCTCCATCCGCTGGGTTGGGGGTTCCCCGGCCCGGGTGTGGGCCGGGGGGGCCCGCGCGCCCCCCCCCCCCGCGGCCGGGTCCGAAAAACCGCGTTTTTCGGACCCGGCGAAGAAGTCGTGGCAGGATGCCCGATCTTCTTCATCGATTAGTTCCGAAGCGGCTTGCCCGTCTCGAGCATGTGCTTGATGCGCGCCTGGGTCTTCGGCATCTGCGCCAGCGCGACGAAATGCTCGCGTTCCAGGCGGATCAGCCATTCCTCGTCGACGATCGCACCGCGGTCGACTTCGCCGCCGCACAGGACGGTCGCGATCCGCGAGGCGATTTCGTAGTCGTGCTCGGAGATGAAGCGGCCTTCCAACATGTTCACCAGCATCATCTTGAACGTGGCGATGCCGACATCGCCGGCGACCTGGATGCGACGCGCAGGCATCGGCGGGCGATAGCCGGTCTCGGCCAGCGCGAGCGCCTGCTGTTTGGCGATGTGCAGCAGTTCGTAGGCGTTGAAGGCGACGATGTCGTCCCTGCGCAGCAGGCCCATGTCCTTCGCCTCGATCCCCGACGCGGAGACCTTGGCCATCGCGACGTTCTCGAACAGCGGCTTGAGCTGGGCGAACACGTCGCCGCCGGGGCCCGCCGCCTGCGAGGCGCGCACCGCGAATTCCTTCAGGCCGCCGCCGGCCGGCAACAGGCCGACGCCGGCTTCGACCAGGCCGATGTAGCTTTCGAGATGGGCCACGGTGCGTGCGGTATGCATCTGGAATTCGCAGCCGCCGCCGAGCGCGAGTCCGCGCACCGCGGCGACCACGGGCACCAGCGAATACTTGATGCGCTGGCTGGTGGCCTGGAAGTTCGCGACCATCGCCTCGAAGCCCTTCACGTCGCCCGCGGCCAGCAGGCCCAGCGCGCCGGCGAGGTCGGCGCCGGCCGAGAAGGGTTCCTTCGGCTGCCAGATCACCATGCCCCGGAAGTCGCGCTCGGCGATGCCGATCGCTTCCTGCAGGCCGTTGAGCACGTGGTCGTTGACCGTGTGCATCTTGGTCTTGAACGACGCCACCGCGATGCCGTCGCCGTCGTGCCAGAGGCGCACGCCGTCGTTCTCGTACACCGTCTCGCCCGGGGCGAAGCGCTCGCCCAGCAGCGGATCGGGGAAACGCTGGCGCTGATAGACGGGCAGGGCGGAGCGGGGCAGTTCTGCGCCCTTGGCCGGGCTGAAGCTGCCGGTCGCACCGTGCACGCCATCGCGGCCGTCCAGCACCCAGGCCGGCAGCGGCGCATCGCTCATGGCCTTGCCGGCGGCGATGTCGTCGGCGATCCACTGCGCCACCTGCTTCCAGCCTGCGGCCTGCCAGGTCTCGAACGGGCCGAGCGACCAGCCGTAGCCCCAGCGGATGGCCAGGTCCACGTCGCGCGCGGTGTCGGCGATGTCGGCCAGATGGTAGGCGCTGTAATGGAACAGATCGCGGAACAGGGCCCAGAGGAACTGCGCCTGCGGGTGTTCGCTGGCGCGCAGCTTCGCGAATTTCTCGGCCGGATTCTTCGTCTTCAGGATCTCGACCACCTCAGGCGCGGCGCCGCGATCGGAGGTGCGGTAGTCCTGCTTTTCGAGATCGAGGACGACGATGTCCTTGCCGACCTTGCGGAAGATGCCGGCGCCGGCCTTCTGGCCCAGCGCGCCCTTCGCGATCAGCGCGCCCAGCCAGGCCGGGGCGTTGAAGTATTGGTGCCACGGATCGCCGGGCAGGGTGTCGGCCATCGTCTTGATGACGTGGGCCATGGTGTCCAGACCGACCACGTCGGACGTGCGGTACGTCGCCGATTTCGGCCGGCCGAGCAGCGGGCCGGTCAGGCCGTCGACTTCGTCAAAGCCCAGCTTGAACGCAGCAGTGTGGTGGATCGTCGCCAGGATCGAGAACACGCCGATGCGGTTGCCGATGAAGTTCGGCGTGTCCTTGGCGTAGACCACGCCCTTGCCCAGGGTGGTCACGAGGAAGGTTTCCAGGCCCTGGAGCACCGCCGGGTCGGTGGTGTTGGCCGGAATCAGCTCGGCCAGATGCATATAGCGCGGCGGATTGAAGAAGTGCACGCCGCAGAAACGGTGGCGAAGTTCTTCTGGAAGAACTTCCGACAACTTGTTGATTCCCAAGCCGGACGTGTTGCTGGCGAGGATCGCGTCGGGGGCGACGAACGGGGCGATCTTCTTGTAGAGGTCCTGCTTCCAGTCCATCCGTTCGGCGATGGCTTCGATGATCAGGTCGCAGCCGCGCAGGTGCTCCAGACCGCTGTCGTAGTTCGCCGGGGTGATGGCTTCACCCAGCGATTTGCTGGCGAGCGGGGCGGGCGAGAGCTTGCCGAGGTTGGCGAGCGCCTTGAGCACGACGCCGTTGGGGTCGCCTTCTTTCGCGGCCAGATCGAACAACACGGTGTCGACGCCGGCATTGGTCAGATGGGCCGCGATCTGCGCACCCATCACGCCGGCGCCGAGAACCGCGGCTCGCCGTACGAGCGGTTTCTGAGACATGTTCTGCATCCTGTTGATTGCGTGGGATATTTCTGTTTTCAGAGTCGGGGCGTGCGCCCCGTCAATTGATCTTGCCGGCCTTGAATCCGGCCGCCGCGAAACGGATCAGTTCCTTCGCGGCGCGCTCGCGGTGTTCGAGTTCCGACACGCCGGCCGGGCGCTTGATCATCCCGAAATCGGCCATGGCGTAGGTCAGGGCGCCGGCGAGGAAGTCGAGGCGCCAGTACAGCTCTTCCTTGCTCAGCCCGGGCATGCAGGCCGAGATCGCCTTGCCGAACTCGCGCAGCACGTGGCCGTACTGCTCCGAAAGGAAGCGGCGCAGGCTGTCGTTCTTTTCGGCGTAGGCGCGGGCGATCACGCGGATGAAGGCGCCGCCGCCGTGCCGGTCCTGGGCCATCGCGAGCGGTGGTTCGACGAAGGCCGCGAGGATGCCTTCGAGATCGGCGGGGTCGGTTTTCACCGCGGCCTGCAGGCGGGCCAGGCGCTGGGCGCTCATCTCGTCCATGCGGCGGCGGAACACCTCGTTGACGAGGTTCTCCTTGCTGCCGAAGTGATAGTTGACCGCTGCGATGTTGACGTCCGCCTGGCTGGTGACCTGTCGCAGGGAGGTGCCGCCGAAGCCGTACTGGGCGAACAGCGTCTCCGCGGCATCGAGAATCCTTTCCTTGGTCGAGAACTGGGCTTTGCTCATTCGAGGCTCCGGGTTCCGAGGAAGGTGGCCGGTCCGGCGGAGTCGTTCCGCGCGGCCGGATGAATCAAACGCTTGTTTGAGCATACGCCGTTCCGCGTCCGGCTGCAAAACGTGATCGACGACAAAGGTGCAAGGAGACCGTGCGCCGGGTTAGAATCCTCTGCAGCCGAATCGGCTAAACCCGCGTCCCCACGCGGGTTTTTCCTTCCCATTCATGTTATCTTCCGGTCGCTTCGATCGCGGCCGTCTACCCCCGGAGACCACCCGTCATGGCGCTGGAGCGCACTATCTCGATCATCAAGCCCGATGCCGTCGCCAAGAACGTCATCGGCGAAATCTATTCGCGTTTCGAAAAGGCGGGCCTCACCGTCGTCGCCGCGAAGATGAAGCATCTCTCGCGCAAGGAAGCCGAAGGCTTCTACGCCGTGCACCGCGAACGCCCTTTCTTCAACGCGCTGGTCGAGTTCATGATCTCGGGTCCGGTGATGATCCAGGTGCTCGAAGGCGAGAACGCCGTGCTGAAGAATCGCGAGCTGATGGGCGCCACCAATCCGAAGGAAGCCGCGCCGGGTACGATCCGCGCCGACTTCGCGTCCTCGATCGACGCCAACGCCGTGCACGGTTCCGATTCGCTGGAGAACGCCGCGATCGAAACCGCGTATTTCTTCAGCGCCACCGAGTTGTGCCCCCGGTGACGATGACGTGAACGAGGTCGTGCAGAACAATCCGATCAAGCAGAATCTGCTCGACCTCGATCGCGAGGGGCTGGAGTGCTTCTTCGCCGATACGCTCGGCGAGAAGCGCTACCGCGCCCATCAGGTGATGAAGTGGATCCATCACCGCCATGTCACCCAATTCGATGACATGACCGACCTGGGCAAGGCGCTGCGCGCCAAGCTCGAAGCGCACGCGGAAGTGCGCGTGCCGCAGGTCCAGTTCGACAAACCGTCCGAAGACGGTACCCACAAATGGCTGCTGGGCATGGACGGCAGGAACGCCATCGAAACCGTCTACATCCCCGACAAGGGACGCGGCACGCTGTGCGTGTCCTCGCAGGTCGGTTGCGCGTTGAACTGCACGTTCTGCTCGACCGCGACCCAGGGCTTCAACCGCAATCTGTCCACCGCCGAGATCGTCGGCCAGGTGTGGACCGCGGCCCGCCATCTCGGCAACGTGCCGCACAAGCAGCGCAGGCTCACCAACGTGGTGATGATGGGCATGGGCGAGCCGCTGGCGAATTTCGACAACGTCGTGCGCGCGATGAGCGTCATGCGCGACGACCTCGGATATGGCCTGGCCAACAAGCGCGTCACCCTGTCGACCGCCGGCATGGTGCCGATGATCGATCGGCTGGCGCAGGAGAGCGACGTGTCGCTCGCGGTGTCGCTGCATGCGCCGAACGACGAACTGCGCGATCAGCTGGTGCCGCTCAACAAGAAATATCCGATCGAAGAACTGATGGCCGCCTGCGTCCGCTATGCGAAGCGCAAGAAGGGCGAATCCGTCACCTTCGAATACACGCTGATGAAGGACGTGAACGACCAGCCGCAGCAGGCGCGCGAACTGGTCCGCCTGCTGCGCGCGTTCGACAATGCGGTGCAGATGAAGGACGCGGCGAAGGTCAATCTGATCCCGTTCAATCCGTTCCCCGGCACGCGCTACCAGCGTCCGGACGAAACCGCGATCCGCGCCTTCCAGAAACTGCTCAACGACGCAGGCATGATCGCGCCGGTCCGCCGCACCCGCGGCGACGATATCGATGCGGCCTGCGGCCAGCTCAAGGGCCAGGTGGCCGACCGCACACGGCGACAGGCCGAATTCCGCAAGACGCTCGACGCGCGCGGGGAGCGCGAGGCGGGCGGCAACGAACCCGGGGCGGCGCATGCGGCGTGATGCGCTGCCCTCCATGACCATCGGATGCGGCGCTCCGGCGAGCGTCGCCTGCACAGTGCGGGACAGATCTGCTTTGGGGAGCGATTCGCGATGACATCTTCCGAGACCGGCATGCCCGAGAGCGCTCGCGGCATCGGTGAACGTCTGCGTCAGGCCCGCATCCGTGCCGGGTTGAGTACTTCCGAGGTCGGTACCCGGCTGAAGATGCCCACCCACGTCATCGAAGCGCTGGAGCGCGAAGACTGGGCGAAGATCGGTGCTCCGGTCTTCATCCGCGGCCAACTGCGCAGCTACGCGAAGCTGCTCGGCGTCCCTGTCGACGCGGTCGCGGAGAGCGTCGCGGTGCCCGCCGCCAAGGCGACCGAACTCGTGCCGCGCACCTACACACCGCGCGTGCAGCGCCTGGCCGAACAGACCGCCCGCCGACTGGTCTATGTCGTGATCACCGCGACCATCGCGGTACCGGTGTGGCTGGCCACCCGGTCGCATCTCGACACCCGGGTCGATGCGGTCTCGCTCGACAGCAACGCCGATCTCAATCTCCCGCCGGCGCAGGACGCCGCGGCGTCCCGGCCCTCGATACCGGCTTCGACACCGGCCGCGCAGGCGCAGCCGCCGCTGGTCGCTTCGATCACGCCGATGCCGTCGCGCACTGCGCCCGCATCCGATCTGACCGTCAGTTTCAGCGGCGAAAGCTGGGTGCGGCTCACCGCGCCCGACGGCAGCGTCATCGAACAGGCGCTGGTCCAGCCCGGCCAGCAACGGGTCTTCAAGCCCGGACAGATCGGCAAGGCCGTGCTCGGCAACGCGCAGGCCGTGTCCGTTCGCCACCGCGGCCAGACCATGGACCTCACCCCCTTCGTCCGCGCGAATGTGGTGCGCTTTACGGTATCCTCTGACGGTTCTCTCCAGCCGGTCGACCGCTGAGGGGTCCCGGCAGGCCGTCGCGCGGTGCCTCGCGCACCGGATCGATGTTCCGCCCGGAATCCAATGCACGGCCCACCGCGCCGGGGCGAGATTCCGGAGCGTTCACGGCGACGTGCGCCCGCCCGCAATCCGCTGCGATGCAGACGATCCGTCGGCGTCGCCGCGGTCCGCTGCAGACGCCCCGCGCGACGGCCATGATTCAGGCGCCGCTTGGTACAAGTGCACGGCGATGCGGCGCGATCGTCGACGCCGGGCACTCGCGGAACGCCCCGGCACGCCTTCCACCGACAGCAGCACAATCCGAGACCTATCCGACCCATGGCGATCGACGATCTCCTCGACGAACACGAACAAAGCGAACGCGTCCGCACCTGGCTGCGCAACAATGCGGCCGGTCTCATCGGCGGCGTCGCGCTCGGCCTGGCGGCCATCTACGGCTGGTTCTGGTGGAAAGACCAGGGCACCGCGAAACAGATGAAAGCCAGCGACGAATACCAGGCGGTGCTGGACCAGATCCAGGCCGGCAAGATCAAGGACGCGCAGGCCAAGGCCGCCGGTCTGAAGGACACCGCGTTCGCGGCCCTCGCCGCGCTGGATCTGGCCAAGGCCCAGGTCGACAGCGGCAAGCGCGACGACGCGATCGCCACGCTGCGCGCCGCGAAGACCGACGACAGCGTCGTCTCCGCCATCGTGTCGCAGCGCCTCGCTCGGCTGCTGATCGATGCCGGCAAGGGCGAAGAAGCCCTGACCCTGTTGAACGGCGGCGACGATGCCGCCTCGCATGAAGTCCGCGGCGACGCGCTGTTCGCGCTGGGTCGCAAGGAACAGGCCCGCGACGCCTACAACAAGGCCCTCGGCCTGCTCGACGTGGCCGCGCCGCAGCGCCGTCTGCTCGAACTGAAACTGTCGCAGGCCGGCGGTACGCCGCCGAAACCCGAATCCGCCTCTTGAGCACCTCCAACACGATGAATCCGACCCGGTTTCCCCAAACGCGGTTTCCGAAAGCCCCGTCCCTGCGGCGCAACGCACTGCTGAAGGTCGCCCTGCTGTCCGCAGCGGTCGCCCTGTCCGGCTGCACCACCGTCAAGGGCTGGTTCGAGATCGGCGACAAGGACGCCAAGGCCGCGCGCAAACCGGTCGAGCTGACCGAATTCGTTCCCTCCACCACCGTGTCGCGGCTGTGGACGGCGGATGCGGGCGATGGCGAATCCCGCCTCGGCCTGACCCAGTCGCCCGCGGTGGCCGACGGTCGCGTCTATGCGGCCGCGGTCGAAGGCGGCGTGCGCGCGTTCGACCTGCAGAGCGGCGCGCAGGTCTGGAAATACGAGAGCAAGCGCGCGTTGACCGGTGGTCCCGGTGCCGGCGATGGGCTGGTCGTGATCGGCACGCTCGATGGCGACGTGATCGCGCTCGATGCCGCGACCGGCGCCGAGAAGTGGACCGCCAAGGTGCCGAACGAAGTGATCGCCGCGCCCGCCATCGGGCAGGGCACCGTGCTGGTGCGCTCCAACGACGGTCGCGTGACCGCGTTCGACATCACCAACGGCCAGCGCCGCTGGTTCTGGAACCACGATCTGCCGTCGCTGACCATCCGCGGCAACGACTCGCCCGTTTTCGGCCCCGGCTTCGTGTTCGTCGGCAACGACGACGGCACGCTGGTGGCGCTGTCGCTGGTCGACGGCCGTCCGCTGTGGGACCAGCCGGTGGGCCAGCCCGATGGCCGCACCGAGCTCGACCGCATGGCCGATGTCGACGGCGCCCCGGCGCTCGACGGCGCCACGCTGTACGCGACCAGCTACAAGAAGCAGACCCTTGCGGTCGACGCGCCGACCGGCCGTCCGCTGTGGTCGCAGGACCATGGCGGCGCGGGCCGCGTCGGCGTCGCCACCGATCGCGTGATCGTCGCCGATCCGGCCGGTGTGGTCTGGGCGCTCGACAAGAGCGGCGGCTCCGCGCTGTGGCAGCAGGCTGGTCTGTCCCGCCGCAACCTCTCGGGCGCGGCGGTGCAGGGCGAGTTCGCGGTGGTCGGCGATTACGACGGCTATCTGCACTGGCTGCGTCTGGACAACGGCGACTTCGGCGCCCGTGTCCGCACCGGTCGCGATCCTGTACGCGCCGCGCCGGTCGTGGTCGACGGCATCCTGGTCGTGCAGAACACCGCGGGCGGCCTCAGCGCCTGGCGCCTGCAGTAAATCCTTCGCTGGCAAGCGTCCGTGGCCCCGGGTAGTCTGACTGCCCGGGGTCGCGCGTTTCTGGCCTCTCCGTTCCGACTCCCAAAACGAACTCATCCCATGCTTCCCGTCGTCGCCCTCGTCGGCCGTCCCAATGTCGGCAAATCGACGCTGTTCAACGCGCTGACCCGCACTCGCGACGCGCTCGTCCACGACGAGCCGGGCGTCACCCGCGACCGCAACTACGGCATCTGCCGTCTCGATGAGGCGCGGCCGTTCGTGATCATCGATACCGGCGGCATCGCCGGCGAAGAGGAAGGCCTGGCCGGTGCGACCGCGCGCCAGTCGCGCGCCGCGGCCGAAGAAGCCGACCTCGTGCTGTTCATCGTCGATGGCCGCGAAGGCCCGTCGTCGCTGGACGACGAGATCCTGCGCTGGCTGCGCAAGGCCGACCGGCCGACCGTGCTGGTGGTGAACAAGACCGACGGCATCGACAGCCGCGCCGCCATCGCCGAGTTCGCGCGGTACGGCATCGCCGACGTCATCGGCATTTCCTCGGCGCATCGCCAGGGCCTGGACCGGCTGCTCGAAGACACGCTGTCGCGGCTGCCGGCCGAAGGCGAGGGCGAAGTCCTCGACAACGATCCGGAGCGCGTGCGCATCGCCTTCGTCGGCAGGCCGAACGTCGGCAAGTCCACGCTGGTGAACCGCATGCTCGGCGAGGAGCGGATGATCGCTTCGGAAGTGCCGGGCACCACCCGCGATTCCATCGCCGTCGATCTCGAACGCGACGGCCGCAAATATCGTCTCATCGACACCGCCGGCATCCGCCGCAAGTCCAAGGTCGAGGAAGCGGTCGAGAAATTCTCGATCGTGAAGACCCTGCAGGCCATCGAGCAGTGCCAGGTCGCGGTGATCATGCTCGACGCCAGCGAAGGCGTGACCGATCAGGACGCCAGCGTGCTCGGCGCGGTGCTCGACGCCGGCCGCGCGCTGGTCGTCGCGGTCAACAAGTGGGACGGGCTGTCGCAGTACCAGCGCGAGCAGACCGACGGCCTGCTGTCGCGCAAGCTCTCGTTCGTGAACTGGGCCGAGGCGGTGCACATCAGCGCCAAGCACGGCTCCGGCCTGCGCGAGCTGTTCGCCGCAATCCATCGCGCGCATCGCTCGGCGACCCACACCTTCAGCACGTCCGAGGTGACGCAGGCGATGGAAATCGCCTACGAAACCAATCCGCCGCCGTCGATCCGCGGCCATGTCTCGAAGCTGCGCTTCGCGCATCCGGGCGGCGAGAATCCGCCGACCTTCGTGGTCCACGGATCGCGCCTGCGCACGCTGCCGGAAAGCTATCGGCGCTATCTCGAAAACTTCTTCCGCAAGCGCTTCAAGCTGATCGGCACGCCGGTGCGCTTCGTGTTCAAGGAAGGCGAGAACCCGTACAAGGACAAGAAGAACGTCCTCACCGAAGGGCAGATCAAGAAGCGCCAGCGCATGATCCGCCACGCCAAACGGAATAAATGACCGGCGCGATCGACGCCTACGTGCGTTCGCATGGCGTGGCATGCCCGGTGTGCGGCGCGCGCGATCTTGACCGCGCACCCGCGACGATCATTCCCGAGTGCGTCTCCGGTCGGTTGACCGTGTGGGTCGGATGCGAAGGGTGTCGCTCCACATGGCAGGAAATCTATCAACTGGTCGACTGCGTGGAACTTTCGGATGCGGATGGAAAGCCCGTCGACGCCTCCGTGTCCCGCTTCAACTGAATCGTGTCGACGATGCCGCCCGGCGACATCACCCTGGGCCTGCTCGCCGGCGGTCGCGGCGCGCGTCTCGGCGGCGTCGACAAGGCCTGGTTGGAACGCGACGGCCTGCCGCAGGTGGTGCGCTGGTCGAAACGTTTCGCGGGCGAACATGGGCCGCTGCTGGTGTCCGCGAATCGCGATCCCGATCGCCACGCCGCGCACGGGTTCCGCGTCGTGCCCGATCGCAGCCCCGATCTCGGGCCCATCGGCGGGCTCGACGCGCTTGCCGACGCCTGTGCGACGCCATGGCTGTTCACGCTGCCGGTGGATCTGGTCGGCGTGAACGACTGCCTGTTGCGCACGCTCGTTTCGCAGCGCGGCGGCGATGGCGCATACGCGGTCGATGCCGATGGCCCGCAGCCGCTGGTCGCGCTGTGGCGCCGCGACGCGCTGCGCACCGCATGCGCGGCGGCCATCGCCGCAGGCGAATCCGCGGTGCACCAGCTGCGGCAACGGCTCGATCTGCCGGCGGTGCTGTTCGCCGGCGTGCGCTTCGGTAATCTCAACACGCCCGACGATCTGCGCGCCGCGGGCCTCGTCGTTCCGGAGTCGTCATCGACATGAATTTCCCCACCCGCATCGGTTTCGACGAGGCCCAGGCCATCGTCGCGCGCGTCGCCGCCGGCCGTCGGCTGCCCGCGGAGCGCGTCGCGCTGGCGAAGGCGCATGGTCGCGTGCTGGCGCAGGCGCTCGATGCCGTGATCGACCAGCCCGGTTTCGACAATTCGGCGATGGACGGTTTCGCGCTCCGCCACGCTGATCTCCAGCCCCCCGGTCTCGACCCCGCCGGCGAAACCACGCTGCGACTGGTCGGCGAGCAGTTCGCCGGCACCGCGCTCGATCTGCGCATCGGTCCCGGCGAGTGCGCGCGGATCACCACCGGTGCGCCGCTGCCCGCGGGCGCGGACACGGTGGTCATGAAGGAGAACACGTCGCTCGATGGCGATCGCGTGCGCATCCTGTCCGCGCCGAAACCCGGCCAGCACGTGCGTCGCGCCGGCGAGGACGTGCGTGTCGGCGATGCGTTGCTCACGGCCGGCCAGCGGCTGACGCCGTCGCGGATCGCGCTGGCCGCGGGGCAGGGCATGGATCGCATCGAGGTGGTGCGCCGGCCGACGGTCGCGGTGTTCACCACCGGCGACGAACTGGTCGAACCCGGCCTGCCGCTGCGGCCGGGCGAGCTGTACGACAGCAATCGCGAACTGTTGATGGGCCTGCTGCGCGCCGACGGGCTGGAGCCGGTGGCCTGGCCGCGACTGCCGGACGAACCCGAAGCCGTGGCCTCGGCGCTGCGGCATGCCGGCCACGCCTTCGATGTCGTGCTCACCTGCGGCGGTGTGTCCGCGGGCGAGAAGGATCATCTGCCCGCGCTGCTGCAGGCCGAGGGCCGGGTGCACTTCTGGAAGGTGCGGATGAAGCCTGGCATGCCGCTGCTGCTCGCCGAATCGCATTCCGCGCTGGAGGGTGGCACCGGCGGTCTCGGCGAGGCGCTGTTCCTATGCCTGCCGGGCAATCCGGTGTCGGTGCTGGCGACGTATCTGACCCTGGGCCGCGCGCTGCTGGACGGCCTGCAGGGGCGCGCCGAGCCGCGTCCGCGCCTGCGCGCGCGCCTGCGCACGGGCTGGCGCAAGACCCACGAGCGACTCGAATTCCTGCGCGGCCTGCTGTCCTGCGACGACGACGGCCTGCTGTGGGTCGAACCCAATCCCGCCGATGGCTCGCACCGCATGCGCGCGGCCGCGGATTCGGATGCGCTGATCGTGCTGGGCGAAGGCGAGCGCACGCTGGAAGCCGGGAGCGTGGTCGATGTGCTGGAGTATTGAGGCGGGCATGATTCAGAAGGAGATGATCGGCCGATGAGCATTACCGAACGCGCGCCCGCCGAAGCCCGGGACCGCCAGCGCGACGGCGCGGTGCTGATCGACGTGCGCGAGGCGCACGAGCGCGCGCTGGGCATGGCCGAAGGCGCGCGCGGGATCGCGATGGGCGAACTGATCGGCAACGCCACCGCGCATCTGCCCGATGCCGATGTCGAACTGCTGCTGATCTGCCAGAGCGGTCTGCGCTCGCTGCGCACCGCCGAGGCGCTGGCCGCGCAGGGATTCGCGAACGTGATGTCGGTGGCCGGCGGTACGGCGCGCTGGATCGAGGAAGGTCTGCCGGTGGCGATGCCCGACGGCGACATCGATCACGACTTCGCCGAACGCTATTCGCGGCATCTGCGCCTGCCGCAGGTCGGCATGGAGGGCCAGCGCCGGCTGGAAGCCGCGCGGGTGCTGCTGGTCGGCGCGGGCGGGCTCGGTTCGCCGGCCGCCTACTATCTCGCCGCCGCGGGTGTCGGCACCCTGCGCATCGCCGACGACGATGTCGTCGATCGCAGCAATCTGCAGCGCCAGATCCTGCACACCGATGCGGCCATCGGCCTGCCGAAGGTCGACTCCGCGGCCGCGACGCTGACCGCGCTCAATCCGCGCACCCGGATCGAGGCCGTCCGCGAACGGGTCGGCAGCGCGAACGTCGAACGCCTGCTCGACGGCGTCGATGTCGTCGTCGACGGTGCCGACAATTTTCCGGCGCGCTATCTGCTCAACGATGCCTGCGTGAAACTCGGCACGCCGCTGGTCTACGGCGCCGTGCACCGGTTCGAAGGCCAGGCCAGCGTGTTCGATGCCGGCCGCCATCGCGGCACCGCGCCGTGCTATCGCTGCCTGTTTCCGGAGCCGCCGTCGCCGGAAAACGCGCCGAACTGCGCCGAGGCCGGCGTGCTCGGCGTGCTGCCGGGCGTGATCGGTCTGATCCAGGCGACCGAAGCGATCAAGCTGATCCTCGGCATCGGCGTGCCGCTGTCCGGACGCCTGCTGCAGTTCGATGCGCTGTCGATGCGCTTCCGCGAAACGCGCCTGGCCGCCGATCCCGATTGCGCGGTCTGCGCGCCGGGTCGCGCGTTTCCGGGCTACATCGACTATGCGGCGTTCTGCGCGGGTTCGCGGTGACCGCGGATCGTGGCTGCCCGGATGGCGGCCGCAGCTTGAAGACGTTCCGGCCGTGAGCGACATTCACGATCGGACGGGCGACAGGAGACGCGGGATGGCGTACACGGGCCGCATGGGCGCATCGGGTCTCGCCCTGTTTTTCCTCGCTGCGTGCGGCATGGCGCAGGCGCGGACCCTGCCATGCGAATTCACCGATGCGGAGGCGCAGCGCAACCCGATCGGCATCCAGATCGCGAAGATCGCCTGCAGGGAGCACGCCGACTGGCATGGGCCATTCATCGGTCTGGACGGCCGCGCCGGTTGGCGCGACGGCCGCAATCCGATGGAGGCCGAGGGCGGGCAGGACCGCCTGCTCGACAGGACAACGCCGTGGAAGCGCGTGGCGAGCTACTGGCGTTCGACGCCCGCGCTCGATCAGATGATCGCCAGCAGGATCCATGGCGCCACGGAGTGCGCCACCGAGGCGACGACGTGGTCGGCCGCGGCGTTCTGCAGGACCTTCATCGTCGAAAATCCCTGGTCGGCCGCCTTCGTTTCCCATGTGATGCGGGCGTCCGGCGTGAACGACTTCGCGTTTTCCCGGGATCACATGGGTTATCTGCGTGCCGCATACGCCGCTGCAGGCGCATCCGGGCCGTATCGGTTGGTGGCGCCCTCCAGCGAAAGGCCCGCACCCGGCGATCTGCTGTGCTATTCGAGAGAAGCCCGGGTCAGGAGCCATCGCGATCTGATCGCGCTGTTCGAACGCGGAGAACGCGAGCTGGGCACCCATTGCGATGTCGTCGTCGGCGTCGATCTCGATGGCGACAGCAAGTTGTACGTGATCGGCGGCAACGTGCTGCAGGCGGTCGCGATGCGCAAGCTGCACCTCAATGCGCGGGGCGTCTTTTCTCCGCCCGCGGTCGGGCCTGAGCGCGGCGCGTGCGGCATGAATCGCGAGGACGACTGCAGCCTCAGCCGCAAGCACTGGATCGCGCTGTTGAAGCTGCGGCGACAGGGGCCTTGAAGGCCCGGGATCGTATTGCGATCCGTGGCGGATCGCGGATACTCGCGGGGCGGCCATCCGCGCCGGCTTCGCTCCGGACCGGCGGCATCCCGCATCCCAACCCGGCAGGTGGATCATGCGCACACTCGTACTGCTCGTCGTCGGTCTGGTCCTGGTGGCCGTGTTCCTGCGTCTGGCCGGTCCCGAGCGGCGGCGTCTCGCCGCGTTGATCTTCGTGGTGGCCTGGATGACGGTCATCGGCTGGAACTTCAGTCTGGGCCTGTCGCACGGGTATTCCCTGCTGGAAGAGCTGCCGATCCAGGCGCTGCTGTTCGGCGTTCCGGCGTTGGCCGCCTGGTGGTTCTCGCGCCAGGCGCCGAAGGCATGAGCGTCGGCAGTCTGCTGCGCGCTCGCGGTCGCGAGGACAGCAGCCGGGTCGGATTCGTCGAACTGTTCTTCGATCTGGTCTTCGTCTTCGCGATCACCCAGTTGTCGCATGTCCTGCTGGCGCATCCGACTCCGCTCGGCGCCCTGCAGACGGCGCTGCTACTGGCGGCGGTCTGGTGGGTCTGGATCTACACCTCGTGGGTGACCAACTGGCTCGATCCCGAGCGCGTGCCGGTGCAGGCCTGCCTGTTCGCGTTGATGCTGGCGGGGCTGGTGATGTCGGCATCGCTGCCGCGCGCGTTCGAGGATCGCGGGTCGGCCTTCGCGATCGCGTATGTCGCGATGCAGGTCGGACGCACGCTGTTCATGCTGTGGTGCTTGCGTGGCACTGCGTTGGCGATGCGCCGGAATTTCCAGCGCATTCTGGTCTGGATGCTGGTTTCGGCGGTGTTCTGGCTGACCGGCGCGCAGGCCGAAGGCGCGGCCCGCTTCGCGTGGTGGTCGGTCGCGCTGGCGCTGGAATTCGTTGCGCCGATCCTGCTGTTCCGGGTGCCGGGGCTCGGCCGTTCCAGCACCGCCGACTGGGACGTGGACGGCAATCACATGGCCGAGCGTTGCGGCCTGTTCGTGATCATCGGGCTCGGCGAATCCTTGCTGGTCACCGGCGCCACCTTCGCCGAGCTGGCGTGGCGGCCGGATGTCGTCGCCGCGTTCGTGGTCGCGGCGCTGGGTTCGATCGCGATGTGGTGGGTGTATTTCGATACCGGCGCCAAGCGCGCGCATCATCGCATCGCCCATTCCGACGATCCCGGGCGGATCGCGCGGATCGCCTACACCTACATGCATCTGCCGATCGTCGCCGGCATCATCGTCTCCGCGGTCGGCGACGAGATGGTGCTGGCACATCCCGGGCATGCCGACGGTCCGGCCATCGCCGCGATCATCGGTGGCCCCGCGCTGTATCTGCTGGGCAATGCGCTGTTCAAGTGGGTGACCAACGACCGCAGGCTGCCGCCGCTGTCGCACCTGGCCGGTCTGGCGACGCTGTTGGCGCTGGCGGTGCCGGCGACGATGCATCTGTTCGGCGCGCTCGCGCTGGCGACCGCCGTGCTCGCGGTGCTGGCGCTCGTCGCGGTCTGGGAATACGTCTCTATCCAGCGTGCGATCCGACGCCCGATCCACGCCGGAGCGTCGACGCACTGAGCGCGGCACCGCGTCTTCAGTCGTGGCGTTGCAGGATGTCGACGGTGGCCCACGACGCGCAGCGGAACACCATCGCCGAGCGGCTGTGGACGTTGAGTTTGCAGAAGATCTGTTTGAGATAGGTCTTGACCGTGTACTCGCTGATCCGCAGCCGGTCGGCGATCTGCTTGTTCACGCAGCCCAGACAGACCAGGCGGACGATCTGCAGTTCGCGCGTGGTCAGTGCGGCCAGCGGATCGCTGTCCGGGCCACCGGCCGGCGCCGCGGGCACCGGGCGCGCGAACACGGCGTAGCGGCGCCCGCCCAGATCGAGGCTGCCCAGACGCCGTCGGCTGGCGTCGGCCGCCGGATCCGGCGGGCCGTCCTCCACCACCACCATGCATGGCGTATTGTCGAGGCTGAATTCCGCGAGCACGGCCGCTGCCGGCGACGCGGCCTGCGCTCCCTGCGGTGAGACGGACGCCTTCCGAATGCTCATCGTCCTGGGTCCATGGCAACTACGGCCGTATGGCGACGTGGGTGCGGACCGTCGCGGCATGGGCGCCCGCGCGATCCCCGATCCGGGAACACGGCCGGCCCGGCCGACCATGCCCTGGTGCGCTCGCTGGATGAACCCCCTGTGCATCGCCTGCGAAGCGATCTTCGATTTTCCTCGGTACAGCGAAGTCGAAAACGCATTCCGCGAGCGCGGGCGTCCACCGTTCGTCGCCGAGTCCGCTGCCGACATCGTCGTTCGATGATGCTTCCCGAGTACGGATGAGAAATCGATTCATTCCGCGGCGTGGGAGGTGGTGGCGAACGACAATCGCGGCGGCAGCTCGCGGGCGACGCAGGCGCGGCGCGGGTCGCGCTCGGGCAGGGTGGGGCGTTGCCGGGGCGGCACGGGCGTGCGGATGCCGAGGACGGCGGCGAGGTTCGCACCGGGCTCCCGGTAAGGCCGCAATTGCGCGGCCGGGCCGGTGATGAGCGGCGTCACCCCGGGGCCGTGGCCGCTGACCGTGCTGTCGCCGTGCACGATGATGCCGATGGTGACGCGGCCCTGGCGCACGGACGGGCCGCGCCGGGTATCGGCGTTGACGATCGCGACCAGATCGCCGAAACGCAGGCTGCCGAGGCGATGCCGCGCGCGCAGGTCGCGATCGGACATCTGGATGTCGTAATCGCCGCGCCAGGCGGTGTTCTTGCCCAGGCCGGAGCCCATCAGCACCGCGGGGATGAAGTGGGTGACCGGCACATGCAGCGCGCCGTCGCGCACGTGCAGCCCCCAGGCGCGCAGCAATCGCGGCGAACAGTTCATGACTTCGAGTTCGGGCGCATCGGGAAAACGCAGGCCCAGCCCGTGGCTGCGGATCTGGATGCGATCGCCGATGGCCAGCCGGGCCAGCACCTCGGTCGGGAAGTCCACCAGCACGTGGTTGATGCCGCCGTGCTTGCCGGTGACCACCCCGCGACGGCCGAGCATGCGTCCGCTCAGCACTTCCGCGACGTTGCCGACACAGGCGTAGGTCATCAGCGCGTTGTTGGGGCCGTCGCGCGGCCCCACCACTTCGCGGCCGTTGTTGTGCAGGGCGACGCCCGGCTCGATGTGGTCGCCGGCCAGGCCGATGCAGGCGTCGCCGATGCGATGGTTGAGCACGATGCCGCCGGTGCCGGGCAGCACCCGCGGCACGCCGTCGTAGCCGATGCGATAGGGATTGGCGCGGGCGATCGGGTGCGCGATCTGGCCGCTCACGCTGACCACGACCAGTTCGTCGCCGTTGATGCGCGGCGCGGACCGGCGATCGGGAATGCGACGACCGGCAGCGGTCTGCGGGCGGGGCGAAGTCGGAGCGACGGCGTGCATGATCGGTTCCTGGTGGCTGGAGCGGTGATGGATGAGCGGGCCCCGGATGCGTGTGCGGATGCGACCTTCAGAGGGCGTGCCAGAAATGCCGTGCCGCGCGCCACGGATCGCCGATGGCCAGCGCTGCGGGCGGCGGTTCGACGTAATCGAAACGATGTTCGAGCGCATGCCGGTCGCCGGGGTCGAGCACGTCGGCATCCGCCCGCAGCTGCAGATCGCCGTAGAGCAGCGGATGCACCACCGCGATGCGCAGGCCGCCCCACAGCAGCGAACTGCAGCCGGCGGCGACGATGAGCTCGCGCAGTCGCCGCTGTTCCAGCGCGACCAGTTCCGCGTCGGCTTCCGGCGCCCGCTCCAGGCGGAGGCCGACGTGCTCGCAGACCAGCGGCAGGCAGGCCTGCGGCTGGTCCGGCGCCAGCGTCAGCACGCAGGCGTTGCCGAGCGCGGCGGCCAGCGCGAGGCTGTCGATCGTGCCGTAGTACGCGGCGCTTTCGGTGGCGTCGTCGGCGGGATCGGAGCGTGAGGTCAGCGCCTGGTGCAGGCTTTCGTAGCGCTCGATCAGATCGGCGCGGCTGCCGTCGGGAAACGACGATTCGCTGACGTTGTCGATCACCCAGTGCAGCCGGCAGTGCGACAGGTCGGTGCGCTGCCGTTCCTCTTCCCAGAGCGTGATCGCCTGGTTGAAATCGTCCGCGGTGGAGGCGGGCAGGCGTTCGCGGAGCGCGTTCGGCCAGAATCCGAGCGGATCCCGGCGGTAGTAGTCGCTGGAATCGATCGCCTGCCAGAACGTCCGCGTCACCGTCAGGTCCGCCAGCGCGGAGAGCCGGCTGACCAGTTGCGCGCCGTACGGCGAACTCAGCGCGAGCAGCGGGTCGACCACGTACGCGTTGCGCCTGGCGCGGACGCTGACTTCGAGTTCCTGATCGAGCATGGCGCGTGCCTGTCCGCTGAAGGTCGTGTGCGCGGGCGGCGCGCGCGCCGCACCGCCTGCCGTCCGGCCGCGATGCCCATGACCGGACTCCTGTGCCGCACGGATCGCCCCGGCCGTGCCGGGGCGTGCCGGTCAGGCCGCCGTCTGCGCGGTGCCGAGCACGCTGCGCAGGGCCGGCGTGATGCCCGGGAATCCGCGACCTTCCGGGCTCATGCGATAGGCGGCGACCCAGGAATCGGCGTGCGAACCGAGCGGACGGATCGTCGACTGGAACAGGATCGGATCGGTCACGGTCTTGAAATCGTTGTCGGCCGCGAACTTCAGGATGCGGCGACCGCTCTCCGCCATCTTCGCGCGCTGCGAAGGTTCGGCGGTGCCGCCAAGATGGCGGTTGGAGACGATCTCGATCACGTCCCACTTGGTGTTGGCGTCGAACGCCTTCTTGATGTCCGGGGTGTCGAGGATCTCGAGCACCTGCACCAGATAGTGGCCGACTTCCATCGCCAGCGAGAAGATGTTGCCGTAGGTGCTGCGATCCAGGGCATAGCGCATGTCCAGGCCGATGCGCTGGATGGTGGCGATGCTGCCGAACGGCCGCTGGTCGATCAGTTGTCCGCCGCGGATCACTTCGCCGATCAGCATGTCGCGGAAATACTGGCTGATCGAGACCATGAAGCCGACCAGCTGGCGGTGGAAGTTGCGGTTGACCACCGCGCCCGCGGGCACCTGCGCGTTGCCGTAATTGAAGGCGCGGCGATACGCGATCATGCGGTCCTGCTTGGTGTAGCGCAGCGGGCGCAGCTTTTCGAGACGATAGAGACCCTGCGCGCCGGGGCCGCGCTGCACGCGCATCTTGCCCAGGCGGAACAGCCGCTGCAGCACTTCGACCACTTCGAACACCTTCATGCGCTCGTGCTGCCAGCTGTAGTAGAGCTCGGCCGCGGCGTGCAGCTGGCTGGGTATGACCGCGTCGTCGAAATCCGGCTCGATGTACGGATAGCTGATGTCGGCGAAATCGACCGGACCCTTGGTACCCAGGCCGACCAGATCGAGGATGCCCTGCTCGCCGCGCGCGCCCGGCGTCGACGAACGCAGCAGATCGCCGAGGCGCTGTTCGAATTCGACCTCATAGGCCTGGCGTTCGCCCTGCGGCAACTTGTCCAACTGCTCGCGCAGGAAGGTTTCCCACAGCCGCTGGATCGTTTCGTGTGTCTGGAAACTCATGATGGTTCTCCTCGATCAACGCTTGCTGCGAGGGGTGGCGATCTTCTTCGCGCGCTTGCCCGCGATCCGGGGCGGCGCGACCTGTGCGGCGGCGGGCGCCTGGGGCGCCGCGACGGCGATGCCCGGATCGACAGCGATCTCGTCGCGATCGGGCCGATCCGGCCAGTCGCCCGGATCCTCGTCGCCGATGTCCGCGGTGGCGATCAGGAACTGGGTGGCGACCAGGTATCCGGCGCGTCGATTGATCTCGGCATACACCGCGTCGATGGCGAAATCCTGCTTCTTGCAGAACGCCTCGAACGCCTGCGGGTCCACCGCCGAGGCGAAGGCGTCGGCGGCGGCCTGCAGGCCGTCCCTGTCCAGCAGCGCCCGCGTGGTCTCGATCATGCCTGCCGTATTGCCCCACAACTTTTCGTGGAGGAAGGTGTAGGCATCGACCGCGCGCTTGTCGAGCAGATGCGCGGCGACGGCGGACACCTCGGCGATCAGCGAATACTTCAGGTCGTTGATCGACAGTTCGACGTCCGATGGCTCGGGGCGGGGCTTCTGCGACTGCGCGATCGCGCCGGTGGCCGTGGCGATCTGCAGCTGCGAAGCCGCCTGCTGCTCGATCGCGATCGTCTGCTCCTTGAACGCGAGCGTCTGTTCCTGCAGTTCGATCAGTTGACCGATGCGGGCGACGTTGTTCACGTGCATGCGCTGCTGGAACATCGATTTGCCCTGGCGGGGCACGCGCGCGGCCAGCAGCAGATCGCCCTGCTGTTCGTCCTTCGGCCGCGGATTGAGGCAGGGATCGAGACGGAGCGGTTTCCTCGGCCCGATGTCCGGGCCCGCCGGTGGATCCGGCATTTCGCAGACCCGCGGTCGCTTCTTCGGCGGGAGGTCGCGGTTCCTGAGGGGCTGCCTGACGAATTTGACCGTGATGGCCATGATGTTCTCCTGTGCGGAATTCTGCCGTTGCCGCGGCGGCGATCAGCCGCCGTTGCTGAGCCGGTCGAACGCCATCGCGTTGAGGGAGGTTTCAAAATGCGCCGGGATGTCGGGGCCGTCGAGACCGCAGTCGGTGTCGACCGTGCCTTCGACCGTACCGTCTATCGCCATCGCCATCGCGTTCTCGAGCATCACCACCAGCGCGCCCTGTTCGCCGAACAGCGACGACATCGGCACGCAGTTCGCGCTCATCTGGTCGGCCAGCGCCTCCCAGCGACGTTCCGACTGCAGTTGCAGGCACAGTTCCTGGTGGAGGATCTCGGTGAACGCGAAGGTGCTGCCGGCGACGGCCTCGTTGGCGGTCCGCATCTCTTCGAAGCGCACCCGCGAGGTCTCCCAGTCGGCCTGGCCGTTCTGCAGCGGACGCAGATGGCCCATGATCTGGCCCAGCGTCGTGCGCAGCGCCTGCGGCAGCTCCGGGCACAGCGGCGGATAGATCGGATTTCCCTGGAGATCGTGGCCGCTGGGCTGGTCCTCGCGCAGATCGAGGAAGGCTTCGATCAGGTAGCTGTAGGACGCGGCGCGGATTTCGGGCAAGCCGAGATCGGTATTGCCCACCGCGTACAGGTCGATCGCGCGGTCGACGTCGTAGAGGATCTTGTCCAGCATCACCTGGCAGCCGATGTCGTCGCAGGCGCAGCGCGCCAGGCAATCGATCTGGCTGGCCAGCCGTCCGCGCGACACCGTCAGATTGACGATGCGCCGGTCGGCCGCGGCTTCCTCTTCGATCCCGTACAGGCCATAGAACACGATCGGCGGGCGCGCGACGCGCAGCAGGCGCGAACCGCCGGCCTGGCCGAAGCCATCGGCGAACAGCCGCAGCGATTCCAGGAACGAGGTCAGCGGCGGCGATTCGGGGTCGACCAGGCGATACCCGAAATTGATCAGCCGGTACACGCGGTTGAGTTCGATCTGCGCGGTCGAGCCCAGCGCGCGCAGGCCTTCGGCGCTGCCGTGGGCGGCGCGGCGCACGAGGTCGTCGAGCACGCGCATGAGTTCGGTTTCGGTCATCAGCGCGCGCAGGTCGCCCTGGCCCTGCGCTTCCAGCGCGTCGAACAGGCGGCGATAGGCGTCGATGCCGCGCGGCCATTCGTTCGGCGCGTTCTGGTACGACAGGCTGCCGAGCAGGTTCTGCAGCGAGTGGATGCAGGCGTCGCGGCGCGTCTGCATTTCGGTGAACGGCGCCTGCAGCAGGAAGCGTCCGCCCGCGAAGCCGTTGTTGGCCAAACTTTCGCCCAGCATCACCAGGATCACCGCGCAGACCTCGTCGATGCTCTGCGCGAGGCTGCGGAACTCGTAGGTGGCCGAGGGATTCAGCGAACCGACCAGTCGCGCCAGCCGCGCGTAATCGCCGAGGGTGCGGCGCATGCCGATCGCACGGTCGCGGTTGCGCGGATCCAGACCGAAGCGCGCGGCGTTGACGGCTTCCTGGCTGGCGTTGCGGATGCCATCGGACCAGCCGCCGAGTTCGGCGTCGATGTCCTTGAGGAGATTGTTGCGCGCGAGATTCTCCAGGTCTTTCTCGACGTCGCTCATCGCCTGCTTCAGATCCACGCTGGTGGCGGTGTCCGGCGCGGCGGCCGCGACGAAGCGCGGCGCGCTGCGCTGGAACGGCATGCCTTCGGCTTCGCTCTGGATGCCGCGCGCGCGCGGCTCGGACTGATAGCGGTCGAGCAGCGCCTTGGCGATCTGCTGCGGATTGCGCGGATCGCCGACCCGCAGTTCGCGTCGCAGCAGATTGTCCAGCGCGAGCTTCGCCTTCGAGGGCGGGCCCGTGCGGTCGCCGCCGGCGGGATCGTATTGCGAATCTGGTTTGGTGTTGAACATGTTCTATCTCCTGGTGGACTCGAAACGCTGACGCAGGACACTGGTTCGAATGCGATCTGTGCGGCCACCTATGCGGCGACGGTTTCGCGTGCCGGCTGTCCCGCGGCGGCCCGTCTCGATGCGATCCGGGCGGCGCGGTTCTCTTCGTTGAGACGTCCGGTGACATCGTCGGCAAGCTGCCGGGGATTCACGCGCCCGCCGGCGAGCGCGTAGCTCGCGGCGCTGAGCAGATGGCGCGGCGGAATGTCGATCCGGTCCGTGCGGCGCTGTTCCAGCAGTCGCGCGCCGCGCAGGATCGCGGCCTGGTGACTGCGATCGAAGGGAATGATGTCGGCGACCGCGCGCTGCGCGAGATTGCGGCGGGTCTGGAACATGGTTTCGTCGACGACGTGCGGAATGACGTGGCGCGCGCTGCTCAACAGATTGCCGGGCATGCGGTGCCCGCGCTCCGGCCGGTACATCGTTCCCCAGACCCGCTCCAGCCGCGCGGCATCGTCGCCGAAGCCCTGGCGACGCAGCATTTCGGCGAGGATCTGCACGCGCAGGAACGCGGTCGGATGCGCGCCGCCGGGGCGGAAGGTCATCGTGCGCGGCGCCGGATGCGCGAGGAATTCGGCCATGCCCCAGGCGGCCGCGGGGCCGCCCAGGCACAGCGCGGCGAGATCGGCCCAGATTTCCTTGTGCCAGCGGCCGTAGGTGCTGGCCAGGAACGGCTGGCGCAGCTGGCCGATGATCCTGCGCACCACCGCCTGCCGGTTCTCCTGCCAGATGCCGAGGTCGGCCTGCAGGTTGTGCGCGACTTCGTGCAGGAACACCGCTTGCCAGGGATGATCGCGATCCCACGGGATGCGGATCAGCGGGAAGGGATTGGGTTCGCCCAGCAGGCGCCCCAGCGATACGCCGCGGCGCATGGTCGCCGGCGAATAGCCGTGTTCCATGTAGCACACCGGCTTGAGCAGCGCGCCGCGGAACACCCGCGGCGCCGCGCCGCGGACCGCCTGGTAGCAGTCCTGCGCGATCGCATCGTGCGCGGCGAGCGCCGCGGCGAAACTGGTGCCGCGCTGCGCGAACACTTCGAAGAACATGCCGAACAGGCGCCGCGCGCGGTCGAGCTCGCGCTCGACCAGGGCGATGTCGACCAGCACGCGCTGGATCGGCGCGTCTTCCACCGATGCGCGCACGTGGTCGAAACGGCTGTGGATCTGCGCTTCGACCTTCGCCAGACGCTGGTTGGCGGCATCGAAATGCGCGCGCGAGGGCGCATGGGTCATGTCCTGCGGACGCAGACCGACGAAAGCGTTGTCGATCCGGCCGAGGCGGTGCAGACGCGCCGCCAGGCCGCGGACCTTCACGCGCAGGAATTCTCGGGCGTTGCGTGCAGGCATGGGATGGACTCCGTTTCGTCCTCGATGGCACCGCGGGCCGCGTCCCGGCCTGCGCCGGGACGCGCATCTTCATCGTGTCAGCGGCAACGCACCCGGATCGTGGTCGGGCCGGCCACGTTCACGACGCGGCGGCCGTGACGCGGGCAGTTGCAGCGACCGGCGACGGCACCGCCGATGGCGCCGCCGACGACCGGACGGGCGATGACCGGCGGACCGGTGCGGCGACGCACCGCGCGCACCACCGGCACCACCCGACGACGCACCGGCGCGGCGGCGCGACGGACCGTGGCCACGGCGCGGCGCTGCGGCACCACGCGGCGCGCGCGCGGCACCAGCGGGCGGGCGAGGGCGCGTGCGGCGGCGGGACGACGCACCGCGCGCGCGGTCACGCGACGCACCACCTGCGGCACGACCCGGCCCACCGGCACGCGACGCTGACGGGCGACGCGACGGGCGACCGCGATCGCGCGCGGCACCACGCGTGCGGCCGGACGGCCCTGCGCGCGCACCGCACCGCGGACCGCCTGGGCCGCCGCGCGCACCACCTGGCGGCGCGCCGGCGCGGCCATCCGCGCCACCGCCGGCAGCGCGCGACGCAGCGCGAGGCCCGCGATCAGCGGCGCGGCGGCATCGATCTCGTCTTCGTCGAGGCTGTCGATCATTTCGTCGTAGGCCTCGAATTCGTCGGCGCCATCGGCCAGCAGCCGGCCGGCCGCACCGGCCAGGCGGCCGATGAGCTGCGCCTGCGGCAGCGGGATCATGCTCGCGATCGGCGCGACCGTGCGCGCCACGCTGCCGACGCCGCGGGCGACGCGACCGGCGATATTGCGCAGGCGGCTGAGGAATTCGTCGGTGTCGCCGGAATCCAGCGCGTCGGCGATCATCTCGTCGGCGGCGTCGAGTTCGTCGCCCTCGTCGAATTCGTCGTACTCGTCGACTTCCTCGAATTCGTCGCCCTCGTCGAACTCGTCGCCTTCGTCGAATTCATCGCCCTCGTCGAACTCGTCGCCTTCGTCGAACTCATCGTATTCGTCGGCGCCGAGCAGACCGCCGAGGATGTTGCCGAGGCCGCCCAGGGGGCCACCTCCGCCGCCACCCGGTGCGGCTCCCCCGGGCCGGCCGCCGCGCCGGCGGCCACCGCCGCCGAGCAGACCGCCGATGCCGCGGGCGATGGTGCCGAAGAACTCATCGTCGCCTTCGTCGAACTCGTCGTAGGCGTCGAACTCGTCGTCGAACGCGGTCGCGCTGCCGGCGGGACCCTCGGCGCCGTCGTACATCAGGTCGTCCAACGCGTCGTTTTCATAACTTTCCATGACGGTTTCCTCTTGCTGCGGAGTGGGTGGGAGCAGGGGTGCGGGAGCTGCCCCCCAGCCGGCTGTTGAAGAACGGCCCGCTGGTGCAGCCATGGATGGCTGCGATGACGAAGCAAGCGCGGAAGCGATCGATTCGTCGGGAGCGAGTCGGGCTTCGTCCGACTCGCGACTTGAGAAACATTCGGGATGCGCGTTTTCCAACCACCTGCTAGAGCGGCCGGATCGTCAGTTCGACAGGTCCGTGGAGCACGTAGCGGCGTGCCGAGCCGCGGGTGACGGAAGGCACGCCGCGGCCGACGCCGGTGGGACGCGCGGCGCCGGGCGGCGGCGCGGTCGACGGCGACATCGGGCGCGACAACTGGCCGACCGCGCGCGGCCGGCGCGCGACGCTGCGCGCGGCGCGGGTCGCGGTACGGCCCACCTGGTTGGGGATGCGCTGCGGCGGCGTGCGCTGCCTGCGCGCGGCCTGCGCGCTGGAGGCCGCGATCCGCGGCAGCGCGCGCACGCCGCCCGGGCCTGCGCCCTGGATCAGGTGCCGTGCGGCCGCGCCGATCGCGCGCACGAAGCCGCGACGCGCGTTCGGCGACAGCCGCGCGAGGTTCTGGGGGCCGAGCGCGCGCGCGGCCAGGCGCGCGGCGAGGCCGACCGCGGCTGGCAGCGCGGCGTCGACGCCGTCTTCGTAGAGGTCGGCCATCGCATCGAAGGCCTCGAAATCGTCGGCGCCGCCGGCGCTGAGCTGCCCGATCTGCGCCAGCAGTTCGGACAGCGGATTCTGGTGCGCGGCCGCGCGACCGGCGAGCCGGGACGCGTTGCGCAGATGGCCCGGAACGCCGGCGGTGCTGCCGAGCGCGCCGCCGAAGCCGCCCGCGACGCGACCTGCGCCGCGCGAGATCTGGCCGAAGCGCTGCAGATGCTGGGCGATGCCGGGATGCCCCAGGCGCTGCGCCAGCAGCGAACCGGCGCTGGCCAGACGGCTGGCATGGCCGGCATAGCGGCCCGCAGTGCGCGCATGCGCGCCGAGCCGCGAAGCCATGCCCGCGGCGGGCCCGAGGTTGCGCGCGAGACTGCCGGCCACCCGCGAGAAGCCGCCGAGCACGCTGCCGAGGAACTCGTCGGTGCCGTCGACATCCAGGGAATCGGCGAGTTCGGCCTCGAACGCCGACCAGGCCGCGTTGGCCTGCGCCGGCGCAGGCAGACCCGCGCCGGCCTCGTCGAGCGCGGCGTCCTCGTAGGCATCGCCCGCGTAGCGATCCATCGCATCGTCGTCCAGACCATCATCGTCCAGAGCATTGACCGCTTCGTCCGCATCGCCGTCGAATTCGTCGCCGAGCGCTTCGTCGTAGGCATCGCCTTCGTCGTCGTAGCCGTCGCTTTCGTAGCCGGCGTCGGCCTCGTCGTACGCTTCGGCTTCGTCGAACGCGTCGTCGCCCTGGTCATCGCCGTGGTCGTAACCCAGCGGTGCGTCGTAGGCATCGCCGTCATCGGCGGCGTTGCCTGCATTGACCTGCGGATGCGTCATGGCCGTCTCCCTTGCGTTCCCCCGCGCCCGGATGGGCGAAGGGTCTGCGCTGGGACACTAGGCCGGCGAAAGCGCGATGGGTATCGCATGTTCGCCCTACGGTCTTTCGCCTAGGCCGGCTGCCGTAGGTCGGCTGTCTTAGCCGGGATGGACTACCCCGAACGGGGGATGGCGCGGTGTCGTGCGCCGTGCCTGCAATCGAAATGTCTGCAGTCGAAATGCCCGCAGTCGAAATGCCCGCAGTCGAAATGCATCGACGCGATCAGCGCATGAAGCCCGACAGCGCCTGCGCGTACTCCGCGTGCATCGCGATGTCGTTGTGGTCCGCCGCGGCGATCCGCAGCACCTGCGGCGTTGCGGGCAGCGCCGCGATCAGGCGCAAGGTGTTCGCTTCCGGCACGATCTCGTCGCGACCGCCGTGCACGACCAGGACCGGCCGTTCGAACGCGCGCAGCGCATGCATCGATTCGTAGCGCTCGTCGAGCAGCCAGTCCACCGGAAAGATCGGGTAGTGCGACTTCGCCGCGCCGACCATGCTGTCGAACGGCGTGATCAGCGCGAGTTTCGCCAGCGGGCGACGGGCGGCGAGCTGGCTGGCGACGCCGCTGCCGAGACTGCGGCCGATCACCGCGACCGGCTCGCCCGGGTGCCGCGCGCACACGTGGTCGAACAGCGCCACCGCGTCGTCGACGATCGCGGCTTCCGACGGCGTGCCGTCGCTGGCGCCGTAGCCGCGATAGGCGACCAGATAGACGCTGCGCCCGGGAAACATCCGCGCGAAGTCTTCGCGGTTCGATTCGATGCGCTCGGCGTTGCCGCCGAAATAGAGGATCGGCGCGCGCCCGTCGGGATTCACCACCCAGCCGCGCAGTGTCGCGTCCGGGCGTTCCAGCGCGAAATCGGTGTCGGCGGGATCGGCCGCGGTGAAGCCGCCGTAATAGATCATCGCGCGCTGTTGCGCATGCAGGAACCAGCACGCGCCCGCATAGCCGGACAGGGCGACCACGGCGACGATGATCAGGAAACTACGCATGCCATTCATGCATGCCGTTTCTGCGCCGCCTCGAACGCGGCGAGCTGTTCCGGCGTCGCGTCCTTCTGGTGCTGCGCCTTCCATTGCGCGAAGGGCATGCCGTAGACCGCTTCGCGGGCCGCGTCCTTGTCCAGCGCGATGCCGCGTTCCGCCGCCGCGTCGCGATACCAGTCGGCCAGACAGTTGCGGCAGAAGCCGGCGAGGATCATCAGATCGATGTTCTGCACGTCCGCGCGTTCGCGCATCAGGTGATCGCGCAGGCGGCGAAAGGCGGCGGCTTCGAGTTCGGTGGTGGTCTGCGGGTCCATGTCGGAGAGAGTCCGGGGCGATATCGGCGGCGGGAGTGGGCGATAATAGCGGGCTCCGCCGCCACCGAACCGCCGCATGACCGCCAGGATCCTCGACGGGAAACGCATCGCCGACCATCTGCTCGACGACCTCAGGACCCGGGTCGACGCCCGCATGGCCGCCGGCGGGGCCCGTCCCGGCCTGGCGGTGGTGCTGGTCGGCAGCGACCCGGCATCGCAGTCCTACGTCCGCAACAAGCGCCGCGCGGCGGAGAAGGTCGGCATCCGGGCGTTCGACTTCGATCTGCCGGCCGGCACCTCCGAAGCCGAGCTGCTGGCGCTGATCGACCGCCTGAACGCCGATCCCGCGGTGCACGGCATCCTCGTGCAACTGCCGCTGCCGGGCATCCCGGACGCGACCCGGCTGATCCACCGGATCGACCCGCGCAAGGACGTGGACGGCTTCCATCCCGAGAACGTTGGCCATCTGGCCCTGCGCCAGTTCGGCCTGCGCCCGTGCACGCCGCGCGGCATCACCACGCTGCTGGCCTATACCGACCGCCCGGTGCGCGGGCAGAGCGCGACGATCGTGGGCGTGAGCAACCACGTCGGCCGGCCGATGGCGCTGGAACTGCTGATCGCGGGCTGCACCGTCACCAGCTGCCACAAATTCACCCCGGCCGATGTCCTGCGCCGGCACGTCGGCGAGGCGGACATCCTGGTGGTCGCCGTGGGCCGTCCGGGGCTGATTCCGGGCGACTGGGTGAAGCCCGGCGCGGTGGTCATCGACGTCGGCATCAACCGCCTCGACGACGGCCGGCTGGTCGGCGACGTGCAGTTCGACGCCGCCGCCGACCGTGCCAGCTGGATCACCCCGGTCCCGGGCGGGGTGGGGCCGATGACCGTCGCCACGCTGATGCAGAACACCATCGAGGCCGCCGAGGCCGCCGAAACCCCCGCATAGGGTGCGCCCGGGCGCACCGGTTCTCGTTCTGTCGGATGCGGTGCGCCGGGGCGCACCCTATTCGCGGTAGAATGACGCGCTTCATCCCCACCGGACCGGCCATGCTCCGCATCCAGGCTGAAGCGCTCACCTACGACGACGTTTCGCTCGTTCCCGCGCATTCCACCGTCCTGCCCAAGGACGTCTCCCTCGCCACCCGGCTCACCCGCGACCTGCGCCTGAACCTGCCGATCGTCTCGGCGGCGATGGACACCGTGACCGAAGCGCGTCTCGCGGTCGCGATGGCCCAGCTCGGCGGCATCGGCATCGTCCACAAGAACCTCAGCCTGGAACTGCAGGCGGCGCAGGTGGCCAAGGTCAAGAATTTCGAGGCCGGCGTCATCCGCGAACCCTTCACCGTCGGTCCCGACGCCACCATCGGCGATGTGCTGAAGCTCACCCGCGCCCGCAACATCTCCGGCGTGCCGGTGGTCGACGGCGGGCAGCTGGTGGGCATCGTCACCGGTCGCGACATGCGCTTCGAGAAGAAGCTCGACGATCCGGTGCGCCACATCATGACCAAGCAGGACAAGCTGGTCACCGTGCGCGAAGGCGCATCCGACGAGGAAGTGCTGGAACTGCTGCACAAGCACCGCATCGAGAAGGTGCTGGTGGTGAACGACGGCTTCGAACTGCGCGGCCTGATCACGGTGAAGGACATCCAGAAGAAACGCGACAACCCGAACGCCGCCTACGACGCCAGCGAACGTCTGCTGGTCGGTGCGGCGGTCGGCGTCGGCGGCGACACCGAGGCGCGCATCGAAGCGCTGGTGGAGGCGGGCGTGGACGTGATCATCGTCGACACCGCGCATGGCCATTCGCAGGGCGTGATCGACCGCGTGGCCTGGGCGAAGAAAACCTTCCCGAAACTGCAGGTGATCGGCGGCAACATCGTCACCGGCGACGCCGCGCGCGCGCTGGAAGACGCCGGCGCGGACGCGGTGAAGGTCGGCGTCGGCCCCGGTTCGATCTGCACCACCCGGATCGTCGCCGGCGTCGGCGTGCCGCAGGTCACCGCGGTGTCGATGGTCGCCGAAGCGCTGCAGGACCGCATCCCGCTGATCGCCGACGGCGGCATCCGCTATTCGGGCGACATCGGCAAGGCGATCGTCGCCGGCGCATCGACGGTGATGATCGGTGGCCTGTTCGCCGGCACCGAGGAAGCGCCGGGCGAGACCGAACTGTTCCAGGGCCGCAGCTACAAGAGCTACCGCGGCATGGGTTCGCTGGGCGCGATGGAGAAAGGTTCGAAAGACCGCTATTTCCAGGACGCCAGCGACGCCGACAAACTCGTGCCCGAAGGCATCGAAGGCCGCGTGCCGTACCGCGGCCCGCTCGCGAACGTGGTCCACCAGCTCGCCGGCGGCCTGCGCGCGACGATGGGCTATGTCGGCTGCGCGACCATCGAGGACATGCGCAAGAAGCCATCGTTCGTGAAGGTCACCGGGGCGGGGCAGCGCGAAAGCCACGTGCACGATGTGCAGATCACGAAAGAGCCGCCGAACTATCGGATGGGGTGAGGGTCGTCCCGCTTTTTGTAGGAGCGGCTTCAGCCGCGAGCGTTTCCGGCAAGAGCGATTCGTTGCAACCAGAGCTCGCGGCTGAAGCCGCTCCTACAGAACGCCATGACCGATATCCGTACCGACGACATCCACAGCGACGACATCCACGCCGACCGCATCCTCATCCTCGACTTCGGCGCGCAGTACACGCAGCTGATCGCGCGTCGCATCCGTGAGATCGGCGTCTACTGCGAAATCTGGGCCTGGGACCACGATCCGGCCGACATCGCCAGGTTCAACCCGAAGGGCATCATCCTGTCGGGCGGGCCGGAATCGACGACCGAGGATGGCTCGCCGCGCGCGCCGCAGCAGGTGTACGACAGCGGCCTGCCGATCCTCGGGATCTGTTACGGCATGCAGACGATGGCGATGCAGCTCGGCGGCATGGTCGAGGGCGGGCATCACCGCGAATTCGGTTACGCCGAAGTCGAAGTGACCGGCGACGACAAGCTGCTGGGTGCGCTGACCGATCACCCGGGCCGCCAGGGCCTCGATGTGTGGATGAGCCACGGCGATCGCGTGACCCGGCTGCCAGAGGGATTTGTCGTCACCGGCCGCACCGACAGCGTGCCGATCATCGCGATGGCCGACGAAGCGCGGCGCTGGTACGGCGTGCAGTTCCATCCCGAAGTCACCCACACGAAGCAGGGCGAAACCCTGCTGCGCCGCTTCGTGCTCGACATCTGCGGCTGCCGTGCGCTGTGGACGGCGGCGAACATCATCGACGACCAGATCGCGCGCGTGCGCGCGCAGGTCGGTTCCGATGAAGTGATCCTCGGTCTTTCCGGCGGCGTGGATTCGTCGGTGGTCGCGGCGCTGCTGCACCGTGCCATCGGCGAACAGCTGACCTGCGTGTTCGTCGACACCGGCCTGTTGCGCTGGAAGGAAGGCGATCAGGTGATGGCGATGTTCGCCGAGCATATGGGCGTGAAGGTCGTCCGCGTGAACGCCGCCGACCGCTATTTCAGCGCATTGGCCGGCGTGACCGACCCGGAAGCCAAGCGCAAGATCATCGGCAATCTGTTCGTCGAGATCTTCGAGGAAGAATCGCACAAGCTCGCGAACGCCAAATGGCTTGCGCAGGGCACGATCTACCCCGATGTGATCGAGTCCGCCGGCAGCAAGACCGGCAAGGCGCACGTGATCAAGAGCCATCACAACGTCGGCGGCCTGCCCGAACACATGAAGCTCGGCCTGGTCGAGCCGCTGCGCGAACTGTTCAAGGACGAGGTGCGCCGTCTCGGCGTCGAACTCGGCCTGCCGCGCGAAATGGTCTACCGCCATCCGTTCCCGGGCCCCGGGCTCGGCGTGCGCATCCTCGGCGAAGTGAAGCGCGAGTACGCCGAACTGCTGGCGCAGGCCGACGCCATCTTCATCGAGGAACTGCGCAGGGCTGGCTGGTACGACAGGACCTCGCAGGCGTTCGCGGTGTTCCTGCCGGTGAAGTCGGTCGGCGTGGTCGGCGACGCCCGCGCCTACGAATGGGTCATCGCCCTGCGGGCCGTCGAGACCATCGACTTCATGACCGCGCACTGGGCGCATCTGCCGTACGAGTTCCTTGACACGGTCTCGCGCCGGATCGTCAACGAGCTGCGCGGCATCTCGCGGGTGGTCTACGATATTTCGGGCAAACCGCCCGCAACGATCGAGTGGGAATGATGGACGCAAGGGAATTCTTCCGCATCACGCCCCGCAACATCGCGGGCGTGGTCTCGATGGCGCTGCTGGTGCTGGGCTATCACGTGACCCGGATACAGCTGACGAAACTGGACGAGGACATCGTCTACGCCCATTACCAGGAAAGCATCAACGCGACCCGGATGTTCGACGCGAAGACGCTGTGCGCGATGATGGACAAGGACTACCGAATGGTCGATGTCGCGAAGACGCCGCGCGGCGAACAGCGCATCGTCATGGATCAGGCACAGGCCTGCGACGCGACGCGCGAGTCGATGAAGATGATGAAGAAGCTCGTCGCCGCCACGAAGCTCGAGCCCGAGTTCAAGTACACGATCGAATCGGTGGAAGTGTCGCCCGATCGCAAGGAGGCCAGCGTGAAGATCCGCGCCTCGATGCGCATCGGCAAGCAACTCTCCATCACCACCGCCGGGACGGAGACGCTGGTCCGGCGCTGGGGTCAGGTCTACAGCACCTTTACCGACACCCGCAGCACGGTGTCGATGCGCTGAGGCATCCGCAGCGCTTGTTCCGGAGCACGGCTCGGAGGCTGGAATGGAATCGAAACGCAACTGGAAACACATCGGACTCGGGCTTGCGGTGATCGTCGGCTTCCTGGCGATCCGGCACGGGATGAGTTACTACCGGGGCGCACAGTCGAAGCTCGACGAGGACATCGTCTACGCGCATTACCAGCAGCAGATCAACGCCCTTCGCAGCTTCGACTCCGAAGCGCAGTGCGCATCGATGCACCGGGCCTACCGGGCGGTGGATGTGATGCGCACGCCGGAAGGGGAGGACACCATCGCGTTGGATCAGCGGCAAGCCTGCGCGGCGATCCGCGACTCGATGCTGACCATGAAAGCGCTGCTCAAGTCGCTCAGGATCGAGCCCGACATGAAGTTCACGATCGAATCGATCGACCTGTCGGAAGACCGGCGGCAGGCGACGGTGAAGCTGCGCGCATCGACCCGGCTCGGCAAGGAATTCTCGATCTCGACCAGCGGCACCGAGGTGCTGGTGCGCGCGAAAGGCCACGTCTTCGTGCTCAACAGTTCGACGCGAACCGTCGTCACCGGCGACTGATCGCCCGCGCAGGCATCGTCGGCGATCCGTGCCGAGGATCGACTTCAGTTCGGGCGCTTCGGCGTCCCCAATCGTCGATACAGCGTGCTGCGGTTCACGCCCAGCAGTCGCGCCGCGCGGGCGACGTTGCTGTCGCAGGCGGCGAGGGCGTCGCGCATGGCGGTCTCTTCCAGCAGCCCGAGCGGGGCGATGCCGCCGCCGCCGATCGTCGCAGCGGGCGCATCGCGATCCGCCGTCTGCAGGTAGTCCGGCAGGTCGCGCGGTTCGATCCGGCTGCCGTCGTCGCTGAGCGCCACCAGCGTGCGCAGGCAGGCGACGAGCTGGCGCCAGTTGCCGGGCCAGGCGTAGGCGGCGAGCGCGGCATGCGCATCGTGCGAGAGCGTGCGTCGATGGCCCATCCGCGACCACAGCGTGTCGACGACGAGGCCGCGATCGGCCACGGCGCGCAGCGGCGAAAGCCGCACGCGATGGTCGGCGATGCGGTAGTAGAGATCGGCGCGGAAGCGGCCGGATTCGACCGCGCCGTCGAGGTCGCAGTGGGTCGCGCAGACCAGCGCGAAATCGAGCTTGACCGGTTTGCCGCCGCCGAGCGGCGACAGTTCGCGCTCCTGCAGCACGCGCAGCAGGCGCGGCTGCAGCGCCAGCGGCATGTCGCCGATCTCGTCGAGGAACAGCACGCCGCCCTGGGCCTGGCGCAGCAGGCCGGGACTGCCCTGGCGGCGCGCGCCGGTGAAGGCGCCTTCCTCGTAGCCGAACAGTTCCGATTCGATCAGCCCTTCCGGCAGCGCCGCGCAGTTCACCGCGATGAAGGGTTTGCCGGCGCGCGCGCAGCGGGCATGCAGCGCGCGCGCGAACACTTCCTTGCCGGTGCCGGTCTCGCCGACGATCAGCACCGGCAGCTCGGCGTCGAGCACGCGTCGCGCGCGTTCCAGCGCGTGGGCGGTGGCGGCGTCGAACAGCGGTGAGGTGTCGATGACAACCGCGCGCGGTTGCGGCGCACGTGGCGCCGGCGCGCGCGGGGGCGACAGCGGAATCGTGATGCCCGGCCTCGCCGCATCGCCGTCGACCTTGCCGTAGAGCACGCGGCCGCAGCGGTCGCGCACCGCGCCTTCGCTGCGCAGGCGGGCGAGGGCGTCGTCGAACAGCATGTCGTAACCGACCCGGCCGAGATCGTCGCGATCGATGCCGACGAGCGCGAGGCCGGCCTGATTCGCGGCCACGAGCTTGCCGCCGCGGAACGCGAACAACCCTTCGCTTGCCGAGCCGAGCAGGGCGGGGTCGCGATGCAGGCGCAACAGTTCGCAGCCGTCGATGCCGTCGTCGAAATAGCGATGCTCGATGTTCGCCACCGCCATCCGCACCAGCCCGAGCGCATGCAGATGCTGGGCGCGCGAGTCGCCGCTGATGTCGAGCACGCCGACCAGCCGGCCGTAGGGATCGTGGATGGGCGTGGCGGTGCAGGTGAGGATGCCGTGCGGCGCGCGGTAATGCTCGCTGCCGCGCACTTCCACCGGCCGGCGTTCGACGATGGCGGTGCCGATCGCGTTGGTGCCGACCTGCGCCTCGTTCCAGCAGGTGCCCGGGCGCAGCGCGACCCGGCCGGCCTTGTCGAGGAACTGCGGATGGCCGGTGGCGTCGAGGATCCAGCCGCTGTCGTCGGTGAGGATGACGATGCTGCCGCTGGCGTCGGCATCGACGGCCAGCGCTTCCAGTTCGGCGCGGGCGAGGCGCCACAGCCGCTCGTTGCGGTCGCGCATCTCGCGCAGCCGCGCTTCGGGCACCGGTTCGATCGCGGGCGTGCGTTCTTCCGGCAGCCCGAGCCGCCGGCAGCGCTGCCACGACCGCAGGATCGTCTTCGGCAGATCGACCGCGGCGACGCTGCCGCGCTCGAAGAATGCCCGGCGCGCCTGGGCCAGTTCCGCGGTCGGATGCATTCGGCGCATGGTGTCTCCTGTGTCGCATTCTGCGACAGTCGCAATCACATCTGTTTCCATAAACAACACAGACGCGACCGCCTTGCAATCGCCGCGCGTTGTGCGTTGCAACATGCGGCATCGCAAGTCCGTGCCAGGGCGGAGATTTGTCGATGCTGCGACGCAGCAGGGCGCGGTTGGCACCGCACTTGCGGATGGACAGGCACACCCTCGCAGCCAACGGAGCCTGCCCATGAACGCCCTCGTCAAACCGCATCTTCACGACCATTCCCGGATCTTCCAGGCGCAATACGGCAATTTCATCGGCGGCCAATGGGTCGCGCCGTGCAGCGGCGAGTACTTCGACAACATCACCCCGATCACCGGCAAGGTCTTCACCCGGATCGCGCGCTCCAACAAGGACGATATCGAACTCGCGCTCGATGCCGCGCATGCGGCCAAGGACGCATGGGGCAAAGCCTCCGCCACCGAGCGCGCGAACGTGCTGTTGCGCATCGCCGACCGCATCGAGGAGAACCTCGAACTGCTGGCTCATGCCGAGACCTGGGACAACGGCAAGCCGATCCGCGAAACGCTCAACGCCGACGTGCCGCTGATGGCCGATCACTTCCGCTATTTCGCCTCGGCCGTGCGCGTGCAGGAAGGCAGCATCGGCGAGATCGACCACGACACCATCGCCTACCACTTCCACGAGCCGCTGGGCGTGGTTGGCCAGATCATCCCCTGGAACTTCCCGATGCTGATGGCGGCGTGGAAGCTGGCGCCCGCGCTGGCCGCCGGCAACTGCGTGGTGCTGAAGCCCGCCGAACAGACGCCGGCCAGCATCCTGGTGCTGATGGAGATCATCGGCGACCTGCTGCCGCCGGGCGTGTTGAACGTCGTCAACGGCTTCGGCCTGGAAGCCGGCAAGCCGCTGGCCAGCAGCCCGCGCATCGCCAAGATCGCGTTCACCGGCGAAACCACCACCGGTCGCCTGATCATGCAGTACGCCAGCCAGAACCTGATTCCGGTGACCCTGGAACTCGGCGGCAAGTCGCCCAACATCTTCTTCGCCGACGTGATGGCCGAAGACGACGATTTCCTCGACAAGGCGGTGGAAGGCTTCGTGCTGTTCGCCTTCAACCAGGGCGAAGTCTGCACCTGCCCGTCGCGCGCGCTGATCCAGGAATCGATCTACGAGAAATTCATGGAACGCGTGATCGCGCGCGTCGCCGCGATCAAGCAGGGCGACCCGCTCGATCCGAACACGATGGTCGGCGCGCAGGCGTCGAGCGAGCAGCTGGAGAAGATCCTCAGCTACATCGACATCGGCCGGCAGGAAGGCGCCGAAGTGCTGATCGGCGGCGAGCGCAACGCGCTCGAAGGCGATCTGGCCGGCGGCTATTACGTCAAGCCCACGGTGTTCAGGGGCCACAACAAGATGCGCATCTTCCAGGAAGAAATCTTCGGGCCGGTGGTGTCGGTGACCACGTTCAAGACCGAAGAGGAAGCGCTGCAGATCGCCAACGACACGCTGTACGGCCTGGGCGCCGGCGTGTGGAGCCGCGACGCCAGCCGGCTCTATCGCTTCGGCCGCGCGATCCAGGCCGGTCGCGTGTGGACCAACTGCTATCACGCCTATCCGGCGCATGCCGCGTTCGGCGGTTACAAGCAGTCCGGCATCGGTCGCGAGACCCACAAGATGATGCTCGACCATTACCAGCAGACCAAGAACCTGCTGGTCAGCTATTCGCCGAAGGCGCTCGGCTTTTTCTGATCCCATCGTTCCGATCGCGACCATGCTGTCGCGTCCGCGCCGCCGCACGGCTCCCTCCCGGGCGGCGCGGGTTTTTTCCGGCACCTTCCCGAGCGTATCGGGCCACGTCCGCCAGGAGATGCGCATGCCCGAACTTCCCCTGCAGGTCACCGCGACGCTCGCCGCGCTGCAGTTGATCGACAAGCTGCGCGCGCGTCACGGGCCGGTGCTGTTCCACCAGTCGGGCGGCTGCTGCGACGGTTCGTCGCCGATGTGCTTTCCGGAGGGCGAGTTCATCGTCGGCGATCGCGACGTGCGCATGGGCGAGATCGGCGGCGCGTCGTTCTACATCAGCGCGCCGCAGTTCGAATACTGGAAGCACACCCAGTTGATCATCGACGTGGTCGAAGGTCGTGGCGGCATGTTCTCGCTGGAGAACGGGGAGGGCGTGCGTTTCCTCGTGCGCTCGCGGCTGTTCGCCGACGACGAGTACGCGGCGCTGGCCGCGGCGGGACGGGTCTGAGCCGCGACTGCGGAGATGGCGAACGGGAGGGCGCCGGGCGACAATGCGTCCCGCACGCCCGAAGACCGCCGGAGTTCCGCTTGATCCCGCCCCCCGACGACGAACGCTGGATGCGCCATGCCCTGGCGCTGGCCGCGCGCGCCGAACACGAGCACGACGAGATCCCGGTGGGCGCGGTCCTGGTGGATGCCGAAGGCCGCATGATCGGCGAAGGCTGGAACCGCAACATCGGCGACCAAGATCCGAGCGCGCACGCCGAGATCGTGGCCATGCGCGAAGGCGGGCGCGCGCTCGGCAATCATCGCCTGATCGGCTGCACGCTCTACGTGACCCTGGAGCCCTGCGCGATGTGCGCGATGGCCGCGGTGCATGCCCGCATCGCCCGGGTCGTCTTCGCCGCGGGCGATCCGAAGACCGGCGCCGCGGGCAGCGTGTTCGATCTGCTGACCGACCCGCGCCACAACCATCGCGTCGAGGTCTCCGGCGGCCTGCTGGCGGACGAAGCCGGCACCATGCTCACCAATTATTTCCGGCGCAAACGCGGCAAGCCGCCGGTGTGATCGGCGTGCGTCAACTCCGGCGCCGCGCCATTTCCTGATCGAGTTCCTCGTCGAAGCTGCGCACCGACAGCCCGACTTCGCGTCCCATCGCGAGGCTCGCGCCGAGCAGGCAGAGCATGCCGACGACCGCGAGCACGGTCGGCACCGCATCCAGCCGGAAGCCGAGCAGGGCGTCCGCGGCCAGCCCGAGGCTGGTGCCGACGAACGCACCCAGCGCCGCATAGAGCAGACGGCAGGCCCGCAACACCAGCGCCGCGCGATGGCGGTGGCGCCGGATCTGGGTGTCGCGCTCCTCGCGGTCGGGGGCGTCCTTTTCCCAGGCCACGATCAGCGCGCGCAGACGGTCGACCACGCGCGCCAGCCGCGCGTTCGCCGACACCAGCAGCGAGCCGGTCGCGGCCATCAACAGGGCCGGCGCCAGCATCGCGCCGAGGATGGTGTGGTGGTCGAACGAGAGCGGCAACGCCATGCGCGTGGGTCGGCGGGGAGGGCTGGGCTATGATGCGGCTTCCCGACCCTCGATGCGAGCCGCATGGCGACGACACCCACGACCGAGACCCTCCCGAGCGAAGGCCGCCTGATCTGGATCGATCTGGAAATGACCGGGCTCGACACCGACCGCGATTCGGTCATCGAGATCGCCACCGTGATCACCGATGCCCAGCTCAACGTGCTGGCCGAGGGCCCGGAGTTCGCCATCACCCACGATCTCGCCACGCTCGAAGCGATGGACGACTGGAACCGCAACCAGCACCGCAAGTCCGGGCTGTGGCAGCGGGTGCTGGAGCAGGGCGTGTCGATGCGCGAAGCCGAACAGCGGACGCTGCAGTTCCTGCAGGGCTGGGTCGGCGCGAAGGCGTCGCCGATGTGCGGCAATTCGATCTGCCAGGACCGGCGTTTCCTGCATCGCTGCATGCCCGAGCTGGAGCAGTTCTTCCACTATCGCAATCTCGACGTCAGCACCCTGAAGGAACTGGCGCGACGCTGGGCACCGCAGGTGCTGGGTGGCCTGCACAAGGAATCCGCGCACACCGCGCTCAGCGACGTGCGCGATTCCATCGAGGAACTGCGGCATTACCGCCGGCGGATCGCCGAATTCGCCGCTTGACCGGAGCCATGACCATGATCCGTCTGCTCGCCGTCGTGCTGTTGTCGATTCCGATCCTCGCATGGGCTGGACAGGCCGAGCCGCCGGCCGCCCCGGCGCAGGCCGCGCCACCCGCCGCACCCGCGCTGCCGCCGGGCATGAAGCAGTACTGGTTCGTGATGCTGAAGAAAGGCCCGAAGCGCGATCATCCCGCCGACGAGGCGCAGCGCCTGCAGGCCGGGCACATGGCCAACATGCAGGCCTACGCCGAGCGCGGCATCCTGCACATCGCCGGCCCGATGATGGACGACGGCGACATCCGCGGCATCTTCATCCTCGACGCGCCCGACCGTGCCGGCGCCGAAGCGATGTGCAACGACGACCCCGCGGTGCAGGCCGGTCGACTGGTGTGCGACATCCGGCCATGGTTGTCGCAGAAGGGCGCGAGCTTGAAATAGGGTGCGCCCCGGCGCACCGATTTCCCGATACGCGGTTCCGAACGATCCATGAAGATCGCGCCGCGTCGCCCGGGTGGAACCCGCGCCTCTTCGCGCGAACCCGCACCGGATCCCGGGCATTCGTCGGCCGCCGCCGGGGTTTCGTCGGGCGTCTTCCGGGCTGCGTCGGCATCCGGTGGCCCGGGCCGATCGCGTGGATGCAGAGTGAGATCGAAGGGCGGGAACACCCGCCCCGACAATCCACGCATCCGCCATCGCGCACAGGAATCAACATGGCCATCAACAGAAGTTTCGTCTCGGGCGTCCTGCTCAGCACCGCAATGACCACCGCCCTCGTATTCCTCACCGGCGCGAAAGCGCCCGCGGCGAAGTTCGAAGAGATCGATGTCGGTCGCATCAACGTCCGCGAACCGGACGGCACCCTGCGCATGGTGATTTCCAACCGCGCGCAATTTCCGGGCGCGCCCTGGAAGGGCGGGGAGATCCCGCGGCCGGATCGCCGCCAGTTCGCGGGCATGCTGTTCGTCAACGACGAGGGCACCGAAAACGGCGGCTTGATCCAGAAGGGCGTGGTCGGCCCCGACGGCCGCGCGTCCGCTGGCCTCAGTCTGACTTTCGACCGGTTCCGCCAGGATCAGGTGATGCAACTGCTGCATGCCGAAGACGGCGGCAAGGCCTACAGCATGTTCGCGATCAACGACGAGGCGGACGGCACGAAACTCGACGTCATGCAGCGCGCCGCGCGCATGGCCGAAATCCGCCAGCTCGACAAGGACGCGGCGCAGGCCGCCATCGCCGAGATGCGGAAGAACGAAGCGTTGTCGAGGAACCGCGTGAGATTGGGCACCACGCGGGACGGTGCCGCAGCGCTGAGTCTCGCCGATGCCGGTGGCCGGCCGCGGATGATGCTGCTGGTCTCCGCCGACGGCCAGCCCAGCATCCAGATGTTCGACGACAAGGGCGAGGTCGCGAAGACCATCCGTCTCGATGTCGAAGCCCCGGCAGGGGCAGGCGGCAAGCCGTGATCCGCAGCCTCGGCGCATTCACGATCCTCGCGCTGCGGATCGCGCTGTCCGCGTGGTTCGTCCTGCTCGCGGTCGGCACTGCCCTCGGCCTGATCTTCGATGTCGCCCTGCGCGGGGACATGGCCTACGGACTTTCCACGACATTTCTCGCGGCGTTGATCCTGTTTCCGCCGGTCGCGCTGTGTTGGGGACTCGGGTGCGCGTGGTGGCAGCGCAGGGCGCTGGCCGGAATCGAGGGCGCCCCGGGCCTGTTGTCGGTCGGCTGCCGCGCGTCGATCCAGGTCGAGCTGTCCGACGAGCAGGCGCTGCGGCTCGCCGAGAGCGCGATGCGTTCGGTGTTCGTGGCCACGCGCCTGCAGACCAACCGTGTCGGTGTCGCCGCGCGCATCGCTGAGATCGCCGGATCGAACGCGCTCTGGCCCGGGCTGTTCGAGGACAACCTCAGGCTGACCGTCGCCCCGCTGCGCGATGCGCGCTGCGTGCTCCGGATCGCCATCGATCCGGCGCATGTCTGGATCTACGGCGTGTTCGCGGTGGACGGCGGACGCTGCGCCCGGCGCATGCGCAGCTTCGAGACCGCGCTGCTGGACCTGATCCGCGCGCAGGGCGCGATCATCGACGAAGACCGCCGTCGGCAGGCGATGCAGGCACGACGGTCCGAGGCGCAGTTGGCGATGTTGCGCGCTCACGTCGAGCCGCACTTCATCTTCAACACCCTTGCGCACGTCCGCGCCAGTCTCGGCCCCGGCGACGGCACCGCCGCGGCGATGCTGGACGCGCTGGTCGAATTCCTCCGCCGCAACACGCTCGCGCTCAACGGCGACGAGACGACCCTGCGCGAAGAACTGGCGATGGTCGAAAGCTATCTGCGAATCATCGGTTTGCGACTGGGAGAACGGCTGCGCTACGATCTCGACTGCCCGCCGGCACTGCTCGATCGCACTTTACCCGCGGCCTGTCTTCTGGTGCTGGTGGAGAACGCGGTGAAGCACGGCATCGAACGCAGCGCGGACGGCGGCGCCATCGCGGTGCGCTGCGCGGACGAGGGCGGCGGGCTCGCATTGGCGGTCCGCAACGATGGCCCGCCGTTCGATGTGTCCGGCGGCCGGCAAGGCGGCTTGAGCAATCTGCAGGCGCGTCTGAAACTGCTCTACGGCGCGACGCGCCCTCTGGAAATCGAGCATCCGCGCGAGGGTGGCGTCGTCGTCTCGCTGGTGTTGCCGGCGCACGGGAAAACGGCATGACCCAGGCAATGCCGCGCCGGAGCGGGGAGTGGATCCTGGTGGTGGAAGACGAGCCGCGGCTGCGCGAAGCGCTGGCCGAGCTGCTCGCGCGGATGGCGTCGGACTTCGGCGAAGTCGTCGCCGCCGCATCCGCAGAGGAAGCGCTGGCGCTGTGCCGCGACGGTTCGCCGTCGGTGGCCTTCCTCGATATTCGCCTGCCCGGCATGTCCGGTCTGCAGCTCGCCGAAGCCATCGCCGACGAGACCCGCATCGTGTTCGTCACCGCGCACCAGGAATTCGCGGTCGACGCCTTCGAGCAGGGCGCGGTGGACTATCTGCTCAAGCCGGTCACGGCCGAACGGCTGCAAGCCTGTCTCGATCGCCTGCGCAGGCGCGACCGCGCGGCGGCAGGCGAACTGCAGAAATTCCTGCGCGCTTTCTCCGCGCCCAGCCCGCCCACCTATCTGCGCTGGCTGACCGCGAGCGCCGGCCGCCGGACCTATCTGATCGAAGTCGACGACATCGTGTATCTGAAGTCGGACAGCAAATACACCCGGCTGGTGTGTCGCGACAGCCAGCACCTGATCGAGGAGTCGCTGAAGAAGATCGTCGGTCGGCTGGATCCGGAGCGCTTCCGGCAGATCCATCGTTCGACGGTGGTCAACCTGCGCGAAGTGCTGCTGGTCGAACGCGACGACACCGCCACGGGCACCGGCCTGGTGAAGTTCCGCAATCACCCCGAAGTCGTGCGCATCAGCGCGCCTTATCTGCGCGAGCTGCGGATGTTCCTGGTGTAGCCCGGGTAGAAGCCGCGCAGCGGGTGGAACCCGGGGCTTTGCGCGAGACAGGGAAATGCGCTGCCATGCGTCGGCAACCAAGACCCCCGGGTTTCGCGCTGCGCGCTCGACCCGGGCTACGGGCCCGGGACCACATCTCCGGCTTGATCGCGTCGGCGCCGGCGGTGAGTTCGTCGGTGACGCAGAAAACTACGCCTTCAAGCCGGTGCTTCCGGTGTTGATACTCGGCTGCAGTACTTTCGGCGGATTGTTCCGATCATGAGGTGACTATATTACTGAAGAGTCACTTGTTGATTGATTCCGGCGCACGGCATAGGCTAGCCAGATGAGCATCCCGACCCCTTATTCAGGTTCATCGCGCGGCCCTGCCGACCACGACGTACGGGATCAGATCGTGGTGGTGGCGACCGAATACTTCAGCCGGTACGGGTACGAGAAGACGACAGTCTCCGATCTCGCCAAGGCGGTGGGCTACTCCAAGGCTTACATCTACAAGTTCTTCGAGTCCAAGCAGGCCATTGGCGAGATGATCTGCACCAATTGCCTCCGCCAGATCGAGACTGAGGTCAGGGCGGCTGTGGACGCGACCGAGCGGCCACCGGAGAAGCTGCGGCGCATGTTCAAGGCGATCGTTGAGGCGAGCCTCCGCCTGCTGTTCCAGGATCGCAAGCTCTACGAGATCGCGGCCTCTGCGGCGAGCGAGCGTTGGCAGGCGGCGATCTCATACGAGAGCCGCATCCGCGCATTGCTCCAGGACATCCTGCAGCAAGGCCGTCAAACCGGCGATTTCGAGCGCAAGACGCCGCTCGACGAGGCCACGACAGCGATCTACCTGGTCATGCACCCATACGTGAACCCGTTGCTCCTGCAGCACGGTTTCGACCATGCCGAAGAAGCCCCCGCACGGCTGTCCGGCCTGATCCTTCGCAGCCTGTCCCCCTGATGAGTAGCATGTAGTGACTATTGACTATATTGGTCACTAGGATCATGATCGGGTCCCAGATCAGCTCGTCCATGGGTCCCTCATATGCTCCGGTGCCTCATTCCCGCCGCGGTCTTCTGCGTATTGCCGTTGGTGCTGGCGGCCTGCAGCGACGAAACCGCCCCCGATCCGCGCACCCTGACACCGCTGGTACGCGTCGCAACGGTTGAGCGGGCGAACTCGGCGTCGCGCTCCTTCAGCGGAACCGTCGCCGCCCGGGTACAGAGCGACCTGGGGTTTCGCGTCTCGGGCAAGGTGCTGGAGCGGCTCGTGGATGCGGGCCAAACCGTCAGGCGAGGCCAGCTACTCATGCGCATCGATCCGGTGGACCTGAGGCTCGCGGTGAGCGCGCAGCAGCAGGCGGCAGCCGCTGCGCGAGCGCAGGCCAAACAGACGGCAGCGGATGAAGTCCGTTACCGGAATCTGCTTGGAACGGGAGCGATCTCGGTCTCGGCCTACGATCAGGCCAAGGCTGCCGCGGATGCCGCGAAGGCCCAACTGCGTGCGGCAGAGGCGCAGGCCGAAGTCGCTCTCAACGCGAGTCGCTATGCGGAACTCCTGGCCGATGGCGACGGTGTCGTCATGGAAACGCTTGCCGAACCCGGACAGATCGTCAGTGCCGGACAGGCCGTGGTCCGTCTGGCACACGCGGGCCCTCGCGAAGCGGTCATCCAGTTGCCTGAAACCCTGCGTCCGCAGCTCGGTTCACTCGGTCAGGCCACGGTCTTCGGCAAGGAGGGCGTGAGCGTCCGGGCCAAACTGCGTCAACTTTCGGACGCGGCGGATCCCCTCACCCGGACCTTCGAGGCGCGGTATGTGTTGGAAGGCGATCTGGCCGACGCGCCCTTGGGCACCACCGTCACGATCCAGGTCACGGATCGCCCCGCCTCCGAAGCCGGTGGTCTGCGCGTACCGCTGGCGGCGCTGTTCGATCCGGGAAAGGGACCGGGGGTGTGGTTCATTCACGGTACCCCCGCGAAAGTGTCCTGGCGGCCCGTAGTGATTCAGCAACTGGACGACGACAGCGCACGCATCGTCGGCCCGCTCAAACAGGGGGATCGCGTTGTGGCGCTCGGCGCGCATCTGCTGCGCGAAGGCGAACGGGTCAAGGTCGCTGATCAATCTTCGACTGCTGGGCGCGGGCAGTGAGTGCGGGCCGGTTCAACCTCTCGGCACTCGCCGTACGAGAGCGCGCCATCACTCTGTTCCTGATCCTCTTGATCACGCTGGGTGGCGCCATGTCCTTCTTCAAGCTGGGGCGTGCGGAGGACCCCTCATTCACGATCAAGGTGATGACGATCGTCACGGCCTGGCCCGGCGCGACCGCGCAGGAAATGCAGGATCAGGTCGCCGAGAAGATCGAAAAGCGTTTGCAGGAACTGCGCTGGTACGACCGCAGCGAGACGTATACCCGCCCGGGATTGGCATTCACCACGCTGACCTTGCTGGACAGCACGCCGCCATCGGAAGTGCAGGACGAGTTCTACCAAGCCCGCAAGAAGGTCGGGGACGAAGTCCGGAATTTGCCGCAAGGCGTCATCGGGCCGTTCGTCAACGACGAGTATTCCGATGTGACCTTCGCCCTGTTCGCCCTCAGGGCGAAGGGCGAACCCCAGCGTACGCTCGTCCGCGATGCGGAAACGCTGCGCCAGCGTCTCCTGCACGTGCCGGGCGTGAAGAAGGTCAATATCGTCGGCGAACAGTCGGAGCGCATCTACGTCGAGTTTTCGCATGATCGTCTGGCGACATTGGGCATCGACCCGCAGGACGTGTTCGCCGCACTCGGCAGCCAGAACGCCTTGACCCCGGCTGGATCCGTCGAGACCAAGGGGCCGGAGGTGCTCATTCGCCTCGATGGCGCCTTCGACGAGTTGCAGAAGATCCGCGACACGCCCGTGGTGTCGCAGGGACGCACGCTGAAACTGGCGGATATCGCTACCGTGAAACGTGGCTATGAAGATCCGGCGACGTTCCTGATCCGCAACGGCGGTGAGCCTGCGCTGCTGCTCGGTGTCGTCATGCGCGATGGCTGGAACGGGCTGGAACTGGGCAGGGCGCTGGATGGCGAGGTGACTGCGATCAATGCCGAAATGCCGCTTGGGATGAGCTTGTCCAAGGTGACCGACCAGGCTGTCAACATCAGCTCGGCGGTCGACGAGTTCATGGTCAAGTTCTTCGCCGCGGTGCTGGTGGTCATGCTGGTGAGCTTCCTCAGCATGGGATGGCGCGTGGGCCTCGTGGTCGCCGCGGCCGTCCCCTTGACGCTGGCGGTCGTCTTTGTGGTCATGCTCGCGACCGGCAAGAATTTCGACCGCATCACCCTGGGATCGTTGATCCTGGCGCTGGGACTGCTGGTGGACGACGCCATCATCGCCATCGAAATGATGATGGTGAAGATGGAGGAGGGTTATGACCGGATCGCCGCTTCAGCCTATGCCTGGAGCCATACCGCGGCCCCCATGCTCTCGGGTACGCTGGTCACTGCGGTAGGATTCATGCCCAATGGCTTCGCCCGATCCACGGCGGGTGAGTACACGAGCAACATGTTCTGGATCGTCGGCATCGCGCTGATCGCCTCGTGGGTGGTGGCGGTGGTCTTCACACCGTATCTCGGCGTGAAGCTGCTGCCCAATGTCGAGAAAGTCGAAGGCGGCCACGATGCCATCTACGACACGCCACGCTACAACCGCTTCCGTCGACTGCTTGGGCGCGTCATCGCGCGGAAGTGGATCATCGCCAGCTCGGTGATCGCGCTTTTCGTGGTCTCGGTGCTCGGCATGGCCGTGGTCAAGAAACAGTTTTTCCCGATTTCCGACCGCCCTGAAGTGCTGGTCGAGGTGCAGATGCCCTACGGCACGTCGATCACCCAGACGAGTGCCGCTGCGCGGAAGGTGGAAGCATGGCTGGCCAGGCAAGAGGAGGCCAGGATCGTCACGGCCTACGTCGGTCAGGGAGCGCCACGTTTCTATTTCTCGATGGGGCCTGAACTGCCCGATCCGTCATTTGCGAAGATCGTCGTGCGCACGGACAGCCAGGACGAGCGCGAAGCACTCAAACACCGGTTGCGGCAGGCCATCGCCGATGGGCTCGCCTCCGAGGCGCGTCTGAGGGTGACCCAACTGGTATTCGGACCTTATTCCCCGTTTCCTGTGGCTTATCGGGTCAGTGGTCCTGATCCCGATAAGTTGCGCAAGGTGGCGGCTGAAGTGCAGCAGGTGATGGACGCCAGTCCGCTGATGCGCACGGTCAACACGGATTGGGGCGCGCGCGTCCCCGCGCTGCACTTCACCTTGCAGCAGGATCGCTTGCAGGCGGTTGGACTGACCTCCAGTTCCGTGGCGCAACAACTGCAATTCCTGCTCAGCGGTATTCCCGTCACCGCCGTGCGCGAGGACATCCGCACGGTGCAGATCGTCGCGCGCTCGGCGGGCGGCAATCGACTCGATCCGGCCAGGATCGGCGACTTCACGCTGGCTGGCGCCCAGGGGCAGCGCATCCCGCTCTCGCAGGTGGGCAAGGTCGAGGTGCGCATGGAAGAACCGGTCATGCGCCGACGCGACCGTGTCCCGACGATCACCGTGAGAGGCGACATCGCCGAAGGTTTGCAGCCGCCGGATGTTTCGACGGCCATCACCCGGCAGCTCCAGCCCGTCATGGCAACGCTGCCGAGTGGCTATCGCATCGTGGAGGCCGGTTCCATCGAGGAGTCCGGCAAGGCGACGGTCGCGATGCTGCCGATCTTCCCCATCATGCTCGCGATCACGCTGCTCATCATCGTCCTGCAGGTGCGTTCCATGGCCGCGATGGTGATGGTCTTCCTCACCAGCCCGCTGGGATTGATCGGCGTGGTGCCGACGCTGCTGCTGTTCCAGCAGCCCTTCGGCATCAATGCGCTGGTGGGCCTGATTGCATTGTCGGGCATCCTGATGCGCAACACGCTGATCCTGATCGGACAGATTCGCGAAAACGAACAGGCGGGGCTGGATCCCTATGGCGCCGTCGTCGAAGCGACCGTGCAACGCGCGCGCCCGGTAATCCTCACGGCATTGGCCGCGATCCTCGCCTTCATTCCGCTGACGCATTCGGTGTTTTGGGGAACCCTGGCCTACACGCTGATCGGCGGCACTTTCGCCGGCACGATCCTGACGCTCGTGTTCCTGCCGGCCATGTATTCCATCTGGTTCAAGATCAGGCCAGTCCCTTCGCAAAGCTGATCGATCAACGCCAAATCAACCAAACAAAAGGGAACAGCCATGCCGGATTCAAAAGTCGTCGTCGTGACCGGTGTGTCATCGGGGATCGGGCGCGCCGCCGCGATGAGATTCGCCGAACAGGGATGCCGTGTTTTCGGCACCGTACGCGACATCGCGAAATCCCAGGATATCCCGGGCGTTTCACTGATCGAAATGGATATCCGGGACGAGGCTGCGATCGAGCGTGGCGTCCAGAACATCATCAACCAGACCAAGCGCATCGATGTGCTGGTCAACAGTGCGGGCGTGACCTTGCTGGGTGCGGCGGAGGAAACGTCCATCGTCGAAGCCCAGACATTGTTCGACACCAATCTCTTCGGTCTCTTGCGCGTGATCAAGGCGGTGCTGCCCCACATGCGCGAGCAGCGAGTCGGTCGCATCGTCAACGTCAGTTCGGTATTGGGTTTTCTGCCGGCACCGTACATGGCGCTCTATTCGGCGTCCAAGCATGCGGTCGAAGGTCTGTCCGAAACGCTGGATCACGAGGTGCGCCAATTCGGCATCCGCGTGGCGCTGGTCGAACCTTCCTTCACCAGGACCAATCTGGATCTCAACGCGCCCCAGACCGTCGCCAGGATCCCCGACTACGCCAGGGAACTCGCGGTCGTTTCCCGGGCGATCCAGAGCAATGTCCAAAAAGCCCCCCTGCCCGATGGCGTCGCATCCACGATCGTCGATGCCGCATTGGGCGCATGGAAGATGCGTCATACGCCGAAGGGCGAGGCGTCTCTTCTGGCCAAACTGCGCCGCTTCATGCCCGCTGCCCCGGTGGCGAAGGGCCTCAGGAAGACGTTCGGTCTCGCCTGAAATTCAGGCCTGAGACGCCACATCGCATTGGAGATCGCCATGACGAAGTCGACGACCCTCTGGACTGCCCAGCAAGAAGCCGCCCGGCAACGTGCGGCCGCGGGCGGAGGCACGTCCGGTATCGCGCGGATGGAACTGCTCGCCGGCCGGAGTGGAAGAGAGATTCTGGAAGCCATGATGTCTGGCGAGCTGCCGTTCCCACCCATGAACGAGACGATGAACATGACGTTGCTGGAAGTGGATGATGGCCGCGCTGTATTCCAGGGGATCCCGCTTCCACAGCACTACAACCCCATGGGAACCGTGCATGGCGGCTGGTTCGCCACGCTTCTGGATTCCGCGTTGGGCTGTGCCGTGCAGACCATGCTTCCGGTCGGGCGTACATACACCACGGCTGAGCTCAGCATCAACATCGTTCGGCCCGCCTCCCACAAGACGGGGCCTTTGCGCGCGGTCGGCAGAGTGATTCACGTCGGGCGACAAATCGCGACCGCTGACGCCCGCATGGAGGATGAAGCAGGCAAGCTTTATGCCCATGCGACCACGACCTGCATCGTTTTCGAGATGCCGACGGTGTTCTGAAGATCAACGCGCCACGGTGCCTGCATGCCGCATTTCTTCGGGGCTGCAGGGATGCACAGGGCGGGGCTGAGTCCGCCCGATGCCCTGCCGATCACATCTCCGGCTTGATCGCGTCGGCGCCGGCGTTGAGTTCGTCGGTGACGCAGGTGAACATCGTCGCGGACAGCTTCGCCACGAGGTAGTCCTTGAACGTCTGGCCCTCGCTGATCAGCGATTCCAGTTTGGCGTCGTCGAGCTTGCGCAGGTCCGCGACCAGCGGCATCGCGCTCAGGCGCTTCTCGACGCAATCGCACAGCGCGTTTTCGGGGCGCGAGGCCAGTGCGCCGCCCAGACCCGGCGTCTGACGGAATTGCGTGTTCATTCCGGCGCAGCCGGTGGTGATGGTGTCCAGCATCAGATCGATGCCTTCCTGGCCTTCGCCGGCGCGCGCCGGCGATGCCATCGATGCGGCGAGGAGGAGGGTGGTCAGGGCGAGCGACGCGGCGATGCGCATGGTGGATTCCTTGAGAAAGTGAGTGGTCGTGGCGGGCGCGATCAGCCGGCCTTGGATTTCGCGAGCTTCAGCCACGTGTCGACCACGGTGTCCGGGTTCAGCGACACCGATTCGATGCCTTCGTCCATCAGCCACTGGGCGAGGTCCGGATGGTCGCTGGGGCCCTGGCCGCAGATGCCGACGTACTTGCCCTTGCGCTTCGCGGCCTGGATCGCCATCGACAGCATCTTCTTGACCGCGGGGTTCCGCTCGTCGAAGAGGTCGGCGACGATCGCCGAGTCGCGATCCAGACCGAGGGTGAGCTGGGTCATGTCGTTGGAACCGATCGAGAAGCCGTCGAAGATGTCGAGGAATTCGTCGGCCAGCAGCGCGTTCGACGGCACTTCGCACATCATGATGATCTTCAGGCCTTCCTTGCCCTGTTCGAGACCGTTCTCGCGCAGGACTTCGATCACCTTGCGGCCTTCCTCCAGCGTGCGCACGAACGGAATCATCACCCAGCAGTTGTCCAGGCCCATGGTCTCGCGGACCTTGCGCACCGCGCGGCATTCCAGCGCGAACGCTTCGCGGAACGAGGCGTTGATGTAACGGCTGGCGCCGCGGAAACCGATCATCGGATTCTCTTCGTGCGGCTCGTAGCGCGCGCCGCCGATGAGGTTGGCATATTCGTTGGACTTGAAGTCCGACAGGCGCACGATCACCGGATTCGGCGCGACCGATGCGGTGATGGTGGCGATGCCTTCGGCCAGCCGGTCCACGTAGAAATCGACCGGACTGGCGTAGCCGGCCATCTTCGCGTCGATCTTCCGCTTGGTGTCGATGTCCTGGTCGGCGTATTCCAGCAGCGCCTTCGGATGCACGCCGATGTGGCTGGCGATGATCATTTCCAGGCGCGCCAGACCGATGCCGGCGTTCGGCAGCATCGCGAAATCGAACGCGCGCTCGGGGTTCGCCACGTTCATCATGATCTTCAGCGGCGCCGGCGGCATGTTGTCGAGGTCGGTGACGATGCGCTCGAACGGCAGCTCGGTGTCGTAGATGAAGCCGGTGTCGCCTTCGGCGCAGCTGACCGTCACCGGCTGGCCGTCCTGCACGGTGTCCAGCGCGTTGCCGGTACCGACCACGGCCGGTACGCCCAGCTCGCGCGCGATGATCGCCGCGTGGCAGGTGCGGCCGCCGCGGTTGGTGACGATGGCCGCGGCGCGCTTCATCACCGGCTCCCAGTCGGGGTCGGTCATGTCGGCGATCAGCACGTCGCCGGGCTGCACCCGGTTCATGTCGGCGATCGAGCGCACCACGCGCGCGGTGCCGCTGCCGATCTTGTGGCCGATGGCGCGGCCTTCGCAGACCACGTCGCCGCGGCGGAGCAGGCTGTAGCGTTCGATCTGGGTCGCGTGCGCCCGCGATTTCACGGTCTCGGGACGCGCCTGCACGATGAACAGCTTGCCGGTGACGCCGTCCTTCGCCCATTCGATGTCCATCGGGCGGCCGTAGTGTTCTTCGATGGTCAGCGCCTGCTTCGACAGTTCTTCCACGTCGGCATCGGTGATCGAGAAGCGGTTGCGCAGTTCGGCCGGCGTGTCCTCGTTGCGCACGCGCTCGCCGGGCTTGTCGGAATAGACCATGCGGATCTGCTTCGAGCCCATGGCGCGGCGCAGGATCGCCGGTTTGCCCTGGCGCAGGGTCGGCTTGTAGACGTAGAACTCGTCGGGATTCACCGCGCCCTGCACCACGTTTTCGCCCAGGCCGTAGCTGGCGGTGACGAACACCACGTCGCGGAAGCCGGATTCGGTGTCGAGCGTGAACAGCACGCCGGAGGCGCCGACGTCCGAACGCACCATCAGCTGCACGCCGGCGGACAGGAACACGTCCTCGTGCTTGAAGCCGTGGTGGACCCGGTAGGCGATGGCGCGGTCGTTGTAGAGGCTGGCGAACACTTCCTTGACTTTGCGCACGACATCGTCGGCGCCGGTCACGTTGAGGAAGGTTTCCTGCTGGCCGGCGAACGAGGCGTCGGGCAGGTCCTCGGCGGTGGCGGAGGAGCGCACCGCGACCGCGATGTCGGACCCGCCGTTCTCCGCGCACACCTGCGCGTAGGCGTCGCGGATGTCGCGATCGAGTTCCGGCTGCAGCGGGGCGTCGATCACCCAGCCGCGGATTTCGCCGCCGGCGGCGGTGAGCGCCGGCACGTCGTCGACGTCGAGCGTGGCCAGCTTGTCGTAGATCCGCTGGTGCAGGTCATTGTGGGCGATGAAGGCCTTGAACGCCTCGGCGGTGGTGGCGAAACCGCCCGGCACCGACACCCCCAACCCGGCCAGATGGCCGATCATTTCCCCCAGGGAGGAGTTCTTGCCGCCCACACGGGCGAGGTCGGACAGGCGCAGCGCGTGCAGCCAGAGGATGTTCTCGTTCAAGGCGGGGGCTCCGGGCGGGCGCGGCAGGGCGCCGGGGAAAGCGTTATTTTAACAAGACCCGGGCCTCCGCCGCCCTTCGACTTGCGTCCAGCTTCCGCATGAGTACAGTCCGACCGGTCTTCTACGTCTCCGATGGCACCGGCATCACCGCCGAAACCATTGGCCACAGCCTCCTGACCCAGTTCGCCGGGACGGATTTCCGTACGGACCGCATCCCGTTCGTGGACACGGTGGAGAAGGCGGGGGAGGCCGCCGCCCGCATCCGCGCGACCGGCGAGGCCACGGGCAGCCGCCCGATCGTGGTGAATTCCTGCGTCGACGCCGCGCTCACCGCGCGCCTGGCCGAGAGCGGGGCGCTGATGCTGGACGTGTTCGAGCCGTTCATCGAGCCCCTGGAGCGCGAACTGGGCGAACAGCGCCAGTCGCGGGTCGGCCACGCCCACGGCATGGTCGATTTCGAGACCTACCACCGTCGCATCAACGCGATGAACTTCGCCCTGACCCACGACGATGGCATCGCGACCAACTACGAGGAGGCCGACGTGATCCTGGTGGCGGTCTCCCGCGCCGGGAAAACACCGACCTGCATCTATCTGGCCCTGCATCACGGGGTGAAGGCGGCGAATTACCCGCTGACCGACGAAGACCTGGAGCACGACCGACTGCCGCCGCGACTGCGGCCGTATCGGTCCAAACTGTTCGGGCTGACCATCGATCCGATCCGCCTGCAGCAGATCCGCCAGGAGCGGCGCGCGAATTCGCGCTACGCCCAGCTCGAGACCTGCCGGCGGGAGGTGGCGGCGGCCGAGGCGATGCTGCGCGCCGAGCGCATCCCCACGCTCAGCACCACGCACACGTCGATCGAGGAGATCGCGGGCAAGGTGATGACCACGCTGGGCATCAAGCGCGGGATGTTCTGACGCAGGGCGGCGTGCATGGCCGGCATGCGTTGGCGGCATGCGTCGCCCGCATGGCCTTCATGAACGGAAAACGCCGGCGAAAGCCGGCGCGTGACGTATCCATGGTGGGGGCGGGCAGGGCGTTCGTCAATGCTGTTGCGGGCATCGCCGGATGTGTAGGATCGCCCCATGTCGCACGTCCTCACCCGCCCCATCGATGCCGCGAAAATCAACCGGTTCTCCTGGTTGATGGCGCTGTACGCCGAAAACCATCAGCGCCTCCACCGTCTGTTCGTCCCCGACGACCTCGTTGAAGGGCGCTACGTCTCTTCCGTCGGCGACGGCCTCGATCTGCATCTCGATGTCATCGCGCGCCATGCCTACACCGTCGAACTGCGCCTGAGCTACGCGCTGCTCGATCCGGTGACCGGCGAGCCCGATCCGTCGGCCTACGTGCGCGTGTACCGCGATGCGCGCCAGGCCGAAGCCACGCACTGCTACATCGGCCGCCGCTGGCAGGACGCGATCGGGATGTATCCGCCGCCGGCCGAGGTCCTCGGCCATCGCCTGCGGATGAACACCTTCCTCGGCAAGTGGTTGCAGTATCTTGGCGAGCGCGGGCATGGGATGAGGACGCTGGCGGATCTGCCCCCGGGACAAGAGACGGTGCGGATCGCGGAGAGTTGAACTTGCTCGTGACCAGCGCCCCGGGCGCTGAGGCCTGATCAGGGAGGTGTACGGATGGCATCGAGTGCCGAAGCGATGAATCGCGACAAGCTCCGCGCGATGTTCACCGAATTCGAAGGGCAGTTTCGCGGGGGACCATCGAATCCGGGGACGGTGCTGCGCGGGATCGTGACGAGCATGCCCCAGCTCGAGGACGCGATGGTCGATGCCGTCGGCAAGGGCACGCTGGCCGGATTCAGGTCGTCCAGGGACCGCAAAGTGGCGGGCGATTACGATCCGGAAGACATGTGCATCTATATCGGTGCGGCCAAACTCCGCGAGGCCGCGAAAAGCCCGGTACAGGCGGACGCCATCCGCTATACGCTCTCGCACGAGATCCAGCATGCCGTCGACCGCGATGCGATCCTCGAACAGGATGCCGCATTCAGGCGCGACGCGACGCAACTCATCGACAGCGGAAGCCCGCGCGACTACACCCCCCTGCTTGCGCGGTATCTGAAGAGGTCGAGCGAGATCGAAATCGGCGCCGAGATCGCCGGGTTCAACGCGTTCGCGGATCACGTGAAGGGGCGCAATCCGGATGCGACCCTGAAGGATCTTTACGAAGCGTCGAATCAGAACCTGCGGATGTACGTCGACGTGGCGAAACTGTCCGATACGCCCTACAGGGAAAAGCCGGGGCTTACGATCGACGCGGATCTGCACATCGCATCGACGCCGGAAAATCTCTCCGCGATGAAGCGTCATTTCTTCGACGCGAACGAATACCACCTGACCGAACTGGGGCGTGCATTCGATGTGATCGAGGCGTTGGAAGCGCAGGCATTGCAGGCGGCGCGCCAGCTCGATCCGCAGTGCGAGGAGCCCACCCTTCTGGTCGATTGCGCTCAATTGGGTCTTCGGGCTCAACAGCTTCCGGCAGGATTCACCGACAGGCAGGCGAAGCGGGATGCGCCCGAGCCGGCGGCCGTGGGAAGCCCCGTTGCGGACGGCGAACCCGTTCGCAAAAAGTCCAGGATGGGCGAGGCGCCGGACGGTTCCGACCCGGTGCCGGTCATGCCCGATCAATCCGGCCATCCGGACCACGGCTTCTACACTTTTCTGCGTGGGCAGCTTCCTGAGTCCGTACCGGACAACGCCGTCGCGCACGCGATGTCCATCGCCAGATCGAAGGGGATTCTCGACGAGCGGCATGTGGAACAGGGGCAGGTCGCTTATCTGCCGGAACACGGCTCGATCGTGATCGGAGGCAATCTGCTCGCGCGACAGGAGCGTGTGATCATGCCCCTTCACGTGGCGCCGTCGATGCCCCTGGTGGCGGAAGAACTCGAAGCGCAACGATCGAGGTCCGCGCAATCGGTGTCCGGCGGTACGCCCGACGTGGAGCAGCACGCATCGCCGCAGCGGCACTGAGAGACGCCCGAAACGACGAAGCCCGCTTGCGCGGGCTTCGTCGTTCGCTTGAGTTGGCGTCCCCACGGGGATTCGAACCCCGGTCGCTACCGTGAAAGGGTAATGTCCTAGGCCTCTAGACGATGGGGACGTCGTGAAACTTCTACAACTTCAACTTTCGAACCGGCTTAGGAAGCTCGGAAGTTGGTGGAGCCAGCCGGGATCGAACCGGCGACCTCCTGCATGCCATGCAGGCGCTCTCCCAGCTGAGCTATGGCCCCACAGCTGAGACGCGGAATTCTAGAGACCGTTTCCGGGGCCGTCAAGCATCGGTGAACGACTTTTTCATCGCGCCCGTTCACCACAGCGCATCCCGCAGTTTGTACCAGGCCATCGCCGCCACCAGCATCGGCGTGCGGAAGGTGCGGCCGCCGGGGAAATCGCGGTGCGGGATGCGCGCGAACACATCGAGGCGTTCGCTCTGGCCGCGGATCGCTTCGGCGATGACGCGTCCGGCCAGGCCGGTGCCGGCGACGCCGTGTCCGGAAAAGCCCTGGGCGAAATACACGTTGTCGTGGCCGATCCGGCCCCAGTGCGGGGCGCGGTTGAAGCTGATGTCGATGGTGCCGCCCCAGACGTGCTCGAAATCCTCCGCGGCGAGCTGCGGAAACACCTTGCGCATCCGCCGCGCCATCACCCACGCCAGATTCGGCGGCTGGAAGTTGGAATAGCTGGCGCGGCCGCCGAACAGCAGGCGGTGATCGCTGCCGAGGCGGAAGTAGTCCAGCGCCCAGTTGATGTCGGCCACCGCCATGTCGTTGCGGATCAGGCCGCGCGCGCGGTCCGCGCCCAGCGGCCGGGTGGCGGCGATGTAGGTGCCGACCGGCATGATCTTGCGATCGAGTTCCGGCGCGACGCCCTTCACCAGCGCATTCCCGGCCAGCACCGCGAAATCGCAGCGCACCGATCCCTGCGTCGTATGCAGCACCGGCTTCGCGCCGTGCGTCATCCGCAGCACGCGGCTGCCTTCGAAGATGCGCACGCCGGCGGCGAGCGCCGCGTGGCCGAGGCCGAGCGCGTATTTCAGCGGATGCAGATGGCCGGAACCGGCGTCGTAGAGGCCGCCGAGATAGCGCGGCGAATCCAGCTGCGTGCGCAGTTGTTCGCGATCCCACCACGGCAGCGGATAGCCGTAGTCGCGTTCCAGTTCCTGCTGCCAGTGCTTCAGTTCGTCGATCTGCCGCGGCTTGATCGCGACGTGCATGTGCCCGTCGCGCCAGTCGCAGTCGATGCCGTGCCGCGCGCGGCGTTCGTGGAGCAGGTGCACGCCTTCGACCGACCAGTCGAACAGCTTGCGGGCATCGTCCCTGCCGAGCAGCGCGGCCAGTTTCGATTCGCCGCAACCGAAGCCGAAGATCACCTGCCCGCCGTTGCGGCCCGATGCGCCCCAGCCGATGCGCTCGGCTTCCAGCACCACGACCCGGTAACCGGCTTCGGCGAGTTCCAGCGCCGCGGACAGGCCGACGTAGCCGGCGCCGAGGATGCAGACGTCGGCGTCGAGATCGCCCCGCAGCGCAGGCTGCGGCGGCAGCGGTTCGGCGCTGGCGGCGTACCAGCTGGGCGGGTAGGGGGTGGGCGCGGCGTGCATGCGATCTCGCGACCGTTCACACGGATCGCAGGTACCAGTCGTATTCCAGCGTGGTCACTTCGCGATAGAAGCTGTGCAGCTCCTTCAGCTTCTGCTGGCCGTAGATGTGGCGGAAGGTCTCACCGAACTGCGCGGCGATGAAGTCGCTGGCCAGGAAGTCCCGGATCGAATCGCGCCAGTACGGCGTGCGGAGCTCGGTCTGTTCGTAAGCGTTGCCGACCACCGGCGCGCCGGGGTCGTAGCCATGCTCGATGCCGTCGAGCATGCCGGCCAGCACCGCGGCGGTCGCGAGATAGACGTTGGCGTCGGCGCCGGCGATGCGGTGCTCGATGCGGGTGTTCTTCTCGTCGCTGTGCGGAATGCGCATGGCCACGGTGCGGTTGTTGAAGCCCCAGACCTCGTTCAGCGGCACGAATGCGTTGAGCACGAAGCGGCGGTAGCTGTTGGCGTTGGGGGCGAACAGCAGCAGGCAGTCCTGCGCGCTGCGCTGCAGACCGCCGATGGCGTGTTTCAGCGCGTCGGAGGGCGCGTCCGGCGTGCAGGCGAAGATGTTGTCGCCGTTCGCGTCGAGCACGCTGGCATGGATGTGCAGGCCGCTGCCGGCCTGGTCGACGAGCGGCTTGGCCATGAAGCTGGCCTGCAGCCCCTGCTTCTGAGCGATCGCCTTGATCGCGCGCTTGAGGTAGATCGCGTCGTCGCAGGCGAGCAGCGCGTCGTCGCGATGCTTGAGGTTGATCTCGAACTGGCCCGGGGCGTATTCGGCGACCGCGGTGTCGGCCGGAATGCCCTGGGCCTGGCAGGCGCAGGCCACGGCGTCGATGAAATCGTGGAAATCGTTGAGGTCTTCGATGTAGTAGACCTGCGTGCTGAGGTTGCGCGCGCCGGTGTGCGCGTTCACCGGCGGCTGCGGGCGGCCGTGGGCGTCGGGCAGGCGGTCGAACAGATAGAACTCCAGTTCCACCGCCACCACCGGCTTCAGGCCGCGCGCGGCGTAGCGGTCGAGGACGCGCTTCAGCACTTCGCGCGGATTCGCCTCGAAGGCGCCGCCCCTGGCGTCTTCCATCGACAGCAGCAGCTGCGCCATCGGCCGCGGTGCCCACGGCACCGGCCGCAGCGTGCCGGGCACCGGCCGGCAGATGCGGTCCTCGTCGCCGATGTCGTAGCCCAGCCCGGTTTCCTCGACGGTGTTGCCGGTGATGTCGGTGGCGATCAGCGACATCGGCAGGCAGACGCCGTCGGCGTAGACCTTCTCCAGCGCGCTGCGGGTGACGCGTTTGCCGCGCAGCAGGCCGTTCATGTCGGGCAGGATCAGATCGACCAGTTCGCAGTCCGGGTTCTGCTGCAGTGCAAGAAGGTCTTCGGGCGAAAGGTTGGCGGGCATGAGGGATGCGCGGTTCATGAGGGCTCGCAACAGTGTGACAGTTGGCGAAAGCAGCGGAAAGGCGTCAAGAATACTCAACGGCATCTTGCCAGCTTTTCCCGGAATTCGCCGAGAAATCGCTGCTGCGACGCAGCAATACGGCAGCGGTTGGCATGCTTTCCCCACGTCGTGTTGCAGAAATCGAACGGGCCGGTTAACGTGCGGAGGTCGCCCCTCCGGCGCTGCACGAGCGCTCCGCATGCCTTCCCGCACGGCACGGCCACCGCTGGTCGGCCTGCCTACCGACCGCAAGATGATCGGCCCGCATCCGTTCCTGGCGGCGGGCGAGAAGTACGTCCGCGCGGTGCTGGACGGTGCCGAATGCCTGCCGCTGTTGATCCCCGGCCTGCAGCCGCCGATCTCGCTGCGCGCGGTGCTGGAAGGCCTGGACGGTATCCTGCTGACCGGCGCGGTGAGCAACATCGAACCGCATCATTACAGCGACGAGCCCAGCTATCCGGGCAATCTCCACGACCCGGCCCGCGACGCCACCAATCTGGCGCTGATCCCGCTGGCGATCGAACTGGGCCTGCCGATCCTCGCCATCTGCCGCGGCTTCCAGGAAATCAACGTCGCCTTCGGCGGCCGTCTGCACCAGAAGGTGCATGAGGTCGCGGGCTTCATGGATCATCGCGAGAACCCCGACGACCCGCTCGACGCGCAGTACGCGCCGGCGCATGCATTGCAGCTCGCGCCCGGCGGCCTGCTGGCCGGCATCGCCGGCACCGATCGGGTGCGGGTCAACTCGCTGCACGGGCAGGGCATCGCCCGGCTCGGCGAAGGGCTGACGGTCGAGGCCACCGCGCCCGACGGACTGATCGAAGCCTATCGCCACGACGGACCGTCGCGGGACGGATCGACCAGGGCATTCCTGCTCGCGGTGCAATGGCATCCGGAATGGCGCGTGCTCGAGAATCCTTTCCATCACGGTATCTTTCGCGCGTTCGGCGACGCCTGCCGACAACGCGCCGCGCAACGGATAGGATGATCGCATGAGCACACGGACCCCGCCCCGCAAGACCGCATCCAGCAAGACCGCACCGGCCGAGACGCCGCCGGGCAAAGCCAAGCCGAGCAAGGCCAGTTCGAGCAAGGCCAACTCGAAGCGCAAGTCCGACAGCCGCGCCGCGCGCGGTGCCGCGGCCGCGAAGTCCAGCGAACACAAGCTGCTGCGCTGGCTCAAGGATCGCCACATCACCGAAGTGGAATGCCTGGTGCCCGACATCACCGGCAACGCCCGCGGCAAGATCATTCCGGCGGACAAGTTTTCGCACGATTACGGGATGCGCCTGCCCGAAGGCATTTTCGCGACCACCGTCACCGGCGACTATCCGGACGACTATTACGACCTGATTTCGCCGTCCGATGCCGACATGCTGCTGCGGCCGGACCCCGATACCGTGCGCCTGGTGCCCTGGGCCACCGACCCGACCGCGCAGGTGATCCACGACTGCTTCACCAAGGACGGCACGCGTCACGAACTGGCGCCGCGCAACGTGCTGAAGCGGGTGCTCGACGCCTACGAGGCCGAAGGCCTGCGTCCGGTGGTGGCGCCGGAGGTCGAATTCTTCCTCGTGCAGAAGAACACCGACCCGGATTTTCCGCTGCAGCCGCCGGCCGGGCGCTGCGGCCGGCCGGAGACCGCGCGCCAGTCGTATTCGATCGACGCGGTCAACGAGTTCGACCCGATCCTCGATCTGATGTACGACTACAGCGACGCGATGGGGCTGGACGTGGATACGCTGATCCACGAATCCGGCGCCGCGCAGCTGGAGGTCAACTTCACCCATGCCGACGCGATGTCGCGCGCCGATCAGGTGTTCCTGTTCAAGCGCACGATGCGCGAGGCGGCGCTGCGCCACGGGGTCTACGCGACGTTCCTCGCCAAGCCGATGGAGAACGAGCCCGGCAGCGCGATGCACATCCACCAGAGCGTCGTCGACCTGAAGACCGGCCGCAACATCTTCACCGGCCGCGGCGAAGGCAAACACAGCAGGGCCTTCGAGCATTACCTCGGCGGTCTGCAGAAATACGTGCCGATGGCGATGGCCTTCTTCGGCCCGAACGTCAATTCCTACCGCCGCCTGGCCCTGGGCCAGGTCGCGCCGATCAACGTGCAGTGGGGCTACGACAACCGCACCTGCGGCCTGCGCGTGCCGATGGACACGCCCGAGAACACCCGGGTCGAAAGCCGCTTCGCCGGCTCCGACGCCAATCCCTATCTGGCGATGGCCGCGACCCTGGCCTGCGGTCTGTTCGGCATCCGCGAGAAGCTCGAACCCACCCGGCCTCTGGCCAGCAGCGCGCAGGACGTGGGCTTCGAACTGCCGCGTTCGCTCGGCGAGGCGCTGGACGGGCTGGAGGGCTGCACCGCCCTGCACGACCTGATGGGTGCGCGCTTCGTGCGCGCCTACATCTCGGTGAAGCGCAAGGAGTACGAAACCTTCTTCCGCGTCATCAGTTCCTGGGAACGCGAGTTCCTGCTGCTCAACGTCTGATCCGTACCGCGCGCCCCGCACCGGGGCGCGTACCGCCACGTCTTCCGGAACGCCCATGGACAAAACCGACATCGCCCGCCTGCAGCAACTCGATGCCGAGCATCATCTGCATCCGTTCAACGACAACGCCGCGCTGGCGAAAAAGGGCACGCGCATCCTGGTGAAGGGCGAGGGCGCCTATGTCTGGGATGCCGATGGCAACAAGCTGCTGGACGCCTTCGCCGGCCTGTGGTGCGTGAATCTCGGCTACGGCCGCAGCGAACTGGGCGAGGCGGCGTCGAAGCAGATGACGCAGCTGGCCTACTACAACAGTTTCTTCCAGTGCACGGTCGAACCGACGATCGAGCTGTCGGCGAAGCTGGCCGAGCTCACCCCGGCCGACCTCAATCACGCCTTCTTCACCAACTCCGGTTCCGAGGCCAACGACACCATCCTGCGCCTGGTCCGGCATTTCTGGGCGGTGCAGGACAAGCCGCAGAAGAACATCTTCATCGGCCGCCACAACGGTTACCACGGCACCACCATGGCCGGCGCCAGCCTCGGCGGCATGGCCGGCATGCACAAGCAGGGCGGGCTGCCGATCCCGGACATCCACCACATCGAACCGCCGTTCTGGTTCGCCGACGGCGGCGACCTGTCGCCCGAGGAATACGGCCTCGTCGCCGCGCGCCGGCTGGAGCGGAAGATCCTCGAACTCGGCCCGGACCGCGTCGCCGCGTTCATCGGCGAACCGATCATGGGCGCGATCGGCGTCTACATTCCGCCGATGAGCTACTGGCCGGAGATCGAGCGGATCTGCCGCAAATACGACGTGCTGCTGGTCGCCGACGAAGTGATCTGCGGCTTCGGCCGCACCGGCGAGTGGTTCGGTTCGCAGTACTTCGGCATCACCCCGGACGTGATGACCCTGGCCAAGGGCATCACGTCGGGTTACATCCCGCTGGGCGCGGCCATGTTCAACGATCGCGTGGCCGGGGTGCTGAAGCACCAGGGCGGCGAACTGGCCCACGGCTGTACCTATTCCGGACACCCGGTCTGCACCGCGGTGGCGCTGGAGAACATCCGCATCCTGCAGCAGGAAGGCATCGTCGACCGCGCCCGCACCGAGATCGCCCCCTATCTGGCCGAACGCTGGGCCGAACTGGGCGAGCACCGGCTGGTCGGCGAGGCGCGCATCACCGGCATGGTCGGCGCGCTCGAACTGGTGCCACACAAGGGCCGCCGTGCCTTCTTCGAGGAGCGCGGCAAGGTCGGCGTGCTCTGCCGCGACAACGCCCTGCGCAACGGGCTGATCCTCCGCGCCACCTACGATTCGATGCTGTTGTCGCCGCCGCTGATCTGGACCCGGGCGCAGGTCGACGAACTGTTCGAGAAGGCGTGGAAGGCGCTCGACGAGACCGCCGCGGCGCTCTAGCGGAGGGTCGAAAAACGCGCATCGAGCGTTTCCGGGTCGCGCGCCAGGCGCCGCCCGGCGCGCTCCCGACGAATCAACCGCCCGCTAGTGCGCCGGGTCGCGTGAGCGGCTACTCTGTCGGAGAGGTCATTCCGGGCACCACTTCAAGAACGCCATTCCACGTCACATCACTGACCCTCCGGGGCAAAGGGATATCACGATGAAACTGCGAGTGTTGGGACTCTCCATCGCCGTCTGTCTGCTGGCGGCATGCGGCGGCAAACAGGACGGCAGCACCGGCTCCGGCGACGGCAAGACCGCCGGCGACGACAAGACCCTGAACGTCTACAACTGGTCCGACTACATCGCCGAGGACACCATCCCCGCGTTCGAGAAGAAGAGCGGCGTCAAGGTGGTCTACGACGTCTTCGACAGCAACGAGATGGTCGAGACCAAGCTGCTCGCCGGTTCCAGCGGTTACGACATCGTCGTCCCGACCCTGAACTTCCTCGGCCGCCAGATCCAGGCCGGCGTGTTCCAGCCGCTGGACAAGTCGAAGATCCCGAACCTCGCCAATCTCGATCCGGACATGATGAAGCGCATCGCGCTGCAGGATCCGGAGAACAAATACGCGGTGCCGTATCTGTGGGGCACCACCGGCATCGGCTACAACGTCGACAAGGTCACCGCCGCGTTCGGCAGCACCGACGTCACCAACAGCTGGGACCTCGTGTTCAAGCCCGAGAATCTCGCCAAGCTGAAGGACTGCGGTGTCACCTTCCTCGACACGCCGTCGGAGATCATTCCGATCACGCTGAATTACCTGGGCGAAGATCCCAACAGCCAGGATCCCGCGGTGATCGACAAGGCCGCGGCGCTGCTGAAGACGATCCGTCCGTACATCACCAACTTCCATTCCTCGCAGTACATCGATTCGATGGCCAAGGGCAGCACCTGTCTGGTGGTCGGCTGGTCCGGCGACGTCATCCAGGCCCGCGACCGCGCCGAAGAGGCGAAGAACGGCGTCAAGATCGGGTATTCGATCCCGAAGGAAGGCGCGCCGATGTGGTTCGACATGCTGGCGATTCCGAAGGACGCCAAGCACGTCGACAGCGCCCACGCCTTCATCAACCATCTGCTCGATCCGCAGGTCGCCGCCAACAACTCCAACTTCGTCAGCTACCCGAACGCGAACACCGCATCGACGGCCCTGATCGACAAGGAGATCACCGGCGACCCGACGATCTATCCGCCGGCGGACGTGCAGGCGAAGCTGTTCACCTTCGCGATCATCCCGCCGGAGGTCGACCGCCAGTACACGCGGATCTGGACCCAGCTCAAGACCGGCCGTTGATCCGATCCCGGGGCAGGCAGCGATGCCTGCCCCGCTGCATTCCGAGGGAAGCACATGGCCGCAGTCGCCAACGAAAAACCGCAGAACGGCGCGTCGGGCGCCGCCAGGGCCACGGTCGAGGACTACCTCCGGATCGTCGATGTCCGCAAGGAATTCGACGGTTTCGTCGCCGTCGACGACACCAACCTGTCGATCCGCAAGGGCGAGATCTTCGCGCTGCTCGGCGGCTCCGGCTGCGGCAAGTCGACGCTGCTGCGCTGCCTCGGCGGTTTCGAGCGGCCGACCTCCGGCAAGATCTACCTCGACGGCCAGGTCATGAACGACCTGCCGCCGTACGAGCGGCCGATCAACATGATGTTCCAGTCCTACGCGCTGTTCCCGCACATGACCGTCGAGCAGAACATCGCCTTCGGCCTGAAGCAGGATGGCCTCGGCAAGGACGCGATCGCCCGGCGCGTCGAGGAGATGCTCAATCTCGTCCAGCTCGGCAAGCTCGCCAAGCGCAAACCGCACCAGCTCTCCGGCGGCCAGCAGCAGCGCGTGGCGCTGGCGCGTTCGCTGGCCAAGGGCCCCAAACTGTTGCTGCTCGACGAGCCGATGGGCGCGCTCGACAAGAAGCTGCGCTCGAAGATGCAGCTTGAACTGGTCGACATCATCGAGAAGTCGGGCGTGACCTGCGTGATGGTCACCCACGACCAGGAAGAAGCGATGACGATGGCCACGCGGATCGCGCTGATGGACGCCGGCCGCATCCGTCAGGTCGGCACGCCCGACGAGATCTACGAATCCCCGACCAGCCGTTTCGCCGCCGAGTTCATCGGCTCGATCAACATGTTCGACGGCCGCATCGACGAGGACCAGGCCGACTACATCACCATCCAGTCGCCGTCGCTGCCGGTGCCGATCTACGTCGGCCACGGCGTCTCCGGTTACGAAGGCCAGGAAGTCGGCTACGGCGTCCGTCCCGAGAAGATGGTGATCAGCAAGGACGAACCCGAGCAGGCGCACAACAAGGCCCGGGGCAAGATCGAGGACATCGCCTATTTCGGCAGCCATTCGGTGTTCCACGTCCGCCTGCCCAGCGGTTACAAGGTGATGGCCAACTTCGCCAACCAGCAGCGCTGGGCCAGCGAGGGCATGACCTGGGGCGACGAAGTGTGGGTGTCGTGGGGCGACAACGAAGGCGTGGTGCTCACCTCATGAACATGCGCATGCTGAAGAAGTTCCTGCCGGGCTCGCGCTGGGCGGTCATCAGCGTGCCCTACGTCTGGCTGCTGCTGTTCTTCGCGATTCCGTTCCTGATCGTGCTGAAGATCTCGTTCGCGAAACTGGCGATCGCGCAGCCGCCGTACACTCCGATTCTCCAGGTCGTGCAGGACGAGGTCCTGCTCAAGCTCAACCTCACCAATTACATGGTGCTGTTCTCGGATTCGCAGTATCTGCTGGCCTACGCCAGTTCGCTGAAGATCGCCGCGATCTCGACGTTCCTCACCCTGCTCATCGGCTATCCGATGGCCTACGTCATCTCGCGCCTGTCGCCGTCCGCGCGTAACGTCGCGATGATGCTGGTGGTGCTGCCGTCGTGGACCTCGTTCCTGATCCGCGTCTACGCCTGGATCGGCATCCTCGACAGCAACGGCCTGCTCAACAATCTGCTGCTCAGGCTCGGACTGATCGACGAGCCGCTGCGGATCCTCAACACGCCGGTCGCGACCTACATCGGCATCGTCTACTGCTATCTGCCGTTCATGGTGCTCCCGCTGTATTCCAATCTGCTGAAGTTCGACCATCGCCTGCTGGAGGCCGCCTACGACCTCGGCGCGCGGCCCTGGAAAGCCTTCCTCAAGATCACGCTGCCGATGTCGCGCAGCGGCATCATCGCCGGCTGCATGCTGGTGATGATTCCCGCGGTCGGCGAATTCGTGATTCCGGAAATGCTCGGCGGCCCGGATACGCTGATGATCGGCCGCGTGCTGTGGAGCGAATTTTTCAACAACCGCGATTGGCCGGTGGCCTCGGCGGTGGCGATCGTGATGCTGATCATGCTGCTGATCCCGATCCTGATCTTCAACCGCGTCCAGCAGAAAGAGCTGGAAGGGCGGCTGACATGAGCGGCGCCAGCATGCAGGGCAGCCGCGCGATCCGCTGGTCGGTGCTCGGCCTCGGGTTCGCGTTCCTCTACATCCCGATCCTGATCCTCATCGTCTACTCGTTCAACGAATCGCGTCTGGCGTCGGTGTGGTCGGGCTTCTCGGTGAAGTGGTACGGCGAACTGCTGCGCGACCGCGCGATGCTGGACGCCGCCTGGGTCAGCCTGAAGGTCGCGTTCTGGACCGCGAGCGCGGCGGTGGTGCTCGGCACGATGGCGGCGCTGGCGATGACCCGCATGCGCCATTTCCCGACCAAGACCATGTTCGGCGCGATGATCACCGCGCCGCTGGTCATGCCCGAGGTCATCACCGGCCTGTCGATCCTGCTGATGCTGGTGTCGATGGGCGGCCTGATCGGCATCGCGCCGAAGGGCGTGGTCGCGATCTGGGTCGCGCACGTCACCTTCACGCTCGCGTTCGTCACCGTGGTGGTGTCCTCGCGCCTGGCGGAGCTGGACAAGTCGCTGGAAGAAGCGGCGATGGATCTCGGCGCCAACCGGATCAAGGTGTTTTTCCTGATCACGCTGCCGATCATCGCGCCCGCGCTGGTTTCGGGCTGGTTGCTCGCGTTCACGCTGTCGCTGGACGACGTGGTGATTGCCAGCTTCGTCGCCGGCCCCAATTCGACCACGCTGCCGATGAAGGTGTTTTCCTCGGTCCGCCTCGGCCTGAGCCCGAAGATCAACGCGCTGGCGACGCTGATGGTGCTGGCGGTCTCGGTCGCCGCGCTGATCGGCTGGTGGCTGATGTACCGCGAGGAAAAACGCCGGCAGCGCGACATCCAGCTCGCGATCCAGGACAACGGCTGAGCGGCATGGCGGTCGACCACGACGAACCCTGCGACAGGTGACGAGATGACGGTGAAACTGATCCATCCATGGACCGGCGAGGTCGACTACACCTACGACTACATCGGCGATGCCGGGGTCGAGCGCGTGCTGCAGGCCGCCGCGGACGCGGCGCCGGCGTGGGCCGCGCGCAGCCTCGACGCGCGCGGCGCGCTGCTGCGCGAGGTCGCGGCCCGGCTGCGCGCGCGCCGCGAGGACATCGCGGCGACGATGAGCGCCGACATGGGCAAGCTGCGCCGCGAGGCCCTGGCCGAGATCGAGAAATCCGCATCGGCCTGCGAGTACTACGCCGACCACGCCATCGACTATCTGCGCGACGGCGCGATCGCGACCGAAGCCGCGCGCAGCTACGTCACCTACGAGCCGCTGGGCTGCGTGTTCGCGGTGATGCCGTGGAACTTCCCGATCTGGCAGGTGTTCCGTTTCCTCGCGCCCGGGCTGATGGCCGGCAACGTCGCGGTGCTGAAACACGCGACCAACGTGCCGCGCTGCGCCGACGCCATCGCTGACGTGCTGCGCGAGGCCGGCGTGCCGGACGGCGTGTTCGGCGTGCTGCACATCGACAATGCGATGGCGGCGAAGGTCATCGCCGATCCGCGGGTGAAGGCGATCACCCTCACCGGCAGCGAGCGCGCCGGCAGCGCGGTGGCTTCGGCCGCCGGCAAGCATCTGAAGAAATGCGTGATGGAGCTGGGCGGCAGCGATCCGTTCGTGGTGCTGGACGACGCCGATCTCGACGTGACCGTGCCCGCCGCGGTCGCCTCGCGCTTCGGCAACGTCGGCCAGACCTGCATCGCGGCCAAGCGGTTCATCGTCACCCCGGGCATCGCCGATGCCTTCGTCGCGCGTTTCGTCGAGGCGGCATCGAAGCTCGCGATCGGCGATCCGATGGACGACACGACCACGCTCGCGCCGATGGCCCGCGCCGATCTGCGCGACGAGATCCACGACCAGGTGCAGCGCAGCGTCGCCGCGGGCGCCACGCTGCTGCTCGGCGGCACGCCGGGGCAGGGCGCGTCGCACTATCCGGCGACGATCCTCGATCACGTCGCACCGGGCATGCCGGCCTACAACGAAGAACTGTTCGGCCCGGCCGCGAGCATCCTCCGCGCCCGCGACGACGACGATGCGGTGCGGATCGCCAACGACACCGATTTCGGCCTCGGCGCCAGCGTGTGGACCCGCGACAAGGCCCGCGGCGAAGCGGTCGCGCGGCGGCTGCAGGCCGGCGCCACCTTCGTCAACGCGATCGTGCGCAGCGACGTGCGCCTGCCGTTCGGCGGCACCAAGACCTCGGGATTCGGCCGCGAACTCGCGGAGCACGGCATCCACGAGTTCATGAACATCAAGACGGTGTATGTGGCGTAGACGAGGGCGCGCCCCGTCCCGCGCCCGCAGTCTGTTCCTGATCGCCGGTATCCTGCTGGCAGTCGTGGGTTGCCAGACGCTCCGGCCCGATCGGGCTTTGCGTACCGCGACCGGTATGGCCGCGCACGATCTGTGCTCCGAGACCTTCGTGGCAGGGCTTGATCCGGAGCAGACATTCGACGAGAGCATCGCACCGCGCCCCGGCATACGTACGCTCGCATGGGCGTTGCGTCGCGATGTGGATCATGCGAAACGCCAAGTGCGGACCTCGTTCTTCGGCGTGATCCCCAGCCGGGCGATCTACCGCGACGGATACGGCTGCGTGTTGGTCCACGGCAATGAGCTGGTCGACAACCCCGCTCCGATCCGCGTCGACGGATCGTTGCCCGACGACGCCGGGCAGCGCATCGCCGAACCGGCGAGTCCGATGCTGAAGGCGGCGCTGGATGCCGCTTTCGCAGAGCCCGCAGAAGCGCCGCATCGCTGGACCAAAGCCGTGGTGATCGTCCACGACGGCGAAATCGTTGCTGAGCGATATGCGCCGGGTTACGGCATCGACACGCCGATCCTCGGGTTTTCGATGAGCAAGTCGGTCATGAACGCCCTGGTCGGCATTCTCGTGTACCGGGGGAAACTCCATGTCGATCAGCCCGCGCCGATCGCGGCGTGGAAAGGGGCCGATGATCCGCGTCGCGCCATCACCCTCGAGAATCTGATGCGGATGGACAGCGGTCTGGCATTGGACGAAACCGGCAGCGGTTTCGACCCGTCCAACCAGATGCTGTACGACGAACCCGATATGGCTGGTTATGCAGAGCGTGCCGCCATTGTTGCGGCGCCGCGCACGCGATGGTTCTACAGCAGCGCCAGCACGCATCTGGTGTCGCGTATCGTCCGGGATGCCGTTGGCGGGACCGGTGAATCCGTGCAGAACTTCGCGCGGCGGGAGCTGTTCGCGCCGTTGGGCATGCGCCATGTCACGATGGAGATGGATGCGACCGGTACCCCCGTCGGCGGGCATTATGTGTTCGCGAGCGCACGCGACTGGGCGCGCTTCGGCGGACTCTACGTCAACGATGGCGTGGTGAATGGCAGACGTCTGTTGCCGGAGGGGTGGAGCCAGTGGTCGTCCGAGCCTACGAGCGGCACTGCCTATGGTGCAGGCTGGTGGACCAACCGCGGCAGCGACGAAGCTGCCGTGCACCGACGCGATATCGGCATACCGGCAGATGCTTTTTTCGCGGTCGGCAATCTCGGCCAGCGCATAGCGGTGATTCCTTCGGAGCGTCTGGTGATCGTGCGGATGGCGCGCGCGCACACGCGTCACGGCGATATGGCGGGATTCGAAAGGCTGATCGTGGATACGATCGCGAGTCTGCATCCGCCGGGATGAGCGTGCTGGATCATGTTCAATCTGACTGTGCGAGATGAGTTCACGCTGCGTCCGCACCCATCGCCCGCAACCGCACCGGCACGCCGCTCAGCACCGACGTGCCCGACAGCGGATCGCGCAGGGTCTCGTCGAGCAGCGCGTTGAGATTCGCGCCGGGACGCTCGCCGGCCAATCGCTGCGATGTGCCGGGCAGATCGTGACCCCAGCCGTGGGGCAGGCTGATCACGCCGGGGCGCATGTCCTCGCTGCATTTCACGCGAATCGCAATTACGCGCCCACCGGCGCCCTGCAGGCGCGCGAGCGCGCCATCGGCGATGCCGGCGGCCGCCGCGTCCTGCGGATGGATCAAGGCGAGGCAGCGCTCGGGGCCCTTGGTCAGCGTCGGCAGGTTGTGCATCCAGCTGTTGTTGGAACGCACGTCGCGGCGGCCGATCACGATCATCGGATGGCCTTCGCCCGATGCCTGCGCGTCGGACTGCGACAACGCCGCTTCGACGCGCGCGAGATCGGCGAGAAAGGCCGGCGGTGCGGCCTGGATGCGGCCGTCGGGCGTGCGCAGCACGTCGGGCAGTCGGGCTTGCAGCGGGCCGAGAGCGATGCCGTGCGGCGCTGCGCGCAATGCGTCCAGCGACAGACCCTCCGGGCGTGAGCCGAAACGGTCGCCCCAGTGGCCGGCGCGCAGGGCGAGATCGAGCTGGCGTTCCGGACCGTCGAGATGCGCGCTGGCGCGGAGCAGGGCCGCGACCGGTTCGGCCTGCTGTCCGGGCGGCAGGCCGGCGGCGCCGAGCATGCCGTGCAGATCCTTCTTCAGCGCCTCTTCGTCGCGGGCGTCGACATCGGCCGCGGCCGCGGCGTCGTGGCCGTCCAGCATCGCCGCGAGCCGCATCAGCACGCGCCATTCGGGCCAGGCATCTTCGGGGACCGGCAGCACCGGCGGGCTGAAGCGCGCGGCGTGGGTCCACGCCAGTTGCGTGAACGCGATGTCGTAGTGCGGTTCCTGCAGCGGCGACAGCGCCGGCAGGATCACGTCGGCATGGCGCGTGGTTTCGTTGCGATAGATGTCGAGGCTGAGCATGAAGTCCAGACCGTCGAGCGCGGCGGCGAGGCGGCCGCCGTTCGGTGCCGACAGCACCGGATTGCTGGCGATCGTGATCAGGGCGCGCACCTGCGGCCCGTCGGCGTTGTCGGGCGTGTCGATTTCCTCGGCGAGGCAGCCCATCGGGAATTCGCCCATCACTTCCGGCGCGCCGCTCACCCGGGAATGGCGGCGGCCCATCACCACGCCGCGCCCGCGGCCGCCGGTACCGGTGCTGTTCGCCTGCAGCGCGGGCGCCAGCGGCCAGCGCATGCCGCCTTCGGCGTCGATGCGTCCGGTGATCAGGTTCAGCACTTCCACCAGCCAACTGCACAGCGTGCCGAACGGCTGGGTGCAGGTGCCGATGCGGCCGTACAGCGCGGCGCGCGGCGCATCGCGCAGCGCTTCGGCGAGCCGGCGAATCGTCGACGCATCGAGACCCGCGGCCGTGGCCATGCGTTCGGGCGTGAACGCGGCCACCGCCGCCTGCAGTTCGGCGATCCCGGCGACATGGCCTTCCGCGCCGCCGAGCCGCGGCGATCCGGTGGCGAAGAGATGCTGCAGCATGCCGAGCAGCAGGAAGACATCGCCGCCGGGACGGAGCGCGTGATGTTCGTCGGCGACCTCGGCGGTTTCGCTGCGCCGCGGATCGATCACGATCAGCCGGCCGCCGCGCTCGCGCAGCGCGCGGGCCTTGCCGCGGAAATCCGGCACGGTCCACAGGCTGCCGTTGCTGGCGATCGGATTGGCGCCCAGCACGATCAGCAGATCGGTGCGTTCGATGTCGGGCACCGGGATGCTCAGCCAATGTCCGTACATCAGGCCGCAGGCGACGTGCTTGGGCATCTGGTCGAGGGTCGAGGCGCTGAACACGTTGGGCGTGCCCGCGGCGCGGGCCAGACGCGGCACGTAGAGCTGCAGCCCGAGCTTGTGCACGATCGGATTGCCGAAGCTCAGCGCCAGCGTGCGGCGGCCATGCGCATCGAGCAGCGGCATCAGCCGGCGTTCGATCTCGGCGAACGCCTCCTCCCAGCCGCAGGCCTCCCAGCGCGCGTGTTCGCCGCGGCCGCGACGGATCATCGGCGTGCGCAGGCGGTCGGGGTCGTCGTGCAGATCCTTCAGGGCCACGCCCTTGGGACAGAGATAGCCGCGGCTGAAGACATCCTCCCTGTCGCCACGGACCGCGACCACCTCGTCGCCGCGCAGTTGCACGCTCAGGCCGCAGGCGGCCTCGCAGAACGGGCAGATGCGGTACGCGGTGCGGGTGTCGTCGCTGGACTCGGTCATGGCGTTCTCGTGCTCCGGTGTGAAAGCGTGCCGCGCCCGGCCATTGTGCAGGAAACGGACGATGTCCCGACGGCGCTGGAGGGCGGTGGTCCGTGGCGCCCGGATGACCGCCCGTCGGTTCATGGCGTTCGCCGGGCGACAGCCGACGAGGGTCTCTGTTTGCGGGACAGGATTGCGTTATGAATGACCGCGACGCCGGATCGCAGGCGTCGGGCCGTACCCCACATGGAGGCAGGACATGAGAAAGCTCAGCACGCTCCTCGCATCGGCCGCGTTCGCGGCGGGACTGGCGATATCGCTGGATACGCTCGCGCTGCCCTATCCGCAACCCGGACAGGAAATGGTGGTCACCTACTACGGCAGCGCGGCGAAAACCACCGTCGTCGGCGTCAGGTCGTATCACAGCGGTTGCGATGTCCACCACGCCTCATGGGGTTCGACGTCGGCGTACTCGACCATTTCCTACTACGGTTGCGTCGATCCGGAATATTGAATCGATCGTGCATGCCGGCGTCGTTTCCGGCATGCGCGACGCATCCGACGAAGCGCTTCGCCAGGTGCGGCGGCTCTTCAGGTGCGCTTCGGGAAGCGGCTCCCATGCGCTGCCGGCCGTTCCTGCGCGATCGCCGCGACCGGCGACGGCGGTCGCTGTCCGCGATGCAGGTTTGCGCCATGGATGACGCGGCGCCGGGTTCGGGCGTCGGTGGTCCCATCGGTCCGCCGGACGGCGGTCCACAACCAAGGAGACAGTGGCATGAACAGGTCGAAGAAAATCGCCGCGCTGGGTGCGCTGGCGGCGGGTCTGATCTATGCGGTCGTGGCGTACGCGTATCCGATGCCCGGCCCCGGGCAGGAGGTGTACGTCGTGTACTACAGCACTTCGGCGCGTACCACCGAAGTCGGCGTGCGCGCGATCTCCCACGATTCCTCATGCGATTCCTGGCACGTGAGCTGGGGCAGCACCACGCCGTACACGCGCGTCTTCACCACCAATTGCATCATGAACGGCGGCGAGGAATTCTGAGGCGTCGACCGCGCATGCCGGAAACGGTTCCGGCATGCGCGACGCATCCGGCGAGGCGCTTCGTCGGATGACGCGCCCGCTCAGGGACGTTCCGGGAAGCGGCTCGCATGCGCCGCCAGCAGTTCCTGCGCGATCGACGCGCCGGCGAGGGCGGTGATCTCGGCGTGATCGAACGGCGGCGACACCTCGACCACGTCCATGCCGACGATGTGGAGTCCGCCCAGTCCGCGGATCAGCTGCAGCGCGTCGTGGGTGGAGAAGCCGCCGACCACCGGCGTGCCGGTGCCCGGCGCGAATGCCGGGTCGAGGAAATCGATGTCGAAACTGACGTAGCACCTGCGGTCGCCGACGCGCGCGCGGATTTCGGCGATGCAGGCGTCGACGCCGTGCGCGTGCAGCCAGCGCGCGTCGAGCACGCGGAAGCCGTGGTCCTCGGGGTTCAGCGTGCGCATGCCGATCTGGATCGAATGCGCCGGATCGACCAGTCCCTGCTTCGCCGCATGCCAGAACATCGTGCCGTGGTCGATGCGCGCATCGCGGTCTTCCCAGGTGTCGCTGTGCGCGTCGAAATGGATCAGCGACAGCGGCCCGTGGCTCGCATGCAGCGCCTGCAGGATCGGATAGGTGATGAAGTGGTCGCCGCCGAGCGCGAGCGCGGTCACGCCGGCGTCCGCGAACGCGCGGAACGCGTCGCGCAGCGCATCGGGCGCGCGTTCCGGGCGGCCGTGGTCGAACGCCACATCGCCCCAGTCGATCACGTGCAGGCGTTCGCAGGGATCGAATCCCCACGCATACGGCGCGCACCACGCCAGCGAGGCCGATGCGGCGCGGATCGCGCGCGGCCCCAGCCGCGTGCCGGGGCGGTTGGTGGTGGCGAGATCGAAGGGCACGCCGACGACGGCGATATCGACGCCGTCGAGAGCCTTCGTGTAGCGCCGGCGCAGGAAACTCAGCGCGCCGGAATAGGTGGGTTCGGCATGGGTGCCGTAGGGCGCGTGGCGGGTGAAGGCCTGATCGACCGCGTTCGGGTCGACCGCGGTGGCGGGGCGGGGCGATGCGTCGGGATGCGACATGAAAACTCCGGTGCGATGTCGCGCGTCGTTCGCCGGGACGCGCGATACCGGGAAAACGTCAGCGCGGCGCGTCCGCGAGCCAGCGCTGGACGAGGCCCGGCACGATCTTGCCTGCTGCGCCGCGCAGCAGCGTGTAGCCCGCCGGTCGCCGCTCGACATCGAGCGCGCAAAGTACCTTTTCCGCATGCCAGCGCGCCTTCTTGACCAGCGAAGCCACGGGGAACACGGTCAACGACGTCCCGACGACGAGGAACTTCGACGCCGTCAGGATCTCCGCGCACGCTGCATCCATGCGCTCCACGGGTTCGCCGAACCAGACGATATCCGGTCGCAGTTGCGATCCGTCCTCGCACAGATCGCCGAGCATGATCGGGGTCGCGTCGATGCGTCGCCGCAGTCGCTTCGCCGAGGTGCCACGCGCCCATGCGAGCTCGCCGTGCAGGTGGATGACATTGGTCGATCCGGCCCGTTCGTGCAGATCGTCGATGTTCTGGGTCAGGATGACCACATCGAATCTCTGTTCGAGTGCGGCCAATGCGAGGTGTGCGGCGTTGGGTTCGGCGGCGGCTGCGACCGCTCGCCGTTCGTTGTAGAAATCGAGCACGAGTTGCGGGTTGCGGGCCCAGCCTTCCGGTGTCGCGACCTCGCGCAGATCGTGCTGGTGCCACAGACCACCGCTGTCCCGGAACGTGGGAATGCCGCTTTCTGCGCTGATGCCGGCGCCCGACAGGACTACGATTTTCTTGGGGTCGATGGCGGGTTTCATGCAAATCGTGTCGTATCGCAGTGTCGTAGGAGGGCCTTCAGGCCCGAGCTTTTGTATTGTTCTCGCATCGAAAGCAAAAGCTCGGGCCTGAAGGCCCTCCTACGAAAAGCATTTCATCCGAAATCATTTCATCGTGGGCATCACGAATTCGGCCGCGTGCGTGTCCGGCCAGCGCGCGGTGATCGTCTTCAGCCGGGTGTAGAAGCGCACGCCGTCGGGGCCGTGCACGTGCAGCGGGCCGAAGATCGAGCGTTTCCAGCCGCCGAAACTGTGGAAGGCCATCGGCACCGGGATAGGCACGTTCACGCCGACCATGCCGGCCTGCACGCGATGCGCGAATTCGCGCGCGGCGCCGCCGTCGCGGGTGAAGATCGCGGTGCCGTTGCCGTATTCGTGGGCGTTGACCAGGCGCAGCGCGGCGTCGAAATCGGGCACGCGCATCACGCACAGCACCGGGCCGAAGATCTCTTCGCGGTAGATCGTCATCTCCGGCGCGACATGGTCGAACAGGCAGCCACCGAGAAAGAAGCCACCAGCATGGCCATCGACCGAATGCCCGCGTCCGTCGACGACCAGGGTCGCGCCCTCGGACACGCCGGCATCGACGTAACCGCGGACCTTGTCGCGATGCGCGCCGGTGACCAGCGGGCCCATCTCGGGTTCCGAAGAGCCGGGATCCACGCAGCCGGGGCCGATCTTCAGCGCCGCGACCTTGGGGGCCAGCTTCGCGACCAGCGCGTCCGCGGTGGCGTCGCCGACGCACACGGCCACGGAGATCGCCATGCAGCGTTCGCCGGCGGAACCGTAGCCGGCGCCGAGCAGCGCGGACACCGCGCCGTCGAGGTCGGCGTCGGGCAGCACCACCATGTGGTTCTTGGCGCCGCCCAGCGCCTGCACGCGCTTGCCCTTGGCGCTGCCGCGGGCATAGATGTATTCGGCGATCGGCGTGGAGCCGACGAAGCTGATGGCCTGCACCCGCGGCTCGTCGAGCAGCGCGTCGACCGCGACCTTGTCGCCGTGGACCACGTTGAACACGCCATCGGGCAGGCCCGCCTGCTTCAGCAGATCGGCCATGAACAGCGACGCCGACGGATCGCGTTCGGACGGTTTGAGAATGAAGGTGTTGCCGCAGGCGATGGCGACCGGGAACATCCACAGCGGCACCATCGCCGGGAAATTGAAGGGCGTGATGCCGGCGACCACGCCCAGCGGTGCGTATTCGGTCCACGAATCGACGTCGCGGCCGACGTTCATCGAATGCTCGCCCTTGAGCAGATGCGGAATGCCGCAGGCGAATTCGACCACTTCCAGGCCGCGGGTGACTTCGCCCTTCGCGTCGGACAGCACCTTGCCGTGTTCGGAGGTGATGATCGCGGCGAGATCGCCGGCATGGCGTTCCAGCAGCTCCTTGAACCGGAACATCACTCGCGCGCGGTTCAGCGGCGTGGTCGCGGCCCAGGCGGGGAAGGCGGCCTGCGCGGCGTCGACCGCGGTGCGCACGTCGCCGATGGACGCCAGCGGCACGCGCTTCGTGACCGCGCCGGTGGCGGGATCGAAGACGTCGGCGTAGCGGTCCGCGTCATCGATTGCGTGACCGTCGATATGGTGCGGAACCGTCTTCATTTCGCATCGCCTCGGTAGAGTGGGCTGACCAGTCATTCGACTGTCGAAAACCAGCCCGCTGCCCATTTCCGGAAAAGCAGCGGCCTCAAGACCGCTCTACCGGTCTCGCATCATCATCCCAGCGCCTTCGCCGCCGGCACGTATTCGTAGCCGAGGTCGTCGGCGACCGCCTTGTAGGTGATCTTGCCGGCGTGCACGTTGAGGCCGTTGAGCAGGTGCTCGTCGTCGAGCATCGCCTTCTTCGCGCCCTTGTTCGCCAACTGCACGGCGAAGGGCAGGGTGGCGTTGGTCAGCGCGAAGGTGGAGGTGCGGGCGACGCCGCCGGGCATGTTCGCGACGCAGTAATGGATCACGCCGTCCACCTCGTAGGTGGGATTCTGGTGGGTGGTGGCTTTCGAGGTCTCGAAGCAGCCGCCCTGGTCGATCGCCACGTCCACCAGTACCGAGCCGGGGCGCATCAGCTTCAGCTGTTCGCGCGACACCAGCTTCGGCGCGGCGGCGCCGGGAATCAGCACCGCGCCGATCACCAGATCGGTGTCGGGCAGGCGTTCCTCGATGGCGTCGTGGGTCGAATAGATCGTGGTCAGCTGATGGCCGTACAGCTCGTCGAGATACTTCAGGCGGTCGAGCGACCGGTCGAGGATGGTGACGTGCGCGTTCATGCCCATCGCCATGCGCGCGGCGTTGATGCCGACCACGCCGCCGCCGATCACCATCACTTCCGCCGGCTTCACGCCGGGCACGCCGCCGAGCAGCACGCCCGAGCCGCCCTGCGCCTTCTCCAGCGCGTGCGCGCCAGCCTGGATCGACATGCGGCCGGCCACTTCGGACATCGGCGCCAGCAGCGGCAGGCCGCCCTTGCGGTCGGTGACGGTTTCGTAGGCGATCGCGGTGCAGCCCGACTTCACCAGGCCCGCGGTCTGGTCCGGATCGGGCGCGAGGTGCAGATAGGTGTAAAGCAACTGGCCTTCCCGGAGCATCGCGTACTCCACCGGCTGCGGTTCCTTCACCTTGATGATCATCTCGGCGCGGCGGAAGATCTCTTCCGCGGTGTCGACGATTTCGGCGCCGGCCTTCTGGTACATCTCGTTGGTCAGGCCGATGGCCTTGCCGCCGTCGCGCTGCACCATCACCCGGTGGCCGTGCCCGACGAGTTCGCGCGCGCCGGCGGGGGTCAGGCCGATGCGGTACTCGTGGTTTTTGATTTCCTTGGGGACGCCGATCAGCATGGTCGTATACCGTGAGTAGGGTGGGCAGAGGCGCGCATTAGGCCGTTTCGGCGATCACATGCGCAAGCGTCCGGAAGATCCGGTCGATGTGCACGCGATCCAGGATCAGCGGCGGCGACAGGGCGATCACGTCGCCGGTCACGCGGATCAGCAGGTCTTCGCGATGGAAGCAGCGGGTGAAGACGTCGTAGGCGCGGGCACCCGGCGCACCGGGACGCGACGCGAGTTCGATCGCGCCGATCAGACCGAGGTTGCGGGTGTCGATGACGTTGGGCAGGCCCTGCAGGGCCTGCATCGCATCGGCCCAGTACGATTCCAGCTCGATCGCCCGTTCGAACAGGCCTTCCTCGGCGTAGGTATCCAGGGTCGCCAGGGCGGCGGCGCAGGCCAGCGGATGACCGGAATAGGTGTAGCCGTGGAACAGTTCGATCATGTTGTCCGGGCCGCGCATGAACGCGTCGTGGATGCCGTCGGAGACGAACACCGCGCCCATCGGCACGCAGCCGTTGGTGAGGCCCTTGGCGGTGGTGATCATGTCCGGCATCACCCCGAAGCGCTCCGCCGCGAAGGCCTTGCCGACGCGGCCGAAACCGGTGATCACTTCGTCGAAAATCAGCAGGATGCCGTGTTTGTCGCAGATCTCGCGCAAACGCTTCAGGTAACCCACCGGCGGCAGCACCACGCCGGCCGAGCCCGCCACCGGCTCCACGATGACCGCCGCGATCGTGCTGGCGTCGTGCAGCAGCACCAGGCGTTCCAGATCCTCGGCCAGTTCCGCGCCGTGCTGCGGCAGGCCGCGGCTGAAGGCGTTGCGCTCCAGATCGAGGGTATGGCGCAGATGGTCCACGCCCGGCAGCAGGCTGCCGAAGAACTTGCGGTTGTTGGGCAGGCCGCCCACCGAAATGCCGCCGAAGCCGACGCCGTGGTAGCCCTTCTCGCGGCCGATCAGGCGGGTGCGATGGCCTTCGCCGCGGGCGCGGTGGTAGGCGAGCGCGATCTTCAGCGCGGTGTCGACCGACTCCGAGCCGGAGTTGGTGAAGAAGACGTGATTGAGATGGTCCGGGGCGATCGCCACCAGCCGCTCGGCGAGGGTGAAGGGCAGCGGGTGGCCCATCTGGAAGGTCGGCGCGAAATCGAGCGTGGCGATCTGCTGCTGCACGGCATCGACGATGCGCGGGCGCGCGTGGCCGGCGTTGCAGCACCACAGCCCGCCGGTCGCGTCGAGGATCTCGCGGCCGTCCACCGAGCGGTAGAACATCCCGGAGGCGCCGGTCAGCAGCCGCGGCTCGGCCTTGAACTGGCGGTTGGCCGAAAACGGCATCCAGAAGGCGTCCATCGCCTCGGGCCGGCTCGTCGCCTGGCGGGTGTAGTGGTCGCCGTAGCCGGCAGCGGGCGTGGAAGTGTCGTCGCGCATCGGGTGGGCTCCGGGCCGGCGCGCCGCCGGCAGGTCGAGAGTGAGGCGTGTCGCAGCCAAGCTTACCGTGTTGAAAAAACTTTACAACCGATGCGGGAATCGGCAAAAAATGCTGCGGAGCGGGATCGGTGTAAAGTATCCCGCATCAACAAAGTCGATGGACTCTGAATGGATATCGGCGCACGCCTGCAACTCGTCCGCAAGACCAAAGGCCTCAGCCAGCGCGAGCTGGCCAAACGGGTCGGCGTGACCAACAGCACCATTTCGCTGATCGAACAGAACAAGGTCAGCCCCTCGGTCAGCTCGCTGAAGAAGGTGCTGGACGGGATTCCGATCTCGCTGGCGGACTTCTTCACCATGGACCTCGACGCCGGGCCGGTCGACAGCCCGTTCTACGAGCGTGGCGAACAGCCCGACGTGGGCAACAACGACATCCACTATTTCCTCGTCGGCCAGCGCCGGCCACAGCGCCAGATGTGCATCCTGCGCGAAGTCATGCCCGCGGGCACCGATACCGGGGAAAGCATGCTCGCCCACGAAGGCGAGGAGGGCGGCGTGATCGTGCAGGGCCGGGTGGAAATCACCGTCGGCGATCGCGTCCGCGTGCTCGGCCCCGGTGAGGCCTATTACTTCGAGAGCCGCATCCCGCACCGCTTCCGCAACGTCGGCGACGAGGACGCGGTCCTCATCAGCGCCAACACGCCCGCCACGTTCTGATCCTTCCGGAGTCACGCCGCATGAACGCCCCCCGCACCCGCGACACCTGGCAGGCCCTGGCCGACGGCCTGCGCATCCACACCCAGGCCTTCATCGACGGCCGTTTCGTCGATGCCGCCAGCGGCAGGACCTTCGACTGCATCAGCCCGATCGACGGCCGCGTGCTGGGCCGGGTGGCCGAGTGCGAGGCCGAGGACATCGATCGCGCGGTCGCCGCCGCGCGGCGCAGTTTCGAGGCCGGGCGCTGGGCGGAGGCCAAGCCCGCGTATCGCAAGAAGGTCCTGATCCGGTTCGCGCAGCTCATCGAACAATACGGCGACGAGCTGGCGGTGCTGGAATCGCTGGACATGGGCAAGCCGGTGTCCGATGCCCGCGCCGTGGACGTGGCCGCGACCATCCGCTGCATGGCCTGGACCGGCGAGGCGCTGGACAAGGTGTACGGCGAAGTCGCCGCCACCGGACCGGACGAACTGGGCCTGGTCACCCGCGAACCGCTGGGCGTGGTCGGCGCGATCGTGCCGTGGAATTTCCCGATGCTGATGGCGGTGTGGAAGCTCGCCCCGGCGCTGGCCACCGGCAATTCGGTGGTACTGAAGCCCTCCGAGAAGTCGCCGCTGACCGCGATCCGCCTCGCCGAGATCGCGATGGAAGCGGGCATTCCCGCCGGTGTCCTCAACGTGGTGCCGGGCTTCGGCAAGGGCGCCGGCGAGCCGCTGGCGCTGCACATGGATGTCGACGGCCTGGTGTTCACCGGTTCGACCGCCGTCGGCAAGCACCTGCTGCAGTGCGCCGGGCGCTCGAACATGAAACGCGCCTACATGGAATGCGGCGGCAAGAGCCCGAACATCGTCTTCGCCGATGCGCCCGACCTGGAACAGGCGGCCAAGGCCGCGGCCGGCGGCATCTTCTACAACCAGGGCGAAGTCTGCACCGCGGCCTCGCGACTGCTGGTCGAACGCTCGATCAAGGATGCGTTCGTCGCCGCGGTGGTCGAAGCGGGCAGGGCGATGCAGCCGCGGCATCCGCTCGATCCCGGCGCGCCGATGGGCGCGATGGTCGACGAAGGCCAGACCGCGCGGGTGCTGGACTACATCGCCAAGGGTCAGGCCGACGGCGGCCGCCTGCTGCTCGGCGGCAAGCGCGCCGACATCGTGCCGGGCGGCTGCTACATCGAACCGACGATCTTCGACGGCGTCGAGCACGGCCACACCATCGCCCGCGAGGAGATCTTCGGGCCGGTGCTGTCGGTGATCGCCTTCGACGATGAAGCCGACGCGCTGCGCATGGCCAACGACACCGAGTACGGGCTGGCCGCGGGCGTCTGGACCCGCGACATCGGCCGGGCGCATCGCGTCGCGCGCAAGCTGCGCGCCGGCAGCGTCTGGGTGAACTACTGGGACGGCGGCGACATGACCGCACCGTTCGGCGGCTACAAACAGTCCGGCAACGGTCGCGACAAGTCGCTGCACGCGTTCGAGAAATACACCGAAGTGAAGGCGACCTGGATCAATCTGGCGACCTGAGCACGAAACGAGGAGCAATGCGATGACCCGGATCCTGGGCATTTCCGGCAGCCTGCGCGCGGCGTCGTTCAACACCGCGCTGCTGCGCGCGGCCCGGCGCGCTGCGCCCGAAGGCGTCGGGATCGAGATCGCGACCCTGCACGGGATTCCGCTGTACGACGGCGATCTCGAAGCGGCGACCGGCATTCCCGAAGCGGTCGATGCGCTCAAGGCGCGGATCCGGGCCAGCGACGCGCTGCTGCTGGCGACGCCGGAGTACAACAACGGCATGCCCGGCGTCCTGAAGAACGCCATCGACTGGCTGTCGCGACCCGCGGGCGAACTCCGCCAACTCTTCGGCGGGCGTCCGCTGGCGCTGATGGGCGCATCCCCGAGCGGCTTCGGCACGCTGCTTGCGCAGGCCGCCTGGCTGCCGGTGCTGAAGTCGCTGGGCGTGCAGGTCTGGACCGGGAAATCGCTGATGCTGTCGCGCGCTCACCAGAGCATCGGTGCGGACGGCGAGATCGTCGACGAGGCCGCGCTGAAAACCATCGCCGACTTCGTCGCGGGCTACGCCGCGAGTCTCGACACCCGATAGCGGACGAGAGGCGATTCATCCGCGAGCCGCACGGCCAGCCCGGCGGCGGTCGTCACGATTCGCCTTAATGTTGACGAAAGCCGAGGCCTGCAGACTCGGGGGACCGCTTTGCGGGTCGCCCCGCTGGAGACCTCCCCGTCGTGCATCCGGCCGTCCGCTGGTTCCACCAACTCGGCTCGCCGCCGTACTTCGACCGCTTCGCCGCGCGCTGGGCGCCGTGGTGTTTCGGGCTGGCGCTGCTGGTCATGGCCTGGGGCACCTGGAGCGCGCTGTTCGGGGTGCCGGCGGATTACCAGCAGGGCGACAGCTTCCGCATTCTCTACATCCACGTGCCGTCGGCGTGGATGAGCATGTTCATCTTCGCGCTG
>WYBC01000013.1 GCA_011526085.1 Lysobacter sp. | reverse complement strand
TGGGCGCGGCCTATGCCGCCCGCGTCGCCGGACATGCGCCCGACTGGCGTCCGCTGCCGGTCCAGTACGCCGATTACACCTGGTGGCAGCGCGAACTGCTCGGCGACGACAACGATCCCGGCAGCCTCATGCTCCGCCATGCCGCCTTCTGGAAACAGGCGCTGGCGGGCATTCCGGAACAGATCGCGCTGCCGACCGATCGCCCGCGCCCGGCATCCGCGACGCACGAAGGCGATGCGGTGGCCTTCGAGCTGACGGCGGAGACCCACGCGAAGCTCCTGACGCTGGCGCGCGAACAGAACGCCACGCTGTTCATGGTGCTGCACGCCGCGTTCGCGCTGCTGCTGCACAAGCTCGGCGCCGGCGACGACGTGGTGATCGGATCGCCGATCGCCGGCCGCACCGACGACGCGCTGGACGATCTGGTCGGCTTCTTCGTGAACACGCTGGTGCTGCGCACCGACCTCTCCGGCAATCCGGACATGCGTGCGCTGATCGACCGCGTGCGCGTCACCGACCTGGCCGCCTACGCCCACCAGGACCTGCCGTTCGAGCGTCTGGTCGACATCATCAATCCGGCCCGGTCGCTGGATCATCATCCGCTGTTCCAGGTGATGCTGGCGGTGCAGAACACCGAAGAGGCCGAGCCTCGATTCGGCACGCTTCGCGCGGACTATGCGGAATTCGATTTCCCGATCGCGAAATTCGATCTCTACCTGAGCCTGAGCGAACGCCACGACGACGATCGACGCCCCGCGGGTATCGCCGGACAGTTCGAGTACGCCGTTCAGCTCTTCGACCGTTCGACCGTCGAACGCATGATCGAGCGGTTCATCCGTCTTCTCGACGCAGCGCTGGCCGCGCCGGACGCGCCGCTCGCCGCCATCGGCGTGCTGACCGCGGACGAATATCGACGCATCGTGCTGGGATGGTGCGGCACGCCGCTCGCGCGCGAGGACGCGACGATGGCCGAGCGCTTCGATGCCCAGGCACGACGCACGCCCGACGCCGTCGCCGCCGTCTGCGACGACGAAGCGATCACGTACGCGCAGCTCGCGGTGCGCGCCAATCGGCTGGCCCACGCGCTCATCGCGCGGGGCGTCGGCCCGGAACGCGTCGTCGGCGTCGCGATGAACCGGTCCCTGGACCTGCTCGTCTGCCTGCTCGCCGTGCTGAAGTCCGGCGGCGCGTATCTGCCGCTGGATCTGGACTATCCGACGGATCGGCTCAACCTGATGATCGAGGATGCGGCCCCGGTCGCGATCCTCGCGGACGCCGTCGGTCTCGAACTCCTGTCCGCGCACGACAATCTGCTGTCGCTGGCCGACATCGACGCATCGTCGCAGCCCGATCACGCGCCGGCCGTGGCGCGCGATCCGGCTCAGCTCGCCTACGTGATTTTCACCTCCGGCTCCACGGGCCGGCCGAAGGGCGTGTGCATTCCGCATCACGGCATGATGAATTTCCTGGAAGCCATGGGACGCAGTCCCGGCATGCTGGCGAACGAAGTCCTGCTGGCATGCGCGCCGATCTCCTTCGACATCTCGGTGCTCGAGCTGTTCCTGCCGCTGCTCCACGGCGCCTGCATCCGCATCGTCCCGCGCTCGATCAGCATCGACGGCCTGCGTCTGCGCGAATTGATCGAACGCACCCGGCCGGACGTGTTCCAGGCCACGCCCGCCACGTGGCAGATGCTGCGCGAAACCGGCTGGACGCCCTATCCGGGCCTGCGTACGTTGACCGGCGGCGAAGCCCTGCTGCCCGAACTGGCGAATTTCCTGGCGCCGACCCGCGAGTTGTGGAACGTCTACGGTCCCACCGAAACCACCGTCTGGGCGCTTCGCGAACGCGTCATGCCCGGCGCGCCGATCCGGCTCGGCGCGCCGATCGAGAACATTTTCCTCTACGTGCTCGATGCCGGTCTGCAGCCGGTCCCGGCCGGCGTCCCGGGCGAACTCTACATCGCCGGCGTGGGCCTGGCGCGCGGCTACGCCCGCCGCGCGGGGCTGACGGCCGAACGTTTCGTCGCCAATCCCTTCGCCCGCGGACAGCGCATGTATCGCACCGGCGATCTCGTGCGCTGGACGCCGCAGGGCGAGCTCGACTTCCTCGGCCGCGTCGACTTCCAGGTCAAGATCCGCGGCCATCGCATCGAGCTGGGCGAGATCGAGGCCCGGCTGTCGCAGGTCCCGGGCGTGCTCAACTGCGTCGTCGTCGCCCGTGACGACAGCGTCGGCCAGAAGCGGCTGGTCGCCTATGCGACGCCGCAGCCGGGCGCGGTGCTGGACGCCACTACCGTGCGTGCCGCCCTCGCCGAGGTGCTGCCCGCGCACATGGTGCCCTCCGTCGTCGTGGTGTTGCCGGCCTTCCAGCTCACCCCCAGCGGCAAGATCGATCGCAAGGCCCTGCCCGCACCGGTGTTCGCCGTCGCCGAGGGCATCGCGCCGCGCGACGAGCGCGAAGCCGCGCTGGCGAAGATTTTCGCCGAGGTGCTGGGCGTCGCCGACGTCGGGATCGACGCCAACTTCTTCGACCTCGGCGGCCACTCGCTGATGGCGACCCGGCTGATCAGCCGGATCCGCAGCCAGATGTCGGTCGAACTGCGGTTGTCCGATCTGTTCGAGGCGCCCGATGTCGAACGCCTCGCGAAGCGGCTCGCGCAGGCCGGCGAAGCGCGGTTGCGCCTCGTGCCCTACGAACGCACGGCCGAGGATGCGGTTCCGCTGTCTTTCGCGCAGCAGCGCCTGTGGTTCATCCACCAGCTCGACAGCGCCAACGCCACCTACAACATCCCGCTCGCGATCCGGCTGCACGGCTCGCTCGACGTCGATGCCCTGCAATCCGCGCTGCAGGATGTCGTCGAACGGCACGAGATCCTGCGCACCCACCTCGTCGAATTCGACGGCGTGCCCTATCAGCATCCCGGCGAGCCCTGGCCGCTGCCGCTGCATGTCGTTCCGGCGCAGGCGGACCTCGCCGGCCAACTCGTCGCGCTGGCGGGCCACGGTTTCGACTTCGCCCGCGAATGCCCGCTACGCGTGCATCTGGTGCAGGTCGCCGACGACGAGCAGGTGTTGCTGCTCGTGCTGCACCACATCGCCGGCGACGGCTGGTCGATGGCGCCGCTGCTGCGCGACCTCGGCGAGGCCTACACCGCCCGCCGCGATGGTCTCGCTCCCGATCCGGCGCCGCTGCCCGTCCAGTACGCCGACTACGCCCTCTGGCAGCGCGAACTGCTCGGCGACGACACCGATCCCGACAGCCTCATCGCCCGCCAGGGCGCCTTCTGGAAAGAGACCCTCGCCGGGATTCCCGAGCAGACCGTCCTGCCGACCGACCGTCCGCGCCCGCCGGTCGCCACCTACCGCGGCGACGTGATCAACTTCGAGATCGACGCGGACACCCATTCGCGGCTGCTGGCGCTCGCACGCGAGCGGAACGCCACACTGTTCATGGTGTTGCACGCCGCGCTCGCGCTGCTGCTGCACAAGCTCGGCGCCGGCGACGACGTGGTGATCGGATCGCCGATCGCCGGACGCACCGACGACGCGCTGGACGATCTGGTCGGCTTCTTCGTGAACACGCTGGTGCTGCGCACCGACCTGTCGGGCAATCCCGACGTGCGCACGCTGATCGACCGCGTGCGGACCGCCGACCTGGCCGCCTACGCGCACCAGGACCTGCCGTTCGACCGTCTGGTCGACCTCCTCAATCCGACCCGCTCGCTGGATCACCATCCGCTGTTCCAGGTACTGCTGGCCGTGCAGAACGCGCCGAAATACACGGCCGACTTCGGCGGAATCCCGGCGGAACCATCGGCGCTCGACCTGCCGATCGCGAAGTTCGATCTTTCGCTGATCGTGTCGGAGCGGCGCAGCGCGAAGGGCGTCGCCGCGGTGATGGATGCGAAGCTGGAATTCGCCGCCGATCTGTTCGATCGCACGACCGCGGAGGAGATCGCCGCACGTTTCCGGCAAGTGCTGCAGCAATTCGCTGCCGCGACGCTCGGCCGGCCGGCCGGCCAATTCGACCTGCGACTCCCATGGGAGATCGAGCGTGCGGCCGCGACATGGAACGCGACCGATCGCCCGCTGCCGGAAGGGTCGCTGCTGTCGCGCTTCCGTTCCCGGGTCGCGCGCACGCCCGATTCCATCGCCATCGTCGAGGGCGACCGCCGCCTGACTTACGCCGAGCTCGATGCACGCGCCTCCGAACTCGCCAGCCGGTTGAAACGTGCCGGCGTGCGTCCGGACACGCGCGTCGCCCTGCTGATCGAACGTTCGCTCGATCTGGTGGTCGGCATGCTGGGCATCATCGCCGCAGGCGGCGCGTATGTGCCGATCGATCCGGATTACCCCGAAGACCGGATCGCGTTCATGCTCGAAGATACCGGTTCGAACATCGTGCTGGGCAGGGACGCGCTGCGTTCGCGATGCGGAGAGCGGACCGGCACCCGCTTCATCGATATCGATGCGACCGATGAAGACGCGGCGATCGCCGCGCACGAACCCCGGGACGAATCCCAGGACGAATCGCGGTACGAACCGGACGGGCGGCAGCTCGCCTACGTGATGTACACCTCCGGTTCGACCGGCCGGCCCAAGGGCATCGCGATCACCCGTCGCAATGTGCTCGCGCTCGCATCCGATCATCGCTGGGACAGCGAACGCCATGCCCGGGTGCTGCTGCACTCCCCGCACGTGTTCGACGCCAACACGTACGAAGTCTGGGTTCCGCTGCTGGGCGGGGGCTGCATCGTGGTCCACCCGGCAGGGAAGCTTGATCTCGAAGCGATGGCCGCCACGATTGCGACGCATCGCGTGACCGCATCCTGGATGACCTCGGGGCTGTTCCACCTCATGGCGCAGGAGCATCCGGATGCCTTCGCCGGCGTGCGGCTGGTCCTCACGGGCGGCGACGTGGTCTCGCCACGCATCGCCCACGATCTGGCGCGGCGTCACCGCGGCCTGCAGATCATGAACGGCTATGGCCCGACGGAAACGACGACATTCGCGACGACCCACAGCGTCGACGCAGATGGCGAGCAGCCCGCGGATCTCCCCATCGGCATCGCCATGGACAACACGACGCTGCACGTCCTCGATCGTTATCTCTGCCCGGTTCCCGTGGGCGCGCTGGGCGAGCTCTACATCGGCGGGCTGGGCGATGCGCGCGGCTACCTCGGTCGTCCGGGGCAGACCGCCGAGCGATTCGTCGCCGACCCGTGGTCGCCCGGCCGCCGGATGTACCGGACGGGCGATCTCGTGCGCCGTGCGCGCGGAGGCGAACTGCGCTTCGTCGGGCGCGGCGACCAGCAGATCAAGATCCGCGGCTTCCGCATCGAACTCGCCGAGATCGAATCCGCGATCGCGGCGATCGCGGGCGTGGCGCAATGCGTGGTCGTCGCCGTCCCCGACGGTGCGGGACGGAAGCAGCTCGTCGCCTATGCCTGCCCCCGCGACGGCCATGCGCTCGATTCGCACGACATCCTCGACGGCATCGCCCGCACCCTGCCCGAATACATGGTGCCCTCCGCCGTCGTGGTGCTCGATCGACTGCCCCTGACGTCGAACGGCAAGATCGACCGGCGGGCGCTGCCCGAGCCTGCGCGCGGAGGACCCGAACCTGCCGGCCGCGTCGCCCGCACCAGCCAGGAACAGATCATCGCATCGCTGTTCGCGGAAACGCTCGGCCTCGACCAGGTCGGCATGGACCAGAGCTTTTTCGAGCTGGGCGGGCATTCGCTGCTGGCCGCGCAGCTGATCAGCCGCATCCGCGCGTCGATCGACGTCGAAGTGGGCGTCCGCATGCTGTTCGAAGCGCCGACCGTGGCCCGCCTGTCCGACCGATTGTTCTCGGAAAAGACCCGCGACATGTCGACGGTCTCGCTCCTGCCGCTGCGCGAGTCCGGCGATCTGCCCGCGCTGTTCTGCCTGCATCCGGCGAGCGGCCTGAGCTGGGCGTTCTCGCGACTGCTGCACTTCGTCTCGCCGCGCCACCCGGTCATCGGCCTGCAGGCACGCAATTTCGAGGTCGACGGCCCGCTGCCCACCAGCATTTCCGCAGTCGTCGACGACTACGTGGCGCAGATCGTGGCCCATCAGCCGCATGGCCCCTATCACCTGCTGGGCTGGTCCTTCGGCGGTCTGCTGGCGTTCGAGATCGCCAAGGCCATGCAGCTTCGCGGCCTGGAGGTCGGGCTGGTGTCGATCGTCGATACCGAATGCCTTGCCGAAGCGCGCGACGACCTGGACGACGACTTCCTCGCCGAGATCCTGTCGATGGAAGGCATCGCGCTGCCGCCCGGCGCGCCGACGCCGGACCTCGCGACCGCGTACGAAATGCTGCGTGCCCGCAACAGTCCCTTCACCAGCCTGGGCGAAGATCTTTTCGAGCGCTCCGTGGAGATCTATCGCAACCATTGCGAAATCTTCAAGGTGGCGCCTCCGCGCGGACGTTTCCACGGCGACCTGCTGCTGGTCTCCGCCCTGTTCGGTTCCGAAGGCGAACGACTGCAGCGGCTGGCGACGGATGGCTGGACGGACCTCGTGGATGGCCATGTCGAACGCCTCGATCTCGAATGCGGTCATTTCGTGCTCATGGACTTGCAGTACACCCCGAAGATCGGCGCCGCGGTCAATCGCTGGCTCGACCGATGGCATCCCACTCCCGGCGCGGCGAAACGCGTCGACACTCTGGCCGAGGCCAATTGAATGTCCATGAACGACCAGACAGATCTGCGGAATGCGCCCGCCATGGAGGCCATCCGCCCCGGGATCGAGGCGTCTCCTCCGGCCACGCTGCCTTCGTATGAAGATCCGCGCCTCAGCCGCAATTCCAACTTCCGCTGGATCGTGGCCGGTTCGACGATCGCCCTCCTCGGCAGCCAGTTCAGCGGCCTGGCGATGCCGTGGCTCGTGCTGAAACTGACCGGCGATCCGCTCGCGCTGGCGACCGTGATGGTGATTTCGGGGGTGCCCCAGATCCTGCTGCTGTTGTTCGGCGGCGGGCTGGCGGACATGTATTCGCCGAAGAAGATCATGGTGTGGTCCTACATCTGCTGCGCGCTCCTGCTGTTCGGTCTCAGCGCGCTTCTGTTCGCGGACAGCATCGAATTGTGGATGATCGACGTCTTCGCGTTCACCACGGGGCTGGTATTCGGATTGTCGATCCCCGCGAGTTTCTCGCTGATCGCGTCTACCCTGCCCAAGGAAATGGTGCCCGCCGCCAGTTCCGCGGTCGGCAGCATCCGTCAGGTCGCGGCGTTCATCGGCCCGCTGCTCGCAGGTGCGCTGCTCGGCGTGTCGCAGGACGGCGAAGTGACCGCCACCGCGGCGAAGGCCGCGCCCGACGTCACGATCTTCGCGATCGCCTTCCTGATCGACGGCATCGGCCTGGGGCTGGTCGCGCTGATCATGCATCAGGTGGTGTTCCGCCCCGTGCCGCGCGTGGACGATCAACCGAAATCGGCATTCAACCTGATGCCCGCCGTGCGCTGGTTCCTCGCCGATCGCCAGGCCCTGACCGTGTTGTGTTACTGGATGCTGGTCGCCTTCGTGCTCAGCGGCCCCGTCCGCATCTGCCTGCCGCTGCTGGCGGAACAGAGCACCGGCCTCGGCGCGCAGGCCTATGGCATCCTCGTCTCGGCGAATGCCGTCGGCGTCTTCATCGGCATGACCGCGCTCGGCGTGCTCCGCGCCAGGCTGTCCAAACGCCTGTGGCCCGCGATCCTCGTGCTCGATGGCGTGGCCGCCGCCCTGCTCGTCGCGGTCGGCGTGGTCCACCCGTCGCTCAGCTACGCGCTGTTCGTCTACATCGGCCTGCTCGTGCTGATCGGCACGCGCGCCGGGTTCGTCGAGATCGCGTGGTTCTCCTGGCTGCAGCAGCGTTATCCGGACGATATCCGCGGTCGCGCGACGAGCGTGTTCATGGTGATCTCGACGATCAACATCTCCGGTTCGGTCGCGCTGTCCGGCTGGTTGTCGCGGCAGATGCCGGCCAAGGAACTTTTCATCATCGCGGGCGCCGCAACGCTCGTCGTCGTCGCGATCGGCGCAGCGTTGCGGATGTCCGGGCTGCTCAGGGTCGATGGATGACGCCGGACATGCAGGACGCGCAGATCCCCTCTCTCTTCCCCGCGCTGTTCGCGGCGCAGGCCGCGCGCACGCCCGACGCCGTCGCCGTGCGCTTCGACGACGCGCAGCTCACCTATGCGCAACTCGATGCCCGCGCCAACCAGCTCGCACACGCGCTCCGGCACGCGGGCATCGGGCCCGAGCGCATCGTCGCCGTCGCCCTGCCGCGCTCGATCGACATGCTCGTCGCCCTCCTCGCCGTGCTCAAGGCCGGCGGCGCCTACCTCCCGCTCGATCTCGACTATCCGGCCGAGCGCCTCGCCTACATGGTCGAGGACGCCCGACCCGACATCGTCCTCGGCCATTCGCGACACCTCGACGCGCTGCCGGACCCCGAGCGCGTCTGGTGCCTCGACGCCCG
>WYBC01000012.1 GCA_011526085.1 Lysobacter sp. | reverse complement strand
GTTGCGCCCCTGTGGCGACGATCCTGCGGTCCGTGTCTTGGCGTGGGCCCCAGCCCACGCTGCGGCACGGAACCTGGTGTCGGGGCCCCAGGCGGCGCAACGCGACCCGTCAATAAAGTGCATAACACGCTCCAGTCCGGGAATCGACCGGTCTGGCTGGGAGGTGCGCCGGCATCCGGCACGTGTCGAGCATACGCCGCTCCGGAGGCCGGAGGAACGGGCGCGCACCGCGCGCCCGCGCGGGCCTGCTGCAGGGCAGCATCGACGGAATCGTGGCCGTCGCCGCGGCCATGGCGCTCAGGCCCGCGGTCTGGGGCGCGGACGCGCCGCGCCGGTGCGGCGGGGCAGCGACTCGGTGCTCAACAGGTCGGGCGGCAGCTCGCGGAAGACGTCCGCGAGCTTTTCGAGGAATTCGGACATCGCCGAGCTGCGGCGCCACACCATCGCGATGCGGCGGCTCGGCGGGGGCGCGTCGAACGGCAGCAGGTGCACGTCCTGCGACGGCGCCACCGGCGGCTTCACCGAGAGCACCGGCAGCAGGGTGATGCCGACATTGGCGGCCACCATCTGCCGCAGCGTTTCCAGCGAGGTGGCGCGGAAGCCGCTCTTTTCGCCCGCGCCGGCCAGATGGCAGACATCCAGCGCCTGATCGCGCAGGCAGTGGCCGTCTTCCAGCAGAAGCAGGCTTTCGTGGGCCAGGTCCTGCATCGTCAGCGATTTCGCGCTCGCGAGCGCGTGCGTTTCCGGTACCGCCAGCAGGAAGGGCTCTTCGAACAGGAATTCGAGATGCAGCTGATCGTCGTGCAGCGGCAGCGCCAGCACGCCCGCATCGAGCCGGCCTTCGCGCAGCTGGCGCAGGATCACTTCGGTCTTTTCCTCCACCAGCAGCAGTTCCAGCTGCGGGAAGCGGGCGCGCACCTGCTGCACCACGTGCGGCAGCAGGTAGGGGCCGAGCGTGGGGAAGATGCCCAGCCGCACCGTGCCGGCTTCGGGGTTCTGGCTGCGACGCGCGGCTTCCCGCATTTCCTCCACGTCGGCGACGATCCGCCGTGCGCGCTCGGCGGCATCGCGGCCGGCGGGCGTCAGCATCACCCGCCGCGGGGCGCGTTCGACCAGCGCCACGCCGAGCTCCTCTTCGAGCTTGCGGATCTGGGTGGAGAGCGTGGGCTGGCTGATGAAGCAGGCCGTGGCGGCGCGACCGAAGTGCCTGTGATCGGCGAGTGCCACCAGATACTTCAGATCGCGCAGATTCATGGGGAGATGCCTCGATGCGGTCGGAAGGGCCGCGGCACGTCCGCGACCACCGTGATGCCATGCGGGGCGATCCTTGCGTTGCCGGCGATGACTGGGGCCGTGATGTTTCGCGACGGCCTCAAGTTACCGCGAATGCTGCGCCGATTGACCATTTCCGATGCCTGTCTCTTCTGACAGGGACCGTTTTCCAAGGCGACGAAAACGCATCCGCGCGGGCATCGGAACGCCCGCGCGCGATGCTCAGGCGACTTCCGCCTGCGCCGCGGTCTGCGTCTGCGCGGCGGCGGGCGCGCTGTGGCGGATCAGGTGGTCGAACGCCGACAGCGCCGCCTTCGAGCCCTCGCTCATCGCGATCACGATCTGCTTGTACGGCACCGTGGTCGCGTCGCCCGCGGCGAACACGCCCGGCATCGAGGTCTGGCAGCGGTCGTCGATCAGGATCTCGCCGCGCTGCGACAGCGCCACCGTGTCCTTCAGCCATTCGGTGTTGGGCAGCAGGCCGATCTGCACGAACACGCCGTCCAGCGCGAGCGCGTGCGTGGCCTGGGTGGTGCGGTCCAGCCAGCGCAGGCCGGTGACCTTGCGGCCGTCGCCCTGCACTTCGGTGGTCTGCGCCGAGACGATCACGTCCACGTTCGGCAGGCTGCGCAGCTTGCGCTGCAGGACTTCATCGGCGCGCAGCTTCGCGTCGAACTCGATCAGAGTGACGTGGGCGACGATGCCGGCGAGGTCGATCGCCGCCTCCACGCCCGAGTTGCCGCCGCCGATCACCGCCACGCGCTTGCCCTTGAACAGCGGGCCGTCGCAGTGCGGGCAATAGGCCACGCCCTTGTTGCGGTATTCCTGTTCGCCCGGCACGTTCATCTGCCGCCAGCGCGCGCCGGTCGACAGGATCACGGTCTTCGACTTCAGCGACGCGCCGCTGGCGAGCTTCACCTCGATCAGGCCGTCGGCGTCGGCGGGCAGCAGCCGCTCCGCGCGCTGCAGATTCATGATGTCCACCTCGTAGTCGCGCACGTGGCGCTCCATCGCCGCGGCCAGCTTCGGGCCTTCGGTTTCGGGCACGGAGACGAAGTTCTCGATCGCCATCGTGTCCAGCACCTGGCCGCCGAAGCGTTCGGCGACGATGCCGGTGCGGATGCCCTTGCGCGCGGCGTAGATGCCCGCAGCCGCACCAGCCGGGCCACCGCCGACGATCAGCACGTCGAACGCGTCCTTCGCGGCGATCTTCGCCGCTTCGCGCGCGCCGGCGCCCGTATCCAGCTTGGCGAGGATGTCCTCCACGCCCATGCGTCCGGCGCCGAAGACCGCGCCGTTGAGGAAGATCGTCGGCACCGACATGATCTCGCGCGCGTCGACTTCGGCCTGGAACAGGGCGCCGTCGATGGCGGTGTGCCTGATCTTCGGATTGAGCACGGCCATCAGGTTCAGCGCCTGGACCACGTCGGGGCAGTTCTGGCAGCTGAGCGAGAAATAGGTTTCGAACACGCACTCGTCGTCGAGCGCGCGGATCTGTTCGATGACGTCCTGCCCCAGCTTCGACGGATGCCCGCCGACCTGCAGCAGCGCCAGCACCAGTGAGGTGAACTCATGGCCCATCGGGATGCCGGCGAAGCGCAGCGCGATCTCGTGGCCGGCCTTGGTCGAATCCGGACTGGCGATGGCGAACGACGGCACGCGGTCGTCCGCGTCGCGGGCTTCGCGCAGCGTGACCTTGTCCGACAACTGCGTCAGTTCGACCAGCAGCTCGCGCAGCTCGCGCGACTTCTCGCCGTCGTCGAGCGCGGCGACCAGTTCCACCGGGCGGGTGAGTTTCTGCAGATACGCCTGCAGTTGGCTTTTCAGATCGGAATCGAGCATGGCCGGTTCCTCGAAGGGAGAAGGGAGAACGACGTTTGCAGCAGCGGCCGGCACCGGGGGAGGGGAGTGGCGGACCGCTCGCGGAGCCGGGAGAGACGGCGTGGCACGTGCGGGCGCATGCGGTGCTGGCCGCTGCTGCAAACGAAGCGGGCGGGCGTGGCGTTGTGGCGCGTGCCCGGTGTTGCGGGATGCGGGGCGGTCCCGGCGAAGCGGTCGCTTCGCCGGGGCGCCTCGGAGGTCGCGACGGAGGTCTTGCGGGGTGGAACGCATGAGTGAAGCGGTGACACGGGTCGAGCCGGGAGCTTTCGATGCCGCGAACGGACTGCACGATCCGTTCGCGGCCGTGGTCGATGGATCCGACCGGAGGATCAGATCTTGCCGACGAGATCCAGCGACGGCTTCAGGGTGGCGGCGCCTTCGTTCCACTTGGCCGGGCAGACCTGGCCCGGATTGGCGGCGACGAACTGGGCGGCCTTGAGCTTGCGCAGGGTTTCGCTGACGTCGCGGGCGATGGCGTTGTCGTGGATTTCGAGGGTCTTGATCACGCCTTCCGGATTGATGATGAAGGTGCCGCGCAGGGCCAGGCCTTCTTCCTCGATGTGCACGCCGAACGCACGGGTCAGCTGATGGGTCGGGTCGCCGACCAGCGGGAACTGGGCCTTGCCGACCGCCGGGGAGGTTTCGTGCCACACCTTGTGCGAGAAATGCGTGTCGGTGGTGACGATGTAGACCTCGGCGTTGGCCTTCTGGAACTCGGCGTAGTTGTTCGCCGCGTCCTCGACCTCGGTCGGGCAATTGAAGGTGAAGGCGGCCGGCATGAAGATCAGGACCGACCACTTGCCCTTCAGCGACTCGTCGCTGATCTGCACGAATTCGCCGGCGTGGAAGGCAGTGGCCTTGAAGGGTTTGACCTGGGTGTTGATCAGAGACATCGGTGTCCTCGGTGGTGAGTGGAGTGGGCTTGGCGATTGAAGGCGTCAATTTGTGCGTCGCAACAGTCTGCGCAAGACACATCAATCGATCAAATGGATTGATTGAATGATATCAATAGTCAAAAACTATCGATTCGCCATCCAGCCGTCCACGACCTGTGGGCGCCCGGGCGCCCGATCAATCCTTCCCAAGTGCGGCGGGCGGTTCCGGGACAGGTTGGTCCGGCTCACCTTCACCCGCGTCGGCGACACCCACGAAGGCCCGGATCGCCCGGATCATCCCGGGCTGGCGGTCCGGGTCGCGCAGCGCGGCCAGCGGGGCCAGATGCCCCGCCTCCGGCAGCCACAGAAGCTCCGCGCGGCCGCCGGCGGCGCGCAGGCGATCGGCCAGAATCCGGCTGTCCACGGGCTCCACGACGGTGTCGGCGGTGCCGTGGATCAGCAAGAACGGCGGCTCGTCGCCGTCGACGAAATTCACCGGCTGCGTCCGCGGCCACTGCGCGGGCGGCCCGAACACGTCCTCGTAGCCTTCGATCCCGAAGTCGTAGGGCCCGGACAGCCCGATCACCCCGGCCAAGTCGCGCGGCGTCAGCCCATGCGCGGCGAGATGGCGGGCGTCGGTGCCGATCAGCGCCGCGATCTGCGCCCCCGCCGAGTGACCCGCCAGAAACACCCGCGCCGGATCGCCGCCGTGCTCGGCCGCATGCCGTCTGGCCCAGGCCACCGCGCTCGTGGCGTCCTCGACGAAGCCCGGGAACACGGCGCGGGGCGCGGTCCGATAGTCGGCGACGATCGCCACCACGCCCTGCCGCGCCAGCTGGCGGCCGACGAAACGGTAACTGGCGCGGTCGCCGCGGCGCCAACTGCCGCCGTACAGGAACACGATCACCGGTGCCGGCCCCACCGTGCGGGCCTCGGGTCGATAGACATCCAGCGCCAGGCCGTGGCCGGGGTCGTGGATCGCGTGCGCGTCCGCCTCCGCCACGCCGAAGTTGGCGACGCCGAAGGTCAGGCTCTGGCAGCCGGCGATGCCGAGCAGCAGCGGCAATCCGGCGATGGCGACGATGCGCGGGCGGAGTCCATCGCAGAAGAGACGACGAAACGGGCGACGAAAGCGGCGGCGAACATGCGCGAAGGCGCGGCGGAGAGTCATGGCGGTGATCCGTGCAGGACAGGGTCGGCCGCGGCAGCGGCTACGATATGTCGATGAAGACGAGCATGGGCCCCCGACTGGATGCACTGCTGCGCGATGCCGGCGCACGGGTCGGGCAGATCGATGCGATGGCGCTGCTCGCGCATGCGCTGGCGCGCCCGCCGGCATGGCTATACGCCCACGGCGACGAAGCCATCGGCGACGACGCCCGCGCGCGCTTCGAAACGCTGCTGTCGCGGCGTGCGCAGGGCGAGCCGGTGGCGTATCTGACCGGGCGACGCGGCTTCTGGACCTTCGACCTCGCGGTGTCGCCGGAGACGCTGATCCCGCGTCCGGAGACCGAGCGGCTGGTGGAGCTCGCGCTGGAACGCGCGCCGCCGGCCGCCGGGCTGCGCATGGCCGATCTGGGCACCGGCAGCGGCGCGATCGCGCTGGCGCTGGCGCACGAACGCCGTCAGGCCGCCGTGGTCGCGGTGGACGTGAGCGAAGGCGCGCTGGCGATCGCGCGGGCCAATGCGCAGGCGCTGGGCCTGGACAACGTCGAGTTCCGTCGCGGCGATTGGCTGGCGCCGCTGGCGGGCGAGCGCTTCGACCTCATCGCCAGCAATCCGCCGTACATCGCCGACGGCGACCTGCATCTGCAGGCAGGCGATCTGCGCTTCGAACCGGCGGGCGCGCTGTCCTCCGGCCCCGACGGACTTGAGGCCATCGGCATCATCGTCCGCGACGCGCCCGCGCATCTCGTGTCCGGCGGTTGGCTGCTGCTGGAGCACGGCCGGGACCAGGGCGAATCCGTGCGCGGGCTGCTGCAGGTCGCCGGTTTCGACGCCGTGGAGACCCATCGCGATCTCGAAGAGCGCGATCGCGTGACGAGCGGCCGATGGTCGCCGCCCGCTGGCCGCATCGACGCCCTGCGGTAGACTCCGTCGCAGTCCGCCATTCCCCCGAAGGTGCCGCCATGCGCACGCAGTATCCCGAGATCGAGCCGTTCGACAGCGGCACCCTGAAGGTCGACGACCGCCACGTCCTGTACTACGAACAGTGCGGCAACCCGCAGGGCAAACCGGTGGTGATGCTGCACGGCGGCCCCGGCGCCGGCTGCGGCGAGAAGATGCGGCGTTTCCACGATCCGTCGAAATACCGGATCGTGCTGTTCGACCAGCGCGGCAGCGGCCGCTCCACGCCGCACGCGGATCTCGTCGACAACACCACCTGGGATCTCGTCGCCGACATCGAAAAGCTGCGCACGAAACTCGGGATCGAACGCTGGCAGGTCTTCGGCGGTTCGTGGGGCTCCACGCTCGCGCTGGCCTACGCCGAAACCCATCCGCAGCGCGTCACCGAACTGGTGCTGCGCGGCATCTTCATGCTGCGCCGCTGGGAGCTGGAATGGTTCTATCAGGAAGGCGCTTCGCGGCTGTTCCCGGACGCCTGGGAGCACTATCTCGCCGCGATTCCGCCGGTCGAACGCCACGATCTGATCTCCGCCTTCCATCGCCGCCTCACCAGCGACGACGAGGCCACCCGCCTGTCCGCCGCGCGCGCATGGAGCGTCTGGGAAGGCGCGACCAGCTTCCTGCACATGGACCCGGACTTCGTCGCCGGTCACGAGGACGCGCATTTCGCGCTGGCCTTCGCCCGCATCGAAAACCATTACTTCGTCAACGGCGGCTTCTTCGAAGTCGAAGATCAGCTGCTGCGCGACGCGCACAAAATCGCCGACATCCCCGGCGTGATCGTGCACGGCCGCTACGACGTGGTCTGCCCGATCCAGAACGCGTGGGACTTGCACAAGGTCTGGCCGAAGAGCGAACTGATCATTTCTCCCGCCTCGGGCCACTCCGCGTTCGAGCCGGAGAACGTCGACGCGCTGGTGCGCGCGACCGACAAATTCGCCGGCTAACGTGCTACACAACATGAAAAATATCGGCACAAACGCAGAGAAAAACGATTCGGAAACCGCCGGTGATCGCGTCGGAACATGCGCGCTGTGCGATACGAAGAAAGTGGCGTTGAAGAACTCACACAGTATTCCGCAATTCGTTTTCGACTGGCTTAAGGAAACATCTGTAACGCCCTTCATAAGAGGCAGCGATGATGTCAATGACAGGCGTCAAGATGGGCCCAAACAGCACATGCTTTGCGGTTCTTGCGAATTGCGCTTATCTATTCTTGAGGGTGTGTTGGCGCGCCGCTTATTCAAGAGGATCGCAAATTATCAACGCCAGGCGCCGAAGCTAGTGATCACTGAGGAGGTTCGCGTTGCTGTGCTTTCAATATTTTGGAGAGTAATCCTGACGAGTCGGAACAACGACAACGATAGGAATGCTGACGACGAAAAAAAGCTCCAAGAATTTCTGGATTCGCTGAAAAGCCAAATCATGCTTGGACGATGTGAGACCGAGATTTATTTCACTCCTTTTTTTGGCGAGCCCCCGTACTACGGTTTGCCATCGGACATGACATATGGGCTGGAGCGGATGATCGGTGCCCAAGATGTCCGATTCTTCGACGATCCCCATCGGTTCTTTGCAACATTCAAATTACCTTTCATGTATTTTCATGTGTTCAGCGAAGGCTGGCCTAGCGACGAAGTCGATAATTCGACCCCGCTAGCTGCCGGCGAATTGGAGCCCGGGAAAATCCGGGATATGCCGAACACTCTTAGGCAGCACATTCAGCGGATCTATGCTCAGTTCGAACAGTCGAAGCCGTCAATGCTTCCGAAAGAGCGAGAAAAAATCGAAGCTGATTTCAAGAAGAGCCAAGCGATCACGGGTTTGCATAAATCGATGGCGCGTGCAGCTGGTGTTTCCGTCAACGAGTTTTTCGGGTCGGGAAAAACGAGCAGATGAGGATTGCGAATTGCTATTTTGTTGAATTTTGGCCGTTGAGATGTGTAGGCGATTATGTCTCATATCCCGCCACCTCCTCCTCCACCAGCAGCGCCTGCAACTGCGATGCCGATGCGCGGCGCATCGGTTTTTCGTCGATGCTCGACAGCGGGGCTTGGCGCAATGCGGCGTGCGGCAACACCGTGAGATCGAAGCTCAGCTCTTCCGCGGAGAACAGCCACACCGGGCAGTCGAGGGTGCGTTCGCGGTCGAGGCGGATGCGGCGGCTGCGGGTTTCGGCGGGGATGCGGTGGTCGTCGAGGAAGCGCGGCACGGCCTCGGCGTCGTCGGTGTAGAGCTGCAGGTGGACCGGCGAATTGCCGTCGGCGGTGCCGTCGAGCACCGGGCCGACCAGGCGAGCGTCGAACGGCGCGAAGAATTCCAGCGCGCGCAGCGCGGCCTCGCGCCGCCGGCGCAGTTCGCCGCTCTGCGAGTCGCTCTGGAACAGGCGCTGGTATTCGCGCAGGGCGTCCTCGATCTCGCGGTTGCGCGGCAGCGAGGCGTCGTCGTGGATACCGAGGCGCTGCGCGGCCTTGAGTTTGGCCTGATGGAAATCGCGGATGCCGGATTCGGCGATCAGCCGGGCGGCTTCGTGGGCCAGGCGTGCGCGGCGCTCACGTGTTTTCGTTTCGGCATGCTGGCGGGCGTGGTGCATGGCATCTTCCCGGCGGGGCCAGGGAATGACTGTAGCGGAAGCAGTGGAAAAAGCGAGCAATCGGCGTGAGCGGCTGAGCCTCCCGCCACGGGCGCACAGGATGCCGTAAGGACCCGCGCTGCTGCGCTCCCTTTCCCCATGGGCGAAGGGTTGGGTCGGGGAGGGGGCTCTTGCGCAAAAAAATCACCCCCTTCCAGCCTCCCCCTGCGCTTCGCGCAAGGGGAGGAGCAGAAGCAGGCCCCGCCTGTTGCGCGGGACCCGGGATGACGGACGCTCGATCACTCAGCACACTCAGAAAATGTCGAACGACTCCTCGCTCGGCAGCGCGTCTTCGCTGCCGTAGTCGACGTAGGTCTCCATCTTCTCGAGGTCTTCGACCTTCACGTATTCGATGATGCCGCCGCTGCCGGTGGCGGGCAGCAGCTGGCCGCTGGCGGTGACCGCGACCTTGACCATGCCGGCGGGCGGGTCGTTGGGCGCGATCGGCGCGTCCTTCAGCGCGGCCTGCATGTAGTCGATCCAGATCGGCAGCGCAGCCTTGCCGCCGTATTCGCGGTAGCCCAGCGTCTGGTTGTTGCTGCGGCCGACCCAGACGGTGGTGACGAGCGGGCCGCCGGTGCCGGAGAACCAGGCGTCGCGGTGGTCGTTGGTCGAGCCGGTCTTGCCGCCGATGTCCTCGCGGCCGATGCGTTTAGCGTCGGTCGCGGTGCCGCGCAGGACCACGTCGCGCATCATCGAGGTGATCTGGTAGGCGATGCGTTCGTCGATGGCGCGCGGCGCCAGCACGGCGTCGGCGGGCAGCGTCTGCGGCGGTGCGGCCTTGGCGGTGGTGGTCTTCAGCGCGCCCTTCGCCGGTTCGGCCGGCTTGCCGCCGCCGGCCGGGCCGAGATCGAAACCGTCCACCACCGACGAGGCCGGCGTGGCCGGCTGGCCCGCGGCGCCCTGGCCGCAGCTGCGGCAGGCGATGACCGGCTTCTGCTTGAAGATCAGCTTGCCTTCGCGGTCCTTCACTTCATCGATGAACCACGGGTCGATGCGGAAGCCGCCGTTGGCGAAGGTGGCGTAGCCGCGGGCGATCGACAGCGGCGTGAGCGAGGGCGTGCCCAGCGAGATCGACAGGTTCGGCGGCAGTTCTTCTTCCTTGAAGCCGAACTGGGTGATGTATTTGCGCGCGTATTCCACGCCGATGGCATCGAGCATGCGCACCGAGACCAGATTGCGCGAACGCACCAGCGCTTCGCGCACGCGGACCGGGCCGGCGAAGCCGCCGCCGTCGTTCTGCGGGCGCCAGACCTTGCCGGCGCGCATGCGGAACACCACCGGGGCGTCCAGCACGATCGAGGCCGGGTTGTAGCCGCGCTCGAACGCCGCGGCGTAGACGAACGGCTTGAACGACGAGCCCGGCTGGCGACGCGCCTGGGTGGCGTTGTTGAACTTGTTGCCGGCGAAGCTGTAGCCGCCGACGAGCGCGCGCACGGCGCCGGTGTCGGCTTCCAGCGAGACCAGTGCGGATTCGGCGCGGGGCAACTGTTCCAGGCGCCAGCTGACCGGGCCGGCCGGCGGCGCGGGCGCCGGTGCGGCATCGCCGGACTGGGCGGCCGTGGCCTTGGCTTCGGGCACGATCCTGCGGACGCGGGTCACGTCGCCGCGCTTGAGCAGCGCGCCCGGCGGCTTGCCCCAGCGCGAGGCGTCGGGACCGAGATCCAGCCGGGTGCCGTCGGCCAGCACCACCTGGGCATTGCCGCCCGAGGTGCCGAGGACCAGCGCGGCCAGCAGTTCGCCCTGCGCCGGATAGGCGCGCAGGCGGCCGGCCGAGGTGGCGACGTCCTCGCCCGCGGGCAGATCGAGGAACGGCATCGACTTGGCGTTCCAGCCGTGGCGGCGGTCGTAGGTGCCTAGGCCGTCGCGCACCGCCTTGTCGGCGGCGGCCTGCAGCACCGGATCGATGGTGGTGGTGACGTGATAGCCCTTGGTCAGGGCTTCCGGGCCGTAGCGTTCGATCATTTCCTGGCGGACCATCTCGGCCACGTAGGGCGCCGCGACCTCGATCGGCCGCTCGTGCGGGGCGGCGTGCATCGGCGCCGCGCGCGCGGCCTGTTCTTCCGCGGTCGAGATCATGCCCAGTTCGCGCATGCGCTTGAGCACGTACTCGTCGCGGCGCTCCTTGGCGCGCTCCGGGTTGTTCAGCGGATTGCCGCTGGAGGGGAATTTCGGGATCGCCGCCAGCGACGCCATCTCGTCCAGGGTCAGCTGGTCCAGCGGTTTGCCGTAGTAGAACTCGGCCGCGGCGGCCACGCCGTAGGCGCGATTGCCGAAGAAGCTCTTGTTGAGGTACAGCTCGAAGATCTCGTCCTTGGTCAGCTCCTGCTCCATCTTCCGCGCCAGCAGCATTTCCGCGAATTTGCGGGTGTAGCTGTATTCGGAGCTGAGGAAGAACTGCCGCGCCACCTGCTGGGTGATGGTGGAGCCGCCGGCGACGCGCTTCTTGTCGGTGAAGACGATCTGCCAGATCGCCCGACCCACACCTTTATAGTCGACGCCGCCGTGCTGATAGAAACGCGCGTCCTCCGTCGCCAAGAAGGCGTCCTTGAGGCGCTTGGGCACTTTCTCGATCTGGATGGGGTAGCGGCGGGTTTCGCCGAACAGGCCGATCAGCCGCCCGTCGCGCGCGTACACGTACAGCGGCTCCTGCAGTTCGATGTTGCGCAGGCTCTGCACGTCGGGCAGCTTCGAGGAGACCGACGCATAGAGAATGCCGAAGGCCACGCCGCCGACCAGCAGGCCAAGGAAGGACAACAGGAGCGCCCAGCGCAGCAGGCGGCGGAGTCTGGACATGGGTCGGTGGGTCCTGGTGGCGGCGGTCGGGGAGGGTGGACGATTATAGAGGGCCGGCCGGCCGCTCCTTCAGTCCCCGGGGTGGCCGGAGGCGCGACGGGGGCCCCTCGGGGTCGTGACAGAGTTCACTCTCGGAGCGATCCGAAGCATGGGGTAGTTGCCTTGGGGTGAAGAGTGCGTTATTTAATGTATTGGGACACGTAACGCGCGTAAGCGCGCGTGGGAAGGGGAAAAAGTGGGACTGCTAGCAAAAAATCAGTCACCTCTGGTGGGTGTCGACATCAGTTCGACCGCCGTCAAGCTCCTGCAGCTGTCTCGGGCTGGCGACCGCTATCGGGTGGAACATTACGCGGTCGAGCCCTTGCCGCCGAACGCCGTCGCCGAGAAGAACATCGTCGAGGTCGAGGCCGTGGGCGAGGCCATCCGTCGCGCCCTCAACCGGTCCGGCAGCAAGGCCAAGCACGCGGCCGCGGCCGTGGCCGGCTCGGCGGTGATCACCAAGATCATTCCGATGCCGTCCGAGCTGGACGAGGACGACATGGAGTCCCAGATCGAGCTGGAGGCGGTGAATTACATCCCGTATCCGATCGAGGAAGTGAATCTGGACTTCGAGGTCCTGGGCGCCATGCCCGGCAACCCGGAAATGGTCCAGGTGCTGCTGGCGGCCTCCCGGTCCGAGAACGTGGAAATGCGCGCGTCGGCGCTCGAGGTCGGCGGCCTGACCGCCAAGGTCATGGACGTGGAGGCCTTCGCGATCGAGAACGCCTTCGCCCTGATCGCCGGCAGCCTGAACATCCCGCACGACGGCATCGTCGCGCTGGTCGATGTCGGCGCCACCATGACCACGCTCAGCATCCTGCGCAACGGCCGCAACATCTACAGCCGCGAGCAGGTCTTCGGCGGCAAGCAGCTGACCGATGAAGTCATGCGCCGCTACGGCCTGAGCTACGAAGAGGCGGGCCTGGCCAAGCGCCAGGGCGGCCTGCCCGAAAGCTACGAAATCGAAGTGCTGGAGCCGTTCAAGGAAGCGATGGCCCAGCAGATCGGCCGCCTGCTGCAGTTCTTCTACGCGGGCAGCGAATACAACCGCGTCGACCAGATCGTGCTGGCCGGCGGCTGCGCCTCCATCGCCGGCATCGCCGCGATGGTGGAAGAACAGCTCGGCGTGCAGACCGTGATCGCCAATCCGCTGGCCCAGATGACTCTCGGCCCCCGCGTGCAGGCGCACGCGCTCGCGCAGGACGCCCCGGCGCTGATGATCGCCTGCGGCCTCGCCCTGAGGAGCTTCGACTGATGGCACGCATCAATCTCCTCCCGTGGCGCGCCGAACGGCAGAAAGAGCGCAAGAAGCAGTTCTTCCTGATGCTGGCGGTGTCCGCGGTCGCAGGCTTCGCCCTGTGGTTCCTCGTCGACGGTTACTACAACGCCCAGATCGCCGGTCAGCAGACGCGCAACGCGTTCCTCGACCGCGAGATCACCGAGGTCAAGGCCAAGATCACCGAGATCGAGGCGCTGCAGCAGAAGAAGAACAATCTGCTCAACCGCAAGAGGGTCATCGAGGAACTGCAGGCGAACCGCTCGCAGATGGTGCACCTCTTCGACTCCCTGGTGCGCACGATTCCCGATGGCGTGATCCTCACCGGCATCAATCAGGACGGCGACAAGCTGACCTTGGAAGGCCGCTCGCAGTCCTACGCCCGGGTCAGCGCCTACATGGACAACCTGGCCGCGTCGGGCTGGATGAGCAAGCCGGATCTGTCGGTGATCCAGGCCGAAGGCGACAACAGCGGCCTGCCGCACACCTTCAGCCTGACAGTGACCCTCGCGAATCCGAACGCGAAGGCGGAAGGTGAGGAAGGCGCCGTCGATCCGGCCGCACCCGCCGCCGGCGCGACCCAGGAGACGCTGCAGCCGCTGATGCCGGCGCAGCCCGCGGCGGGCACCGCCGCGCCGCCGGCCGCACCTGCCGGCACGCCGCCCGCGGCGGCCTCCGCCCCGGATACCAGCAAGCCCCAGAGCGCAGAACCGCCGCCGACGGGAGGAGCCGAGTCGTGAAAAAGAAAATGTCGCTCAAGGAACTCGACTTCAACAACGCCGGCTCCTGGCCGCGCGAATGGCAGCTCGGTTTCTGCGTCGCGCTCGGGCTGTTGATCCTGTTCCTGATGTGGAACTTCCTGACCCGTCCGAAGGGCGCCACGCTCGAGGGCTTGGAGCAGGAAGAGGTGACCAAGCGCACCGATTTCGAAACCCTGCAGGGTCAGGCCGCCAATCTCGAACCGCTGAAACAGCAGCTTGCGCAGATGGAGCAGCAGTTGCAGCAGATGCTGCGCCAGCTGCCGAGCAAGACCGAGATGCCCGACCTGATCGTCGACATCTCGCAGACCGCGCTCGCCACCGGCATCACCAACGAACTGTTCCAGCCGGGCGAAGAGACCGCGATGGAGTTCTACGCCGAGAAGCCGATCGAACTGAAGATGGTGGGCAGCTACCACCAGTTCGGCGCCTTCGTCAGCGGCGTGGCCTCGCTGCCGCGCGTGGTGATCATGACCATGCACGACATCTCGCTGAAGCCGCGCGAGAACGTGCAGGGCCCGACGCCCGCGAAGGGCAAGCAGCCGGTCGGCATCGGTCCGAATTCGATCCTCGAACTCAAGGGCACGGTGAAGACCTACCGCTATCGCGACGAGGAAGAAGCCGCAGGCGCCGCCGCCGCGCCGCCGGCAGGCGCGCCCGCCACGGGCGCCGCGCCGCCGGTCCCGGGTGCGGCCGCGGTGAGCAACGCGAACAACAAGACCACCGCCGCCGCCAATCAGGCGGCCCAGGGAGGTAGCCGCTGATGCGCAGACTTCTCAACAACGGTGCACGCGTCGCGCTCGCGGTCGCGCTGGTCGCCGCACTGGCGGGCTGCGGACGTTCCGTGACCAGCACGCCGGGCGATGCGCCCAACCTCGAAGAGTGGGTCGCCGGGGTCAAGGCCCGTCCGGCGCCGCCGCTGGATCCGCTGCCGGTCATGCAGCAGTTCGAGCAGTTCGAATACTCCGCGCAGACCCTGCGCGATCCGTTCAGCACCGCGTTCGCGCCCGGGTCTTCCGCGTCCGGACCGCGCCCGATCAGCGATCGGCGCAAGCAGGCGCTGGAGAGTTTCCCGCTGGATTCGCTCGACATGGTCGGGACGATCGGCAAAGGCAAGGCCCAGGTCGCTCTGGTGATGGGACCCGACAAGGTCACCCACCGGATCCTCCCGGGGAATTACATGGGGCAGTCCGACGGACGGGTCACCGGCGTGTTCGAGGATCGCATCGAACTCGTCGAACTGGTTCCCGATGGTGCAGGCGGTTGGCTGGAGCGGCCGGCGACGGTTTCGCTCGATGACGAATAAGACGAGGGGATAGCGAAATGATCGTACTCAACGCGCATAGCCAGCAGCAGGGCCGTCGCACGAAGCCTATGAAAGCCGTGTTCCTCGGCCTGGCCGCCGGCCTGTTGTCGGCGCTCAGCGCCGTCAACGCGGCGACGCCTGCCGCGGACGCGCCCACCGTCGCGCCCGCACCGCAGACGCCTGCGGTCACTTCAGTCACCAGCATCGACTTCAAGCGCGGCGACGGCGGCTCCGGCAAGCTGATCCTGCACTTCGACGGCGATGGCGCCATGCCCGACATGCGCACCACCGACAACGGCGTGGTCGTGGATATCGGCAACGTGACGATTCCGGCGCACCTGCAGCGCACGCTCAACGTCACCGACTTCGCCACGCCGGCGCAGCAGGTGCAGGCCACCGGCAACGGCGGCAAGGCGCAGGTCGCGATGAGCGCCAAGGGCGCCTTCGAGCCGCTCGCCTACCAGACCGGTCGCGACTACATCGTCGAACTGGTGCCGCGCGCCGCGGCGCCGGCCCGCGCGGTCGGTGGCGCTTCGGCCGCGGCCAGCACGGCGCAGAAGGCCGCGACCTCGACCTCGTCGCGCGCCTACGGCGGCCGCCCGGTGACCTTCAACTTCCAGGACGTGCCGGTGCGCACGGTGCTGCAGCTGATCGCCGAGGAGTCCAACCTCAACATCGTCGCCAGCGACACCGTGCAGGGCAACGTCACCCTGCGTCTGATCAACGTGCCGTGGGATCAGGCGCTGGACATCGTTCTGCAGGCCAAGCAGCTCGACAAGCGCCGCAGCGGCAACGTGGTGTGGGTCGCGCCGCAGACCGAAATCGCGAAGTTCGAGCAGGACAAGGAAGACGCCCGCATCGCGATCGAGAACCGCGTCGAGACCATCACCGAATACATCACGGTGAGCTACGGCAACGCCGAGGACATCGCCAAGCTGCTCACCGACGAGAGCAAGGGCAACCAGTCCGGCAGCAGCGCCCAGGGCGGCGCCGGCGGCCAGCAGCAGAGCCGCGGCTTCCTGTCCGGACGCGGCAGCCTCAGCTTCGACCGCCGCACCAACACCCTGCTGGTCATCGACATCCCGGCCCGCGTCGACGAAATCCGTCGCCTCGTGTCGCAGCTCGACAAGCCCGTCGACCAGGTGCTGATCGAAGCCAAGATCGTGATCGCGACCGAAGACTTCGCCCGCGAACTCGGTGCCAAGTTCGGCATCAACGGCGTCAAGAACAACGTCACCTACGGCAACACGATCGAGAACACCACCGGCACCCGCAACTCGATCATCGAGGCGGAATCCGATTACAACGAAGCGCTGCGCCAGTGGGCGATCGACAACGCCGACCGTGCCGTGGAAGGCCGTCCGCTGCTGCCGCAGCCGCTGCGTCCGCTGCCGACCCTCAGCAAGGGCCCGAACGTTAACCTCGGCGCCGCGGTCGGTTCGCTGATCACCAGCAACCCCGCCAGCCTCGCCTTCACCATCCTCAACGCCGGTTACGCGCTCGACATCGAGCTGTCGGCGATGCAGGAAGAAGGCCGCGGCGAAGTGATTTCCAATCCGCGCGTCGTCACCAGCAACCAGCGCGAAGCGGTGATCAAGCAGGGTCGCGAAATCGGCTACGTCACCACCAGCAACACCGGCGGCCTGATCACCCAGACCGTGAACTTCAAGGACGTCGTGCTCGAACTGAAGGTCACCCCGACCATCACCAACGACGGTCGCGTGTTCCTCAACATGGCGGTCAAGAAGGACGAGCTGGAAGAGTTCATCGAAACCGCCAACGGCTCGGTGCCGCTGATCGCCAAGCGCGAAGTGAACACCGCGGTGCTGGTCGAGGACGGCAACACCGTCGTGATCGGCGGCGTCTACGAGTTCTCCGACCGCAGCCAGGCATCGAAGGTGCCGTTCCTGGCCGATCTGCCGATCCTCGGCAATCTGTTCAAGAAGAAGGGCCGCGGCAAGAGCAAGGCCGAACTGCTGATCTTCGTCACCCCGAAGGTGATGACGGTGACGCCGCGCCGCTGATGCCGGCGGCCAGCGCGAAGATGCGACGTGAACGGGGGCTTCGGCCCCCGTTTTCTTTTCCCGCGCCGGGACATCTCCGCCCGTTCGATGCGGGGGGATGAACATTTCCGCCGCAGTTCGGTCAAACTGCGGATCGATTCCCCCGACGATGGACGCACGCCGGACATGATGGACACCGCCGCTCCCTCCCGATTGCATGCCGCGTTCGCGCAGCTGCGCGACCAGCTCTCCGCGGAAATCGTCGGGCAGTCCGCGCTGATCGAACGTCTGTTGACCGCGCTGCTCGCCGATGGCCACCTGCTGGTGGAAGGCGCGCCCGGTCTGGCCAAGACCACCGCGATCCGCGCGCTGGCGGGGCGGCTCGAAGCCGACTTCGCCCGCGTCCAGTTCACGCCCGACCTGCTCCCGGCCGATCTCACCGGCACCGAGGTCTGGCGCCCGCAGGACGGCCATTTCGAATTCCAGCCGGGCCCGATCTTCCATTCGCTGCTGCTCGCCGACGAGATCAACCGCGCGCCGGCCAAGGTGCAGTCGGCGCTGCTCGAAGCGATGGGCGAACGCCAGGTCACGGTCGGCCGCCGCACCTATGCCCTGCCGCGCCTGTTCCTGGTGATGGCCACCCAGAACCCGATCGAACAGGAAGGCACCTTCCCGCTGCCGGAAGCGCAGCTCGACCGGTTCCTCATGTACGTGCGCATCGGCTATCCCGAAGCGGCGGTGGAAGGCGAGATCCTGCGCCTCGCGCGCCAGCGCGCCCTCGACGGCGCGCGCGGCACCGACGCGCCGGAAGTCGCCGCGCCGCTGCGGCTGTCGCAGGCCGATGTGTTCGCCGCCCGCGAATCGGTGCTGGACCTGCATCTGGCGCCGCCGGTGGAGCGCTATCTGATCGAACTGGTGCTCGCTTCGCGCGATGCGCGCCGTTACGACCCGGCGCTGGCGCGGCGGATCGGCTGGGGCGCGAGCCCGCGCGGTTCGATCGCGCTGGAGCGTTGCGCGCGCGCGCGCGCCTGGCTCGCCGGCCGCGACTTCGTCACCCCGGAGGACGTGCGCGCGGTCGCGATCGACGTGCTGCGGCATCGCGTGCTGCCCAGTTACGAGGCGGTCGCCGAAGGCTGGGACGGCGAGCGCCTGGTGCGCGCGCTGGTCGAGAAAGTCCCGCTGCCCTGATGCCCGTCGACGCCGACAGGACCGTGAGCGAATCGTCGACCATGCAGGCAGGGACGAACGCAGGCATCGTGCCCGCGCTGGACGAACTGGTGGCGCTGCGTCGCGCGGTGCTCGGCCGGCGCCCGCCGCGACGCGGGCGTCACGGTCTCAGCGGCCAGGCGACTTCGCCGGTGCGCGGGCGCGGCATGGAATACGCCGAATCGCGCGAATACACCCAGGGCGACGACGCGCGCCACATCGACTGGCGCCTGACCGCGCGCACCGGACGCCCGCATACCAAGGTGTTCCAGGCCGAACGCGAGCGCCTGACCCTGATCGTCGCCGACACCGCGCCGCAGCTGTATTTCGGCACGCGCACGCGCTTCAAATCGGTGCAGGCCGCGCGCGCGGGCGCGATCGCGGCCTGGGCCGCGGTGCGCGACGGCGACCGCATCGCTGCGCTGCGCGGCAGCGGTCGCGAGGCGCCGGTAGTGCCGGCCGCGGGGCCGCGCGGCGCGCTGCGGGTGCTCGATGCGCTGGTGCGCTGGTACGCGAAGCCGCCGGAGAACGACGACGGACTCGCGGTGGCGCTGGATCACGCCGATCGCCTGCTGCGTCCGGGCGCGCGCCTGGTGGTGCTGGCCGACCCGCTGAGCGTGGTCGCGCAGCCGCCCTCGCGCTGGCCGACGCTGGTGCAGCATCGCGAAGTGGTGGTGCTGTTGCTGTGCGATCCGCTGGAACGCGATCCGCCGCGAACCACGCTGCCGTTCTGGATCGATCGCGCCGCCGCATCGGCGCCGCATCGGGTCGAACTCGATCTCGCCGCGGGCGCGCAGCGCGAACGCTGGCAGGCGACGTTCTCCGCGCCGATGGACGATGCCCTCGCGATCCTCGCGCGCAGCGGCATCCGCGCCAGCGCGCTGTCCACCGACGCGCCGAGCGAAAGCTGGCTGCCTCTGTTCGCGGGGTCGCGCGCGGCATGAGTCTGCAGAGCCCCGCGCCCGCGGCGGGCGCCGACCCGTTGCCGCTGCTCGAACCGCACCTGCCGCCGGCGCCGCCGTTCTGGCCGCCCGCGCCGGGCTGGTGGCTGGTCGCGGCCGTGCTGGCGATCGCGCTGATCGCGTACGCGGTCCGGCGCCATCGCGATCGGCGGCGCGTGCGCGAATTCGGGCGCTTCTTCGACGCGAGCATCGACGCCGCCGAGGGCGCGCCGGCGCGGATCGCGATGATGTCGGAACTGCTGCGCCGCGCCGCGCGTCGTCGCGATCCCGCGGCGGACCGCCTCGGCGGCGACGACTGGCTGCGATTCCTCGATGAAGGCCAGCCCATTCCGGCATTCTCCGCCGGCGTCGGGCGTTCGCTGCTGGAGGGCGGGTTCCGTCGCGACGTGGGCGAACAGGAATACGCCGCGCTGCGCGCGATCGTGCGCGACCGCTTCGTCGAACTGATGCGCCACGAAGGTCCGCGCCGATCGTGGCACCGATCGTGGCGCCGGCCGTCGACGTGGTGGCCCGCGACCTGGCGGCCATCGCGCGGCGCACGGAGGCGCGCATGAACGACGCCGGCCACTGGCTGCTGAGCGTGTTCGCCTGGCCCTGGTGGCTGTGCGCGCTGCCGTTGCCGTGGCTGGCCCGTCGGCTGTTGCCGGCGACGGGCGCGGGTGCGCCGGCGCTGCGCGTGCCGTTCGGCGAACGCGTGGGCGCCATCGGCGGTCGCATCGGGCCGGCGCGCGCGCAAAGCCTGGGCGTACTGCCTTGGCTGGCCTGGGCGCTGCTGTGCGTCGCCGCCGCCCGCCCGCAGCAGCTCGGCGAGGTGGTGCAGCCGCCGCAGACCGCGCGCGATCTGATGCTCGCGGTGGATCTGTCGGGCAGCATGGACGAGCGCGACATCGAACTGGAGGGGCGCACCGTCAGCCGCCTGGTCGCGGCCAAGGCGGTGATCGATGCGTTCCTCGAACGGCGCCAGGGCGATCGCGTCGGTCTGATCGTGTTCGGCGAGCGCGCGTATGCATTGACGCCGCTGACCCGCGATCTCGACACGGTGCGCGAGCAGTTGCGCAGCATGGAGGCGAAGATCGCCGGCCCGGCGACCGCGATCGGCGATGCCATCGCGCTCGCCACCAAGCGGCTGCAGGCGCGGCCCGCCGACCAGCGCGTGCTGATCCTGCTGACCGATGGCGTGAACACGCCGGGCCTGCTGGAGCCGGAAAAGGCGGCGGTGATCGCACGCGACGCCGGCGTGCGCATCCACACCGTCGCCTTCGGCGGCTACGGCGCCGGACTGTCGGTGTTCGGCCTGCCGATCCGCATGCCGGGCAACGCCGCGCTGACCGACGAAGCCGGCATGAAACGGATCGCCGAGATCACCGGCGGCCGCGCCTTCGTCGCCCGCGATGCCGAACAGCTCGTCGGCATCTACGACGAGATCGAACGCCTGGAACCGGTGAAGCTGCCGGGTCAGCGGCTGCGCCCGAAGATCGAGCGTTATGCATGGCCGCTGGCGGCATCGCTGCTGTGCGCGCTGTTGGCGCTGCTGCTGCGACAGCTGTCATCGCGGAGGTCGGCATGAACGCGCTGCCGGACATGCTCTCGGTGGTCGATTTCCAGTTCCTGCGCCCGCTGTGGCTGGCCGGGCTGCTGGCGATTCCGCCGCTGCTGTGGTGGTCGCGTCGTCAACGCGCGGGTCGTCACGTCTGGCGCCAGGTGGTCGACGCGCATCTGCTGCCGCATCTGCTGCAGGCCGACGGGCGCGACCGCGACGGCTGGCGCGGGTGGCTGCCGCAGGTCGCGCTGGCGCTGGCCGCCACGCTCGCCGTGCTGGCGCTGGCCGGGCCGAGCTGGCGCGAAGTGCCGCAACCGCTGCTGCAGGATCGCAATCCGCTGGTGATCGCGGTGGACATGTCCTCGGCGACCAACGCCGCCGATGTGCCGCCGTCGCGGCTGCTGCAGACGCGCGACAAGATCGCGCGGATCCTGCGCCGCCGCACCGGCCAGATCGCGCTGATCGCCTTCGCCGACGATGCCTACACGGTGTCGCCGCTCACCGACGACGGCGAGAACATCGCGCTGTTCCTCGATGCGCTGTCGCCGGAGGTGATGCCGCGCGACGGCAGCCGCGCGGACCGCGCGATCGAGGAATCGGCGCGGCTGCTGAAGCGCGCGGGTTTCTCGCGCGGCGAGATCCTGCTGATCACCGACCGCGCCGGCGGCAGCGCGAACTCCGCGGCGATCGATGCGCGCGCCGCGGGTTATCGCGTGTCGGTGCTGGGCATGGGCGCCGCGACCGGCGGCCAGTACCTCCGGCGCAATCGCGATGTCACCACCGCGCGACTGCAGGTGCCGGCGCTGCGCGCGCTGGCGACCTCCGGTGGCGGCGACTACGCCTCGTTCGCGCCGGGCGATGCCGATCTGGAAACGCTCGGCGCGCTCTCCGCCGATCGCGTCGATGCCGCGGTGGCGCAGGGCAAACGCGGTCGCGGGCGGCTGGACGAAGGCTTCTGGCTGCTGCCGCCGCTGATGCTGCTGGCGCTGTTCGCGTTCCGTCGCGGCGTGCTGGCGGTGGCGCTGCTCGCGCTGTGGCTGCCGTGGCAGCCCGTGCAGGCCGCCGATCTGTGGCGTCGGGAGGATCAGCGCCAGCATGCGGCGATGACCCGCGGCGCGGAGGCGTATCGCGACGGCGATTACGCTGGTGCCGAAACGGCCTGGCGCGATCTGCCCGGTGCCGATGCGGCCTACAACCGCGGCAACGCGATGGCGAAACAGGGACGCTACGACGATGCCATCGCCGAGTATCGGCGCGCGCTGCAACTGCAGCCCGGCATGCGCGATGCGGCCGAGAATCTGCAGCGCGTGGAGGCCGCGCGCAAACGCCTGCCGCCCCCGCCGCCACCGAAATCGCGCCCTTCGAAAACCGATCAGCGCAATCCAGAGCAATCGAAGCCGGAACAGTCGAAGCCCGAGCAATCGAAACCGCAGCAGCCGAAGCCCGAGCAATCCAAGCCGGAGCAATCCAAGCCGGAGCAATCCAAGCCGGAGCAATCCAAGCCGGAGCAGTCGAAACCCGATCAGTCGAAACCGGAGCAGTCGAAGCCGGAACAATCGAAGCCCGAGCAGTCGAAGCCTGAGCAGTCGAAGCCCGAGCAGTCGAAACCGGGTCAGCCCAAGTCCGGACAGCCTGCGCCGACGCAATCGCGCCCGATGGAGAACAAGCCGCCGCAGCCGGCGCCGCAGAACGGGCAGGCACAACCGTCGATCCCGAAGAACGGCCAGCCGCAGCCGGCGAAACCGCAGCCCGACGGGACGCCGCCGCCCGGGGAAGACGATGCGCGCAAGCGCGAACAGGACGCGCGCGCCGCCGAAGCCGCCTATCGCGAACGCATGGCCGGCGCTTCGGCGAAGCGGCCTGGATCGCAGCCCGCGACCAAGCCGCGGCCGCAGGAAACCCCGGCCCAGCGCCAGCGGCGGATCGCCGACGAAGCCTGGCTGCGGCGCGTGCCCGACGATCCCGGCGGTCTGCTGCGCGCGAAATTCAAGCTCGAGGAAAAACGTCGCCGCCGCGAGGACGATCGCTGATGTCGCATCGTGCCCTCCGCGAGGCATGGCTGCCGTTCGCGATGCTGCTGTGCGCGGCGCTGGCCTTCGCGTGCGCGCTGCCGGCGCAGGCGGCGGGGAACCGCGCGTGGCTCGACCGCAACCGGATCGCGCTCGACGAGACCGTGGTGCTCACGCTCGACCTCGACGCCAGCGATGTGCAGCGCCTTCCGGACATCCCGGCGCTGGTGCGCGAGTTCATGATCGTCGAACAGTCCTCGCAGCCGAAGCCGGGGATCGTGAACGGCGCGATCGATCTGCGGATCGTGGTGCGCCTGCGGTTGCGGCCGATGCGCGAGGGCGAGATCGTGATTCCGTTCGACGGCGGCGGGCCGCCGTTGCGGCTGACGGTGACGCCACCGCGGAACGTCGCCGCGGCGCGCGCCGCCGCGCCGGCCACGCCGGATGCGGCGCCGGAAACGGTCTTCTTCGAGAGCCGGGTCGAGACCGCGACGCCCTATGCGCAGCAATCCGTCGGCTACACGCTGCGGCTGTACTACGACCTCAGCATCGGCCTCAGCGGCCGCATCGACCAGGATGCGCCCGACGGCGCCAGCCTGAAGATCGTCGGCGAGGACGCGCTGCCGCTGCAGCAGATCGGCAATCGTTTCTACAACGTGCAGGAACGCCGTTATGTGCTGATCCCCGAGCGCGCGGGGCGACTGGTGGTGCCGCCGCCGCGTTTCCTCGGTCGCAGCTCCGATCCCACCAGCGGCGTCTTCGGCAGCAGCCAGGAACTGCGCGTGCGCGGCCGTCCGCTGGAACTGCAGGTGAAGCCGATCCCGGCCACCGCCGCGCAACCCTGGCTGCCGCTGCGCGGCCTGCGCCTGCGCTATCTGCAGGCGCCGCCGCAGGCGCGCGTCGGGGAGACCGCGCTGGTGACCGTGGAAGCGGTGGCCGACGGCGCGGTCGCCGCGCAGTTGCCGCCATTGACGCTGCAGGTCGGCGAAGGCGCGCAGTCGTTCCCCGAATCGGCGCAGTCGGAAGATCGTTTCGTCGATGGCCGCGCGGAAGCGACGGTGGTGCGCCGGTTCGCGATCGTGCCCGCGCGCGAGGGCACGCTGCGCATCGCCGGGCCGCGGATCGCGTGGTGGGATGCGCAGGCCGGCGTCGCGCGCACGGCATCGCTGCCCGATCTGGTGCTGCAGGTCTCGCCATCGCTCGGCGGCGCGTTGCCGTCGCCGACAGGCACGCCGGATGCGGCCGCCGACGACGACATGACGGGCCCGGCTTGGCAGCGTTGGGTGCCGGAACAGCCTTGGATGTGGATGCTGCTGCCGCTGGCGATGCTGTGGGGCATCACCCTCGTGTTCGGATGGCGGATGTGGTCCGCGCGCAAACGCTGGAACGACACCGCGCCCGCGCCCGCCCCTGCGGTCGCGATACCGACGCCCGCCGGTGCGCCGGCGGCGCCCGCGCTGTCGCGTCCCGATGCGCAGGCCTGGGCGCGGACGCTGGCGCGCGGCGACCGCGGCGAGATCGCGCGCCTGCTGTGCGCGCTGGCCACGCCGCCGGCCGCCGATCTCGACGAGGTGCGCGCGCGTCTGGCCGATCCGGCGCAGCGCGCCGCGGTCTCCGGCCTGCAGCGTGCGCGCTGGGGGCACGGCGATCCCATGGCCGCGATCGCCGCGGTCCGCATCGCCTTCGCCGACGGCCCGCGCTGGCGCGCGCACGAGGCTGCGGCCGCCGCGCCGCTGCTGCCGCCGCTGTATCCGGCGCCATGATCCTGCAGGGCATGCTCCCGCGCGCCTGATATCCTCCCGCAGTCTTCACAGGGAACCGCCATGAGCACCGAAACCGCGAAACCGTCGGGCCTGCCGATGCACTGGAAAATCACGATCGGTTTTGCCGCCGGCATCCTGCTCGGCCTGCTGGTCTACCGCTTCGTCGGCGTCGATCACGCCTGGGTGAAGGGCTTCATCGAATACGTCACGACGCCGTTTTCGAAGATCTTCCTGCGCCTGATCTTCATGCTGGTCATCCCGCTGCTGTTCTCGGCGCTGGTCGTGGGCATCGGCGAAATGGGCGACGTGCGCGCGCTCGGCCGCATCGGCTGGCGCACCCTGGCCTACACCACGCTGCTGTCCGCCATCGCGGTGCTGATCGGCCTGGTGCTGGTGAACTGGCTGAAGCCCGGCGCCGGCGTCGACAGCGCCGAAGCGATGCACATGATGAGCGAAGGCGCCGAACGCGCGCAGGCGATCGTCAGCGACAGCGCCACCCAGGCCAAGGGCCTGGACATGCTGATCGGCATCGTCCCCGACAACATCGTCAAGGCCGCGGCCGACAACACCATCCTCGCGGTGATGTTCTTCGCGCTGATGCTCGGCATCGGCCTGGTGCTCACCCGCACCGAACCGGCGGGCGCGCTCAAGCGCGCGATCGAAGGCCTGTTCGACGTGTCGATGACTCTCATCGGCCTGGTCATCCGGCTCGCGCCGTACGCGGTGTTCTGCCTGATGTTCAATCTCATCGCGCAGTTCGGCTGGGATCTGCTTGTGCGGCTCGGCGCGTTCGTGCTGGTGGTGCTGCTGGCGCTGGCGATCCACCAGTTCGTGGTCTATTCGATCGCGATCAGGCTGATCGCGAAGCGCTCGCCCATCGCTTTCTATCGCGACGTGCAGGAAGCGATGCTGATGGCGTTCTCCACCGCGTCGAGCAACGCCACCCTGCCCACCGCGCTGCGCGTCGCCGACGACAAGCTGCGGCTGCCGCGCCGCGTGTCGCGCTTCGTGCTGACCGTCGGCGCCACCGCCAACCAGAACGGCACCGCGCTGTTCGAGGGCGTGACCGTGCTGTTCCTCGCCCAGTATTTCGGCGTGGACCTGAGCTTCGGCCAGCAGGTCACGGTGATGCTGGTGTGCATCCTCGGCGGCATCGGCACCGCCGGCGTGCCTTCGGGCTCGCTGCCGGTGATCGCGCTGATCTGCGCGATGGTCGGGATTCCGCCGGAAGGCATCGGCCTGGTGCTCGGCGTGAATCATTTCCTCGACATGTGCCGCACCACCGTGAACGTCACCGGCGATCTCGGCATCGCGGCGATGGTCTCGCGCGGCGAATCCGATCCCGAGCCCGTCGCGATCGCGGACCCGGCGCGCGAGGCGTGACCTGCGTCGCAGCCCGGCCCGTGGTTCGCTTGTGGCGGTCATGCCGCGCTGGCAGAATCGTCGCAATCGCCCGTTCCGGGCGTGATGCATTCAAGGAGAACGCATGATGCGCAAATTGCTCGCGACGATGGCCCTGCTGGCGATGACCGGCACCGCGCTGGCCGCGGACCCGCCCTGCAAGGCCAACTTCAAGCAGGAAGGCAAGTTCATGACCGGCCGCACCTTCACCACCTGGGACGTCGTTCCGGGCGTGAGCGTCGCCACCGCCTTCAAGCGCATCTATTCCGAGGGCACCAAGTCGGGCCTGCGCGTGGTCTCCAGCGACCAGAACGCGGGCACGATTTCCTTCGACCAGCCCAACGGCGGCGTCGACCTCACCGGCGCCAAGGCCACGCTGCCCTGGAACGTCGTGATCGAAGCGCAGGGCAAGGCCGTGAAGATCACCGTCACCAAGACCACTCCTGGCGGTTACTCCACCAGCACCGACTTCCAGATCACCTCGATGTGCGCGGTGATCGACGCCGGCCGCAACCCGTAAGCATCCGCAGCCGCGCCCGCACCCGCGAAACCCGAGCCCCGGTCGGCGACGACCGGGGTTTTTTTGCGCCCTTCCGAACGATGACGGGTCATGCCCGCAGTCCGCCTGCGCGACCGTTCGTCGGCAGGCCCTAAAACTTCGCATCGCAGCCCGGACAACTCGCATATCGAAGCGGGAAGGGATGCCCATCACTCCATACGAATGAAGGGTTTCCCATGGCGGCAGTGTTCACCGGTACCGGTCTTGGTCTGTTCAATTCCTCCCTGACCCAGTTGGGAGGCGCGTCGGGCGGTGCCGGCGGTGTCGGCCAGAGCGGCGAACGCCAGTACGTCAACCTCGCGACCGGCAATCTGGTGCTGCAGGACATCGACGAATCGATCCTGACCCGGGGGCTGCCGATCGGTTTCGTGCGGACCTACAACAGCCGCGGTCAGGTGACCGAGAGCGGCCGCCAGGTGCAGGTAGGCCAGGACGGTTGGCTGAACGTCTTCGAGCGCAAGGTCTCGGGTCTGACCGGGACGGTGAACACCGCAGGCAGCACCGTCAAACGCACGCTGGGCGACGGCAGCGAGGTGGTGTTCGCGTGGGATGCGAGCCGCAGCGCGTACGTGTCGACGGTGGGCGAGGGCGCGCACGACACGATCACCTGGAACGCGTCGAACAGTCTCTGGACGTGGACGGAAGGCACGACGCGCGACCAGGAGGTCTACGACGCGTCCGGCACCAACGATGGCCGCCTGCTGACGATCCTCAACGCGAAGAGCGGCGCGCAATACGACGTGAGCTACACCGCGACCGGCCCCGGCGGGCTGGTATCGACGGTGTATTCGTCGCTGGCCACGGGCGACGGGCTGAGCTTCACCTATTCCTCCGGCCGGTTGACCCGCGTGTCCACGCGCGAGGGCGGCACGATCGTGGGTCAGGTGGATTACGCCTACGACAATCTCAACCGCCTGATCAGCGTCACCACGGACCTGACGCCGCAGATCACGACCGACAACGCTTGGAGCGGCACGGCGTCGAGCAACGACGGTAAGCTGTTCCGCACCACCTACGCCTACGAAAGCCTCACTGACGCGAACAACCTGCGCATCGCCAGCGTGACCTACAGCGACGGCACGCTGGTGAGCTATGGATACGACGGCAGTGGCCGGGTGATCCGGGCGACGGTGGGCGACAGCAACGGCAACGATGCCGATGGGCTGGGGCAGACGACGAACTACGCCTACGGCACGACCTCCGGCGGGCTGACGCCGGTGACGGTGACCGACGCCAGCGGCCGCGCCTGGATCTATCGCTTCGATGCGACGACCAGCGCGCTGAAGCAGATCGATTCGCCTGCGGTCGATGGCGTCGTCGATGTGACCGCCTATGCTTACGACGCGTCCGGCAATCTCACCCAGATCACGACCACGCGCGGGGCGGCGACGCTCGCGCAGGCGACGTATACCCACGACAGCCACGGGAACGCGCTCAGCGAAGTGGATCTGCTGGGTAACCGCATCGATCGGACCTGGAGCGCCGCCGACCAGTTGCTGACCGAGACCCGTTACACCGCGCCGAACCCGGACACGGCGCCGACCAATCTCCAGCCGACGACGCGCTTCGCCTACGACACGTCGAACCGCCTGCGCTTCATCATCAATGCGCAGGGCGAGGTCACCGAGTACCTGTACGGGACCAGCGGCGGTGCGAACGGACAGGTGACGACGATGCGCCGCTTCACCGGCGCGATCTACGATGTCGCCACGACCAACAACAATGTCGCGCCGTCGTTGTCGACGATGACCGGCTGGACCAGCGACAAGCTGGCGGCGACCGAACGCACCGACTACCTCTACGACGCGATGGGCCGCCTGCAGGAGACGCGCGCGTACGCGCAGGTCGCGCAGACCGCGGATTCCGGCGTCGCGGTCGGCGACGGCGTGCTGGATGCCGCGACC
>WYBC01000011.1 GCA_011526085.1 Lysobacter sp. | reverse complement strand
TGCTGCTCGGTCTGTACGCGAGCAAGGCGTCGATCGCCGCCGGCACGGTGACGGGTGAAGCGTTTCCGGCGGGGCTTGCCGCGAACGACGTGATCGCGCTCGACCACACCACGATCAGCCAGTTCGTCCTGACCGATGGCAACGCCGCGCCCGCGACGCTGGTGGCGAACACCCACTACCGGATCGAGAGTATCCGCGCGGGCCTGATCAAGCTGCTCAACCTCGCGGCGTTCACCCAACCGCTGCGCGCGGCCTACCGCTATGGCGCACGCACCAGCGTGGCGATGCTCACCACCTCGGCGCCCGAACGCTTCCTGTATCTGGACGGCACCAACTCGATCGACAACGCGCCGGTGCAGGTGCGCCTGTACCGGGTGCAGTTCAACCCGGTGAGCAACCTCGGCCTGATCCACGAGTCGTTCGGCCAGTTCGAGCTGACCGCCTCGGTGCTGTTCGACGCGGAAGCGGCGGCCGACCCGCTGCTCGGCGGCTTCGGGCGACTCGATCTGCCGGAGGTGGTCTGATGGCCACGAAACTTCCTGCCGCACCGGCCTCCGAAACCACCTCCACCGCCGACGATCTCGCGATCCTGCATCCGGATCGCACGCTGATCCTCGACGGTCGCACGATCGTGCTCCGCGAGTACGGCTTCTTCGAGGGGCTGGATGTCGCCGATCGCGCGGCGATGTTCATCACTGACTTGATCGCCCTGAGTGAAGACGGAACCCTTCGCTACGCACAAGTCCGTCGATTGTTCGGTCGCCACCGCGCGGTGATCCCTGCGATCGCGGCGCAGGCGGGTGATGTCGAGGCCACCTGGCTCGAGGCGCTCGCGCCTGACGAACTGGAGCTGTACCTCGCGACCTGGTTCGCGGTGAACGCGGCTTTTTTCGTGCGCGAGGTGCTGGCGGAACTGCGCGAGGTCCAGCTGCTCGCGGCCGGCGCCTCCGCTGGGGCGATCTCTTCGCCCGACTCGCCGCCGCCGGCTACGGCGACCTTGCCCGACTCGGCCGCATGACCGAACGCCAGCTCCTCGCGACCTTCGAGGCCATCGACCGGGGCGAACGCCACCGCCGCGCGGACTTCATCGAGGACGTGGCCACGGCGGTGTGGGGCGGGGAGGCCGCCGAGGCGCGCGTGAAATCGCTGCGTGGCCGTCCGTGAGCAGATCTCGATGAACCCGTCCCGATGAATCAGGATTTCGTCCTCAACTTCAAGGTTCGCGGCGACTCGGCGCAGGCCGAGACCAGTCTCGGCCGGCTGCAGTCGGCGCTGGTCCAGGTCGACCGTGCGCTCGGTCAGGTGCGCGCCGCCGGCCGGGCGGTGACCGTCGATGCGCAGGCGGCGCCCGTGCTCGCCGCGCAGCGCGCGATCACCGCCGAGGTCGAGCGACGCACGCGCCTGGAGGCCGAGGCCGCGGCACGCAATGCCGCCGCCCTGCGCCAGCAGGCGGCCGAGCAGGCGCGCATCGCCGAGCGACGCGCCGCGTCCACCGCCGTGTTCAGCGCGGCGACGCTGGAGCAGTTGCGCACGCCAGCCGAACGCACCGCGGCCCTGGGTCAGGCGCAGGCGCTGCGCCGCGACGCCGAACTACGGATGCTGGAGATCAACCGCCGCGCCGACGCGCTGGAAGCGCGGCTGGCGACGACGCGGATGGGGCTTGCCACCGCGACCGTCACCGCCGCGCGAGCGACCGACGTCGGTCGCCGGGCCGTGGACCAGTACGGGATCTCCGTCGGTCAGACCCGGCAGGCGATGCGGCAACTGCCGGCGCAGATCACGGATATCTTCACCTCGCTGGCTGGCGGCCAGAAACCCTGGCTTGTCGCCATCCAGCAGGGCGGCCAGCTGAAGGACTCTTTCGGCGGCATCGTGCCCGCCGCCCGCGCGCTGCTCGGCGCGATCACGCCGATGGTCGCCGGGCTCGCCCTGGTCGCGGCGGTGATCGGCACTGTCGGCGCCGCGACGCTCTCCGGCTACCGCGAGACCCAGGCCTACGAGCGTGCGCTGATCGCCAGCGGCAACGCCGCCGCGACCGCTGCTGGACAACTCCGTGTGGTGAAGGACAGCGTCGGCAGCGCGACCGGCGAGTACGGCAATGCCGAGGCCGCGCTGACGGCGCTGGCCGCGGCAGGTACCGTCGCGGGCGATACGCTCGCACTCGCGGCGGGCGCGGCGGTCAATCTCTCGACCCTCACCGGCGCGTCGATCGAGGACACGACGCAGAAAGTGATCGCGCTGGCGCGCGCGCCGTCCGCGCAACTGCTCGAACTCAACCAGCAGTACCGCTTCCTCTCGGTGGAGGTCTACCAGCACGTCCGTGCGCTCGAAGCGCAGGGCCGTGCGCAGGATGCCGCGCGTCTCGCGATCGAAACTTTCGCGCGCGTCCACGAGCAGCGCGTGCAGGAAGCATATGCGCGGGCGGGATCGCTCGAACGCGCGTGGATCGCGCTCGGCAAGGTCATCGGCGGGGTCTGGCAGACGATCCGCAACATCGGCCGCGACGATCTGGCGTTCCGGCTGAAGAAGACCACCGACGAGCTTGATCGCATCGGCAACGAGTGGCGCGAACTCGGTGGGATCAACTCGCTCGATGCGGTGCTGGCCAGCGCCGATGTCGATGCCGATACGAAGCAACGCATCCGTGCGCTGCGGCAGGAGCAGGCGACCCTGCAGCGCGAGGCGAACGCCGAACAGGCGAAAGCCGATGCGGAGGCGGCGACGCAGGCCAAGCAGACGAATGCGATCAACGCCCTCGGTCGCGCGCAGGCGGCGCTCGGTCAGGATCGCGCGGTCGCGAAGGCGCAGCAATTGCGCGAGCTGGAGCGCGATATCGCCGCGCTGCGCGCGGGCGGCGTCACGCAGGTCGAGGGCGCATCGCTCGCAGCGTTCGAGAAGACGCGACGCGCGCAGATCGACGACCAGTTCAAGGCGCCGAAAGGACCGCGCGCACCGAAGCCAAAGGCCACCGACGCCGTTCGCGCCCGCGAGTCGGCCGAGCGCGAACTGGAGTCCCTGCGCCGCGAGGTCG
>WYBC01000010.1 GCA_011526085.1 Lysobacter sp. | reverse complement strand
CGGCCCCGCCGACGCCGCGCGCGATGTCGGCGGCGGATCGTGCCCGCGCCGTGCAGGCGGTCCGCGCGCATGCCGACAAGGCCGACGCCGCGCGTGCCGCCGCGGAAGCCGCGCACGCGGACGCCGCCCGCAACGCCGGCGACGCCGAGGCGGCGCGCGCCGATGCCGCCCGCGCCATGGCCGCGGCCAAGGCCGCGCAGGCCGCCGCGCGTTCGGCGGAAGCCCTCGCGGTGCGGGTGGATCCGGTGAGCGCCGAACAGAGCCGCGCCCGCATCGCGGCGATGACCTCCGAGGAACGCCAAGCCGAACTGGCCGCCATCCGCGAACACATCGCCCATCGTCGCGACGAATTGCGGGCGAGGGCCGCAGCACGCGACGTCGCAGCGCCGACAGCCGCGCCCGCGGCCGATGCGACGCCCGAACCGCCCGCACCGCCTGCGTCGGCTCCTGCGCCAAGTGCGCCATCCGCCTTGTCCCCTCAGACGATTCCGATGCCGCGTCTGATGCAGTTGCTGCAGATCGTTGAAGGCGTCAAGCCGGTTCAGAACGAATGCTGATCGACCCGCGTCGTCCGGCATGCCGGACGACGCGGGTTGCCGGCTGATCAGAACGAGTCGACGATCAAGCGTCGCGCGATCAACCCTTGAGTCGGTTGGCCGTCAACCGAGCAGCAACTTTCCCGCTGCGATCAGCAGCACCACGCCCAGCGCGTGACGCAGGCCGCGTACCGGCAACCACTTCAGGCCGAGCTGGGTGCCGATCAGCGCACCCACGGCCACCGCGCCCAGCCACAGCGGCAGCATCGTCGGCAGCGTCTGCTCGGATTGCAGCAGGCCGGCCAGCGCGGTCAGCGAGTTGATCCAGACGAAGGCCACCGAGGTGCCGCTGGCTTCGCGGGTGGGCATCCAGTGCGCGAACAGCAGCAGCGGCGTGAGGAAGATCGCCCCGCCGGTGCCGGTGAGCCCCGACAGCGTGCCGATGGCGCCGCCGGCGAGCAGCGCGGCGATCCAGGGCACGCGCCGGCCCTGCGCGCGCGCATCGTCGGTTTCGGCGCGGCCGGCCGAACGGAACACGCCCACCGCCGCGACCAGCAGCACCCCGGCCAGCAGCATCGAATAGCTGTCTTTCGGCAGTTTGATCTGTGCGGCGAAGAATGCGGCCGGGGCTGACGCCAGCACGAACGGCAGGATGTTCCGCCAGCGCACGAAGCCACCGCGCCAGAACCGGAACAGGCCGATGCCGCCGACCAGCAGATTCAGCGCCAGCGCGGTCGGGCGCATCTGTTCCGGCGCCAGCCCGATCAACGCCATCGCCGCGAGATAGCCGCTGGCGCCGGCATGACCGACCGAAGAGTAGAGCGTGGCCACCAGCAGGAACAGGATGGCCAGCCACAGCACGTCAGGGGTCATGATGCCTGACCGCGTTATCGGGCGTCTTTCGACGGCCTGTCGTTCGACAGCACGCCGTTCGACAGCACGTCGTTCAACAGCATCGCCAAGCGGTGCCCGGCGATGCGCAGTTGGGCGTCGGCCGTGGGTCGCCATTGCGCGAAATACGTCGGCGCGAGCTTCGGACGCGGCGGATAGAAACCGTCGCGCAACACCACCCGGCACGATGCCTCGGCCCATGCGGCGGGATCGTTCGCGCCGGCCCGTGCGGCCGGCGGCAGCGGCATGCGCTGCAGATGGCGCAGGTACGCCGGTTCGTTCATGCCGGCGGACGCGATCACTTCGCTGTCCCACAAGCGGTGCAGGTTGCTGCCCTTGCCGCCGACCTGCAGCTGCACGGTGTTGCCGCCCTTGTCGCGGGCATAGCCCGCGTGCAGCGGCTGATGCGCGTCGCCGACGAAATGCACCAGGAATTTCAGCGCCTGCGCACGCGCCGCGTCGGGTTGGCGCCGATCGGCCAGGATGTCGCGCTGGCGGCGGATCGCCTCGATCACGCAATCGCCGTCGGGGCAGTGCGCGACGGCGCGATAGCCGCAGTCGTCTTCGGCCAGATTCACGTAGTGCCAGCGCGACGAACGTCTGCCCAGATCGGGATCGCCGGCGACCGGGTGGTCGCGCAGTTCGTCGGCCCAGTTGGCGACGCCGGCGAGCGTGGGATCGGCCTCGTCGCGCAGCAGCCGCGCGACTTCGGCGCGGGCCCGCGGATTCAGCTCCGTCGCGGCGAGATCCGCGACGAGCCGGTGGCCGGTGGGGCCCCAGGCGTGGGCGGGAAGGGCGATGGGCAGCAGCGCCGCCAGCAGCAGAAAAGAAAAACGGGTCATGCGGAGGAGAGTAGCCGACATGACCCGCAGGTGCAGCAGAGTTGTTCCGTTCCGGCCGTCGTGCGGCCGGAACGGTGTGACGCAGCGAAACGGACGATCAGAACGTGCTGTTCAGAACTGGAACACGTAGGCCGCGCCGTAGACCAACGGGTCGATGTTGACGGTGCCGAGGCCGGCGCCGTTGAGTTCGACGTCGGTGTCGATGTCGATCCAGCGCGCGTCGACGCGGATCGCGCCCTTCTCGCCGACCTTGAAGTCGATGCCGGCGTGCGCGGCCAGGCCGAAGGAATCGTCCAGCTTCAGATCGTTGCCGGCGAGCGCGCCGGTGGTGTCTTCGCTGAAGAACAGGGTGTAGTTCACGCCCAGGCCCACGAACGGCTTCACCTTGCCTTCGCCGAAGTGGTACTGCAGCGACACGGTCGGCGGCAGGTGCTTGGTGGAACCGACATTGCCGAGGCCGGCGATGTTCACGTCATGCTGGAACGGCAGCGAGGCCAGCACTTCGATGCCGAGGTTGTCGCGGACGAAGTATTCGGCGGTGATGGTCGGGCGGACGTTGCTGTCGACTTCGACATCGAGCGTGCCACCGGCAAGGCTGCCGTTGTCGCTCTTCGGGTTGACCTGATGGGCGCCGACGCTGAAGGTCCACTCACCGGCCTGTTGGGCGAAAGCGGGAGCGGCGAGGCCGCCGAAAGCGAGGGCGAGGGCGAGCGGGGCGAAACGACGGATCATTGGATTGCCTCCTGGGCATTGGATATGGGATCACCGGATTGGCCGGTAGTATCTCTGCGCCTTTCCGGGCGCCGTTTGAGGATGATCAATTTTTTAACAAATGACCAGCAACCCGGCCCGCCGGTGGCGTCGAATGTGATGTGCGCCTCTTTCCGGCGGCGGGAGGCTCCGATCCGTTAAAATCTCCGGCTTCCCCGTCCTCATTCCCCTGCTCAGGAGCGACCCGCCCATGGCGATCAAGGTTGGCATCAACGGTTTCGGCCGCATCGGCCGCAATGTCCTGCGTTCCGCCGTCCAGAATTTCGGCGACGACATCGAGATCGTCGGCATCAACGATCTGCTCGAACCCGACTATCTCGCCTACATGCTCCGCTACGACTCGGTCCACGGCCGTTTCAAGGGCGAAGTCGCGGTCGATGGCCACACCCTGATCGTCAACGGCAAGCGCATCCGCCTGACCCAGGAGCGCGACCCGGCCAACCTGAAGTGGGACGAAGTGGGCGCGGACGTGGTGATCGAATCCACCGGCCTGTTCCTCGACAAGGCCACCGCCGAGAAGCATCTCGCCGCCGGCGCGAAGAAAGTGATTCTCTCCGCGCCGTCGAAGGACGACACGCCGATGTTCGTCTACGGCGTGAACCACGCCAAGTACGCCGGCGAAGCGATCATCTCCAACGCCTCGTGCACCACCAACTGCCTCGCGCCGATCGCCAAGGTGCTCAACGACAAGTGGGGCATCAAGCGCGGCCTGATGACCACCGTGCACGCCGCCACCGCCACCCAGAAGACCGTCGACGGCCCGTCCAACAAGGACTGGCGCGGCGGCCGCGGCATCCTCGAGAACATCATCCCGTCCAGCACCGGCGCCGCGAAGGCCGTGGGCGTAGTGATTCCCGAACTCAACAAGAAGCTCACCGGCATGTCGTTCCGCGTCCCGACCTCGGACGTGTCGGTCGTCGACCTAACCTGCGAACTCGAGAACCCCGCCACCTACGCCGAGATCTGCGCCGAAATGAAGGCCCAGTCCGAAGGCGCGCTGAAGGGCGTGCTCGGCTACACCGAAGACAAGGTCGTCGCCACCGACTTCCGCGGCGACACCCGCACCTCGATCTTCGACGCCGACGCCGGCATCGCCCTCGACGGCACCTTCATCAAGATCGTGTCGTGGTACGACAACGAATGGGGCTACTCCACCAAGTGCCTCGAAATGGTGAAGGTCGTCGCCGGCAAGTAACCGCTGCCGCACCACCGCGACACGGGATCGCGCACGCCGGCGATGAACGCGGCGAACCCGGCCTCGCACCTCGATCCACCACGAAAGCGCCTCCGGGCGCTTTCGTGCTTTCGGGCCGCGGCTGATCGCTGCATCGATCAGCATTGAATGGCCAATCCACGACCTGCACCCTCACCAAAGCCGCCCCGGCGAAGGCCGGGACACGCTTTCTTGCCTCAAGCCGCCAAGCCGCCGACCCCGACGCCCAACGAAGCCCCCTGTAGGAGCGCCGGAAGGCGCGACCACACCCCACCGCAACAGCACTCTCACCGCAAGGCCCTGTGGGAGCGACGCGAGTCGCGACGAACCACGGCAGACGTTTCTGCAACCGGATGATGAGACAGCGGGTGTGGTGACTGTCAGATATGACAGGTGCAATTGATGTGGAGTGGGTGGGGGAGTAGTTTTTTAGGCTGCTGGTTTCGACCCGAAGCGGACATTTGTAGGGCGGAACCGCCGAAGTCGATTCCGCCGTTATCAGATAAACTCGATCCAGATCGGCGGAATCCGCTGCGCGAGTTCCGCCCTGCGAGTTGCGCCTTACGGCCTTCTTCGACCTTCCCTGTCGGACCCTGTCGGAGAGCGGCCTGCTGTCAATTCAGACGTCCGTCTGTTCCGCGATTTCAAGTGCGTCGTCGACCTCGATCCCGAGGTAGCGAACGGTGATCTCCAGTTTGGTATGGCCGAGCAGGAGTTGGACGGCTCTCAGATTCCGAGTTCGCCTGTAAATTAGCGAGGCTTTCGTCCTCCGCATCGTGTGCGTCCCGTAGGAACCGGTCTGAAGCCCTGCGTCTTCGACCCATCGATGGACAATTCTGGCGTACTGTCTGGTCGACAGATGCGGAGAGTCAATAAGGCGGCTAGTGAAAAGGTAGTCAGATGGAACCAGATTGGCCTGCCTGATCCAGGCTTGTAAGGCTTCGCGCGTCATGGAGGTGATTTCAAACTGGACTGGTCGTCATGTCTTCTGCTGCATAGCTGTGGTCCGAGAAGTCACCTGACCTCCGTGGGTAACATCGGAGACGCGCAGCTTCACCAAGTCACAAGCACGGAGCTTTGAGTCGATCGCCAGGTTGAATAGCGCCAAGTCCCGAACATTGTTGCGTAGCTGGAGCCGAACCCGAAACGCCCAGATGTCCCTCAATTTCAGGGGCGCCTTCTGGTCGACCAGCTTTTCCTTGTTCCAAGGTTGACGCGACTGCGACTGCGACTGCGGAGCGTGAAGGACTGCCATGACCATCTTCAAACAGGAAGGGAGTGATATGGTTATCTCGTTTGGAGAAGACGGGTCCAATCGACCCATGGCAGACCGCTTTGCAAACAACAGAACTGGCCTGAGGTGATTCTAATGAAGTGGCGCAAATGGCTTGAAAATTGGGACATGACCGCTTTAAAAATATCGGCTCCTTTTTTGGAGATGGAATGGAACCCAAGAGATGCAGATAAGAATGCTGCCTGGGAGCTTTATGTGGAGCTCCTAACAAGAATTACAATGCAGCCCCTAGATAGAGAGAATGGCGATGAAAAAGCAGCTCTTGAGAGCGTATATTCATTGTTTGCCATAACAAGGCAGGTGCTCAAAAACAACACGAGAGACTGTCAAGAGTTTACAAAAATTGCAGTTATCGTCCTAAATCAGGTGATTCGCCCGTTCACAGCAAAGTGGCATAGGCTTTGCATTCAAGGCGCCTTAAGCGATACGGGTCAATGCATCGATTTTCGTAATGATTTATATGGTGTGCAGAAAACACTTCGCACATACATGAAGATGCTTGCAGACATGGCCGGAGTCGAAGATTTAACGTCGCTTGAATTGAGTGAAGATCATTGACCTTATATGTTATTAGGGGATATCTGAACAGCTCGCCCATCAACTCGAGACTGTAAGATTTCTGTGTAACCGGCTTTCGTTAGCCTCCCCGGAGGGGCAAGAGATGGAACTCGCGAAGAAAGACAAGACGAAGTTCGACGAGCTTATCGACGAGGTCGTGCGATCTGGCGAGAGTGCCCGTGAGTTGATGCAGGTGTAAGCTGCGCAGGAATGCGGTTTTCTCAAGTAACTGTTCAGACCGGTGGCCGAACGAGCGCTGGATGCTGAAGTATCGGCGCATCTGGTCTACGAGACCTGTCGGGAGTGTTGTTCAGACCTTTTTATAAAGAGCCACACTGTAATCTGGTGGATTTATGAATATCGCGGTGCAGCGAATAATGCTTAGAGAAACATCAGCACATAACCGCTGGGACTCAATGTTATGACAAGTGCTTTTATTTCACATTCCTCTTGTGATAAAAAATTTGTCAGAAGATTAGCCATGGACCTTCGTGCGTCCGGCATAAAAGCCTGGCTCGACGAAGCTGAAATCAAAATCGGAGAGCCATTAACTCATCGAATCCAAGACGCAATCTCAAATCACAAATTTTTTATCGCAATAATTTCTAAAAATAGCCTTTCATCAGAATGGGTTTCCAAAGAGATAGAAATTGCATTGGAATTAGAAATAAAAAGCCATAGCGTTAAAATACTGCCAGTAATAATAGACGATTGCAGTCCACCCTCATTTGTGAATGAAAGACTCTGCGCCGACATAAGGAAAGAAGAAAACTATTTCACTGAGTTTGTGAAGATTGTTAATTCAATCGATCCGACCCCGAAAGTAAAATTAAGTAATAAGAATGAATACCCGCAATTGAGAAATTCTCTACAAAGCGCGAATTACGTAATTCAGCATGGGGACACAAAAATATTTTCTTTTCCTGATATCGCTCTTGATCTGTTCACGCTACTTGATGGAGGTTATGTTTTTCTGTCGAGTGCGGAAGAAGCGATACCTTTTGCCGTGTTCATATCGGCTTTCGCAGATCACTATCCAGATTTTTTTTATCTGATACGAAATGTTGCGCTGTATGACGACAGCACAGATCGTGTTGCGCAAACTGCCATAATTGCACTGGCGTTGGCGAAGTCGAATATTGGGCGAACAATTTGGATGGAAACATTGAGTAACCCTGAACTTGATATTTATGACTTAACAGATGGGATAAGCGACTTGGTTGCTTATACTAGAATTGAATTCGATAGTATTCCCGGAAACTTCTTGGATATTGCCAACTCCTCAAGAACAGAGGAACAGCGCGCTGATAGAGACCGCTTTTTGCGATGGAGCGTCCCCGAAAAAATACCCCTAACGCCGGAATTAAATCCTTTATGGGAGAACCTACTTGCTGAAGAAGTAATTACCGAAAATCCGGTATATAGATCGACCATCAAGGGGTTGCGCCATGCAATTAAGTATAAGCGCATGCTTCAAGCCTATCGCATATTGAAAGATGCGCGCCCTTGAGCCCGTAAGGCGAATTAAACCCCCCAAGAGCCGTAGGCTGGGTCGTTGATCCAGCATCCTTACGATGTTGAACCTGGGCGCAAGACATGCAGCCTACGATATGCAAACGTCCGCTCCTGGCCAAAACCAGCCGCCCAGAGGCCAAGACTAGTTCAACAGATGCCGGGTGCATTCAAGAACAATGAATGCCAATGCCCGACCAACAACCCGATAAGGTGCGCCAAGACGCCACCCCATGATGCGAATCGCCCCCGCATCCGTTGCCCGCAGGGCTGCACACTGCGTCACCGACCCCGCACCATCCCCACATTGAAGCTGGGCGCGCAGCGCCCAGCCTACGAAGCACGCACCCAATCGACAAAGCCCCTCATCCGGCCTTCGGCCACCTTCTCCCCGCGTGCGGGGAGAAGGAAGGCATGGCGGCGTTGTGTTTGCGGTGACCTCCGGAAAACCGGTGCGTCAGAGCGGCACCACACGACACGGATGTGGCCGCGGTTGCTGCATCCGCAGACGACGCGCGCGCCGTTCCGGCGTGGGGATCGATCGCTTTCCTCCTGACCGGGCATCCGCGCCGGCGGAGCGGGCCCGCGCCCCGCTTCGCAGCCGGGGCGTCGCGCCGCAACGGATCGCCACCAGCACCTGACGGATCGTCAACCGCGCCCCCGGCCGGGCTGACGGTTTCCCGATTCAGCGCGACGCGGCCGATACGGAGACTGGCGGCCACGGGCGATGTCGCCCGCAGCCACCGGGGAACCCGCATGCAACACTGGATCGATACACAGGACGGTCGCGCGCAGCTGATCGTCGTCACCGACGAAGCCGTCTACGCCGGCAAGATGACCAAGGACGCGGCCGCGCAGGCGGTCGACGCGCTGGCATCCGGCCGCTCGCCGGCCATGGTCTTCAGCAAGGACGCCAAGCACGTGACCTTCCGCGCGATGAACCGCGTGCAGTACAACGAGCATGAGACCGACATCGAATTCCATCATCGCGACGGCAAGGACGACAGCGTGATGTCGGTCTTCATCGAGACGCCGGGCCTGCGCGAACGCGTCTACGGCCACCTGCGCGAACAGCTCGCCGACCAGTTCGGTGCGTACGAGGCCCACTACAGCCGCTGGCGCGCGGCGTTCGGGTCGCTGATGGCATTGACCGTGTTCACGCTGGGCACGCTGATGTTGCGCGCGGCGGCCGCGGCGGTGCGCGCGGCGGGCGAAATCGAATACGAGGGCCGTCGCCAGGGGACGAAGAAGCTGTTCGTCGCCCTGCTGGATCTGCTCGGGCCCGCCGGCGTCAGCGTGATGGGCGGCATCCTGGTCCTGATCGCCGGACTGGTGCTCTACAGCCGCCTCACCAAGCCGCAGCGGCTGCACATCCTGCAGTCGACGCCGTATGCGCCGCCCAGCGGCATCGTGCTGGGCATGAAGTACGCCGGCCTGCTGCTGGTGTGGCTGGTCGCGCTGCGCATCCTGTTCTGACGCCACGCGATGGCCGTACGGGTTGACATCGCCGGTCCGGGCGCTAGCGTGGACGACCTTCCCGTCGTCCACGCCGGCATGCTCAATCCGCGTTTCTCGCAACTGCTGTCCGCCCACATGCGCCGCATCCGCGCCAGCGCCGGTGCGGTGGCCGCGGAGATCGGGATGAGCCGGGAGTCGGTCAACAACTGGCGCAACGGCGACGCCATGCCGAGCAGCCGGCATCGCGACCGCGTGGTCGCCTGCGCCACCTATCTGCGCCTGACCGAGACCGAGACCGACGCGTTGCTGGAAGCCGCGGGTTTCGACGCGGAATACCCGGCGCAGCAGGCGGCGGCGGAAGGGTCGTTTTCCGCGACCGTGCGCGACGTGTTCGAGCGCATGGACCGGTCGATGCCGTATCCCATCCTGATGCTGCTGAGCCAGGCGCACTGGGGCCAGCCGCCGTTCCGCGACGCGTTCATCGCCGAGGCCGCGCGCCGCTTCGGGGCGGGTTCGGTGCTGCATCTGCAGCCACCGTACAGTCTGGCGGTGGAGCCGGAGGCGTATTTCCGCGCCATCGGCGAGCAGTGCGGGCTGGCCGGGGTCGATTCCGACCACGCCTTCGAGGCGGCGCTGCGGCGGCGTCTCGCCGACGGCGAACGCCTGTTCTGTCTGGTCAGCCGCTTCGAGCAGGGCGATCCCGCGTTGCGCGAAATCCTGGCGGGCGTGCTGCGCAGTCTGAGCGAGACCCACAGCGGCCGATTGCATCTGCTGCTGTGCGGCGGCGAAGCGTTGGCCGATCTGAAATACCAGGGCGGCGACCTGTCGCTGCTCAACATCGCCGATGTGCAGTCCTGGCCGGAGATGGATGCGGCCACGCTGCGTGCGCTGCTGCGCCACGAGGGCGGCGACGCGCCGGACGATGCGCTCGCCGCGCGGCTGTTGCGGTTGAGCGGCGGCCATCCGGCGCTGCTGGACGCGGCGCATCGTCTGCTGCGTGCGGAGCCCGCGATCGACGACGCGACCGCGACCGCGCGTCTCGCCGAACATCCGTTGCTGTGGCAGGCGCTGCTGCCGCTGGTCGAACGCGACGACGATCGCGCGCGGCTGCAGGCGTTGCTGGATGCGCCGCGCCTCGGCCGGGCGCGGCCGTATCTGATCGATCCGCTGCTGCGGCGGTTGTTCTGGTCGAATGTGCTCGCGCCGCGCGACGAGGCCGATGGTCGCTGGCTGGCCTGGCGCTGCGATGCCGCGCGCCTGGCGGCACGCAACCTGTTGGTGGATGCGTGACCGCGCTGTTCGTCCGGCAGTGGCGCGCGCAGGGTTGGCCGCGCTTGCTGCTGATCGCGCTGGCGACGCTGTTCCTCGGCAGCGCGTTGATCGTGCCGCAGTGGAACCCGGTGACCCGTTTCCTGTTCCGCTTCGACCCTGACGTGTTGGGCGCGGTCGGTCGCGGCTGGAACGAAACCGCCTACGCCAAAAGCATTCTCTCGGAGATCTTCGCCGGCGACGACGCCTGGCCCGACCGCCTGCCGCAGGACCCGATGCTGGATGCCGCCGACGCCTCGTTCGCCTTCGATCTTTCCGAACGGGGTGTGCTGAAGGTCTCCACGGGGAGCGGTTTCCCGGCACGCGCCGGTCTGCAGGGCGAGGTCGTGCGCTATCGCTACGACCCGCGCACGCGGCAATGGGCGTGCGATGGCCGCGGGAGCGTGTTGCCCGCGCGCCTGTTGCCCTACGGTTGTCTCACATCCGGCGGCTGGGGGCCGATGCAGTGGTTGCTGGCGCTGCTGTCCGCGCTGTTGCTGGCTGCGATCGCGGCGGTGGTGTGGCTGTTCCATCGCAATCCGATGCTGACGTCGCTGCAGCGCAATCCCGCAAGACTGTTCGACGTGCCGATGGACGACCTGCATGCGCTCGATCGTGCGCTCGGCTGGCTGCGCCAGCGCGACGCGATGCTGCGGGCCGCGGGTGTCGCGCCGGAGGCGTGGCGTCAGGCGCTGGGCTTCGATCGCGCGTCCCCGGCGCAGAAGGCGGAGATCCTTGCGCTCGCGGTCGGTGGCCGATTGCATCGCAGTACCGATTGGGACTTGCCTGGCGACGTTTTCGAGTGGCGCATGCCCGAAGACCTGCCGGTGAATCTCGCGCGCTGCCTGCTGTATGTGCCGGATTCCGCGCGGGCGCCGGGCGAGGTCGTGCGCGCGCTGCGCGAGCTGCGCACGGGCCAGGACGTGCTGCTGGTGCTGGGGGCGTCCGCCGATGCCGATCGCCATCTCGTGCCCGCGTGTCGCGATCCCGCGAATCTGCTGGTCGCGTTGGACCGGCGCACTCAGACGCGCTGGCTGCTCGGCGTCGAGCCGGTCGATGCGCTGGTGCGCGCGATGGCGCGGCAACTGCTGGTCACGCGCATCTCCCCCTACCAGACGCGCGGTGGCGTATCGCGTCCATCCTCGTTCTTCGGTCGCGGGCAGTTGCTCGCGCAGGTCGTGAACCGCGAGCCCGGCAACTACGTGCTGGTCGGCGGTCGCCAGCTCGGCAAGACCAGTCTGATGAAGGCGATCCAGCGCCGCTTCGAATCGCATCCACGCGTGCGCTGTCTGTACCTCGCGCTGCGCGATCACCGGCTGGCGCCGCGCGTCGCCAGCGAAGCGGGGCTCGATGCCTCCACCGATCTCGATGTCGCGCTGTCCGCGCTCGCCGCGCAATCCGATGGCCGCGCGCTGCTGCTGCTCATCGACGAGGCCGACCTGTTCCTGCGCCACGATGCCGCGCACCAGTACCCCGAGCTTGCGCGTCTGCGCGCGCTCAGCGAGGAGGGACGCTGTCATTTCATGCTGGCCGGTTTCTGGGATGTGTATCAAGCGGCCACGCAGGACTACCAGTCGCCGCTGCGCAATTTCGGCGAGGTCGTCGCGATCGGTGGCCTCGAGACCGCCGCCTGCCGCGCGCTGGCCACGGAGCCGCTGGAACGTCTGGGTATCGCGTTCCAGACGCCCGCGCTGGTCGATGCGCTGATCGAAGCCAGCGGCGCGCGCGCGAATCTCGTCGCCATCCTCTGCCAGGAATGCCTGCAGACGCTGCCGCCCGGCACCGTGCGCATCCGCCACGAACATCTGCAGGCGGCGTTCGTCTCCCAGTCCGTGCAGGACGCGCTCGCCGGCTGGGCGAGACTCACCCAGGACGACGCCGCGTCCCGGCTCGACCGCATCATCGTTTACCGCATCGCCCAGACCAGCGCGCAGCGCGTCGCCGACCTCGTCGCGTTGTTCGACGCCCACGACGTCCGCATCGACATCGAAAGCCTGCGCCAATCGCTCACGCGCCTGCGTCTGGCCTGGGTGTTGCGCCAGGACGGCGATCGTTACCGCTTTGCCGTGCCCTTGTTCGAACGTCAGTTCGATGCGTCTGAACTGGCGCTTTTTCTCGATCGGGAGTTGCGGGGGATGGTGGGCTGAGCGCATGACGCGCATGCGGATCGTGTTCCCGCCCGCGGCACTCAACCCGCCGCATTCCCCAGATCGAGGACGCTGCGGAGAAGGACACCACGTCATTGAGCAACAGGCATTCCGCGACAGCCTGTTGCTTCGCAAACTGTCGGACCATGGGCTGTTCGATCTCGATGGTCCGCGCAATATGCTCAACTTGCCCGCCGACCGCGCATTGGCGGGTCAGCTGGGCGTATCGCCTGTGCAACAGCAGACCCGGGACTCGACGGGCCAGGTGGCGCCAGGCCCGCGGCTTGTCTGACATGCGGCGGATGCGCCCGGCGGATGCGCCGGATGGTGCGTCGTCATCCCGAAAGCGATCCCGCGGCCTGCGCATGCGCATCCGCCGCCATCGCCAATCGCAACGCGCCGAGAATGCCGCTGCGGTCGCCGAGTCCCGGCGGGACGATGTAGTCGTCGATGCCGGCTTCGACTTCGCTGCGGGCGAGGTAGCCGCCGAGCCAGTGCTGCGTGCGCGCGTGGATCGGTGCGAACAGGCGCTCGTGCTGCATCACGCCGCCACCGAGGACGATGCGCCGCGGCGACAGCGTGAGCGCGAGCTGGGCGCAGAGTTGGCCGAGGTAATCTGCCTCGATGTCCCAGATCGGATGCGTCGGCGCGGCGTCGCCGAGTTCGTGGCCGAGGCGCGCGACGATGGCGGGGCCGTTGGCCAAGCCTTCGAGACAGTCGCCGTGGTGCGGACAGATGCCGGCGAAGCCGTGGTCGTGCGGGTGACGGCGCGGATGGATGTGGCCGAGTTCCGGATGCAGCAGGCCGCGCAGCGTGCGGCCGTGGAGCACCGCGCCGCCGCCGATGCCGGTGCCGACGGTGACGTAGGCGACGCTGTCGAGCGGTGCGCCGTCGCGGTCGCGGCCCGCGCCCCAGTGCGCCTCCGCCAGCGCCGCGGCGTTCACGTCGGTATCGAGCGCGACCGGAATGTCGAGCGTGGCGAACGGCGCCAGCAGGTCGGCGTCGTGCCAGCCGGGCTTCGGCGTGCGCAGCAGGCGGCCGTAGCGCGCTGCGGCGGGATCGAGTTCGAGCGGGCCGAAGCTGGCGATGCCGAGCGCCTGCGGTCGGCCGTGGCGCGTGGCCGCGGCGTCGAAGAACGCGCGCGCTTCGGCCAGCGTGTCGTGCGGATCGCGGGTGGAAAACCGCGCGCGCTCCAGCAATGTGCCGTCGGCATGGGCGAACGCGCAGACGAACTTGGTGCCGCCGGCTTCGATCGCGGCGTAGACGGGCTCGGCGTCGGCATCGATCATCGTGGTGGTCCACCCGGTCATGCGCGTTGCAGCCAGCGTAGCGCATGCGGCGCGAGCGCGGTCGGCCATGCGCTGTCGCCGCCGTCGTCGGGCATGCCGTCATCCAGCCTGCCGTCGTCCAGCATGTCTCGCCAGCGCGCATCGGCCAGCGACGGCGGTACCGGTACCGCGACCTCGCGTCCGGCGAGATTGAACAGCGCGATCACGCCGTCGCCGCGTTCGATGCCGAGCAGCGCGGGATCGTCGAAGCGCAGCGCGCGCATCGGTGCGTCGCCGCGCAGCCCGCGGGTGATGCGGCGCACCGCGATCATCCGCCGCAGCGCGGCGCCGACGCGGCCGGCGGTGGTGTCGTCATGCGTCCGCGTCGCGACCGCGTCGGCCAGCGCCCAGTCCATCGCCGGGCGATGCAGCCAGCGGCCTTCGCCCGCGCGTGCGGGATCGCGTGCGTAGGCCTCGTCGTTGCCGAGCGCGATCTCGTCGCCCATGTACAGCGCGGGCAGGCCCGCGCAGGCCAGGACGATGCCGTAGAGCAGGATCAGCCGCCGTTCGGCCGCGCGCAGCGCAGCGGCGTCGCCGTGTGCGATCGCGTCGTCGATGCCGGCGAGCGCGGCGGCCATGCCGTTGGTGCCGTGCACGTGTTCGCTGCCGGCGCTCTGGAAACTGCGGCCGCGGGCATAGGACTCGTCGCCATCGCCGGCGAAGAAGCGCGCGACCCGGGCGAGATCGAACGGCGCGCGGCCGTCGCCGCCCGCGGCTTCCTCGCGCAACACATTCCAGCCGATGTCGTCGTGACAGCGCAGATAGGTCAGCCAGCCGCTGGCGGCGGGCAGCGCCGGCGTCTGCGCGATCACGCCGGCGAGCAGATCGCCGCGCTGTTCCGCCAGCGCCACCCACAGCGCCGCCATCAGCGTGCTGTGATAGGCGAGATGGCATTCGCGGCCCGCGCTGTCCGTGTCGGCCGCGCCGTCGGCCCGCAGTCCGAAGTAGGGCGGCAGTTCGCGCGCCGGCACGATCGCCTCGGCCTTCAGCAGCACGCCGGGCGCGACGATGTCGCTCACCGCGCGCAGCGCCTGCAGGATCGCGTGCGCTTCCGGCTGATTCATGCAGTCGGTGCCCAGACGCTTCCACAGATAGGCGGTGGAATCGAGGCGGAACGCCTCGATGCCGCGGTTGACGAGCCGCAGCATCGTCAGCGCCATCTCGACGAAGACTTCGGGGTTGGACCAGTCCAGATCCCACTGGTAGCCGTAGAACGTGGTCCACACCCAGCCGAGCCCGTCGACGTGGGTGAAATTGCCGGGCGCGGTTTGCGGGAACACCTGGCCCAGCGTGCGCTCGTACGCATCGGGAAGATCGCGGTCGGGAAACACGTGATAGAACGCGCGATATCGCGGATCGCCGCGGCGTGCGGCCTGCGCCCAGCGGTGATCGTCGGCGGTGTGATTGAGCACGAGGTCCGCGCACAGGCTGATGCCGGCGTCGCGCAGCCGCGCGGTGAGCGTGTCGAGATCGGCGTCGTCGCCCAGCGCGGGATCGACCGCGTCGTAATCGCGCACCGCGAAACCGCCGTCGTTGTCGCCATCGCGCGCGTGCAGGAAGGGCAGCAGGTGCAGATAGCGCACGCCGAGCGCCCGCAGATACGGCACCCGCGCGGCGACGCCGGACAGCGTGCCGCCGAAACGGTCGACGTAGGTGGTGTAGCCGATCATGTCCTGGCCGAGGAACCAGGCGGGATCGCGCTTGCGCGCCGCATCGAGCGCGCGCAGCGCGCCGGGTCGGGCGTCGGCGCAGGCGGCCATGCCATCGACCATCCGCTGCAGCGCGGCATCGACACCGGGCGCGTCGCCGTAGAGCATGCGGAAGGTGTCGACCAGCCGCGGGCCGCGCGCGTCCCAGCGCGCGCGCGTGTCCGCGCGGACGGCGGACGACACCGCGGACGCGAAGCGTTCGCGGAGACGGGCATCGTCGTTCGAAGGTCGGGCGCTCATGTCGGCTCGGAACGTCGTGAAAAGTCGTCGGAAAAAATCGTCGAAAAAAATGACGGCGCGCGGAGGCGGGGAGGGGCCGCCCCGATGCGCGCCGTCGTCGCCTCAGAACTCGTAGCGCACGCTCAGGGACGCCGTGCGGCCGGGGATCGAACGCGCGCGGATCACGTTCTCGACACCGGCGACGATGCTGCCCTCCTCGGCTTCGGTGATGCCGAACTCGTCGAACAGGTTGTTGATGTTCAGGCCGACCACCCAGTTCCCGGCGAAGCGGTAGTCCGCGAACAGATTCACCTGGGTGTAGCCGGGCATCACCAGTTGGTTGTTGTCCTGGGCGTAGGCGTCGGTGGTGCCGAGGATGTTCGCGCCGACGGTCCAGTTCGACGCTTGGTAGCCGCCGGTGAGCTGATAGACCACGTCCGCCTGGCGACGCGGCGTGTTGCCTTCGTTCGCGGGCGAAATGTCGTCCTGGCTGATCTCGGCGTCGGTCCAGGTCAGGCCGCCGTTGAAGAAGAATTCGTTCACCCGCAACGAGGCTTCCAGTTCGACGCCGCGCGCTTCGTACACGCGATCGAAGAAGCGCTGACTGGTCAGTTCGAAATTCTGTTCCTCGGTTTCGGCGAAGAACGCGGTGGCGAACAGGCTGAAGCCGCCGCTGCGCCACTTCAGGCCGCCTTCGATCTGGTCGACCAGATCCACCGCGTCCTGCGCGCGCACCGAGCCGTCGGGCTGGACCACGCCGAACAGCAGGCGATCGGCGTTGGCGCGGCCGCCGCGGCTGATCCGCGCGAAGGCCGCGAGGTTGTCGTCGAACAGGTAGTTGGCGCCGATCGAGTACGAGGTGTAGCCCCAGTCGTAATTCACCGGCGATGCGCCGGCGTTGTTCACCTGCGACACGCTCTGCTCCGGACCGGAGATGATGCCGTCGCCGTCCACGTCGACGTTCGCGACCTGCACGGCGCCGGCGTAATGGCCGCTGGCGTCGCCGGAATCGCGGCGCACGCTGGCGTCGATGTCGAGATCGCCCAGCGAGAACGCCAGCGACAGATAGGGCGCGCCGATCTCGTACTTGGCGTTGTAGCTGCGGGTGCAGCAGTTGCCCCAGAACGGCACGCCGTAGGCGTACAGGCCGTTGTCGGAGAGATTGACGTTGGTGGCGCTGATCACGTCCAGCAGCGCCGAACGGCCGTCGCCGCGCAGTTCCTGCAGGTACGAGTTCCACACCCAGTCCATGTCGATGTTCTGGCGCGAGGCGTAGTAGCCGGCGCTGAGATCGAGGTTGCCGCCGTCGCCCACGCCGAAGCTGCGGGTGAGCTTGATGTCGTTGGCGTAGTGGCCGAAATCGTTGATCTCGGTGTTGAACAGATGGGTGCGCACGACCGTGCCGGTGTAGGCCTGACCGGCGTTGGGGCCGTTGGCGTAGCGCAGGGTGGCGCCGACGCCGCCGATGGTCGGCGCGATGTCGGCGGCGGTGCCGACTTCGGCCGGGAACTGGCCGACGAAGCGGCCCTGGTTGTCGGCGTAGCGGAATTTTTCGTCGATGCGCCAGCCGTCGGCGAAGCGGTACTGGACTTCCGCGCCGAACGCGGTGCTGTCCGGATGCATGCCGTCGGTGATGTCGGTGCGGCGACGGTTGTTGTCGCCGTCGAGGCCGATGTCGCTGCGGAAATAGCGGCTCTGCAGGGTGTCGCGCGCGGGGTCGAACCCCCGGTAGCTGCCGAGGTTGGGGCTGCCGTTGCTGCCGGTGGCGCGGGTGGGCACCGGCAGATAAGCGATGGCGCGATCGTCGAGGCGCTTGAGGTGGAAGCGCGCGTAGCCGTTCTCGAATTCCTTCGTCAGGTTCGCCTTGAGCTGGCCGCCTTCCTCGGCGGTGTAGCCGGCGTCGCGCACGCCGTCGCCGCTGCGCCAGAAGCCGGCGACATGGAAGCGCCAGCCGTCGCCGAAGGGCTGCCCGTAGCGGAAGTCGAGACGCTGGCTGCCGTAGTCGAGGCCGGTGGTGAAACCGACGGCGCCGCCCTGGACTTCGCCGGTGTTGCTGATGAAGTTGATCACGCCGCCGGGCGAGTTGCTGGCGAAGGTGGAGGCGGAACCGCCGCGCACCGCTTCGATGCGGTCGATCGACCAGTCGTTGCGCAGGAAGATGTCGGCGTTGCCGAAGGCGATGTCGCCGAATTCCATCACCGGCATGCCGTCTTCCTGCAGTTGCAGGAATTTGGCGCCGCCGGCCGCGACCGGCAGGCCGCGCACGGCGATGTTGGCGTTGCCTTCGCCGCCGGTGGATTCGGCGCGGATGCCCGGGATGTTGCGGAAGATCTCGGCGGTGGAGCGCGGGGCCGAGCGTTCGATGGTGTCGGGGGTGATACTGCTGGTCGAGACGCTGGTGCGCAGTTTGGATTTGCCGCCGGCAGTGGCGGTGATCACGATCGCATCGAGATCGTCGGCGCCGTCGGTGTCTTCGGCGGGGGCGTCCTGCGACTGCGCGGCGGCGAGACCCGGCGCCAGCGACAGGCAGAGCGCCCACGACAGTGCCCACGCGAGGGCGTGGGGGCGCAGGGCGGGGGTGCGGCATTGCAACGACTTCGATTGGCGACGCATGGCGGCATGTCCTCCGGTGAATGGCGCGGGCGGATGCCCGGGTGGCGGATGTGATATCCGATTACGCAATCGATTGCAAATGTGGGTGAGCATCGGGTTTGGGGCGTTTACCGGGCCCGGCCTTTCCGGTGGATCCCGTTCAAGATCGGAAAAATAATGAAAAAACAATCGGATAAATCTCCATTTTCTCTTCGTTCCGGATGGTGTGCTCCCGTGCGCCGCGCAAGGAAATCCGCCGGGGTTCATGCTGCGCCGCAGCATGCACAATCGATTGCATTACCGCAGTATCGCCGTGCCGGTCGGGCCCTCCGGTAGCCTTTGGGCCCCGATATTTCGCGGAGCGTTCCATGGCCGATTTCCCTGTGCGACTCGCCGGCATCGATCTAGCGGTGATCGCGCTGTACGCCCTCGGCATCATCGCGCTGGGCCTGATCGTCTCGAAGCGCCGCGCGTCCGCCGAGGATTATTTCCTCGCCTCGCGCGAGATGACCTGGCCGGTGATCGGGCTCGCGCTGCTGGCCTCGAACATCTCCTCGACCACGCTGATCGGTCTCGCCGGCGCCGCCTACGGCACCGGCATCTCGGTCTACAACTACGAGTGGATGGCGACGGTGGTGCTCGCGTTCTTCTGCGTGTTCTTCCTGCCGTTCCTGCTGCGCTCGCAGGTGTACACGCTGCCGGAATATCTCGAACGCCGCTACGACGGCCGCGCGCGCGTCTATTTCTCCGCGCTCACCATCTTCCTCAACATCGTCGTCGACACCGCCGGCACGCTGTACGGCGGCGCGATCATGCTCAAGCTGATCCTGCCGGACTGGCCGCTGTGGCAGATCGTCGCGGTGCTGGCGCTGTCGGCCGGCGTGTACACCGTCGCCGGCGGTCTGCGCGCGGTGATCTACACCGAAACCGTGCAGGCGGTGATCCTGCTCGGCGCGTCGGTGTTCATCGCGTTCTTCGCCTTCGACAAGGCCGGCGGCTGGGACGCGGTGATGGCGGCGGTGGATCCGTCGAAACTCTCGTTGATCCGCCCGCTCGACGACCCCGGCGTGCCGTGGCTGGGACTGGTGCTGGGCGTGCCCCTGCTGGGCTTCTATTTCTGGTGCACCAACCAGTTCATGGTCCAGCGCGTGCTGTCGGCGAAGGACGAGAACCACGGCCGCTGGGGCGCGCTGTTCGCGGGCCTGCTGAAGCTGCCGGTGCTGTACGTGATGGTGCTGCCGGGCACCGCGGCCATCCTGCTGTATCCGGCGCTGGACAAGCCCGATCTCGTCTATCCGACGCTGATCTTCGATCTGCTGCCGGCGGGCCTGGTCGGCGTGGTCATCGCCGGTTTCTTCGCCGCGATCATGTCCTCCATCGCCAGCACCTTCAATTCCGCCGCGACCCTGGTGACCATGGATTTCGTGCGTCCGCGCATGCCGCAGGCGGACAACGCGGCGCTGGTGCGCGCGGGACGCATCACCACCATCGTGTTCATGGTGCTGGCGGTGGCGTGGGCGCCGCAGATCGAACGCTTCGAGTCGCTGTGGCAATACCTGCAGGCGGTGCTGGCCTACGCGGTGCCGCCGGTGTGCGCGCTGTTCCTGGTCGGTCTGTTCTGGCGCGGGGCGAACGCGAAGGGCGCGTTCGCGTCGATCGTCGCCGGTCTCCTCGGCGGCGGCGCGCTGTTCTGGGCGAACGTGCTGGCGGCGGAACCGCTGGGCCTGCATTTCCTGCTGGTCGCGCCGCTGCTGTTCGCGCTCAGCGTGATCGTGTTGGTGGCGGTCAGCGCCGCCACCGCGGCGCCGGCCTCCGCGCAGGTGCAGGCGATGCTGTGGACGCCCGCGTTCTATCGCGACGAATCGCGTGCGCTCGCCGGGATGCCGTGGTGGAAGAATTACCGGGTGCTGTCGGTGCTGTTGCTGCTGCTCACGGCGGCGATCGTGTGGACATTCCGCTGACAGCGCCGCGCACCCGCCTCCGCGCACCCTATGCGGAGGCGCGGACGATCAGGGTCGGCGGCAGGATTGTCGATTCCGGGTGTTCGCCGCGGATCGCGGCGATGACCGTGTCGACCAGTTTGACCGCGCCCAGCGCCAACTCCTGGCGCACGGTGGTCAGCGGCGGGTGCGCGTGCTCGGCCAGCAGGATGTCGTCGAAGCCGACGACCGACACGTCCTGCGGGACGCGACGGCCGGTGTCTGTGATGGCGCGGATCGCGCTGATCGCGATCACGTCGGACGCGGCGATCACGCCGTCGAAGTCGGCGCCGCCGTCGATCAGTTCGCGCACGCTGGCGTAGGCGTCCCCGCTCGAGAACGGGCTGCGGACCAGCAGCTCCGGATGCGCCCTGAGACCGGCCGCGCGCAGCGCCTGGCGATAGCCGTCGTGGCGGTGCGCGACTTCCGGCAGGCGCTCGTCGCCGAAGAAGGCGATGCGGCGGCGGCCGTGGCGGATCAGGTGTTCGGTCCCGAGCTGGCCGCCGAGCCGGTTGTCGGTGCCCACCACCGGATATTTCTGCGCCGGCATCCGCGTGCCCCAGGCGGTCAGTGGAATGCCGGTGCGCGCGGCCTCGTTGATCGCGGCGTGCTCGGAGCTCTGGCCGATCAGGATCACGCCGTCGCTGCGTCCCGGCTGCTGCAGCCGCCGCACCCAGCCGTCCTGGTGCACGGCGATCTTCGCCAGCAGCATGTTGTAGCCGCGGTCGCCGAGCGCGTCGGCGAGATGGGCCAGCATGGTCATCATGAAGGGATCGAACAGATGCGGTTCGCGCGCGTGCACCAGCGGCACCGCGACCGTGATCACGCCGGACTGGCGCGAACGCAGGCTGCTGGCCACGGGATTGACCACGTAGCCGGCCTCCTCGGCGAGCCGGCGGATGCGTTCGCGGGTGCTCGCGGCGATCAGCGGGCTGTCCTTCAGCGCCCGCGACACGGTGGATTCCGAGACGCCCGCCAGCCGCGCGATGTCGGACATCTGGAGGTTGGTCGGCGGTTGCGAGGTCCGGCGGCGCGGCGGGTTCATGTCAGCTAGAGTCCGACGAACGGTGATCGCGATCAAGCGTCGCGATAGGCGACGGGTATCGGTCGGCGATACCCGGGGATGCCGGCGATGCTACGGACCGGTGCGCGGTTGCATTTCCGGGCGGCATGGGGAAGGCTGCGTCCGTGTTCGCCCAGACCCGGCCGCCAGACGTCGACGGGTGCGTGGTGAACGAGGGTGACAGCCGCGCGAGGGCGGCAAACGGATGGACGATCTGGCCGGAATTCTGACCTTGCTGGGGCTGCTGGTGTTGTCGGTGCCCATCCTGCTGGTGGTGGCGCTGGTGAAGATCGGCAACGCCAAGGCGCGCATCGACACGCTCGAACGCGAGGTGCAGCAGTTGCAGCGCCGGCTGCTGGGAGTCGAAGCCCGTGCCCCGGATCCGACGGCCGCCGCCGCCCGGGTCGCCGCCGAAGCCGCGGCGCCGACCGAGCCGCTCCGCCCGCAGGCCGCCGCCGCGCCGCCGCCGCCGTTCCGCGCGGCCGAAGCCGCCGCCGAAGCGCCCGACGCCCCACCGATTCCGCCCTCCCCGGGCCGCGCCCGCTTCGACCTGCCGGTGGACGATCTGCCGCCGCCGGCATCCGTTGCCGCAGCGCCCGCCGAAGCCACCCCGACCTCCGAAACAGCACACGCCGGGCCGCCGCCGCTGCCGCCGCGCGGCGCCGCCGCGCCGCCGCCCTCTTCGCCGCCGCCGCGCGCGCCGCGTCCGGAACGCCCGCCGCCGAAGCCGCCGTCCGATCCCATCGGCGATGCCTTCGGTGTCGTCCGCCGCTGGTTCACCGAAGGCAATGTGCCGGTGAAGATCGGCATGCTGGTGCTGCTGGCCGGCGTCGCCGCGCTGTTGAAATACGCCAACGACCAGGGCTGGGTGCGGGTGCCGATGGAGCTGCGCCTGGCCGGCGTCGCCGCGGCGGCGATCGGCGGCCTCGTCTTCGCCTGGCGCCAGCGCGAGACACGGCGCTCGTTCGCGCTGTCGCTGCAGGGCGGCGCCATCGGCGTGCTGATGCTGGTGACGTTCGCGGCCTTCAAGCTGTACGGCATGATTCCCGCCGGCGCGGCGTTCGGCATCACCATCGCGCTGGTCGCCGGGCTGGGCGTGCTGGCGGTGATGCAGAACGCGCTGGCGCTCGCGGTGTTCGGCATCCTCGCCGGTTTCCTCGCGCCGATCTGGCTGTCCACCGGCAGCGGCAACCATGTCGCGCTGTTCTCGTATTACGCCGTGCTCAACATCGGCATCTTCGGCATCGCCTGGCACCGCGCATGGCGTCTGCTGAACCTGCTCGGCTTCGTTTTCACCTTCGCGATCGGCACGCTCTGGGGCGTGCTGGATTACGCGCCGGAGAAATTCGCCACCACCGAGCCCTTCCTGCTGCTGTTCTTCGCGCTGTATCTGCTGATCCCGGTCTTCTACGCCAACCGTCGCGCCAAAGACCACGACGGCAACACGCACCGGCTGGTCGACGGCACGCTGGTGTTCGGCACGCCGCTGGTGGCGTTCGCGCTGCAGGCCGGTCTGTTGCAGGGCGATGCGTTCGCCGACAGCCGGATGCCGCTGGCGCTCTCGGCGCTGGGCGCGGCCGCGATCTACGCGCTGCTGGCGGCGATGCTGCGCGGTCGCGCGCGTTTCGCGTCGCTGGTCGATACCTACGCCGTGCTCGCGGTCGGCTTCTCGACGCTGTCGGTGCCGCTGGCGCTGTCGGCGCGCGCCACCGCCAGCGTGTTCGCGCTGGAAGGCGCGGCGCTGGTGTGGCTGGGTGTGCGCCAGGGACATCGCCTGCCGCAGATCTCCGGCCTGCTGCTGCAGCTCGCGGCCGCGATCGCCTACGTCGCCGGCATCGGCGGCATGAGCACCGGCTTCGCGACCATGGCGGCGGCCACCGCGACCACGCCGATCGCCAATCCCGTGTTCATGAGCGCGCTGCTGATCGCGATCGCCGGCCTGGCGACCGCATGGACTTATCGCCGCGAACACGATGCCGGCATCGTCGCGCTGCTGGCGCTGTGGGGCCTGGGCTGGTGGACCTTCGCCGGTGCGCACGAGATCTTCGAACATGTGCCGTACGGGCATCGCATCGACGCGCTGTTCGCGTTCCTGGTCTTCACCGGCTGGCTCACCGCCGAGGCCCGTCGCCGCCTCGACGACATGGCGGTCTTCGGCGTCACCGCCGCCGTGGCGTTGCTGGTGGGCGTGCCGTTCGCGATGGCGCAGAGCGCCGAACACAGCCATCCGTTCGGCGAATGGGGCGCGGCGACCTGGCTGCTGTTCGCGGTGCTGGGTGGGCGCATGCTGGTGTGCGTGCGCGAAGCCGGCACGATCGTGCGCCTGCTCGCGCACGGCGGCTGGTTCTGGTCGTGGGTGACGGCGCTCGCGCTGGGCGCCTTCCATCTGGTCTATCGCGCCGAGGCGGATGCGACCGGCCAGTCCATGGGCGACGGCTGGCGGGTGCTCGCGCTGGGTCTGCCGGTGCTGGCGTTCGCCGCGCTGCTGCAGTTGCGGCCGTCGCTGCTGGCGCCGCCGCTGGCGAAGGGCTTCGACGACTATCGCCGGCCGCTGCTGGGCTCGGCGCTGGCGGTGCTGGCGATGGGCTGGTCCCTGTCGCTGTTCTTCCCGGGCGACAGCGCGCCGCTGCCGTGGGTGACGCTGATCAATCCGCTGGAACTGTTCCAACTCGGCGCGCTGGCGCTGCTGGCGCATCGCGCCTGGGCCGGGAGCCTCCGCAGCGGCGGTACTCGCGGCGGCATCGGCGTGCCAGTGTTCGCGCTGGCTGCGTTCGTGTGGATCAGCTTCGCCACCCTGCGTGCCACCCACCACTGGAGCGGTACGGCCTGGTCGCCGGACATGCTCGACGATTATGTCGTGCAGACCGCCTTGACCGTGGTGTGGAGCGTGCTCGGCGTGCTCGGCTGGATCTTCGGCTCGCGCCGCGGCGATCGCCTGCTGTGGGGCGCGGGCGCGGTGCTGATGGGCGTGGTGCTGCTCAAGCTGTTGTTGATCGACCGCAGCCATCTGGGCAATCTGTTCGGCATCGTGTCCTTCATCGCCTACGGCCTGCTGTGCACGGCGGTGGGATATTTCGCGCCCGCGCCGCCGCGTCGCGGCGCCGCCACGGAGACCGCAACATGAAAGCGAATCGCAGGTATGGACGCCTGATCGCCCCGCTCGCGCTGACCGCGCTGGCCGTCTTCGCCGCGGCGGTGCCCGCGCAGGCGGCGCAGCCCGGAGAGTATGCGTATCGCTGGCCGCTGAAGACCGACGGCCAGAACGCCGCCTGGCAGTTCGAACTCACGCCGGAGGTCTACGCCGCGCTGGTGGATGCCGACCAGCGCGATTTCGCGGTGTTCAATGCCGATGGCCAGCCGGTGCCGGTGGCGCGGTTGACCGTCGATCCCGCGGCGCGGCCGGGTGTGGCCGACGTCGCGCTGCCGGTGTTCGCGCTGCCGCGGCGCGCGGACGCCGCGCAGGGCGGCGACGATGTGTCGCTGCGGCTGGAGCGCGACGACACCGGGCGCCTGCATCTGCTGCAGCTCGACGCGGTCGCGGCTTCGACCGCGCCGGCGATGATCGATTACGTGATGGACGCCGATCTCAACCGCGATCCGCGGCGGCCGGCCACAGTGGATCGCCTGGAACTGCGCTGGCCCGAACGCGGCGACGTGCGCGCGCGCTTCGCGGTGGAAGGCAGCGACGATCTCGAACACTGGCAGTCCCTGGTCGACGCCGCGGCGGTGGTTTCGCTGCGTCGCGACGGCGCGGTGCTGCAGCGGCGCGACATCGCGCTGCCCACGACCGCGCTGCGCTATCTGCGGCTGCGCCAGCTCGACGGCGATCCGTTGCCGGGGTTGCAGGTGGAAGCGCGCCGCACCCGTGCCGGTGCGTCGGTGCCGCAGTGGCGGCGGCTGCGCGCCGATTTCGTCGACAGCGCGGCGGACGAGTTCGGCAAGGGCGAGATCTATCGCTACCGTCTGCCCGCGGCGCTGCCGGTGGGGCGGCTCCAGATCGGCCTCGGCACCGACAACGCCACCGCCGAGGTCATCGTCGATGGCCTGACCGGCGGTACCTCGGGCGGCACCGCCACCTGGGTGCCGATCGGCCGCACCCTGCTGTTCCGCCTGCGCCAGGGCGAACTGCGCATCGACAACGACGATTACGTGTTGACCGTGCCGCTGACCGCGAAGGAATGGCGGCTGCGCAGTCCGGTGCGCCTGAATCCGACGCCGACGATGGAGGTCGCGTATCTCCCGGATCGTTTCGTGTTCCTCGCCCAGGGCCGCGGTCCCTACACGCTGGCCGCGGGCAGCCGCAGCGCGCGTCGCGACGCGCTGCCGGTGGAGCAGGCGCTGGCGCCGCTGCGGGCGCGACTGGGCGCCGAATGGACGCCGCCGATGGCCGAACTCGGCGCGCGTGCGGACGCCGCCGGCGCTCGGGCCTACGACGACGCGCCGGTGCCGGTCGACTGGCGGCGCTGGATGCTGTGGGGCTTCCTGGTGCTGGGCGCGGCGGTGGTCGGCGGATTCGCGCTGACCCTGCTGCGGACGAAATCATCGGCGGCGCAGGGCTGACGGCCCTCCGCCGCGCGCGGGTTTGATGCCGCGGGCTCCGAACGGGGACAATGGCGGTCTTCGCCATTCCCCTTGTTCCAGGAGCCCCGCATGGCCATCGTCCGCATGACCGATCTCGATCTCGCCGGCAAGCGCGTCTTGATCCGGCAAGACCTCAACGTGCCCGTCGCCGACGGCCGGGTGACCTCCGACCAGCGCATCGTCGCCTCGCTGCCGACGCTGCGCGCGGCACTGGAGAAGGGCGCGGCGGTGATGGTGATGTCGCACCTCGGCCGGCCGAAGGAAGGCCAGTGGAGCGAAGCCGATTCGCTGGCGCCGGTGGCCGCGCGCCTGGGCGAACTGCTCGGCCGCGACGTGCCGCTGGTGAAGAATTGGGTCGACGGCGTCGAGGTCGCGCCAGGCCAGTTGGTGCTGCTCGAAAACTGCCGGATGAACGTCGGCGAAGGCAAGGACGACGAGGCGCTGTCGAAGCAATACGCCGCGCTCTGCGACGTGTTCGTGATGGACGCCTTCGGCACCGCGCACCGCGCGCAGGCCTCCACCCACGGCGTCATCCGCTTCGCGCGACAGGCCGCCGGCGGCCCGCTGCTGATGGCCGAACTCGATGCGCTGGCGAAGGCGCTGGAACACCCGGCGCGGCCGCTGCTGGCGATCGTCGCCGGCAGCAAGGTCAGCACCAAGCTCGAACTGCTGTCGTCGCTGGTGTCGAAGGTCGACCAGTTGATCGTCGGCGGCG
>WYBC01000009.1 GCA_011526085.1 Lysobacter sp. | reverse complement strand
CGTCGAAGGCGAGAGCGATGGCGTCGGGCGTGGCCCGGGCCTGTCGTTCGAACAGCGCGGGGAAGGGCAGCAGGGGCAGATCGCGATCGGTGGCGTTCCAGGCCTGCAGCACCTGCGCGCGTTCGGCAGCGGGCATGACGTCGATGCGGCGCACGTCCTGCGCGGGCGATGCCTGCAACGCGTCGAGCAGGCCTTCCAGCGCCTGCTGCATGTAGCCGCAGATGCGCTCCGCCGAGTGCGGCTTCGCGACCTGCACGTTGAGTCCCAGCGCGTCGCCGCGGTCGTCCACGGAAAGCGTGAACGGATAGTTCGAGCGCTCTTCGCCGCTGAGCCAGGTCACGCCGGGCAGCGGATCGGGGCCGGCCGACGCCACCGTGTCGTAGTGACGATAGTTCAGCAGCGCGCTGAACAGCGGCGAAGGCGCGGCGACGCCGCTGCAGCGCTGCGCGAGGGCAAGCGAAGCATGCTCGTGATGCATCAGCTCCGCGAGGCGTGCGTGCGTGGCCAGCACCGCCGCCTCGACGCCGGTTCCCGACAGATCGAGGCGCACCGGCAGGGTGTTGATGAACAGGCCCATCGCGCGATCCGCACCCGTGCCCGCCTGCATGCGGCCGAACAGCACGGTGCCGAACACCACGCGATCGCGACCGCTGGCGCGGGCGACCACGAGTCCCCATGCGAGGTGGAACAGGCTCGCGACGCTGACGCCGAGCCGGCGCGCTTCGTTGCGGAGCCGGTCGTTGAGCGCGGCCGGCAGCAGGCGTTCGCCGTCGTCCATCGCGCTGCCGTCGCGGTGCACGTCGGCGAGACCGAAGGGCAGCGTCGGCTCTTCGATGTCGGCGAGCATCGTCCGGAAGAACGCCTCGTGTTCCGTGGTGCTGCGCCCCATGCGCCCCTGCGCGACCATGTCGCGGAACTGCAGCGGCGGCGGCAGCGCATCGCCGCGGCCGTCGAGGATCGCGCGGATCTCGCCGAGCATGATCGACAGCGACGAGATGTCGTCGATGAGATGGTGCTGCATCTGCAGCACCAGCCAGCGTTCGGAGTCGGGCTCGCGCGCGATCGCGAAACGCAGCAGCGGCGCCTGGCCGAGATCGATGCGGTAGCGACGCGGTTCGAAACGACGGGCGAGCGCATCGATCGCCGGGCCTTCCGCGGGATCGAGCTGGACCTCCTCGACATGCACGGCCGCCTGCCGCAGCACGACCTGCGCCGGCGCCGACATCTGCTCCCACACGAACGCGGTCCGCAGGATGTCGTGGCGATCGACCACCTGCTGCACGGCGGCGAGATAGCGGTCGAAATGCGCGCGGTCGGGGAAGGCCAGGCGGTTGACCTGCAGGTACGGATCGCCCTGCGTCGCCAGCAGGTGGTGGAAGAGAATGCCGTCCTGCAGCGCGGACAGCGCGTAGATGTCCTGGATGTTGCCGATGCCGCCGGGCACGGTCGACGCGATGCGGTCGATGTCGGCCTGGCTCAGGTCGATCAGCGGCAGCATGTCCGGCGTGATCGCGAGGGCGCCTTCCGGAATCCGGTTCGGCGGCGCGACGATCCGGCGCTCCTCGCCCAGCGAGGCGGCGAGTTCGGCGAGCCTCGGGTGCAGGAACAGCGTGCGGATGTCGAGGTGGATGTCCTGTCGGCGCAGTTGTTCGATCAGGCGCACCGCCAGCAGCGAATGCCCGCCGAGCTGGAAGAAGTGATCGCTGCGGCCGACGCGCTCGACGCCGAGCAGGCGCGACCATGCCTCGGCGATCGCGAGTTCGACCGCGCCCTGAGGCGGCACGTAGGCATCGCGCAGGAAATCGTCGCCCGTCGGTGCCGGCAGCGCCTTGCGGTCGAGTTTGCCGTTGGAACTCAGCGGCATGGCCTCCAGCAGCACGTAGGCGGCGGGCACCATGTATTCCGGCAGACGGATCGACAGTTCCGCCTTGGCCGCGGCAATGAACGCATGCGTGTCGACCGGCGCGCGCGTGGTGACGTAGGCGACCAGACGCTTGTCGCCGGGCGTGTCTTCGCGCGCCACGACCACGCACTGGGCGACATCCGGCATCGCCGACAGCGCGGTCTCGATTTCTCCGAGTTCGATGCGGAAACCGCGCAACTTCACCTGATGGTCGTTGCGGCCGAGGAAGTCGATGTTGCCGTCCGGGAGGAAGCGCGCGACATCGCCGGTGCGGTAGAGCCGCGCCTCGGGATCGGCGCTGAACGGGTCGGGCAGGAAACGCTCGGCGTTGAGCGCGTCCCGGTTGAGATAGCCGCGCGCGACGCCGACGCCGCCGATGTAGAGCTCGCCGACCACGCCGAACGGAACCGGGCGCCCCTGCGCATCGAGCAGGTACATCTGCGTGTTCCAGATCGGCTTGCCGATCGGCACGATCTCGCCGTCGAAGCCGGGCGGACAGGTCCATGCGGTGACGTCGATCGCCGCTTCGGTCGGCCCGTAGAGGTTGTAGACCATCGCCGAAGGCAGGATGCGCTGGGTCTTGCGCAGGGTGGCGGCAGGCAGGGCTTCGCCGCTGCAGATGATGCGCTGCAGGCTGGTGCAGCGTCCCGCGCCATCGTATTCGACGAATCCGGCCAGCATCGAAGGCACGAAATGCAGGGTGGTGACGCCATGGCGGACGATCAGCGACGCCATCGCCGCCGGATCCTTGTGCGCATCCGGCGGCGCCATCACCAGGGTCGAGCCCTGGGCCAGGGTCCAGAAGAACTCCCAGACCGAGACGTCGAAACCGAACGGCGTCTTCTGCAGCACGACATCCTCGGGGCCGATCCGGTACGCGTCCTGGATCCAGTCCAGCCGATTGGCCAGCGCACGGTGCTCGTTCTGCACGCCCTTGGGGATGCCGGTCGATCCAGAGGTGTAGATGACGTAGGCCAGGTGATGCGATGTCAGCCCGATCGCGGCGGGATCGGGGTCGACGTCCGGCTGGCCGTCGACCAGGGCGGCATCGTCCAGCGCGAGCACCGTCGCGCCGCCGGTGTTGCCGCCCAGCGCGCGGCGGCCCGCCTCGTCCGTCAGCAGCAGCGAAGGCGCCGCGTCGTCGAGGATCATGCCCAGACGGTCGGCGGGATAGCTCGGATCGAGCGGCAGATAGGCGCCGCCCGCCTTCAGGATGCCGAGCAGGCCGACCACCATTTCGACGCTGCGATCGACGCAGATCGCCACGCGGTCGTCCGGGCGCACGCCGCGCGCGATGAGCGTGTGCGCGAGACGGTTCGCCTCGCGGTTCAGTTCGGCGTACGTCAGCGCGCGCTCGCCGCAGACGAGCGCCCTGAGCGTCGGGCGTTCCCGCGCCATCTGCTCGAAGGGCTGATGCATGCACAGCGATTCGCGATGCGGCGCGGCGGTGTCGTTGAGCGACTTCAGCACGAAGCGCCGTTCGGCCTCGGGCAGGATGTCGAGCTCGCGGAGCGGTTTCGAGGGCGTCGATTCGAGCGCGGACAGCAGGCTTTCCAGCGCCTGCTGCATCTGTGCGGTCACCCGCGCGGCATCGTGCGGCCGCGCGATCTGCGCGACCAGGTCCAGCGCGTCGCCGCCACGGCTGGTGCCGTAATCGTCGACCGAGAGGATCAGCGGATAGTTGGTGCGCTCGTCGCCGCCGAGCCAGGCGATGCCTTCCGGCAGCCTGGACCCGCCGGTCGCGTCCGGAGCCGCGTCGTGCCGGTAGTTGAAGAGCGCGCTGAACAGCGGCGCGGGTTGCGGCACCGCGCTGCAGCGCTGGGCGAGGCTCAGCGACGCGTGTTCGTGGCGGATCAGGCCCGCCAGGCGCGCGTGGCACTCGCGCAACGCGTCCGCCACCGGCGCATCGCCGATGTCCAGGCGCAGCGGCAGCGTGTTGATCGAGAGGCCGAGCGCGCGTTCGCTGCCCTGCATGCGTCCGAGCAGCACGCTGCCGAAGACCGCCTGCTCGCGACCGGAGGTGCGCGCGACCACCAGCGCCCATGCGAGATGGCACAGGCTCGCCACGGTCACGCCGCGCCGGCGTGCGGTCGCACGCAGCGAGGCCACCAGCGAAGCGGGCAGGGACAGGCGCGCTTCGTCCAGATCGTCGCCGGCGCCATGCACGTCGGCGAGGCCGAACGGCAGGCAGGGCTCGTCGATGTCGGACAACATCGCGCGGAAGAAACGCTCGTGGACGTCGTCCGGGACCCCCAGCCGCGCATGGGCCACGAGATTGCGATAGGGCTGCGCCGGCGGAAGGACCGCCGCGGCATCCCGCATGCGCAGGGACACGTCTTCGAGCAGCCCGTCGACGGTCGAGCGGTCGCCGATCAGGTGATGCTGGATCTGCAGCAGTTGCCAGCCATCGCCTTCGGGCTCGGGTGCGGCCACGAAGCGCAGCAGCGGCGCGCGGGAAGGATCGATCGTGCCGGCGAAGGCCTCCAGCGCGGCGAAATCGACTTCATCCACGCGCAGCGGCGCATCGCGCTGCACGACCTGCACCGGCTGCGACAGGCGCTGCCAGTGGAAGGCGGTGCGGAGGATGTCGTGATGCGCCACGATCCCGCGCATCGCGTCGAGGTAACGATCCAGACGCTGGCGGCTGTCGAAGCGCAGCCGCATCGTCTGGCGGTACGGGTCGTTGCCGGCATCGAGCAGGTAGTGGAAGAGGATGCCGTCCTGCAGCGGAGACAGCGGGTAGATGTCCTGGACGTTGGCGACGCCTCCGGGCGTGGCGGCGACGACGCGATCGATGTCGTCCTGCGCGAGCGATACCAGCGGCAGCATCGCGGGCACGATGCGGTCGGCGTCGGCCGGAATGCGGTTTTCCGGGATCTCGATGCCCTGTCCTTCGCCCAGGTGGGCGGCGAAATCGGCGAGCGTCGGATGTTCGAACAGCGTCCGCACGTCGACCGGATGACCGAGGCGCCGCAGCTTGCCGGCGAGCTGCATCGCGGTCAGCGAATGCCCGCCGAGTTCGAAGAAATGATCGTTGCGACCGATCCGGTGCAGTCCGAACAACTGCGCCCACTGTTCGGCGACCAGCGTTTCCAGCGCGCCCTGCGGCGGCGCGTACTCGCGTTGCGCGATGGCGTCCGCCTCGGGCGCGGGCAGCGCCTTGCGATCGATCTTGCCGTTGGCGGTGGAGGGCATGGCCTCCAGCACGACGATCGCGGCGGGGATCATGTGATCGGGCAGCGATGCGGCGAGCGCGGCGCGCAATTCCGCCGCGCGCAGGGATTCGCCGTCGCCGGTGACATAGCCGACGAGCCGCTTGAGCCCCTGAGCGTCGTCGCGGGCGACGACCGCGGCCTGGGCGACGCCGGGCAGCCTGGCCAGCTGTGCTTCGATCTCGCCCAGTTCGATGCGGAATCCGCGGATCTTCACCTGATGGTCGACGCGGCCGAGGAATTCCAGCCGGCCCTCGGCATCCACCCGCACCAGATCGCCTGTGCGGTACATCCGTCCGCCCGCGCGGAACGGGCTGGCGACGAAACGCTCCGCGCTCAGGCCCGGACGACGCAGATAGCCGCGGGCCAGTCCCTCGCCGCCGAGATACAGCTCGCCCGGAACGCCGGCCGGCACCGGATGCAGCGCGGCATCCAGCACGTGCGCGTCGGTGTTGGCGATGACCTCGCCCAGCCGGATCGGCGCGTCGCCGATCCGGTCGCACAGCGACCACACGGTGGTTTCGGTCGGGCCGTACATGTTCCACAGCGCACCTGCGGCGCGCAGGTAAACGGCCAGTTCGGGCGGCAACGCCTCGCCGCCGCAGAGCACGCGCAGGCGCGGCGACGGCTGCCAGCCGGCTTCGCGCAGCAGCTGCCAGGTGGCGGGGGTGGCCTGCATCAGGTCCGGGGCGTCGGTGTCGAGCAGCGCGCGCAGGCGCTGTCCATCGGCGGTCACGCTGCGCGCGAGGATCCGCACGCTGCCGCCGACGAGCAGGGGCAGGTAGAGCTCGAGCACGGCGATGTCGAAGGAGATCGGGGTGCAGGCGGCGAGGGTTTCGCCGGCGGCCATGCCGGGGGTCTCGGCCATGCTGCACAGGAAATTGCGCACGCCGCCGTGGCGGACGCTGACGCCCTTGGGACGACCGGTGGAGCCTGAGGTGTAGATGACGTAGGCGGG
>WYBC01000008.1 GCA_011526085.1 Lysobacter sp. | reverse complement strand
GCGTTTGCATGTGCTGTGATGTGGGGCGCGAGTCTAGGCGACCGGACAGAGGCCTAACAAGTCGTTCAAGCCGACCCCGCATCGTGGCGTCGGCCACGTGCCTGCGCTACGCTAGCACGCGTCCGCCACCCCGCTGCGGGGCGGCTTAACTCAGGCGTTAGGGCGCAATGACACAAATCAGCATTCCCGAGGCTGTAAAACAGATGCTCGCTATAGTCGCGCAGCTCTGTCACACCTATCCGCACAAACGGTTCACCCTCGACGGCCGCTTGGTCGGAGACATTGGTGAGATCCTCGTAGAAGAGGCATACGACCTGAAGCTCCTAGAAGGGCTTCAGCATCACCACGATGCGGTTTGTTCCACTGGCAGGTCAGTGCAGATCAAAGCCACTATGAAAGGCCACGTCACCTTCCCCTGCGACCACACCCCGGACTACTACATCGCCGTAAAGATCAACGCTGACGGGAGCTTTGTCGAGATTTTCAATGGCCCGGGCACAATTGCTAGACAGGCCGTAGCGAATCGCACTCGGACAAAGACCAATTTGTACTCAGTCTCAATCGCGGCACTTCGCAAATTGCAGGATGCGGTAGAACCCAGTGACCGCATCGCTTTTCGCCCTAACAATTCATTCAAGCCGACGCCGCTTCGCGGCGCGGCTTAATTCAGGCGTTAGGCGGTGAAAAGCCTTCTCTAGTTGTGTTGCCCGCAAATGCAATTCACTGGCTTCGGTCAGTTGTGCTCTTCGGACACGCTCCCGGCGCGTTGTCACTTCGGCAAGCGCTCAATGCGCGCTCAGGCGTCACATGCGTTGCGGTCCTCGGCTTCGGAGGCACTGGCCGGCTCACGGTCGGCATCCCTGCCCCAGATGGCGTCACTTCGATGACGACCGGCGGACAGTTCGCTGGGTGCGCTCAGGTATCCGAGCTTCGGCTTTTCGGCCTGCTCGTCAGGGCTTCACTCTCGCCGGCGTCCTTCGCGCCTAACTACTCGTTCAAGCCGACGCCGTATCTCGGCTTCGTTGAAACTTGCTGGAGTGCGAGCAATACTGGCTCCCGTCTGCCGAGTTCGGCGCGGCTTAACTCAGGCGTTAGGCGGCAGTAGAGCCCTCAATGCAACTCTCAGTCTCTCTCGTGGAAGGTTTTTCGTATCTGGCCGCAGCGCGATCGCTGCCATTCCGATACCACGTTGCCTTCGAAGAAGACACGACAATCTTGGGCTCTATCAAGGCGACCACCTGCCTCGTCAAGAACAAGGCGGACACCGAAATGATTGTTGGATACGTCAAGAACATTACTTGCCTTCCTGGCATAGAACACTTGATCACCGCTGGCACCGAGGTTGTCCTCACGGTCGATGCTCTGGAACATGAAGAGAATCCAAGCGGGTTGGTCCCTGGCGCCTACGAAGTCTCAGCAAAGATCTCTGTGCAAGTCTCAATGCCGGATGGCTCGCATCAACATAGAGAGTTGCGTGCATCACAGCAGCTCATCTTGCATGAGGGCGCCGCCTAACAATTCGTTCAAGCCGACCCCGCATCGTGGCGTCGGCCACGTGCCTGCGCTACGCTAGCACGTGACCGCCACCCCGCTGCGGGCGGCTTAACTCAGGCGTTAGGCGGCATGGAGAATTCATTGGCATTTTCTACACCAAAGAGCATGGTGATTCCATACGCCCCTGAGGCTTTGAATTCCTTCAATGTCTATGGGTTTGAGTGGATAGACAATCTGTATTTCTTGGCAAACCCAGCCTCATTCACAGATGGCAACGCAGCGCCATACATCGCTATTGCAAAAGAGAGATTTCTTGAGGCTGGCTGGGCAGGAGACGGCGATATTCAATTGCTTTGGCTGCCGCCTTTTGTTTTTCCACTCAATTTCGGCGTAAAACCGGATGGAGTGATCCTCTGGCATGTCAAACAAGAAAGTGACGGTATCTCCTTCATGCTTTCGCCCATTGGCCTTCCTTTTGAGGAATTTCAGCAATGAGCTTGCCGCCTAACAATTCGTTCAATCCGACCCCGCATCGTGGCGTCGGCCACGTGCCTGCGCTACGCTAGCACGCGCCCGCTGCCCCGCTGCGGGGCGGCTTAACTCAGGCGTTAGGCCGCAGACGAAGATCCGTCGTGAACTGGAAAAGCGTCACTACCCACGCTCTCTTGCTGCTTTTGGCAAGCGTAGCTGGCGGATTCTTCGAGCCCCGGCCAGATTCAGATAATCCACAAGCCCTTTTTCTCGCATATCTCAGGACCGAGGCTGTGGTGTTAACTGTGTATGCTGGCGTCTTTGTGCACCTGGCATATCGAGTTGCCCGTCGCCCCTACTTACATGCTTTTCTCACTGTCCTACTCAGTGAGGGTATTGGGCTCATACTGATGGCGCTTGTTCCCCTAGAGGTTCCTCCAACCCCTTTCGCTTTGCTGGTGATCGGATACTTGGCGCTATTGGTGGCTCTCATTCTTGGCACCCTTATCGGCGCTCGTGTTCGGCTTGCGGGCCGTCGTGCTGCGGCCTAACAATTCATTCAAGCCGAAGCCGCTTCGCGGCTCGGCTTAATTCAGGCGTTAGGTGCCATGGGAAAAGTTGCCCATAACTGGATTGAGCACGTCCAAGACTGGCGGGACGAGCCCATGGCTTATTGGGTTCATGTAGAGCAAGCCGGTTCCCTTTGGCGTTCGTCTGAGAAATATCAGCCTCCCGCCCCAAGGCCTGAGGGCCGCAGTGGCTACCCGGTGCTCTGCATCGAGTCTCAAGGTTTTGTCTTTCGTTTCTCATCTGCCGACCAGCTCAGTGAGTGCATTGAGGTGCTTGGGCGCAAGCCTTTGCCCACCTCACGCCGCCTGTCCGCAATCCGCGGCGGCGGGCACGGCCCAAACAGTCACTGGCTCAGCCGTTTGCCCGGCCATATCAAGTCCCCCAAAATTCGGCAGCGTGCCGTGGAGGACCTGCGCTCGGTGATCTCGGCCATGGCACCTAACAATTCATTCAAGCCGAAGCCGCTTCGCGGCTCGGCTTAATTCAGGCGTTAGGCCGCTAGGAGCGTTTGTATGTTTTCGTGGATTCTGAAGCGCCACTTCACCAATCAAGTCCATTCCGTGATCTATCAGGCGTTCTCCTCGGCTAAAATGACTGGGCCGAGCTTCGAAGGTGGCGCTTTCGTCAAGCCACAATTTATAGCGCTGTTAGATATGTGGCTCCGTAACGAGCGCGAACAGCTGGACCAGGCTGTGCATTCTTCCCGAGGAGAAGCTGGAATTCTCGTGCAACGTGGCAGAATCTGGGTAGGCGTATATCTCGTGCATGCCGCATATGCTCAAGGCGCAACTGATGTACCACGCTATTTCTTCAAGAAGTTTTGGAAGCCTGCTTGCACGGTCGCCGAAGACTTCTTAGAGCAGCTGCTTGCAGGGGCGCGCACTCCCTTCAGCAGCGCATTCGAACACAGCATTGAGCGCGCCCTTGAGGGCGCGGCCTAACAATTCGTTCAAGCCGACCCTGCGTCGTGGCGTCAGCCGCGTGCTATGCGCTACGCTTGCACGTGTCCGCAGCCCCGCCGGGAGGCGGCTTAACTCAGGCGTTAGGCCTCACGTCACACATGAAAATTTCGTCTGTAAAAATAATGACGCCCGTGATGTGGCTTGGCTACACCTTATTTCTGCTAATCAATATCGGCATTGCATCCTGGTATCTATTGGCTAGCGCATGGGTTCTCGGCGAGATGCGTATTGAAGTTCTTGCCGGCACCCCCTATGAATGGCCGCTCAGAGTTAGGCTCGTTTCGTTACTACTTGTCATCTCAAGCATCACAATCATCGCATCCACAATTTTTCTCCGTTTTAGCAAGTGGTGCGGACGTTTACTGATAGCTTGTATTGTTTCGTTGGCTTTGTTGGAGCTGTTGGAGTCAGTCGCTCTTGGCCTGTCCTACGGTTTTGATCTAATGCTCCTACAGGCACCAGCTCTTTTATCCATATGGGCAATTGCCACTGCCTTCTACGTCCGCAGGCGTGAGGCCTAACAATTCATTCAAGCCGACCCCGCGCCGTGGCGTCGGCCACGTGCCTACGCTACGCTAGCAGGCGTCCGCCGCCCCACTGCGGGGCGGCTTAACTCAGGCGTTAGGCCTTATGGAAAGATCTGAGCTGACCAAACTCCTGCCAAAAGACAGAACGGACGTTGAAGGTGCTCGTGCAATCCTTGCGCTTGGATTTCCTGCCGTGGAACCTGTTCTTCCGAGCCTATTTCAGTGGCTCGAAACAAATGGGTCTGAAGTTGAGTTGTTGATTCGCCCTTTCTTTGCGGAACTTGGTGAGCCTGCACTGGGACTCGTCAGAGATGCTCTTGAGTCCTCCATCAAACCCGCGCAAAAATCGGCTTTGATTCAGCATGTCTTGCCATCTTGGCCGGCGGACGTAGTTGCAAAACTAGAGCCGCAGTTATTGTCGTACTTAGATAGGTACGATTTCTATGGATTAGATGCTTGGGCGCTAAAGCTCTTGATTGAAAAAGGACTTGCGCAAGATGAGAATCTTGAGGGCTGGCGGCGCCTCAAAGTCGCGCGGCTGCATGAGCAGTTCACTGCACTCTCCAGCGTGAAATGCGGGCCGGCAAGTGAGGCCTAACAATTGAAAACAGGGGGCATAGTAGAGTTTCAACCCGCAAGCTCGCAGGGTGGACTCGTCGGGTAGCGGTGAGCGCAGCGAATCCCACCCATCGGCGCAACAGCCGCGGCGAACTCCGAAGCGATGTATCGACGGCCGCCCGCATGCGGTCGTTTCGTTTTCCTGCGACATGCGGACGCGTCGCGTGAGTGGGGTTCGCTGCGCTCACCGCCATCCTGGGCGGCTGGCTGCCATGGTCTGCGGATGGTGGTTCCGCGACCTGCCCCATGGCCGCAGTCGTCGGTCGCTGTTGCCGGCGGCCGAGGTCACGCCATCTCCACCCGGGCACCGATCAGCGCAGCGGCGGGCTGGCCGCCGGACACCCCGAATTCCGTATTTCCCCGGGGATCCGTACACTGACGGAAAGGTCGCTCGGCCGGGGAATGCAAGATGACGCTGTTGAACGTGCTGATCGTGGCGGTGGCCACGCTGATCGGGTTGATCCTGTTGCTGTGGCTGCTGCTGCGTTACGCGCTGCCGTGGTGGCTGGCGCGCAAGATCGCCGCGATGGCGAACCTGCCGCAGACCGGGATCGCCGCGCGCATCACCCTGGAGCCGAACGTGCAGCCCTGGCAGCAGCCGGGCACCGCCGGCCTGATCGAAGCGATGCTGGCCGCCGGTTTCGCCGAAGTCGGCCGCTACTCGGTGCCGGAGATGCAGGGCATGCAGCTGTGGACGGGCACCCACCCGCAGGACGGCACCGCCGCCGCGGTCTACGATCACAAGGTCATGCCGTCGTTCTTCGACGTGGTGCGGGTGTACGAGGACTACCGCACCTGCACCGTCACCACCAATCCCATCCACGATCCGGACAACGTGCCGCCGGGCAGCCGCTGCATCGCCGATCCCGCGCTGGCGCCGGCCGATGCCTTCGCCGCGCTGCGCACGCAGCCGCTCGACGGCGACGCGCTGCGGGTGGACGCACTGAATTTCGCGCCGGTCTTCATCGAGCTTTACGCGCGCTCGATCGATCACATCCTGGCGAAGCAAATGCCGGATGCCGAGAAGATGCGCCAGGTCGGCGAGCGCGTTTCCGAAGCCACCGGGCAGGCGGTGCCGCAGCTGGACGAGCGCCAGATGCAGATGGCGGTGGACATGGAGCGCGCCAGCCGTCTGTCCGCGTTGCAGGAGGCGATCATCGATCGTTTCCTGCAGTCGGGGCAGGTCGACGCCCGCGAGTGGGAGCGGGTGCGTGACCGGGTGATGGTCGTCCACGATCTGCTCAGTCGCGAGGACGCCGCCGATCTCGCGCGCACGGCCGCCGACTGGGAACTCTCGCAGCCGGTGGTCGACGAAGTCGTGGCCGAAGGTCTGTCGCCGCTGGATACGTTCGAGAAGATCGCCTCGGTGTTGCCCGAGCATCAGCGCCTGCGCCTGCTCGGCGAGGTCGATCACCCGCTGTACGCGCAGATCTACGTCGGGATGGCCTGACGGCCTGTACCGAATCCGCATCGAATCCAATCGGTAGAGCGGCCTGACCAGTCATTCGACTGTTGAAAGCCAGGCCGCTGCTCTTCAGAAAAATAGAGCGGCCTTGCGGTCTTCAGGCCATTGCCGTTCAAATACGGAAGACAGCGGCCTGAAGGCCGCTCTACCGTGGGCGTCGAGACCAAGCGATTGAACCGGCGATCTCGACCGGGCGCGGAGATTGCGATGTGCTTTGACGGCCGCGTCGTGCTCAGGTTTTCGACGCGGCGAGCGCCTGCAATTTCAGCGTGGTCGCCCAGTTGCGCGCGGTGACGCGGTCGCGGAATTTCGATCCCCCCAAGGCCTCGCCGATGCGGCTCTCGAGGATGCCGTCGGGACACCACAGATAACAGGCGTGCGCGCCGAGCGCGAAGGCTTCGTCCGGGCATTCGCGTCGCAGGACTTCGAACGGCGTACGGTCGGCGCCGTCGAGGTAGAAACCGACCAGCAGCCGCGAGGGATCGTCGATGCGGTCCGCGAACGGATTGTCGGCGATCGTCGCGTCCAGCGTGGTCGCCTTGAGCACCAAGGTGTTCGCCGCGACGCCGGTGCGTTCGACCAGCGCCGCGCCGATGCGCGCCGCATGGGCCGCGGGTGCGCCGCGCGCTGTATCGAAGACCACGTTGCCGCTGTTGAGCAGGGTGCGCACGTTCGAGAAACCGAGGTCCTCGAACATCGCCTTCAGCTCGGCCATCGCGATGCGCTTGGCCTTGCCGACGTTGATGCCGCGGAACAGGGCGATGTGGGTCGACATTTCAGACTTCAAGCGTTGCGAGGTCGCCCTTCGCCTCCAGCCAATTCTTCCGATCGCCCGCGCGCTTCTTCGCCAGCAGCATGTCCATCAGCGCATGGGTCTCCGTTCCGCCGTCGACGGTCAACTGCACCAGCCGGCGGGTATCCGGATGGATCGCGGATTCGCGCAGCTGCATCGGGTTCATCTCGCCGAGGCCCTTGAAGCGGGTGACGTTCACCGCGCCGCCGAAGCCCTTCGTGTTCGCGGCCTTCTCGCGTTCGATCCTTTCCAGCAGCAGCCGCTTCTCTTCCTCGTCCAGCGCGTAGAACACCTGCTTGCCCACGTCGACGCGGAACAGCGGCGGCATCGCCACGAAGATGTTGCCGGCGTTCACCAGCGCGGGGAAATGCTTCAGGAACAGCGCCGACAGCAGGGTCGCGATATGCAGGCCGTCGGAGTCGGCGTCGGCGAGGATCACCACCTTGCCGTAGCGCAGGCCGCTGATGTCGTCCTTGCCCGGATCGCAGCCGATCGCGACCGCGAGGTCGTGTACTTCCTGCGACGCGAGCACGCTGCCGGAGGCGACTTCCCAGGTGTTGAGGATCTTGCCGCGCAGGGGCAGGATCGCCTGGAAATCCTTGTCGCGCGCCTGCTTCGCGGAACCGCCGGCCGAATCGCCTTCGACCAGAAAGAGTTCCGTGCGCGAGAGATCCTGGCTGATGCAGTCGGCGAGCTTGCCGGGCAGGGCGGGGCCCTGGGTGACCTTCTTGCGGACGATCTGCTTTTCGGTCTTCAGTCGCGCGGCGGCGCGCTCGATCGCGAGCTGCGCGATCTTCTCGCCGAGTTCCGTATGCTGGTTGAGCCACAGCGAGAACGCGTCGTGCGCGGCGCTCTCGACGAAGGCCGCGGCCTGTCGCGACGACAGCCGTTCCTTGGTCTGGCCGCTGAACTGCGGGTCGGTCATCTTGATGCTGAGCACGAAGGCGACGCGGTCCCACACGTCTTCCGGCGCCAGCTTCACGCCGCGCGGCAGCAGGTTGCGGAAATCGCAGAACTCGCGCAACGCATCGGTGAAGCCGGTGCGCAGGCCGTTGACGTGGGTGCCGTGCTGCGCGGTCGGGATCAGATTGACGTAACTTTCCTGCACCAGTTCGCCGTCCGGTACCCAGGCCGCGGCCCAGTCGACGATTTCGGAATCCTTCTTCAGCTGGCCGACGAACAGTTCCGGCGGCAGGACTTCGGTCGCGCCGAGCGCGCCCTTCAGGTAATCGCGCAGGCCGTCTTCGTAATACCACTGGTCCTTTTCGCCGGTCGCGGCGTCCAGCAGGGTGACGGTGAGGCCGGGGCAGAGCACGGCCTTCGCGCGCAGCAGATGGCGCAGATGGCGGATCACGAACTTCGGCGAGTCGAAATACTTGCCGTCCGGCCAGAACCGGACCCGGGTGCCGGTGTTCTTCTTCCCCACCGTGCCCACGACTTCCAGCGGCGTGGCGCGGTCGCCGTCGCGGAAGGTCATGCGGTATTCGTTGCCGTCGCGCTTGATGTGCACTTCCACCAGCTTCGACAGCGCGTTCACCACGCTGACGCCGACGCCGTGCAGGCCGCCGCTGAAGGTGTAGTTCTTGTTGCTGAACTTGCCGCCCGCGTGCAGGCGGGTGAGGATCAGTTCGACGCCCGGGATCTTCTCTTCCGGATGGATGTCCACCGGCATGCCGCGGCCGTCGTCGGAGACTTCGCAGCTGCCGTCGGCGTGCAGCACCACGTCGATGCCCTTGGCGTGGCCGGCGAGGGCTTCGTCGACGGCGTTGTCGATCACCTCCTGCGCCAGATGGTTCGGGCGCGAGGTGTCGGTATACATGCCCGGCCGGCGTTTGACCGGATCCAGGCCCGACAGGACTTCGATGTCTGCAGCGTTGTAGCGTGAACTCATGCGGGGGGAGTCGATTGGCGTTGTCGTGTGGGAGCGGGGAAGCGCGATGCCGGCTCAGCGGCAGTCGGCGGGGCGGATGCGGGCCGAAGCGAGCATCTTGCCCGAACCGTCGCGAAGTTCCTTGAGCACGTCGATGCGGTGCTGGACGAGCAGCGCCCGTTCCTTCACCAGTTCGCGGCAGGCGTCGGAGACCAGCGCCCCTTCCAGGGTCCGGACTTCATCGGCGGTCAGCGGCCCGGGCGGAAGGCTGGTGGTCGAGGTGGTGAACACGAGCGTGTTGCCCTGCGCCGAAATGCGTTCGAGTTTGAAGCCGTCGCCGAGATCGCGGGGCAACCGGACCCGGCGGTTCATTTCGGTCGCCAGCGCCTGGGCGGTGATCGGCGTGCCGGGCCGCCCGATCAGCCACGCGAGCCCGACCACCACCAGCAGGCCCAGCACGAGCCACAGCGGCTGGAACGGGGTGGCGGTCTTGCGCGGGCTGGCGGTCTTGCGGACGTTCATGCGGGCATCGTCTGGCGGCGGGGCGGATCGCGTGCCACGGGCGTGGATGGGCCGCGATCGAAGGCGGCGAGCTTGGCGGCCCGGCCGTGCGGGGTCAAGCCGTTCAGCCCGTAGCCGGCGGGGCGGCCGGATTCATGCCGCAGTGTGTTCCGCGCCGGTATGGTGCCCGGGACCGCGAAGAACCCGCCGATCCTCCGGCGCATGCGGCCAATCCCGACCATGAAAAGTTTCCGCCGCCCCGCTTTCGTCTTGGTGCCGCTGGCGCTGGCGGCCGCGTTGCTGGCAGTCGTCGGCAGCGTCGCCGCCCAGTCCAATACTGGCAGCCCGCCCGCAAAAACCAACGATGAGGCCGACAAGGCCAAGACCGAAGCCGACAAGCGCCAGGCCGATGACGCCGCCCGCGCCGAGGCCGCCCGCAAGGCCGAGGCGCGCAAGCCGAAGCGCGACCAGAACGGGGATCGCAAGCACCCCGAGCGCGAGCTGGAGGAAGAAGAGGACATCTGAGCCCGACCACCCGCTCCGCATTCCACGCCCCGGACTCCGGGGCGTTTTTCTTTCCCGGAAAATCAATCGCTTGCGTCGCTGGGGGTCGCCGCGACCGCCGCTTCCCGGTAGACTGTGGCTTTCCAGCGACCCGCTGCCGCCATGAACCCCCCCAGCTCCGCGACACCCCTCGTCTTCGTCACCGGCGGCGTGGTGTCCTCACTTGGCAAAGGGATTGCCGCCGCCTCGCTCGCCGCCATCCTCGAAGCCCGCGGCCTGCGGGTGACGATGATGAAACTCGACCCCTACATCAACGTCGATCCGGGCACGATGAGCCCGTTCCAGCACGGCGAGGTGTACGTCACCGACGACGGCGCCGAGACCGACCTCGACCTCGGTCACTACGAGCGCTACGTCAACACCCGCCTGTCGGGCAAGAACTCGATCACCACCGGCAAGATCTACGAGTCGGTGATCCGCAAGGAACGCCGCGGCGACTACCTCGGCGCCACCGTGCAGGTGATTCCGCACATCACCGACGAGATCAAGCGCTGCATCGACGCCGCCACCGAGGGTTACGACGTGGCGCTGGTCGAGATCGGCGGCACCGTCGGCGACATCGAATCGCTGCCGTTCCTCGAAGCCATCCGCCAGATCCGCACCGAACGCGGCGCCGAGAAGGCGATGTTCATGCATCTGACCCTGGTGCCGTTCATCGCCGCGGCCGGCGAGCTCAAGACCAAACCCACCCAGCATTCGGTGAAGGAACTGCGTTCGATCGGCATCCAGCCCGACGTGCTGCTGTGCCGCAGCGAACAGCCGCTGCCCGACGGCGAGCGCCGCAAGATCGCGCTGTTCACCAACGTCTCCGAGAAGGCGGTGATCTCGGCGGTCGATCTGGACAACATCTACAAGATCCCGATGTGGCTGCATCAGCAGCAGCTCGATCAGATCGTGGTCGAACACCTGCACCTGCAGCACAAGGCCGCGGCGACCGCCGATCTCTCCGAGTGGGAAGCGGTGGTCGATGCCTCCGAACGGCCGATCGACGAGGTCACCATCGCCGTCGTCGGCAAGTACGTCGACCACAAGGATGCCTACAAGTCTGTGGCCGAGGCGCTGAAGCACGGCGGCCTGCGCCAGCGCAGCCGGGTGACGCTGAAATGGCTGGAATCCGAGGACATCGAACGCGACGGCGCGGCCGCCGCGCTGGCCGACGTCGACGGTATCCTGGTGCCGGGCGGTTTCGGCGATCGCGGTTTCGAGGGCAAGGTGCTCACCGCGCAATACGCACGCGAACACGGCATTCCCTATTTCGGCATCTGCTACGGCATGCAGGCGGCGGTGGTCGATTACGCGCGCCACAAGCTGGGCCTGACCGACGCCAACAGCACCGAGAACGACCGCCGCAGCGCGCATCCGGTGATCGGCCTGATCACCGAATGGCGCACCGCCACCGGCGAAGTCGAGCGTCGCAGCGAGAAGAGCGATCTCGGCGGCACCATGCGCCTCGGCCTGCAGGAGCAGCGGGTCAAGCCGGGCACGCTGGCGCACAGGCTCTACGGCAAGGACGTGGTCGGCGAGCGTCACCGCCACCGCTACGAATTCAACAACCGCTATCGCACCCAGCTCGAAGACGCGGGCCTGGTCATTTCGGCCAAATCGCTCGACGACCTGCTGGTGGAAATGATCGAACTGCCGCAATCGCAGCATCCGTGGTTCCTGGCCTGCCAGGCGCACCCGGAATTCCTGTCCACGCCGCGTCACGGCCATCCGCTGTTCATCGGTTTCATCCGCGCCGCGCGCGAACGGAAAGCCAATCTGGGGCAGGCCGGCGGCAAGCTGCTCAAGGAGGCGAGCGCGTGACGACTGCGGCGACGCCGGGGAGCGCAGGGCGGTGAGCGACGCGACGGTCTCGGCCCTGATGGCGCTGTCGTTCGTGACGCTGCTGGCGATCGCGATCTCCATGCTGTTCTTCGTCGCCGTGGCCGCCACCGTCAGCGCCACCGGTCTCGCGCGCGAACGGGGTCGCGAGCGCTTCGCGGTGCTGGCGATGGTGGTGCCGGTGATCGGCTGGTGTTATCTCATCCGTCATGGCCGGTCGGCGCGCTGGCTGCTGCGTTATCTGCTGATCGGCCTCGGCGCGCTCGCCGGCGCCGCGCTGCTGTCCTATTCCATGTTGCAACGGGGGCCTGTCGCACAATGAAACTCTGCGGTTTCGAAGTCGGTCTCGACCGGCCTTTTTTCCTGATCGCCGGCCCCTGCGTGATCGAGTCGGAGCAGTTGCAGCTCGATGTCGCCGGGCAACTGAAGGAGATCACCTCCGCGCTCGGCATTCCCTTCATTTTCAAGTCCAGCTTCGACAAGGCCAATCGCACCTCGGGCACCAGTTTCCGCGGCCCGGGCATGGAGGAAGGTCTGCGCGTGCTGGCGGAAGTGAAGCGCCAGATCGGCGTGCCGGTGCTCACCGACGTGCACGAATATACGCCGATGGACGAAGTGGCGAGCGTGGTCGATGTGCTGCAGACGCCGGCGTTCCTCGTGCGTCAGACCGATTTCATCAGAAAGGTCTGCGCCGCCGGCAAACCGGTGAACATCAAGAAGGGCCAGTTCCTCTCGCCCTGGGACATGAAGCCCGTGGTCGAGAAGGCGAAGTCGACCGGCAACCACGACATCATGGTCTGCGAACGCGGCGCCAGCTTCGGCTACAACAATCTGGTCAGCGACATGCGCAGCCTCGCGGTGATGCGCGACACCGGTTGCCCGGTGGTGTTCGACGCCACCCATTCGGTGCAGTTGCCGGGCGGGCAGGGCAGCAGCAGCGGCGGCCAGCGCGAATTCGTGCCGGTGCTGGCGCGCGCGGCCACCGCCGTCGGCATCGCCGGCCTGTTCATGGAAACCCATCCCGATCCGGCCAAGGCGCTGAGCGACGGCCCCAATGCGTGGCCGCTGCCGAAAATGCGCGCCCTGCTGGAAACGCTGCAGGCGCTGGATGCGGTGACCAAGCGCAATGGATTCCTCGAAGCCGATGTCTGAGCCCGGTGCGGTATCGCATGCCACATCCGAGGCGCGAGCAGGCCGTCGTCGCCTTGGACCGATGACGGCGGTTCCGGTCGTCGCGCTGATTCTGACCGCCTGCGGCGATCAGCCGCCCCCGGAAGAGTTCCGGACGGCGGTCGAACCCCGGCGCGTCGTCGGCGCCGAAGAACAGACGTTCCGCGACGCGGTGATCGCATCGGTCACGACCGTCGATCCCGAGCTGGCCTCGCAGACGCGCACCTACTATCGCGCCATGGATGCCGGCGAACAGTCGCGGGCGGTACGCGATGCTGGCGGTCTCGATCACGTCCGCTCCGAGCTGCGCGCCGCGGAGTTGTATCACTACGCGCACAAGCTGGACGTCTGCGTGGCCGATGTCTTCGACACCCGCAGCCAGCGCGGCGCGGTGCGCCTGATCGAACGCCTCGCCGCCGGCAAGCACGGCGCGGCCCTCATCGCCGATGCGAAGCGTTACGATCCCGATGGCTACGCCTTCGATCTGACCGGGTACGGCGATCGCCCGAACCAGCCTCAGCGGGTGGCCGCCGCCTACGACACGCTGTCCGTGCATTGGCGCACCATCGGCACGAAGCAGGGCAGCGACGAGGCGCTCAAGGTGTTCGCCCAAACCATGCTGCACATGGCCGCGGTCAGCGACGGCAAGTGCGTTCCCGATCCGAAACTCCACACTCTCCTCGACATCAGCCCATGACCACGATCACGAAGATCCACGCCCGCGAAATCCTCGACAGCCGCGGCAATCCCACGCTTGAGGCTGACGTCACGCTCGCCGACGGTTCCTTCGGCCGCGCGATGGTGCCCTCGGGCGCATCCACCGGCACCAAGGAAGCCGTCGAACTGCGCGATGGCGACAAGACCCGTTACCTCGGCAAGGGCGTGCAGAAGGCGGTCGGCCACGTCAACGGCGCGATCGCGCAGGCGCTGACCGGTTTCGACGCCGCCGACCAGGCCGGCCTCGATCGGCGCCTGATCGACCTCGACGGCACCGAGAACAAGGGCCGCTTGGGCGCGAACGCGCTGCTGGGCGTGTCGATGGCCGCGGCGCACGCGGTCGCGGCCTCGCGCAAACAGGCGCTGTGGCAGTACCTCGCCAACGGCCGCGACGTGTCGCTGCCGGTGCCGATGATGAACATCATCAACGGCGGCGCGCACGCCGACAACAACGTCGACCTGCAGGAATTCATGGTGCTGCCGGTCGGTTTCGATTCGTTCTCCGAGGCGCTGCGCTGCGGCACCGAAATCTTCCACGCGCTGAAGTCGGTGCTGAAGGGCAAGGGCCTGAGCACGGCGGTCGGCGACGAGGGCGGTTTCGCGCCCGACCTGCGCAGCAATTCCGAAGCGCTGGACACGATCATCGAAGCCATCGGCAAGGCCGGCTACCGCGCCGGCGAGGACGTGCTGCTGGGTCTGGACGTCGCGTCCAGCGAATTCTTCGAGAACGGCAAGTACAACCTCACCGGCGAAGGCAAGCGCCTCACCAGCGAGCAGTTCGTCGATTTCCTCGCCGACTGGTGCCGCGAATATCCGATCGTCACCATCGAGGACGGCATGGCCGAACACGACTGGGCCGGCTGGAAGCAGCTCACCGACCGCCTCGGCACCAAGGTTCAGCTGGTCGGCGACGATCTGTTCGTCACCAACCCGAAGATCTTCCGCGAGGGCATCGACCAGGGCGTGGCCAACGCCATCCTGATCAAGGTCAACCAGATCGGCACGCTGACCGAAACCCTGGAGGCCATCGCGATGGCCGACGCGGCGAAGTACGCGGCGATCGTGTCGCATCGTTCGGGCGAAACCGAGGACACGACCATCGCCGACATCGCGGTCGCGACCACCGCCACCCAGATCAAGACCGGTTCGCTGTGCCGCAGCGACCGCGTGGCGAAGTACAACCAGTTGCTGCGCATCGAGCAGGCGCTGGGCGCGTCGGCGAAGTACGCCGGCCGCGCCGCGTTCGTCTCGCTGCACGGGGGCTGATGCCGGCACGATGACCGAAGGTCTCCGCCCGCTGCGCATCCTCGCGATGCTGCTTCTCGTGCTGCTGGCGTGGCTGCAGTATCGGTTGTGGTTCGGCGAAGGCGGCGCGTCCGCCACCGGCGCGCTGCAGACCAAGGTCGAACGGCAGGCGGTCGAGAACCGCGGGCTGCGCCAGCGCAACGACCAGCTCGCGGCTGAAGTCGAAAACCTCAAGTCCGGGGAGGCCGCGGCCGAAGAGCGCGCGCGCAGCGAGCTGGGCATGATCAAGCCCGGCGAGACCTTCTACCGCGTGGTCGAACCGCCGGCGCCGGTCGACGCTGCCGTCGATGCCGCCATCGATGGGGACGAGGCGCCATGACCTGGGCGGTGGTGCCCGCGGCCGGACGTGGCGCCCGCTTCGGCGGCGAATTGCCCAAGCAGTATCTCGAAGTGGGCGGGCGGCCGCTGATCGCCTACACCCTCGATGCGCTGCTGTCGCATCCTTCGGTCCATGGCGTGATGGTGGTGATCGCGGAGAACGATCGCTTCTGGCGCGGCATGGATGCGGTGGCCGGCAAACCCGTGCTGACCTGCAGCGGCGGTGCCGAGCGCGCCGATTCGGTGCTGGCCGGCCTGGACGCCTTGCCCGACAACGTGCGCGCGGACGAATTCGTCCTTGTCCACGATGCCGCGCGGCCGAATCTCGCGCATGCCGATCTGGATCGCCTGCTCGATCTGGGCTGCGGCGACCCGGTGGGGGCGATCCTCGCCGCGCCGGTGCGCGACACCCTGAAACGCGCCGGCGACGACGGCGGCATCGATCGCACCGAGCCGCGCGAGCGGCTCTGGCGCGCGTACACGCCGCAATTGTTCCGGCGGATGCAGCTGAGCCGCGCGCTCGCCGCAGCGCAGGCCGCGGGCGTGGCCATCACCGACGAATCGATGGCGATGGAACGGCAGGGCCTGCGCCCGCTGCTGGTGGAAGGCCGCGAGGACAATTTCAAGATCACCACGCCGGCCGATCTGGCGCGGTTCGAGTTCGTGCTTTCGCAACGCCATCGCTGATGCCGCGACGACGCAAGGGAGAATGATGAAGACTGTGATGTTGACGGCGATGCTGTCGCTGGCCGCGCTGGCGTCGATGATGCCCGCTCCCGTATCCGCCGCGCAGCCGCAGGCCGCAACGCCCGCGCCGGCCCGCGTCGCGCCGGCAGCGCCGAAGGCCGTGCCGACCGTCCGCGCGCAGGACGCGCTGACGAAATGCCTGGTCGAATCCTCGTCGCCCGAGGACAAGCGCATCCTGGTGAAATGGGTGTTCGCGGTCATCGCCCAGCATCCCGACATCGCCTCGATGACGCAGATCGATGCCGCGCAGCGTCTGGTCATCGATCGGGCCGCGGCCGGCGTGTTCGAGAAGCTGCTCGCCGAACAATGCGCGGCGCCGCTGCGCGCCGCGGTGAAGCAATCCGGCACCGATGCGATCGGCAGGAGTTTCCAGGCGCTGGGCACGTCCGCCGCCACCGACATGCTGCAGAACCCGCAGGTCATGTCCAGCGGAGCGGGCCTGCTGAAGCACCTCGACATGCAGCGCATCCTGATCGCGCTGATCGCGCCATGACCGCCGAGATCCGCATCGGCCAGGGTTTCGACGTCCACGCCTTCGGCGATGGCGACCACGTGATGCTCGGTGGCGTGCGCGTGCCGCACGATCGCGGCATCGTCGCCCACAGCGACGGCGACGTGGCCCTGCACGCGCTCTGCGACGCGCTGTTGGGCGCGCTGGCGCTGGGCGATATCGGGACCCATTTCCCGCCGAGCGATCCGCAGTGGAAGGGCGCCGACAGCCGCGCGTTCCTGCGCCACTGCGATCGCCTCATCCGCGAACTGGGCTGGAAGGCGGGCAACGTCGATCTCACCGTGATCTGCGAGCGGCCGAAGGTCGGGCCGCATGCCGAAGCGATGCGTCACGTGATCGCGGAGGATCTCGGCATCGCCCTGGATGCGGTGAGCGTGAAGGCCACCACCACCGAGAAGCTCGGCTTCACCGGCCGCGGCGAAGGCATCGCCGCGCAGGCCGTCTGCCTGCTGGTCCACGCATGAGCGACAGCGCATCGGCGCGCGCCCATGGCGAGGCGGTGCTGTCCGCGCGCATCCGCAGCGCGCCGGAGGATTTCGTCGTCGACGAGATCGATGCGTTCGAGGCCAGCGGCGCGGGCGAGCATCTGCTGTTGACGATCGAGAAGCGCGGCATGAACACCGCGTTCGCCGCGAAGCGGATCGCGCAATGGGCCGGCGTCGCGGAATCGGCGATCGGCTATGCCGGGCTGAAGGACCGTCACGCGTTGACCCGACAGCGCTTCAGCGTCTGGATTCCGAAGAAGATCGCGCCCGACATCGCGGCGCTTCAATCGGACGATCTGCGCGTGCTCGCCCATGCATGGCACGCGCGCAAATTGCCGCGCGGCGCGCTGGCCGGCAATCGCTTCGCGCTGACCCTGCGCGGGGTCGCCGGCGATGCCGGTGCGATCGACGAACGCCTGCGCGCGATCGCCGCGCGCGGCGTGCCGAACTACTTCGGCGAGCAGCGCTTCGGCCGCGGCGGCGACAACGTCGGCAAGGCGCTGGCGATGTTCGCCGGCCGCCGCGTGCCGCGCGAGGAGCGCACGCATCTGCTCTCGGCCGCGCGTTCGGAGCTGTTCAACCGGGTGCTGGCCGAACGCGTGCGCCGCGGCGACTGGGACCGCGGCCTCGACGGCGAGGTCTGGATGCTCGACGGCAGCCGCAGCGTGTTCGGCCCGGAGCCCTGGAACGACACGCTGGCCGAGCGTCTGGCGCGTTTCGACATCCATCCCAGCGGGCCGCTGTGGGGACGCGGCGAATCGCGCAGCCAGGGCGAAGCGCGCGCGCTCGAACTCGCGGTGCTGGACGAGCCCGGCGTGCAGGCCCTGCGCGCCGGTCTGGAGCGCGCCGGCCTGGAGCAGGAACGGCGCGCGCTGCGCCTGCGGCCGCGGGCGTTGGCCTGGGAGTGGCGGGAGGCGGATGCGCTGTGCCTGCGGTTCGAGCTGCCGGCGGGCTGTTACGCCACCACCGTGCTTGCCGAGCTGGGCGAGGTCGTGGACGCGGCCTACGGCTGAACAGGCCGCTTCGTCACCGCCGATCCTGATCTGCCGATCAGGTGCTGCCGATCAGGTGCCGTTCGTCGGAAACGCAAGCCGCGCACCGCCGGATTCCCGGTGCAGGCGTATAAGCCGTGGTGAGCGCCCTGCGGTCGCCGGGCGCGCGTGAACCGCCGTCGCTCCGGAGGTTTCAGATGAACGCAAGACGCTTCCTGCCGCTCGTGTTGGCCGTCGCCGCCGTGTCCCTGCCGGGGTGCAGGACCATGGACGAATCCGCGGCGACTTCGCCGCCCGCCCGCATCCAGACCGCTCCGGCGCAGGCCGCCACGACCTACCAGCCGCGGATCGAAGAGGATGCGAGATACGTGGCCTATGTCGAGAGCATGGCCCGCCGCCGCGGCATCATCGTGCGCTGGGTCAACAAGCCGGTGAAGCGGCACGTCGACGTGCCGATCGATCACGACTGATCACGCGAGATCCCGTGCCCCCGATCCTGCGGGATCGGGCGGCGCTCAGCGGTCGGTGATCAGCACCAGCACCGCACCGGTGCCGCCCGCGGCCGCCGGCGCGGAATGGAACGCCAGCACATCGCTGCGCTGACGCAGGACGCGGTCGACCAGATTCTTGATCGTCGGCACCCCGTCCGGCGAGTTCAGGCCCTTGCCGTGGATCACCCGCACGCAGCCGGCGCCCGCATCGCGCGCTTCCTTCAGGAACCGCCGCAGCATGGCCTCGGCGGTCGCCGCGTCGACGTGGTGCAGATCCAGTTCGTCCTGCGCGGCGTAGTGGCCGCGCGCCAGCCGCTGCAGCACCCGCTGCGGCACCTCGTCGCGGCGGTAGCTCAGGGTGTCGCCGGCCAGCAGCGGGCTGGCGTCCAGCGCGCGCCGGAACTCGCTGCGGGCATCGTCTTCGTCGAGGTCGCGCATCCGCGCGGCCGGCTTCGGCCTGGGTTTCTGCGGCCCGGTTTCCGCCGCCGGCAGTTCTCGCACCGGGCCGATCGCGGCGCGGAACAGCGCGGCGTCGTCGTCCTCGGGCAGGGGCGCTGCAGGCGGGTCTTTGCGCGGTTTCATCGCCGTCGAGGTTAGCAGGGCGGGCGGGTGCGGCGCATGCGTGCGCGAGCTGGTCCGGTGCATCCGGTATCATTCGGGGCATCTCCCTCCGATGGCGACGATTCCGACTCCATGCGCATCCTGGTCAGCAACGACGACGGCGTCGACGCCCCCGGCATCCGCGTCCTCGCCGCCGGTCTGCGTGCGGCCGGGCACGAGGTGCTGGTGGTCGCGCCGGACCGCGACCGCTCCGGCGCCAGCAACTCGCTGACCCTGGACATGCCGATCCGGGTCATCCGTCAGGACGAGACCACCTGGCGCGTGCACGGCACGCCCACCGACTGCGTCCACGTCGCCATCACCGGCATGCTCGAGCACGAGCCGGACATCGTGGTCTCCGGGATCAACAACACCGCCAACCTCGGCGACGACGTGATTTATTCCGGCACCGTCGCCGCGGCGATGGAAGGCCGTTTCCTGGGCCTGCCCGCGGTCGCGGTGTCGCTGGTCACCGCCGATCACAAGGGCCTGCACTACGAAACCGCCGCGCGCGCCGCGGTGGAGATCGTCGCCCGCCTGCGCGCCGACCCGCTGCCGGCCGACACCATCCTCAACGTCAACGTGCCCGACCTGCCGTGGGCGGAGATCCGCGGCTTCGAGGTCACCCGGCTGGGCAACCGCCACCGCGCCGAACCCTGCACCGCGCAGGAAGACCCGCGCGGCCGCACCTGGTGGTGGATCGGTGCCGCCGGTCCCGAGCAGGACGCCGGCCCGGGCACGGATTTCCAGGCGGTGCGCACCGGTTTCATCTCGATCACCCCGATCCACGTCGACCTGACCCGCTATCAGGCGCTGGAACAGGTGGCGAGCTGGGTCGGCGGCCTTGCCGCCGGTCTGGACAATGCGCAACACGATGCGCAGCACGACGCGCCGCGCGATCCGGGAGCCCCGGCATGACCGCGCGCATGCGCCTGCAGCCGGAGGCCATCGGCATGGGCATGACCTCGCAGCGCGTGCGCGATCGCCTGATCGAGCGTCTCAGAGAGAAAGGCATCGTCGACGAGAACGTGCTTAATGCCATCCGCACCGTGCCGCGCCATCTGTTCGTGGACGAAGCGCTGGCCGCACGCGCCTACGAGGACAATGCGCTGCCGATCGGCCACGGCCAGACGATTTCGCAGCCGTGGGTGGTCGCGCGCATGACCGAGGCGCTGTTCGAGGACGGCGCGCAGCCGAAGAAGGTGCTGGAAGTCGGCACCGGTTCCGGCTACCAGGCCGCGATTCTGGCCGCGCTGGGGCTGGAAGTGCATACCGTCGAGCGCATCGGCGACCTGCTGCGCACCGCGCGCAAGCGCTTCCGCACCCTCGGCCTGAACATCCGCAGCAAACACGACGATGGCCGCATCGGCTGGGCGGAGAACGGTCCGTTCGACGCCATCGTCGTCACCGCCGCGGCGCCGGCGCTGGTCGATGCGCTCACCGCGCAGCTCGCGCCCGGCGGCACGCTCATCGCCCCGGTCGGCGGCAGCGGCGGGCAGTCGCTGGTGAAACTGCGCAAGGCCGCGGACGGCACGATCGAGCGCAGCGATCTGGCGTCGGTCGTGTTCGTACCGCTGCTGTCGGGAGCGATCGACGGATGAGCGGACGCGCCGCATGAAGATCTTCGCCCCGATGTACCAGCGCGCCATCGTCTGGTCGCGCCATCCGCACGCGCCGCGCCTGCTCGCCGGATTGAGCTTCGTCGAAGCGATCATTTTTCCGGTGCCGCCGGAAGCGATGCTGGCGCCGATGTCGCTGTCGCAACCGAAGCGCGCGCTGTGGTTCGCCACGATCAGCCTCGCGGCATCGATGGCCGGCGCGGTCGTCGGCTATCTGCTCGGCCATTACGCCTTCGAACTGATGAAGCCGGCGTTCGAGGCGCTGGGCATGATGGACGGCATCCAGCACGGCATCGACACCGTCCGCACGAAGATGGAAGAGTCGCCGTGGGCGGTCTTCTGGCTGCTGGTCGCCGGCGGTTTCGCGCCGATCCCGATGAAGGTCTTCACCTGGGCCTCGGGCGTGGTCGGCGTGCCGTGGGTGCCGTATCTCGCCGCGATGGCGATCGGTCGCGGCAAGCGCGTGTACCTGATCGCGATCGCGATCCGCCTCGGCGGCGAGCGCGCAGAACGCGCGCTGCAGCGTTACATCGAACCGATCGGCTGGGGCGCATCCGCGGTGCTGCTGGTCGCCGGCTGCTATCTCGGTTACCGGGCGTGGGCCGGATGAGCGGGCGTCGCGTTCCGGCGATGCGCGCGCTCGCGGCGCTGCTGATGCTGGCGCTGCTCGCGGCGTGCGCGCAGACCACCGTGGTGCGGACCGCGCCGCGCGGCAAGCCGCAGGCCGCGCGTCCGGTGTCGCCGCCGAAGCCCGGATCGACCGCGCTGGTGCGCAAGGGCGACACCGTCTACCGGATCGCCACGACGCACGGCGTCAGCCCGCTCGATCTGGCGATGTGGAACCGCATCCCGCCGCCGTACACCATCCATCCGGGCCAGCGCCTGCGGCTGACGCCGCCGGATGCGCGTCGCCCGGAACCGCCGCGACCCGCGGGACCGACGCCGCCGCGCGTCGCCGGCACGACACCCGCGCCGACGCCCCGCCCCCCGGCCGGCACGCGACCGCCGTCGACCACGACATCGCCTGCCACGACGCCGCCCGCGACCACGCCGCGACCGGTGCCGTCTCAACCCGTCCCACCGCCGGCCGCCGCCGCGTTCGACTGGCGCTGGCCGGCCGATGGCGCGCTGGTCGGCCGCTTCGCCGCGGGCGATCCCACCCGCCAGGGCATCGACATCGCCGGCAAGAGCGGCGCTCCCGTGCGCGCCGCGGCCGACGGCGTGGTGGTGTATTCCGGCGCCGGACTGGTCGGCTACGGCGAGCTGATCATCGTCAAGCACGACGAACAGTGGCTCTCGGCCTACGGCCACAACCGCGCGCGCCTGGTCAACGAAGGCCAGCGCGTGAAGGCCGGCGACCAGATCGCCGAGATGGGCCGCAGCGGCGCCTCGCGCGACATGCTGCACTTCGAAATACGTTTCAACGGCAAGCCGCAGGATCCGCTGCAGGCGCTGCCGAAGCGCTGACATTCCGATGCGAGCCACCCGCACTCGCATCGTCGCTGCGCTCGTCCTGCGGTCGGCGATCGCGGCGCTGCTGTTCGCCATGCTGCTGGCGGGCTGTCATCGCGGGACCCGCGCCGATGCGCCGCTGACCGTCGTCACTCTCAATCTCTGGCACGACAAACAGGACTGGCCGCATCGCCAGGACCTGATCGTCGCCGGACTGCAGGCGCAGTCGCCGGACGTGATCCTGCTGCAGGAAGTGCTGCAGGACGCCGGATTGCCGAACCAGGCGGCGACGCTCGCCGAACGCCTCGGTTACCGGTACCGGTTCTTCTCGGTCGATCCGCCGGATCGCGCGCGTCGTTACGGCAACGCGATCCTCACCCGCGCGGAGCCGCTGGCGACGCACGAGATCAAACTCGCGCCGCTCGACGATTACCGCAACGCCGGCCATGTGCTCGCCGACATCGGCGGTCGCCGGATCTCGATCTACGTCACTCATCTCCACCACACCGCCGAAGGCGGCGCGATCCGCGCGCGGCAGGTCGAGGACCTGCTGGGCTTCGTCGTGGCCACCCGCGGCGATGCGCCGGCGCTGATCGGCGGCGACTTCAACACCCGCGCCGACGCGCCCGAACTGAAGCCGCTGGTCGATGCCTTCGCCGACGCCTACGCCACCGCGCATCCCGGGGAGGATCTCGACGCGCCGGAACGCAGCACGCTCAACACCCATGCGGGTCATGCGCCGCTGCGCATCGATCACGTGTTCTTCCCGCGCGAGGCTTTCCGCATCGACGATGCGCGGATCATCCTTGATCGCGCCGATGCCAGCGGCGCATGGCCGTCGGATCACTACGGCGTGCGGGTGCGCCTGCTGCCGCGCTGATCGATCGACGTGTCGGTCGACGCATCGCCGTCGAGTCCATGCCGACGGCACGCCGCGCGGTTCGCGCAGGGATGCGGCCGGGCTTGCGGAATTGATCGCGCGCAACGTCCCGGACGAGGCCCGGCTGTTAACATTTTCCGCATGAGGTCTTTCCGCCGCCCGCATCGATGGCTGTCCGCGCTCGCGCTCGCGCTCGCCGCGAGTCTGCTGCTGTCGCTGTTGCCGACGGTGGGGCGGTTGCAGCAGGCGTTCGCGCAGGAGGCGGAGAGCGACGTCGCGCTGGCGATGTGCACGGTGCGGGGACTCGAATACGTGCCTGCGTCGCGTGCGGACGTGCTGTCCGCCGATCCGCGGGCACCGCAGGGCGATCCCGCGCCGGCCGGTCATGGCGACGACTGCGCCTATTGTCCGCTGCTGGCCTCGCTCGATCTGCCGGCACCGCCGCCGATGGCGCATCCGGCGTCCGTGTCGTCCTCCGACGATCTCCGTTCGCCGTCCGATCGCGGCGTCACCGCTGCGCATCGCATGGGCCTGGGCCCGCGCGGGCCGCCGACGATGGTCTTCGCGGGCTGATCGCCCGCCCGATCGACATCCCATCGCCTCGCATGCGTCGCGCGCCTTCGCGCGCCTTCGCGCGCGGCGCGCTCGTGCCATCGCGCGCACGACACCGAATCCAGGAGTTCCACCATGCCGTTCCGTTTCCGGCCGCTCGCTGCGGCCATCCTCGCCACGCTTCCGCTCTGCGCGTCCGCCGCCGAACCCGCCGATGCGCAAACCCCGTCCGATGGCGACACCGCCGTCGCCACCCTGCCCAGAGTGCTGGTCGAAGCGGATCGCGCCTCGATCGCGCCCGCGCGCCGCGTCGAACAGGGCGCCCTCGATCGCGCTGCCGCCACCGACGACACCGCCGCGCTGCTCGATCGTCTGCCCGGCGTGTCGATCAACCAGGCGGGGGGCGTGTCCGGTCTGCCGTCGATTCGCGGTCTCGCCGACGATCGCCTGCGCATCCTCGTCGACGGCGCCGACATCACCGCTTCGTGTCCGAACCACATGAATCCCGCGCTGTCCTATGTGTCGCCGTCGGCCGTCGGCCGGATCGTCGTCTACCCGGGCATCGTGCCGGTCTCGAAGGGCGGCGACTCCATCGGCGGCAGCATCGTCGTCGACACCGCGCCGCCGACGTTCGCCGCCGCGGGCGAAGATCCGCGGTTCTCGGGCGAAGTCGGCGCCTTCTATCGCAGCAACGGCGACGCTCATGGCGCGAACGTCGGCGCGACCTGGGCCAGCGAACGCTTCCGCATCCATTACGGCGGTTCCACCGCGCGCGCCGACGATTACCGCGCCGGCGACGACTTCAAGGATTACGACTTCACCGGCCGCGCCGGCCACGACCTCGATCGCGACGAGGTCGGCTCCACGGGATATCGCGTGCACAACCAGCGCCTGGATCTCGCCTGGACCTGGGGCGACCACCTGCTGGAAGCGAAACTTGGCTGGCAGTCGATCCCCGAACAGGGCTTCCCGAACCAGCGCATGGATCTCACCGACAACCGCCAGCGGCGCCTGAATCTGCGCTACCTCGGCGATTTCGACTGGGGCCGGCTGGACGTGCGCGCCTATCGCGAAACGCTCGAACACACGATGGATTTCGGCGCCGACAAGCGTTATTGGTACGGCATGGCGTCCGGTGGGCAGTTCCCGCCCGGCGGCAACGCCGTGGCGTGTTCGCCGCTGGGATCGACCTGCGCCGCGGGCATGCCGATGCTGACCGAGAGCGACACCACGGCGCTGTCGGCGGAGGCCGATCTGGTGCTGGGCGAAGACGATCGCCTGCGCCTCGGCGTGGAGCACCGCCGCTATCGGCTGGACGACTGGTGGCCGCCGTCGGGCGGCATGATGTGGCCGGGCGTGTTCTGGAACATCCGCGACGGTCGGCGCGACCGCAGCGCCGGCTATGCGGAATGGGAGCGTCGTTTCGATGCGCGCAGCACCCTGGAACTCGGCGTCCGCTACGAACGCGTGCGCATGGATGCCGGCGATGTCCGCGGCTACGACCCGGCCAGCAACATGATGGGGTCGTACCAGATGCGCGACGCCACGCGGTTCAACGCCAGCGATCGCGAACGCAGCGACGGCAACTGGGATGCGACCGCGATCTATCGTTTCGCCGCCGGCGACCGCACCGATCTCGCGCTGGGTCTCGCCCGCAAGACGCGCTCGCCCGGTCTCTACGAAGTCTATCCGTGGTCGACGTGGACCATGGCCGCGGTGATGAACAACTTCGTCGGCGACGGCAACGGTTACATCGGCAATCCCGATCTGCGCCCGGAGCGTGCCGCGACGGTATCGCTCACCCTCGACCGGCATGCCGCCGATCGCAGCTGGGAGCTGCAGATCACGCCGTACTACACGCGGATCGCCGACTACATCGACGCGGTGCAGTGGGACCCCGCGACCAACGCGCCGCGCACGGTGCCGGTGCGCGACGCCTTCACCACGCTGCGCTACGCCAACCAGAGCGCGCGTTTGTTCGGCGTCGATCTGTCCGGCAAGGTGACGTTCGGCGAAACCCGCTTCGGCACGTTCGGCGTCGAGGGCGACCTGGCGTGGTCCACCGGCAAAAACACCCGCACCGGCGACAATCTCCATCACCAGATGCCGCTGAACGCGCGCATGGCGCTGACCTGGCGCAACGGCGGTTTGGAAGGTGCGCTGGAAGCGGTGGGCGTGGACCGCAAGGACGCCGTCTCGCGCGTGCGCAACGAAGTCGAGACCGCCGGCTACGGGCTGGCGAATCTGCGGTTGTCGCGCGAATGGTCGCGGCTGCGGGTGGATGTCGGCGTCGACAATCTCTTCGACCGTTTTCATGCGTTGCCGACCGGCGGCGCCTACGTCGGGCAGGGCACCACGATGTCGATCAATCCGGCGGCGCCGAACTATCCACGGTGGGGCATCGCCGTGCCCGGCGCGGGACGTTCGGTGTTCGCGGCGGTGAAGGTCACGTTCTGACCGCAGGGCTCCGCGCGTCGATTCCCCCTGCCGGGCCTCCGCGCCCGGCAGGGCGGATGCGCGTCGCGTTCAACGCGCGGTGCAGAGCGATGTTCGCCAGCTGTGATCCTCGCCCCAGGTGCGATAGCCGGCGGTGTCGATGTGGATCGCGGTCGGCGTGTAGAACCCGAGGCCCATGTCCAGCGCCTGTCCATGCTCGCGCCAGAACGCGCAGAGTCTTTCGACGTTGTCGCCGCGCTTCGGTAGATCGAAATCGATCGCGCGGTTTTCCAGATGCTTGCTGCGGGCGCTGCCGCCGGCGCAGGTGTTCATCGCCGGATCGCGATACACCGATCGCGCGCGCTGCGGATCGAGGATGCCTTCGTCGCGCAGGCGTGCGACCAGACGCAGCGTCGGTGGCATGTTGGCCTGCAACGCCGGCGGCGGGACGTCGAACTCCCGGTTGCCGCAGAGTCGCCAACGGCGCGCGGTCCGCGCCAGCGCCGCGGCGGGAACGATGTCGCCCACGCCTTCGTTCCGCAGATAGGCGGCATAGCCTTCGGCGGCGTCGCGATGCCCGGCATCGAGCCAGCGGGCATGCCGTGATGCCGGCGGCAGGATCGAGGTGCAGGCGGAGAGCGCGACGCCCAGCATCGCGAGCGCGAGCCAGCGTCGGCGCGGCGCCGCCTTCATCCCGCCAGCACGAAGCCGGCGACCACCCGGCGGCCTTCGCTGGCGAGCACGTTGAACGTGCGCGCGGCGGCGGCGTTCGTCATCGTTTCCAGGCCGATGCCGCGCGAGAGACAGGCGGCGAGGGTGGCGGCGGGCGGAAAGGTCTGGCGGTCACCGCAGCCCAGCAGGACCAGTTCCGGCGACAGCGCGAACAGCGGCTCCAGATCGGCCGGCGACATCGCGGCCACATCACGCACCGGCCAGGACTCGACCAGCGTGTCCGGGGACAGCAGGAAACTCGCGGTCAGGCGGCGGTCGTTGACCAGCGCGCTGGCGCCGTCGGCACCGCGCAGGAAGAATTCGTGATCCGGACGTTCGAGATGGAGCTGCATCGGCCGGCGCTCACGCCCGCGGCAACACGATCTGGCGGTGGTCCGTGCTCTGGCGGTACAGCACGGCGACGTTGCCGATCCGTTGCACCAGGGTCGCGCCGCTGCGGCCGGCCAGGTCGGCGACCATCGCATCGCGGGCATCGCGGTCCTCGGCGGCCACCTTCACCTTGATCAGCTCATGGTGTTCCAGCGCCAGATCGACCTCGGCCACCAGCGCGTCGGTCAGGCCCTTGGCCCCCACCTGCAGCATCGCTTTCAGGCCGTGGGCGTGGCCGCGGAGGAATCGGATCTGGGCATTGGTGAGCGTGGACATGCGGATGGCGTCTCGTGTGGCATGCGGGCGCCCGAGGGCGCCTGCGGAAGAGCGGATCGGGCGGGCAGGGTATCATGGCCCGCACACCGGCCTTCCCGGCTGCCTCCGCCCGCCTTCCCGAGCCGTATTCCCCGCATGACCCGCAGCAAGAGCAGCCACCGCTGGCTCAAGGAGCACTTCTCCGACCCCTACGTCAAAAAGGCGCAGGCGGAAGGGCTGCGGTCGCGGGCGGCCTACAAGCTGGAGGAACTGGTCGAACGCGACCGCCTGCTCAAGCCGGGCATGGTGGTGGTGGATCTTGGCGCCGCCCCCGGGGGCTGGTCGCAGTGGGTTCGCCAGGCGATGGGCGACAGCGGCCGGGTGGTGGCCCTGGACATCCTGGACATGCCGTCGCTGGCCGGGGTGGAATTCATCCACGGCGATTTCCGCGAGGACACCGTCCTCGCCCAGCTCGAAGGTCTGCTGAACGGGCAGGCCGTGGACCTTGTGCTGTCCGACATGGCCCCCAATATGAGCGGAGTCGACGCGGTGGACCTGCCGCGGGCCATGCATCTGGCGGAGCTGGCGATGGATTTCGCCGACCACCACCTGCGGCCCGGGGGCACCTTCCTGATCAAGCTGTTCCAGGGGGTGGGGTTCGACGATTACGTCCGGGCATTGCGCAAGCGCTATGCCCGTGTCGTGATCCGCAAACCGGCGGCCTCGCGCAAGCGTTCCACCGAGGTCTACGCCCTGGCCCAGGGCAGGCACGCGGCTCCGGCCGGGTGAGTCGCAGGGCGGTATCGGCGGTTCCGGTCGCGCGTTTCGGCGGTGTGCATCGGTTCCACGTTTCGAAAGCAGTACGTTTCCAACCATGCGTCCCCGCGGGGGACGTCAGCGAAGGGTGAACATCTTGGCCAAGAATCTGCTGCTGTGGGTGATCGTCGCCATCGTGCTGATGGCGGTGTTCCAGAGCTTCACGCCGTCGGGGATGACCGCGGGCGACAAGCCGCTCACCTACGACCAGTTCGTGCAGCAGGTCCAGGGCGACCGCGTCGCGAAGGTCGTGATCGAAGACGACGGCATGACCATCCGCGGCCAGCGCAAGGACGGTACCCAGTTCTTCACCTACAGCCCCGGCGACCGCGACATGGTCAACGACCTGATCAAGCACAAGGTCGAGATCGAGCAGAAGCCGCCGTCCTCGGGTCGCAATCTTTTCCTCAGCCTGTTGTTCAATCTGCTTCCGATCGCGCTGCTGATCGGCGTGTGGTTGTACTTCATGCGCCAGATGCAGCAGGGCGGCACCAAGGGCGCGATGTCCTTCGGCCGTTCCCGCGCCAAGCTGCTCAACGAAGACCAGACCAAGGCCACTTTCGCCGACGTCGCCGGCTGCGACGAAGCGAAGGAGGAAGTCGCCGAGCTGGTCGAATTCCTGCGCGATCCCGGCAAGTTCCAGAAGCTCGGCGGCAAGATTCCGCGCGGCGTGCTGATGGTCGGCCCGCCGGGCACCGGCAAGACCCTGCTCGCCAAGGCCATCGCCGGCGAGGCGCGGGTGCCGTTCTTCAGCATCTCGGGTTCGGACTTCGTCGAAATGTTCGTCGGCGTCGGCGCCAGCCGCGTGCGCGACATGTTCGAGCAGGCCAAGAAGCACGCGCCCTGCATCATCTTCATCGACGAAATCGACGCCGTGGGCCGCCATCGCGGGTCCGGCATGGGCGGCGGCCACGACGAGCGCGAGCAGACCCTCAACCAGATGCTGGTCGAGATGGACGGCTTCGAGGGCGGTGAGGGCGTGATCGTGATCGCCGCGACCAACCGTCCCGACGTGCTCGACAAGGCGCTGCTGCGTCCGGGCCGGTTCGACCGCCAGGTCATGGTCGGCCTGCCCGACATCAAGGGCCGCGAGCAGATCCTGCGCGTGCACATGCGCAAGGTGCCGCTGAGCGACAACGTGCGCCCCGAAGTGCTGGCGCGCGGCACCCCGGGCTTCTCCGGCGCCGATCTGGCCAACCTGGTCAACGAAGCCGCCCTGTTCGCCGCGCGCCGCAACAAGCGCGAAGTGGAGATGCAGGACTTCGAGGACGCCAAGGACAAGATCTTCATGGGTCCCGAGCGTCGCAGCATGGTCATGCGCGACGAAGAGCGCCGCAACACCGCGTATCACGAATCCGGCCACGCGGTGGTCGCGATGTCGCTGCCGAAGGCCGATCCGGTGCACAAGGTCACGATCATGCCGCGCGGCTGGGCGCTGGGCCTGACCTGGCAACTGCCGGAACACGACCAGCTCAGCAACTACAAGGACAAGATGCTGGAGGAGCTGTCGATCCTGTTCGGTGGCCGCATCGCCGAGGAACTGTTCATGGGCAGCATGTCCACCGGCGCCTCGAACGATTTCGACCGTGCGACCAAGCTGGCGCGCGCCATGGTGACCCGCTACGGCATGTCCGACGCGCTGGGCACGATGGTCTACGCCGACGACAAGGATTCCGGCTTCGGCCTGCAGAACAAGACCATTTCCGAGGCGACGCAGCAGAAGGTCGACGCCGAGATCCGCCGCATCCTCGACGAGCAGTACGCGGTCGCGCGGCAGATCCTCGAAAGCAAGCGCGACATCGTCGAAGCCATGACCGCCGCGCTGATGGAGTGGGAGACGATCGACGCCGACCAGGTGAAGGACATCATGGAAGGCCGCGAACCGACGCCGCCGGCCGGTTGGACCAAGAAGCCGGAGTCGACCAAATCCGATCCTCCGACGCCGCCGGCGGTGAGCCTGGGCGATCCGCAGGCCAGCACCTGAGGCGACTTGCCCTGCAATCCCGAAAAGGCCAGAGTCCGCTCTGGCCTTTTCCGTTTCCGGGACATCCGATGTTCGATATTTCTCCGCAGCTCGACTGCGCCGGCCGCGTGCTGGTGCTCGATCGCCCGCGCGTGATGGGCGTCGTCAACGTCACCCCGGATTCGTTTTCGGACGGCGGTCTGCACGCCGACGTCGACACCGCGGTCGCGCATGCGCTGCGGCTGGCGGAGGAGGGCGCGGACGTGCTCGACATCGGCGGCGAGTCCGCGCGTCCGGGCGCGAATGGCGTGTCGGTCGAGGAAGAACTGGCGCGGGTGATCCCGGTGATCGAACGGCTCGCCCGCGAGACCGCGCTGCCGCTCAGCATCGATACCTCCAAGCCCGAGGTGATGCGCGCCGCGGTGGCCGCGGGCGCCGGCATGATCAACGACGTGTACGCGCTGCGGCGCGAAGGCGCGCTCGACGCCGCCGCGGCGCTCGGCGTGCCGGTGGTGCTGATGCACATGCTGGGCGAGCCGCGTTCGATGCAGGATGCGCCCGATTACGAGGACGTGGTCGCCGAGGTGCACCGCTTCCTCGCCGAGCGCATCTTCTCTGCGGAAATGGCCGGCATTCCGAAGAAACGGATCGTGGTCGATCCGGGTTTCGGCTTCGGCAAGACCACCGCGCACAATCTCGCGCTGCTGGCGCGCTTCGAACGCTTCACCGATCTCGGCGTGCCCGCGCTCGCCGGCCTGTCGCGCAAGCGCAGCATCGGCGAGATCACCGGCCGCGACGATCCGCAGGCGCGCATCCACGGGTCGGTCGCCGCGCACGTCATCGCCGCGCAGCGCGGCGCGAAGCTCCTGCGCGTGCACGATGTCGCTGCGACCGTCGATGCGCTCAAGGTCTGGAACGCGGTGGCGGCGGTGCCGATGCCGAAATCGTCCGCGTCCGCATCGGCGGGCATCCGCTGGCCGGACGATGACTGATCGCCCGCGCTTGTGCACAGAATCTGTGGACAAGTATCGGGATTGTTCTGTGGACAACCTGCTGCGGCCCTGTCGTGGCGGGCCCTGCAGGCACAGTGGCGAAAAAAACGACAGCCGGTTTCCCGGTTCCACGTGATCAAAAATTGACCACATCGGCTGCGGGCCGCGCTGCGACAGGGGCGCAGCGTTTCATCCACAGACTTGTGCACGCGTTGTCCACAGAACCTGTGGATGAGGCCGCATCGTGTCGCTGCATGCTTGACATGTCGTGCTTGATGTTTTTCCGATCGACGCGATGGCCGCGGCGATCGGTTTCTCCGGGCGACGCTTCGTCGTCGACGATGGATCGCCGACGATCCATGTCGAAGCGCTACCGTCCGCGTTCGCCCGCGCCGCGCATGCGGTTCGCGACCTGCGGCGCCTGCGCAGGCGTCGCCATCGATGCGGAGGACACGATGGGTGTCCGCGGCCGCAGCAGCGGCCGTGAGCCGCGGCCCGGCGAAAGCGGCGTCGTCTGTTTCCAGTGACGAAGCAGCGCGCGCAGCGCTTCCGGCGCGTTCGTCGGCGTCGACAGCCCGGCCTGGTTCTTCGAATTCTGGCCGTGACAGCCGGCGCAGGTGCGGATTTCGCCGGGCTGCATGGTGATCCAGACGCGCTCGCGGACGATGGCGACGCCGGCACCGTCGGTGGTCTGCCAGGTCAGCGCGCGATTGGCCGGCACCAGCGCCGCGGTGGAGCCGTCGGCGGCGATCCGCACGCTGCCGGGCGGCCCGGACGCATTCGCGGGATTGCGTCCGGCATCGATCGGTTGCGCGATCAGGCGGCGTCCGGCGGAGAAATTGTCGTAACCGCGGACGGCGTTCGCCTGCAGGATCTGATAGTGCGCGATGTCGTACACGCGGCCGCTGCCGCCGACCGTGCTGGTGCCCAGCGGCACGCGCAGGTTGAACGGTTGCTGCCTGTCGCCGCGATCGCGGCTGGTCTGGTTGCGGGTGACGATCAGCGCGAGACCATTGGCCTTCATCCAGTCGCGGAAGACGTGTTCGCTGATGCGTTCTTCGGCGAACACCGCGGCTTCCGGCGCTTCGATGGCCGACTGCGCGATCGGAGGTCGCGGACGCGCCACGACTTCGACCGGCTCGATCTCCCACAGCGGTCCGCTGTAGACGAGGGCGACGTCGGGACTCCACCACGATACCGTTTTCTGGATGCCCGGCGTCAGCGACGGGCCCGCTTCGAGCATGCCGCTGCCGTTCGTGACCAGCTGGCGCAGGCGGAACAGGGTGCCGGTCGCGGTGGTCGGACTCGCGGTGTGCGAGGCCACCATCTGGCCGCCGGTCATCGGCAGCGGATTGCGGAACCGGCCCGCCGGCAGGCTGCCGTTCGTTTCCGGCGGCGACGCGTCCTCGAACACCATCTGCTCCGCGTTCATCGTCGGCGCGCCGGTGAAGCGCACGATCTGGTTGGATGTCATCGAACCGAATTCGCGCGCGAGGATGGCGTAGTAGACGCCGGGCGCCTTCGGATCTTCGCGGACATGGAACACGCCGCCATCGTGGCGGATGTATTTCCGGTTGGCGATGATGCTCTCGTTGGTGTAATCGCTCAGCGCAGGATCGTCGATGAACGATCGCGGCAGATAGCCGAACGCCATCTCCTGCCGGCCGATGTGGTTGAGCGTCAGCTCCTCGCTGCCGTCCTGGTGCATCTGCCACGGCGTGAACAGATTGCTGGTGAAGCCCGCGACCCGCCCGTACGGGCCGGTCGAGGCCTGGCGCGGTTCGGGGAAGACTTCGGTCGCTGCCGCCAGTTTCGCCGCGCCGGGCGCTTCGCTCGCGTAGTTCACCGCGCCATAGGTGCCGGCGTCCGCCTGCTGGTCGCGCTGCAGATGATCCCAGCGCACGAAGATCAGCCGCCCGTAACTGTCGATGGTCGGCGAGAACGCGCCGCTGGGCGTGTGGTTGAGCATGCGCAGGCGGCCACTGGCGGGATCGAGGCTGTACAGCCCGGTGATCGTCGACGTGCTTTCGTATTCGTCGAGCTGCGGATACAGATGCGCCGCGCCGCCGATCGGGCGGTCCGACGCGAACAGGATGCGATCGTCGCTCGCGTACAGCGGCGAGACGTTGTTGTAGTCCGCGGGCTGGTTCGGCACCTTCGTCACGACGGCGGTCTGCCCCTGCGCCAGTCCGGTCACTTCGTACAACTGCCACTTGCCGGTGCTGTCGACATACTGCCGCGGCGGCGCGCCGACCACCATGCTGAAGATCGCCTTGTCGCCGTCCCAGTGCACGGTGGGTTCGCGCACGGCGATGGCGTTGTCGCCCTGCTGGCCGTCCATGCCGTAACCGGCTTCGCGGGTGAGATTGCGCAGGCTGCCGTCCGGATACCGGATCATCAGATCGCCGCCGCGGGGCACCGAACCGATGCCCGGCAGATGATTCGCGAAGGTCGACATCCGGCTCGCGAACGGGTCGCTGCCGGGCGTCGGCACCTGGGTGACGAACAGCACCGGATTCTGCAGGGGCGCACCGTTCACGGCCTTCGTCGACGCGCGCGCCGCGGATGTGGTCGCGTGTGCCCTGTCATCGGTGACCGCGGCGTCGCGTGCGGCGTTCGATGCGGACGCGGAATCCGCGTCGCGGCCGCAGGCGGCCAACAGCAGCACGCAGGCGAGCGCGTACACCGCAACGTGTGGAGACGAACCGGACGCTGGAAACATGGCGTTGCCTTGCCGATGCGGTCGGCTGCCGTCGCGCTGCGAGTGCCCCCCGGTATCCGCGCCCGCAGTCTAGGCGTCGTCGTGCAACCGGGCTGTGATGCGATTCACGCTCCGTCGGTCGATGTGGCCGCGGTTCCGCGTGCGCCGGTGCCATCGCGGAAAGAGCGCACCCGCGGATCCACGATCCGGAACCACAGCGGCGGGCACAGCGCGAGCAGGAACATCGCGGCATAGCCGCCCGGCAACTGCGGGCTGTCGTCGTGATGCAGCAGGGACTGGTAACGGCGGCGCGGCGTTTCGTGATGATCGGAATGACGTTGCAGGTGGAACAGCAGCAGGTTGCTGAGCAGATAGTCCGAATTCCACGAGTGCAGGTGCGTGGTGCGCTCGTAACGACCGTCGGCGAGTGTCCGCCGTTCCAGGCCGTAATGCTCGATGTAGTTGATGATCTCCAGCGCGCACGCCGCGAAGAACCCCTGGGCGAGGAAGTAGGCCGCGCCCGCCGGCCCCAGCCACAACGCGAAGACGGCGATCAGTGCCAGCCACAGCGCGCTCCAGCGCAGCAGCTCGTTGTCGGCGCTCCACCAGCGTCGCCCCCGTTTCGCCAGCCGCTGCGCTTCCAGCGTCCAGGCGTTCGCGGTGTTGCGCAGCAGCGCGCGCGGCAGGAAGTGCCACAGCGACTGGCCGTAGCGCGCGCTCGATGCGTCCTCGGGCGTCGAGACGTGGACGTGATGGCCGCGCACATGTTCGATCTTGAAACCGTGGTAGCCGACGCTGGTCAACAGCAGGCCGCCGGCGATGCGTTCGAGCGCGGTGTCCTTGTGGATGAGTTCGTGGGCGACGTTGATCGCCAGCACGCCGCCGACGATGCCCTGCGACAGCAGCCAGCCGGCGATGCCGGGAACGCCGAAGTCCGCGTGGACGAGATGCCAGCCCGACCACGCCATCACCCCGAGCTGCGCGGGCAGGGCGGCGAGCGTCATCGTCTTGAACCAGCCTGCGGAGACGCCGTCCGCTTCCAGCGCGCGCGCCTCGTCGGGCGTCGGATTGCGCGGGTCGTGGCCCAGCGCGTAGTCGGCCACGGGCAGCAGCACGAACAGGAAGAACAGCGGGAACCACGCCATCAGGTCCGGATGGCCGCTGCGCGCGCCCAGCCAGGCGGCCGCGGGCATCAGCGCCGGCACCACGAACACGAACAGGAACCCGAGGCGTTTCCAGAGCGGCATGGCGGATCGAGGGCGGGCGACGTCGACAGCGTACGCCAACGCATGGCCGATTCAACCGCGCCGGTCCACGCCCGCGACGCCCGGCGGCCGGGGTATCCTGCCCGCTCTTCGCCCCTCGACCGGAACCGCCGCATGACCGCTGGCCAGCCGCTGCTCATCACCTTCGGCATCTATCTCGTCGCCATGATCCTGATCGGCGTCTGGGCCTGGCGCTCCACCCGCAGCTTCGACGACTACATCCTCGGCGGGCGTTCGCTGGGCAGCGTGGTCACCGCGTTGTCGGCCGGCGCATCGGACATGAGCGGCTGGCTGCTGATGGGCCTGCCCGGTGCGCTGTATCTCGGCGGCGTGTCGGAATCGTGGATCGCGCTGGGGCTGATCGTGGGCGCCTGGTGCAACTGGAAATTCGTCGCCGGGCCGCTGCGCGTCTACACCGAGCGAACGCGCAACGCGCTGACCCTGCCGGATTACTTCACCCATCGTTTCGAGGATCGCCAGCGGCTGCTGCGGGTGTTCTCGGCGGTGGTCATCCTGGTGTTCTTCGCGCTGTACTGCGCCAGCGGCATCGTCGCCGGCGCGCGCCTGTTCGAGAGCGTGTTCGGCGTGCCCTATGCCGAAGCGCTGTGGTGGGGCGCCGCGGCCACCATCCTCTACACGCTGATCGGCGGCTTCCTCGCGGTGAGCTGGACCGATACCGTGCAGGCGTCGCTGATGATCTTCGCGCTGGTGCTGACGCCGGTGATGGTGGTGCTGGGCAGCGGCGGCGTCGATGCCAGTCTCGCCCTGATCGAACAGACCGATCCGGCGAAGCTCGACTGGTTCAAGGGCGGCACGCTGGGCGTCGTCGGCATCGTCTCGCTGCTGGCCTGGGGGCTGGGCTATTTCGGCCAGCCGCACATCCTCGCGCGCTTCATGGCCGCGGATTCGCTGACCACCATTCCCAAGGCGCGCCGCATCGGCATGTCCTGGATGGTGCTGTGCCTGTTCGGTGCGATGGCGGTGGGCTTCTTCGGCAACGCCTATTTCGCGACGCATCCGGACCAGGTCGGGCCGGTCGCCGAGAATTCCGAACGCGTCTTCATCCAGTTGTCGACCGTGCTGTTCAATCCGTGGGTGGCGGGCGTGCTGCTGTCGGCGATCCTGGCCGCGATCATGAGCACGCTGTCGTGCCAGTTGCTGGTCTGCTCCAGCGCGCTCACCGAAGATTTCTACAAGGGCTTCCTGCGTCCGAACGCCAGCCAGCGCGAGCTGGTGTGGTTTGGCCGCGCGATGGTGCTGTCGGTGGCGCTGCTGGCGATCTGGATCGCGCGCGATCCCGACAGCAAGGTGCTCGGCCTGGTGTCGTATGCGTGGGCCGGCTTCGGTGCCGCGTTCGGGCCGGTGGTGCTGTGCTCGCTGTTCTGGGGCCGCATGACCCGCAACGGCGCGCTCGCCGGCATGCTGGCCGGCGCCGCGACCGTGATCCTGTGGAAGGAGATCGCGGTGAAGCAGCACGGCAGCGAACTCTATGAAATCGTGCCCGGCGTGATCGCCGCGTTCGTCGCGATCTTCGTCGTCAGTCGCATCGGCAAGCCGCCGTCCGACGAGGTGCAGTTCCGGCACAAGGGCGTGCAGGAGACGTTGAAGGTGCACGGGTATTGAGTTTTTGCAGGAGCGCCGGTTGTTGAAAGCCGGCGCTCCTGCAAAGAGACGACATGACCGCGATGCCAGCCGACAGCCGCCCTCTCGCCATCGCCCTGATGGGCCCGACCGCATCGGGCAAGACCGCGCTCGCGCTCGACTGGGCGCAGCGCTTCGGCGGCGAGATCGTCAGCGTCGATTCGGCGCTGGTCTATCGCGGGCTCGACATCGGCGCCGCCAAGCCCAGCCGCGAAGAACTGGCGGCGGTGCCGCATCATCTGATCGACCTGCGCGAGCCCTGGCAGCCGTATTCCGCCGCCGACTTCGCCACCGATGCGCGCGCCGCGGTGCAGGACATCGTCGATCGCGGGCGCCTGCCGATCCTCGCCGGCGGCACCGGCCTGTATTTCCGCGCGCTGCTGCAGGGCCTGTCGCCGATGCCGCAGGCCGATCCCGCGATGCGCGCGCAGATCGAAGCCGAAGCCGCCGAACGCGGCTGGCCCGCGATGCACGCCGAACTGGCGACGGTCGATCCATCCGCCGCCGCGCGCATCCACGCCACCGATCCGCAGCGCATCCAGCGCGCGCTCGAGGTGTATCGCCTCAGCGGCCGCCCGATCAGCGCATGGCAGCGCGAAGCCAGCGCATCGCCGCGGTTTCCGTGCCGGGTGCTGAAACTCGCGATCGCGCCGCACGACCGCGCCGTGCTGCACGCGCGCATCGAGCGCCGTTTCGACGCGATGCTCGCGGCCGGCTTCCTGGACGAGGTCCGCGCGCTGCGCGCGTTGCCGCCGCTGCGCGACCATCCGGCGCCGCTGGATCTGCCCGCGCTGCGCGCGGTCGGTTATCGCCAGGCCTGGGAACATCTCGACGGCGCGCTGTCCGCGACCGGATTCCGCGACCGCGCGATCTTCGCCACCCGCCAGCTCGCGAAACGGCAGGGCACCTGGCTGCGCGGCGAACACGATCTGCGCGTCTTCGACCCCGCAAACGACAACGCACGTCTCGAAATGGCGATCCGCGCATTCCTCGTCGACGGCGGGACGGGGCGATTCGACCTTCGGGCGGCTTCCGGTCAGCTCCCAGTTATGTAAACATCGGCTGTCCGGCAGGGGTGAGCCGCGTCGCATGGCGACGGGCGGGGCCGGCTCGTGATGATCAATCGTCAATTCTCGAAGAACTCAATTCTCGAAGAACTCATGTTTCAGCCAATAACAAGACCCAAAACGGGGAACACCATGTCGAAGGGGCAGTCTTTGCAGGATCCTTTCCTGAACGCTTTGCGCCGCGAGCGCGTTCCGGTTTCGATCTATCTCGTCAACGGCATCAAATTGCAGGGCACGATCGAATCCTTCGACCAGTTCGTGGTGCTGCTGCGCAATACCGTCAGCCAGATGGTCTACAAGCACGCGATCTCCACCGTCGTGCCGGCGCGCAACGTGCGCGTGGGCCCGGGCGGCGGCTACGTGCATTCGGCCTCCGATCACGACGAAGGCGCCCCGGTGGGCGCGCTCGTCGGCGACGACTGACGTCCTGCGGCGGCCGACCGGCCGCCGCGCGTCGATGCGGATCGCAGCGGATGCGGCGCGGAAGCGCCGCAGGCCGCATACTGCGCGTCCCGTCCCCATGGAAGTCCCGGTTTGTTCGAACGTTCCCGCAAGGGCGAAACCGCACTGCTGATCCAGACCCATGCCGGCGGCCCGCCGGAAGCGGACGTGCTGGAAGAATTCGCCGATCTCGCCCGTTCCGCCGGCGCCACGGTCGCGGCCGTGCTGCATGCGCGGATCGACAAGCCGAAGGCCGCGCTGCTGATCGGCAGCGGCAAGCTGGAAGAAGTGAAGGCCGCCGCCGACGCCACCGGCGCCGATCTGGTGCTGGTCAATCACACCCTCAGCCCGGTGCAGGAGCGCAACCTCGAAAAGGCGCTCGGCCGTCGTGTCGTCGACCGCACCGGACTGATCCTCGACATCTTCGCCCAGCGCGCGCGCAGCCATGAAGGCAAGCTGCAGGTGGAGCTCGCGCAGCTGCGGCACATGGCCACGCGCCTGGTTCGCGGCTGGACCCATCTCGAACGCCAGCGCGGCGGCGCCATCGGTCTGCGTGGTCCCGGCGAAACCCAGCTCGAAACCGACCGTCGCCTGCTGCAGAAGCGGGTGGAACAGCTGCAGCGCCGGCTGGAGAAGGTCGAAGTGCAGCATACGCAGATGCGTCGCGCCCGCGTGCGCAGCGAACTGCCGCGGGTCGCGCTGGTCGGTTACACCAACGCCGGCAAATCGACGCTGTTCAACGCGCTGACCGGCGCCGAGGCCTACGCCGACGACCGCCTCTTCGCGACGCTCGATCCCACCGTGCGCCGGATCGCGCTGCCCGGTGGCGGCGTGGTCCTGGCCGATACCGTCGGCTTCGTCCGCGATCTGCCGCACGAACTGGTCGCGGCGTTCCGCTCCACCCTGTCGGAAGCGCGCGAGGCCGATCTGTTGCTGCACGTGATCGATGCCGCGGATCCGTTGCGCGATGAGCGCATCCGCCAGGTCGACGCGGTCCTGGCCGAGGTCGGCGCCGGCGATCTGCCGCAATTGCTGGTCTTCAACAAGATCGATCGCATCGAGGGCGCGGTGCCGCGTCACGATCCGGCGCTGCGTTCGGCGATCGCGGGCGAGGGCGACGATGCGTCCACGGAACACGATCCGCTGGCGGCGCCGGTCGAGCATCACGGCTTGGAGGAGATCGCGCGCGAACGCGTGTGGCTGTCGGCCCGCGACGGCAGCGGCCTGGATCTGCTGCGTGCGGCGCTGGTGGCGCGGCTGGGACTGCGGCGGGTCGCCGGCACGGTGCATCTGCCCGCCCGTGCCGGGCGCCTGCGCGCGCGCCTCTACGCGCTGGAGGCGGTCCGCGCCGAGACCCACGACGAAGACGGCGGCTGGACGCTCGAAGTCGATCTGGCCCAGGCCGATGCCGAAAAGCTGGCCGCCGGCCCGGGCGGCGACGCGCTCGACGCCCTGTTGCCGCGGGACGATGCGGACGACCATTGGCGGCCAGACCGCCGGCCCGCGCGCCCTGCCGATCTCGAACCCGAACCCCAGCCCAAACTCCAGCTCGATCAGGATCGGGATCCCGACCGGGACCGCGGCCCGGACGACGGCACCTTGTAAACTTCACCTCTCGCCCGCATTCCTGCGGAGCGCAACGGCTTCGGAGCAGGCATGGCCTGGAACACGCCCGGCAAGGGCTCGCCCGACAAGGGCAACAACAACGATTCGTCGGGTGGTTCCGGCAACCGCAACCCGTGGAAGCCCCGTCAGGGCGGTCGCGGCGGTGGCGGCGGCGGTTTCGACGACATCCTCGACCGTCTGCGCGGCCTGTTCGGCGGCGGCAACAGCGGTCCGTTGCGCTGGGTCGCGATCGCGATCGGCCTGTGGCTGGTCTTCAGCAGCTTCGTGCTGATCACCGAACAGCAGCGCGGCGTCGTGCTGCGCTTCGGCGAGTTTTCGCGGACCATGGATCCGGGCCCCAGCTTCAAGCTGCCGTGGCCGATCGAGAGCGTCTACAAGGTCAACGCGACCCAGATCAAGAACTACAGCGACAGCGTGCCGGTGCTCACCAGCGACGAGAACATCGTCCAGGTCGAGATCAACGTGCAGTACCGCATCAACAACGCCAGGCTCTACCTGTTCGGCACCCGCGACGGCGACGAAGTGCTGAAGCAGGCCGTGCTCAGCTCGGTGCGCGAGCAGGTCGGCCGTTCCACCCTCGACACCGTGCTCGGCGCGCGCGACGCGCTGGCCGTGGCCGCGCGCGTCCGCCTGCAGAAATCGCTGCAGGCCTACAACACCGGCCTGGTCGTCACCGAGCTCAACCTGCCCAACGCGCGTCCGCCGGAAGAAGTGAAGCCCGCGTTCGACGACGTGAACTCCGCGCAGCAGGACAAGGACCGCCTGATCAGCGAATCCCGCGCCTACGCCGCGAAGGTCGTGCCCGAAGCGCGCGGCGAGGCCTCGCGCACCCGCACCGTCGCCGAAGGCTACAAGACCGCGTCGATCGCCCGCGCCACCGGTGACGCGTCGCGCTTCACCTCGCTGCTGCAGCAGTACCGCGGCGCGCCGGAAGTGACCCGCAAGCGCCTGTGGCTGGAGACCGTGCAGCAGGTGCTGGCCGACAACCGCAAGGTCGTCGGTGGCGACAGTCGCCAGATCCTGTATCTGCCGGTGCCGCCGGCGCGCAACCAGGCGCCCGCGGCCGCCGCGGCGCCGCCGCCCGAACTGATCGCGCCCACCGTGACCGCGACCCCCGACGAAGACACCACGCGCAAGGGTCGCAGCAGCGGCCGCGATGGAGACGGCCGATGAGACTCTCGCTCTGGATCCCGATCGCGCTGACCGCGCTGTTCATGCTGTTCGGATCGGTCTACGTCGTGCGCGAAGGCCACACCGCCATCGTCCTCAACCTCGGCAAGGTCGTGCGCAGCGACATCGGCCCCGGTCTGCATTTCAAATGGCCGCTGGTCGAAAGCGCGCGCATCTTCGACGCCCGTCTGCTGGTGCTGCCGGCCGAACCCGAGCGCTACCTCACCTCCGAACGCAAGGACGTGAGCGTGGACTTCTTCGCCGTCGGCCAGATCCAGGATGGTCGCGCGTTCTATCGCGCCACCGCCGGCGACGAGCTGGCCGCGATCGATCGCCTCGCGCCGATCATCAAGGACGCGCTGCGCAACGAAGTGAACGCGCGCACGCTGTCGCAGGTGGTGTCCGGCGATCGCAGCAAGATCGTCGACGCCCAGCTCGCCGCGATCAACAAGGGCGCGGCCACGCTCGGCGTGAAGATCGTCGACCTGCGCATCAAGCAGATCGATCTGCCCACCGACAGCCAGGTCATCCGCGACGTCTACCGCCGCATGAGCGCGCAGCGCCAGCAGGTCGCCAGCAAACTGCGCGCCGAAGGCGAGGAGCAGGCCAACCAGATCCGCGCCCAGGCCGACCGCGACCGCGCGGTGATCCTGGCCGAAGCCGAACGCGACGCCCAGAAGATGCGCGGCGAAGGCGATGCCGAGGCCGCGCGCATCTACGGCGGCGCCGCCAACGCCGACCCCGGTTTCTATGCCTTCCAGCGCAGTCTCGAAGCCTATCGCGCCTCGTTCGCCGACGGCGACGCGGTGATCGTGCTCGACAAGGACGATCCGTTCCTGCAGTACATGCGCAGCGATCGTTGAGGTCGGCGTCGCGATGACCGACCTCTGGGCCGCTCTGGCCCTCGTCGCCGTGATCGAAGGATTGATGCTGTTCGCCTTCCCGGGCGTATGGCGTCGCGCGGCCGAACAGATGCTGTCGATGCCTCTCCGCCAGTTGCGCGTGGTGGGTGGCGTGGTGATGGCGGCAGGGCTGATCGCGCTGTATCTGGTGCGCGGTTGACGCGATCGTTTCCGCGATGATTTCCGCGATGATCCGGGAGATTCCGGGCCCATCGCCGAAGGGTTCATGATCCTGCCGCGGCGTCTTTCGCGCTGCAGGAGATAGCGCGCCTCGCGCTACGCGGGCCGGCCATTGCGGCCGGGCCCGCGCCCATGACTCTTCCAAGGACAGCCCTTCCGATGAGAATGCTCATCCACACCCTGCTGGCCGCGGCGTTCGGCCTCGGCCTGACGCCTGTCGCGCATGCGCAGAGCGGCGGCATCGACGCCTCGCCCTCCACCGTGGTCATCCCCACCGGCAGCACGACCGGAACCACCGATGTCTTCTGGACCGTCTCCGGCGGCGAAGCCTTCTACATCACCGTGAACTGCGGCGGCGGCGACGGCCTGTTCGCGTCCAGCGGCGCCGGCAGCTACAGCCAGGGCGCGCCGTGGATCACGGTCGGCGCCAGCTGCGTCTTCAGCCTGCGCGCGAACGCCCCCGGCGGCCCGGTGCTCGGCAGCGTGACCGTCAACGGCGTCACCCCGAACGGCGCGATTTCCGCGTCTCCGGAAACCGTCGTGATTCCTGCCGGGCAGACCCACGGCAACACCAACATCGGCTGGGTCGGCGAATACGCGGACAGCTTCCACGTCACCGTGAACTGCGGCGGCGGCGACGGCCTGTTCGCCTCCAGCGGTCCCGGCAGCAACAGCCAGGGCGCGCCGTGGATCGGCGTCGGCAGCCAATGCGTCTTCAGCCTGCACGCGGACAGCGCGTCCGGCCCGGTGCTGGACAGCGTCGCCGTGAACGGCGTGGCCGGGCAGGCACCGAGCGGCAGCATTTCCGCGTCGCCGACCACGGTCAACATTCCGGCCGGGCAGTCCAGCGGCAGCACGACCCTCAGCTGGGTCGGCCAGAACGCCGGCAGTTTCGTCGTCACCCGCGACTGCGGCAGCGGCGAAAGCGTCGTCACCTCCAGCGGCGCGGGCAGCTACAGCCAGGTCGCCTCCGGCATCACCGCCGGCGCCAACTGTGCGTTCCGCCTGCGCGCGGACAGCGCCGCAGGCACCGTGCTCGGCAGCGTCGCCGTCACCGGCGTGGCCACGCAGACCGCCACCGGCACCCTGACCGCCACGCCGTCCACCGTGACCATTCCGTCCGGCCAGTCCACCGGCACCACCACGCTGAACTGGACCGCCCAGGGCGCCAGCGCCTTCCACGTCACCGTCAGCTGCGGCGGTGGTGCGGAATCGCTGTTCGCCTCCAGCGGCGCCGGCAGCTACAGCCAGAGCGCGTCGTGGATCACCGTCGGCGCCAATTGCGCCTTCCGCCTGCGCGCGAACACCACCAGCGGCCCGATCCTCGCCAGCGCCAACGTCACCGGCGTCGCCGGGCAGGCCCCGACGGGCAGCATCTCCGCGTCTCCGACCACGGTGAATATTCCGTCCGGGCAGAGCACCGGCAGCAGCACCATCAGCTGGAACGCCAGTGGCGTCACCCAGGCGCACGTGCGTTCGTCCTGCGCGGGCGCCGCGCAGACCGGTTTCGCCGTCACCGGCGCCGGCAGCTTCAGCCAGATCGCGAACTTCATTCCGGTCGGCGCGTCGTGCACCTTCCAACTCCGCGCCGACAGCGCGGGCGGCACGCTGCTCGGCTCGGTCACGGTCACCGGCCAGCAGACGCAGACGCTCATCACCACGCAGCGCGGCGGCTCGAACCACCTGTTCTATCGCCATCCGGCGCCGGGTTCGGGCGATCAGGCCTACAACTACGGGATCATGCTCCACTACCACGAGAAGGGCGTGCGCGACACCGTGCGCGGCCAGTTGCAGCAGATGCACGCCAACGGTCAGCGTTCGCTGCGCGTGCTCGTGCACTACCTGCATGCGCCGGGCGGCGTGATCACCAGCACGCCGGCCGAATCGTCGAAGAAATGCCTGATTTCGGCGAAGACCTGCCCGCCGGGCAGCGAATACTTCCTGCCGCTGCAATACCAGCAGAACCTGCGCGACTATCTCGCCGACATCCGCACCGCCGGGTTCGAGCGGGTGATGATCGCGATGGGCCCGCAGTGGATCAACGACTTCTATTCCTGCAACAGCAACGAAGTGCCGCTGTCGTTGCGCCAGCAGCTCTACGCCGGCTCGCCGCTGGTCAACGAACTGTTCGAAGAAGCCTGGGGCGTGGCGAAGGAACTGCGCGCGATCGCGGTCGCCTCCGGCCTGCCGTACCTGATGGATCTGGGCAACGAATACATCCCGCCGTCCAACATCGCCGACTTCGGCCAGTGCGTGAAGGACATCATCGAAGGCACGCCGCAGCATCAGGGCTATCTCAGCTTCCTGTGGGGCCGCTACGTCGCCGCCTACGGCAACCAGGACACGGTCGGGTTCTCGGTGATCGTCGGCAACAGCTGGGACGCCGACAACCGTCTCGCGCGCATGCCGCAGTTCCTCTCGCCGCTGCCGCCGGTCTACTCGCTGCACAGCTACACCGCCTCCGGCGACATCACCGGCGGCCTGAACCGCGCCTACCAGGTCACCGGCAATTTCGGTCGTCGGCCGTGGATCATCGGCGAGACCGACAACCGCTCCACCGCTTCGGCCAACGCCATCCGCAGCTTCATCCTCAACACGCCGTCGCAGCCGATCCGCCACGTCATGCAGTGGCCGGGCTTCAACTGCACCACCGAGGCCGAATGCCTGCCGCTGGACTTCAGCGCGTTCATCTCGCGGGGCTTCTGAGGCCCGGTCCCCGCATTCCCTCTCACCGCCTAGCGGTGGAGAGGGAAGGCCGCTTGACCGGTGGGCGGCCGGGTGCGGATGCGGCACCGCAAAATAATCCGCCCCAAGGGTGGTCCCGGGGCCCAAAACCCGGATAATGCACAAAAGCCGGACGGGGCATCTGCCCCTCCGGCTTTTTCCGTGTCGGTGACACGTCCCCTGATCGCGAACGTCGCCCCGGCAGAGGCCGCAACCCGGGAGCATTCGCGAACAACCCCGGGTTTCGCGCTTCGCGCTCGACCCGGGCTACGAATCAAGAATTCCGGAGTACGCAATGGGTCAGTCAGTCGTGGTGTTGGGCGCGCAGTGGGGCGACGAGGGCAAGGGCAAGATCGTCGATCTCCTCACCCAGGACATCGGCGCCGTCGTGCGCTTTCAGGGCGGCCACAACGCCGGCCACACCCTCGTCATCGGCGGCAAGAAGACCGTCCTCCACCTGATTCCCTCGGGCATCCTGCGCGACGACGCGCTCTGCCTGATCGGCAACGGCGTCGTGCTGCACCCCGGCGCGCTGCAGAAGGAAATCGGCGAACTCGAAGCCAACGGCGTCGAAGTGCGCAGCCGCCTGAAGATCAGCCCGGCCACGCCGATCATCATGCCGTACCACATCGCGCTGGATCAGGCCCGCGAAAAGGCCGCCGGCAAGAGCGCCATCGGCACCACCGGCCGCGGCATCGGCCCGGCCTACGAAGACAAGGTCGCGCGTCGCGGCATCCGCGTCGCCGACCTCAGCTATCCGGTCGAACTCGCCGAGAAGCTGCGCGCCGCGCTCGACTACCACAACTTCGTGCTCACCCAGTACCTGAAGGTCGACGCCATCGACTTCCAGCAGACGCTCGACGAAGCGCTCGCGTTCGGCGAATACATCGAACCGATGAAGTCCGACGTCGCCGGCATCCTCCACGACCTGCGCAAACAGGGCAAACGCGTACTGTTCGAAGGCGCGCAGGGCTCGCTGCTCGACATCGACCACGGCACCTATCCCTACGTCACCTCGTCGAACACCACTGTCGGCGGCGCGCTCGCCGGCACCGGCGTCGGCGCCGACGCGATCGACTACGTGCTCGGCATCGCCAAGGCCTACGCCACCCGCGTCGGCGGCGGCCCGTTTCCGACCGAGCTCGACGACGAAGTCGGGCAGGGCATCCGCGACCGCGGCCAGGAATACGGCGCCACCACCGGCCGCCCGCGCCGCTGCGGCTGGATGGACATCGTGGCCCTCAAGAGAGCTGTTGCCATAAACGGCATCAGCGGCCTGTGCATCACCAAGCTCGACATCCTCGACGGCATGGACAAGCTGAAGATGTGCGTCGCCTACGAATACCGCGGCAAGCGCACCGAATACGCCCCGCTCGACGCCGACGGCTGGAACGACTGCAAACCCGTCTACCTCGAATTCCCGGGCTGGAGCGAATCCACCGCCGGCATCACCGAGTGGGACAAACTTCCCGCCGCCGCCCGCGCCTACCTGCGCGCGCTGGAAGAACTCGCCGGCTGCCCGCTCGCGATCGTCTCCACCGGCCCGGACCGCGACGCCAACATCGTCCTGCGCGATCCGTTCGCGTAAGTCGCGCGAAACGCGGCCGCTTCATTTTCACCACCCGTGTGAGCACGGCCTCATCGTCGTCGTGCGATGAGGTCTGCCTGGGCCGGTCCGGATCGCGACGCCAACATCGTCCTGCGCGATCCGCTCGCGCAGGACGATGTTGGCGTCGATGGCGCCCATCGCCTCTCCCGCGGGCTAGCGTTGGGCGCAACGAAGCCCGGCGCCAGGGACTCCCGAGCGCAGCGCTCCCGCGGCAGAGCCCCGTCTAGGCCGGGGCGGGCGCGTCCTTCAGGCTGCGCACGATCACGCCCTTGATCGTCAGCCCCTGCACCAGGATCGAGAACACCACCACAGCGTAGGTCAGCGCCAGCAGCAACTCTCGCTGCGGACCATGCGGCAGCGACAACACCAGCGCCACTGAAATGCCGCCCCGCAGGCCGCCCCAGGTCAACACCTTCCACGCGCCGTCGGGCAGCTTGAACACCGGCTTCAGCACCGCGACGGGCAACCCCACAGCCAACAGGCGCGCAAGCAGCGCGATCACGATCACCCCCAGCGACGCCAGCATCACCTGCCCGGTGAAGGCGATCAGCACGATCTCCAGGCCCAGCAGGACGAACAGCACGGCGTTGAGGATCTCGTCGATCAACTCCCAGAACAGATCGACATGATGGCGCGTGGTGTCCGACATCGCATAGGCGCGCCCCTGATTGCCCACGATCAGGCCGGCCACCACCATCGCCAGCGGGCCGGAGACGTGCAGATGGCTCGCCAGTTCGTAGCCGCCCAGCACGCCGGCCAGCGTCAGCAACACTTCCACCTGGTAGTTGTCGATGCTCCGCAGCATGAAGTACAGCACCGCGCCCAGCGCCGCGCCCAGCAACAACCCTCCACCCGCCTCGTGCAGGAGCAGCCACACGCTTTCGCCGAAACCCGGCATCTCCCCCTTCACCGCCACCGCCAGCAGCAGCGAGAACAGCACCACGCCCACGCCATCGTTGAACAGCGACTCGCCGGACACCACGAGCTTCACGCTCTGCGGCGCGCCGGCGGATTTGAGGATGCCTATCACCGCGATCGGGTCGGTGGGCGAGATCAGCGCCCCGAACACCAGGCAGTACGCCAGCGGCAGCGTCAGGCCCAGCAGCGGCAGCAGCCACCACACCGCCACACCCACGATCACCGTGGACAAGGCCGTTCCCAGCACCGCCAGCAGGCCCACGGGCCAGCGATGACTGCGCAACTCGCTCATGTCGATGTGCAGCGCGCCGGCGAACAGCAGCAGCGACAACATCCCCTGCATCAACAGTTCGGAAAAATCGATCGACGACAGCAATGTCGCCTCGTAGTCGCGCAGTGCGCCGAAGCCCAGACGGTCCAGCGCGATCAGCCCCAATGACATCAACAGCGCGATCGCCATCACCCCGATGGTGGTCGGCAAGCCCACGAAGCGGTAATTCAGGTAGGCCAACACAGCCGTGATCACCAGGCACACCACTGCGACATCGAACATTCCCAGCGTCATTGCGAATCCCCCGGCCCGATCAGCGGGCGCCTGCGAGGATGGGATTCTAGCCGAGGCCGCCGCGCCCCCTGCGCATGCCGCCATTGCCGGCATCGTTTCGGTCCTGCGCCAGAGGCATGCCAGCCGCGTGCGATCGAATATCGCGAGACGTGACTGCCGGAACCGTGTCGTCGAGCGCGTGTCGCGTGTGCGGCGGCGAGGATGCGTGTACGGCTTCGTTCGTCGCGACTTGCGTCGTTCCTGTGCAGGGGCTGTGGCAGGGGGCTGCCGTGGTTCGTCTGCGCGTGTTTGAAATGACAGCGTTTCGGAAAACTCCGACACGAAGTCGTGCCGTTCGCCGACGGTGCGCGATCGCGCGTTTCGCGATGCTGTGCGCATCACGGGAACCCTCCCGTGCGGAAAAGGAGATGCGGGATGGACGAGAGAGATGCGTCGGCGAAGCGGTCGCTGGAAGAGCGGTTGCCGCTGACGTTCGCAGCCGAGGATCTGGACGCGGTGGACGCGGCGCTGACGACGCTGGAAGCGCGGTTGGCGGCGCTGGTGTCGCTGCGGCCGGAGGTGCGGCAGGGCTGGGCGCGGATGGGCGAAGTGTCGGAACGGTTCTGCCGGCAGACGCTGGCGGCGATGGCCGAGCGGTCACCTGTATCGTCGGTGACGTTCGATCTGTCGCGGGCGCAGGCCGATCTGGCCGCGGCGGATGCGCTGCATCCGCGTCTGTTGCGGTTGCGGCGGCTGGCCGATCGCGCCGAGGATTCGGAACTGGCGCTGGGCGCCGATGTGATGGTGGCGGCGCTGCAGGCGCATGCGCTGCTGGAGGCGGTCGGCGATGACGTGGTGCCTGTCTTGTCTTGCGAGGTGCGCGCCGCGTGAGCCGATGAGCAGCCGCATGCCGTCATCGACACAGTTTCTGCCGGATTGGATCCGCGGCCGTCGGTGTCGAGCGCCGGACGGGCACGTCGCGATCAGCCCGAATACGCGGTCTGTGGTTCGTTGACCTGATCCACGTTAGCGAGCATCAGATGCTTGCGCAGCCAGTCGGCGAATCCGGCTTCGTCGAGGCTGCCTTCGGCGAGGCTCAGCATGACGATGTATTTTTCTTCTTCGGCCGCGACGAGTTCGGCATCGTTGAGCGCGAGAAACGCGCGATAGCACACGTGCGCGGTGCGTTTGATGCCGTCGACGAACGGGTGATTGCGGGCGAGGCCGAACGCCAGACTCGCCGCCAGCGCGGCGAGATCGGGCGGCGGGTCGCCATGGGCGAACAACTGCTGCGGCCGGCTTCGCAAGCCCGCAACGGCAGAACCCCGCCGGGGCGGGGTTCTGCAGGTGGCGCATGTGCGGTGGGCCTCAGCCGTTCTTCAACGCCGGATTGTCCCAGCCCGGGCGGGCGGCGAAGCGGTCGCCGTATTTCGCCTGCAGCGCGGCCAGTTTCGCGAGCAGCGCGTCGGTGCCGGTGTCGCGGATGTACTGGATCGGGCCGCCGCGGAAGGGCGCGAAGCCGGTGCCGAAGATCACGCCGGCGTCCAGCAGTTCCGCGTCCGCGACCACGCCTTCGTGCAGGGCGGCGACGGCTTCGTTGAGGAAGGGCAGGATCAAGCGGTCTTCGAGGTCATCGGGCGCCTTGTAATCGGCGGGAATTTCAGGCTTCCGCGCCTTGCCGTTCTCCCATGTGTAGAGGCCCTGGCCATCCTTCTTGCCGCGCTTGCCGGCTTCGGGCGGGGCGGCCAGCGCGGCGGGAATCGGCAGGCCGAGGAAGGGTGCGAGTTCCGCACCGACGCCCGCGGCCACGTCCAGGCCGACGGTGTCGATCAGTTCGATCGGGCCCATCGGCATGCCGAACTTCGTCGCGGCCTTGTCGATGGCCGGGCCGGGAATGCCTTCGGAATAGGCGGTCGCGGCTTCGAGCATGTACGGAAACAGCAGGCGGTTCACGAGGAAGCCCGGCGTGCCCGCGACCGGCACCGGCAGTTTGTCGATGGCCTTGCAGAACGCGGCGAGGCGTTTCTCGGTGGCCGGGTCCATGCCGTCGTGGTGGATGATTTCCACCAGCGGCATCATCGCCACCGGGTTGAAGTAGTGCAGGCCGGCGAACTGCGCCGGACGTGCGATGTGTTCGCGCAGTTCGGTCAGCGGGATCGACGAGGTGTTGGTGGTGAGCAGCGCATCGGCCTTCATCTTGGGCTCGACGCTCGTGTAAAGGTCGCGCTTGGCCTCGGGCTTCTCGATGATCGCTTCGATCAGCAGGTCGGCCTTGGCGACGCCGTCGCCGGCGAGGTCCGAGACCAGACGCGCCGCGACTTCGGGGCGCTTGCGCTCGTCCTTGACGCGCTTGGCGAACAATTCCTGCGCGCGGCCCATGGCGGTGTCGATGAAGCGCTGTTCGCGATCCTGCAGGGTGACGTCGAAGCCCTTGTACGCGGCCCATGCGGCGATGTCGCCGCCCATCACGCCGGCGCCGACGACGTGCACGTGGCGGATGCCGTGATCCTTGCCGCCCAGGCCCTTCAGCCGTTCCTGCAGGAAGAACACGCGGGTGAGGTTGCGCGCCGTCGGCGTGGCGGCGAGTTTCACCACCGCCCTGCGCTCGGCGTCGAGGCGCGCCTTGATGCCGGCGCCGGCGCTGCGGCGCCAGGTGTCGATCAGGGCGTACGGCGCCGGGTAGTGTTCCCGGCGCGCCTTGCGCGCGGTCATCTTCACCATCTTCGGCGCGATCAGCTGGCGCGCCGCCCAGGTGTTGGTGGCCCAGCCGAGGAAGCGCTGCTTGAACGGGCGCTCGATGCCGCGCAGCGCGAGGGTGGCGGCGGCTTCGACCAGCTGGTCGGCATCCACGACCTTGTCGACCAGACCGATCGCGCGCGCGGCGGAGGCCGAGAGGCTGCGTCCGGTGAGCATCATGTCCATCGCCGCGGGGGCGCCGACCAGTTGCGGCAGGCGGGCGCTGCCGCCCCAGCCCGGGAAGATGCCCAGCATCACTTCCGGCAGGCCGATCTTCGTCGACGGGTCGCTGGAGGCGATGCGATAGCGGCAGGCCAGCGAGATTTCGGTGCCGCCGCCCATGCAGAAGCCGTGGATCGCGGCGAGGGTGGGGAAGGGCAGCTCGGCGATGCGCTGGAAGATCTGCTGGCCGCGGCGGATGGAATCGCCGATGGTGCCCTTGCGGTCGAATTCCTGGAATTCGCGGATGTCGGCGCCGGCGATGAAGCCTTTCTCCTTCGCCGAGCGCAGCACCAGGGCTTTCGGCGGTTCCAGCACGATGCGTTCGAGCAGGGCGCCCAGTTCGATCAGCACGTCCTGGCCGAACGTGTTCACCGATTCGCCTTCGCGGTCGAAGGACAGGACGAGCACGCGGTCGGGGCGGAGTTCGGTCTTCCAGTGGCGGAGACGCAGGCCGTCGAGGCCGGGCTGGGGCGTGGTCATGGGGGAATCCATACGCTGGAGAATGGGGCCTATGATCCCGACGAGGCCTGCGGGTCGTCAAATGCCGCGTCGCCGCCGGGCCCGGCATGGCTTGTGGCAGTGGCGTCGGGCCCCCAGATGAACCGATGTTGCACAGGACGGCCGGTGGGCGGCCGTGGGGACCGGGAACTTTTCCCGGGCGTGTATTGTCGGAACAGCCGGCCATCGAGCCGGACGATTCCCTGCAGGAGTGCCGGCCGGATGGCCGAGACGATGACCGAAAACGTGGACCTCGAACTGGTCCGGCGGGTGCAGCGCGGCGACAGCGCGGCTTTCGACCTGCTGGTGCGCAAGTACCAGCACCGGGTCGTGGCGCTGATCGGGCGCTACGTCCACGACTGGAGCGAATCCCAGGACGTGGCCCAGGAAACCTTCCTGCGCGCATATCGCGCGCTGGGGAATTTCCGCGGCGACGCCCAGTTCTCGACCTGGCTGCACCGGATCGCGGTGAACACCGCGAAGAATCATCTGGTGGCGCACAAGCGCCGGCCGCCGGGCGAGGACATCGACATCGACGATGCCGAACAGTTCGAATCCGCCGTGCGGATGCGCGACAACGACACCCCGGAGCGCGAGTTGATGCGACAGGAGATGGAACAAACGGTGATGCGCGCGGTCGAAGCATTGCCCGAGGAGCTTCGGGTGGCGATCACGCTCCGCGAGGTCGAGGGTCTGAGTTACGAGGAGATCGCGCAGCAGATGCAGTGCCCCATCGGCACGGTCCGCTCGCGCATCTTCCGGGCCCGCGACGCGATCGACGCGCAGCTGCGACCGTTGATGGACGCGCCGGATCCGCGCGAACGCGCGATCCGCTGATCGACTCCCTTCCCCCGACGCCGTCTCCACTCCGATAAAGAGCCCATGACCGGATTGCACGACATTTCTTCCGATCGCGACGCCAACGCCCGCGAATTCCATCGAGAACAGCTGTCCGCGATGCTGGACGGCGCGCTCTCCGCGGACGAGACCCGGTTCCTGCTGCGGCGCATGCAGCACGACGACGAACTCGCCGATTGCTGGGGCCGCTGGCAGTTCTACGGCGATGCCCTGCGCGGCTATGCCGGCCGCGCCTTGCCCGCCGATTTTTCGCAGCGCGTCGGCCGCGCCATCGCCGACGACATCGCCGCGGCCGAAGTGGTGCCGGTGGCGGCATCCGTCGATGCCCGCCGCCTGCTGTCGCAACGTCCGCTGCTGCGCTGGGGCGGCGGTGCCGCCCTCGCGGCATCGGTCGCCCTGGCCGCATTCCTCGGCGGCCGCGAACCCGAGGCGCCTGCCGCCGGCGCGATTCCGCCGGCCGTGGCCGTCATCCATCCGCCGGGCGCGGCATCCGGTGCGCCGGTGCCGGTACCTCTGCCCGAACCGCGCCCGGAAGCGCCGGTCGGCGATCAGGCCGCCGCCGCGGTGCTGGTGGCCTCCGCGGCCGCGGCCGCCGCCGCTGCGGAAAGCCGCGGGACCCATCCCCGGATCAAGGCCGGCAGCCGGGCCACCAGTCTCGAACGCGACCGCGCCGCAGCCGCTGCGCGGGCCCGCGAATCCGAAGCCATCGTCGTCGCGCAGTCGACTCAGGGCGGCGATCTGGCGCCGAACGCGCAGATCGTGTCCAAGCCGTGGCCGCGCGCGCTGGTCCCTGGCGCGTCCGACAACGGCGCGGTCACCGCCGGTTTCGGCGACGGCAGTCATGCCGTCCATCCCGCATTCCAGCCGCGGTCCCAGTCGCAGCCGCGATTCATCGAGTTGCCGCCGCCGCCCGCCGCCGCGGAGGCGCCATAACGGCGCCCGGCGTCTCCGGCATCCCTGCGCAATTCCGTTCTTCCGAAGCCCGTCTTCCAGGATCCAGCATCCCCACCCTTTATCGAGGACGCCTCCCCGATGAAACCGACCTTCCGTACCCTGGTGCTCGTCACCGCCACGGCTGCCGCGACCGCGGCGGCCACCACCGTGTTGCCGATCGGCGCGGGACAGCCTGCCGCCGCACAGCCCGCGGCATCGTCGTCCGTCGTCACGGCCGCCGCGGCCGAAGCCATCAACGCGCCGAACGCGCCGCTGGTGACCGGCCTTCCGGATTTCACCCTGCTGGTCGAGCGGGTCGGACCCGCGGTCGTCAGCATCGAAGCCACCGGCAGCGCCCGCAACCCGATGGCGCGCGGCGGTGGCGTCCCCGACGACGATGAACTGCCCGAGTTCTTCCGCCGGTTCTTCGGCCCCGACATGCCGATGCCGGGCATGCCCGGTGGCCCGGGTGGCCCCGGTGCGCCGGGCGACGATGGGGACGGCGGCGGTGGTGATGGTGGCCCCCAGGGCATGTCGATCGGCACCGGCTTCCTGATTTCCGGCGACGGCTATCTGCTGACCAACCATCACGTGGTCGATGGCGCCGACGAGGTCAAGGTCACGCTGTCGGATCGTCGCGAATTCAAGGCGAAGGTGGTCGGCAGCGACCCGCAGTCCGATGTCGCGGTGTTGAAGATCGCCGCGGACGACCTGCCATACCTGCGCACCGGAAATTCCAAATCGCTCAAGCCCGGGCAGTGGGTGGTCGCGATCGGCTCGCCGTTCGGTCTCGATCACTCGGTCACCGCCGGCATCGTCAGCGCGGTCGGTCGCGCCGCGAACGCGCAGCAGCGCTACGTGCCTTTCATCCAGACCGACGTGGCGATCAACCGCGGCAATTCCGGCGGCCCGCTGTTGAACACCCACGGCGAAGTGGTCGGCATCAACTCGCAGATCTTCAGCAACTCCGGCGGTTACATGGGCGTGAGCTTCGCCATTCCGATGGACGTGGCGATGAACGTGGCGCAGCAGATCCGCACCACCGGCAAGGTCAGCCGCGGCCAGATCGGCGTCGTGGTCGGCGCCGTCACTTCGGAAGCGGTGAAGGGCTTCGGCCTGCCCGACACGCGCGGCGCGCTGGTCAGCGACGTGCGCGCCGGCAGCCCGGCCGAGAAGGCGGGCATCGAACCCGGTGACGTGATCCGCGCGGTCGACGGCACCCCGATCGACGATTCCAGCGATCTGCCGCCGGTGATCGGATCGATGGCGCCGGGCGCCACCGCGAAGCTCTCGATCCTGCGCGGCGGCAAGACCCTCGAACGCACGGTCACGCTGACCCGTCTCGACGAGACCGCGGTCGCCGAGGGCCCGCAGCGGCAGGCGCCGCGCGAGCCCGCGGCCAGCGGCAAGCGCAATGCGCTGGGGCTGATCGGCGAGGACATCGCCGCCGACACGCGTCGCGAACTGGGCCTGCGTCCGGGCGAAGGCGTGGTCATCGCCCGGGTCGAGGGCAAGTCGGCGCGCAGCGCCGGCCTGCGTCAGGGCGACATCGTCCTGCGGGTCGGTACCACCCCGGTGGGCAACGTGGCCGCGTTCGACCGCGAACTGGCCAAGGTCCGCGACGACCAGACCGTCATGCTGCTGGTCCGTCGCGGCGGTGCGACCCAGTTCCTGGCGGTCTCGCCCGACAAGACGGGCTGATCGCGGTCGTCACGGGCGTCCGGCCCATCCGAAGGCGGCCGTTGGCCGCCTTCGGCGCGTCCGGAGGGCGGTCGGCCGGTCGCGGCTGCGGCCGGCGGGCTTTCCGCCTGTGCGATAATCCCGGGTTCGACCACACAAGGCCACGACGGCCCCGCGCCGCGCTTCCCTATGTCCGATTCCATGCGGAACATCCGCAACTTCTCCATCATCGCCCACGTCGATCACGGCAAGTCCACGCTGGCCGATCGCATCATTCAATTGTGCGGCGGTCTGGAGGCGCGCGAGATGGAGGCGCAGGTGCTCGATTCGAATCCGATCGAGCGCGAGCGCGGCATCACCATCAAGGCCCAGTCCGTGTCACTGCCGTACAAGGCGAAGGACGGGCAGGTCTACCAGCTCAATTTCATCGACACGCCCGGCCATGTCGACTTCAGCTACGAAGTCAGCCGCTCGCTGGCCGCCTGCGAGGGCGCGCTACTGGTGGTGGATGCCGCCCAGGGCGTGGAGGCGCAGTCGGTCGCCAATTGCTACACCGCGGTGGAGCAGGGCCTGGAAGTGGTGCCGATCCTCAACAAGATCGATCTGCCGACCGCCGACATCGATCGCGCCAAGGCCGAGATCGAGGCGGTCATCGGCATCGACGCCACCGACGCGGTCGCGATCAGCGCCAAGACCGGCCTGAACGTCGGCGACGTGCTCGAAGCCATCGTCCACCGCATCCCGCCGCCCAAGCCGCGCGACACCGACAAGCTGCAGGCGCTGATCATCGACTCGTGGTTCGACAACTATCTCGGCGTGGTCTCGCTGGTGCGGGTGATGCAGGGCGAAATCGTGCCCGGCACCAAGATCCTGGTGATGTCGACCGGCCGCACGCATCTGGTCGACAAGGTCGGCGTGTTCACGCCCAAGCGCAAGGAACTGAAGAAGCTCGGCGCGGGCGAAGTGGGCTGGATCAACGCCAGCATCAAGGATGTCCACGGCGCACCGGTCGGCGACACCCTCACGCTGGCCAGCGATCCGGCCGACAAGCCGCTGCCGGGCTTCCAGGAAATGCAGCCGCGCGTGTTCGCCGGCCTGTTTCCGGTCGATGCCGAAGACTATCCGGACCTGCGCGAAGCGCTGGAAAAACTGCAGCTCAACGACGCCGCCCTGCGTTTCGAGCCCGAAAGCTCCGAAGCGATGGGGTTCGGCTTCCGCTGCGGCTTCCTCGGCATGCTGCACATGGAGATCGTGCAGGAGCGTCTGGAGCGCGAGTACAACCTCAACCTCATCACCACGGCGCCGACCGTGGTGTACGAAGTGCTGAAGACCGACGGCACGGTGGTGTCGCTGGACAATCCCGCGAAGCTGCCGCCGACCAATCACATCGAGGAAGTCCGCGAGCCGATCATCCGCGCGAACATCCTCACCCCGCCGGACTACGTCGGCAACTGCATCACGCTGTGCGAAGAGAAGCGCGGTTCGCAGATCGGCATCCAGTATCTGGGCGGACAGGTGCAGATCAGCTACGAACTGCCGATGGCCGAGGTGGTTCTCGATTTCTTCGACAAGCTCAAGTCGGTCTCGCGCGGCTACGCTTCGCTGGACTACCACTTCCTGCGTTTCGACGCCGGTCCGTTCGTGCGCGTGGATACGCTGATCAACGGCGACCGCGTCGACGCGCTGTCGATCATCGTCCATCGCAGCCACGCCGACCGGCGCGGCCGCGAGCTGTGCGAAAAGATGAAGGATCTGATCCCGCGGCAGATGTTCGACGTGGCCATCCAGGCCGCGATCGGTTCGCAGATCATCTCGCGCAGCACGGTCAAGGCGCTGCGCAAGAACGTGCTGGCGAAGTGCTACGGCGGCGACATCAGCCGCAAGAAGAAGCTGCTGGAGAAACAGAAGGAAGGCAAGAAGCGGATGAAGCAGGTCGGTCGGGTGGAAATCCCGCAGGAGGCCTTCCTCGCCGTGCTGCAGGTGGACAGCAAGTGATCCCGATGCCGTCTCCCGCCGGGAGGCGGTGCCCGAACGGCATGCACCGGACCCGGTCCGGAGGCGGATGGGGGGCAGGAAACGCCGGTCGTTGAACTTTCGCCGCGTTGCCGTACCCTCATCGCGACCCCTCTTCCGGTCGGAGAGGGGCTTTCATTTGGAGACTGTATGGTCTGGTTCGAAATCATCCTCGTCGCGTTGACCCTGATCACCGGCGTGATCTGGCTGCTCGACAAGCTGTTCTTCGCCAAGCGGCGGGCCACGGCCGACGGCCTGCTGGACGAACGTGCCGAGCCGGTGGTCGTGGACTACGCCCGCGCGTTCTTCCCGGTGCTGGCGCTGGTGCTGATGCTGCGCAGCTTCGTCGCCGAGCCCTTCCGCATTCCTTCCAGTTCGATGATGCCGACGCTGCTGATCGGCGACTTCATCCTGGTCAACAAGTTCGCCTACGGCCTGCGCCTGCCGATCACCAACAGGAAGGTGATCGAGGTCGGCGAACCCGGGCGCGGCGACGTGGTCGTGTTCCGTTATCCGGGCAAGGGGCCCGGCGACCCGAACACCGGCGCCGACTACATCAAGCGCGTGATCGGCCTGCCGGGGGACACCATTGAATACGCCGGCACCACGCTGTCGATCAACGGCCAGGTCATGCAGTACGCGCCGAAGGGCGAATTCAAGGGCAACGGCCGCAACGCCGAAATGAACGGCGCGACCCGCCTGCTCGAGAAAATGCCCGGCCACGAGCACGAAGTCCTGGAGCTGCCGGATCAGTTCGTCGACCCCCGTGGCGAGAGCCGCTGGACCGTGCCGCCCGGTCATTATCTTGTGATGGGCGACAACCGCGACCGCAGCGATGATGGTAGATTCTGGGGGTATCTGCCGGAAGAGAGGCTCCGCGGCAAGGCGTTCCTGGTGTGGTTGAACTGCAGTGGCTGGTTCTGCACCGACAGTTTCGAGCCGTCCCGCATCGGCAACGACATTCCGTAAGGCGTCGCCGCCGGCAGCGCGTCCAGCGATCGCCCGGAAGCGATCGCCCGCGTGCCATCGTCCACACACCATCGTTCACACGTCATCGTTTTGGGGGAATCGGATATGCGACGCAATCAGAGCGGCATGACCTTGATCAGCTTCGTCATCGTTGCATCGGTGGTCGGCTTCTTCCTGTTCATCGTCATGAAGCTGTTCCCGATGTACCAGGAGTTCTTCGCGGTGAAATCCGCGATGAAGGGCCTTGCCGCCGAAGCCGGCATCGCCAACGAGCAGCCGGCGCAGATCAAGGAAAAATTCTTCAAGCGCCTCTACATCAGCTACTCGGAAAACGTGAAGCCCCAGCACGTGAAGATCGAGAACAAGGGCAGCGGTCAGGGCCAGGTGATGTACGTCAATTACGAAGTGCGCGTGCCGCTGATGTACAACCTCGATGCGGTCGGCAAGTTCAGCGCCGAGCAGGCGCTCTCGGGAACGGCCACGTATTGAGCCCGGAGCAGTGAGGCCGGGCCTGAGGTGAGCGCCGCGATCGCCTGCGGGGGCCATGTCTTCCGCGACCCGGCGCTGCTGGAACGGGCACTGACCCACCGCAGCGCCGCCGCCGTCCACAACGAACGGCTGGAATTCCTCGGCGACGCCCTGGTCGGCGCCATCGTCGCGGAGGCGCTGTACGCCCGCTGGCCGAAGGCGGCCGAAGGCGAACTGACCCGCGCCCGCGCCGAACTGGTGCGCGAATCCTCGCTCGCGGCGCTCGCCCGCGGACTCGAACTGGGAACGCGGATCCTGCTCGGCCCCGGCGAGATGAAATCCGGTGGCCACCGCCGCGACTCGATCCTCGCAGACGCCTTCGAGGCGGTGGTTGGTGCGATCTATCTCGACGCCGGCTTCGATACCTGCCGCGCGGTCGTGCTGCCGTGGTTCGCCGCGGCCATCGAAGCGCTGCCGCCGCCGCACAAGCTCGGCAAGGACGCCAAGACCCGTCTCCAGGAATGGCTGCAGGCCCGGCAATTGCCGCTGCCGGCCTACACCCTGCTGTCGGAATCCGGCGAAGACCACGCCAAGCTGTTCCGCACCGAATGCGCATTGAGCGATCCGCCGCTGCGTCGCGAAGGCGAGGCCGGCTCGCGGCGCGCCGCCGAACAGCTCGCGGCCGAAGCGGTGTTGCAGGCGGTCGCGCCGGACGCCTGAGCGCGTCCGGCCCGACGCCGTCCCGGCTTCGATCGTTCCGCGTCGATCGCTCCGCATCGTCCGCTGCGGTGATGGGCGGAAAATCCCGTGCATTCCGCGGGTCCGGGTATCGCCGCCCCCGGCCGGGCCGTACAATCGCGGCATGACCGAAACCACCCATCGCGCGGGCCATGTCGCCGTCCTCGGCCGGCCGAACGTCGGCAAATCCACGCTCATCAACGCCCTCGTCGGCACCAAGGTCAGCATCGTCTCGCCGCGGCCGCAGACCACCCGTCACCGCATGCTGGGCATCGCCACCTTCCCCGAAGGCCAACTGGTGCTGGTCGACACCCCCGGCATCCACGCCGACAAGGGCAAGGCCACCGCGTCGGCCATGCACCGGATGATGAACCGCGCGGCGCGCGGCGCGCTGGAAGGCGTGGACGCGGCGATGCTGGTGATCCGCGCCGGGCAGTGGAGCGACGAAGACACGTTGGCCTACGACGCCCTGAAGGGCGCCGGCATTCCCACCGTGCTGGTCGTGAACCAGGTCGACCGCTATCCCGACAAGGCCGTGCTGCTGCCGTTCCTGCAGTCGGCCAGCGAAGGCCGCGAATTCGCCAGCGTGCATCCGGTGTCGGCGCTGAAGCGCAGCGGCCTGCAGCCTCTGGTGAAGACCGTGCTCGGTCTGCTGCCGGAACAGGATGCGCTGTACGGCGAAGACGAGATCACCGACAAGAGCCAGCGGTTCCTCGCCGGCGAACTGGTGCGCGAACAGCTGATGCGTCAGCTCGGCGCCGAGCTGCCCTATGCGACCACCGTCGAGATCGAACGTTTCGAGGAAGAGCCGTCGCTGCGCAAGGGCGCGCCGCCGGAGTCGATGTACCGCATCGGCGCGGTGATCTTCGTCGAGCGCGAGAGCCAGAAGGCCATCGTCATCGGCAAGGGCGGCGCCCGCCTGCGCGAGATCGGCACCAAGGCGCGGCAGCAGATGGAACGCATGTTCGGCTGTCGCGTGTTCCTCGAAACCTGGGTCCGCGTGCGCGAAGGCTGGTCGGACGACGAAGCGGCGCTGAAGGCCTTCGGATACACGGAGTGATCCGCACCGTGCGCGTCGCGCTCGCGCTCGCGTTCTGGCTTGTGGCGTCGCCCGGCGTCGCGATGGCGGGCGATCCGACGCATCGCCATGAAATCCGTTTCCCGCCACAGTTCGTGAAGCCGCCCGCGGGCCTCGCCATCGACCACGTCCGGATCGTGATCGCGTGCGGCGAATTCGTCGCCATCGAGCGGATACCGGCGGATTGGAATGTCGGTGTTTCCCGTCCGATTTCGGGGCGTGCCGGCTTCGACGCAAGCGCCGGTCATGGTGCCGGCGCTCTGGACGATCTCTCCGCATTCGATGGTGCGATCGTGGTCGGTCGCGGCGACGCGGGTTGCCTGCGTATCGAGAAGGCGACCGCGTCGAGCATGCAGGGCGAGTGGGAGCGAGAGATCGTCGGTGTGCGTCTGGTCGAGCGCGCGTCGCCATGATGCACCCCGCGACATCCGATGGTCTGCGGTTCGTCCCCGCCGGCTGACGCGATGCGCTACACCGCCGAACCCGCGTTCGTCCTCCATGCCCGCGCCTGGCGCGAAACCAGTCTGCTGGTCGAAGTGCTGAGCCGTGAGCATGGTCGCGTCGGCCTGGTCGCGCGCGGCGTGCACGGGCCGAAGAAACAGCCATTCCGCGCGGCGCTGCAGCCGCTGCAGCACATCCGCTTCGATGCCGTGCAGCGCGGCGAGCTGGCGCATCTCAACGCCGCCGAGGCCATCGACGAAGCGCCGCGGCTGCACGGCGACGCGATGCTGGCGGGCTTCTATCTCAACGAACTGATGCTGCGTCTCGCGCCGCGCCACGACGGCGTCGGCATGCTGTATGCGATCTACGGCGAAACCCGCGCGCGGCTGGGTCTCGACGATCTGCCGCTGGCGTGGACGCTGCGACGCTTCGAGCGCGATCTGCTCGAGGCGCTGGGCGTCGGTTTCGCCTGGGACTGCGACGGCGACGGCACCGCGATCGACCCCGCCGCGCGCTATCACCTCGATGCCGAGCACGGCCCGCGTCGCGTGCTCGGCGAGGCGGCGAATACCGGCCGCACCGGCCGCAACGAAGCCGCGACCGGCCGCGCGCTGCTCGATCTCGCCGCCGACCGCGAACCCTGCGCCGAGGACATGCCTGGCTTGCGCCGCGCGATGCGCGCGCTGCTGCTGCACCATCTCGGCGGGCGCGGATTGAAATCGTGGGAGCTGATCGCGGCCTTGCCGCGCGGCGATGCGTCGGTGCCACCCTCCGCCACTCAGCCGGAAGGCGACGACAGCGTGTCCTGAGCCGCGCGTTCGAACTGCGCATGCACGACGCTCGAATCCGGCGTCGCCCGCAGCGCATCGACCGCCATGGCCAGTCGCGCGGCGCCGGTGAAGCCGCAGGCCGCCTGCAGCCGGTGCAGTTCTGCGTGCAGTGCGTCAATATCACCGCGGTCGAACGCACCGGCGACGCGCGCCACGGTCTGGATCAACTCGCCGCGGAACAGGCCGCGCATCGTGTCGACATGCGCGCGCTGGCCGTTGAGCGCGCGCAGGGCGACGGCATCGTCCCAGATCGGCGGCGTCTCGCCATCGATGGATGAGCACGGTGCCGCGATGTCCTCTATGGACCACGTCGCCTGCGTTCCCAGCGCGCGTCGCAGCGCCGCATGCAGATGTGCGATCGCGAGCGGCTTCGGCAGGACATCGACGAACCCCGCGGCGATCAGCGCGTCGCGTTCTTCGCGCCGGGCGTCGGCGGTATGCGCCAGCGCGGGCACCGCCAGTCCCCGGGCCCGCAGTTCCGCCAGCAATGCGTCGCCGCGGCCGTCCGGCAGGCTCGCATCGAACAGCCACAGCGCATGGCGGTCTCCGGCCAGCGTCCGCGCTTCGGCGACGGTGCCGGCGATGTCCACCGTGGCCGGCAGTCCTGCGATCCCTTCGGCGAGGAAGGCCGCGCTCACCGGGTCGTCTTCGAGCAGCAGGACGCGGGGCAGGGCGGCGGGTTGCGAAGGACCCGACGGCAGCGGGACGGATGCATTCATCGCGGGTCGTTTACTCTGACGGCCATGTCGTCGCGCATCTTACCGATCCTGCTGTCGCTCGCGCTCTGCGCGGCCTTCTGGCCGCAGACGACGCAGGCGCGCACCGCGACCGCCAGCATCGCGCGGATCGCGACCGGACTGGCCACGCTCGAACGCGTCGACGTGCGGCTCGACTGGCCAGCGCAGGCCGACCGCGGCACCCTGCGATTGCGGGTCGGCACGCTCGACGCGCCCGACCTCGGTTATCGCTTCCACGATCTCGTCTGGCAGTGCCCGCTGCAGCGCGACGGCGCGGGCGGCTGGCGCTGCGATGGCGATCTGCGCGCCGGCCGCGGCGCCCCGATGCGGCTCGGTGTCGATCTCGGCACCGCCTACACCGACGTGGCGTTGCGCCAGGGGGCGGCGCGGCTTGAAGTCCATCGCCAGGCCGCGGCGCCCGACGACACCCGCATCGATCTGCTGCAGGTGCCGATGCGCTGGTCGCAGGCGCTGCTCGATCGTGCGTGGGCCGACGGCCGTTTCAAGAACGGCCTGATGGACGGCCGGCTCGTCGTCAGCGCACCGGCCGACCGTCCGCTGCGCATCGCCGGGCCGCTGACTTTCCAGGGCGTTGCGCTGGAAACGCCCGACGCCACCATCGCCGCCGAAGGTCTCGGCGCGCGGTTCGCGCTCGATTACCGCATCGCCGCGAACGAACAGCGCATCGATCTCGACGGCGAACTGCGCGGCGGCGAATTCCTGTTCGGCAGCGCCTATGTCGCGCTGCCGAAGACGCCGGTGGCGCTGCGCATCGAGGCCGTCGGCGACGATGCCGGCTGGCGCCTGCCGACCATCGACTGGCGCGACGGCGGCACGCTCGCGGCGCGCGGCGAGGCGGCGTTCGCGCCGGACGGCGCGCTGCGCGCGCTTGATGTCGAAGTCTCCAGTGACGACCTGGCGCCGGTGACCGGTCGCTATCTGTCCGGCTGGCTCGGCAGTTTCGGCCTGAGCGATCTCGGCCTTGCCGGAAGACTGCGCAGCCGCGTGCAACTGGATGCCACCGGACTGCGCGGTTTCGATGCGCGCTTCGAAGCGGTCGATGTGCGCGAAGGCGGCGGCATGTTCCGCTTCGACGGTCTCGACGGCGATGTACGCTTCTCCGGCGACGGCCCCGCCGACAGTGCGCTGCGCTGGCGCAGCGGACAGCTTTACGGTCTCGATTTCGGCGCATCGACGCTGGCGTTGCGCAGCGCCGACGGCGGCATCGGCCTGCGCGCGCCGGCCACCGTGCCCGCGGTCGGCGGCAGCCTGCGTTTCGACCGATTCCAGCTGCGCCCGCCGTCGGGCGACCGCGGCGTGGAGGCGAATTTCGGCCTGACCCTCGATGCGATCGACATCGGCACGCTCGCGAAGAATCTCGGCTGGCCGGCGTTCCGCGGCACGCTCAGCGGCACGATTCCCGATGCCCGTTTCGCGGCCGACCGTCTGGTGTTCGAAGGCGGCCTGGAGATGCGGGTGTTCGATGGCCGGGTGACGGTGTCGTCGCTGGCGATGGAGCGGCCCTTCGGCGTCGCGCCGACGCTGTCGGCGGACCTCGCGCTGCAGGATCTCGATCTGCTGTCGGTCACCGAAGTGTTCGACTTCGGCAGCATCAGCGGCCGGCTGCACGGCGGCATCCGCGAATTGCGCCTGGTCGACTGGACCGCCACCGCCTTCGACGCCGAACTGCATACCGAAAAGAAGCGCGGCGTGCGCCAGCGCATCAGCCAGCGCGCGGTGCAGAACATTTCGAGCGTCGGCGACGCCTCGTTCGTGACCACCCTGCAGGGCCAGCTGATCGGCCTGTTCGACGATTTCGGCTATCGCCGGATCGGCATCGCCTGCCGCCTGCACAACGGCGTCTGCGAGATGGCCGGCCTGGACGGTGCGGCGGGGTCGGGTTCAGGCGCCGGTGGATTTACTATCGTCGAAGGCGCCGGGATCCCGCGCCTCAACGTGGTGGGGTTCAATCGGCAGGTCGACTGGCCGACCCTGGTCGAACGCCTGGCGGCGGTCGGCAGCGGCGAACTCTCCCCGGTGGTCGAGTAAGCTTCACCCCATTCTTCCTGGAGTATCGAACATGCGCCGTCTGTTGGGAGCTTCCATGGTCGCCGCGCTGCTGCTCAGCGCCTGCGTCACCATCAACGTGTACTTCCCGGCCGCCGAAGCCAAGGAAGCGGCCAAGGTCTTCGTCGAGAAGGTCATCAACGACGCCGAAGCCCCGAAGAGCGATGGCGGCGGCATGGCCTACGAGACCCCGCGCCAGGGGTTCCAGCTCGCGGCATTCGATCCGCTGATGCTGCTGGGCATCTCCCCGGCCTACGCCCAGAGCCCCGATTTCAACATCCAGACCCCGGCGATCGCCGCGATCCAGGGGCGCATGGAGCAGCGTTTCGACAGCCAGCTCCGCCCGCACTTCGATTCCGGTGCGCTCGGTTTCACCGAGGACGGCCTGGTGGTGGTGCGCGATGCCGCCGCGCTGGCGCTGAAGGATCGCGTGCCGGTGAACACCGCCGTCGCCGACGAGAACCGCGACCGCAAGGCGGTCTACCGCGAGATCGCCGTCGCCAACGGTCACCCGGAATGGGAAGCCCAGATCCGCAGCGTGTTCGCGAAGCAGTGGGTCGACAGCGCCCGCTCCGGCTGGTGGTACCAGCGCGGCGGGGCCTGGAAGCAGAAATGAGCTGAGGATGCGCTCGCCCCGGACAGGCCATCGAGGGCCTGCGCGAGGGCCGTCCAAAATGTTCGACCCCAGCGACGCCCGCCCACCCGCGGGCGTCGCCGTTTTCCGGGCATGCGACAATCGCCGCCCGTTTTCGTCCAGACCCGCCCGTGGCCCGCAACCGCATCGACCAGACTCCGTTCGCTCTCGACATCACCGCCATGACCCACGACGGCCGCGGCGTCGCGCGCCGCCCCGAGGGCGATCCGAATGCCGGCAAGACCGTGTTCGTGGCCGGTGCGCTGCCGGGCGAGCGGGTGATGGCGAAACAGACCTCGAAGTCGCGGCATTTCGACGAAGCGTCGGCGGTCGAGGTGTTGACCGCATCGCCGGACCGCGTCGCGCCGCGCTGCCCGCATTTCGGCACCTGCGGCGGCTGCGTGCTGCAGCATCTCGCCGAAGACAGGCAGATCCTCGGCAAACAGCAGGTGCTGCTCGACAACCTGCAGCGCATCGGGCATGTCGAGGCCGGCGCGCTGCTGCCGCCGCTGACCGACAGCGCGTGGGGCTATCGCCGCAAGGGGCGCCTGTCGGTGCGCCGGGTCGAGAAAAAGGAGAAGACGCTGGTCGGTTTCCGCGAGGCCGATCCGCGCTTCGTCGCCGACCTGTCCGAGTGCCACACCGTCATCCCGCAGATCGGTACGAAAATCGGCGCGATCTCGGCGCTGGTCGACGGCATGGACGCGCGCCGCGACATTCCGCAGATCGAATTCATCGCCGGCGACGCCACGCCCGGATTCAGCGGCGTCGCGCTGGTATTCCGGCACCTGCAGCCGCTGGGCGAACGCGATCGCGCGGCGCTGATCGCGTTCGCGCAGGCGGAAGAGTTCGCGATCTTCCTGCAGCCGGGCGGGATCGATTCGGTCCGGCGGCTGTGGCCTGCAGAGATCGCCGCGGAAGGCGCGGAGGACGCGGCGCCGCTCTCGTTCCGACTGGCGCAGTGGGATGTCGATCTGCAGTTCAAGCCGCTGGATTTCATCCAGGTCAATGCCGGGCTCAACGACCGGATGATCGCGCGCGCGCTGGAACTGCTGGAGGTGCAGCCGGAAGACCGGGTGCTCGATCTGTTCTGCGGTCTCGGCAATTTCACCCTGCCGCTGGCGCGGGTCGCGCGCGAGGTCGTCGGGGTCGAAGGCGAGGCCGGGCTGGTGGCGCGCGCGCGGGAAAACGCCGCGCGCAACCGGCTCGAGAACGTCCAGTTCCACGCGGCCGATCTGGCGCAGGATCTGTCCGGGCACGCCTGGATGCGCGCGGGCTTCGACCGGTTGCTGCTCGATCCGCCGCGTTCCGGCGCCGACGCGGTGTTGAAGCAGTTGCCGCTGAAGGGCCTGAAGCGGATCGTCTACGTCAGCTGCCATCCGGCCTCGCTGGCGCGTGACGCCGGCTATCTGGTCAACGAACGCGGCTGGGTGCTGAAGTCCGCGGGCGTGATGGACATGTTCCCGCATACCGCCCACGTCGAATCGATCGCGGTGTTCGAGCCGAAATAGCGGGCCGCAAACGCAACGCCCGCGTCATGGACGCGGGCGTGCGGGCTTGCCTCGGGCGGAGCGGTATCAGGCCAGACTGCGCGGCGCGATCGCCGGATTCTCGCCCTGCAGCATCTGCTCCTGCACCTGTTTCTGCTGTGGCGCCACGGTCTGCGCCACCAGCATCTGCTCGCTGCTGGCTTCCAGCGATTGTCCCCGCGCGGTGTCCAGCGCGACGCTGGCGCGCATCGCGTCGGGCGCCCCGGGGTTCTGGTGATTGATCACGAACAGGCGGTCCCCGTTCTCGCTGAGCGCGATGGTGATCGAGGACAGATCCGCCGTGGCGCGGTTGAAGCCGGGCGTCTGCGCCATGCTGGCGGTCAGCGCGCCCGCGACCTTGACCTGTTCTTCCGGGGTCAGCGCGACACGCGCGGGGTCGAGTCCGCTCACGCCCTTGAGCACGGCGTCGTACATCGGCTTGTCGGGGCTGGCGGCATCGTTCAACAGCACCGCGGCGGCGGGTCGGGTGGCGGTCGCCGGCTCGCCCGGCTGTTCTCCGGGGCTCGCCGTACTCGCGGGCGACATGCCGTTGGCGTGCTTGCCGTTGTACAGCTCCCACAGGCGATGCCTGCGGCCGCTCTGCAATTCCATCTGTTCTTCGGGATCGTCCTCGGCCACGCGCCGGCGCATGGCGAGAATCTGCCGCTGCTCGCTCGCGCTCAGTCTGCGCTCGTGCGACATCAGCGTATTGAGGCCGTCGTTGTTGTCCCCGAAGCCGTCCTGGCCGTTGTCGATATCGAAATCGTCGTGCTGTTCGAGGAGTTCGAGCCCGATGGAGCCCGGGGTTTCCCGGTCCTGGGCGCCTGAGGTGCGGGCGGAGTCGTCGTTCGGACCCGGCACGCTGTCCTTGGGAGTTTCGCTGTTCATGGCGATATTCCTGCTTGTGTGGTGGACGATCGGCGTTCGTCAGTTTCGCCCGACTAGCCGAGAATCGTTAAAGATTCGTTATCGTCGGGCAACCGCAATCATCCTACCACGGGGCGCCGTGCAGAATGCAAGTCGCCGCCACGGGCCGGACCGCGTCCGCAGTGCGGCCTGCGCCTACAATACCGGCCCCGCCTTCGGGCAGCCCCCGAACCAGGACCCGAGTCGAACGTGGCCCTCGAAATCGAACGCAAATTCCTCGTCCGCGACGACGCCTGGCGCGCGCTCGCGCACCGCACGATCCCGATGGCGCAGGGCTATCTCACCGATGCGGCGGCGATCGACCGCGGCGCGCAGAACGCCTCGGTGCGGGTGCGGCTGGAGGACGGGGATGCCCGCCTGAACCTCAAGTCCCGCGATGTCGGCCACACCCGCCAGGAATTCGACTATCCGATTCCCGTCGACGACGCGCGCGCGCTGCTCGCGCTGTGCGTCGGCGGGCGGATCGACAAGCGCCGGCATCTGGTCGAGCACGCCGGGCATCTCTGGGAAATCGACGAGTTCCTCGGCGAGAACGCCGGGCTGGTGGTCGCCGAGGTCGAGCTCGACAGCGGTGACGAATGGTTCGAACGCCCGTCCTGGCTCGGCATCGAAGTGACCGATGCGATCCGCTACTACAATCTCGCACTGGCGTCCCGTCCGTATTCGCAATGGAGCGAAGCGGAGCGGGCCGCTTCCGATCTGGAGTCCGACACATGCTCGTAATCGGCGTCGCCGGTACCGAACTCACCGCGCAGGAGCGCGCCTGGCTGCAGCACGATGCCTGCGGCGGCGTGATCCTGTTCAAGCGCAATTTCGCTTCGAAAGCGCAGGTGGCGGAGTTGTCCGCGGCGATCCGCGAAGCCGCGCCGCGGCCGCAGCTGATCTCCGTCGACCAGGAAGGCGGCCGCGTGCAGCGCTTCCAGGAGGGCTACAGCGCGTTGCCCCCGCTGGAAGGGTTCGATCGGCTCTACGCCGCCGACAAGGTGCGCGCGCTGGCGCTGGCCGAAGAGCACGCCTGGTTGATGGCCAGCGAGATCCGCGCCACCGGCGTCGATCTGAGCTTCGCGCCGGTGGTCGATCTGGGACGCGGCAACCTCGCCATCAGCGATCGCGCGTTCTCCGCGGATCCCGACGTCGTCGCCGAGTTCACCCGCGCCTACGTCCGCGGCATGCACAGCGCCGGCATGGCCGCGACGCTGAAGCATTTCCCCGGCCACGGTTCGGTGGTCGAAGACACCCATTTCGACGTCGCGGTCGATGATCGCCCGCTCGATGCGATCCGCGCGCTCGATCTGGTGCCGTTCGTCGCCGGTGTCGAAGCGAACGCCGATGCGGTGATGCTGGCGCACGTGACCTATCCGCAGGTCGCGCCGGAACCCGCCGGCTACTCGCCGTTCTGGATCCAGACCGTGCTGCGCCGCGAGATGGGATTCCGCGGCGTGGTGTTCTCCGACGACATCGGGATGGCGGCGGCGTTCTCCGCCGGCGGCGTGAAGCAGCGCATCGACGCGCACTTCGATGCCGGCTGCGACGTGGTGCTGGTCTGCCATCCGGAACTGGTCGAGGAATCGCTGGCCGCGGTCGACGGCCGCAGATTCGACGCCACGGTGATGTCGGTGCTGATGGGGCGCGGTGCGACCGATTGGGACGCTCTGCGCGCCGAACAACGCCATGCGGAGGCGCAGACCCGATTGGCCGATGCGCTGGGAGTGTCCGCATGACCGCGCCGACCCTCGCCGAAGTCCTGCCCGCCGCCGACGTGATCCACGATCGCGCGACGCTCGAAGCCGCGATCCAGCGCATGGCCGACGACATCCGCGCCGAGTACGCGCAGGATCCGTCGCCGCCGCTGTTCGTCACCATCATGCACGGCGGCATGCCGTTCGCGACGCAGCTCGCGTTCGCGCTCGGCGAGCGCGGGCAGGATCTCGAATTCGACTATCTGCACGCCACCCGCTATCGCGGCAATACCTCGGGTTCCGGCCTGGCGTGGCTGCATCGCCCGGCCACGCCGATGCGCGGTCGTCGGGTGCTGCTGGCCGACGACATTCTCGACGAAGGCCATACGCTGCTGGCGGTGAAACGCTGGTGCGAGGATCAGGGCGCCGCCGACGTGCGCGTCGCGGTGCTCGCGGTGAAGCGCCACGATCGTCGAGTCGACGGCATCGAAGCGGATTTCGTCGGTCTCGACGTGCCCGACCGCTACGTCTTCGGTTACGGCATGGATTATCGCGAGCAGGGCCGCAATCTGCCCGCGATCTATGCCTTGAAGGACTGAGCCGCGTGGGCCGCATGTTGACTGCGCGCGATGCGCGCCGGACGGAGACCGTGACCCCATGAATCCAATCGCGCACGATGCGATCGCGCTCGCCATCATCGGCGGCACCGGCCTGTACACACTGGCGGAGCTGCACGATGTCGAAACCCGCCAGCCGGTCACCCGCTACGGCGCGCCGTCCGGACCGATCCGCATCGGCACGCTGGCGGGCCGCCGGGTGGCCTTCCTCGCGCGCCATGGCGAAGGCCATTCGGTGCCGCCGCACAAGATCAACTACCGCGCCAATCTCGCTGCGCTGGAAGCGGTGGGTGCGCGCCGCGTACTCGCGCTGAACACCGTCGGCGGCATCGCCGCGCACTACGGTCCGCGCACGCTCGGCTGTCCGGACCAGCTCATCGATTACACCTGGGGCCGGATCTCGACCCTGTGCGAAGAAGAGGGCACCGACGTCCTGCACGTGGACTTCGGCGATCCGTACACGCCCGCATTGCGCGCCGACATTCTTGCGGCGGCGTCCCGCGCCGGCGTCGCGGTGGTCGATGGCGGCTGCTACGGCGCCACCCAGGGGCCGCGCCTGGAAACGAAGGCCGAAATCGCGCGCATGCGACGCGACGGCTGCGATCTGGTCGGCATGACCGGCATGCCCGAAGCCGGCCTGGCGCGCGAATTGAGTCTCGATTACGCGTGCCTCGCCATCGTCGCCAATTGGGCCGCAGGTGCCGGTCCCGATCCCGACGAACAGATCACCCTGCAGGAGGTGCTGGCGAACGTCGAAGCGGCCGGTGCGGGACTCGGTCCGCTGCTGCACGCATTGCTCGCGGAAACTTGAGATCGGCGGCATCAATCGCTCGTCGGCCGCATGCCGGGATTGAGGCGATGGTCCTCTTGCGTACGGGTTCGGCTCAGGCATACTCGCGCCTGTGCGGAAGCCGCCCAGGCGACGCACGACACCGCATCCCACTCGAGGTCATTAGGAATATGCCGTACGGAACAGTCAAATGGTTCAACGATGCCAAGGGATTTGGCTTTATCGCTCCCGAGGATGGCAGTGCCGATGTGTTCGTCCACTTTTCGGCGATCAACTCCAAAGGCTTTCGCAGCCTGCAGGAAGGTCAGCGCGTGCAGTACGAAGTCACCACGGGTCCGAAAGGCGCCCAGGCCGCAGGCGTGACGCCGGTCGCCTGAAGCCGGCGGCCCGCATCGCAAGCCCATCGCAGGCCCCGCTTCGGCGGGGCCTTTTCGTATCTCCGGATCAAGTCGCGCACGATCCTCCCCGGATGATCTCCTGCGCAAGGATCGCCCGCCTCGTGAAGCCCATCGCATGAAGACCACGCTTCGCATCGCCGTCGTCGGTTACGGCACCGCCGGACAGGCGCTCGCACTCGCGCTCGGACGCGACGGTCATCGCGTCGAAGTCTTCGAACGCGTCGCCGAACCCGGCCCGGTCGGCGCCGGTTTCCTGCTGCAGCCCACCGGCTTGTGCGCGCTGTGGTCGCTGGGCCTGCTGCCGGCGGCGCTTGCGCACGGCGCGCCGGTGCGCAGGCTGTATGGCGAGACCGTGGACGCGCGTCCGGTGATGGACATGCGCTACCGGGAACTGCATCCAGCGCTGTTCGGCCTCGGGATGCAGCGCGGCGCGATCTTCCAACTGCTCGATGCGGCGTGGAACGAACAGCGATCGCTGCACTGCGGTCGCGAAATCGTCTCGATCGATGCCGAACGCGGCGTGCTGCGCGACGATCGCGGCGATGAGCACGGCGCCTTCGATCTGATCGCGGTCGCCGACGGTGCGGCGTCGAAACTGCGTGCCGGCATCGGCGAGATCGCCTTCGATCGGCCGTATCCCTGGGGCGCGCAGTGGTGCCTGGTGCCGGCCGGCGATTGGGCCTGGCCGGAAGAACTGCGGCAACGCTATCGGCGGGCGCGGCGGATGGTGGGAATGTTGCCGGTCGGGACGCGTCCGGACGATCCGGTGCCGCGGCTGAGTTTCTTCTGGAGCCTGCCGGCGGCCGAACTCGCGGAGTCGGGTCGCGACGCCGCGCGCTGGCGCGACGACGTGGGCGAGGTCTGGCCGGAAGTGCTGCCGCACCTGCGCGACACCGAGATTCCCGCGGGCCTGGCGCAGGCCCGTTATCGCGACAGCGTACTCAAGCGCTGGCATCGCGGCCGCGCGGTGCTGGTCGGCGACGCCGCGCATGCGATGAGCCCGCAGTTGGGGCAGGGCGCGAACATGGCGCTGGTCGACGCGCTGGCGCTGCGCGATGCGCTGCGCGCGTCCGCCGACATCCCCGCCGCGCTGTCGGCCTATCAGCGGGATCGACGGACGCACCTGGGCATGTATCACCTCTGGAGCCGCTGGCTGACGCCGCTGTTCCAGTCGGGGCACGACCGCGTCGCCGCGCTGCGCGATCTGCTGTTCCATCCGATGTCGCGCATCCCGGGCGGGCGCGGGCAGTCGCTGCGCGTGCTCACCGGCACCCGACGCGGCTGGTTCGGCACATGGCCCTTGCCCGACGGGTTCCTGCGCGCGCTCGCGGAGCGCTAAAGTCTGTCATCGTCTTCCGCGCGGAGCGCATGATGTCCATCGACGGCCCGTCCATCGCCGGTTCTTCCACCGAAGCCCATGGCGACACCCACGCGGTGCGCAACCAGCCGCCCGAGTTCGGTCCCTGCGACCTCTGGGCGACCGATCCGGCGCTGCGCGAGGCGGTGGCGCGCGAAGGCGGCGACGCGTTCTCCGCGCATCTCGCCGGTTACGGCCGCATCGCGGGCGATGCGCTGTATCGCCTGGGCTGGGATGCGCATCGCGATCGTCCGCGGCTGCGCAGCCATGATCGTTTCGGCCATCGCATCGACACGGTCGAATTCCATCCCGCCTACCACGAGATCATGGGCACGGCGATCGCGCAGGGCGTCGCCGGACTGTCGTGGGCGCCCGCGCAGTGGTCGCTGCCGGTGGAGGGTGCGCACGTTGCCCGCGCGGCGCTGAGTTTCCTGCATCATCAGGTCGAACCGGGCAGCAGTTGTCCCTTGACCATGACCCATGCCGCGGTGCCCGCGCTGCGCCGCGAACCCGCGCTGCACGCGTGGGCCGCGAAGGCGGCGTCCGCGGGGTACGACCGCCGCGACGTGCCGATGGCGGACAAGGCCGGCGTCACCCTCGGCATGGGCATGACCGAGAAGCAGGGCGGCAGCGATGTGCGCAGCAACGAGACCGCGGCGATGCCGCTGCCCGGCGGCGACGCGTACGCGCTGACCGGGCACAAATGGTTCTTCTCCGCGCCGATGTCCGATGCGTTCCTGGTGCTGGCGCAGGCGCCTGGCGGCCTGAGCTGTTTCCTGATGCCCAGACGCCTGCCCGACGGTGCGAAGAACGCGTTCCGGGTCATGCGTCTCAAGGACAAGCTCGGCGACTGGTCGAACGCATCGTCGGAAGTCGAATTCGCCGGTGCCCGCGCGCTGCGCATCGGAGAGGAAGGGCGCGGTGTCGCGGTCATCCTCGACATGGTCATGCTGACGCGACTGGACTGCATGCTCGGCTCCGCCGCGGAAATGCGCATGGCCCTGATCCAGGCGCTGCATCATTGCCGGCATCGCGTCGCCTTCGGCAAGCGGTTGATCGAGCAGCCGCTGATGCGCAACGTGCTGGCCGATCTCGCGATCGAATCCGAAGCCGCCACCGCGTTCGCGCTGCGTCTCGCCGGCGCGGTCGATCGTGCGCCGCACGACAGGCTCGAAGCCGGGTTCGCGCGCGTGGCCACCGCGATCGGCAAATTCTGGATCTGCAAGCGCGCGCCGGCCTTCGTCAATGAAGCGCAGGAATGCCTCGGCGGTGCGGGTTACGTCGAAGAATCGATGCTGCCGCGGCTGTACCGGCAGGCGCCGCTGAATTCGATCTGGGAAGGCAGCGGCAACATCCAGTGCCTCGACGTGCTGCGCGCGCTGCAGCGCGAGCCCTTGGCGGTGAATGCGCTGCGTGCGGCGCTGCTCTCGGCGACCGGGCGGCATCCCGCCTACGACGCCTGGGCGATGGCGGTCGCGGCCGACACGGCGGCGATGCTCACGATGGATTCCGACGCGGCGCAGGCTGGCGCACGCGCGCTGGTCGAACGTCTCGCGCTGGCGCTGCAGGCGGCGACACTGCTGCGCGCCGACAGCCCGCTGGCCGAGGCCTTCTGCCGCAGCCGGCTGGGTGGCGCTCGCGGCATGGTGTTCGGTACGCTGACCGCGCACGACGATATCGACGGCGCGCTCGCGCGCATGGAGTCCTGAAGCGATGAAACGACAGTGGTTGCGCCCGTGGCTGGTTCTCGGCCTCTGCGCGCTCGCGGCATCGTCGCTGCATGCGCGCAAGCCGGTCGTCTGGCCGCCTGCGCTGGCGCCGGCAGGGGAACGCGCGGACGAAATCCGCGTCGACAAATCCGAGCGGCGCATGCAGTTGCTGCGCGATGGCAAGATGATCCGGACCTATCGCATCCTGCTCGGCGACGCGCCGGTCGGGCACAAGCGGCAGCAGGGCGACGAACGCACGCCCGAAGGCCTCTACCGCATCACATTCCGCAACGACAAGAGCCGTTTCCATCTGTCGCTGCGGGTCTCGTATCCGAACGAAGCGGATCGCGCACAGGCGCGCGCACGCGGCGTCGATCCCGGCGGCGACATCATGATCCACGGCGGAACGCCGCCCGGTTACGGCCGCGACTGGACCGACGGTTGCATCGCGCTGACCGATCGCGAGATCGAGGAGGTCTGGCGGCTGGTGGCGGTGGATACGCCGATTTCGATCGAGCCCTGATCGCGTGTCCGCGCAGGCAGGATGGCCGCCGGAGCGCGCGGAATCCCCGGACGGCGCAGGGCGGAGCGCCGGTCGATGGTGATTCGACTGCCGTCATGGGGGAACGCGCGTACCTGTCCGGGCCCTTCGCAGGCCCGCGGGATCGCGATGCGGAAGAAGCACGTTGCGTTCGTTCGTGGAAATGGGCGGTGTCGTCGCCTGCGCGCGCGGCTTGCGGCGGATCATCGTTGTGTGATTAATTGAGGTCATCAATCACTCAAGGACGACCTCGGCCCCGGCCGACCGGCCCGCCGCATGGCGGTCCCGGTGCGCCGGTACAGGGAGAGGTACAAGGGGGCTCATGTACGGCGTTATTTTCGATTTCCTGCGCAGCTATGTCATCGAACGTCATGGCGGCCGCGACACCTGGGACGCGCTGCTCGCGGAAGCAGGCATCGGCTACAAGGTCTATTTCCCGGTCGCCCAGTATCCCGACGAGGAGATCGTGAATCTCGCGTCCACGGCGGCGCGGATGCTCAAGGTGCCGCTGCCGGCGGTGCTGGAGGACTTCGGCGATTTCGTCGGCCCGTCGCTGGTCACCTACTACGAGATGTTCGTGCGTCCAGAATGGCGGACGTTCGAGGTGCTGGAAAACGCCAGCAACAAGATCCACGACGCCATCCATCGCCACAATCCCCGGCGCAATCCGCCGGAGTTGCGCGCCACCCGCCAGGGCGAGCACCGGATGCTGCTGACCTATCACTCGGAACGCCGCCTCTGTTTCGTGGCCAAGGGCATCGTCAAGGGGCTGTCGAAGAAGTACGGCGAGGACATCGAGATCCGCGAGACGCAGTGCATGCACTACGGCGCCGAACGCTGCCATTTCGAGATCCTGCGAAGGTCTCCGGTCGGCTACGGGATGGACTGAGCGGCGGCGGACGCTGCCCTGGGCCGCCCGCCGTGGCGACCGAGGGCCCGGTACGGTAGGCTTACGGGTTGTTTCCAAGCCGAAAAACCGCCGTGTCCGCAGAGCCCACCCCCTACACCCCGAAACCCGTCGAAGCGGCCGCCCAGACTTTCTGGCGCGACGCCCGCGCCTTCGAGGTGAACGAACTTTCGGACAAGCCCAAGTATTTCTGCCTCTCCATGCTGCCGTACCCGTCGGGTGCGCTGCACATGGGCCACGTTCGCAACTACACCATCGGCGACGTGATCAGCCGCTACCGGCGGATGACCGGCCACAACGTGCTGCAGCCGATGGGCTGGGACGCCTTCGGCCTGCCGGCCGAGAACGCCGCGATCAAGAACAAGACCGCGCCGGCGAAGTGGACCTACGCCAACATCGACCACATGCGCGGACAGCTGCAGTCGCTGGGCTACGCCATCGACTGGTCGCGCGAATTCGCCACCTGCCGCCCGGACTACTACGTCCACGAGCAGCGCATGTTCACCCGGCTGATGAAGAAAGGCCTGGTCTATCGCAAGAACTCGGTGGTGAACTGGGATCCGGTCGACCAGACCGTGCTGGCGAACGAGCAGGTGATCGACGGCCGCGGCTGGCGTTCGGGCGCGGTGGTCGAGAAGCGCGAGATCCCGCAGTGGTTTCTGAAGATCACCGCCTACGCGCAGGAGTTGCTGGACGGCCTCGACGCGCTGCCGGGCTGGCCGGAGTCGGTCAAGACCATGCAGCGCAACTGGATCGGCCGCAGCGAGGGCCTCGAATTCGCGTTCGGCGTGGCTGGCAGCGACGAGACCCTCGGCGTTTACACCACGCGTCCCGACACGCTGATGGGCGTCACCTTCGTCAGCATCGCCGCCGAGCATCCGCTGGCCGTGCGCGCTGCCGAGGGCAATGCCGAACTCGCCGCGTTCATCGCCGATCTGCGCAAGGGCGGCGTGTCCGAAGCCGAGCTGGAAACGCAGGAAAAACGCGGTATGGCCACCGGCCTGTTCGCGATCCATCCGATCAGCGGCGAGCAGGTGCCGATCTGGGTCGCCAACTTCGTGCTGATGGGCTACGGCACCGGCGCGGTGATGGCGGTGCCCGGCCACGACGCCCGCGATTTCGAATTCGCGACCAAATACGCGCTGCCGATCAGACAGGTGATCGGCGTGCGCTCGCCGCTGGGACCGCATCAACGGCCCGAAGAACTGCAGTACGACACCGCGCAGTGGAAGGACTGGTACGGCGACAAGACCCGCGACGATCTGATGTGCGTGAACTCGGGCGAGCTCGACGGCATGGGCTACCGGCAGGCGTTCGAGCATCTGGTCGCGAAGTTCGAGGCCGAAGGCCGCGGCGTGCGCAAGATCAATTTCCGCCTGCGCGACTGGGGCGTCAGCCGCCAGCGCTACTGGGGCTGCCCGATCCCGGTGATCTATTGCCCGACCTGCGACGCGGTGCCGGTGCCGGAAGACCAGTTGCCGGTGGTGCTGCCGGAAAACGTGGAAGACGCGTTCGCCGCCGGCGTGGTGCTGTCGCCGATCAAGGCCGATCCCGCATGGCGCAGGACCACCTGCCCGCAGTGCGGCGGCCCGGCCGAACGCGAGACCGACACCTTCGACACCTTCATGGAGTCGAGCTGGTATTACGCGCGCTACACCTCGCCCGGCGCCGGCGACATGGTCGACGCACGCGCGAAATACTGGACGCCGGTCGACCAGTACATCGGCGGCATCGAGCACGCGATCCTGCATCTGCTGTACTTCCGCTTCTACCACAAGCTGCTGCGCGACGAAGGCCTGGTGGACAGCGACGAGCCGGCGATCAACCTGCTGTGCCAGGGCATGGTGATCGCGGAGACGTTCTATCGCGAGAATCCCGGTGCGCCGCACGACTGGTTCAATCCGGCCGACGTGGATGTCCAGCGCGACGACAAGGGCCGCATCGTCGGCGCGACGCTGCGCAGCGATGGCCAGCCGGTGCAGATCGGCGCGGTCGAGAAGATGGCGAAGTCGAAGAACAACGGCGTCGATCCGCAGGCGATGGTCGACAAATACGGCGCCGACACCGTGCGCCTGTTCTCGATGTTCGCGGCGCCGCCGGAACAGTCGCTGGAGTGGAACGAGGCCGGCGTCGAAGGCATGTCGCGCTTCCTGCGCCGGTTCTGGCGCGAAGTGACCACGCATGCGTCGCAGCCGGATCATCCCGACACCGACGTCGCCGCGCTGAACGCCGCGCAGAAGACGATGCGTCGCCAGTTGCACGAGGCGATCCAGAAGGTCGGCGACGACTACGGCCGCCGCTACAGCTTCAACACCGCGATCGCGGCGCTGATGGAACTGCTCAACCATGTCGCGAAGTTCGACGACATGAGCGAACAGGGCCGCGCGGTGCGCCACGAAACGCTGCAGGCGATGGTGCTGATGCTCAATCCGATCACCCCGCACGTCTGCCATCACCTGTGGCAGGTGCTGGGCAATGCCGAGGCGCTGCTGGAAGACGTGCCGTTCCCGCAGGCCGATCCCGCCGCGCTGGTGCGCGATGCGGTGACCCTGGCGGTGCAGGTCAACGGCAAGCTGCGCGGCACGATCGAGGTCGGGGTGCAGACGCCGAAGGACGAGATCGAAGCCCTCGCCCTGGCCGAACCCAACGTCGCCAAATTCATGGACGGCATGGCGGTGAAGAAAGTGATCGTGGTGCCCGGCAAGATCGTGAACATCGTGGCGGCCTGAGGTTGCCGCCGCTTGCCGCCCGTCCCCGCCTCCGCCAGACTGCGCCCATGAAAACGATCCGCTTCGCCCTCGCTTTCCTGCTCGTCGCCGCGCTTTCCGGCTGCGGATTCCACCTGCGCAACGCGCTGGTGCTGCCGGCCGACCTCGGCGCGGTGGCGGTGACCGCCCGCGACCCCTACAGCCCGCTGGCCGATTCGCTGGCGCGCGCGCTGGAGAACGCCGGCGCCACCCCGGCCGAGGCCAATGCCGAGGGGGCGACGACACTGGAAATCCTCTCGGAGAAATGGGCGGACCTGCCGATCTCGGTCGACACCCAGGGCCGGGCCCAGGAATACAGCCTGCGCTATGCCGTGGTGTTCCGGCTGCGCAAGGCCGACGACAGCATGATCGTGCCGCAGCAGGCGGTTGAACTGTCGCGCGACTACATCGCGCCGCCGTCCGACACCATCGGTCGCAACAGCGAACGCGAGTTGCTGGTGACCGAAATGCGTCGCGACATGAACGCCGCGATTCTGCGCCGGATCGACGCCGCGCTGCGCGCGTCCGGGGCCGCGAAGGCGCCCTGAGCGCGGCGCGTCCGCCGCTTCGCGATGGAACTCACCCCGGAACGCCTGATCGCGCAGCTCGACAACGAGCCCCTGCGCCCGGTTTACCTGATCTCCGGCCCCGAACCGCTGCGGGTGCTGGAAGCGGCGGACGCCGTGCGCGCCCGCGCCCGCACCGAGGGCATCGCCGAGCGCGAGGTGTTCGACGCCGACGGCCGCGATTTCGACTGGCACCAACTGACCCGCAGCTTCGGCGCGATGAGCCTGTTCGCCTCGCGCCGGCTGGTCGAAGTGCGCCTGCCGTCGGCCAAGCCCGGCAAGGACGGCGCCGAGGTCATCTCCGATTTCTGCGCGCAGGCGCCGCAGGACGTGGTCCTGCTGATCACCGGCGACGACTGGAGCCGCCAGCATGGCGGCAAGTGGAGCGAAGCCGTCGCCCGCGTCGGCCATCACGCCATCGCCTGGGCGCTCAAACCTCACGAACTCACCGATTGGGTCGAACGCCGCCTGCGCGCGCGCGGCCTGCGCGCCGATCGCGATGCAGTGGAGCGGCTGGTGGAACGGGTCGAAGGCAATTTGCTCGCCGCGGCTCAGGAAATCGACAAACTGGTGCTGCTCAGCGACGGTCAGCCGATCGATCTGGCGCGGATGGAATCGTACGTCGCCGACGCCGCGCGTTTCGACGTGTTCCGGCTGCTCGATGCCGCGCTCAACGGCCAGGCCGCGCAGGCGCTGCGCATGCTGCATGGCCTGCGCGCGGAAGGCGAGGCGGTGCCGGCGCTGATGGGCATGCTGGTGATGGAACTGCAGCGGGTCGCCGCCCTCGCGCGGGTCAACGCCAAGGGCGGCAATCTGGCCGCCGAGTTCAAGGCGCAGCGGGTCTGGGATTCGAAGCAGGCCGTCTATCGCCGCGCGCTGCAGCGCCACGACGCCGCGCGCTGGGAACGGCTGGTGGTCGAAGCCGGTCGCGTCGACCGCATCGCCAAGGGACGCCCGCGCATCGGCGAGGAGCCGGCCGACGCCTGGCTGGCGCTGGAACGCCTGCTGCTGGCGATGGCCGAAGCGCGCGGCGCGCAGCTGCTGACCCGGCGCGCCGGGAGCTGACGCGCATGTTGCTCCGCGCCTTCTACGGCGGCACCTTCGACCCCGTGCACAACGGGCACCTGGCCATCGCCCGCGCCGCGCGCGAGGCTCTGGGCACCACGATCTGGCTGATGCCGGCCGCCGATCCGCCGCATCGCGAGGCCCCCGGCGCCAGCGCCGAGCACCGCGCGGCGATGCTCGATCTCGCCATCGAAGGCCAGGCCGGGCTGCGCGTGGACCGGCGCGAACTGGAACGTGCCGCCACCACCGACGCCCCGAGCTACACCATCGACACCCTGCGCGAGCTGCGGGCGAAGCACGGCGAGCAGGCGCCGATCGCGTTCCTGATCGGCGCCGACAGCCTGCATGGCTTCGCGACCTGGAAGGAACCCGAGGCGCTGCTGGCCGGCGCGCACTGGGTCGTCGCCGAACGTCCCGGCAGCGCACTGGACGAACACCTGCCGCCGCCGGTGGCGCGGCTCGTGGGCGGGCGCTGGACCCTCGACGCCGCGGCCCTGCGCGGGGCGCCCGGCGGCAAGCTGCTGCGCCTGCGCCAGCCGCTGCACGGCGAATCGGCCACCCAGATCCGGCGCCGGATCGCGGCAGGCGAGACCTGGCATCACCTGCTGCCGCTGCCGGTGGCGAAGTACATCGCCGCCCACGGGCTCTACGGCAGCGCTTCGTCGGGGGCCGTGGTCCGGCTGCCCGGCTCCCCGGGCGTATAATTCCGCCATTCCACGCGAGGACCGCTCTTGTCCAGTTCCAACAATGCGCACGTGATCAAGACCGTGCTGCCCAAACCGCCGCCGTCCGCCCAGGCCCTGCTGAAGCAGGTCCACGCCGCGGTGGAGAACCTCAAGGCCAAGGACGTGGTCGAGATCGATGTCCGCGGCAAGACCAGCGTCTGCGATTACCTCGTGATCGCGTCCGGCACCTCCACCCGCCACGTGAAGTCGATCGCCGACGAAGTGGTGCGGATGGTGAAGGAACTGGACGTGATGCCGCTGGGCGTCGAGGGCGAGCGCGAGGCCGAATGGGTGCTCGCCGACCTCGGCGATGTCGTCGTCCACGTCATGCTGCCCCGCGTGCGCGAGTTCTACGCGCTGGAGCGGCTGTGGACGGTGGGCGACCAGCCGCCGGGCGACGAGGCCTGATCGCCGAAACGGCGATGCAGGCGAAGCCGAGCCCGTGAAGGCGCGTCTCATCGCCGTCGGCGAACGCGCACCCGCATGGGTCGCGGAAGGCTTCGCCGAATACCGCAAGCGGCTGTCGTTCTGGCTGCCGCTGGATCTGATCGAAATCGAACCCGGCCTGCGCGGCAAGGGACGCGATGCCGCGCGCGCGACCGCCGACGAAGGCGCGCGCGTGCTCGCCGCGCTGCCGAAATCGGCCCACATCGTCGCCCTCGACGGCCGCGGGAAAATGCACGGCTCCGAGGAACTCGCGCAGCGGCTGGAGCACTGGCGCGGCGGTGGCCGCGATCTCGCCTTCCTGATCGGCGGCCCCGAAGGGCATGCGCCCGAAGTCCTGGCCCGCGCCGACGAGCGCTGGTCGCTGGGGCCGCTGACCTTGCCGCACATGCTGGTGCGGCTGGTGCTGGCCGAGCAGCTGTACCGCGCCGCGGCGCTGCTGGCGAATCATCCCTACCATCGCGCCTGACCGCGCCTGACCGCGGGCGGCGTTCGCGCACATTCCGGCCCATCGGCCTGCATCGCGCCACGCGAGGTTCGCGCGAAACCCGCCGTGTTTCCCCTTCCCGATGTGCGCGGCCGCACATCGGCGTCGGCTGCGAGCGCGCCAGGACCGTGACCGTTGCACGAAAAGGCATGCAAATCGGCGGCCGAGCTGGTAATGATGATCGCGGTCACGGTTCGCTCGCGGATGCTGCGAATACGGTGCATCGCCTCCTGCGACGCCGGCACGGGTCGCGCAGGCCCCGGGCGTCGCCGCCGACGGCGCCGGGACATTCCCCCGTCGGCGTTTCCGTCGATGCGTCTCCCCCGCGCATCGCGTTGCAGGTGATCCACATGCCCAGTGCCTCGCTGTCCGCTCCGGTTCGTCGCGCCGTCTCCCTGTCCGCGCCGCGTCGGCCATTCCGTCTGTTCTCGCTCGTCGCGCTGGTGTTCGCGCTCAACGCCTGCGATGCCGGCCATGCCCAGGTCCGCGTCTCCGGCGATGCCGTCAAACGTCGCGCCCAGGCCGAGTCCAGTCGCGCCGAGCCGCGCGACGCGCTGCCCCGGCTGTCCGGCCAGACCGCTGCGGCGCCGCGTCCGCCGATCACCGCGACCGCGGTCGGCGGCACCGTCAGCCCGCGCCTGTTCAAGCCGCTGATGGCGGACGCCGAACGCTTCGGCATCGTCGACGTGCGCCTGCATCCGGTGGAAGGCGTGCCGGCCGGCGTCGCGCAACTGGTGACCTTCGGCGTGCCGTTCCCGCGCGGTTCGATCACCGCCGCCGGGCTGTCGACGCTGCGCGTGCTCGACGCCCGCGGCACCGAGATCCCGGCCTTCGTCGAACCGCTCACGCCGTGGCGCCACGCCACCAACGCCGCGCTCGACAACACCTCGGTGCGGGTCGCGCGGGTGCAGATCCGCTACACCTTCGCCGCGACCTATCCGAGTTCCGAAGGCATCCGCGTCGAATGGGGTTACACCAACCGCACGCAGTCGCTGACGTCGCTGGAGAACCCGCGCAATGGCTGGCAGCCGGTCACCAGCGGCAGTTTCGTCGCCGGCGACGGCGTGTCCGAGCCGAAGGTCTACGCGGTGCTGCCGTCGTCCACGCTGAGCAAGGGCCTGCTCAAGCTCGGGCCGATGCGGCCGTTCGCGTCGAACATCGCCGCCACCCGCGACGACCCGGCGACGATGGACGCGACCGAGCATTACCCCGAATACAACGAACAGATGTACGGCGCGAAGAATTTCTTCTACGCCCACATCAACGAGGACGATCCGCGGGTCACCGCACCCAACCAGATCCCGTACAAGGCCGCCGAAGGCGAACCGTGGCTCTATGATCGCGTGTCCGCGTTCTACGGCCTGTATTTCCGCAGCGGTTTCTTCAAGGCGCTGCGCGAATCGGTGCGCGCGTCGGAGTACTACCGCGTCAACCTGTATCCGCAGGGCACCACGCCGGATCTGGCCGTCGGCACCTTCCGGCTGAAGAATCCCAACCCCGCGGCCTACATCGGCGCCAACGGCGCGATGTACAGCTATCCCGAAGGGCTTGCCTACACCCACTGGACCACCGGCGACGATCTGTCGAAGGACGGCGCCAAACTCGCGGCGAAAGCCCAGCAGGACGCCAACGACGAACCGGACCGCTGGTCGCCGACCAGCAGCTACACCGAGCGCCACATGGGCATCAAGCTCACCGGGCTGATCGTGGGTTACGAACTGTTCGGCGACGTGCCGTACAAGACCGGCGCGACCCTGACTTATCGCGAACGGCTGCTGACGCTCACGGCCAATCTGATCTGGCACCAGAACGGCGCAGGCGGCGCGCTGCCCGCGAACCGCGTCGACGGTGGCCTGTGGAAATACGGCAGCCAGGAGGGCAACGGCCCCAGCGGCAGCCTGCTGGTGAGTTTCTGGCAGACACCGTTCGTGGTCGATCCGATGGTGCGCGCCTATGTGCTCACCGACAACGTCGAGATCGCGCACTTCATCCGCCGCACCGGCAATGCGCTGAAATCCGGCGGCAAGGCGTACACGCCGGCGCAGCGGACCTATCGCACCGACGTGCCGGAGACCCTGCGCCTGGTCGATTACGTGACCCTGATCGACGGGTCCACCTACGCCGCCGACGGTGCCGGCCCGGAGCACACGCTTTCCGTTGCCGGCGCGGTGGCTTGGGCCTATTACTTCGGCAAGCTGACCGGACAGCCGGACGACACGCTGAAACAAGCCGCGAACGAGCTGTATCGCACCTACGACTACGAGAACAACGAATGGACGCGACCGACCGCGCCGGCCAGCGGTCTCACCGCTTATCGCAACAATCCGCCGCGCCGTTACAACTGGAACTACAAGACCAGCGGCAGCCTGTCGTGGTGCCTGTCGGACGTGCGCTGGATGCGCTGAAGCTGCGCGCAGGCGGCTTCGCCATGCCGTGAACGCCGACGGCCCGCGGCGTGCGGGCCGTCGGGTGGCGAATCAACCCGCGTAGCGCGGATAGTCGGTATATCCCTTCGCATCCCAGGTGTAGAAGGTATTGCGGTCGGCCTCGGCCAGCGGCGCACCGATGCGCAGGCGTTCCGGCAGATCCGGGTTGGCGATGAAGGGCACGCCGAACGCCACCGCGTCGAGTTTGCCGTCGGCGATCGCCGCCTCGGCTTCTTCCGCGCTGTAGCCCATGTTGCCGATCAGCGTGCCCTCGTAGGTTTCGCGCGCCGGTGTCATCACGTCGCCGTGCTGCTGGCCGAGGAAATCCGCGCGCATCACATGCCAGTAGGCCAGGCCGTAGGCGTTCAGGCGCTTGCCGAGCCAGCGCACCAGGCCGACCGGATCGCTGTCGCGCATGGCGTTGTAGCTGTTGAGCGGCGAGACGCGCAGGCCGACGCGGCCGCTGCCCCAGACGTCGCACACCGCGTCGAGCACTTCCAGCATCAGTCGCGCGCGGTGTTCGATCGGGCCGCCGTACGGGCCGCTGCGCAGGTTGCTGCCGTCGCGCAGGAATTCGTCGAGCAGATAGCCGTTCGCGCCGTGCACTTCCACGCCGTCGAAGCCCGCGGCCTTGGCGTTGCGCGCGGCCTGCGCGAACCCGGCCACGATGCCCGGCAGCTCCTCGTCGGCCAGCGCGCGCGGCACGACGTAATCGACCTTGCCCTTCGGCGTGTACACCTGATCGTTGGTGATGGCGATCGCGCTCGGCGCGACCGGCTGCGCGTCGTCGTTGAGGTCGGGATGGCAGGCACGGCCGCCGTGCCACAACTGCAGCACGATGCGGCCACCGGCGGCATGCACGGCGTCGGTCGCGCGCTTCCAGCCGGCGACCTGAGCTTCGCTGTGGATGCCGGGCTCGCGCCAGAACGCGGAGTTGCCGGCCATCGCCATCGTCGCTTCCGCGATGATCAGGCCGGCGCTGGCGCGCTGGGCGTAGTACTCGGCGATCAGCGCGCCGGGCACGTGATCGTCTTCGGCGCGGCAGCGCGTGAGCGGCGCCATCAGGATGCGGTTCGGCAGGGCGAGATCGCCGGCCTGCAGCGGTGCGAACAGATGCTTCATCGAGATCGGTCCAGCGTGGGGGGCGCCAGAGTGTGTCAGGCCCATGCGTCGACAGCCATGCGCGATTGCCCGCGCCGGTGGAACGATGCGGCGCATTCCCGCGCGGTGTGCCTCGATGCGGCACGATGCGGGCGAAAAAGCCGCCGGTCGCGCGTCGACGGCCGGCGGCGGAATCTCCGAGGGGCGGAATGGGACATCGGCCACGTGTCGCCGTCGACACGCGGCGGGAAGAAAAACCCTGCCGGACCTGGGGATGCCCGGCAGGGCGCCTCGCGACGGGGAATCGGCCCCGGGCGGGTGCCCGTGGCCGGCCGCGAAGGGCGTGCCACGGGCGTCAGCCGCGCGTGAGACTGAAATTCACCGGCACCAAGCCGTAGACCTGCACCGCCTGGCCGTCGCGGATCGCCGGTTTGAACATCCAGCGGCGCAGCACCTGCCGGCGTGCGGCGTCGTCGAGGCGGCGATGGCCGCTGCTGCGTTCGATCTCCACCGACAGCGGTTTGCCGTCCACGCCCACCAGCACCTTCAACAGCACGGTGCCTTCGATGCCGTCGAGGATGGCCTCGCGCGGATAGGCCGGCGCCGGCGCCGAGGCGTATTCCAGCCGTGTGCTCGTCATCGGGCCGGGATCCGGCTGCACCGGCAGCGACACGGTGTCGGTGGTTTCGATCGGCGGTACATAAGTGTTGCCCTCTGGGACCACCGCTTCCTGCTGCGCCGGCGGTTGCGGCTGCGGCGGCGGTTGCACCTGCGGCGTCGGGGTTTCGGTCCGTGGGCGGATCACCGGGACCTCCTCGATCGGCGGCGGCGGGGGCGGCGGCGCCTTGGGTTCGATGAAGACCACCGGCGGGCTTTCAGCGTCGACCGTCCGCATCGGCGCCGATACCGGCACCAGCAACAGCATCAGCGCGGCGGCGTTGAGCGCGATCGCCCCGGCCATGCCGAGGATGCGCACCGGCTGGATCTGCGCGATGGCCTGCGGCAGGCCGCCGGCATCGGGACGTGAATGGCGTTGGGCATGGCGTTCGAGCAGAACCATGGGGCATCTCCGTCGGTGGGTGACGTCGGTGCAAACGCGGCAGCGGTTCGGCGGGGGTTAATGCCGCGGAAATATTTTCCGGTGCGGAAAACGCGACACCCGCCGGGCGGCGGGTGTCGTGCGAAGCGTGGGGCAGGGGCTGTCACTTGCCCAGTTCGAACACCACGTTGAGGCTGGCGGTGAGCGAGGTCTCGCCGGGGGACACCGGCGTTTCGCGCGCGTCCATGGCGGCCATCTTCATCACCGGCATCGGGCCGGGCGGATTGAAGCCGCCGCCTTCGCCGATGCTGACGATCCGGCGCACGCGCAGGCCGAGCGCGGCGGCGTACATGTCGGCGCGGGCCTGGGCCTTTTTCAGCGCGCTGCGGCGGGCTTCGTCGTAGGCGGATTCGGGCTCGTCGATCTCGAAGCTGGGACCGTTGATCTGATTGGCGCCGCTGGCGACCAGCGCGTCGAGCACCTTGCCGAGCTTCGACAGATCGCGGACCTTGACGTTGACGGTGTTGCTGGCCTGGTAGCCGGTGATCGCCGGCGGCTGGTTCTCGACATAGCGGTACTGCGGATAGAGGCTGATGCCGGCGGTCTGCACGTCGCGCTCGGCGATGCCGGCGGCCTTGATCGCGGCCATCACCTTCGTCATCTGCTCGGCGTTGGCGCGCATGGCGCCGTTGGCGTCGGCGGCCTGGGTGACCACGCCGCTGGACAGCGTGGCGATGTCGGGCGCGCGGCTGGCCGTGGCATCGGCGGTGACCGACAGCAGCGTGCCGTCGTTGGCGGTCTGGGGCGACTGTGCGGATGCGGTCATGGCGAGGCCCGATGCGAAGAGGGTGGCGACGGCGGCGACGAAAAAGCGGGAAACGGGATGGGGGCGTTGCGTGCGGCTCGGATTGGTACGGACGTGGGTCATGCGGCTCTCCATGTTGAGGCTTCCGGTTGATGCCTCCGGTCAGGGTCGGGGCCAGCGGGTGAACGCACTGTGAGCCCGGTCGGGGTTCGCGACGGGATCGCGTTCAGGCTGCGGCGGTCCGCAGGGTATCCTAGCCCGATGCTGCATCTTGCCTCGAAATCCCCCCGCCGCCGCGAACTGCTGAGGATGCTCGGCCTCGAGTTCGGCGTGCTCGATCTCGACATTCCGGAGTTGCCCGCGCCCGCGGAGCCGCCGGAAGAGTACGTGCGCCGGGTCGCGCGCGAAAAGGCCGGCGCCGGGCTGCTGCGAATGAGCGGCCAGCCGGACGCGGTGGTGCTGGGCGCCGACACCGAAGTGGTGCTGGACGGCCGCATCTACGGCAAACCGGTCGACGCCGCTGACGCCGCGGCCATGCTGCGCAGCCTGTCGGGCCGCACCCATGCGGTGATCTCCGCGCTCTCGATGGTCTCGGCCGGCCGCGAGCTGCAGGCGGTATCGGTGTCGGAGGTCACGTTCGCCACGATGAGCGAGGACGACATCGCCGTCTATCTCGCCACCGGCGAGTGGGACGGCAAGGCCGGTGCCTATGCCATCCAGGGCATTGCCCAGAGTTTCATCTCGCACCTGTCCGGCAGCCATTCCGGCGTGATGGGATTGCCGCTGCACGAAACCGCATCGCTGCTCCGCGGCTTCGGTCTGTTTCCCGCGCGAGCGTCCGCGTCCCACGACGGCCCGGAGCCGATGCGATGAGCGAAGAGATCCTGGTCAATGTCACCCCGCGCGAGACCCGGGTCGCCGTCGTCGAGAACGGCATGCTGCAGGAACTGCACATCGAGCGCGGCTGGCGCCGCGGCGTGGTCGGCAACATCTACAAGGGCCGGGTGCAGCGGGTGATGCCCGGCATGCAGGCCGCATTCGTCGAGATCGGACTCGATCGCGCCGCATTCCTGCACGCCAACGACATTTTCCGCGCCACCGCCGCACCGAGCAGCGACAGCGCGCTGGAGACCGTGCTCGAGAGCGCGGTGGACGGCGAGGGCGAGCCGGTGATCGCCGCGCCGCCCGTCGCACCGCCGACGGCGCAGCCGCAGGTCGTGCCGTCGATCACCGAACTGCTGCGCGAGGGCCAGGAGATCGTGGTCCAGGTGGTCAAGGATCCGATCGGCAGCAAGGGCGCGCGCCTCACCACCCAGATCAGCATTCCGTCGCGTTATCTCGTGCTGTTGCCGCAGTCGAAGGTGATCGGCGTGTCCTCGCGCATCGAGGACGACGCCGAGCGCCAGCGTCTGAAGGCGCTGGTGTCGGGCCAGAACGGCGGCATGTCCGGCAGCGGCGCGGCGCAGCACGGTTACATCGTGCGCACCAACGCCGAGGGCCAACCGGCCGAAGCCTTGGCGGAAGACATCGCCTATCTCGGCCGCGCCTGGGCGCTGATCGAGCAGAACGTGCGCACTGCCGGCGTCGGCCACTGCATCTACGAAGATCTCAGCCTGCCGATGCGCGCGGTGCGCGATCTGATCCGTCGCGACGTGGAGAAGGTGAAGGTCGATTCGCGCGAGACCTGCGACCGCCTGCGCGCGTTCGCCGCGCAGTACATGCCGGGCCTCGCCGAGAAGATCGAGCATTACGGCGGTGCGCGCCCGGTGTTCGATCTCTACGGCGTCGAAGACGAGATCCAGCGCGCGCTCGACAAGGAAGTGCCGCTGAAATCCGGCGGCTATCTGGTGATCGACCAGACCGAGGCGATGACCACGGTCGACGTGAACACCGGCTCGTTCCTCGGCCAGCGCAATCTCGAAGAGACCGTCTATCGCACCAATCTCGAAGCGGCGCAGGCGGTGGCGCGGCAACTGCGGCTGCGCAACCTCGGTGGCATCATCATCATCGACTTCATCGACATGGTCGATCCCGAGCACCGCCGCCAGGTGCTGCGCACGCTCGAAAAGTCGCTGGCCCGAGACCACGCCAAGACCACGGTCTACGATTTCTCGCCGCTGGGCCTGGTGGAAATGACCCGCAAGCGCACCATCGAAAGCCTGCAGCGACAACTGAGCGAGCCCTGCCACGAATGCGGCGGCCGCGGCACGCTGAAGACCGCCGAAACCGTGACCTACGAGATCTTCCGCGAGATCACCCGCGCGGTGCGCCAGTTCGAGGCGCCGCGACTGCTGGTGATCGCGTCGCCGAAGGTGGTCGCGCGGATCACCGATGAGGAATCGCCGGCGGTGGCCGAGCTGGAGGAATTCCTCGGCAAGTCGATCCGCTTCCAGGCGGACGAGCAGTACACCCAGGAACAGTTCGATGTCGTGCTGCTCTGAGTCCTGCCGCCCCGGGACGCCCCCGGCGTCGACCGGCGCCGCGCGCGGATGACGACCTCGTTGCGACGCCGTCTGCGTCTGGCGCGCCGCGGGCTGTGGTACGTCACCGCGATCTCGCTGGTGCTGCTGGCGCTGGGCGCGGCGGTGATGAGCCAACTGCTGCCGCTGGCGGAACGGCATCCGGACCGCATCGCCGAATGGCTGAGCGCGCGCGCCGGCCGCCCGGTGGCGTTCGATCGTCTCGATACCGCATGGACGCGTCGCGGGCCGCTGCTGCGGCTGGACGGTCTGCGCGTGGGAGAGGGCGATGGCGCGGTCGCCATCGGTGCGGCGGAGATCCTGGTGTCGCAGTACGCCGGACTGCTGCCCGGGCGTTCGTTCACCGAACTGCGGGTGCGCAATCTCGCGTTGACGCTGGAGCGCGGCGACGACGGTCGCTGGCAGGTGCGCGGCCTGCCCGGTCAGGCGCAGGGCGGCGATCCGCTCGGTGCGCTGGAAGGGCTGGGCGAATTGCAGGTGATCGATGCGCGGTTGGGCATTTCGGCGCCGTCGCTGGGCATCGAGACCACGGTGCCCGATGTCGATCTGCGTCTGCAGGTGGACGGCGAACGGGTGCGCAGCGGTCTGCGCGCGCGCATGCATCGCGAGTCCGCGCCGGTGGACGTGGTGCTGGATTTCGATCGCGCGCGCGGCGACGGCAGGCTTTATGCCGCGGCGAGGAAAGTCGATCTCGCCGAATGGTCGCCGCTGCTGCGCGTGGCCGGCGCGACGGTCGTCGGCGGCCGCGGCCGCGCCGAGCTGTGGGCGAGCGTGCGCAAGCGGCAGGTCGCTTCGATCAGCGTGGATGGCGATCTGGAAGGGCTGCGCCTGCGCGGTGCGCCGGTTCCCGCGGCGAAGACGGCGGATGCCGGTGTCGCGGCGGCGCCGATGGCGACCTTCGCCCGGCTGCAGGCCACCGCCCACTGGCGCGCCGAGAAAGGCGGCTGGCGCCTCGACGCGCCGAGCATGCGGGTGCATGCCGCCGCGAACAGCCGGCCGCAGGTGCTGGATGGACTGGTGATCGCCGGCGGCCAGCACTACGGCCTGCGCGCCGAGCGCATCGACGCCGGCCCGCTGTTCGCGGTGTTCGCGCTCAGCGATCGCCTGGACCCGAAACTGCGGGCGTGGCTGGCCGCGGCGAAACCCGGCGCGGTGCTGGAGCGCGTGCGCGTCGGCGGCCTGCGCGGCGGTGCGATGCATGCGGCCGCATCGGTGCGCGGCCTGCATTTCGCGCCGGTCGGACACTCGCCCGGCATCTCCGATCTCGCCGGCACCCTGCGCGGCGATGGCGAAGGCCTGGTCTTCGCGTTCGACGAAACATCGAAGCTGCGTTTCGACTGGCCGAGCGGTTTCGGCCCGACCCATGTCGTCGGTCTGCGCGGCGAAGCCATCGCCTGGCGCGAAGGCGGCGGCTGGCGCGTGGAGTCGCCCGCGCTGCGCATCGATGGCGACGGCTACGGCGCCGACATCCGCGGCGGTCTGTGGTTCCAGGGCGACGGCACCGCGCCGCGCATCGATGTGGCCGCGGATCTCGACGACGCGATGGCGCCGACCGCCAAGCGGTTCTGGCCGAAGCATGCGATGTCGCCCGCGCTGGTGCGTTGGCTGGATACCGCGCTGATCGCGGGCCGCGTCCGCGACGGCCGCGCGGTGATCGCCGGCGAGCTCGAACACTGGCCGTTCCGGACGATCGCGGGCGTGCCGCCGGACGGGGTGTTCGATGCGCGCGCCACGCTGCAGGACATGCGCGTGAAATTCCACGGCGACTGGCCGGCGACCGGAGACATGGACGCCGACATCGCCTTCGTCGGCAACGGCTTTTCGGTCGCGGGCCGTGCGGCGCTGGCCGATGTCGGCATCCGCGATTTCAGCGCCGGCATTCCCGATTTCTCCGCCGGCGCGCTCGGCATCGAAGCGCATGCGGATGCCGATGCAGCGAAACTGCTGGGCCTGGTGCGGCAAAGTCCGCTGCGCAGGGACCATGCGGGCATTCTCTCGACGCTGTCCGCCAGTGGCCCGGCGTCGGTCGATTTCGCGCTGGATCTGCCGTTGCACGGCCCGGCATCGCGGCGCGCGAACATCGACGGCGCGATCGATCTGCGCGGCGCGCGCCTGGCCGAATCGGAATGGAAGCTCGCGTTCTCCGGCGTCAGCGGCAAGGCCCGCTACGACGAGAACGGCTTCAGCGCGAACGGCCTGCGCGCGCAGTACGATCGCCAGGAAGGCAAGCTCTCGCTGCGCGCCGGTCCCGGCCACGTGCGCGACAAACGCCAGGGCTTCGAGGCCGAACTCGAAGCCTCGATGACCACCGACGACCTGCTGGCCCGCAGCGCCGACCTGGGCTGGTTGAAGCCGCATCTGCGCGGCCGCTCGCGCTGGACCGCGGGCATCGCCATTCCCGTCGGCGCCGGCAAGCCCAGCGCGCAGGTCACCCGGTTGCAGTTGCGCTCGGATCTGGTCGGCACCACGCTCGATCTGCCGGCGCCGCTGGACAAGGCCGCCGGCACGGCGTTGCCGACCACGCTCGATCTGCAACTGCCGTTCGGCAAGGGCGAGATCGCGCTGGCGTTCGGACAGCGGTTCGCGCTGCGCGCGCGCGACAGCCAGGGCCAGCTCGGCATCCGCGCCGCCTTCGGCACCGATCGCGTCGCCGAACCGCCGCCGGCATCAGGCCTGATCATCGGCGGCCGCGCATCGACGCTCGACGCCATCGGCTGGGTCGCGCTGACGCTCGGCGATGGCGACGGCCGCCTCGCGCTGCGGCGCGCGGATGTCGTCGCCGATCGTTTGTCGCTGCTCGGCGCGCACTTCCCCGACACTCGCCTGCAGATCGCGCCTGCGAGCGGCGGTTTGGCCGTGCAGCTCGACGGCGCCGCGCTCGCCGGTGCGCTGCTGGTGCCGGACGGCGAGGGCGGCAGCATCGCCGGTCGCCTGCAGCGCCTGCACTGGCGCAGCGCGCCCGCGCCGGTCGCGGCGAATGCCGCCGTCGCCGCCGTCGCCGCGGGCGGCGACGGTTTCGATCCGGCGAAGATTCCCGCGATCAATCTGCGCGTCGACGATCTGCGCATCGCCCGCGCCGCGCTCGGCGAAGCGCAATTCCGCTCGCGCCCCACCGCGACCGGCATGGAAATCGTGCAGTTGCAGACGCGCGCACCGAAGCGGCGGATCGATGTCTCCGGCGATTGGAGCGGTCGCGGTGCCGCGGCGCGCACGCGGGTGGGGGCGACCTTCGCCAGCGACGATTTCGGCGCGCTGCTCGACGAATTCGGCATGGGCGGCCGGGTCGGCGGCGGCAAGGGCGACGTGCGTTTCGATGCGAACTGGCCCGGCGCCCCGATGGCGTTCCAGCTCGGCGCGCTCGAAGGCAATCTGAAGATCGACGTGCGCGACGGGCGGCTGGTGGAAGTGGAGCCCGGCGGCACCGGCCGCGTGCTCGGCCTGCTGAGCATCGCGCAGTTGCCGCGCCGGTTGACCCTGGATTTCCGCGACTTCTTCTCCAAGGGATTCGCGTTCAACACGCTCGGCGGCAACGTGCGCTTCGCCGCCGGCAGCGCGCGCAGCGACGATCTCGCCATCGACGGCCCGGCGGCGCGGATCAACATCCGCGGCGCGGCCAATCTGCGTGCCCAGACCTTCGACCAGACCATCGAGGTGCTGCCGAAGGCCGGCAATCTGCTGACCGCGGTCGGTGCGCTCGCCGGCGGGCCGGTCGGCGCGGCGGTGGGCGCGGTCGCCAACGCGGTGCTGCAGAAGCCGCTCGGACAGGCCGCGGCCAAGAACTATCGCGTCACCGGGCCGTGGAAAGATCCCAAGGTCGAAGTGATGGAGCGCACCGGCGCATCATCCCGCGACAGGCCCGGCTCGGGCTGAAGACGCCCGCCCTGTTTGAAACCGGCGCACGTCGCCTCCACCCTGTCCTTCACGATGTCGTCCACCGGAACCGCCATGCTCCCGATGCAGTCTCTCCCCGAATCGCGCCTGCTCGTCCCGGCCGGACTCGACCACGCCGGGCTGGAGCGCGCCTTCGGCCTGCTGCTCGGTCCCGGCATCGATTTCGGCGATCTGTATTTCCAGCATTCGCGCCGCGAGGGCTGGACGATGGAAGACGGCATCATCACCGACGGTTCGCATGCCATCGACCAGGGCGTGGGCGTGCGCGCGATCTCCGGCGAGAAGACCGGCTTCGCCTACTCCGACGAAATCAACCCCGACGCGCTGCTGGCCGCGGCGCGTTCCGCGAAGGCCATCGCGCGCGATGGCGATACCCGCACGCCGCCCGCGCTCGCGCACGGTCGGGGGACCGGCATGGAACCGCTCTACGCCGCGGTCGATCCGATCGATGCCTGCGCCAACGCCGACAAGCTCGACGCCATGCGCCGCGTCGATCGCCTGGTTCGCGCCGCCGATCCGCGCGTGCGCCAGGTCACCGTCTCGCTCTCCGCGGCGCTCGACACCATCTTCGTCGCCCGCAGCGACGGCGTCGTCGCCGGCGATGTCCGCCCGCTGGTGCGCATGAACGTGCAGGTGATCGTCGAACAGAACGGTCGTCGCGAATCCGCCAGCGCCGGCTACGGCGGCCGCTACGCCTACGACGAACTGTTCGGCGACGAACGTCCGGAGCGCTGCGCGCGCGAGGCCCTGCGCCAGGCGCTGGTGAATCTCGAGGCCGTCGATGCGCCCGCGGGCACGATGCCGGTGGTGCTGGGCAACGGTTGGCCCGCGGTGCTGCTGCACGAAGCGGTCGGCCACGGCCTGGAAGGCGACTTCAACCGCAAGGGCACCTCGACCTACGCCGGCCGGATGGGCCAGCGGGTGGCGTCGCCGGGCGTGACCATCGTCGACGACGGCACCCTGCCGGGCCGGCGCGGTTCGCTCACCGTCGACGACGAGGGCACGCCCACGCGCTGCACCCCGCTGATCGAGGACGGCGTGCTGACCGGCTACATGCAGGACACCCACAACGCGCGGTTGATGGGCATGCCCGCCACCGGCAACGGCCGCCGCGAATCCTTCGCCCATCTGGTGATGCCGCGGATGACCAACACCTACATGCTCGCCGGGCAGGACGACCCCGAGGACATGATCCGTTCGGTGAAGCGCGGTTTGTACGCGGTCAATTTCGGCGGTGGCCAGGTCGACATCACCAGCGGCAAATACGTGTTTTCCGCGACCGAAGCCTATCTGATCGAGGGCGGGAAGATCACCGCGCCGGTGAAGGGCGCGACGCTGATCGGCAACGGCCCCGAGACGATGCAGCGGGTGCGGATGATCGGCCACGATCTCGCGCTCGACGAGGGCGTCGGCACCTGCGGCAAGGACGGTCAGAGCGTGCCGGTGGGCGTGGGCCAGCCGTCGCTGCTGATCGATCAGCTGACGGTGGGCGGGACGAAGGCCTGATCGGCGACGTCTTCGACCGCGATGCGGTGTTTGTTCTCGTCCAATGCGCGGATGTATCGCAGCAGGAAGCGCGGCGTACCGTGCCTGTGGCGCATGGCGCCAGCCTTCTGGATCATCGGTTTGAGCGTCTTCGCATCGGCTGCCGCGTGCTTGGCCAGGCATGCGGCGAGGAATTCGGCGAGCGCGTCGAAGCCTTCGGCGATCAACCGTTCGCGCCAGCGCATCGCGCGGAGCAGTCCGGGATCGATGGGACCGGCGCGCCCCATGCGCTCAGTCTTCGTCGCGATCCATGCCGTCGTCGATGCCTTCGTCGGCATCGCCATCGGCATCGTGGTGTTCCGCGAACAGCTCGCGCAGTTCGCGGAACAGCTCGCGATATGCATGCGGCGGTCTGTTCTTCAGTTTTTCCTCGTGCGCGTTGCGCGCGAGCTGGCGCAGGTGCTGGCGATCGGCCTGCGGGTAATCGGTGAGCAGTTCGCCCAGCGCGACATCGCCGTCGGCCATCAGGCGCTCGCGCCAGGCCTCGGCGCGATGCAGCATCGCGGCTTCGACGCGCGCGGCGTGGCCGTTGACGTCCAGCGCGTCGCGGATCGCTTCCAGCGTCTCGTCGTCTTCCCGTCGCATCTGTTTCGCCAGATACTGCAACTGCCGTTTGTGCGCCACGTGCGACGTGATCCTGCGGGTCTCGTCGATGTGCGGCATCAGCCGGTCCGGTATCGGCAGCCGCGACAGCTGCTGGGGCGTCAACGCCGACAGTTGTCGGGCCAGTTCGAGCACTTCCAGTGCCTCCCGCCGCTGCTGGCTGCGGCTGGGGGACAGGAAGTCGCCGGTTTCGGGGTCTTTTCCACGCATAGTCGCTACAGGATAAAGCATTGAACGTCATCGCTTCCGCATCCCCCGTCGCCGCCGACGACAGCCTGGCGCGGCTGGACCACCTGTCCGAGCTGGCCCGCGACCTGCTGGCCCGCGCCCGCGCGCAGGGTGCCAGCCAGGCCGAAGTGAGCTGCGACGAGGATCGCGGCCTCAACGTCAACGTGCGCATGGGCGCGGTGGAGAGCGTGGAATCCACCCGCGACCGCAGCATCGGCATCACCGTCTACTTCGGCCGGCGCAAGGGCAGCGCCAGCACCGCCGACCTGCGCCGGGAGAGCCTCGAAGCCACCGTCGCGCAGGCCTGCGCGATCGCCCGGCACACCGAGGACGACCCCGCGGCAGGACTCGCCGACGCCGACCGGATGGCGACCGATCTGCGCGAATTCGACAGCTGGCACCCGTGGGCGCTGGATGCCGATGCCGCGATCGACCTGGCCCTGGCCTGCGAGACCGCCGGCCGCGACGTGGATGCGCGCATCGCCAACTCCGATGGCGCGTCGGTGTCCACGGGCGAATCGATCGGCGTCTACGCCAACAGCCACGGCTTCCTCGGGCGCGAGCGCGACACCCAGCACAGCATCGCCTGCGGCCTGATCGCCGGCCAGGGCGAGGCCATGCAGCGCGAACACTGGTACACCTTCGCGCTGGCGCGCGAAGACCTGGAAGCGCCCGAGGCGGTCGGCCGCCGGGCCGCGGAGCGGGCGCTGGCCCGGCTCGCGCCGCGCTCGCTGGCGACCGGCACCATGCCGGTGCTGTTCCAGGCCGAGGTCGCGCGTTCGCTCATCGGGCATCTGGTCAATGCGGTCTCCGGCGGCGCGCTCTACCGCGGCGCCAGTTTCCTGCTCGACAGCGTCGGCACCCGGGTGCTGCCCGACTGGTGCCGGCTGAGCGAGCGTCCGTTCCTGATGCGCGGCCTGCGCTCCTGCGCCTTCGATGCCGAGGGCGTCGCCACCCGCGAGTCGGACCTGGTCCGCGACGGCGTGCTGCAGCGCTACGTGCTCGGCAGCTATTCCGCGCGCAAGCTCGGGCTGCAGAGCACCGGCAATGCCGGCGGCATTTTCAATCTCGATGTCGCGGCCAACGCGGGCGGACTGGACGACCTGGTGCGCGACATGGGCACCGGCCTGCTGGTGACCGGATTGATGGGGCAGGGCGTGAACGCCGTGACCGGCGACTATTCGCGCGGGGCGGCCGGCTTTTACGTCGAAAACGGCCGGATCGCCTATCCGGTGGACGGCATCACCATCGCCGGCAACCTGCGCGCCATGCTGCAGGGCATCGAGGCCATCGGCAGCGATGTCGATGTCCGGTCGAATGTCCGCTGCGGTTCGATCCTGCTCGGCAGGATGACCGTTGCCGGCGGCGTTTGACGTTTGTGTAAGCTAGGGCGGTGCCCGCGACCGCGGCGCACCCCGCATCCGACCGCATTCATCCGCAGCATCCATCCGTAGCAATGGGGAATCCCGAAATGACCAATGGAAACGAATACACCTCGCCGCCGCCCGCACCTTCGGGCGCTCCCGCCAGCGAGGACAAGACCATGGCGCTCATCGCGCATCTCCTGGGCATCATCACATGGTTCATCGGCCCGCTGGTCATCTGGCTGATCAACAAGGATCAGGCCGGGAAGACCTTCGTGGTCGACCAGTCCAAGGAAGCCCTGAATTTCCAGATCACGATCACCATCGCCTTCGTGGTCTCGTTCATCCTGACCATCGTTTCGCTCGGTCTGCTCTTCTTCCTGCCGACCCTGGTCGGCATCGCGAACCTCGTTTTCTGCATCATCGGTGGCATCAAGGCCAACAACGGCGAGGCCTACCGCTATCCCTTCGCGCTGCGCCTGATCAAGTAATCCTGGCGTTTCACGAACGATCGAACCCCGGCGCTTCCGGCGCCGGGGTTTCTTTTTGGCGCTTTCGACCGGGCCGATGTCAACCCGCCGTGCGCCGGCGCGTTCCATACCGGGTCTTCCGGCAATGGAGCACGACATGAGCGCCTCACGGGCCGCTGCCGCGGTCAATCGTTTCGGACTCGGGGCGATGCCGGGCGAGTTGGCCGCCGCGGGCGATCCGCGCGGCACGCTGCATGCCCAGCTCCGGCGCAGGCCCGACCTGTCGCCGTTCGCCGGGCTTCCCGACAGTCTCGAACTCCTCGAACAGCAGAACGAATACCGGTTGCAGCGCCGGCAGATGCGCGACCGCAAGCCTGCCACCCCTTCCCCGGCAGGCGCCGCGGCCCGCGAAGGGGCGGCGGAAGACGACATCGAGCGCAACCCGATGCAACAGGCGATCCGTCGCGCCGCCGGCGACGATCTGGCGCTGCGCTATCGCATCGCCGCGACCACCGACACGCCCTTCGTCGAACGGCTGGTCCGGTTCTGGTCGAACCACTTCGCGATCTCGATCGACAAGAACCAGAACCGCCTGCTCGCGGCGCCGATGGAGCGCGAAGCGATCCGCCCGCATGTCCTCGGCAACTTCGCCGACCTGCTGACGGCGGTGGAAACCCACCCGGGCATGCTGCTGTATCTCGACAACGCCGCATCGGTCGGCGACGACTCGATGCTGGTGCGGCGGCTGGAGCGCCGCGACAGCAAGCGCCGGCTCGGACTGAACGAGAATCTGGCCCGCGAGATCCTCGAACTGCATACGCTCGGCGTCGATGGCGGGTACGCGCAGCAGGACGTGATCGAACTGGCGCGCGCGATCACCGGCTGGGGCACGCCGTTGCCGCGCGAGATGCAGCAGGGCCAGGCGCGCAGCGCATTCGTGTTCCGCGCCGGCGCGCACGAGCCCGGCGCGCGCACCGTGCTGGGCAAGCGCTACGCCGAAGGCGGCGAAGCGCAGGGCCGCGCGGTGCTGCGCGATCTCGCCATGCACCCGGCCACCGCCCGTCACCTCGGTTTCAAGCTCGCGCGGCATTTCGTCGCCGATGCGCCGCCGCCGGCGCTGGTCGATGCGATGGCCGCGGCCTATCTGCGCAGCGGCGGCGCGCTGACCGCGCTGTACGGCGCGATGATCGATCACGAGGCGTCGTGGTCCGCCGATGCGCGCAAGTTCAAGACCCCCGAGGATTTCGTGATCTCGACGATGCGCGCGGGCGGGCTGCGGCTCGATCGCCAGCCGCGGGTCCTGCTGCGATTGCTGACCAGTCTGGGCCAGCCGACGTTCACGCCGCGCTCGCCGGCAGGTTTCCCCGACACCGCGGCCGACTGGGCCAGCGGCGACGCGCTGCGCAAACGCCTGCAGGCGGCCGCGGCGCTGGCCGGTCAGGTTCAGGGTCGCGGCAAGCCGGTCGATCTCGCCACCGACGTGCTCGGTGCGGAGGCGGTGCAGGGGCCGTTCGCCGATGCGTTGCGTCGTGCCGGCTCGCCGCAGGAAGGCTTCGCCCTGCTGTTTTCCAGTCCCGCGTTCCAGTGGAGGGTGTGATGACCGCCGATGTCTCCCGTCGCCGTTTCCTCGCCGCGCTCGGCGGCTCCGCGATGCTCACGCTGTGGCCCGGCCTGTCGCCGGCGGCCTCGGGCGGCGCGCAGACCCGCCTGCTGGTGGTGCTGTTGCGCGGTGCGATGGATGGTCTGCACCTGCTCCCGCCGCGCGACGATGCCGATTACCTGCGCGCCCGCGGCCAGCTCGCGGTGCGCGACGCGCTGTCGCTGGACGGCAGTTTCGGTCTGCATCCGAAGCTCCCGTTCGCGCACGGTCTGTACGCGAAGCATGAACTGCTGCCGCTGGTGGCGGTGGCGCCGCCTTATCGGCTGCGTTCGCACTTCGATGCCCAGGACTGTCTGGAGAACGGTACCGCGACGCCGGGTGGCGCGCGCGACGGTTGGATCGGCCGCTGCATCGACACGATGGCGCGCGACGCGGGCGTGGCCATCGCGCAGGTGATGCCGCTGGCCATGCGCGGCTCCGGGCGCGCGGAGATCTGGTCGCCGCCGCTGCCGCGCGAGGTTCCCGACGCGCTGATGCAGCAGTTGCAGCCGCTGTACGCCTCGGATCCGCGGCTGGCGCCCATGTTCGACGATGCGATGGCGGCAGTCGCGATGGACATGTCGGGCAACGGCACGGGCGGCGCACGCGGCGCGTTCCGCTTGCCCGAAGCGATGGCCGCCGCGGCCAAGCGCATGCAAGGCGCGAACGCGGCGCGGATCGGTTTCGTCGAGGACAGTGGCTGGGACACCCATCGCGGTCAGCAGCTCGCGCTCGACCGCAAGTTCGCCGAGCTCGACGCCGGTCTGCGCGCGTATCGCGAGGGCATGGGTGCGGACTGGTCGAACACCGTGGTGGCTGTGGTGACCGAGTTCGGTCGCACCGTCGCCGCGAACGGCAGCGCCGGCACCGATCACGGCGTCGGCGGTGCGGCGCTGCTCGCCGGCGGCGCGGTGCGCGGCGGCCGGATCGCCGGCGACTGGCCGGGTCTCGCGCCCGCCGCGCTGTTCGAAGGCCGCGACCTGCGCCCCACCACCGATCTGCGCGCGGTGTTCAAGGGCCTGCTCGCCAGCCATCTCGCGGTGTCCGAAGCGGCGCTGGACACGCGGATCTTCCCGGACAGCCGCACGCTGCGGCCGATGGCGGGCCTGCTGCGCGCCTGAACCGGTCGCGTCGAGCAGGTATGTCTTTCGTTGGCTTGAGTCCCCGCGCGGATGCCGCATCTTGTCCCTGCACCGGACGTTTCCGGACGCGCACGGCGGGGGCCGCCCCCGCGAGGACATCCGCATGAACGACACGCTTCCCAACGGTACGCTCCAGAACGGTACCGGTGACGACGTCGCCCAAGCCGCTCCGTCCGGCAACGCATCCGACAGCATCGCGGACAATCGCGGCTGGGCCGCGAGCGCGCACATCGCCGCGCTCGTCGCCGCATTGGCGACGTCATGGTTCGCCGGCGTCGCCGGCGCCGTCGCAGCCTTCGTGGTCTGGTTGCTCGTCCGCGACCGATCGAGTTTCGCCGCCGCCCACGCGAAGGAAGCGCTGAACTTCAACTTCAGCATGTTCCTCTACGCGGTCGCGAGCATCGTGCTGGTGGTGTTCACGCTGGGCCTGGGCCTGCTGGTCGCGGTGCCGGTGTGGATCGTGCTGGCGATCGCGTGGCTGGTGTTCACCATCGTCGCCGCGGTGAAGGCCTACGACGGCGTGGCGTATCGCTACCCGCTGACGATCCGTCTGTTCTGATCGATACGTCGGGCAATCGCGGGATGCGGCGGCCTCGGCCGCCGCATCCGCATTCCGGCCCCGGGGGGGGCGGGGGGGGCGGGCCGGGCCGGGGGGGGGTGGGGGTCCGCCCCCGGCGGGCGGCCCCCGGGGGGGGGGGGCGCCGGGCCGCCCCCGCCCCCCACGCCGCCCCCCCCCCCCCCCCCGGCCCCG